>LXYP01000027.1 GCA_001650955.1 Sphingomonadales bacterium EhC05
TTGCGACGCCGCGATCAGGAGCCATCCACACCATCCGCTTTGGGAAAAGAACATGAGAAGGCCGAAACCAGCCGTGGAACTCTCCATTCTAGCTTTGGGTATCTTACTCGGATCAACATCAGCAAATGCGAAACAATGGGTGTGTTCCAATCAAGCTGCCGAAATCAGCTGCGGCAAAACGGGATGTAATGTGGCTGAGGGGTTTACCCCAATGAGCGTGGGTCTTGATACTAAAGGAAAAATGTCCGTATGCGCCTATTCAGGCTGCTGGGAAGGCAAGGCTAGGAAGATTGTTAAAACTGGTTCCTATACAACATTCTATAGCAATCGCTTGAAATGGTCCCAGAATGAAGGGACAGGCCCAAGTTACATAGACGCTTCTGTTACGATTGATCGGCGGCAATCCTATGCGACTATGTTGGCTGCCGGCTACGCCCACCCCATGACATGTAAATTGAATTGACCACCTGGTTGCGAACGGGATGGCTGCTCTTCAGTCAATCTGAACCAAGGTAGAGTGTTGGATAATATGGCGGTGGTTCCCGCCAATTTACAAGCTCAGCAATATCCGGCATCCATACTGCCATCGGGCAACTTCGTTCGGCAGGTGTTTGCCATTTCTAAATCAGCTCCAGTGGTCCCGGTGAGATCTGTATCGGTCAAATATGTGCCGTTGAGATTGGTCCAATGTACATCCCAATTCCCCATTTTGGTATCGGTCATTTTGGCGCCGTCCATCCGTGCGCCGGTCAAATTTGCACCCCTCAAGTCAACTCCGTGCATCTGTGCGCCGTTAAAGCTGGCCTGATAGAGAAACGCACCTTTCAAGTCTGCCCCAGACAGGTTTGCTCCGTCCAAATTTACCTTTGGGTCCTCAAGATTAAAGTCCTTATCGGCAAATAGCTTCGTTAAATCAGCTCCCGATAGGTCACAAGCAGGGCAGGATCGTGTCTCTTTCAATTGCGTCACATGCGCTGGATTGGCCGCTAACGATGGGCTAGATGCAACTATAAACGATAGGAAAGCCAGGTAAATGTAACGTGTCATAATATCCTCGTTTCAACTGGCATAGATTGACTGGCACCGCACTTTGTGCTGCCATTCCCAGCTAACAGATGGAGTCTCATGAGACAATGCTAGATGTCTCAAAATGGCCATTTGAAGACCCAAAAGAGAGTGTTGTTCTGCACGGCGAGATTTGAATAACAATACTTGCGAGCGCGCAGTCATGCCAATAACTTTGTGAAGGAAAACTAGATGTTCGCCGGATCGGAATATGGAAGCAAAGCCATGACAATCGCTTTCGCTCTGATTGAAACTGCCAAGCCCAACGGCGTCGATCCCCAGATATGACCCATCCATTTCCTCAGCCGTGTTGACGGGTTGTTGCCGCTGGGTTAGCTTTCTAGCGTGTGAACAACAGGACGCTTGCACAATTTATTGTTGTTGGTTCTGATTGGGAGACAAACATGTCGATAGCGCGCACCATTACGAGCAATTTTGGGATCGGGGCTACGCTGATGCTTTGTGCATTTGCTCTGCCACTCTCGGTTGCCACGGCATCCGAACCCAACAAACAATGCAAATCAAGATGTTTGACCGACGACGGCATGTTGAAAGCGTTGTCGGAAGGCTTCTTCAGCGCTTGCATGAAGGCATCTCAAGAACAAATACTTACCTCAGAAAAACACAAAAGCGCTGGTCGGTGCATTGAAGCCCACCGGGAAACGATCGGCACACGAGAAAGAAGAACGAACGCCTGCATAATGGAGTGTTGAGTCAACGAAGCTTCACAGCAAGATCTTGCCTTGTGTGAAGAGCTGAATGACAAATTGCGTCTGTAGGACCAATCTCAGGTCAATCAATCAGCGGTGCAAATTTTGGTAGTTTGTCCGGACAATTGACTTTGTCCTATTTTCAGCTTTCGGGATAAGGCGGACACGCACGAGACATATCGAGCAATCCGCAAATACCCGATGATCTCTTGGTTAAATCGGCATCAGAGGCGTCACACCTAATGAAATATGTTTTGATCATCCATGAAGTGAATGACTATGCCGTTTGGAAAAAAGGATTTGATCAGGCTGGCGACTTACGCAGATCTGCTGGCGAAATTGAATTTCAACTTCTCAAATATGCAGACAATCCAAACAAGCTTGTACATTTTTCAAAATGGCAATCATTGGACCAGGCCAAGATATTTTTTGAGTCCGACAAAGTCAAAGACATCAGAAAAAACCTCGGCGTAAAGGCCCCAGAATTCATCTATCTGGACGAACTGGAAAACGGGATTCTCTGATGTCCACTGGCGCAACAAAGCGGCTGGCAAAAACCCTCCAAATTCCTATCTGCCAGAGGATTGATGCAAGAAGATGCTGACGCACTCGCCAACCGATTAAAACGGAACGTCGTCATCCAGATCGCTGTCGAATGCGCCGCCGCCCTGACCACCGCCCGAGCTGCCGGACCCACCGCCGGATTGTCCCCAGCCGTCGTTCGAACCGCCGCCTGATCCGCCACCGGACGGCGCGCCGCCGCCCCAACCGTCATTGGAGCCGCCACCTTGGCCGCCACCCATTCCACCGCCGCCTTGACGGCTGTCGAGCATTTCCATTTTTGCGTCAAAGCCCTGCAGCACAATATCGGTCGAATAGCGATCATTGCCCGACTGATCCTGCCATTTGCGGGTCTGGAGCTTGCCTTCGAGATAGACTTTGCTGCCCTTGCGGAGATATTTTTCGGCGACCCCGGCAAGGCCTTCATTATAGATTGAGATATTGTGCCACTCGGTCTTTTCCTTGCGTTCCCCGGTCTGCCGGTCTTTCCAGCTTTCGGACGTCGCGACGCTGAAATTGCAGACTTTACCGCCATTGTTGAACGTGCGGACTTCGGGATCTTTGCCCAGATTGCCTACGATAATAACCTTGTTGATGCCGCCAGCCATTTCAAATTCCTCAAGTGATTTTCGATTCTTGAGAACTCTATAGACCGAGGGCGACGGCACTCCAATATGTAATACCAGCGGCGACGTAGGCGAGCGCAAAAAGATAGCCAAGCATGAACATCGGCCATTTCCAACCGTTGGTCTCGCGCTTGGTCACGGCAATGGTCGAGATACATTGCGGCGCGAAAACGAACCAGGCGAGAAACGCCAGGGCGGTCGGCAAAGACCAGCGGCTCTGCAGACGCTCGGTCAGCGATTTGGCTTCGGCTTCTTCGTCCGGCGCGTCGATCGCATAGACCGTGGCAAGCGCGGCGACCGCCACTTCCCGCGCCGCCATCGCCGGGATCAGAGCCAGTGCAATATCGCGGTCGAAGCCGATCGGTTTGACGAGCGGCGCAATGACGTTGGTAATCCGTCCCGCCGCACTATAGTCGACCTGGCTCATCGCGCTGTCTTCCGGGACCTTGGGGAAGGTCAGCAACAGCCAGAGAACAACGGTCGCGGCAAAAATGATGGTGCCGGCACGGCGCAAGAATATCCAACCTCTTTGCCACAGACCCAGCAGCACATCCCGCAAACGCGGCAGCTGATATTTGGGCATTTCCATCAGGAAACCGCTATTCGGTCCTTTGGTGACCGTGCTCCGCAAAATGAGGGCCGCAAGCATCGCGCCGACGATCCCAAAAACATAGAGACCAAATAGAACCAGACCTTGCAGACCGATTCCGGGGCCGACAGTCGTCGGGGGGATGAAGGCTCCGATGATGATCGCATAGACCGGCAGACGCGCGGCGCAGGTCATCAATGGCGCCACCAATATCGTGGTGAGCCGATCACGCGGATCGGAAATGCTGCGGGTCGCCATGATCCCGGGAATCGCGCAGGCAAAGGACGAGAGCAGCGGAATGAAGCTGCGCCCCGAAAGACCGACCCAGGCCATCATCCGGTCCATGATGAATGCCGCTCGCGTCATATAGCCGCTGGCCTCGAGCAACAGAATGAACAGAAAGAGAATCAAAATCTGCGGCAGGAATACAACCACTGAACCGACGCCGGCAATCGCACCCTCGATCAGAAAGTCGCGCAGAAAGCCTTCGGGCATATTCGCCGCGATCGCACCCGATGCCCATTCCGTCGCCGCTTCAATCCAGCCGATGGGGGCTTCAGACCAGGCGAAAACAGCCTGAAACATTACGAATAATATCGAGAATAAGATCAACGGCCCGATGAACGGGTGCAGAAACAAACGATCGGCCCGCTCTGACCAGCGACGGCCGGCGGTTTCCGAAACAATCGCCTGATTGGCAATCTGTTTGGCTTGCTTGCTCAATCCACGGTCCCGTTCTTGCACGACAACCGGCGGAGCAATATCGGATTTTTGCCTGAGGCGGTTTTCGACCGCAGCGGACAATTGTTCGAGCCCGCGTCGGCGAACCGCCACGGTTGGAACCACTGGGACCCCAAGCGCAGCTTCAAGCTTTGTCGCATCCAGGGCGAGACCGTCGCGTTCGGCGAGGTCCATCATGTTGAGCGCGACCACGACCGGCTGGCCGAGCGCGATAACCTCCAGCGCAAAGCGCAAATGATTGTCCAAATTGGCTGCGTCGAGCACCAGGACGATTATGTCCGGACGACGTTCGCCTTTCTGCAGTCCCAGAATCACCCCGCGGGTGACTTCTTCGTCGGGGCTGGTCGGATCAAGACTATAGCTGCCCGGCAAATCAACCAATTCTGCCGGTCGGCCATCAGCAAATGCGAAATGGCCGGATTTGCGCTCGACGGTCACGCCGGGATAGTTGGCGATTTTCTGACGCGCGCCGGTCAGCGCATTGAAAAGCGCACTTTTTCCGGAGTTCGGGTTGCCCGCCAGGACAATGAGAGGAGCAGCTTCAGTCATCGATCAAGAGGTGATCGTCGCCGGCACGTGCCTGACCGATATCGCCTGCGCGTGGGATTTTCGAACCGCTATCATCATCCGTCCAACTTTCAGTGCGATCGGATCATTCAGACCGAACATGCCCTTGTGCAATTTTTCAACCGATACGCCCGCATCAATACCGAGCGCGCGAAGACGTCGACCTTCGGTTTCGGAAATCGACTCCCAGTCTATCGCCACCACTTCGGCAGTTTGCCTCAGCGACAGGCGATCCAGAGTTGTAGATATGGACATAGTTGGGAACTCGAATGACGAACTAGTTGCGATTGATTATCAATATTGATTAGTCTTGGCGAGTCTTTTCGTTGGACCTGTCGCCCTCAAGTCCGGCGATAGCGCATACGTCCGACAAAGCGGGCCATGCTAAAACCGTCTCCACCGCGTCCCGTCACCTTGGCCTTGACCTTTTCAAACTGCATCACATTCTCGATCCGGCGATCCAGAAAGGCTCTGCTATTGGCAAAATCTTCGCTCTCATCGTCCAGAAACACGCTGATGGTGCTGCCATAGACACCCGACAATAATGCACGTTTTGTGTAATGATTATAGTCAGTTGTCGTATCTCCAGCGAGGCGCCACATCTTGTCGGCGGCTCGCCAGCCCATTTTGGTTGCCTTGCGGATATGCGGGGGGGCGGCCAAGATCGCCAGGGCGCGACGCAAACCTTCCCGATCCGCCTCCAACGCCTCCAATCGCGCTTCGACCAGCGCCTTGATCCGTTGGCGAATTTTCATCTCGCCCAGTTCCTCGGCAGAATATTTTGCAGCCATCTGCCGATCAACCGCCGCAAACCAGGCATCAATCATATCAACAGGCCCGGCGTTAAACGACAATCTGGCGAGATCCGCGTCCACTCCGGCCACTTCGGCAGCCGCGAGAACCGCAGTTTCGTTCCAGCCATCAAATGCCGCCTGCGCCGCCAAATGAGGCGCCAGATAGGCTCGGACTTCATCCAGCGTAGGGTCTTCCGGCAGCACAATAGTCATAAGGACTCCTTCACAATCTCAGCTATCGATATAGACAGAAATTGCTCGGTTTCAAACCATTGCATTTGCTGAGTTCGTCTCTTAACTGTTCAATTAACAAGTCTGTCAACTCTGCTAGAGGGAAATATATTTTGTCCACATTGTTCGATCCCATCACCGTCGGCGCGATCACCGCAGCCAATCGTATGTTCATGGCGCCGCTGACCCGCTGCCGTTCGACAGCAGATCATGTGCCCACGCCGATCATGGGTGAATATTATGCACAGCGCGCGGGAGCAGGACTGATCATTTCCGAAGCGACCGGCATCAGCCAACAAGGTCTGGGAACGCCCTTCGCGCCGGGCATCTGGAACGATGCACAGACTGAAGCCTGGAAACCGGTCGTCGAAAAAGCGCATCAGGCCGGCGGCAAGATCATCTGCCAGCTCTGGCACATGGGACGCATCGTACATCCGGACTTCCTGGGTGGCGACAAACCGATTTCCTCCTCGGCGACAACGGCACCAGGATCGGTGCGGACCTATCAAGGCAAGCGAGATTATGTGGAAGCACGGCCACTGGCGATCGACGAGATCCCGGCTCTCTTGGACGACTATCAACATGCGGCGGAAAATGCCAAAAAGGCTGGCTTTGATGGCGTTCAGTTGCACAGCGCCAATGGCTATTTGATCGACCAGTTCATTCGCTCTGGCACCAATTTCCGGACCGATGAATATGGTGGATCTATTGAAAATCGTATTCGACTTCTAGGCGAAGTCACCGAACGGCTCGTCGAAGTCTGGGGCAAGGACCGCGTTTCCGTGCGCCTCTCTCCCAATGGCGACTCGCAAGGCGCGGATGATGCGACACCGATCGAGACATTCACCGCTGCAGCGAAGCTACTCGACTCCATCGGGATTGCCTTTCTCGAGCTTCGCGAACCGCCGGCCCATGGCACATATGGCAATACTGATGTCCCGCCCGTGAGCCCCAATATTCGTCCTGTTTTCAAGGGACCTCTCGTGCTCAACAGCGACTATTTTTATGACAATGCGACAGAGGCTTTGGCGGAAAACCGGGCCGACGCGATCAGCTTCGGTCGGACATTTATGACCAACCCCGACCTGCCCGAGCGGTTTCGCACGGGGGCAGAACTCAATTCGATTGATTTCACTCCATCTTGGTACAGCCAGGGCGCTGAAGGCTATGTGGACTATCCGACCATGGATGCAGAAAAAAGCGTCGCTTAATTTTTCTAAAAGGACTTTTCGAGCCGTTTGAACATATTCTGAACTTCTGACTCGTCGGCATGCTGACGTTCCAGGCGATCGGATATACGTTGCAGTCTCTCGAAGAGTTCCTCGCTGGCCATCACAATCTGCCGCGCTTCTAATGGGAAGCGGTCAACCATGAGTTGATCGCTTCCGGTTGCATAGCCCAAGGCCCTGTCATGATGCCACAGTTCGCCGTCGGACAGCTCTCCGCTGTGCACGGCTTTCTGATTCAACAGCCACGCAATACAATGCATCAGCCTCGTTGTGACTTTCAGAGATTCGCACGAAAATGAGACCGCCAACAGGCTGTCATGGTCTGCTTCTTGGTTAAACCGTCCCGACTCAAAATAGGAGCGCGCCTCATCGGCGAGCACCATTGATTCGGTATAGAAAGCGTCCAAAAGCTTCGGTGTCAAAAGAGATTGTCGATCTGCCATGAACCTGACTTAGCAAATTATTGGCGTGGATTGACAGTGATTTTCCGCATCCAGCGGAGGCAAAGACATGGGTGTTTCAAACTGACACGTGCAGCGATCTGGGGTTAACTGGTGGATGTTTTAGGTTAACGCTCAGGCGGACCTGCAAAGCTGTCGCATTCAGGCAATGATATCCGGGATCAACTGATTTTCGATGAATAAAATTCGATCTCGCAACTGCAATTTTCGCTTTTTCAGCCGCGCCGCCCTGAGTTGATCGCTATTACCAGATTCCAAAAGCGCAGATATAGCTTCATCAAGATCCCGATGTTCAATCCTCAGCATTTCGAGCCGCTTGCGCAACTGTTCATCGTTTACAGCCATTATGGATGCTTCTCTCCCTTGCGTCTCCGCATTAAATTTGCAATCTTCACTCTATTGATGGTTCAAATCGAAACCAAGGCATATTATTTTAGTAGATTTGAATCCGTAACAAATCTGTTGTTCCAGCGACCGTCGCCAGAGGATGAAAGGAAAGTCAAAACCACCTAAACTGTTCAAAACCAATATAATGAGGAAATTATAAATGGATCATAATCATGTGTCAGCACTCCGTCTTAAACATGAAGCACTCGAACGGGAAATTGGTCAGGAAGAATCCAGACCCGTGCCGGACACAATCAAGATCCACAGTTTAAAAAAGAAAAAGTTGCGATTGAAGGAAGAGATGCTGGCGGAAGCCTAACTCCGCCCTGATCGGACAAATCCTCTGAAAATCTCTCCAAATGACCGGTTTTGGATATCGCACCTGGCGTCGCTTTCTGCTAGACCGCTGAAATGCCCTCTTCACCGTCAACCAATCCAAGAACCGCCCGCAATATATTGACCGGCTTACGGTCGATCATGGCGTCACGGGGAAATGCGCAGGCAAAACTCAATCAGGTCGTCGACAGGATCGCAGAGGCGGTAAACAGCGAAGTTTGCTCCATATATTTGAGGCGTGACGGTCTTTTGGAACTTTTCGCGACCCATGGCCTCAATCCAGAGGCCGTCCATGTGACAAAATTGGCAATGGGTGAAGGGCTCACGGGGTTCATTGCCAAAAACGTCGAGACTCTCAATCTAGATGAAGCGGCGAGCCATCCGGATTTCCAATATCGGCCCGAAACTGGCGAGGAGAAATTCCACAGCTTTGCTGGCGTGCCAATCATTCGAAATCAAAGAGCCATCGGCGTCCTCTGCGCCCAGCATGTTGACCCACGGCGCTATTCGGAAGAAGAAATAGAAGCATTTCAGACAGCCGCCATGGTCCTGTCTGAACTGATCGGCAACGCCGACCTTGTTGACGACAGTCTCATTGAAAACAACAATTTGCAGGACGCGGGAGCGGATCGCTTGAGCGGGCTGCAATTGGTCAAAGGAAAAGCGAGTGGCTATGCGGTATTCCATCAACCCCGCGTAAAGATCGAACATACGGTCGCAGACGATACTGAAGCCGAACGCCATCGGGTTTATTCCGCATTTGACAAGATGCGCGACCAGATTGACCAGATGACCAGCCAGGCCGAATTCGGGGTCGCGGGAGAACATATCGAGGTTCTTGAAACCTATAAAATGTTTGCCTATGACGAAGGCTGGAGCCGCCGGATCAATGAGGCGATTGATAGCGGGCTGACTGCCGAGGCAGCGATTGAACGGGTCCAGCAACATACCCGCATGCGGATGCGGCAGATTGACGATCCCTTGCTGGCGGAAAGAATGCATGATCTCGAAGATCTTGCCAATCGGTTGCTCAGAATAGTGTCCGGTCAGATGAGCACCGCAGCCCAAATGGGCCTGCGCAAGGATACGATATTGATTGCCCGCAACCTTGGGCCCGCTGAGCTTCTGGAATATGATCGTCGCCGGCTGAAGGGGCTCGTTCTGGAAGAAGGCTCATTGACTGCGCATGTTACGATCATCGCGCGCGCCATGGGGATTCCGATCCTGGGTCGGGTCAAAAATATCAAACAATTCGTTCGCGAGGATGATCATCTTTTGCTGAATGTGGACGAGAATATTCTGTTTGTCCGACCAAGTTCCGCAATGGAGGAGGCGTTTCAGGCGCAACTGGAACTCAGTCAAAAAAAGCGCGAAACCTATTCAGCGCTGCGCGACCAAGATGCCGTCTCCAAAGATGGGACGCGGGTCATCGTTAATATCAATGCGGGTCTGCGCGACGATATGGCGATGCTCAATCTGACCGGAGCGGATGGCATCGGCCTGTTCCGAACAGAATTCCAATTTCTTGTGGCCGCGACCCTGCCCGGTCGAACAGGCCAGCTACGTTTTTATAAAGACGTCCTCGAAGCCGCAGGCGACAAGCCTGTAATATTTCGAACTGTTGATATCGGAGGTGACAAGCCCCTCCCCTATTTCCAGCCAAGCGACATTCAGGAAGACAATCCCGCAATGGGCTGGCGCGCTTTGCGCATTGGACTGGAACGGGATGCGCTGATGAAAGTTCAGGCACGCTCTTTGATCGAAGCCGCCGCTGGAAAAATGCTTAATGTAATGTTTCCGATGGTCGCCGAACCATGGGAGTTTGATGAAGCCAGGGCTGTTTTCGAACAGCAGCTGGCTTTTTTGCGCAGCCGGAAAAAACAATTGCCGCTGAAATTGCGTTATGGCGCGATGCTGGAAGTACCTGCACTGGCGGAATGTCTTGATATCTTGGCTCCAAGACTGGATTTTCTGTCAATCGGCACCAATGATCTCACGCAATTTCTATTTGCTGCGGACCGCAGCAACCCCAAACTCGCGGAACGTTTCGATTGGCTTAGTCCTGCGATATTACGCTTTCTCAAACGGATTTCGGATACCGCAGCACGGCTAGACATTGATTTGAGCGTTTGCGGTGAAATGGGTGGACGGCCTTTGGATGCACTAGCCCTGATCGGCCTGGGCATCAGAAATCTCTCTATCACGCCAGCCTCTGTTGGTCCGATCAAGGCGATGATTCGATCGGTTGATGTCAGTGAAGCTGCCGCCCTTCTCGATAATGTCTTGGCAGAAGCGCCAGCCAATCCGAGAGACATTATCTCCAATTGGGCGAAAGCCCATAATGTCGATGTCGGCTAATCACGCTTTCACATCTGAAATACTTGAATTTACAACATGTGACGGCGAATCATGATAACTCGGTGCGTAGGGCGGTTATCAATTGACTTTTTGATTGCAAACTGGCTTTTCTATTGAAATCAAGGGGCATCGAGGGTCGCGCCGAAATCCCGCCTTAGGAGAATGTGAAGTGGCCGAGGATACGGACAAGGACGCAACAACAGAATTACACTTGCACAATTCTGGCGAATTGTTGCGTCGCGCGCGAGAACAGAAAAACCTGTCCCTCGAAGATATCGCAAAATCAACCCGTATTCCTCAAAGACATTTGCTGTCAATCGAAGCAGGCGATTTTGAAGCTTTACCTGGTCGAACCTACGCAATCGGCTTTGCAAAATCCTACGCTCGGGCGGTCGGACTCAATGATGCCACGATCGGCAGCCAGCTCCGAGAAGAAATGGAAGATCAGGGCCATGGTGCCTATCAACCGGAAGATGCGGGATATTCGCCGGATGATCCATCTAATGTCCCGCCAAAATTTTTAGCCTGGACGGCAGCCGGTATCGGTGTCGTCGTCGTCGTCGGATATCTCATTTGGCGAACCCTGGTTCTGGAGCCGGGTCAACTGGCAGGCTTGTCGGCAGAGAGTGAGTCCAGCATGACTGGAGCAGCGGAAGAGACGCCATCGCCGATTCTATCATCTCAGCCTGTCGCAGGCCCCGCACCGACTGGTACCGTTGTTTTAACGGCGACAGATACGGTCTGGATGAAAATCTATGATGAAGATGGTGAGCGGATATTCGAAGATCAAATGGCCCCCGGAGACACGTTTACGGTACCTTCGAACGCCAGTAATCCGCAAATATTGACCGGTCGGCCCGACGCGCTAACGGTCACCATCGATGGCCAAGTCATTCCGCCGCTGGGGACGGCCCAGCGTACAATCAAGGATGTCGGTGTCAGTGCTCCAGCACTTCTGAACCGGAACATTGATGCCGCCGGCGATACGGTCGAGAGCGATAATTGAAGCTTCAATATGGTTTGACCCGATAGAATGAAGAGTTTGAATCTGCTCAAAAACCTGCAATTTTATTTACCAATCAACTCCATATATGGTTAATAGGGTTTTGATGGCGATGGAGGCCCCCAATGAAGCGTTTTGTTTTGCCCATTTTTCTCGCAAGTCTTGTTTTTACAACGCCCGTACATGCCCAGAATAGCGGCGTAGACAAGCGGGTCGACCGGCTTGAACAGGAAATGCGCGCCGTCCAGCGAAAAGTTTTCCCCGGTGGGTCTTCGCGGTTTTTCGAACCAGAAATTGCCCCGGAATCAGCGCCCTCATCGGCGCCAGCTTCAACCACCACGTCGGCTGTGACAGATTTGATCGCTCGCGTGGACGCGCTAGAAAATAGTCTTGCGTCGTTGACCGGTCAGGTAGAGCAAAACGGATTTCGATTGAAGAAAATCGAAGACCAGTTGGCTGCCGCGGCGGCAATGGATGAGCCAGCACCCGCAACTGTCGAAGGTGAGGCGGTGCCATCCAGCACGACCGAACCAGCACAAGCCACGGCAGATCCAACCCGGGTCGAGGCGGTTGCCGCAATCGTGATGCCAGACACAGGAGATGCTGGTGAGGATGCATATATCTATGGGTTCCGGCTTTGGGAGGCCAAATTCTATCTGGAAGCCCAAGACCAATTGAAAAAGGTCATCGCCGCTCACCCCAACCATCGCCGCACAAGTTTCGCCCAAAATTTGCTGGGACGCGCCTATCTGGATGACGGCAAACCAGCGCTCGCATCTCAGGCGCTCTATGCAAATTATCAAAAGCTCCCTCGGGGCGAGCGCGCATCTGACAGTCTTTACTTCCTCAGCGTTGCATTGGTCGAACTGGACAAGAAAGACGAGGCTTGCCGCGTATTGAGTGAATTGCAGGAAGTCTATCCAGAGATTGCCGAAGGACGACTGAGCGCAAGAGTTTCTCGCGGCAAAAGCGCGGCCAATTGCAAGTAAAAATCCTCAAATAATGCCTTCGTCCAAGCTGGTTGAACGCTTTTCTCATGCGGTGAACCGGTTGCTTCCCGATTTCAGGCATAATGATGAGATCATGGGCTTGGCTGTCTCTGGAGGTCCGGACAGTCTGGCACTCCTATTGCTAGCAAATCTTGCTTTTCCGAAGCGGATTGCAGCGGCAACGATAGATCACGGCCTAAGGCCTGAGGCCGCCGCTGAGGCCCGCTTCGTCGCAACCATATGCGCGAAAAAAAACATCCCGCACCAAATTTTCCGGCCAACTCTTCCGATTAGCGGCAATGTCCAGTCGGTTGCGCGGCAGGTGCGATATGAGTTGCTGCATGACTGGATGAAGCGCGACTCTATCCATTGGCTTGCAACCGCGCACCATGCTGATGATCAGCTTGAGACGATGATCATGCGCCTTTTGCGCGGCAGCGGCGTGGATGGCTTGTCCGGAATTCGCGAAAAACGCGGAGAGATTATCCGTCCGCTGCTCCATTTTCAGAAAACGGAATTGGAACAATATATTGCAGACCAAGGAATTCAGGCGATAGATGACCCCTCCAATCACAATCCGAGCTATGATCGAGTAAGGGTCCGCGAGGCTTTGAAAGGCTTGATCGGTTTTGACAGCGCATTGGCCAGTCAGAGCGGCGCAGCCTTGAATGATGCACGCGATGCGCTAGAGTGGATTACCTCGGAACTTGCAGACAGCCATATCGAACACACATTTTCTGCCTGCACATTGAAAAAGACAGATTTTCCGCATGAAGTCCGTCGACGCCTGCTGTTGAAATGCCTCCAAATATGTGATCCATCCTTGTCGCCGCGCGGCGCTCAGATTGATCAAACCTTGCAAGCATTGGATAGAGGAGAAACCGTCACTCTGGGGAACCTGCTTTGCAAAGGTGGAGCCCATTGGTCGTTCGAGCCGGCTCCAAAACGTCGAAATCACTGAATTTGCGTTGATTTGTGCAAATTTACCGACGCTCGATCACTGTGATCTGGAAAAACATTTAGCCCGATATTGTCATCTCTCCCAAAAAGCCTATCTTTAAAGCAATGAAAGTCGCTTTCTAGCGATACGCAATATTGTTCCCACTCGATCAAGCAGACAGGACAACGAACATAATGAACGACGAACAGGACCCTAAAGAGAACCCCTGGATGAAAAGCATGTTCATCTGGGCCGGTGTTATCGTTGCTTTATTGTTAACGGTTTCCATGTTTGGCGCTGGGTCAAGTGCCGACGCCGGGACCGGGATCAGCTATTCCTCCTTCCGCAACAAAGTTGAAGAAGGCAGCGTCAAAAGTGTTGCCATTGCGCCCGACAAAATCTCGGGAGAACTTACAAATGGGGACAAATTCTCCACCACGCCGGTCGGCAGTGACCCGACTCTGGTAACTTTGCTGGATGAGAAAGGCGTTGAATATAGCGGGCAAGCCCAAGAGCAGGCGAGCATCTGGCAAATCATCCTCGTACAATCACTTCCGTTCCTGCTGATCCTCGGCATCGCATTTTTCGTATTGCGCCAAATGCAGAAAGGAAGCGGATCTGGCGCCATGGGATTCGGCAAATCCAAGGCAAAGATGCTGACAGAAAAGCAAGGAAAAGTCACTTTTGAAGACGTAGCCGGCATTGATGAGGCGCGCGAAGAGTTGGAAGAGATTGTCGAATTTCTGAAAAACCCCGGACGCTTTGCCAAATTGGGTGGGCAAATTCCGAAAGGCGCCCTTCTGGTTGGATCCCCGGGTACGGGTAAAACGCTGCTGGCCCGAGCCATTGCTGGCGAAGCGGGTGTTCCGTTTTTCACAATCTCCGGCTCTGATTTTGTCGAAATGTTTGTTGGTGTTGGTGCGAGTCGCGTTCGAGATATGTTCGAACAAGCCAAGAAAACGGCACCGTGCATTGTTTTCATTGATGAAATCGATGCCGTCGGCCGTCACCGTGGCGCCGGTCTCGGAAACGGTAATGATGAGCGCGAACAGACGCTCAACCAGCTGCTGGTCGAAATGGATGGGTTTGAGGCCAATGAAGGTATCATCATCATCGCTGCGACGAACCGGCCCGATGTCCTGGATCCGGCGTTGTTACGCCCTGGACGCTTTGACCGCCAGGTTGTCGTACCTCGGCCTGATATCGAGGGTCGCGAGAAGATTCTCGAAGTGCACATGAAAAAAGTACCTTTGGCGCCCGACGTGAACTCACGCACAATTGCGCGCGGAACGCCCGGCTTTTCAGGCGCCGATCTGGCCAACCTCGTGAATGAGGCCGCTCTTACCGCTGCCCGCCGCGGTAAGCGGATGGTCGCGATGAGCGAGTTTGAAGAAGCCAAAGACAAGGTCATGATGGGCACCGAACGCAAATCCATGGTGATGACCGAAGACGAGAAGAAAATGACTGCTTATCATGAGGCGGGTCATGCCATCGTCTCCGTACATGAAGAAGCATCTGACCCGATTCACAAAGCAACAATCATTCCCCGCGGCCGTGCCCTGGGGATGGTGATGCGGCTTCCCGAACGGGATAATTACAGCTATCATCGCGACAAAATGCACGCCAATCTCGCGGTATCCATGGGCGGTCGCGTGGCCGAAGAAATTATCTTTGGCTATGACAAGGTCTCGTCCGGCGCTTCTGGCGACATTCAATATGCGACCAAATTGGCGCGTGACATGGTGACGCAATGGGGCATGTCTGATCTGATGGGACCGCTGCAATATGAAGAAGAGCAAGGAGAGACTTTCCTTGGCTATTCGAACTCGCAACGGGTTCATATGTCAGATGAGACAGCTAAGAAAATTGACCTCGAAATCCGCAAACTCATTGACGACAGCTATGATCGGGCGAAGGATTTGCTGACAACGCATGAAGATCAGTTACATGCTCTGGCAAATGCTCTGTTGGAATATGAAACCATGTCAGGTGATGAGATCGATGAACTCATCAAGTCTGGCAAGTTCGAACGCGCAGACGGTGATGTCGTGAAACCATCAGCAGTTCCGTCTGCTGGAACGAGTATTCCGAAAGCTGGCCGCAACAAGAAAGGCCCATTTGGCGATCCGAAGCCACAAGGCGCTTAATAGCGAACCGCTATTCTCACGACAAAAAAAGGGCCGCCGGAATAATTCCGAGCGGCCTTTTTATTGCACAACGGGGATAAACAGACCCGATGTCCAGTTGGATATTACCGGCGTGCGTAATCGCCTGATACGCCTGCACTGCGTGGCGGTGCAGAAGCGGTTAACCGAAGGGCTTCGGCCGATTGACTAATCGAACCAATATCATCCGGCGTGTCGTCATCATCGATGAGGACTTTCTGGAGCGATTGTACGAGGCTTTCTTGCAAGTCTTTCGGCTTGATCGTCTCTTCAGCAATTTCCCGAAGCGAGACTACTGGGTTTTTATCGCGATCACGATCAATTGTCAGTTCATCACCGCCTGAAATTTGACGCGCGCGTTGCGCTGCAAATAGCACCAGATCAAACCGGTTCGTGACTTTATCTACGCAATCTTCGACGGTGACGCGAGCCATAGGACTCTCCTGATTCTTTTGGAAATTTGGAAAAGAGAGCTCTCACTAGAGAAACGCCGCAATTTTGTCAACAAAACTGCTATCAACGCAAGGATTTCGCGATCTTACTGTTTGTCGCCTGGCATGCCATATTCTATGAAGCCTCGAGGAAATCTCGAGAGATGAAAATACCTGCTATAAAAAAACCTGTTCCTGAGACAAACAGCACTATTTGGTTCAATATTGACGATCAGAAGTTACGTCTGGTTCACACAGGTGCGGAGCGGCTGAAGGCGCTTATGGAAATGCTGGACCAGGCGCAGGTCTGCCTCAAACTATTCTATTATATTTTTGAAGATGACTATGTTGGCGAACTCGTTCTTGGAAAATTAATTGCGGCTTGTGAACGGGGTGTTGCGGTCGAGCTGATCATCGACAGCTTCGGGTCTAGCCGCACAGCAAAAGATTTTTTTGCGCCGTTCATTAAGGCGGGAGGCCGATTCGCCATTTTCAGTCCAAGCTTTTCGACCAGCTATTTTGTTCGCAACCATCAAAAAATGATGATCGCTGATGATCAGCGCGCGCTTATTGGAGGCTTCAATATCGGCGATCAATATTTCCATCTGGCATCAGAAAAAACCCAATTGACTGAAGATGAAAATCGTTGGGACGATTTGGGTCTGGAAATCCAGGGTACAGAAGTTGAAAAGCTCGCCAAATATTATCAGATGCTTGGAAATTGGGTATATGAGGATAACGGAAACATCCGCTCACTTCGCAAGATAATACGGAATTGGGAGTCAGGAAATGACCGGTTTCGTTGGTTATTGGGTGGACCCAGCAACCGGTTGAGCAGCTGGGCCTGGTCAATAAACAAGGACTTGGAAAAGGGCCAGAAGCTCGACTTGGTCGCAGCCTATTTTTCGCCTGGACAGGGGCTTCTCCGTCGTATTGCCCGATTATCGAAACGCGGCGGTGACAGCCGGATTATTTTGCCGGGGAAAACAGACAATGCCGCCACCATCGGCGCAAGTAGATTGCTCTATGGATATTTGCTCAATCGAAATGCGCAGCTCTATGAATATCAGAAGAGGCGATTGCATATGAAATTGGTGGCAATAGATGATGCTGTCTATATTGGTTCGGCCAATTTCGATCTGCGCAGCATTTTCATCAATGTCGAAATGATGCTGCGGGTCGAAGACGCCAAATTTGCGCGCCATGTTCGGCAGCAAATCGACGAATTGTTGACGGATTCTGAGAAAATCACTCCGACGCTACATAAATCCCGCTTGAGTTTCTTAAATCGATTCAGATGGACATTATGCTATTTCGTAGTGAACACATTGGATTATACGGTGAACCGCAGGCTGAATTTCGGTATCAAGAAATAGAAGGCCGCTAATAGGCTTTGCATCGAGAATGGCGATCATTTGGTCGCACTCGCAGAATCGTTCACCGCAAACATAGCTTCCCGAACTATTCATAATGAAATGCCGAGCTAAAACCTTGGGTTGGAGCGCAATGAAGAAGGATTATATGAGAACGATGACAAAATTCAGGAATTGTCTCTTGATCTTATCGCTTGGGTTGATCTCGGCCTGCGTATCCGCGCCGAAAGACAAGGTCGTCCAAGCCACAAAGGCTTCACCACCTCAAACGATCGCCACTCCGCCGCGGTCACCGTCCATCAATGACCCCTCTCGCGATCGTGCGAACCCCGCGCTGGAAAGGGAGCTCGCAGAGATCTGGCGGACTTTCCCCGGGAAAACGGGCATTGCCGTGAAACGGATCGATGGCAATTGGGAAATCGGCCATCGGCAGAACGAATGGTTCCCGCAGCAAAGCGTGTCGAAACTTTGGGTCGCAATGACGTTACTCGACAAAGTGGACAGGGGTCGCGCGTCACTCTCCGACGCCATTCGCATTGGCAAAGAGGATTTGACTTTATTCCACCAACCGATGGCGGTTGAGGTCGAGCGGGAAGGCGCAGTCGTGAAAAGCGTTTACACATTGCTCGACAAAGCCCTTGCGAGCAGCGACAACACAGCCAATGATGCCTTGCTGCGCCACGCCGGTGGGCCAGAGGCAGTTCGCAATTTCATCGATAAAAATGACCTCCAGAAAATACGCTTTGGTCCAGGAGAGCGGCTGTTGCAAAGCGGTATCGCCGGGATGGAGTGGAAACAAAATCTGTCCTACCGCCGCACTTTCTATTCCGCGCGGGCAAAAGTGTCAGTGGAGCGGCGTAAAACTGCGCTCGACGCATATCTTGCAGATCCGATAGATGGCGCCAGTCCACTCGCCATCGTCCGAGCCTTGAGCAAGCTCGCCCGCGGCGAGCTATTATCGGAAAATTCCACTCGACTGCTTCAATCCATCCTGACCCGCACGCGCAGCGGCCCAAATCGCCTGAAGGCCGGCGTACCAGCTGGCTGGAAATTTTTACATAAAACCGGGACTGGTCAGGTTTTGGGTCCTGTTGCCACCGGATATAATGATGTTGGCATCATGACAGCTCCGGATGGCACGCGCTATGCCGTGGCAGTCATGCTTGGCGATACAACCGCGTCGGTTCTTCAGCGCATGCGGATGATGCAAGCGGTCACGCGGGCCATCGGCCGTTATCATCGCCAATAGGTTAGTTGTCTTCGGTGTCCGCTTTGATCGAGTTGACGTCGTCAAATCCGGTCGCTGGCGCATTGCGTTCGTCCAACATTTCTGCGGCTTCGTCCAAAGCCCTCGCTTCACCAACCGTAACGCCGCCCGGGCCGGGGTCATTTTGCGCAGGCCCACAGGCTGCGACCAATAGACAAGCTAGAATGATCGATGTTTTTTTGCTTTTCACACAGACGTCATAGAGCGAACATCGCGTCTAGAAAAGCCACAAAAAAGGCCGCCCGGAGGCGGCCTTTTAAATAGCTATAAAACTAAGCTTATTCGACTGCTTTTTTCGCAGCGTCAGCAGCTTTGTTGATTGCGCCTTTGGCGACATCTTTCGCAGCATCTTTAGCTGTCGTTGCGACATCAGTAGCAGCTTCTTCTGCGCCTTCAGCGGCTTCTTCAGCCCCTTCAGCGGCTTCGTCGGCTGCTTCGCCAACAGCGTCAGTTGCTTCTGCTGTCGCTTCGCCCATGGCATCAGCTTCACCTTCAGCAGCATCCATTGCATCGGCTGCGGCTTCTTCAGCGTTTGCTTCCATGCCTTCTACAGCTTCGTCAGCGCCTGCTTCTGCAGTGTCAGCACCGGAACAAGCAGCCAAACCAAGTGCGGCGGCAAGTACGATAGACGTTGTAACTTTTTTCATTGGGAAAACCCTTTACTATATTCCTCAAAAAACAGGCAGGCACCGATTAGAGGTGTTCCAAGCCTGCGGAATGTTGCATTAGCGATTTGACTATCGGAAGGCAACGATGAAGATCGTTACTCGTTGAGGCATCTCGATTCTACTCCCCGTCCGTTTCAAATTTATTTGGAAAAAAGCTAATATTCTGAAGCATTGACCAGATATAAAGAAATCTTTATATCCTTAATTCTGATGGACGATATCCTCTCAATTTTTCGCGCGCTAGCGGACCCTACTCGGCTTCGAATCATGCTTTTGCTATTGAAGATGGAGTTGTCCGTCGGCGAACTGGCTGTGATTCTGGATCAAAGCCAACCGCGCATTTCTCGCCATATTCGAATATTGGACGAAGCTCGGCTTGCTGAGAGACGCAAAGAAGGTAGCTGGGTGTTCCTTAGGCCTGGCCCGGCGTCCGAGCTCGATGTTCTGAGGCGCATATTTCGTTCCGATAAATTATCCAGCGCCGAATTGGCCTTGAGCGACGAAGGGAAATTGTCCGAAGTCCGGGAGAGCCGTGCGGCAATGGCCGAGAAATATTTTGCTGCCCACGCTGCAGAATGGGATGCAATTCGATCGCTGCATATTGCCGAAACAGAAGTTGAACATGCGATGCATGCGCTGTTGAGTGAAGTCAAAATCAGCCATCTTCTGGACATCGGGACAGGCACCGGACGGATGATCGAGCTATTTGGTCTGCACGCCCAGAAAGTTACGGCCGTCGACAAAAGCCCAGAGATGCTGCGGTTGGCTCGAGCCAAACTGCTAAGCCACGATGGGCCGGCAGCAAAAGGCAATGAACTGACCGCTAAGACTGAGCTCAAAATTGGGGATTTTGGCAATCTTCCGGTTGAAGACAATTCTGTCGATTGCATTATTTTACATCAAGTATTGCACTATGCTCAACACCCCGAAGCGGTTTTGTCTGAAGTGGCAAGAGTATTGAAACGAGAAGGCACATTGCTGATCGCCGATTTCGCCGCCCATGACCGGGAAGATTTGCGAACGACCCACGCGCACGCGCGTTTGGGATTCTCTGACGAAAGCATGATGCGTTGGTTCAACGCTGTTCGGCTCGATATGGTGCAATGCCGAACGCTCGATGGCGGCGAGTTGACTGTGAAAATTTGGGTGGGACGCAAGACAAATCTCACGCACATCCGACCGAAAGATAATGAAATCAATCTGCCCCTGCAGAACAAGAAGAGAGCGACGATATGACGACACATAAAATGCCCTTGGCGTTAAGCGAGCTTGAAGAAGCAAAACGCGCTTTGGATGTACCCCTATTTGCGGGATTAAGTGGTGATGCAGACGTGTCATTTGAATTTTTTCCGCCCAAGTCAGAAAAAATGGAGAAAACTCTCTGGGATAGCGTGGTTACGCTGGAACCGCTGGCCCCGCGATTTGTCTCTGTGACCTATGGCGCCGGTGGCTCAACTCGGGAGCGTACGCACGCAACCGTCGCACGTATAGCAAAAGAAACCAGCATCCCGGCCGCCGCACATTTGACCTGCGTGGATGCCAGCAAAGAAGAAATCAAAGAAGTTGCTGCAGCCTATTGGGAAGCAGGTGTAAGGCATATCGTGGCATTGCGAGGAGATCCTCCGTCAGAAGGCCAGGAATTCCAACCGCATCCACAAGGCTATGCCAGCGCGGCGGAGTTGGTCGCGGGTCTCAAGGATATCGCACCATTTGAGATATCTGTGGCGGCCTATCCGGAAACGCATCCCGAGGCCAATTGCCCGCAAAGCGACCTCGACAACCTGAAACGCAAGCTCGATGCGGGCGCCAATCGTGCAATATCGCAATTCTTTTTCAGCGCCGAAGCATTTTTCCGTTTTCGCGATGCCGCAGCTGCGGCAGGGATTGACGCTGAACTGGTCCCGGGTATTCTACCTGTTTCAAATGTTGCTCAAACGCGAAAATTTGCCGGCATGTGCGGAGCTGAAATTCCCGCATGGATGAATGAACTGTTCGAAGGATTGGATGATCATCCTTCCGCACGCCAGTTGATTGCAGCAACAGTCGCGGCAGAACTTTGCAGGAAGCTCTACGCTGGCGGCGTTCGACAGTTTCATTTCTACACGCTCAATCGGGCCGAGCTAAGCTATGCAATATGCCATTTGCTTGGAAAACGGCCAATCAATCCAGCTCAGGAGAAAGCAGCATGATGAATCCTGGTGACCAACTTCGTGCACTCGCTGCCGAGCGCGTGCTTGTATTTGATGGCGGATATGGAACCGCGATACAAAATCACGGTTTGGTAGAGCAAGATTATCGTGGTGATCTTGAACTGACCGACGATCAGAAGGGCAATAATGATTTGCTCAGTCTGACCCGACCAGATATTATTGAAAATATTCATACCGCCTATCTTGAAGCCGGTGCCGATATTGTCGAAACCAATACATTCAGTTCGACCCAGATCAGCCAGGCAGATTATAGCTGCGAGCATCTGGTTTGGGATTTGAACGTCAAATCTGCCGAGATCGCGCGGTCGGCATGCGAAAAAGCCGAAGCCAAAGACGGCAAGAAGCGGTTTGTGGCAGGCTCGATCGGACCCACAAACAAGACGTTATCGCTTTCGCCAGATGTCAATGACCCTGGTTTCCGGGAAATCGACTATGATTTTCTTAAAGGCGTTTACCGCGAACAATGCGATGCACTAATCGCTGGCGGTGTCGACTTTCTGCTGATTGAAACGATTTTCGATACGCTCAACGCAAAATGTGCCGGCATGGCCGCTCAGGAAGCCGCAGATGCCTGTGACCGCGATGTGCCATTGATGGTCTCCATGACTCTCACCGATCTGTCGGGCAGGAATTTGTCCGGACATACGGTGGAAGCATTCTGGCACGCAGTACGTCATTTGAAGCCAATCACCATTGGCCTAAACTGTTCTTTTGGCGCGGACCAACTACGTCCGCATTTGTCCATGCTCACCAAGGTCGCTGACACGTTGATCATGGCCTATCCGAATGCCGGTTTGCCAAATGATCTGGGCGAATATGATGAAATGCCGCACGAGACGGCGGCCCTAATCAGGGAATGGCTCGACGAAGGACTGGTCAACATCATTGGTGGCTGTTGCGGAACCACGCCCGAGCATATCGGCGCTATTGCCAAAGCCACAGTTGGCGCCACGCCGAGAAAATTTGCCGAACCGGCGGTTCAGACACGCTTGTCCGGACTCGAACCGTTCATCATGGCGGCATAGATTGACTCAGCTCGGTCCTCCTATGGATTGAGCTGAGCCGACCATTCATATCGCTCGTACAATTACATCATGTCCCAAAGCTCAACAGATATTCTGGACGAGCGGACTCGGAGAATAGTTTAGTGAACACCCCCTCTTCCACCAATTTTGTCAATATCGGTGAACGCACCAACGTCACGGGTTCTGCCCGGTTCAAGAAACTTATCCTGAATGATGACTATGAAGCAGCTGTCGAAGTCGCCCGGCAACAGGTCGAAAATGGCGCGCAAATCATCGACGTCAATATGGATGAAGGCTTGCTCGATTCCGAGATGGCGATGACCACCTTTCTGAAGCTGATCGCCGCCGAGCCTGATATTGCTCGCGTCCCGGTCATGATCGATAGTTCCAAATGGTCGGTTATCGAAGCTGGCCTGAAATGTGTTTCGGGCAAACCGATCGTCAACAGCATCTCGATGAAGGAAGGCGAAGAGGAATTCCTCAAACACGCGCGTAAATGCATGGCATATGGTGCTGCAGTCGTCGTCATGGCATTTGACGAAACCGGTCAAGCGGACACCAAGGAACGCAAGGTCGAAATCTGCAAACGTGCCTATAAGCTGCTCGTTGGAATTGGTTTCCCGCCGGAAGATATCATATTCGACCCCAACGTCTTTGCAGTTGCAACCGGAATTGACGAGCACCGTCGCTATGGCCTCGATTTTATCGAAGCAGTGAGTGAGATCAAAGCCGCTTGCCCGCATGTCCATTTTTCCGGTGGCCTATCCAACCTGTCGTTCAGTTTTCGAGGCAATGAACCCGTTCGTCGGGCTATGCACAGCGTATTTCTGTTTCATACGATTCCCGAAGGTCTCGACATGGCGATTGTCAACGCCGGACAACTCGACATTTATGATGATATTGATCCGGTTCTGCGCGACGCCTGTGAAGATGTGATTTTTGACCGTCATGATGATGCAACCGACAATCTCATAGCATTGGCCGAAAAATTTCGCGGAACCGATGAAGTGGCAGAGAAGGCTGCGGCAGAATGGCGTAGCTATGAGGTTGCCAAACGACTGGAACATGCCCTGGTCAAAGGCATTGACGCGCATATTGTCGAAGATACAGAAGAGATGCGACTGTCAGTTAAAAATGCTGGCGGACGTCCGATCGAGGTAATTGAAGGCCCTCTGATGGACGGCATGAACGTCGTTGGAGATCTGTTCGGTTCGGGAAAAATGTTCCTGCCTCAGGTGGTCAAATCGGCGCGCGTTATGAAAAAGGCGGTCGCCCATCTCTTCCCCTTTATCGAGGCCGAGAAGGAAGTTGGCGCGAAGGGCAAAGGCAAGATCATCATGGCCACCGTCAAGGGCGATGTGCATGATATCGGTAAGAATATCGTCGGCGTCGTCCTGCAGTGTAACGGCTTCGAAGTGGTCGATCTGGGCGTGATGGTCCACTGGACAGACATTCTCAAAGCCGCCACGGAAAATGATGCGGATATGATCGGGCTATCCGGTCTTATCACTCCGTCGCTTGATGAAATGGTGACCGTAGCCGAAGAGATGGAGCGTGCGAAAATGCAGATGCCGCTGCTCATCGGCGGTGCGACGACATCCAAAACCCATACCGCGTTACGGATTGAACCGGCCTATTCCGGTCCAACCGTTTATGTGCTCGATGCCAGCCGCGCAGTGGGTGTCGCTTCTCAACTGGTCAGTGATACACAGGCCGAACCATTTATCGCCAGCACGCGCGAAGACTATGAACAGGTCCGGATTGCACGCGCAGGGAAGACCGCCAAGAAGCTGGCCTCGCTCAAACAAGCTCGCGCCAATGCCTTCGATATCGACATGTCGAAAAAGGCTCCTGCCCCGAACAAGCCGGGCCTGCATGTCTATGAAGACTGGGATCTTGCGGAACTGCGCGACTATATCGACTGGACGCCATTTTTCCGTGCATGGGAGCTTGCGGGTACATATCCTGCGATCCTGACTGACGAAGTGGTTGGTGAGAGCGCTAGCGATCTCTTCAAAGACGCGCAGAAAATGCTCGACCAGATAATCGAGGAAAAATGGCTGACCGCGAAAGGTGTCGTGGGCCTGTGGCGCGCGCGACGGGACGAGGATGATATCCTGCTTGCACCTGAAAATGTCGAATTCACGATGCCGATGCTGCGCCAACAAGTCAGCAAACGCACAGGCAAAGCCAATATGTGCCTTGCGGATTTCATTGACACATCGGACGACTGGATGGGCGGCTTTGCCGTCACAGCCGGACATGGCATTGACGAACATGTGCAGCGCTTCGAGATGGACAAGGATGACTATAATAGCATTCTTCTCAAGGCGCTCGCAGACCGGCTTGCAGAGGCTTTTGCAGAACGGATGCACGAGCATGTCCGCAAGGATCTCTGGGGCTATGCATCGGACGAACAGCTCGACAACAAACAACTGGTGCAGGAAAAATATAAAGGGATCCGCCCTGCCCCCGGCTATCCGGCATGTCCTGACCATAGTATCAAACCGATCTTGTTTGAGATGCTCGACGCGACAAATAACACCGGCATCGAACTCACCAGCGGTTTCGCGATGACACCAACCGCGGCCGTCTCAGGCTTCTACTTCGGCCATCCGCAGGCTGAATATTTCGGTGTCGCGCGGATTGGCGAGGATCAGGTCGAGGATTACGCAGCACGACGTTCTGTGTCCAAGGATCAGGCACGTCAGTGGCTCCGACCAAATCTGAATGAGTAAAAACGCTTGAAATCATTTCCTGTCTGGCTTTGGTCCGGATATGGGCTTTTGATCGCAATGTTTGCTACAATGCTAGCGATCGCTCCATTCAATTATGGAGCGATCACGTCGATTTGGTATTTTCCGGCAATCGGAATGTTGGCTGCAATCATTGCAAACACGTCAGGTACGGGCGGCGGCGTTGTGTTCGTTCCGGTTTTCAACATCCTGAGGGAAAGCGGAGTTTATCCGCTCAGTCCGCTGCAGGTGACAGCTGCGAGTTTTCTAATTCAGTGCTTTGGAATGTCCGTAGGCGCACTTCGCTGGACTCACCGGATGAAAACCCAGCAAGACGCCGGAAGCGACAGCCAAAGCGTGTCGGTAAACGCAAGAGACTATTGGACGGTCATCTGTGTCGTATTGATAATTTCCTTGCCAGCGATGTTGATCACACAACATGTCCACCAATTCGAATCAAATGACATTTTGATTGGATTTAAAAGCTTCTCGCTCCTGCTTGGCAGCTTGCTCATTCTCTCTGCCTGGACAGTGAATCGAAATGTTCCCGAGCAAACCGCCCTGCAGCGGCTGGATATCATGGTTCTCATGCTTTTCGCTGGATTTGGCGGCTTTCTCATGGCACTTTTTTCCGTGGGAGTAGGAGAATTTGTCGCACTATATCTGTTCATCCGGCATTATCCGATCCTGCTCAGCACTGGCACGGCATGCGTCATCTCGGCGATTAGCGCGCTCTTTGGAGCGATCTGGCATATCGATAATGATACGGTGCCTTGGGAAGTCGTGGCACTTGCCGTTCCTGGAGCTATTCTGGGAGCCCTATTGGCCCGGCCGCTCGCTCTTTGGTTGGGATCGCTTCGCCTGAAAACCATGGACGGACTGTGGATATTGGCTTCCAGCCTCTATCTTATTCTGTTAAATATTTAATGTGATATGTCCCCTATTCGGACAAATGCGATAACCTGTGGTTAATCTGCTGGAATCTATTTCTACTTAGATCATAGTCCGGGTTCGTTTCATCTTACAAGGTAACTGTCATGGCCAAATTGCCTCTCATAATCGCTTCATTCGCATTGGGAATCACCAGTGCTGCGACAGCCCAAAATACAACGGCACCGTTTACAATTCAGCAAACTGGCGAAGGTTTTTATAAGCTAGCCGATGCTGTGGAAGCCATTGCAGAAAATAATGCCACAATCATTATCGCGCCTGGCACCTATGGCGACTGCGCGATTCAAAAGGCGGGTCGCATAACATATAAATCTGCCATCCCCGGCCGAGCGATTCTGGACGGTGGCATTTGCGAAGGCAAGGCCAGCCTGGTCCTGCGTGGCAAGGCAGCATATATTGATGGGATAATCTTTCAGAACCAACGCGTCCCGGATGGGAATGGCGCCGGTATCCGCATTGAGAGAGGAGACCTCTATATCACCAACGCGATGTTCCGGAATGCGGAGCAAGCGATTTTGAGCGCTGACGATCCATCCGCCGAGATTGTGATAGACCGCTCCACTTTTCAGCGACTTGGACGTTGTGATCGTGGCCTATCCTGTGCGCACAGTGTTTACATCGGTGATTTTGGTTCGCTCAAGGTCACCAACTCTCGTTTTGAAAAAGGTAGCGGCGGACATTATGTCAAAAGCCGTGCTGCGCGAGCAACAATCACCAACAACAGCTTTGATGATACGCAAGGGCGAACCACCAATTACATGATTGATTTGCCTGCCGGTGCGACCGGCGTGATTAGCGGGAATGTCTTCGTGCAAGGCCAGGACAAGGAAAATTACAGCGCCTTTATCGCTGTCGCCGCTGAAGGAGGCGGCAATAGTTCATCTGGTCTCAATATCCACTCGAACAAGGCATCCCTGGCTCCGGGTGTTGATCGCAACACCTGGTTTGTCGCCGATTGGAGCAGCGACCAGCTGCGCATAGCCAATAACAGCCTGGGACGGGGACTCAGCCGCTACGAGCGTCGGTAACCCGTCGGCCCATCATTTACAGTTCGAACCCGGACCATTGTCGATATCCAGACAGCGACCATCGATTTCATCTGCCGGGATTTTGATCCCGGCCATGGAAGCCAGAGTCGGCGCAATATCCACGGTCTTGACCGACATTGGCTGTTCGAAATGCTGTAGTCCCTGACGCCAGAACAGGATCGGCACCCGCCGGTCATAATCCCATGGACTGCCGTGAGTGGCGACATAGCCGCGCGCTGTGCTCGCGATCGGCGTCACCGCACGTTTCAGCAGGACAATGAAATCACCCGATCGATCAGGGTGATAAGATGCCCGCGCACGCTCAGCCAGACTCCATTCTTCAACCGCTCCGGTGGGCATCGGCATGTCTTCAAGATCGGCCCCGTCGACAATCGTCTGGACCTGACGATGGGCCCGCAATAATCGCATGGCTTCGGCCTTCACTCGCGCCTTTTGCTCGGGCGCCAAATTCAGGCTGACATAATAATCACCGAACGGACTGTCGGCATATAACAATTGATCTTCCGTTTCGATCCCGAGATTTTCTCGCACCTGCGCCGCAATGCCCTTTGCATTGAGCATTGGATCAATCCGTTCCGCGTCCGGGACACCCTGGATGATCAGCCGCTCCGGCAGATCATGACCTCCGTGGTCGGCGGTCAGGACAGCGACATAGTCGATATTCTTTTCATCCAGATTTTTGAACAGTCGCCCGATCTGGCGATCGAGTTCGCCCATCTGAATGCACATTTCCAATCCTGCGGTACCAAAAGCATGGCCGATATAGTCTGTCGCCGAAAGACTGACCGACAATATGTCGGTGGCTTTGCCCTGGCCGAGTTTCATCGAATCGACCAAGCCATTCGCGACATTGATTGTGACATGGTCAAAATCCGGTGATCCGCGGAAAATGCGGCTGGCACCTTCCGGGCGTTGAAAGGCATAATCGCCGACCGACTTGCCATTGCCATGGCCGATTTTTTGCGTGCGCGCCTCGCAATGTTGCGGAACCGCATAAGGCGCCCGCGCCTTATCGATCGTGCCTGCGATATCTGCATTGATCGCAGCCACAACAGGATCAAGGGCCCGGCCAGCTTGCGTTTCAAAGCCCTTGCCCTTCCACCAGTAAATCGCATCGGTTTTGCCCCCGCCCATCATCAGCGCGCCGCGGTCTTTGCCCGAGACCGCAACATTTTGTGATTCAGGCGAAACAAGCTTCACGCGTTCGCCCAGTGTCGGGACCAGAAGATGCCATGCCGAAGGCACATATTCGCCTTGGGTGGCTGCAGTGATATCCCCGAAACTAGTGCCTTCGATCCTTTCGTCTTCGGCACAATAGACGGTCTTGTCGTCGCGACCGATGCTCAGGTCGATCCAGTTATTTGCGATGATACCGGCACGGCCGGGATGAACGCCGGTCATGATCGTGGCATGACCCGGGCAGGTTTCGGTCGCAGCATGCGATTGATAGCCATTTGGGAAAACCGCACCCTGCGACAGACGCTTCAGACCGGCAGTAAATACTGACCGATACTCTGCAAATAGATCCGCGGAAAGCTGGTCTACGGAAATTGCCACAATGAGCTTCGGTTGGTCCGCGTCAGCCTCGTTATGATGTTCGGCACTGGCGGTGCCGCCAAATGCAATTAAACCGGTCAGGGCTGTAACTATGGAGAGTTTTCGCACGAATTATCCTCATTGATGAAAGCAGCTATGGAAAGCTGCAGAGCGATAGCCTAAATGCATCTAAACAGGAAATGGTGAGTTTTTATGACATTTGATCTTCGGGCATTCTTGGTGATGGTTGCGCTGATATGGATGACGCTTGTCCAGCCAGCTCAGGCCCAAAATGCCTTGGGGTCGAACGGATTGAATGTTCCGGCCACGTTGGTCGCCGAATCGCAGAAAGTGCAAGCGGGACAAAGCGTTACGCTTGCGTTCGTTATGGAACCCAAACCGACATGGCACGGCTATTGGGAAAACCCTGGTGACGCGGGCATTGGGATGAGTTTCAATTGGGACCTGCCTGCCGGCGTGTCGATTGGAAAACCGAGATTTCCAACCCCGGATACGCTGCTGATCTCAGGCATAATGAATTACATCTACAAGGGTGATTATGCAGTCCTGGTCAATCTGATTATTTCCGAGAAAGTCCCGCTGGGCAGCCTGCCGATTTCAGTGAAATCCGAGTGGCTGGCATGTACCGATGAGATTTGTGTACCCGAGCAAGACGAGTTATCGATAAACCTGACGGTGGTAAGCAAAGATGCGGCCGTATCACTCGACAACGCGTTCAACGCCTATCGAGAAGCACTCCCCCGTCCGCTGGGAAGCAAGGCGACATTTTCGGTCCGCGACGATATTTTCCGCATCAGCATTCCGCTTCCAGAAAACGTAGATATCACCGATCCGCATTTCTTCGTCAAAGAGGACGGAATACTGGACTATGCCGCAGCGCAAAAGTTCAACCGCGATCGTGACAAGATCATCATTGAAACCGGCGCCCGCGGTGATTCCTTCGAGAGCATCAATGGTGTCCTGAAAATCGGTCCGCAGCGCGGCTTTGCCTTCAAAGCCATCCAGGGCGATGTGACAATGTCAGGAACCGCGATTGCAGCAGGTGGCGGAGACGGCGGAAATTTTATTGGTGGCGACGGCCAATCTAATACGACTCTGCTCATCATCGCCCTCGGCGGCGCCATTCTCGGCGGTTTGTTGCTCAACCTTATGCCCTGTGTTTTTCCGATCCTCAGCCTGAAAGCGATGAGCCTCGCCAAAGCAGGCGGGGATCAAGCCATCGTCCGCCGTGACGCGCTGGCCTATACCGCAGGCGTTGTTCTGGTTGCGACAGCCCTTGGCGCGGTCCTGCTGGGCTTGCGAGCTAGCGGAGCCGCTGTGGGCTGGGCATTTCAGCTCCAGGACCCGCGCATCATTTTCGTCCTTCTCGCGCTCGTGACCGCAATCGGTTTCAATCTCGCTGGCATGTTTGAATTGCCCAATGTGAATTTCGGCAACAAGCTCGCCCAGAAAGACGGAGCGGTAGGATCCTTCTGGACCGGAGCGCTGGCAGCTTTTGTCGCGACTCCGTGTACAGGACCATTCATGGCCGCAGCGCTGGGTGCGACGATTGTCCTGCCGCCTGTTGCAGCGCTGCTGATTTTCGCCGGTCTTGGCGTGGGTCTGGCTTTGCCTTTCCTGCTCATTGCGTTTGTTCCGGCCATCCGCCGCCGCTTGCCAAAGCCAGGGCCTTGGCTGGACAGCTTTCGTAAGGCCATGGCCGTGCCGATGTTCCTGACCAGTATCGGACTGATCTGGTTGCTTGGTCGGCAAATCGGTACCGATGCGCTTGGCCTCTCGCTCATGTTCCTTTTGCTGATCTCGTTACTATTATGGTGGTTTGGAGGCGGCCAAATGAACGGTCGATCTCGTGGAGCTTTAGCGACTATGGCGGTCATCGCATCGCTGGCTGGCGGTATTGCTCTGCTCCCTAACGAGGAATCTATGGACAGCCAGAAACGGGCAACGGCAAGCACAGCGATCCTCCCCGGTGAACCCTTCAGTGAAGAGAGATTGTCAGAATTGCGAGCCTCGGGCCGACCCGTATTTGCCTATTTTACGGCTGATTGGTGCATCACCTGCAAGGCCAACGAAGCTGCGGCCATTCAACGCACAGAAACCGCCGATATATTTGAATCGGCCAATGTCGCAGTTCTCGTGGGAGACTGGACAAGGCCAGATCCGGTGATCAGCAGATTTCTCGAAAAACATGGCCGCGCCGGTGTGCCGCTTTATCTCTATTACGCGCCGGGAGCAGAGCCGATTATCCTTCCACAGATTCTTACTGTCGCGACCCTGACCGATCTCGTGAATGAACCGGTTGCAACCGCAAGCTTCACTCCCAGCAAAATTTGACCGGAGAATATCAATGCAGATCTTGAAGAGTTTTTCCATCGCAGCAATAGCCGCCGTCACGCTCGCTACACCTCTCGCCGCCGCCCAAAAAATCGGTTCCGTTGCTCAGGATTTCAAGCTCACTGATGTGAACGGGAAGACGGTGCAACTCTCCCAATTTCGCGGCAAGACGGTGGTTTTGGAATGGCATAATCCAGGCTGCCCCTTTGTTGTCAAACATTATGAGAGCGGCAATATGCAAGCGACCCAGAAGGCAGCCCGGGCCCAGGGGGCCGTCTGGTTGACCATCAATAGCGGAGCCCAAGGGAAGCAAGGTCATATGTCCGGCGCTGAAGCTAAAATAATGATGGCGACGCAAAAATTCCAATCCAGCAATTATCTGCTCGATTCCAAAGGCTTGGTTGGCAAAGCCTATTCAGCGAAAACAACGCCGCACATGTATATAATCAATGGTGTCGGGAAATTGGTCTATCAAGGCGGCATTGATGACAAGCCGACCGCCAATCAGAGGGATATCGAAGGGGCCCGCAATCATGTGACTGCTGCCCTCACAGAGTTGAAGGCCGGAAAATCCGTCAGTGTGGCGCAGTCCCGGCCCTATGGCTGTTCAGTAAAATACGCCAGTTGAGCGATGATTTATGCAAATAAAGCAGGACTGACGCGCGATACTCTACTGGCGCGCCAGCCCTGCTCCCCCTGGATCCGATCTGCGGACAAACGGCTTACAAACCCCCTGTAGTCGCTCATCAAATCGCGATCAGAACCCAACTGCTCAACTTGAACAAATTTTGTGCCTTATATTTTGGGAGACAGGTTCATCATGAAAGAGGAACCTGCCTCCCGGTTTTGCCGACGACGTGCGACCCTGACTAGAGGCGCCGCCGGTAAAACTCATATTCCGACAAGATCGAATTTCTTGCTGCCATTCGCTGCAACAAGCTGGATTCCCTGGGTTCCCGACAAACCCAATAGCGGAATGGATTTTTCATATCTTTCTGTTTCCACAGGCAAATCATCATTGGCGGCATTACGGACTTCCGATACGATTTCAATCCTGAGATATGCCGGCCGATTGCCTCCCAAAGCTGGAAGCAAACGAACATCCTCACCATTTGCCGGTGCGGGGCCGGACACAACCAGATATAATCCCTGGCCAACGGACGGTCCCGAACGTAATTCCGCATAATCAGCCTCAACAGCATTCGTCCGCGTAGATCTCTCGAGAACACAACTATGTCCGGACTTCATTTCTTCATCTAACTTGACAACACGCTCCATTGGGCCTCTCGATTGACCATTTCAGGCGTAAACTTTCTGCCGTCTTCGCGGTGTTGATGTTCAAAATATTATATATCAGTTATATCTACGCGACCTGTGTAAAACCCACTAGACCAACCCCAGATGAACAGTAATGTAAAATGATGTAATCTCTCGTATCGCATTGATATTATATTACAATATTATGCAACTTTCGCCTAGTATCATGGAGCGAATGGAGATTTGATGTTTACAACCCTAATTTTTGGCGAGAATCGACCTGGATTTCCCATATGATCGATTCGATTTTGGGCCGAGGCAGACCATTTAATTGGGTTTTCGAAACCTCATCGTGAAGCGATCCGTCTTTCCGCGCACCGCCATATCAAAAACATTCTTGTCCAAATCATCCGCCGGGTTAGTGAACATATTGCTTTCGGCTTCCAGCACAAAGCCAGCCCTTGCAAAATCAGCTCTGACGACATCGGGGTTTATCCGGTGTGTTTTTTCAACCACCGCTCGCGTTTCGCCGGCACCCCCGACATGATCAATCACGGCAACGATACCGCCCGGCTTCATTCCAGTATATAGCTTGGTCAAGAAGGCCGCTGGGTCCATCCGTTTTACTTTATACTGTTCACTCTCCCAATAGAGATCATGGTAAATCAGATGCATCATGGCGAAATCCAAAGTTTCTGCATCGGGCGTATATTCATAAAGCTGCGCGGCAACGAGAGAGACGTTGGGCTGTCGACCCGTCACATCGGCCCATTTGGCTTTAGCTGCATCGCTGGAGACAAATTGCGGCGGGTTTACCGCGATGACGGACCCCGTCGGACCGATTGCGCGGCCCAAAATTTCACTATAATATCCACCTCCAGCGAAGATATCGAGCACCGCGTCTCCCGATTCCAGACCCATGAAAGCCAATACCTCAGCTGGCTTGCGGCTCACATCGAGTTTTGCATCAGCTTCATCTCTACCCGGAGCTGAGACAGCTTGAGTGAAATTGGAAGGTGAAGGTGAAGATGCAGCGAGCGATGAGGCAGGCGCCATTTCTCCACTCTCCATCGCGCAAGCACTAAGCACCAATATTGAAACAGACATTGTGATCAAAAAAGGCCGACGCATGATTTCTTTCCTCTCGATAATGATTCGAAACATGGGCTGGTTCTGTTCGACGTGCAAGCAGTCGTTATGACCTTGGTCGCTGCAGAACAGACGTTGGTCGAATGATTTATCTAGCTCATCTTGCGCTGACTGCTCCGTCCATATTTGCCCTTGCGCGTGCCTGGCCGGCCTTCCGTCGCGCGCCCTTTAGGTTGAGCTACTTGCAGGTCTGCAGGCAGGCCCAGTTCATCAGCCTCAAGCTTGCGGATCTCGTCCCGCAGACGGCCTGCTTCCTCAAATTCGAGATCCGCAGCGGCGTCGCGCATGCGCTTCTCAAGGCTCTCAATATGACTGCGCAAATTATGACCAACAAGATGCTCGGTATCGCCGTCAATCGGCACAGTGACCATATCTTTCGACGCGACATGTGCGATGATGTCACCGATATTTTTCTTGATCGAGGTCGGCGTGATGCCGTGTTCCGTGTTGTAGGCCACCTGCTTTTCGCGGCGGCGACCGGTTTCGTTCAGTGCCCGCTCCATGCTGCCCGTCATGCGGTCAGCGTAAAGAATAACACGGCCATCAACATTGCGCGCAGCGCGTCCGATGGTTTGGATGAGCGACGTTTCGCTGCGCAAGAACCCTTCCTTGTCGGCATCGAGAATGGCGACCAGCCCGCATTCCGGGATATCAAGCCCTTCCCGCAGCAAGTTAATCCCGACCAGAACATCATATACGCCCAACCGCAAATCGCGGATCAGCTCGATCCGCTCCAATGTTTCGACATCGCTATGCATGTAACGGACTTTGATGCCGGCTTCGTGCATAAACTCTGTCAGATCTTCGGACATCCGCTTGGTGAGCGTTGTTATCAGCGTGCGATAGCCCTGCGCGGTTACTTTGCGGCATTCATTAATGACGTCGTCGACCTGATCTTCGACGGGTTTGATTTCGACGGGTGGATCAATCAGGCCAGTCGGACGAATGACTTGTTCGCTGAAGACACCGCCCGTCTGCTCCATCTCCCATTTGCCTGGCGTCGCAGATACGCTGACGGTTTGCGGGCGCATAGCATCCCACTCGTTGAACCGCAGCGGCCGGTTGTCGATGCAGCTGGGCAAGCGAAACCCGTATTCGGCCAGGTTGATCTTCCGGCGGTGATCGCCTTTGGACATGGCGCCGATTTGCGGAACCGTCTGATGGCTTTCGTCGACAAACAGCAGCGCATTATCTGGCAGATATTCAAACAGGGTCGGTGGCGGCTCGCCGGGCAGCCGACCTGTCAGGAAACGTGAATAATTTTCAATGCCGGCACAGCTGCCGGTGGCCGCGATCATCTCGAGATCGAAATTGGTCCGTTGTTCCAGCCGCTGATGTTCGATCAGCTTGCCTTCTGCTTCCAGTTCCTTGAGCCGGACGGCAAGCTCCAGCTTGATCGCTTCCATCGCCTGCTTCATCGTCGGCCCCGGCGTGACATGATGCGAGTTGGCGTAGACTCGCACCCGATCGAGACTGGCACCCTTTTTCCCGGTCAAGGGATCAAATTCGACAATCTCTTCAATCTCGTCACCGAAGAATGATATCCGCCACGCCATATCTTCATAATGCGATGGAAAAATCTCCAGATTATCGCCTCGCACGCGAAAGTTCCCACGCGCAAAGGCCTGATCATTGCGTTTATATTGCAACGACACCAGCTTGCGGATGATATCCCGCTGGTCGACCGATTGCTCTTTCTTGAGATCGAAAATCATCGCCGAATAGGTCTCGACCGAACCGATACCGTAAAGACAGGAGACCGACGCCACGATAATCACATCATCGCGTTCCAGCAGGGATCGGGTGGCGCTGTGCCGCATCCGATCGATTGCTTCGTTCACCGAGCTTTCTTTCTCGATATAGGTGTCCGACCGTGCGACATAGGCTTCGGGCTGGTAATAATCATAATAGCTGACGAAATATTCGACAGCATTATCAGGAAAGAAGTTCTTAAACTCGCCATAGAGCTGCGCGGCCAAAATCTTGTTTGGCGCAAGAATCAGCGCCGGTCGCTGCAGTTTTTCGATGAGCTTTGCCATCGTAAATGTCTTGCCCGAGCCAGTGACTCCCAGCAGCACTTGATCGCGTTCTTCCGCCAACATGCCATCAATAAGCTCCTTGATCGCCGTGGGCTGGTCACCGGCAGGATCAAAATCGCTGACCAGGTTGAAACTTCTGCCACCTTCGGATTTATCAGGTCGTATGGGCTTGTGCGGAACAAAATTCTCGTCGGTATTGGGTTCCGCCAAACCTTCTCGGATCACTAGCTGGGTCATCCTTGAGATATGGAACAAAAAGGGTCCATTGTCATCTTATGATTTCGGTTTTTAGTTCGAAAATTTACAAGCCAGTTCGCAGTCGCTATATCTTGCCCGGGTGCAAAATTTGATGGGGAACTTATTTGTGAACAAGATGATATTTTCGATTGCCAGCGTTGCGTTGCTTGCAGGCTGTTCAGACAGCGGTGCGGATACTGATGGTGATGGCATAATCACGGCTGAAGAAGTCGCAACAGAGATAAATAATGTCGCACTGGAACCCGGCGAATGGGAAAACCGGGTCGAGATCGTCGACGTCAGTCTCGAGGGCCTGCCCGAAGGTGCTCCGGCTGGCATGATGGACCGGATGAAGGGCACGGTCACGACAACAAAATCCTGCATCACTCCGGAGCAGGCCGAAAATCCAGGGGCTAATTTTTTTGCCGCGCAGGAAGAAACAAACTGCGAGGTCAAGAAATTTAACATGAGCGGTGGCTCTGTTTCGTCGGAAATGGTCTGCACCAACATGGGCGGCGCACCGGGGAACATGACATTGGCAATGGATGGTCAATATGGTTCAGGCGACTATGATATGACCATGACGATGAATGGCGGCGCGAATGGCATGCAAATGAACATGACGGCCAAAAGCAGCGGCAAACGAATTGGCGAATGTCCTGCAGGTTGATTCGATGCAGAAATTGAAGACGATAGTGAAGGCAGGAGTGAGGAACTTCTGCCTTTTCCTTTTGGTCGCCATGACCTCTGCTACGGCGGCACAATCGCGAAATCTGTCATCAGGGCCAGCGGCGAGCATCCGCGTGGATTTCGACGGCGAAACCATTTCTGTTGCCGCTATCCAGGGATTATCCAATCGCGCAAGCGGGCGCGCCTTGATGCCCGATGATCCAGTCCGTATTGCCTCAATCTCGAAATTATTTGTCGCTCTGGCTGTTATGCGACTGGTCGAAGCGGGCACGCTCGATCTACACCGGGACGTGAATGACTATCTCGGCTGGGACTTGCGCAACCCGGCCTTCCCGGATCAATCGATTACGCTCGCGCATTTGCTGTCACATCAGGCCGGTTTGCGTGATGGGATAAATTATGCGCTGCCGATGGATGCGCTGCTGGCTGTGGCACTGAAAGATCCCAAGGCTTGGGACGCGAACCGTCGCGCCGGATCATTTTTCACCTATGCCAATCTCAACTCCCCGGTCATAGCCGCCATCATGGAAGCCGCGACCGGCTTGCGCTTCGACCGGATCATGCAGTCGGAAGTGTTCGCCCCATTGGAACTCGACGCTTGCTTCAACTGGATCAATTGCAGCAATCACAAAATTAATGGTGCAGTGACGCTATATCGACCGAATGGCAATGTTGCTCGAGATGATCTCCGCGGCGTTCGCGAGAAATGTTCAGTTGTTCCAGCTCGCGATGGGAGCTGTGATCTAAGCAAATATCGGCTTGGACAAACAGGTTCGGTCTTCAGTCCCCAGGGAGGCCTGCGCATCTCGGCAGTTGATCTGGCCAAAGTTGGGCAAATGTTCTTGAAACAAGGCGCCGAGTTTCTCTCACGCGAAACCATCGCGAAAATGAGGGCGCCTCGCTGGATTTTTGACGGCACCAACGGTCAAACTGAGGGAGGTTATTTTTGCACATATGGGCTGGGCATGCATATCCTCAACTATTCCAATCCTCAATCCACCAGACCGCAAGCCGCCAAGCCCCATCCGGAATGCCGCGACCAACCGTTTCACAATGGATATTCTCATTGGGGTCATTCCGGTGAAGCCTATTCGCTCAAATCAGGTTTCTGGTTCAACGACGTCGAAAATCACGGCACGGTATTTTTTCGAACGGAAGTTCCAGAAGATGACCCCACAGGTCATTGCATCTATCAGTGCAAGTGATAGGTTTCACACCGCAACCGAATCATTTACCCCCCCAAATCACAAACAGGAGAAACACGATGATCGCCTACACCATGCTTGGTACCAACGATAAGGACAAGTCCTTCGCCTTTTACGATGCGCTTTTCGAAGGAACCGGTATAAAACGCCTGTTCAAAACGCCCGCTGGTGGGCAGTTCTTTGGCAAAGGGCCAGGCCAACCAATGCTTTGTATCACCTCTCCATATGACGAAGGCGAAGCGTGTTTCGGCAATGGCACGATGGTTGCCTTGCATTTCGACAGCACCGAAGAAATCGATGCCCTTCATGCCAAAGCTCTCGGGCTCGGCGCAAAGGATGAGGGCGCTCCAGGCTGGCGTGCACCAGATGTTTTCTACGGCGCCTATTTCCGGGATTTCGACGGCAATAAGCTGTGCTGCTGCAAGATGAATATGGGAGGTTGAAGACATGATCGGTTATGTAACTCTCGGAATCAATGATCTGGACAAGGCGCGGACCTATTATGACGGTCTGCTCGGCACCATAGGGGCCAAGCGTCTGATGGAACTCGATGAAAATGGCTTCACCCTTTACGGTGTCGATATGGCCACCCCTTCCATCGCCATCACCAAACCGGACAATGGCAAGGAAGCATTTGCCGGCAATGGCAATATGATCGCATTGCAAATGCAAGAACGCGATCAGTTGGATGCCCTTTACAACAAGGGTCTGGAGCTTGGTGGCAGCGACGAAGGCGCGCCGGGCGTTCGCGGCGACGAAGGAGAAATGGCATTTTACGCCGCCTATTTCCGTGATCCGGAAGGGAATAAGCTTTGCGCCTTCCGCCTTGGTTCGGCATAGATAGAAAAACTAAATAGGGGAAAATCGTGAAACATCTTTTGGCACTCACCGCTGCGAGCGCGCTATTTGCTTGGCAACCTGCAACGGCCCAATCCACGGATCTATCTACTGCCATTGCAGCAGATTATGATCAGAAGCTCGAAGCCCTGTTTCTCGATTTTCACCGTAACCCCGAACTCTCCTATAAAGAAACCCGCACGGCCGCAATCATGGCCAAGGAATGGCGTGCCAGCGGTTTCACTGTCACCGAAGCAGTTGGCGGCACCGGCGTTGTCGCGGTCATGAAAAATGGGGATGGCCCAACCCTGATGCTGCGGGCAGATATGGATGGACTGCCATTGGTCGAAGACAGCGGTCTTGATTATATGTCGACGGCCAAACAGGTCAGCATCGACGGACAGGAAAAGCCGGTCATGCATGCGTGCGGCCACGATGTTCATATCACCTCACTGATCGGCACGGGACGGCAGCTTGCGGGCATGAAAGATAAATGGGCGGGGACTCTGGTGCTGATCGCACAACCGGCCGAAGAGCGGATTGGCGGAGCCAAGCTGATGATGGATGACGGGCTTTATTCGCGTTTCCCCAAACCCGACTATGCGGTAGCATTCCACGTGTCATCCGGCCTGCCAACTGGCAAACTGGCGATCCGCGAGGGCATTGTCAGCTCGTCGTCCGACAGCGTCGATATCACGGTGCACGGGGTCGGCGCTCACGGGGCGTCGCCGCATCGCGGCAAGGATCCGATCGTCATGGCCGCGCAGATCATCATGAATCTGCAAACCATCGTGAGCCGCGAGATCGCCCCCCTGAAGCCCGGCGTGATTACCGTGGGTTCGCTGCACAGCGGGTTCAAGCATAATATCATATCCGATCGGGCCGAGATGCAGCTGACGGTCCGCTCGGATGACGAGGAGACCCGCAAGAAGCTGCTCGATGGAATCAAGCGGATTGCAGAAAATGTCGGGCGACTGAATGGCATGCCCGAAGACAAATTGCCCGAGGTCAAAGTATCTCATGAATCGACCCCCGCCAATTATAATAATGTCGCGATGACACAGCGCGTGAAGGCGGTCTTTGCCGGCCGGTTTGGCGAGGATGTGTTTGACGAACGTCCGCGGGAGGGCATGGGCGCAGAGGATTTCGCCTATTTTGTGGAGCCCAATACCGATGTGCCGGGCGTCTATTTTTCGGTGGGCGGCACCCCGCAGGCAGATTTTGATCGCGAAGAAGCAGGCGGTGCGCAGGTGCCGTCGCATCACTCTCCCTTTTTCAAAGTCGCGCCTCGCGAATCCGTCACGCTGGGCACGGAAGCGATGACCGCAGCGGCATTGGAATTGCTCGCATCCAAAAACTAGCCTGTGGCGGAAGAAGTTTCAGCAGCCCAGATCGAAGCGCTCAACCGCAGACTGCTCAATCGACAGGCGGAGCTGAAAGCGCTTGATCGTGAGGCGGCAAGCTGGCGCGACACGGTCGAACTGGATCAACAAAGTGTCGGCCGGCTCTCCCGCATGGACGCGATGCAGCAGCAAGAAATGGCGCAGGCCGACGCAAGACGGCGAACCAGCGATATCGCGCGGATCGAAATGGCGCTCAACCGCATCACACAGGGGGAATATGGCTGGTGCGCCGCATGTGGCGAGCCGATCGCCTATAAGCGGCTGGAAATCGATCCTGCGGCGGCATTATGCATAGGATGTGCGGCCTGAACTGGAACGAAACTTGACTAAATTGACTCCCAGAAAGGCTATTAAAGCTTGACATGCAACCAAATAGTTGCATTTATATAGCGCATGTCCGATGTCTTTTCCGCTCTTGCCGATGAAACCCGCCGCGCATTGCTCGATCGGCTTTTTGCGAAAAATGGTCAGAGCCTCGGCGATCTTTGCGAGAATCTCAAAATGTCGCGCCAGGCCGTTGCCAAGCATCTGACCATTTTGGAAAAAGCCAATCTGATCTCGATCCACTGGCAGGGGCGGACAAAATTACATTATCTCAATCCCATCCCGCTGGCCGATATTGTGCAGCGCTGGGTCGGCAAATTTGAAGATGTCCGCATGGACGCGCTAACCGATTTCAAACAGCAGATGGAAAGCAGCAATTTATCGGGTGAGGAGAAAATTCATGTCCAAAGATAAGCCCGCCGACATCCCAACCCGGCAATCCACTGGTGCAAATTGTGCCCCGGCATTTGTCTATACGATCTTCATCAAGGCCACCGTCGAACAAGTCTGGAATGGCCTGATCGATCGCGAACTGACCAAGGCTTATTGGGGACATTATAATCAATCCGACTGGCAGGCCGGTTCGCGATGGGATCATGTGCGCAGCGATGGCAGCGGCAAGATCGATACGCGCGGCCATATTATCGAGATCGACCCACCGCGAAAAATGGTTTGGAGCTGGGCGCTGGACAGCGAGGCGGACGATCCGGCAAAATGTTCCCGCGTCACCTATGAACTGGTCGCGCTTGGCCCGGATACGAAACTCACCGTGACCCATAGCGAACTCGAGCCAGAATCGCTGATGGACAGGAGCGTGCGTGAAGGCTGGCCGGCCGTGTTAAGCAATTTGAAATCCATATTGGAGACCGGACAAACATTGTCAGACGACGAGTGGCCGACGGACGACCAGTAGTTCAGGCGGTTCAGTCGACTCAGAATTACGCTCAACCGAAACCGAGCATCAACTTCGCTCTTTCGCCTTTCATTGCAGCCGCCTAATGTCAGCGTCATGCGGATAGATGTTGCCATATCGGATCAGATCAGCCCCCATGACGGGCGCTTCATTGATGGCAAACATTATTTCGCCTGCCGGGTGTATTTTGAAGACACTGATTTCTCTGGCATAGTCTATCATGCCAATTATTTACGCTATATGGAACGCGCACGGTCCGACATGTTGCGAGGTCTCGGCATGGACCAGAATAAGGCCTTTGAAAGCGGCGAAGGCGTCTATGCTGTGGTCGATCTCACGATGAAATATCTTGCTCCCGCCAAGCTCGACGATGACCTGTTGGTCGTCAGCACGGTCGAAACACTGCGCGGCGCCAGCGTGATCATTGATCAGTCGATCTTTCGCGGCGAACATCCGATCACGCAAGCTTCTGTTCAGGCAGCCTTTCTTGCGCCTGCAGGCCGTCCAAGGCGCCAACCCAAAGCATGGACAAAAGCCTTTGCCAGCGTCATGACCGATGGGAATCGAAATTGAAGGAAATAAACTTTTGTTAGACCAACTTTCTCTGGAAGCTGCATCCGGAACTTTTTCGCCGTTCGAATTGTTTCTCCAGGCCGATATTGTCGTCAAAGCCGTCATGGTGGGCCTGTTGCTGGCCAGTATCTGGTCCTGGGCGATCATCATCAGCTTCGCGATGAAATTATCAGCCGCGGCCAAAAAATCAGAGAAATTTGAACGCGCTTTTTCCAAGGCCGAGAATATTGACAGTTTCTACAACGCGCATGGCAAATCGTCTCTGCCGAGTGCGAAAGTCCTGGCTGCAGGTATCAAGGAATGGCGCCGATCAACCGCTCGCGCGCCGATTGACCGGGAAGGCACGCGGCAAAGGCTGGCGACATCGATGAATGCAACCATCGCCAGCGAGATTGACAAAATGTCGGATCGGCTCAATTTTCTTGCGACGGTCGGCAGCGTCGCTCCCTTTGTCGGCCTATTTGGTACCGTCTGGGGCATCATGCGGAGTTTTTCGGCGATTGCCGCCGAACAGAACAGCTCGCTTGCGGTTGTCGCCCCGGGCATTGCCGAGGCATTATTCGCAACCGCAATTGGCCTGTTTGCGGCGATTCCAGCCGTCATTGCCTATAACCGCTTCTCCCATCGCCTGAATAAGCTTGAAGCGCGCATGGGACGTTTTGCCGATGGATTCCATGCGACGCTCAGCCGCGAGCTGGAACTGGAGAAATAGCCGGTGGGAATGAGCCTTGATCCCGGCAGCGGCCGACGCATGCGCGGACGCCCGCCGATGTCCGAAATCAACGTCACGCCATTTGTTGACGTGATGCTGGTGCTGCTCATCATCTTCATGATCACCGCGCCCTTGCTAGTGACGGGCGTGCCGGTGGACTTGCCCGAAACCCGAGCCAATGCGCTGGATCAGGATCAGGAACCGGTGCAAATCTCGATCGACACTGCCGGCCGCATCTATATTGACGACGAAGAGCTCAGTCGCAACGCCCTGGAAAGCCGGTTGCGCGAGATAGCCGCAGATCAGAGCCCGGACGACCCGCGCCAGATCATGCTGCGCGGAGACAAGACGCTGGACTATGGACTGATCATGGGCGTGATGGGAGAACTCAACCGCGCGGGCCTCAACCGCGTGTCCTTAGTCACAACAGGTTCATCGGAGAGCCAATAGAAATGATCCGCTGATATGGAGAAAGCTGAAACAATTGGCTTGGGAGTAGCGGCTGCTGGTCATGTGGTCCTCTTCGGCGTGCTTTCTTTCAGTCTGCTCAGCGGCACCAATGATGCTTTTCGAACCCAGCCGATCGAGGTGATGATTGCCGATGAGGTGGGACTGGAAAGTTCCGCCCCCGATCCGGCGAAAGTCACCCCCGCGACCAGTGTTGCACCGGAACTGGGCGCTCCGGAAGAGAGTAGTTTTGTTGAACCGGAACCTTTGCCCGAGCCGCCCAAGGCGGAAGCGAAGCCCGCTCCGACAGTGAAGCCTGCTCCCGTATCGCGTGAACCGCGACGGCGCCCTGACAAGCCCGCAAGCGTCGCGCCGAAACCCAAGCCCAAAGCAACGCCGGTGCGGAAACCGCGCGGATCGAGATTGGGAGATGATTTCCTGAAAGGGGTCACCGATGCGCCTTCGATCAGCCGCAATCAATCGGTTGCTGCTGCCAAAGCATCACCGGCGGCAGTCGCATCATTGCAGCGGGAACTTTATCGGCTGGTCAAACAGAAATGGCGCCCACCAACCGGCGCGGACGCAGAGCTTTTGCGCACAACCGTAACCGCACAATTGGACCCGGAGGGCCGCATAGTTGGATCACCCACAGCGACCACGACAGGGATAACCGCCAGCAACCGTTCTCAAGTCAAGATCCATCAAGAGCGCGCGATTGGAGCTGTTCGTCTTGCGGCCCCATTTTCAACATTTCCGCCAAAATTTTATGACGAGTGGAAGGTCATCAAACCTGTACTCTATTTAGGCGTTTAGGAGATTCATCATGGCTTCCCCGACAATCCTTCCCAAAGTTCATATCTATATCGCAGGTCTGATCTTGCTTTTCGGTCTGGCGATGCCGGCACAGGCGCAGCTGACTGTTGATGTTGACAATAGCGCAGCCAGCGAACTGATCATCGCCGTGCCAGGCTTGCCCACGCCGCAGACTGTCGACACGCCAGCGGGGGACACAAGAGAGCTCGGCAATAAGATCAGCGATGTCATCGCCAGTGACCTGCGCTCCAGCGGCCTGTTTCGTCCGCTGGGCCGCAACAGCGTGCGGGGGATCAGCTTTGGCGAAGTCACCTCTCCACAATTCCCTTATTGGGAAAGCACGAATGCATCGGCTTTGATTCAGGGCTTCATTCGCACCAATCCCGACGGCAAGCTAACCGTTGGCTGCTATCTTTATGACGTCGCGCTACAGAGCGAATTGACTCGCCACGGCTTTGTCGTCGATCCCCGCGATTGGCGACGCGCTGCGCATAAATGCGCAGATGCCATCTATTCCCGGTTGAGCGGCGAATCGCCATTTTTTGACAGCCGGATTGCCTATATTGCCGAAACCGGGTCCAAGGGAAATCGCGTCAAGCGGCTGGCGATCATGGATAGCGATGGTGCCAATCATCGGTTCATCACCAACGGACAGGCGACCGCCCTCACGCCGCGCTTCTCGCCCGACTATAAGAGCATCGTCTATCTGAGCTTCCTCGACGGCAATCCGCGCATCTATATTTACGACATCGGAACCGGACGCCAGCGACTGATCACCCAGAGCACCAATCCGACATTTGCACCGCGCTGGTCGCCGGATGGCAAGTGGATTCTCTATTCCATGGCGATTGCTGGCAACACGGATATTTACAAAGTGTCTGCCGCCGGTGGTGCACGGGCGCAGCGGCTGACTTTCTCTCCCGGCATCGATATCGGCGGCAGTTTCTCGCCCGATGGCAGTCGGATTGTTTTTGAAAGCGACCGATCCGGAAGTCAGCAAATTTACGTCATGAGCGCGGACGGCGGCAATGAGAGACGGATTAGCTTTGGCGGTGGACGTTATGCAACGCCCGAGTGGAGCCCGCGGGGTGACCTGATTGCATTCACCAAGGTCTCCGGCAATTTCCGGATCGGCGTCATGACACCAAGCGGCGGCGGAGAACGGTTGCTCACCAATAGCTGGCAAGACGAAGCGCCAACCTGGGCCCCCAATGGGCGGGTGATTCAATATTTCCGGACCACGCGCGGCAATGGGCGAACCGGGATATGGCAAGTCGATCTGACCGGCCGCAATGAACGACAATTGCCGACACCGGTCAACGGCAGCGACCCTGCCTGGGGACCTTTATTACCGTAGACTGGAATTGAATCGAGACAAGTTTCTGAAAACAGTATATTAAGTAGACTCAGGGAAATTTAGACTAGGAGCAAAATATGATTAAATATGCGACCCCACTCCTGATTACCGCCAGCCTGGTTTTGGCTGGATGTGCGAAAAAACCACCCGAGGAGCTTCCCCCAGCACCGGTTGGAACGACCACTACCCCACCCGCTCCGCCCGTCCCACAGGGACCAGGCTATGCACCTGGATCGCAGGGCGATTTTCTTGCCAACACGATATCGGATCGGATATTGTTCGATACGGATCGGTTCAATGTGGACCCACAAGACCAGGTGATCTTGCAAAGCCAGGCGCAATGGCTGGCGCAACACCCCAACGCGCGGATCACGATTGAAGGCCATGCCGACGAACGTGGCACCCGCGACTATAATCTCGCCCTGGGTGAGCGCCGCGCCAATGCAGCGAAAAACTATCTCGCCTCACTCGGTGTTAGTCCATCGCGGATGACGACGGTCAGCTATGGCAAAGAGCGCCCTGAAGCGCTGGGATCAAACCCAAGTGCCTGGGCACAGAACCGGCGTGCTGTAAGCATCGTCGTTCGGTAATTTGACCATTTCGCAACAGCGAAATCGAACATGAAAAAGGCCGCCATCCCGATCGGAATGGCGGCCTTTTCGTTGATATTCGGTTATGCTTAGCTCTGACGCGTACCGGTCATCGCCATTTCACCAAAGGCACCCGCTTTCACGCTACCGGTGAGCGTATCGCCATCCACAGTCACGCTGGCTTCCAGCTTCATTGGCATTGGGACCGTCATATTCATGACCCAGGTGGCGCTATCACCATCTGCTTTGCCATCTTCAATATCCATCGCACCCATCGCACCGGCATTGCTTCCGGTTACGGTGTCGCCATCGACATTCAACGTCAGCACTGAATTCTGGTCACCCATGGGGGATTTGGTTACGCAATCATAGACACCTGCAACAGACATATTATTCTCCTTTAAATCGCTTAGCCCGCAAATGGCGGTCAATCTTTGACAACCGCCGATTCGCTTGAACTGCCATCACTATTAACACCAGTGTCACTAGCTTCATAGCCGCGATATTCTACCGGCATATCGAGCGCTTCAAGCTGGCTTTTGATCTTGTCGACATCCCCGACAATGACCCAGGTGAATTTGTCGGGATCCACGGCTTCCTTCATCGCCATGTTGAGATCGTCTGCGGTGAGCGCCTTATAGCGATCAGCGACGGTTTCCGCATAGTTGGACGGACGTCCGAGCATCACATCACCCTGCATCTGACCGAGGACGCGGGTGGTCCGCTCAAACTGCCCTGGCAGCTGGCGAACATTGCCGTTGACGGTACGTTCCAGCTCCGCTGCGGTCACGCCATTGTCACCGAGAAAACTCCGCACCTGTGCGTCAATCGCCGCAACCGCAGGTCCGGTCTGATTGGTCTGGACCGGCGCACGCATCGAGTAAAGAACCCGATCTTCACCGCGCAGCACGCTGTTCCGGGTGCCATAGCTCCACCCTTTGGTTTCGCGCAGATCCATATTGATCCGTGAGAGAAATCCGCCACCCAATATCTCATTGGCAGCACTGAGTTTCAAAAGGTCATCCGTGCCTTTATATTGCAACACCTGTCCCGCCAAAATCATTGACTGCGGTGAATTGGGCCGGTGGAACACGACAATCTTGCTTTCCCCTTCGGGAATGGCAATATCGAAATTCTTGGCCGGGGCGGCCTCCCCTGTGCCGGTCCATTTGCCAAAGCGCATCTCGAGCTTGTCGAGCAATTCCTGTTTGTCGATATTACCAGCCGCAAAAATTGTGGCCTTGGAAGGGTGCATCCAGCTGCTGTGGAAGCCCGCGAGATCATCCCTGCTAATCGCGGCAACCGTTTCCTTGGTGCCATTGCCCGATAGTCCACGGCCATAGGGGTGATCCGGACCGAACACCAATGGCGGCAAGATATTGTTGGCGATGCTCAGCGGATTGCTCTCTTCGCGATCGATAGCCGTCAGCTGCTGGACGCGTATCCGTTCGATATCGTCACTTTTGAAAGCCGGATTTTTGACAATATCCGCCATCAAGTCGAGCGATGCATCAAGATTGGGGTTCACCGCGCTCAAGCGCACATGCGTACGATCACGACCGCCGCCGACACCGATATTGGCGCCCAGCCGTTCTTGCTGCTCGGCAATATCTATCGAGGTCAGGCTCGTCGTACCCTCCTCCAGCATCGACGTGACGAAATTCTGCAACCCGAGCCTGTCATTGGTGTCCGAGCTTGTGCCCGCATCAAAAGACAATATCACCCGGGTCATCGGAACTGCATCGCGGCGCGCGAAATAGACTTTGATTCCATTGGTCAGAACCGCGGTTTCCACATCGGGAAAATCGACATTGGGAATATCGCCCACTGGCGGCAATTCCGACCGGTCCGGCACGGCAACAGGAGCAGGCACCTCGCCTTGCATATAATAAGCCGGACTGATGAGGCTGCCGGTGCGCGCGCCCTGCCCGGATTTGACTTCCTGATAGGCTTCGCGCTCACCTGGCACGACACGAATGCCCAATACCGGCCGGGTCAGCCATTTCTGCATCGCCGCCTTCACCGCTTCCGGTGTGGTCGATGCCAGCCGGCCGAGCTCCTTCTTATAATATTCCGGATCATCGGAATAGAGTTCGCCCTGGGCCAGGGCGACGGCCTTGCCGCCAAAACCGCCCACTTGCTCGAGGCCAGCAATTCTCGCAGCCGCATCGCGGGTCGCGACCCGCTGCACTTCATCTTCGGTCGGGCCGTTGGCGATAAAGTCAGTGATAATTTCATCCAGCCGTTTGGCGACCAGATCGGCGTCTTCACCCGGTTTGACGTCCGCCTGAATATTCACGAAACTGCCGTGTACAAAGGGCAGGACAAAGGCAGACACCGCAACGGCGCTTTTTTCTTCCCGCACCATGATATTATCCAGTCGCGAACTGGCCAGGCCGCCCAGAACCGTCATCCCGACATCCAGCGGCGTATAATCAGGATCATTCAGTCCCGGCACCATCCAATTGCGGTAAATTCTGGTGGTGGCCACCTTGTCCTTCATCACCTCAAATATTGGCGCGTCCAGGGTTGGCAGTTCGGGGGCCAATTTGGGGATCGGCTTACCACGCGGAATCGCACCAAACCATTTGTTGACCAAAGTCTTCGCGGTCGCAGCATCGATATCGCCAGCCAGGACCAGGATCGAATTATTGGGGCCATAATGATCGATGAACCATTGTTTCATATCATCAAGCGACGCTGCCTCAAGATCTTCAAGCGAACCGATCGTGTCATGCCCATAGGGATGGTCTTTCGGAAATAGCAATTCGGTCTGGCGATAGCCGACCAGCCCATAAGGCCGATTGTCGCCCTGCCGTTTTTCATTGGAGACCACGCCAATCTGATTGTCGAGCTTCTCCTGCGTGACGGCATCCAGCAGATATCCCATGCGGTCACTTTCGAGGAACAACGCCACCTCAAGCGCAGAAGTTGGCACGGTCTGGAAATAATTTGTCCGGTCGAGCCATGTCGTGCCGTTGAGGTCGGTCGCGCCGATTTGCCGCAGCGGTTCAAAAAAATCACCCGGCGCATTTTCCGAACCATTGAACATGATATGTTCGAACAGATGCGCATATCCGGTCTTGCCCTCGGGTTCGTGCGCAGAACCGACGCCATACCAGATTGATACAGCAACCACCGGCGCTTTGCGGTCGGTGTGCACCAACACTTTCAGACCATTGGCGAGCGTGAATTCTTCATAGGGAATGTCGACCGCGTCGACCAATTCGCTCACCGGAGCGGGCTTGGCTTCTCCATGATGCTGTGCGGTGACCGGCATCGCAACAGATAAAGCAGTGGTGGTCAGAGCCATCAGCAAAGTGCGGGACAAGTGAGACATTGCGTCATTCCTTTAAAGACTGTGAAATACGGTTGCGAGCATGGAGACAATCAAGGGGTCAACGGTCATCGGGTTCGACCAACGACATTGTTTCATCGACAAACGACTATTTTGCTTTCCATCCCCAGTACAGGTGGCAAGGCAGGATATTCCAGAGCGAATAGCCACTATCGATATGTGCGAAATGCGGCGCCATAAAGTCTCGTGCGCGTTTGACAAATTGATAGACAAGAAACGCGCCGCCCGGGCGGAGCACGTCATAAGTCTCTGCCGCGATTTTTGGACCAAGCTGATCCGGCAAAGTCGAAAATGGTAGCCCGGACAATATATAATCCGCCTTTTCATGCCCCAGATCGGCAATGATCTGCTGCACGTCTGCGGCGGATCCGTGGACCGGGAAAAAGCGGCTATCCCTGATTGTCTTGCTGAGATAGTCGATAAAATCCGCATTGAGATCGATCACGACTAGCGCCGCGTCGGGTTTCATCCGTTCCAATACGGGTCGACAGAATGTCCCCACACCGGGGCCATATTCAACAAACAGATTGCAATTTTCCCAATCGACGGGCGCGAGCATTTTTTTCACGGTGATGTCCGATGACGGCATGATCGAGCCGACCATGACCGGATGCTTTATAAAGCCTTTGAAAAAAACACCCCAGGCGCCGAGAAACCTCACTAGCCGTGTTTTGATTCGACCGAGAATTGGTGTTTTGGCGATACTGTTGGTCAAGAAAACCCTCCGATATTATTCAAGACTGTCTTACTAGAGCGTCACAGTGGCGATGACAAACATAATACCGGTTGTCCTTCGCAACGGACCGCCTAAAAGAGCTTCATGATCCTCCATCCGCCCGGTAATGTCGCTGTAATTTTTTGCGCTCAACGAACCGCAGACGGCGAAGCCGAATATCAGGCGGCAGCCACAGAAATGAGCCAGCTTGTCGCAAAACAGGATGGTTTTCTGGGTGAAGATCATGCGCGATCCGCGGGCGGGATCGGAATTACAATCAGCTATTGGCGCGATGATGACAGCGCGAAGGCATGGCGTGATGATCCTCGCCACGCCGCCATTCGCGAAAAAGGCCGTGATCTCTGGTATGCGGAATATAGTTTGCACGTGACGCGAGTCGAACGCAGCTATGCGTGGCAGAAGTAAAAGTAATTAGGCAATAAAATGGCAGACTCACCCGATTTTGAACCGTCACGTCGGCAAATTTCCGGCCTTCCCGACGCGAAGCCGATCGATAGCACGCGGATGGCGGTGCTATTTTCCGTCATGCTGGTGACGGCATCGGGTAATACGGCGATGCAATCGATTTTACCGACGGTCGGAACGCAACTCCATATTCCTGATTTTTGGGTTAGCGCAGCGTTCAGCTGGTCGGCCCTGCTTTGGGTTTACACTGCTCCAAAATGGGCCCGGCAATCCGATCATCGCGGCCGAAAAGCGCTGATGCGATTGGGGATGATCGGATTTACCACATCATTCGCATTGGCTGGGCTCGCCCTATTTCTGGGATTGCTTGGCTGGTATAGTGCGCTTTGGACCTTCATTCTATTTGCCCTGTTCCGCAGCCTCTATGGCGGCCTGGGCTCGGCGGCGCCTCCCGCTGTTCAAGCCTATGTCGCGGCGCGGACCGGCCGCGCCGAACGCACCAAGGCCCTGTCGCTCATTTCATCATCATTTGGCCTCGGCACGATCGTCGGGCCGGCGATTGCACCCTTGATGATCATACCATTTTTTGGCCTCTCCAGCCCGATGTTTGCTTTTGCTGCGATCGGCTTGATCGTAATGATCGCGCTGGCGTTAAAATTGCCAGATGACAATCCAGGCTATGAAGCCCGCGGTGTTGTGACATCAGAGCCTTATAGTTCGGCGCCCTCATCGGACAGTCGCAACGAAGATGATGATGAGACGGAGGAAACAAGCCTGCCGCCACGCCTGCGCTGGGGCGACAGTCGGATAAAGCCCTGGCTGATTACCGGGATATTGGGCGGCAATGCCCATGCATTGATTTTGGGCGTTATCGGCTTTCTCGTTCTCGATCGCCTGGGCCTCAGAGCCGATCCAGCCATGGGCATTCGTATGACCGGCATTGTTCTGATGTCCGGCGCGGCAGCGACCTTACTGGCGCAATGGGGACTGATACCCTTGTTGCAAATGGGGCCGCGATCATCGGTTCTTTGGGGCATGATATTGGGGGCATTTGGGTGCCTGATCATCGGCATGTCTCATGATCTCTATGGAATCATCATCGGATTTGCCGTTGCCTCGCTGGGATTTGGCCTGTTCCGGCCCGGCTTTACCGCCGGAGCATCGCTCGCGGTGAAGAGATCCGAGCAAAATGGGGTCGCGGGTATCGTTGCCTCGGTCAACGGGATGGCCTTCATCATATCTCCGGCGCTGGGCGTCTTGCTATATACCTATGCTGGGCCCCTGCCCTTCTGGCTCGCCGTTGCGGTCTGCGTCTTTCTGTTCGGCTGGGGCTTCAAAACGCTCAAACTCGACGAACGGATCATCGCCCAGCGCTAGTGTTTGCTGTCCTTGATAGGCGTCAACATCCCCGGCGAGACAAAACCGATCGGCTCGACGCGCATCGCATTCTGCTTGAGCTGCGATTCCATCTTGGAATATTCCTCCTCCATCTCTGGCGTGACCGATGCCCGGCTATCCTTGAGCGCGAGTTTGAAATGTTTCATCGACACTGTCTCGACCAGCCCGCCATGCTCGCGCAGGGCATAGAGGCCCGCGCGGCGGACGAGATCTTCCAGATCCGCGCCCGAATAGCGTTCCGCGCGCTCGGCAATATCATCGAGATCGACATCCTTGGCGATTGGCATTTTCGCCGTGTGGATCGCCAGGATCCTGCGACGGCCGGCCTTTTCGGGAACAGGAACATAGACCAGCTCATCGAAGCGGCCCGGCCGGAGCAGCGCCGGGTCAACCAGCCCGGGACGATTGGTAGCGCCAATCAGAATCACCGACTGCATTTCTTCGAGCCCATCCATTTCAGCCAGAATCGTATTGACCACGCGCTCGGTGACTTGCGGTTCGCCCATCCCGCGGCCTCGGGCCGGAACCAGACTGTCAATCTCGTCGATGAACAGGATGGTCGGGGCGACCTGGCGCGCACGGGCAAATAGACGCGCGATTTGCTGTTCGCTCTCGCCATACCATTTGGAGAGCAGATCGCTTGACTTGGTCGCAATGAAATTGGCCTCGGCTTCCCGAGCCACGGCTTTTGCAAGCAAGGTTTTTCCGGTTCCCGGAGGTCCATAGAGCAGAAAACCCTTCGCCGGACTAATGCCCAGGCGAATGAAGGCTTCGGGATTTTTCATCGGCAGTTCAATACCCTCTTTGAGGCGCGTTTGCGCATCATCGAGGCCGCCAATATCTTCCCATCGGACATCCGGTGTCTGGACCATCACTTCGCGCATCGCCGAGGGCTGGACGCGTTTGAGCGCCTCGACGAAATCATGGCGCTGGACAACAAGTTCATCGAGCACATCTGCGGGGACCGTTTCGGCTTCGAGATTCAATTTGGGCATGATCCGCCGGACAACTTCAATAGCCGCTTCGCGCGTCAGCGCCGCAAGATCGGCGCCGACAAACCCATAGGTCGTGCGGGCAAGCTCTCCCAGATTGACGGATTTTTCCAGCGGCATGCCGCGTGTGTGGATACCCAATATTTCACGTCGCCCCGCAACATCGGGAACGCCAACGATGATCTCCCGGTCAAATCGGCCGGGCCTGCGCAAGGCTTCGTCTACCGCTTCTGGCCGGTTGGTCGCCGCGATGACGACCAGATTGAGGCGGGACTCCAGTCCATCCATCAAGGTCAGCAGCTGTGCGACCAGCCTTTTCTCTGTCTCGCCCTGCACTTGATCGCGTTTGGGGGCGATTGAGTCAATCTCATCGATAAACAGGATCGAAGGCGCCGCCTTGGTTGCTGCTTCGAAAATCTCGCGCAGCTTCTTCTCGGACTCGCCATAGGCCGATCCCATGATCTCGGGTCCGTTGATCAGGAAAAATTCCGCATCACTCTCATTCGCGACGGCGCGCGCCAATCGGGTCTTGCCGGTGCCTGGAGGGCCATGCAGCAGAACGCCGCGCGGTGGATCAACACCGAGCCGGGTAAAGAGCTGCGGATAGCGCAGCGGCAGTTCAACCATTTCTCTGAGTTGGTCAATCGTCTCGTGGAGACCGCCGATATCATCATAGGTGACATCCGCACGCCGGTGCTCGGTGGATTCCTCATATTCCGGCCGCAGCTCCACCTCGGTATTTTCGTCAATATGGACAAAGCCTTTGGGTGTGGTTGCGACGACATTCAGCCGAATTTGGGTTAGCGAGAAAGCCGGTGCGGCCATCATCTGGCGCAATTGTTGCGGCATGTCCCCGCGATCGATCTGCTGCTGCCCGTGAGTCGCGACAAAATCTCCCGCATTCAAAGGGCGCCCCATGAAGCTGCGTTTCAGACCCGCGCCATTGCCGTGCAAGCGTAGATCTTTCTGCGCCGGCGCGAATATGACTTTTTTGGCGGGCTTCGACTCAACTTTGCGAATTTCTACAAAATCACCTGACCCGACTCCGGCATTCGCCCGTTGAAGTCCATCCAGTCGCACAAAATCCAGGCCCTGGTCTTCCGGATAGGGCAGGACTGCCCGCGCCGGCGTCGCCTGCTTTCCGCGAATTTCGACGACATCGCCCTCGATCAACCCCAGTTTCACCAGGTTTTCGCGAGAAAGCCGGGCCAGTCCGCGCCCGCTATCTTCTGGACGTGCATTGGCGACTTGCAGCTTTAGCAAGCTGTCGTCATCTGCTGAATTGTCTTTTGGGGGTGTGGGATCGGACACAGGGACGTATCTCCTCGGAAAACGATTAGATTGGTCCTATCAAGATAGGGATCACCACCCGGATATGCGACTCCGAATTTTCCGAACGTCCCACGTCCCGGAAATCAGCCAAAAAAAAGGGCCAGCTCCGAAGAACTGACCCTAAAAAGTTTTTAGGAGAGGATGCCTGAAAGGCCCATCCTGTATCGACGAAAACGCATTATTGTGCAAGTGCGAAAAGAACATTTTTGATTGCATAATATGCAACTTATTAAATGTGTTAGTTATGCTTTTCCGCCATTTCTATCGATAGCCACTCATTTTTGCATTGCACAATCTGCAATAAGGTACGATATTAGACCCATCATGCGGCGTCTTCCTCCCCTACGCGCTCTTGAAGCGTTCATTCGGGTCGCTCGACTCGGTTCTTCAAAGGCAGCAGCGGCTGAACTGGCGCTTTCTGCACCGGCATTGAGCCGTCGAATCAAGTCGCTCGAGGACCATATTGGCAAGCCATTATTTGAACGGCGCAATCAGTCGATGATTCTCAACGATGATGGCCAGATGCTGCTCGATGCGGTGGCTCCTGCGATCGAGACCATCGCCGAAGCCGTTGAACAGATGACGGTAACCGGCGGCGACATGCGGCTGCGATTGGGCGTATTGCCGCTTTTCGGCGCGACCCGGCTGCTGCCGAAACTTCCTGAGCTGAAAAGACTCTATCCCAAATTGCATATCGACGTCGACACATCTGCGCATGCCGAGAATATGCTTGGTGACGTTGTCGATGCCGCGATCATCATTTCCGACAATGTCGATCCCAATCTCTATGCGGTGAAGCTCGACAGCAACAAAGTCTACGCGATCGCGTCGGTCGAGCTGACCGAAGGCATGAATGCGATCAAGAATCCGGCCGACCTGCAGAATCACAATATCCTGATTCACAGCAATATGACGCGGGCATTTGACCAGTGGAAGGAAGCGGTCGGCTTACCCGATCTGCAGCCAGCGGGCATCGATCATCTCGACAGCGGTCCGCTGATGCTCGAAGCCGCCGCGCAGGGATTGGGCGTCGCGATCATGCATGGTGGACATTTTTCAGATGCCAATGATCCCCGGCTGGTGCGGCTTTTTGATCATGATGTCGACAGTCCCTACAGCTATTGGTTCGTGTGCCGCAAACGCGACAAGAAGAACCGAGCGGTCCGGATTTTCCATGACTGGGTGATTAAAGCAAATCTATAGCCGGAGTCAGGCCTAGGCCTTGAGATCCGGGTCAAGAACCAGATCATCGTCCAGTTGCACGCCAAAGCTGTTCAGCATCATCGAGACCTGGGTATATTGACCGACGGTCATCACCAGATCCATCTTCTGCTTCTCGCTGAGTTCTGCCAGATCTGCCCAGGTGGCATCGGATATGAATGAATCTTTGGTCAATTCATCCGTCGCCCGCAGCATCGCGCTTTCAATTGCAGTCCATCCATCCGCATCCGGACCGAGCTTGATCCGCGCGATTTCTTCATCGGTCAGGCCGCAATCTTTGCCGATCCGGACATGCTGCGCCCATTCATAGCCGGATTTCCAGTTATAGCCGGTGCGCAGGATGACCAGCTCGCGTTCGCGCGGCGGCAATTCATTATGATCGGACAGAATATAGCCGCCCCACCACATGAACGCCTTAAACGCCTTGGGCGCCTTGATCAGCGTGCGGAAGATGTTGAGGATGTTGCCGCTGCGAAAGCGGTCACCCAGCATGGCGCGATGGTCCGGCCCAAGCTCCGCTTCAGCGAGCGGCGCAACTCTGGGCCGGTCCAAACGCATTGATCTGGCTTAAGCCAGTGTCACAGATTTGATCGCACCAGGTGTCGCTGGTGGCTCGCCTTTGGGCAGCGCGTCGACCGCGTCCATGCCGCTGGTGACTTCGCCCCAGACGGTATATTGTCCGTCGAGGAAAGTTGCGTCATCCAGGCAGATGAAAAACTGGCTGTTCGCGCTGTTCGGATCCATCGTCCGCGCCATGGAGCAGACGCCGCGCACATGCGGTTCTTTTGAAAATTCGGCGGCGATGTCTGGCTTGTCGCTCCCCGACATGCCGGTGCCGGTGGGATCGCCACCCTGGGCCATGAAGCCGTCAATGACGCGGTGAAAAACAACACCATCGTAGAATCCGGTCGATGCCAGTTCGGTGATCCGCTCGACATGGCCAGGCGCCAAATCAGCGCGCAGCTTGATTTCGACATCGCCGGTTTCCAGGTGAAGAGTCATTTTTTCGTGCGCCATATTTCGATATTCCTTGTTCATTTTAGATCGTTGGTGGTCATATAGGCAGCTGAAACTGAAAAATCACCCGCTCTGTTTGATAAATGTCACAAAAGATTGCAATGGGCGGGGTACCGAGATTAGACATCTGACCAACTCATATAGGGGGAGCATCGAAATGACCGGGATGGATGACGCTCTTCCAGACAATGTCGAGCGCGACGAAGTGCTTGACGAAGACAATCGTCTTACCGACGAATTTGTGCGTTCGGTTTCGGATGCGGTCGAATCAAATGACACGAATCTCGCGCAGGATTTGGTCAATCCTCTCCACAATGCGGATATTGCCGATCTGTTCGAGCTCGTCGACGAAGATGAGCGCGCGCCTTTGGCAGACGCGCTGGGCGATCTAGTCAGCGCCGACGTGCTCGCGGAAATGAATGATTTTGTCCGCGAAGATCTGATCGAGGTGCTCGACGCCGGGCAGATTGCCGATCTGACCGAACAGCTCGATACGGATGATGCCGTTGCGATCATCGAGGATCTTGAAGACGAGGAACAGCGCGCGGTTCTGGCCGAGCTCGAACCGGAAGACCGGGCGGTCATCGAAAGCGCCCTCACCTATGACGAGGAAACCGCCGGTCGGATCATGCAGCGCGATCTCGTCGCGGTGCCCGAACATATGAATGTCGGCAACTTGATCGACTATCTGCGCGAACATGACGATCTGACGACTGAATTCTGGGAAATCTACGTCGTCGACGCCGCGCACAAACCGATTGGCACCTGCCAGCTGAGCTGGATATTGCGCACCCCGCGCAATATTCCGGTAAGCGATGTGATGAAGCGTGAACAGACCCTGATCCCCGCGACGATGGATCAGGAAGAAGTCGCGCTGCGCTTCCAGAAATATAATCTGATCTCCGCAGCGGTCACCGATGAGGACGGCCGGCTGATCGGGATGATCACCGTTGATGATATCCTCCATATTGTCGAAGATGAAGCCAGCGAAGATGTGCTGTTGCTCTCCGGTGCCGGCGAAGGCGATATTAACGAGCCGATCCGGGACAGCTATAGAGCGCGGGTCCGCTGGCTGATCGCCAATCTGGCTACGGCACTGGTAGCCAGTTTTGTCATTTCGATTTTCGGCGCCGCGATTGAGCAGATGGTTGCATTGGCCATATTGATGCCGATTGTCGCGAGCATTGGCGGCAACGCGGGAACCCAGACCATGGCGGTGTCGGTCCGCGCGCTCGCCATGAACGAACTGACCCGGTCTAACACCCGAAGAATAATCGGCCGGGAGTTTCGGATCGCCCTGCTCAATGGCGGCACCATCGCTATTCTGGTCGGTATCGGCACCGGACTGGTCTTTGCCAGCCCGATGCTCGGCGGAGTTATCGCGCTCGCGATGCTGATCAACATTGTCATCGCTGGCTTTGCGGGAATCTTCGTACCGGTGATGCTCGACCGGCTCGACCAGGATCCGGCTCTGGCTTCCTCCGTTTTCGTCACCATGATCACCGACACGATGGGCTTCCTGGGCTTTCTGGGACTGGCGGTCGCGAGCGGATTGGTGAATTTGTAGAGGCCCAGCACGTGATTGAAACCGCCCGCCTGACACTCCGCCGGCATCTGGCCGAAGATTTTGAGGCCTGCCACGCGATCAGGCAAGAACCGGTGGTCACAAAATATATCAGCGGCGCAACTCCCACCGAAGATGAATCCTGGGTCCGGTTTCTTGGTTTTTTTGGACGTTGGGACGTCATGGGATATGGCCTATTTGCCGTGATCGAGAAATCATCCAATCGCTATATCGGTGAAGTAGGATATAGTGATTTCCGGCGGGGACTGGGTCCGGATTTTGATCCCTTCCATGAAGCCGCATGGATTTTGTCAGGAACCTGCCATGGCAAAGGCTATGGTCTGGAAGCAATGACCGCGGTACAAAAATGGCTGGATGAAAAATTCACCCCCGACAAGACCGTGTGCATCATCAGCCCGGAAAATATCGCATCGATCCGGCTGGCGGAAAAACTCGGCTTTCGCCCCACCGGGGAATCGACCTATAAGCAAGAGCCGGTCAGACTATTTGAACGGCTCAAGCCAACCTGACGCGAATATCCCAAGGCGAGTGATGGCCGTCCATTTCAGCGACCCAGCAGCCGATGCCGCTTAGCCTGCCGAAGATCGCCTGCTCGCAGCGAAAGCCTGGCTGCGCTGCTACCCATGACCACCGGCATGATTGGCTTTCTTGCCGTTCCGGGCCGCGCGATGCCAGGTAAATTGGCCAGTTGTTATGTGTTCGAATAGGCGGCAGTGAAATTGCGAATATCGTGAAAAATCCGTTCGCGCGCGCTATCGTCAATCATTTCGCAGATCAGGGCGTTATAAGCAGGCAGGTTGCCGATCGCCGCCAGTCTGATCATGTTCAGGAACAAAATCTCGTCCGGAGTCGTCTCCGGCGAACAGGGGCAGCCGGTTTTGAATGATTCTGGCCAGGCAAATCCAACCGTCTCGACGACAATCAGCAATCTTGTCGCCGCCAGTCGGCTGCCGAGCCGCTCGGCCAGTCGGCTTCGACAGTCTTGATCGGTCTTATGCGCGACAATCGCCAATCGAAGCGACATGATGATCCGCGCTTCTAGCGCGGGTAACGTCCGGATATCCGGCATTGGTATCACCAGCTTCTGTAATATTGCTCCCATATCGACTCCTGAACATTCTGTGGAAAGCCATATTATGATATTGATAATCATTTGCAATAACTAATTTGAACTTTCCTTCATTCGACGGTGAAGCCAAGATTCTGGGCGCGTTCATCGCAACGCTTGACTAAAGTGGCCGGTCGCCACACATATATTTGATGCCTCTCAATATGACCAAGATCGCCTATCGCAGCGAAAGCCCGGCTACGCTGCGCCAATGGCTGGAATCGCACATTGGAAGCCCGGATACGGGCGGCGAAGCCAGGCTGACCACGCGATATCTGCCCAAACGCCATGCAGAAATGGTCGGTGGATCGCTTTATTGGATACATACAAAGAAGATCATCGGCCGTTCGCCGATCATTGGCTTCATGGATAATGGTCAGGGCCGGCAATGGATCCGGCTAGAGCCGAGGCTTATCGCGGTGCAGCCAATACCCCGCCGCGCCCATCAAGGCTGGCGCTATCTGGAAGAGAAAGACGCGCCCCCTGATCTCGGCGAAGGCGCCGAAGGTGCCGAAGAAATGCCGGCCGAAATGCTCGGTGAACTGGCGAATTTGGGGCTGGTCTGATTGCTTAGCTAAGTCCCAACCGACTAAGCCAACCACCCGTCAGATCATCAACCTGCATTTTTGCCTCGTCAGATAATCGCGCATGCGCCTGACACAGCGATGCGAGACATTTTGCCTGATAGGGAAATATCGGTTGTGTCCAAAGACGCCCATCAATTTCGCATTCAAAGCTCTCCAATCCCGCGGCGACAGCCTTGCCATTGGCAATCAGAAATGGAGCATATACCTTTTGAATTTCGCCAAGAATTTCGCGAAGATTCTCAAATTTATCCGCCGCCAGCCACGCGCCATCCTTGTGACCCGACAGATCATCGACACGATCGACCCAACCGCGCACCCGCTGTGCGTGCCGGTTGGTCAGCGCGGCCGAAGTCGGCTCGACAGTGGTGAGCTGGGTCAATTGCCCATATAAAGCAAAATCGCACGACGATGGCCGGCTGCCTAATATAAAACCCTGATTTTGGATGAGCTTATCAAGGATATCGAGGATTCGAACATAGCTGTCTTCGATGGTTTTCGCGGTGATCTCGTTGGAGCCCACAACATAGAGACGGTCGATTTGCCGCTTGGCAAATTGGGCGGCCATGGCGTCCACCTGTTCGTCGGCCATTTGCGGCAGCGCCCAGTGAATCAGCAAGGGCGCAGCATGGTCGGCGTCGGCCTGAAACGCCCAGCGGAAATGAAACATGGCCTTGGTCAGCCACTCATCGGCATAATCCTCGATCAGCAGATCGAGAAAACGCAACACCTCATCATCGGGAATCACCGAACGCCCGGCATAATCCGCTTCCAGCCGTCGAATAATCGGGGTGGAGTCGACCGCGGCCTCGAGCGCGCCATCTTCGCCTTCGAAATAGAAGGTTGGCAACAAGCCGACTTTCGGTTTCGGATAGCCTTCCGGTGCCGCCATTGCGCCGCCCCAGATGACATTATGGGGGATATGGCGATAGCGCAGCAACGCCAGCATCTTGCGCGTATAGGGCGAACCCGGGGCGCCGGTTAATTCAAGGCGGCCCGACATATCAGCCCTTCCCATCCACCCAATGTTTGAGCAGATTATAGGCAATGGCAAATGGCGGTGGTGCGACAAATGGCGCGCTTTTGTCGCCAGCCATCGCGGCTTTCACCTCGTCGAGCGAGAACCAGGCCGCCTCTTCGATTTCATCTTCGTCCAATGTCAGGCTGGGATCGTCGGTGATGCTGGTGCAGGCGATCATCAGCGATGACGGGAACGGCCAGGGCTGGCTGGCGACATAGCGAACGTCGCGCACATGGATCCCGGCTTCTTCAAATAATTCCCGCTTCACACAGCCTTCGACGCTCTCGCCGGGTTCGAGAAATCCTGCAAGTGCGGAAAAGCTTTTGGGTGGAAAGCGCGGCTGACGGCCGAGCAGAACCTTGCCTTCACATTCCGACAGCATGATCGCAACCGGATCGGTACGCGGAAAATGCTCTGCGCCACAGCCTTGCTGTTCACGATCACAGACCCGGGCCCAGCCGCCTTTGCGGGATTGGGTGGGCTGACCGCATTGCGCGCAAAATCGATGACGCGCGTGCCAGTCGACCAGACTGCGCGCGGTGGCATAGATTGCGGCCTGATCGGCAGGCAATGATCCCAGCATTTGCCAGAGCGCCGGATTGGCTGCCGGACCCGCATCACCGGCCCCGTTGAGCTCCGCGAAAAAGGGCGTTTCATCGTCGATGCCGAGCAACAGCAGGTCATTGTCGGGAGACGCTTCATAGGCCGCGGCCCAGGCGATATCGCCATAATCATCGAAAACCGGATTCAAACCATCCAGCTTCAGTAATTTGGCCCGCGGGTTCATCATCGCCGCGCGCAACCTGTCTGGATTTACCCGGACCTGGTCGGCCCGATCCAAGGTGCCACCCGCAAAGGTGGGAATCACAGCATTCACGGGCTTGTCTTCCCTTCACCCGCCTGCGGCGCCATGCCGAGCAGATCGGCATAGACATATTTTGGAAATTCGGACTGGAAGGGATAGCTGTTAGACGGAATATATTGGGTATAGCCGCCCGCGCGCAGGCCGCGTTCGGTATCGACAAAGGCCGATGTCCCTGCCGCGCCGCCCCAGCCGAATGTGCCTTTCGGACTGGCTGCGGTGCCCAGACCGGAACGTCCGCCCGCGCCAAAGCCATGGTTGACCACCCAGGTGCCTTTGGTGCTCGCCCCTTCGGGAAGCAGATTTGACATGCCCAGCTTGGCCGTCTCCGGCTTCATGATCTGGACATCGCCAACCGTGCCAAAACCGACCAGCATTTTGAGGAATTTGTCATAGTCAGCCGCTGTGCCAACCAGCCCGGTGCTGCCAAAAGCGAAAGCCGGCTTGTCGAGATAGATGCTGGTCGCGCCAGGATCGATCGGGATCAGCGATCCAGCAAATGGCGCATAATTGTCCGCCAGATCGCTCGCCCGCTCCGCCGGTACATGGTAGAACATATCTTTCATGCCGAGCGGACCAAACATCCGTTCCTGCAGGAACGCATCGAGGGTTTTGCCGGAAATTTTTTCGATCACCGCGCTCAGCACATCATGGCTCAGCGAATAGCTCCACTGGGTGCCAGGTTGATAGACCAGCGGCATTTCGGCGAGACGTTTGACGAAGGTCATGATATCCGGCGTTGGCGCACCCGCATCAACACCGGGTATCGGATTGCGGCTCACCCGGCCCGGCGTCAAACCGGCCTCGAGATAGGCTTTTTGAATCGGGCCCTTGGAGACAATCGTATAGCCCAATCCCGCCGTATGGGTCTGCAACTGGCGGATGGTGATCGGTTGCTTGGCCGCGACGGTATCTTCCAGCGCGCCTTCGGGATCGACCAGAACCTGCATATCCTTAAATTCCGGGAAAATGTCCGAAACCGGCTGGTCCAGCGACAGCAGGCCGTCTTCGATCAGCAACATTGTCGCCATGCCGGTCACCGGCTTGGTCTGCGAATACATCCGCCACAATGTGTTCATGCCGACCGGCGTTTCTCCACCCAGCTTCAATGTCCCGGCTGAAATCACCTGTGGGTCTGCTTGCCCAAAACCGATGGCCGCCAGCATCCCGGCAACTTTCTTCTCGGACACATAATCATTGATGATCTTGGTCAGACCCGGAAAATTGGGACCCAGCCCCTGTGCGCCAAGCGCTTGCGCCAATGCGGTGCTTGGCATGACTGCCAGAGCTGCGCCAACCCCGATCCCGCCGAGCACGGACCGCCGTGAGAAAGCAGGTCCCATTGAATGATTTGCAGATTGTGGGTCAGTCATTTCGTTTCTCCAATTTCCATTTCACCGCCTTGGCAAAAAGGGTCGGTAGTCCGGCATCATCTATTTCAGTCAGCGGCCACCATATATTATCATCTATGTCAGTAACGATTTTTTCATTCTGATAAACCGCCAAATCCACCTCAAGCGAAAAATGCGTGAAGCTGTGCTGAACGATATTTTCGTGAACCGCCCAATTTCCCGCGAAAGGTGGATGGGTATCGCCATCAGCTCCGGCAGCCCAATTGTCGTCGGGAAGCGCCCGCATCGACGCCAGCATGCCTTTGGCAGGGCGAATCGACAGCAGTAATTCCCCATCTTTCTCGATCCAGAAAAACCGGCCTTTGCGAACCGGCTTGGCTTTTTTCGGCGGCTTCACCGGATAGCGCTCGACATCACCGGCGGCCCGTGCCGCGCAACTGTCTCGCACTGGACAGATAGCACATTTCGGATTTTTCGCAGTACAGATTGTCGCGCCCATATCCATGCAGGCCTGCGCAAAATCGCCCGCAGCTGAGGCAGGCGTCAAGCCATCCATCGCTTGACGAATTTCTGCCTTACCCGCCGGCAGCGGTATATCGATCGCAAACAGACGGGACACCAGTCGCTCGATATTGGCGTCGACCACCACCGCGCGTTCGCCAAAGGCAATCGCCGCGATCGCCGCCGCCGTATAGGGCCCGATTCCCGGTAGCCTTAACAGTTCAGACTCTTTCTGAGGAAAGATTCCTTCTAGATTCTCAACTATATGAAGCGCGCATTTATGAAGATTTCTTGCTCTCGAATAATAGCCAAGCCCGGCCCAGGCGGCCATGACATCAGCCGCCTCGGCGGCGGCAAGATCGCCGATGGTCGGCCAGCGCCGGGTGAATTTTTCAAAATAGGCGATCACGGCGGCAACGGTTGTTTGCTGGAGCATCACTTCCGATAGCCAGACATGATAGGGATTCGGGAGATTGCCGCCCGGCGGCACTCTCCACGGCAGTTTTCGCGCGTTATCCACATAATGTGCACTGATATCGGAGGTGATTTTACGCGTTTCACCAGTAAAATAGTCGACGGCCATAGGCGCGCCATGCCATAAACAAGCGCTATGGCGAAGGAATTTGGCACTACTGGCGACAAGAAAGCAAAGTCCGCGGGACCGAAGCCGAAGTCAAAGATGGCCAAATCCAGAAAATATCAGAAATATCAGCGGCCCAGAGGCGGCCCGGCGAAGAGCATATCCGATCTCATGCCCGAAATCGGCCGCGCCGCCTTCCGCCGCTATGGCTTCATCCAGAGTTCGGTGGTCAGCCGATGGCCTGAAATTGTCGGCCAGCGCTATGCCGATGTCTCCTTGCCCGAATCAATCCGCTTTCCGCGCGGCGAAAAAGCGGGTGGCACGCTGCATCTGCTCGTCTCCGGCGCGCATGCGACTCTGATGCAGCATATTGCGCCCGAGATTATTGACCGCGTGAACCGCTTCTTTGGCTATGGCGCGATTAGTCAGGTGCGATTCAGGCAGGGCACGATAGATGCGAAAAAAGTGCAGGAAAAACGGGCAGTTCCGCCACCTTCCCTCAAGCCTGCGCCAATCGAGCTGGGAGAGAATCTGCGGGATATTGGTGATCCGGAATTGAACAGAGTGCTGGAATCGCTCGCCTCCTCTATTGCAAAGGCGGAAGAGGCCCCTAAAACCGGCACCAACATAGGCATAGAAGTCATAGGTAAAATCGGTGGTGGCGATAAAAAGCGCGCTGATAGTGAGAAGGAAAAATGATGAAATTGGCAGCAGCCTATCTTGCTTCAGCGGTTGCAGCGACGGCCCTGTTGGCAGTTTCTGCATCTGCACAGCAAACGGACTGGACCAAGCGGGTGACCGTGTCGTCCATGGGCGGTCATGTGCTTGGCAATCCCCTCGCGGAAAATCGCCTGGTGGAATATGTCAGCTACACCTGCAACCATTGCGCGACCTTTGAAACGACATCCAAAGGCCCCATAAAATCGGGATATATTGCCAGGGGCCACGTCAACACGGAGGTCCGCAACTATGTGCGCGATGCGGTGGATTTTACCGCCGCCCTATTGGCGCGATGCGGCGGCCGGACGAAGTTTTTTAGCAATCATAATTTGCTGATGTCTTCGCAGGAAAACTGGCTGAAAACTGTCCAGTCGACTGCACCGGAAGTCCAGAAGACCTGGAATGAAGGGGATATCAACGCCCGGCTGAAGAAAATTGCCGCGGATGTCGGCTTTTATGACATCATCGCCAAACGCGATATCAGCAAGGCCCAGGCCAATATCTGCCTTGCCGACAAGGATGCCCAGGAGAAAATTCTCGCGATGACCACATATGGCGCGGAAACCGTCAAGATCACCGGCACCCCCAGTTTCACCATGAACGACAAGCTGCTCGACAAGGTTCACAGCTGGCCAGTCCTAAAACCGGTACTCGCCGCCCTCCCGACAAATAACTGACATTTTCAAACAGGAATCATCACATGCGTAAATCACTTTCCCTTTTCCCGATATCGCTTGCTCTCGCGTTGAGTGCCTGTGGCGGCGCTGCAGATACGGCCGAGACAGGTTCATCGGAGTCCATCGCTGAAGTGGCAGCACCGGACGGCCAGACATGGTCCACAACCGTGTCTCAAACCGAAGCCGGCGGCTTTGTCATGGGCAATCCCGACGCGCCACTCAAGCTCGTCGAATATATGTCGATCACCTGTTCCCATTGCGCGACGTTCGGGGAAGAAGCCTTTGACAGCATTCGCGATGACTATGTGAACAGCGGCCGTGTCAGCTTCGAAGTGCGCAATTTCGTGCGCGACCCGGTTGACCTGAGCGCCGCAATATTGTCGCGCTGTGGCGGCGGCGGCCCCTATTTTGCGCTGACCAAACAGGCCCTGAATGCGCAAAATGAGTTTCTGACAACCGCTCAGGCGAAGCAGGCCGACGGCAGTCTTGAAAATGCCCTGCGGCTCCCGCCCGAATCCCGTTTTGTCCAGCTGTCCGAAGATTTGGGCCTGACCGCATTCTTCCAGCAGCGCGGTATCGCCGCCGATCAGGCAAAAGCCTGTCTGGCCGATGTCGCAGCAGCCGAGAAGCTTGTCGATGACACGCAAAAAGCCTCGGAAGAGCAGAATATCACCGGCACGCCGACATTTTTGCTGAATGGTCAGAAAATGGATGCGAGCAACTGGACGATGGTTGAAGCACAATTGAAGGAAGCCGGTGCCCGATAGGTCCCGATTCCATCGCTTGGGGGAGCGATGATTTGAATAGCGAGCTTTGCAAATTCCGAAACGCCGTTCCAGCTGAGCCTGTCGCAGCATCTTGTCATGCGGCCTGCGACAGTCTCGCTCTGAACGAAATCCGTGCGGCAAGATGCAAATAAAGAGCCTCAAACTCTCGGGCTTCAAGAGCTTTGTCGACCCCACCGAACTGCGGATTGAAAAAGGCCTGACCGGCGTCGTCGGTCCCAATGGTTGCGGCAAGTCCAACCTGCTCGAGGCGATTCGCTGGGTGATGGGCGAAAGCTCACCCAAGTCGATGCGCAGCGGCGGCATGGAAGACGTGATTTTTGCCGGCACCGAAGATCGGCCCGAGCGGCAATTTGCCGAAGTTGCGCTTCACGCCGAACGCGAAACCAATGATGTCTCCTCGCTCCACGTTGGCGACAATGACAGCGAGCTGGAAATTGTCCGGCGGATTGAGCGCGGCGCAGGTTCCGCCTATCGCGCCAATGGCGTCGACGTTCGCGCCAAGGATGTCGCGCTGATTTTCGCCGACGCCGCGACGGGCGCGCACAGCCCTGCCCTGGTCAGCCAGGGCAAGATCAGCAATGTCATCTCGTCCAAGCCGACCGACCGTCGGGAAATGCTGGAAGAGGCTGCCGGGATTTCCGGACTGCACGTCCGCCGCAAGGATGCGGAACAAAAATTGCGGGCCGCCGAGAAGAATCTCTCGCGGCTCGATGACATATTGGGCGACATGGAACAGCGTGCCGCCAATTTGCGGCGACAGGCCAAGCAGGCGGAGCGCTACAAGAAGCTCAGCGGGCAGATCAATATTGTCGAAGGCCGGCTGATATATGCGCGCTGGCAACAAGCCGCCATCGCGTCTGATGCCGCAAAAGCCGAAGCGGAAGCCGCCGAGACCAAGGTCAATGCGGCGCAGAATGAGCAGCAGGCGGCCGTCGCCGCGCAAAATGAAAGCGCCAGAGCGCTCGGCATCCTGCGCTCCGAAGTCCAGCGCGCCCGGGATGAGGCAAGCGAGTCCAGCCACCGTCTGCTCTCGCTGACCAATGAACGGGACAATCTGAGATCGCGCTTGCTAGACTTGCAGGCGCAGGCCCAGCGTATCCATGATGACAATGCCCGCGAAAATCAAATGACCCGCGATGCGATGGACGCCTTGTCCGGCCTCGAACAGGATGAGGCACGGCTCGCGAGCGAATTGACAGCACTGGAAGCTGACCGGCCGGAACTGCAGAAACAGTCTGAACGGGCCGAACGGGCCGCGAGCGAGGCAGAGGTCGAGCTCGCCAAGGCGGTCGCCGAAGAAGCCCGGATTCAGGCTGAAATAAAAGTCGCCAATGCGGCAGTCGATGCCGCCCAGATACGTTATGACCGGTTGGCGGTGGAGCTGGAACGGCTGATCGCAGAACGTGCTGAAATGGGTGAAGAAGCCGCGTTGCAGGCGGCTTTTGCAGAAGCTGTCACGGTTCGTGATGCGGCACAGAAGACTGCAAATGGCAGCGGCACAGATATTGCCAGACTGGAAGAGCAGCGGGTTCAGGCCAGCGCGGCACGCGATGCCGCGGAATCGAAATTTGCGTCGCTCAAGGCCGAACTGGCGGGGCTCAAATCCGAACATGACGCGCTGGATCGCGAATTGTCCAGGGTTGCAAGCACCCACAAGGCGATTGATCAGATCACTGCCGCGCCGGGCTATGAACGCGCCCTCGCCGCCGCGCTGGGTGATGATCTGCTCGCCTCCATTGGTGAAGACGGCGATCGCTTCTGGGGTGGCGGCAATGATCCGGCTGCCAGTGGCGACGCACCGGCGGGCACCGAAATCCTGCTCGACAAGGTACAGGCGCCGGAGCAATTGCACCATCGTTTGGCGCAGATTTTCGTCAGCGACAGCGACCAGGGTCAGGCTCTGCACATCGGTCAGCGGCTGGTGACCAAGACCGGCGCGCTGCGCCGCTGGGACGGTTTTGTCGCGCGCGATGATGGCAATGCCAGCGCGGAGCGGCTGGTGCGCGGCAACCGGCTGGCAGAACTCGTCAAATTGCTCGCGCCTGCACAGGCCAGGGTTGCCGATGCGGAGGCCGAACTGGCCGCCCGCCATCAGCTGATTTCGGAAACAGAACAATTGCTCGCATCTGCGCGCAACGCCCGGCGCGAGGCCGAAGATGGCCTGCGGCAGGCCCTGCGCGCCGCCGATCAGGCCGAAGAAGCGCTGGGCTGGCTGCAAAAACGGACGGCTAGCCTGGCGGCGCGCGAGACCGCGCTCAAGGAAGAAACCACCGCAGCACAAGCGGAATTGGTAGAGGCCCAACAGGCGCGGAACAGCCAGCCCGACGGCGCAGCCCAGGAACAGACCCGCGCCGCCTTGCAGGAACAGCGCGATGCGGCACGCGGACAGGTGATGGCCTCGCAAGCCGCCCTGTCTTCGCTGAGCCAGAATCTCGCTCAGGTGAAAGAGCAAAAGGCGGTCGCGGTCGCCCAGATCAAGTCGTGGAAGGACCGCTCCAGCGAAGCCGCCAGCCGGATGGCGGAAATGGCCAAACGGGGCAGTCAGATCGAATTGGAAGTCGAGAAACTGGCAGACCGCCCGCGCGTGATCGAGGTGGAGCTCACCCGCTTGCAGGCAGCGCAAGATGCGCTGACCGCCGTTGTCACCGAAAAAGACACCGCCTTGCAGACCGCGGAACTGGCGCAGCGCGACCATGAAGACAGGCTCAATATCGCCAGCGAAGCGTTGAGTCAGGCCCGCGAAGAGCGCGCCGGTGCCAAGGCGCGGGCCGAGAATCAGGAATTGCGCCGGGTTGAAATGGGCCGGATTTCGGCCGAGAAATTTGAATGTCCAGCGGTCATATTGCCGAAAAAACTGGAGTTTGACGAGACCAGCATCGGCGACGCAGCTGCCGAATCGGCGGAGCTGGAACGCTTGACACTCAGCCGCGAACGGATCGGTCCGGTCAATCTGGTGGCGGCGGATGAGCTGGAAGAGCTCGAAACCGAATGGGCGAAATCGACCAAAGAATCCGAAGAGCTGGGCGAGGCGATCAACCAGCTGCGTGGTTCGATCGGCAGCCTCAATCGCGAGGGACGCCAGCGACTGCTCGCGGCCTTTGAGGAAGTCGATCAGCATTTCCAGCGGCTGTTCACCACTCTGTTCGATGGCGGCAAGGCCCATCTCGAACTGATCGACAGCGATGATCCGCTCCAGGCCGGTCTCGAGATCATGGCCCAGCCGCCCGGCAAGAAACTGACCTCGCTGACCTTGCTGTCGGGCGGCGAACAGGCGCTGACCGCCGTCGCCCTGATCTTCGGGCTATTCCTGACCAACCCCGCCCCGATCTGCGTCCTCGACGAGGTCGACGCGCCGCTCGATGATGCGAATATCGAACGCTTCTGCGGCCTGCTCGACAGGATGGTGGCAGAGACCAACACCCGCTATCTGATCGTTACCCATAATGCCGTGACGATGAGCCGGATGCACCGCTTGTTCGGCGTGACGATGATCGAGCGCGGGATCAGCCAGCTGGTCTCGGTCGATCTCGATGCGGCGGAAGATTTGCTGGCGGCGGAGTGAGGGCGACTTCGCTTGCCCGCTATGGGCACAGACGGATAAAAGCGCCTTGCTCAACAAACAGGCTGGGTTCGACAGGCTCACCCCGAACGGATGGCACCAATGCTCCTTGTATCCGTTAGCCCTGAGCCCGTCGAAGGGCGCCGATCGACTATCCGCTCAGTTTCTGGCGGGCGAGGCTCGGAACGACCAGCACCCGTCGGTCGCCTTTTGGAACAAACAGACTGGGTTCGACAGGCGCACCCCGAACGGGCGGCACCAATGCTCCTTGTATCCGTTAGCCCTGAGCCCGTCGAAGGGCGCTTATCGTCTATCGGTAAGGCTCTGGGCGAGCTGACACAGCAAATCCCAGTCCCCATCAATCAACGCCTGTTTCTTGACCCGCGTCCAACCCTTGATCTGTTTCTCCGCCTCCAACGCCTCAGAGCGAGTGGAGAAATTTTCCGACCAGACGCATAGGACCGGCCTACGTTTGAAGGTATAGCCTTTGAAGAAACCATTTTGATGCTGCCCGATGCGATGTTCCAGATTTTCGGTGTGGCCAGTGTAGAAACTGTCATCAGAACATTTCAAGATATAGACGAAGAAGGCCATAAGGACTTTCTAACCTAGAAGCGTCCTTCGACAAGCTCAGGACTAACGGAAAGCCGAAACTGGCCGTTTCTATCAATCCTCTTGGCCCCGGGCCCTTTAGCCCCACTTTGCCTTCTGCATTTCATCACCCGTCCATCGCCTCATGAAACAGACAGACTGGGTTCGACAGGCGCACCCCGAACGGATGGGCGGCCTGCGCGTTACCACCCGTTAGCCCTGAGCCTGTCGAAGGGCGGCTAACGTTAGTCCCCCAGCACCAGTCTCGGCCCCGGCCCCTTTAGCCCTGCGCGGTCTTCGGGATTGTAGAGCGCGCATTTCTTCAGGCTCAGGCAGCCGCAGCCGATACAGCCGTCGAGCCGGTCCCGGGTCCGTTCCAGCTCCGCGATCCGGGCCTCGATCACCATGCGCATCGCCTTGCTGATCCGGGTCCAGTCGGCCTGCGTGGGGGTGCGGCCATGGGGGAGATTGGCGAGCAGATGCTCGATCTCGCCAATGCTAAGGCCGAGTTGCTGGGCGATCAGGACGAAGCTCAGTCGTCTGATGTCCGAACGCAGGAAGCGCCGCTGACCGCCGCTCGAACGGAAGGGCTCGACCAGACCCTTTTCTTCATAGAAGCGGATGGCGGAGACCGAGAGGCCGGTGCGGGCAGCAAGCGCGCCGATGGTCAGGGCTTTGGTTTCGGGCATAATCATCTCCAATATGTCCTCCGTGTTGCGAAGCAATTGGGAGGTGGCAGCCTGCAAGGCTGACGGAGGGGCAATCTATCTCAAAACACTCCAGCACCAGCCTTCGACCGGCCCCCCTCCTTCTGTCGACAAGGAAGAAAAATAATCTCTTGACCTCAACTTAGCTTGAGGTTGTACGAATCGCAAGCAGGGACAGTGAGCGCGGCCTCAGGCCTTTGTTTTCAAGGCCAAAACCGCCTCCAATGCCTCCAATGGATTGATCACAAGAGAAGGATCGCAGACAATGAAGCTCAACCAGATAACCGTCGGATGCCTCGACTATGACCGCTCAGTGGCATTCTACACCACGCTCGGCCTGACTCAGATCGTCGACGCCCCGCCGCGCTATGCCCGGTTTGAAACGCCAACCGGGGAGACTTTCTCGATCCATATGGTGGAGCAGATCGGCGCAGCCTCGACCGTCACCTATTTCGAACTGGATCGACTGGACGAGACCGTCACCGCGCTCACTGCCCATGGCATCGTCTTTGATTCGCAACCCACAGACCAGAGCTGGGGCTGGCGCGAAGCGCGGCTTCGCGATCCCGCCGGCAACCCGCTGTGTCTGTTTCACGGCGGCGACAATCGCCGCTTCCCGCCCTGGCGGATCGACCAATCAATCAAGCAGAAAGGAAATGAATATGAAACCCGGACAATTGGAACACGCCAACATCACGGTCAGCAACCCGCACAGGAGCGCCGCCCTGCTACACGATCTCTTTGGCTGGCATATCCGGTGGGAGGGGCCATCAATGTCGGCTGGCCACACAATCCACATCGGGACGGATGAGCAATATATCGCGCTCTATAGCAACCCGACAGTTCACGCTGCAGACCCCAAGTTCAACAAGGGCGAACCGATGAACCATATCGGCGTGACCGTCGAAGATCTCGATGCCGTCGAAGCCAAGGTCGTCGCGGCCGGGCTCAAGCCCTTCGGCCATGATGACTATGATCCCGGACGGCGCTTCTATTTCTTCGACTGGAACGGCATCGAGTGGGAAGTGGTAAGCTATGAATGACGCTCTTCTCCGGTGAAGGAGAAGGGGTCGTCATCCAGAATTTGGTTCAGGAGTCAGAGCGGCAAGCATCACATTGACGCATTGTCGCTCTGGCCCCGGAACAAGTCCGGGGTGACGGATTACAGTTGAACCGCTAAACATCCAATATGGCCGACGATATCCTGATCTCCACCTGCCAATGCGGCAAAGTGCAATGTCAGGGCGTCGGCCGGCCGATCATCAGCGGTGTCTGCTATTGTGATGATTGTCAGGCAGGCGCGGATATGGTGGAAGCGCTTGATGGCGCTGCCCAAGTCCGAGATGACGATGGCGGTTCCCATTATCTGACCTATCGCGACGATCGGTTCAGCTGCACCAAGAGAGCCGATCTGCTGCGAGCCTATAAGAACAGGCCGGATGCGCCGACTGATCGGATGGTGGCGTCCTGCTGTAACACCGCCATGTTCCTGAAATTTTCAAAAGGCCATTGGACCTCCGCCTATGCCAGGCGGTTCGAGGGCGATGCGCCGTCGGTCGAGATGCGGACGCAGATGCGGTTCCGCGATTCTGACCTGCCCCTGCCCGATGATGCACCGAACTATCAAACGTTCGGCGTGAGGCTATTCTGGAGATTACTCACATCCCGAATTGCAATGATATTCGGGTAAGAGTTCGGCTGACAAATGATAAAGGCATCAGCGCTTTTGATCATGCGAAATGGCCCGCCATCCCGAACCAATATCGGGATGGCGGAACAAATGGCGTGAGCTTCTAAAGGCTCGGATTCACCAGCACTTTTTCACCGGTTGCCTTCTTCTCATAGCCTTTGGCAACATCCGGATCGATCATGTCCATGAGGCTGATCTCGCTGCTATATTCGCTGTTAAAAATGCCGTTGCGCTCTGCAACCGTATACATGCGCATTTCCATCATCCGCTCCATGCCAACCTTTTCGAGATGCGGCGTGAGCAACCAGCCACCAACGCCCCAATAGAGGCCAAGGCCACCGCCGAGGATGGTCTCGCCGGTGTCGAGGCGGCCATAGATATAGACTTGCTTGTTGACGGTGGAGCCATAGACGCTGAATTCCGCGCCGCGGACTGCTGCTGCTTTTTCCATCGCGGTCAGAATATAGCTCGCCATCTTGCCGCCGCCAATGGCGTCAAAGCCAAGCGTCGCGCCGGTTTCGGCAAGTGCCGCGATCAGCTGTTCCATGAAGTCAGCCTTGGTGCTGTCAATCACGTGCGTGAGGCCAATGTCGGTCAGGATCTTCTTCTGCGCATCGCTCCGTACGATAGCGACCAATGGCACGCCTTCTTTCAAGCAAAGCTTGGCAAGCATCTGGCCGAGGTTAGACGCCGCCGCGGTGTGGACAAGCCCTTCATGGCCTTCAGCCCGCATCGTATTGAGGAAGCCCTGTACGGTCATTGGGTTAACGAAAAGCGAAGCGCCTTCCTTGGCCGCAGCGCCGTCAGGGAGCGGGACACACATCATCGCGGGCATGACGCGATGGGTGCGATACATTTCGCCGCCAACGATCGTGACCGTCTTGCCCATCAAGGCCTGCGCTGCATCAGATGAACCAGCGGCGACGACGGTACCGGCACCTTCATTGCCAGCGGAAAGCTTCTTGCCCGCACGGCCTTTGAAAAAGGGCTGCATCACCGGATCGACATCGGCAACCAGAGCCGGACATCCGTCGACAGTCTCGCTGCGCACGGTTTCCATATTGGCCGCCGCGGTCAGCAGACCAAGATCGGAAGGATTGATCGGCACCGCTTCCATCTGAACCACGACTTCATGCTCTTTCAGTTCAGGCACATCATAGGGCTCGATCGACAATATCGATTTGCCATCTTCGGTTACGGTGGAGAAAAGTTGCTTTGCATTTTCAATAGTCATTGGAATTCCTCTTATATTTTTCTTAAAAATTCTCGGCGTTCAAAGCGCCCATTCGTTCGGTGATCTTGAAAAATTCCGCCACCGTTTCGTCGATAATCTGTTTGGCAGTTTTTACCTCGTCAATCAAACCGGATGATTGTCCGGCGAGACCAACCGAGGCTTCCATATCACCGCCAAAATACACATCCTGAATACCCTTGAACGTATCTGCCGGCATCAGGCCATCTTCATATATTTTCGCGGTTCGCTCGGTTTTCAGGGCGCGAATACACGGGGAAGCTTTCTTGTTCAGGACATAGGTACCGGTTTCCTTGGCATCGATAATCGCCTTCTTATAGTTCATATGCACCGGGCTTTCGGCGCTCGATACAAAGCGTGTGCCCATCTGGATGGCTTCCGCGCCCAAAGCAAAGGCAGCTGCCATGCCCTTGCCGTCAGCGATTCCGCCAGCTGCGATCATCGGGATATCGGTTTGCCGGCGGATGGCCTGCAGCAAAACCAAGGTCGAAACTTCTTCCGGATTCTTGAAGCCGCCGCCTTCAGCGCCTTCAACCACCAGCCCATCAACTCCCGCTTCAACGCAGCCCATGGCCGCGGCAACGGTTGGCACCGCATGATAGACGATGATTCCCGCCTCTTGCAGCGGTCCGACAAATTTGCGCGGACTGCCCGCCGAAGTCGTCACAAATTTCACACCCGATCCACAGATATGATCCAGTATCGCAGGGTCCTTGAGGAACATGATCGGCAGGTTCACGCCGAATGGCGCATCCGTCAGATCTTTCATCTTCGCAATTTCGGCCATGCAATTTTCGGTTTCGCCGGACGAGGTTTCGATAACCCCCAATCCACCTGCATTGCACACAGCGGATGCGAGCCGGGATCGCGCGATCCAGCCCATCGGGGCCTGGACAATCGGATATTTGGCACCGCAATGTTCAAGGAAACGGTTCATGGCAGGACTTTCTTCAGTTTGACTTCGGGTGCTCAACCCATTGGATACATGATTTCCCGACTGATCTTGTAGATCCGCTTCATCACATCCGCATCCAGTTCGAGATCGGCTGCTGCGAAAATATCCGGGAGCTGATCGGTGTGCGTGGCGCCGACGATCGTGGAAGCAACAAAATCATGCTGCTTGGACCAGGCCGTTGCCAGCGTCACCGGCGCGATACCGAGCTCTTTGGCGATTTCCATGAAGCGTTTGGTCGATTCCTCGGTCTTGGGATTGACGAAACGTTCCGCCATTTTCTTTTGCCGCCCACCCAGATTGAGATAGGCAGAAAAGCGCGCGCCTTCGGGAGTTGCGCCATCATTATATTTTCCGGACAATGCGCCACCGGCCAGCGGTGAATAAGGGATCAGGCTGACGCCTTCTTTCTCGCACACTTGCGCCAATTCGTCCTCAAACCGCCGGTTATTCATGCTGAAATTATTCTGAATGGTGCAATAGCGCGCGACGCCCAAGCGCTCGGATGCTTCGAGCGACTTCATCAATCCCCAGCTGGTTTCGTTGGAACAACCGATCGCGCGAATTTTGCCCTTGCGCATTTCCTCGTCGAGCACTTCCATCGTCTCGTCATAAGCGGTGCCATGATCCGGCCAGTGGGTCTGGTACAAGTCGATATAATCCGTCTGCAAGCGCTTGAGGCTCTCATCCAGGGCCTTGACGATATTGTGGCGGTCCATCGCGGTCATACCGGCGCGCTTGGCCGAACGAATCCAGCCATGGCTCGGGCCGGAGACCTTGGTTGCGATGATCAGGCTGTCGCGATCCTTGTCCTTCATCCAGCGGCCAACAATATTCTCGGTTTCACCGGCCCATTCGGGTTTTGGTGGCACCGGATAATTTTCGGCTGTGTCAAAAAAATTGATCCCTGCGTCCACCGAGAGATCCATGATCTTTCGAGACATGGCTTCATCTGCACCGCTGCCAAATGTCATCGTACCCATACAGATTTCGGATACATAAATCGGGCTGCGGCCAAGGCGGCGTTGTTTCATAACGAACTCCGGGAGGGTGGTTTAACTGATCCATTAAAGATGCCAGAAACTGTGTCAGTTGCAAGCAGCAATCGATTTTTTCTAGCTAGACGCTCGTGCCTATGACCAAACAGGCCAGAAACATCAGGAAGCCGGCAAATCGATTGGAACGGAATTTGTTCAGCGCGTCCTCACCGTCGTCGGTTTTTAATGTAGCAATCTGCCAGAACAGGTGGATCGCTATAGGTACAAGTGCCGCCAGCGCCAGATAGTCGGGCCGAATGATCCAAATCGCGATCGCCCAGGCGGCAAGCGCGAGCAGATAGAAAACCAGCACGCCAAAAGCTACATTGCGTCCCAGACGCAAAGCGCTCGAGCGGATTCCCACAAGCGCGTCATCTTCGCGATCTTGCAACGCGTAGATCGTGTCAAAACCAATCACCCAGAAGATCGTCCCAACATATAGCGCGATCATCGACCAGCTAAATTGCGGGTCCACGGCAAGCCAACCGACGAGCCCACCCCAACTGAATACCATTCCGAGCCAAACTTGCGGCCACCAGGTGATGCGCTTCATGAAGGGATAAGCTGCCACCAAGGCCAGGCTGCCGAGAGCGACAAGCTGCGCGATCAGATTCAATTGCAGCAAAATGAGCAAACCGATGGAACATAAGATGGCCAACCATATCCAGGCGGCTTTCAATGTCATTGCGCCGCTCGCGAGCGGCCGACTGGCCGTACGTTCAACCTTCTTATCGAGATCACGGTCAATGATATCATTATAGACGCATCCCGCCCCGCGCATTGCGATAGCGCCGACTAGAAACATCGCCACAAGGCTCAGATTGGCCCAGGATCCGCCGAACGAGCCCGGGAGAACGCCCGCCAGCGCGACGCTCCAGGCACATGGCCAGAACAGCAGCCACCAACCAATTGGTCGATCAAAGCGAGCAAGCAGAGCAAACGGCTGTGCTGCTTTGGGCAACAACCCGATAAAGCCTTTATGCTCAGTATCTGGTACGATTGATTGAAAGTCGGATGACATAGATGCCTTATAGCTTTAGACTCGAACTTGTCGAAGCCCGTTTTTTAGACCGATAGCCGCATTTCGACAGGTTCAATGCCAACGGTTTTTGGATATTCGAGAGCTGCCATGCCTGCTACGCCCGCCTACCCACCCCATAGTGCGCCGCGACTTTATGTCGATGTGGAACTATCCGAGGGATCAGAAATCCGCCTCGATGGCAGCCACGCTCACTATCTGCTGAAGGTTATGCGGATCAAAGTCGGTGCCCCAGTAAAATTGTTCGACGACCGCACCGGTGAATATCTCGCCCATGTAACAACGCTCGGTAAGCGCGACTTGATCCTGCTGATCGACGGCAAGACTCGAAACCGGGAAACTGTTCCCGATCTGTGGCTTTGCGCAGCGCCAATTAAAAAAGACCGGTTCAACTGGATCGCCGAGAAAGCAACCGAGCTAGGGATTGCCAGATTGATTCCGGTACAGACCGAGCGAACACAAAATCCTCGCATCAGTCCAGAGAAGATACGCGCCCATATGATCGAAGCGTCAGAACAATGTGAGCGCACCGCCTTACCTTCGCTCGATCCGATGATAAAACTGACCGAAACGCTGAAAAATTGGCCTGCAGAACGCCATCTTTTCTTTGCTGATGAACGAATCCACGACAGCGGTGCTGGCAGCTTTCGCAAAGCGCTGGTCGCCCATGATGGTCCAGCCGCAATCCTGATCGGCCCAGAAGGCGGTTTTTCTGATGACGAAAACGCAATGATCCGCGCCCTGCCCCAATCGGTAGCCGTTTCGCTTGGTCCGCGGATATTGCGGGCCGAAACCGCCGCGATCGCGGCGATCAGCCTGTGGATGGCCGGCCGTGGCGATTGGAATCCGGCATAGATTCACCAACACCCATCATTGCCGATCATCAATTGCGGCGCCTCGAAAAACCAGCAGTAACTCCTGTAAAATCAAGTCACTCCAGCCTAATGGTTAACCAATAATTAGCCGACTTCGGGTAAGGAAAACCTATGATTTTGGGGAATATGATCGCAGGTGAAAGCCGGTTGACCTTCCGCACGTTCGTGTCCGGATTTCTATGCCTATGCCTCGTCGCGCTGTTTCCCGCCGAGAAGGCCAAGGCCCAGACGATCACAACCTATTCCAATAGTAGTACGATTGCCATTCCCGACAATGCTTGCCCCGCGACAGTCAATCGCACATTCAGTGTCGGTTCGAGCTACGAAGTCGGTGATGTAGATATCGGAATTCTGCTGGATCACACCTACCGTCGTGACCTGGAGATCACATTGACTTCGCCGACAGGCACCATCGTGACATTGATGGATTTTGTCGGTGGAGGTGCAAATAATCTGAACGTCCGGTTCGATGATGAGGCGACGGGAGGCACCATCGCCTCTCACACGTCCAGTGACCCATTGACGCCCATCTATAACAGCACAAAAATACCTCAGAACAGCTTGTCGGCCTTCGACGGCGAAGATGCGCAAGGCACATGGACTCTTCGGATTTGTGACCAACAGGGTATTGACGTCGGATCGTTCCGCCAGGCAGATTTATATATCACGCAGCTCCCGCCATTTGCCGATCTGTCTCTCACCAAGAGTTTCGGAGCGACATCCTCAAACTCCGGAACATATAGCCTGTCGGTGACCAACTCGACGATCTCCGCGCTTACGGCCACCGGTGTTACGGTTAGTGACACACTGCCCTCGGGCGTTAGTCTTACCGGAATTTCGGGAACCGGCACATATAGTGGTGGAGTCTGGACGTTAGGGACAGCCATTGCGCCCGGACAAACCGTTTCGATCGAATTGAGTGTTACCATAACCGCTACGTCGGGAACCATTACCAATAGCGCTCAAATTCGCAGCTCAACGGCATTTGATTCCGATTCAACTCCCAATAATGGAGTCACTAGCGAGGATGACTATGCCTCTGTCAGCTTTACCGCAGGAACGCGGCTTCCCGGCTATGTCCCGCCGCTCACGAACGTTTGTCCGATTTCCAATCAGCTGCAATTCAGCTGGGGATCACCAACGACTTGGAATCCGTCTGGTTCGCTCTACGAAACCTATACAGTAACCGGTATCGGTGAGATCGAATTTACAATTGCAGAACCACCTGGCGGCTTTACAAATTCAACGCCTGAGATAACAACGAGCAACACGGGTGGAGGTGCGGCAGGAACCCGTGCACTGTATTTTTTCATGAACAACGGGAATGAAACCCATTCCTCCAGCACCACGTTGGAATTACCGACTGCAGTTCCGGGCTTGCAGTTCACAATTTTTGACATTGATTTCGGCAACAATCAGTTCACCGATATGGTCACCGTGACGGGTGAGTTTGACGGCGCGACCGTGCTACCAACATTATCGAACAACACCGCCAACTATATCAGCGGCAACTCGGCGATTGGCGACGGCTCCTCAAGCGGTACGCAAGAATTTGGGAATGTCGTCGTAACCTTTACCTCTCCCGTGGACTCGGTGACCATAGTCTATGGTAATTATCAGCCCACTACCCCGACCAGTTCAGGCAATCAGGCAATGTCGATCCACGACTTTACCTTCTGCAAACCGGAAACGACGATCAGCATCACCAAGCTCAGCGAAGTTTTGAACGATCCGATCAGTCCCGCCGACAAATGGAAACGCATTCCAGATGCCACCGTGCAGTATTGCCTGTTCATCAGCAACTCCGGAAGTGGCACGGCTGAAAACGTCACCGTTACCGACAATCTCGTCGGCCCGTTCACTTATATTGCAGAATCGATGAACAGCGGAGCCAATTGTGATTCGGCCAACACCTTCGAAGATGATGATAGTTCCGATGGCACGGAAACCGACGATATTACCGCATCGATTGCAGGGTCAACGATTACAGTTACCGCCGAAAAGATCGGCCCAACCGACAATTTTGCACTGACGTTCAGAGTTACAATCGACTAGACTTGGCGCTTCAAACGCACCAGAATATCGTCGAGGGCAGACAGAAATTTGGACCGATCTGCCTTGGTAAACGGCGGCGGTCCTCCGATGTTCTCCGTGCCCATGCCCGCTCGCAAATCTGCCATTATCGCGCGTGTGGCCACCGCCGCACCGATTGAATCGGCTGTAAACGGCCTGCCATTTGGAGCAAGCACCGAAGCATCGGCTTTGACACAACGGTCCGCCAGCAAGATGTCAGAGGTGATAACCACAGTGCGCGCAGCCGCCCTTTCGGCAATATAATCATCAGCAGCATCAAACGCATCACTGACGACAATACGACTAACCAGTGGATGGGCTGGCACGCGAAAATGGCTGTTACTGACGACAATCACCGCCACTTCGTGACGATAGGCCACCCGATAAATCTCATCCTTAACCGGACAAGCATCGGCATCCACAAAGATTTGAATGGCATCAGTCATGGCGTTTTGTCATCAGTCGGATCAGTCAGACCGCGGCTTGCCCTCAAACGGCCGTTTACCGCGATGCGGCTTCTTCTTGCCGCCAAAATCACCTTTCGGTCCAGATTTTCGGTCGCCCTTGAAATCGGACTTCTTTTTGAAACCATCACCAAATTCACGTTTGCCACCAGCTTCACTGCCGCCTTCACGGTCGCCTGAAGGCTTACGTTTCACATAGGGCTTACCGCCATCGGATGATTTGTTGCCATATTTTTTCTTATCACCAAAATCCCGGCCTTCTGAACTTCCGCCGCCGCCTTTGCGGTCACCGAATTTTTTGGCGCCAAATTTATTCCCACCGAATTTCTTGCTGGCATTGCTATAATCCCGGCCTCCGCCGCCGCCAGCATTGTCCCGGCGTCCGCCTTTGCGATTGCGCTTGGCTTCGTCGCGCGGCTTGCCTTCAAATTTGGTGATCGTAATATCATCAGTATCGTCGCCGCCAGTCTCCCGTTTTTCGGCAATCGCAGAAGTAAATTTGTCGACCACGCGCCGCGGAATTTCGAACAACGTGTCATCACCATTGATCCGGATCGCACCAATTTCATTCTTCGTGATGTGACCCCGACGGCAAAGCACTGGCAATATCCAGCGAGCATCGGCACGCTGATTATGGCCAACGTTCATTTTGAACCAGACAGTATCTTCAAAGCCTGGCCGTGGTCCACCCGCTGCAGGTTGGGACTGGGCGCCGCGATCCAGCATCTGTTCGGGAGCTGGCATTTTCGCTCGATGAGATTGCACCAACATGGCGGCAATTTCCTCTGGCGTTTTTTCCGCCATCAGACGTTTTGCAAGGGCCAGGTCATCTTCGTCGATTTCTACCGGCTGAAGCAAGGCCTCGATCAACCGCTCTGCATCATTTTTGCGGATATCGGCGCGGGTGGGTGCATCTTTCCATTCGGCATCGATTTTTGCCCCGCGCAGCATGGATTCAACCCGCTTGCGTCGCTGATAGGGAACGATCAGTACCGCGGTACCCTTCTTGCCTGCACGGCCGGTACGACCGGAACGGTGCTGCAATGCCTCTGCGTCACGAGGGATCTCAACGTGAACAACAAGTGACAGGGTTGGCAGATCCAGACCACGCGCAGCGACATCAGTTGCCACGCATACGCGAGCACGTTTGCTGCGCAATGCTTGCATTGCCTGATTCCGCTCGGCCTGGGTATGTTCACCGGATAGCGCCACTGCGCTGAACCCACGGTCTACCAAGCTGGTGTGCAAGCGACGGACAGCCTCTCGCGTTCCGCAGAATAGCATGGCTGATTCGGCTTCATGAAAACGCAGCAGATTGACCACCGCATTTTCCGTGTCGGCAGGAGCTACGGTTATAGCCTGATAGGCAATATCGCCGTGACCACGATCTTCGCCAACGGTCGAGATGCGCATCGCATCATTCTGATAGCGCTTGGCCAGATTGATAATCGGTTTTGGTATTGTTGCTGAGAACATAAGTGTTCGCCGGTCTTCGGCCGTCGCGTCCAAAATCTCTTCGAGATCTTCACGAAATCCCATGTCGAGCATTTCGTCGGCTTCATCAAGTACCGCTGCGCGCAGCTTTGAGAGGTCCAATGCCCCCCGTTCCAGATGATCGCGCAAACGGCCAGGTGTGCCAACAATGACATGTGCACCTTGCCTTAGCGTACGACGTTCCTTGGAAGCATCCATTCCGCCGACACAGGTCGCGATTTTCGCGCCCGCGCCTTCATAAAGCCATTTCAACTCGCGGCTAACCTGCAACGCCAGCTCCCGGGTTGGTGCAATGACCAAAGCCAATGGCTCAACCAAAAATGGAAAACGACCATTATCATCAAGCAACTGTGGTGCCATGGCGAGACCGAAGGCCACCGTTTTGCCCGAACCGGTCTGGGCGGAAACGATCAGATCGCGACCTTCTGTTTCCGGTTCCAACACCGCAGCCTGCACAGCGGTTGGTTTATCATATTCGCGAGCGACAAGTGCATCGGCGATGAGCGGGGGGAGTTTTGAAAAAGGCATAGCTTCGAGTTTCCGTGGCATAAAGTTTAGCGCCGCCAAGGAAATGCCATTCGCCTGGGGTTTGTGATAAAATATCTGTTGGTTAGAGGGCTTCGCCAGCAGCAACGCCGCTAGCCCAAGCCCATTGAAAATTATAGCCACCGAGCCAGCCGGTCACATCAACGGCTTCGCCAATAGCATAGAGTCCGGGTGTTTGCCTAGCTTCCATATTTTTCGACGACAATTCCGCCGTGCTGATGCCGCCCGCCGTGACTTCTGCCTTAGCAAATCCCTCGGTGCCATTCGGCATGAAGCGCCAGTTGGAGAGGCGTCTTGCCGCCTCTTCTAGCTTGATATCGGCAAGATTGCCGAGTTCCCCCGCTAGCGAGATTCGTTCAATCAAAGTATCAGATAGCCGCGCGGGCAAATGCGTACCGATTGCTTTTTTTAGAGTGATCCGAGGCAATTGGCGCTTGGCTTGATGCAACCAGTCCTTCGAAAGGTCAGGAAGAAAATCAACCGTAACCGGTTCGCCATGCTGCCAATAGGAAGAGATTTGCAAAATCGCCGGGCCGGAGAGGCCTTTATGGGTGAACAGCGCGGCTTCTCGAAATTGAGTTTTGCCACATTTCGCAATCACCGGCGCCGCCACGCCCGAAAGTTCGCGGAAGAGCGTTTCTTCGCCGCCAAGTGTCAATGGAACCAATGCCGGACGTGGCTCCACTATCTTCAAGCCGAACTGCCGGGCCAGATCATAGGCAAATCCGGTTGCTCCCATTTTGGGGATAGACGGACCGCCCGTGGCGATCACCAGAGATGGCGCGTAAGCCTTCTGTCCGCCATATTCGACGACATAGCGATCACCGTCGCGATCGACGCTGGTGATTGATTTCCCCAGTGACAATGTTACATTTTCGGCCGGACACTCGTCCATCAGCATCGCGACAATCTGCTTGGCCGATTGATCGCAAAACAGCTGCCCCAGCGTCTTTTCGTGCCAAGCAATGCCATATTTCTCGACAAGTCCGATAAAGTCATTGGCGCAATATCGACTCAACGCCGATTTGGCGAAATGCGGATTCTGTGAAATATATCTGTCCGGAGCGGTATGAATATTGGTGAAATTGCATCGTCCACCGCCCGAAATCAATATCTTCTTTCCCGGCTGATCCGCATGATCAATAAGCAAGATTTTTCTGCCACGCTGGCCTGCCACAGCGGCGCACATCAAGCCTGCTCCGCCAGCGCCGAGGATGATCGCATCATAGTGGACTGGCAATTTGGTCATGGAAGTCAGCTCGCTCTCAAATATGCCGGAGAACAGATTGCGAGAATCGCCCGCTGCGGGCCCGTCGTTGACGACTAAGAATTTCAGATCACCGATCACGCGAATCGGCTAAGACCTGAAAAATTGGTGGAGCCTAGCGGGATCGAACCGCTGACCTCTTCGCTGCCAGCGAAGCGCTCTCCCAGCTGAGCTAAGGCCCCATCAACGGAGCGCGTTTAATCCAAGCGCGCTCCAAAAAGCAAATCAAAAATCAGGTGTCGGCAGGATCATCGTCGCCTTTGCCTTTGCTAACCCCGAGATCATCGTCACCGCCAAGATCAACTTCATTGTCCGGGGACGGTTCATCATCGTCTATATTGACATCCAAATCATCATCATCGACCGCGTCCGCTTCTTTTTTAGCGTCCTTTTTGGGCGATTGCTCAAACGGCATCGGCTGTTTGGATTTCAGAACCGTTTCAGGCGTAAAGCTTTCACCGCATTCAATGCAGGTCGCCGGATCTTCTTTACCGAGATCGTAAAATCGTGTTCCGCATTTCGGGCAAGTTCTTTTGCCGCCCCATTCTGGTTTCACCATGGCTGGTTCCAAATCCTATCTATATCGAGTCGTTGCTAGTTAGCTATGCTTTGCGGTGATTCAAGTGATATTTGAATCGACCGATCAGTTCGGGCGCGCCTTGCCATAGCAAAGCCGCGCTGTCAAAAGCCGTTTCGATATCCTGCACGAATCATCGTGCTAAGCTCTAAGCAAAGTTAGTCCATGACCCCCAGTAAAATACGTCAGACCATGTTCAAGCCATCAGGTCCACTGAGCGGGAAGGTACGCGTACCCGGCGACAAATCGATCTCGCACAGGGCATTGATCCTGTCTGCACTTGCAGTTGGTAAAAGCAGAATTGAAGGCTTGCTCGAGGGAGAAGACGTGCTCGCTACTGCAGAAGCATTGCGGTCAATGGGTGTGACGATCGATAAAAACGATGATGTCTGGACAGTCAATGGAGTCGGTGTCGGCGGACTGATGCAACCTGAAACTGCGCTTGAAATGGGCAATAGCGGCACCTCAACACGGCTCCTTATGGGACTGATCGCCGCACATGATATTAGCGCAACATTCGTCGGTGACGCGAGTTTGTCCAAACGTCCAATGGGGAGAGTGATAGACCCGCTGAGCGAGATGGGAGCGGATATCACAGCACGACAAACATCCGATCACAAGGCCTGCTTACCCCTGACAGTCCGCGGTATCTGTCCCGCTGTGCCGCTAGACTACCACCTGCCGGTCCCCTCCGCTCAGGTAAAATCGGCAATCCTTTTCGCGGGTCTCAACACTCCAGGCATCACGCGCGTCATCGAACCAGTCCCAACCCGCGATCATAGCGAGACCATGCTCAAAGGCTTTGGAGCGGATATTTCGACGGAAACCGACAAAGATGGTATCCGGACTATTTCCGTGACCGGAGAGGCAGACCTGTCTCCGCAGAAGATCAAAGTTCCGGGCGACCCATCCTCCGCTGCCTTTCCAGTCGTCGCGGCCTTATTGGTTCCCGGCTCGGATGTGATTGTCGAGAATGTCGGAATCAACCCGACCCGCGCGGGCCTTTTCGCCGTCTTGCAAAAAATGGGTGGCGACATCCAGTTCAAGAAAAAACGCACGGTTGGCGGCGAACCCGTGGCTGACATCCACGTCAGGCATAGCGCTCTAAACGGCATAGATGTGTCGGCGGATATCGCCCCAACCATGATCGATGAATTTCCGATTCTGTTTGTCGCTGCCGCATTGGCTAACGGTCGCACAAAAACCAGCGGTCTGCACGAATTGCGGGTTAAGGAATCTGATCGGCTGACCCAAATGGCCGAAGGATTGGCCATATTGGGAGTTGATGTAACCGAGAAAGACGACGGACTGATCATCAATGGCAGTGGCGGCAAAGCTCTTTCAGTGACCCAAAAGAAAGTCACGATAAAGACAGCTCTTGATCACCGCATCGCGATGAGTTTTGCCATTGCAGGTCTGGTCACAAAAGGCGGTGCGCCTGTCGATGACATGAATCCCGTCGAGACAAGTTTCCCGGGATTTGAAAATCTGCTTACAGAATTGGTGAAAAAATGATCATTGCAGTGGATGGGCCAACCGCGTCGGGCAAGGGCACCATATCGAGACAATTGGCGCATCATTATCGTCTGCCTCTCCTTGATACTGGCTTGCTGTATCGAGCGGTCGGTTGGACCCTGCGTGCCCAGGGAGGCGATGCCGATGACGCCTCAGAGGCTTTGGCCGCATGTGGATTTCACAACGATCTATTGGCTGAACCCGGCTTACGGAGCGAGGAAGTTGGCGGCCTCGCGAGCCGTGTTTCGGTTCATCCTGCTGTTCGGAACGCTCTCGACAAACGCCAGAAGGACTTTGCCAACCAGCCGGGCGGTGCTGTTCTCGATGGGCGTGACATTGGCACTGTCATTGCCCCGGATGCAGATGCAAAATTGTTTGTAATTGCGAAACCCGAGGCTCGTGCCTTGCGTAGATTCAGTGAAATGAAATCGCGCGGCGAGCCCGCTGTTTACGAGGATATTCTAGCAGATATTTTGAGACGAGATGAACGCGACCAAAACCGCGCCGCTGCACCGCTCAAACCCGCGGAAGATGCAGACTTGCTTGATACGAGCGATTTGACTATACGCGTCGCCGTTCAGCAGGCAATTGCCTTGGTGGATGCGAGAATAAGTCGCCGGGTCGACATAGATCCGACATAGCAAGAATCTGATGTGCTTTGCGGTACGGTGAGTAGCCGGCCCGCGATTGGCGCAGCTTTTGCTATTTTTGCCTGTTCTTTCGTCTGTCAAAAACGCAGCTTTTCTGTTGGATGCGGCAGTCACATGAGGTGGCCGTTGCAATTTTGGTCCAAGACCAGCGGAACCAACCGCTTGGCCCGAAAAAAGACTATCAAGGAACTCTTATATGGCCTCAACGGCATTTCCAAGCCGCGACGATTTCGCGGCACTTTTAAACGAATCACTAGGTGGCGAAGACCAAGGCTTTGAAGGCCGTGTTGTCAAAGGCACCGTTGTCGGCATCGAAAATGACATGGCTGTCATTGATGTTGGACTGAAATCAGAAGGCCGTGTTGCGCTGCGTGAATTCGCCGCTCCCGGTCAAAAAGCCAATCTCGCTATCGGTGACGAAGTCGAAGTCTATGTCGATCGCATCGAAAATGTAAACGGCGAAGCAATGCTTTCCCGCGATCGTGCACGCCGCGAAGCGAGCTGGGACAAGCTTGAAAAAGAATATGATGAAGGCAATCGCGTTGAAGGCGTCATCTTCGGCCGTGTCAAAGGCGGCTTTACAGTCGATCTTGACGGCGCAGTCGCTTTCTTGCCCGGCAGCCAAGTCGATGTCCGTCCCGTGCGTGATGTGACTCCGTTGATGGATATTTCGCAGCCATTCCAGATCCTCAAAATGGATCGCAAACGTGGCAATATAGTTGTATCCCGTCGCGCCATTCTCGAAGAGACGCGTGCAGAACAGCGCAGTGGTCTTATCGAGTCTCTCGCTGAAGGTCAGGTTACCGAAGGCGTGGTCAAGAATATCACTGACTATGGTGCATTTGTTGACCTCGGCGGCATTGATGGCCTCCTTCACGTTACAGATCTTTCCTACAAGCGAGTCAACCACCCGAATGAGATGATCAATATCGGCGACACGCTGAAGGTTCAGATCATCAAGATCAACAAAGACACCCAGCGTATCTCTCTTGGCATGAAACAGCTCGAGAGTGATCCTTGGGATAGCGCCACCGAAAAATATGCGGTCGGCACGAAACTCAACGGTTCAGTCACCAACATCACCGAATATGGTGCCTTTGTTGAATTGGAAGCCGGCATTGAAGGTCTTGTCCATGTCTCCGAAATGAGCTGGACCAAGAAAAACGTCCATCCTGGCAAAATCGTTTCTACTTCGCAGGAAGTCGAAGTGATCGTATTGGAAGTCGACACCGAAAAACGTCGGATTTCATTGGGTCTGAAACAAGCACAGTCCAATCCATGGACAGACTTTGCTGACACCCATCCGATCGGCAGCACTGTCGAAGGTGAAGTCAAGAACGCAACCGAGTTCGGCTTGTTCATTGGCCTCGAGGGCGACGTTGACGGCATGGTTCACATGTCCGATATCGCTTGGGGCATTTCCGGTGAAGACGCGCTGAACCTGCATCACAAAGGCGAACAGGTCAAAGCGATCGTTCTCGATATTGATATCGAGAAAGAACGTATTTCTCTGGGCATGAAGCAACTTGAAAAAGGTGCTCCTGCTGTGGGCGGTGCCGACACTGGCGGCATGAAGAAAGGTTCGGTTGCGACCGTTACCGTTCTTGAAGTGCGCGATGGCGGCCTCGAGGTGCAAATTGGCGACGATGGCGCAACCGGCTTTATCAAACGTTCAGACCTTGGCCGTGATCGTGACGAGCAACGTCCTGATCGTTTCCAAGTTGGTCAGAAGCTCGACGCGATGGTCACCGGATTTGATCGTTCGAAAAAACCGAACTTCTCAATCAAGGCGCATCAGCTGGCAGAAGAGAAACAGGCTGTCGAACAGTTTGGTTCTACAGATTCCGGTGCCAGCCTCGGCGATATTCTTGGCGAAGCGTTGAAGAAAAAAGACGACTAGTCCAAAAAAACCAATCTACAAATTATTGAAAAAGCCCGCCTCGATGTCGAGGTGGGCTTTTTCATTTTCTAACTGCGATAGACAATGGATTTTTGCAATTCTGCCAAGACCATTGAAAACAGAGCCAATTTCTGTCACTATCTCGAGCTTAATTAGTCCGATCTATTCAATCGCAGTGTGCAGGCCATAAGTTCAGGCCGAATCGCTATATCATCGGAAAGGTTCGCAAATGATACGCTCCGAATTGCTGGAAAAACTGGCTTTGGAAAACCCGGATTTAAAGCCGGATGAAATCGAAAAAATCGTAGATCTGTTCTTTAACCAAATCAGTCAGAAACTGGCTGAGGGTGGCCGAGTCGAGCTTCGGGGCTTCGGGGCATTTTCGACGCGACAACGCAATCCACGTATGGGCCGCAACCCACGCACAGGCGAGTCTGTTGAAGTTCCAGCTAAACGCGTGCCCTATTTCAAACCGGGCAAAGAAGTACGAGAACGTCTAAACCGGCGTTAACTAAAAAACTATTTTTGATGATTTCCGTTTCTGCTCTTGACCGGGCGGCCGCAATAATGCTTGTCGCATGACTTCCGGTATAAAGCCGGACTGCTAGGTGCGGACGTGGCGAAATGGTAGACGCAGCAGACTTAAAATCTGCTATCCGAAATGGGTGTGCGGGTTCGAGTCCCGCCGTCCGCACCAGTTTTTAACTCAACAACTGATATATAGTCCAGGCATTGCCTCTTCGATTGGTTTAACCGCAATATTAACCGGTGGCCTCCGGATCGATCGCCGGAATACCAACCCCTTCCCACGCTCACTCTGCCTGTACATATATATCAGTGAACGGCCTTCCGGGCCTAGCGCCGAGGACATGTTTCCCGAGAAAAATATCCGACATCTACGGCTGGATAAAACAATCTCAAACCACTTGAAAGTTCCCAGTTGATCGACGGCGGAAGCGATCTATTTGGCGCGATGATGGTTGAAATAAATGGGCAACCAATTTGTGCCCTCTTCCTTGATCTCGGGGCGGCGCTGTGAGGGGTTGTTCATTCTAGACGATTCGAGATATCTTTCGAACCATGACTTTTTTTGCCAGTGTCGCGAAACGACTTCGTCGCCCGCCAATTTGGCGGGCATCGCTGCCGTGACATTTTGCATTTCAGGTGGGCAGAATATCTCTCCGCACAAGATCGCATTGGCGTCTTCCCCGACAAGTTCGCTACATCGCAATTGTTGCTCAATATTGAGAGCCTGATAGCGTTGCTGCAATTGTGCGAGACAATAGACCCGGTACGGAGCTGTCACCACATCCCAGTCGAGGCTGCCAAGCGTATATTGCGTGCGCTCCGCCCCAGCCCGAAACGCCTCTCTATTCGCGACAAGATAAGGAAGATACTCTCCAGCGAATTTCTGCATCAGAGGTTTCAGATCATCTGGAACGGACGAGATTTCAGCGGTGGTTTCGAGTTCTTCCGGCCGCGTCGACCATAGCCGAGCTACCCAACGGAACACATGCGGCGCGCGCACTTGCATGATTTCTTGAGAAGTCGGATCATTGGCAAAATGCGGGAATACAGGACCGTGCAGGCCAATATCGGCCTCACAGGGCCGATCCCCGAACAGAAACGGGCGTTTCTTCAGGATCGGTTGCAACAAGTCGAGCAGGTCCAGGTAAAGTTCTTCAACATGGCGGGCATGGGCAGGACTGACGATACCATTGGCCTTCAGATGCACGGCCTTTTGGCGAAAGGTCAAAATGCGACGCAATAGGAAGCGGGGAAATTTGAATCCGTTGGCAGCTATCGTATAGGTAAATTCTTCACTGCGCCGGATTTCGTCCATCTGGAACGCCCATCGATAATATAGGGCGGGCGCCCACAACCACTCGTCAAAACAATCTTCTAGAAAATAGCTGCAAAATGCCGCGACCGGATCTTTGGGGCGCAGAGCGAGATATCGAGAGTCGTCTTCAAATTCCTGAATCAGGGGCGTAGTATCGCAGAGCCATGATCCGTCCGGACATTCAACCAGTGGAATTTGCATCACTCCGACTTTTTGCGAATATTGCGCAAATCCCGGTGCATCCAGCTCGACGAACTTATAGGGTATTCCCTTTACCCGAAAGTAAGTTTCGAGCTTCTTAGTGAAATAGGAACAGAACATCCCATAGATGGTGTAATCGCCTTGCTGTACAATTTTATTGGTCATTTCAGGCTCCTTGTTGTTTGTCAGATTCTGCGCTCGACCGCTCGCTCAATAGCGGCCCACGCGCGCGACCGAGCAATTGTCTCGGATCACTGGTTTCGCGGATTTTGGAATGGTTGGATGCCTGATCCAGCGCGGCATTAAATTCGCGCCTGGCCGAGGCTTTCAAATTGGGCAGCAGCAGCGCAAAATGATGCTGTATGCCACGTTCCTGGTCGGCCCAGCTGACCGTCTTCAAACCTTCAAGCTCGCGTAGATAATCAATCCAATATCGGCTCACAATCCACAGCGATCTTGCCAATACATCGATATTCTGGGCGCTATCACCGATGAACAGATCCTGTTCGCGGATTCGTACGAGCAGAGCGGTCAGTTCGTAATAGTCGGCCATAAGCTCGGAATCCGGACGTCGGCCAATGGGTTCACCTGCATATTGCAGACGGTCTCGCATCAGGAAGCGGTTGCTCCATGTTAGCTCCATTCCGAACAGCAAATGTTCGACATAATCATCTGCTAGCGGGCCAAGAATGAGCCTCTCACGCCGCGTTTTCATCGCCTGCAGGACATCCGCTTCGAGTTGCATCGCGAGATCGCGCTTGGTTTTGAAATGATAGGTCAAATTGCCTTGAGACATGCCCAAGGCCGCCGCGATCTCGGTTACTGATGTCGCGGCATATCCCTTTTCATTAAAAAGCTCCCGGCTGGCCTCCAATATCCGGACAGCTGTTCTTGAACGCGTTTTCATAAAGCCTTCCTCATCCTCCAATTCAAAAAAGAGTTGCCAAATTAGTATCTATTACCTAAACTTAGGTTATATTACCTAATACAACCCGATTCGACAAGCGGAAATTGGGAAAGCGGGGAGGCCGAATATGAATATGAAGCATATCGCGATAGTTGGCGGCGGAACGTCTGGAGCTGTTCTGGCGGCCCGCCTCAGCGAAACATCTGATCACCATCAGCTATGGCCATATGGCTGGAACCTGTCCGATGGGCTCGGTGCTGAATGCCGATTGTGAGGTCCTGGGTGTTGACGGCCTCAGAGTCGTAGATGCGTCAGTTATGCCCACGATACCTTCCGGCAACACCTATCTCGGCTGTGTGATGATTGCGGAGCGGGTCGCGCGCAAAATCAAGACCGCAACCCGGAAATGAGCCCCAATCATCCAACCGCAAACAAGTTCAAACAAGTTCAAGGAGATATGAAAATGACAGACAATATCGACATATTCTGGTCGTTCAGAAGCCCCTACTCCTATCTGGTGACACCCGACCTGATCCGGCTCCGTGAAGACTATCGGGTGTCAGTGACATTGCGCCCCGTCTTGCCCATTGCTTTGCGTGCCAAGGCTACAGTGTTCGATGCAAAGGACAAAAAACGTCCGCAATATATTGTGATGGACTCATATCGACGCGCAAAATTCCTCGGGCTGCCCATGACTTGGCCCAAGCCAGATCCCGTGATCCAGGACAGGGAAACCTTCGAAGTATCCGCTGAACAACCCTATATCTGGAGACTATCAAAACTAGGTATCGAGGCCGAACGACGAGGAAAGGGCATCGATTTTGCCTATCACGTAGCGTTACTGTTGTGGGGTGGGACTAGCGATTGGAACGAAGGCGATCATCTAGCGCGTGCGGTGGCTAAAGCCGGCCTAGACCTGGCTGAGTTAGAAGCTGCTCTCGAACAATATGACGGTGAAGCCGAGATTGCGAAAAATCACGAGCTGTTGGAACAGGCCGGACATTGGGGCGTTCCGACGATGGTTTTCGATGGAGAACCATTTTTCGGACAAGACCGGATTGATACGCTGCGCTGGCGTCTCGATGAGGCAGGATTACGGCGTAAATCAGCTGAATGAACAATTATGTTTCGTGACCATATTGGAACCAAAAAGGAGAATTTAGATGGACCTGCAAATTAAAGGTAAAAAAGCCCTGATGGCTGGCGGCAGCGCGGGAATGGGTCGTGCGACGGCGGAGCGTTTGGCGGAGGCCGGCACCGAGCTATTCATTTCGGCTAGGCGCGAAGTGCGGCTGGTTCAAGCCGCCGAGGACATCTCTGAAAAATATGGCATTAAGGTTACACCAATTGTTGCAGATTCATCGACAGAAGAAGGTCGCGCAGCATTATTTGCTGCCTGCCCGGACCCTGATATTCTCTCGATTACGATTAAGCCACCCGCTCCCAATGGCGATTTTCTGAAGGTTACGCCGGAAATGTGGCGGGAATCTATTGAAACGGCGCTCATCGGCCCAACCGAGATTATGCGCCACTATATTCCAGTGATGAAAGATAAAGGCTGGGGCCGGATCGTCAACATTGCTACTTTTTCAGCCAAGAACCCGATGATCTGGCGCTTGATGTCCGGGCCCGCACGTTCCGCCCTACTCAACTATACCGCCAGTGTTTCGCGCGAAGTGGCTCCGCACGGAGTCATCATCAACAATTTGCTGCCTGGAATGTTCCAGACCGAAGGTGCTTCCGAAATCATGGGCCATTACGCCGACGCGTTCGGGCTCCCGCATGAACCTGAAATTGTCCGGGACCATTTTCTGGAGCATAATAAAATTCCTGCCGGCTTCTCCGGGCTAGCAGATGATCTGGCACCAATGGCCGCTCTGCTTTGCAGCCCACTGGCGCGTTTTATCGTTGGCCAGAATATTGTTATCGATGGAGGCCAACATAATTCCATCTTCTGATGGCGCAGCGCTGACATCGTCGAATGGTTGCCGGAAAACCTGAGGCCAGAGGATATTCTTCTGCAGCGAGGCTGTCGGGCCATTTTTCTGACTTGGCGGGCGCGACAGTTTCACGAAGATTGCGATGAAAGGGAATATGATGCAAAAATATTTATCATTGGCCACCTGTGCTACGGCACTGTTCGTTTCTGGCTGCGATGACGGGATCAAAAACCAGAATCGATCCGAAGCGGCCGTGATAAATACGGAATATCCCGAGCAAGTCTACTGGGGCGATACGCACCTTCATACGGACAACAGCATAGATGCTTTTGGCTTTGGTGACCGCCTGGACGCAGAAATGGCATTGCGCTTTGCGCGGGGAGAAGAGGTAATTGCGTCAAAGGGAGCAAAGGCGAAACTCAGCCGCCCTCTCGATTTTCTCGTGATTGCTGATCATAGCGATGCGCTTGGTGCGATAAAAACACTGTATAATGCGCCGCGCTTTGCCTTGCTGGGTGATAAATTTCTGCTCCGTTGGTATGACATGATGCACGAAAGTGATGAAGGTGCGCGTCGTGTCGTCAATGAAATTGCTGACGGTGCCGCAAATGGTACGCTTCCTGCGGACCTATTTGATCCACAGGAAAGCGCCGAACGCATTGGTGAGATCTGGAATACTCATGGTGAAACCGTTGATCGATATAATGAGCCCGGCATATTCACTGCGTTCATGGGATATGAATATACGCCTATGCCGCGGGGCGATAATCTTCACCGTGTGGTGATGTTCCGGGACGGCGCGGAAAAGGCGACACAGGTCATCCCTTTCGGATCGCAAGGCCCCGATGGAGATCCTGAGCAGCTTTGGGCCCATATGGCCGCGTATGAAAAGGCCACGGGTGGGAGAATGCTGGCGATCCCCCACAATAGCAATGTCTCAAACGGAAGAATGTTTGCGATGCAAAGATATGATGGCAGCCCGATTGATCTCGCTTATGCAATGACCCGGGCGTTGCGCGAGCCAATTGTTGAAACCACACAGATCAAGGGAGACAGCGAAAGCCACCCCTTTCTTTCTCCCAATGATGAATTTGCCAATTTCGGGAATATCGGTTGGGATCAATGCAACCTGAGCTGCACGAGAGAGATGGCGTCGGAAGGCTATGCTGGGAGCTACACACGCGAGGCTCTCAAACGTGGGTTGGAATTTGCCCGAAAAGTGGGAGCTAATCCTTTCAAATTCGGGATGATTGGTTCGACCGACAGCCATACGTCCCTTGCCACTGCTGACGAGAATAACTTCTTTGGCAAACATAGCGGTAGCGAACTCAACGAAAAAGGACGCGTATTAAAACCCCTTAATCTCGGCACCCGCGAGGGCCGTTTCGGTTGGCATTATATGTCCAGCGGTTACGCCGCTGTCTGGGCAACCAGTAACAGTCGTGAAGCCATATTCGATGCGATGATGCGCCGTGAAGTCTACGCGACAACCGGACCGCGGATGCAGGTGCGTTTCTTTGGCGGATTTGAATTCGTCGCAGATGATATAAGCGATCTTGTTAAAACTGGCTATGCCAAGGGCGTGCCTATGGGGGGTGATTTGGTCTCCGAAAATCTGACCGAAAGCAATGGCAGGACGCCCAGCTTTCTCATCTCCGCAACAATGGATCCGGAAAGCGCCAGCCTCGATCGCATCCAGGTGATTAAAGGCTGGGTTGATGCGAGCGGAAAATCGCAGGAGAAAATCTATGATGTCAGCTGGAGCAAGTCAGACAAACGCAAAGCTGGATCTGACGGAAAACTCGCTCCAGTTGGCAATAGCGTCGATCTGGCCACCGGCAAATGGGACAATAGCATCGGTGCGCCCGAACTGGTGACGTTTTGGCAAGATCCGGCTTTTGATAAGGATCAGAACGCCTTTTATTATGTTCGAGTACTCGAAATCCCGACACCTACTTGGCCCGTCTATGACGCTCTGAAATTTGGTCAGACGCTGCCAGATAATGTCATCAAGATTCAACAGGAGCGCGCCTATTCATCTCCGATCTGGTACACTCCGAGAGGATGATCGCATGGATAGCGAGTTTCCAAACAGGGGCTCGATTGTGGATTTCCTCGAAAAACCGACCTGTCCGCTCCATTACAGATAGCTATAATTTGCGCGAGTGGCCATTTGAAGCAATTCACGCAGCACTCGGATATGCTCCAAAGCTCGGTAACATAGGTTTTTAGAATTTGGTTGGGGTGGCAGGATTCGAACCTGCGCATGGCGGCATCAAAAGCCGCTGCCTTACCACTTGGCGACACCCCAATGATAGCAGCCCCCCAGATTGTTGAGCGCTTGGTGAACGGGCCTACTATCCACTTTAGTCGCAGGGGGCAAGAGACAGTTGTCGTGAATTTTTAGAACAGCCGTTTTACCCAATTATGTTCATCGGGTGCGAGGCCTCGCTGAATATCAACCAGCCGGTTCTTCAGTCGTTGCGTCAATTGGCCCGGTCCGCCGCTACCTATGGTAAACTCACCCTTGCTCGATCGGACCGTTCCCACCGCGGTGACCACCGCAGCGGTTCCGCAAGCGAAGGTTTCAACAAGCTTCCCGCTGGCTGCATCAGCTTCCCATTGATCGATTGCATAGGGCTGCTCGACAACTTCAAGCCCCTCTTCGCGGGCCAAAGTCATGATCGACTTACGCGTGATTCCCGGCAGGATAGTCCCGGTCAGGGGTGGCGTGATCAACTTGCCATCATCCATCACGAAAAACAGATTCATTCCGCCGAGCTCCTCGACCCACCTCTGTTCCGCGGCATCGAGAAATACGACTTGGTCGCATTTTTTCTCAATCGCTTCGGCCTGGGCGACCAAACTGGCGGCATAATTTCCACCACATTTCGCAGCGCCAGTGCCACCAGGCGCGGCGCGGCTATAGTCTTGCGACACCCAAATCGTAATCGCCGAGGCGCCACTTTTGAAATATCCGCCCGCCGGAGATGCAAGGACCAGATAGAGATATTCCTTTGCCGGCCGCACGCCGAGAAAGACTTCGCTCGCAAACATGAAGGGCCGCAGATAGAGCGAGCCACCTTCGACCGAGGGGAACCATTCGCGGTCGAGATCAACCAGCCTTTCCACCGACTGGAGAAACATGTCTTCGGGCAGGACCGGCATCGCCATGCGACGCGCCGAATCCGCAAATCGCCTAGCATTTTCTTCAGGCCGGAACAGCGCGGTCGCACCATCAGACAGCCGATAAGCCTTCATGCCTTCGAAAATTTCCTGGGCATAATGCAATACGGAAGAGGCCGGATCCATCGCGATGGATTCGCGCTTCTGGATGGCGGCGTCATGCCAGCCCTTGGCTTCGCTATAGCGGATGATCGCCATATGGTCGGTGAACAACGTCCCAAAACCGGGGTCTTCAAGTAATTGCGTACGTTGAGCAGCAGGAACCGGCGTGCTGCTCGGCTCAATCCTGAAATCAAGGCTCTGTACATCTGCCATATGTTTCTGCTTTCGCTATCTATTTGCCGATCCATTGGAGGAATTGGAGGCCTGTTTCAAATATCTTGCAATCCTCTTATCAGCCTGTCAAGATACGTCAACATGACTGACGTATCTCGCTCTTCTGCATCACCAGGCGCTTCGCCGCTTTTTCTGCGCGAAGACGAGATTCGACGCGGCGTGGAGCTGCTCTATTTCGGCTATACACGGCTGACCAACTCGATCGATCAGGAACTGGCAAAACAGGGGCTTGGCCGCGCCCATCACCGCGCACTTTACTTCATTGCGCGCCAACCGGACCTCACGGTTGGGGAATTGCTCAAGCTATTGGCGATTACCAAGCAATCCCTGGGTCGTGTGCTGAAGGAGTTGCAGGACCGGGACTTTATCGAAACCCTTCCGGGCCAAGTCGATCGACGACAAAAGCTGCTTCGCCTCACCGCGACAGGCAAGGAACTGGAAGCCGAATTATTCCGCCAATTGCGTGGCAAGCTGTCCTCGGCCTATGTTTCGGCTGGACAGGAATCGGTCAGCGGCTTTTGGCATGTGTTGGAGGGCTTGGTGCCCGAAAGTGACCAGAAAATGGTCTTCGATCTGCGCAAGGACAAGATTTAACCCACCCTAGGCTTTCGCCTCCTCGGCCATTTCGCGGCTGCGTGTTGCTGCCGCTTCGAGCACATCCAACAACAGACCATCAACCCGGCCATCAGCATCCATTACGTCCAGCCCTTTGCGTGTCGTCCCACCAGGACTCGCAACCTGATCGGCCAGGGTCCCTGGATCTTCAGCAGAGCGCGCGGCGAGCAGCGCGGCCCCTTCGACCATGGCTAGCGCCAAACGCGCTGCCTGATCCTCTGGCAGCCCCATTTGCCTGCCTCCCGCCGCCAGCCCGTCAATGAAGCGGAACAGAAAAGCCGGACCAGATCCCGACAAGGCCGTGGCAATATGAAGCAGATCTTCATCCGCGACCCATTCGGCGAAGCCGAGCGGGGCAAACAGATCATCCATCTGCAGACGCGACTTGTCCGTAATCTGGCGGCTATACAGGATCATCGGGGATTTCCCGACGGTGACGGCCATGTTCGGGACCAGTCGCATGACAGTGTCCGCCTGTGGAAACAGATGTTCCAATGTTTCCGTGCCGACACCGGCCAGAATCGACACCAGCTTACTGTGCGAACCAATATGGGGACGGAGCAGCGGCGCGACGTCACCCAATATCTGGGGCTTTGTCGCAAGCAGGACAAGGTCAGGCACGCCGCCTGTAGGAAAGCTGCTGCTTGCGCTTAGGCCTTCAGGCAATCGAAACGGATTGGGATCAATTATGCTGATATTTGCAACAGGCGCGCCGTGATCTAGCCATGCCTGCAGGATCGCTCCGCCCATATTCCCGCAACCAATGACCCAAATGCGGTCAGGCCATCGCATCACGCTTCGCCGGCGGTATCAACCATCGCATGATCAATGGCGTCCTGCGGACTCTTGTCGCTCCACAGCACAAATTGGAAGACCGGATAAAAACGCTCCCATTCATCAATCGCCATATCGACGATGGTCTGCGCCTGATCGAGACCAAGCAGACCGCTGCCACCTAATAAGGTTGCATGCCGAAAGAGCAGGATATTATTATTGGACCAGAGGTCAAAATGACCCAGCCAGAGCTGCTCGTTGATCAGGCCAAGCGTCTCGTAGATCGCGATCTTCTTTTCGTCTGGCACCCGAAGTTCCGGGAGCAGAAGAATTTGCAGGACATGATCTTCATTGCGCCAGACGGCACGCAATTGATAGCTTGTCCAGTTGCCCTTGATTTCGACAGAAATTTCGTCGTCGCTGACATGGTCGACCGACCAGCCGCGCGCGTCAAAAAAAGCCGCCAACATATCGACAGGTGGAGCTTCTTCCTGCTCAAACTGTTCCCATTGGTCGTCAAGCATGATGATTTCGGATCAATTTCATTATTCAACCTGTGGCCCGTCGACCGAGTCAGGGCAAGCCAGCAGCACGCCATATATCATATTGTTTGTGGGAAGACTGTGGATAATGAATCACTAGCATCCGCAATGCAAAATCGTTTGGCCGATCAGCTTTCCGCTTTGGGAGGCGCCTTTTTGGCGGCCGGCTTGCGCGCAGCCGATGCGCGGGCAGCCGGCTTTTTCGCAGCTGGCGCTTTAGCCGAAGCGGGTGCGCTTGCTTTTTCCAGCGCATCAACACGTTTTTTCAACGCATCTGCCTCGGCCCGTGCCGTGGACGCCATTTCCTTGACCGCGTCAAATTCCTCACGCGAAACAAAGTCCATGCCGCCGAACCATTCCTTGGCGCGCTCCCGCGCACCGGCCTCTGCTTCTCGGCCAACGCCGGCCACAGTTCCGGCAAGTCCGTTCAAAACCTTGGAAAGGTCATCAAAAAAGCGGTTCTGACTTTGCATCTTGTAATCTCCGTCGAATGGCCATGATCTGGCTGTCGTGAATTTCTAAACTATATTTGGGTCCGGGCGGCCGGAACGACAAGGGTCTCGGCTTCTGGATTGAGCCATTCAATTTCCTTGTTCAGGCTCGCGGCAAAACACAGCCACGCCAGATAGGGCACCATCAGCCAGGCGGCAGCCTTGCGTATCCGGCCAAAAACGAGGGTTGTGCCAAGTGCGAAAACAAAAATGATGATCAGCAGCCAGAAGGCCGCCGTAACCTGATGCATGCCGAAAAATAATATCGGCCAGAACAGGTTAAGCGCATATTGGACAAGATAGATGATGATAGCGGGGCCACGCAGCGGCGCTCCACGCGCATGCAATATCATGGCAAAGGCGATACCCATCATCGTGTATAATATCGCCCAAGCGGCACCGAAGGCCCAGCCCGGGGGTTGCGCAGATGGTTTGACCAACGCCTGAAACCAGCGATTTTCTTCCCCGGAATTGGCAAATTGGCTGAACATGAAACCCAGCGCGATCGTGATCGGTACCACGAACAATATCCAACGCAACAAAGACATTCTGAGCTGTGACTTGGATGCAATTTGATTCACAGAGTCACTTCCTCATTCGCATATCATATGCCGAATCGTTTCAGACCGACTTCATTCTCAAGACTGCCGACTTTAGGTAATTTCTATCGCGTTGGCCAGTCATATGCAGGTGAAACAATATCGACACCGGCCTGGAAATTCGAGCGGCTGCTCTTGGTATTTGCGTCGGCATAACCATCTTAGTTGAACAACACACTCAGCATGGGACTTATCCATCGAAAGATTGTGACAATCAAATCGGGCTGCTAGGCGCTACCACATGACAGAAGATAAGAATATGACGCCAGACGATACCCCTTCCGCACCATTTAAGAAAATCGGCAATTTGCGGATGGTTTGGGATCGCGCGGTTCGCTATCCCAAACAGATTAGTCTGGCGATGTTGTCGCTCTTTGTCGCCGCAATGGCAACACTGGCGATCCCAGCGGGTTTCAAAACGATTATCGACAAAGGCTTCATGTCTGGCGCCGGCGATGTTGCTCCCTATTTTCAAGGCCTCTTGGTCATCGTCGCGGTGCTTGCCGTAGCGACCGCCTTCCGATTTTATTTTGTCAGTTGGCTCGGAGAGCGGGTGGTTGCTGACATCAGACTGGCTGTCCAGCGCAATTTGCTGCAACTGGCCCCAGGCTTTTTCGAAGAAAACCGTCCTTCAGAAATCTCGTCTCGGATGACATCCGACACCGCGGTCATCGAACAGGTTGTCGGTACAACGGTTTCCGTGGCCTTGCGCAATATCGTGATCGGGGTCGGCGGAATAATCTATCTGTTCACGCTGGCGCCGGCATTGACCGCCGGACTGCTGATGGCAATACCGATCATCATTCTACCGATTGTTTTCATCGGTCGAAAACTGACCAATGTGTCGCGCTTCAGTCAGGACCGCGTTGCCGATGTCGGCGCGATGGTCGCCGAGACATTGGGGGCGATGAAGATCGTACAAGCGTTCGGGCAGGAAGGTCGGGAGCATGCCCGCTTCGGCGGCGCGGTCGAGGCGACATTTGATACGGCGAAGCGGCGAATAAGATTGCGATCGGCGATGACGGCCATTGTCATCGGTTTGATCTTCACTGGTATCACCCTGTTGATGTGGCGTGGCGCGATTGGCGTTGCAGACGGATCAATCTCAGGCGGAACAATAGCCGCCTTTGTCCTGACCGGTGGTCTGGTTGCGGGCTCATTTGGCGCATTGACCGAAGTCTATGGTGATCTGCTCCGTGGAGCCGGCGCAGCTGGCCGACTGGCTGAACTCTTGTCCGAAAAGCCCGGAATCGCCGCGCCACTGAATCCGATCGACTTGCCCGAGCCGGCGCGCGGCAAAATTGCTTTTGATAATGTGACCTTTGCCTATCCCACGCGTCCGGAAACGAATGCGCTGACCAATTTTTCGCTCACCGTGTCACCTGGTGAAACGGTTGCGGTTGTCGGTCCTTCCGGCGCAGGCAAATCAACGCTGTTCCAGCTTGCACAGCGCTTTTACGATCCACAAAGTGGCAGCGTCCGGATTGACGGAGTGGCCCTGCCCTCGGCTGATCCTGCCGAGATACGCCAGCGTATGGCATTGGTCCCGCAGGACACTGTTCTATTTGCCGCGAGCGCGCGCGACAATCTGCGTTACGGCGAATGGGAAGCGACCGACGAAGAGATTTGGGATGCGGCTCGGGCAGCCAATGCGGAGAAATTTCTCAAGGCGCTGCCTGAAGGTCTCGACAGTTTCATGGGAGAAGCTGGCACCCGTTTGTCCGGTGGCCAGCGCCAACGCGTAGCGATAGCCCGAGCCTTGTTGCGCAACACACCGATTTTGCTACTCGACGAAGCGACATCTGCTCTGGATGCAGAGAGCGAGAAACTGGTCCAGGATGCGCTTGACAAGCTGATGCAGGATCGCACGACAATTGTGATTGCGCATCGTTTGGCAACCGTCCGCTCGGCCGACCGGATCGTCGTCATGGACGAAGGCCGTATCGTTGAACAAGGCACACATGACGCATTATTGGCCAAAGATGGTCTATATTCGCGGCTGGCAAAATTACAGTTCAACGACAGCCAGAGCGACCGGTCAAAGACCTTGGCTTGATCGGCGCTGGTTCGCAGCCAGCGGCCTGAACCACATAGTTGAAACATGTTTGGCTTAAACTGGTCAGCCAGTACGGATCCGGTTTTAGGCGCAATGAAACCGAAAATGGCAGGGTTTGAAACAGCCTAGCTCTGCTGGTTGTGGCTCGATCGGGCGGGCGGCCTGAAATCGCCTAGCGTGAAACAGCCCAGCTCTGACCGGCGTGACTGTAACCCCTACCTGAAATGGCGTAGCTCCAGCCGGCCAAGCTTAATCCGCGTGACTCCAGCGGGGATGGCTTGATCCGCCGCATTGCCTGAAACAAAAGAAATGGAACCAGCTCAGCCCTGACCCGCATCGCGCAACCCGTCGGAGGGTCAGCAGATGAATGACAGGGCTATCGCCCATAGAAAAGGGGCTGCGAACGCGTTCGCAGCCCCTTTTTTAAACTTGTTACCGTTGCTTAGTTCGGCAAACGCGCCGCTTTATTGAAGCTGCCATATTGCTCATTGCCGACGAAACCGAATTTCGTCACGCCGCTATCTTTGATGACAGCCAGCGCGCGGTCAACGGTCAGATAGTTGCTCAGCGGATCCGGCTGGAACTGAAGCTCGGGCTCCGGAACCATCGACTTGGTCTGCGCCAGATAGGTGCGAACCTGATTCAACGTCACTGCAGTTTCATTCCAGATCAATTGGTTGGTTGGCGTGATACCCAATTTGTTTTTCACCGGATCGATAAAATCTAGTGGTGGTGGGCTATCATCGGCCACCGGCAGATCGATTTTCACCGCATGTGTCTGAACCGGAATTGTAATGATGAACATGATGAGCAGAACCAGCAAGACGTCGATGAGCGGCGTCGTGTTCATCTCCATCATTGGTTCGCCATTGTCGCTTCCGCCACTCATTGCCATTAGCGCGTCTCCTTAAATCGTAAATATCATCAATTGCAGAGCGAGATCATTCGACTGCAATAGGTGTGGAAAGAAAGCCAACTTTCGCAAAGCCAGCACGCTGCATGGTGTAGATCGCGCCGCCAATACATTTGTAAGGCGTGTTGATATCGCCGCGGATATGCACTTCCGGCATATCTTCAGGTGTCATGTTTTCCACGCCACCAAAGGCTTCAATCTGGTCTTCCAGTTGCTTGACCGCTCGTGTCACCAACTCTGTAGAATTCACTGGAGTTGTATTCCAGTAAATGCGGCAATTGCCGCCCGGAGTGGCTCCAGCATAATCTGGATCGCCTGGATCACGTCCGGCTGCGTCAGTGGTCGTCACTGCCAGTAGAACATTTTCCCGCTTGGTGGTCGTCACTTCAAAAGGCAAAACCGGCAATTCCAATTCAACGGTCTGAATAACCACGGGAACTGCGATCAAGAAAATGATCAGCAAAACCAGCATAACATCGACGAGTGGGGTTGTGTTAATATCGGATAGAGGAGTTTCCTCTCCGCCGCCGCCCCCAACATTCATAGCCATAGGATTTTATCCTCTCAAAAACTAATCCATCTGGTGGAAGGTAAAGTCCTTCCGCCGTTTCAGCGTCGGCCGGATTGTGCCATCTGAAAACAGATGCCACGATCCGGCCCAAGGCTTATTTTTTCGCTGCTGGAGCGGCTGCTTTAGCTGGAGCAGCTGAACCTTTGGTGATTGGTTTCACGCCGCCATCGGAAGCCATATAACCGAGCACATCGTTCGAGAATGCGCTGAGATGTTCGGCAATCCGCTTGTTGCGTCCTTGCAGCCAGTTATAAGCAAGAACGGCAGGAACAGCCACACCAAGACCAAGTGCGGTCATGATCAGAGCTTCACCAACAGGACCAGCAACCGCATCAATCGATGCCTGACCAGCAATACCAATTTTGATCAGCGCGCGATAGATGCCGATAACCGTACCGAACAAGCCAATGAAAGGTGATGTTGCACCCACAGTAGCAAGCCATGGCAGGCCAGTTGCCAGTTTAGAGTTGATCGTCGCTTCGGAACGAGCCAGCGAACCGTGAAGCCAGTCATGCGCTTCGACCGGGTCGGTCAATTTCGCGTGATCACCATCTGCTTTGATCGCATCATCAACAATCTGGCGATAAGCACTATTCTTATCAAGTTTCGCTGCGCCTTCCTTCAGGCCACCGGCTTTCCAGAAAGTGGCGGTTGCCGCGTCACCCTGCTTCATCACCTTGTTCTGCTCGAACAATTTCGAAAACAGGATGTAAAAGGATGAGACAGACATGATCACCAGAATACCAAGCGTGAACCATGCGATCACGCCGCCTTGTTGCATGGCTTCCCAGAAACCGAACGAGTTTTGTGGTGCTCCTGCACCTGCTGCCAAAATTTCAATCAACATTTTAATATTCCCCTCAGGATAATGTAATTCAAAAAACAATTTGTGGGTGCGGCACTGCGGCCGCACCCGGGATCACGATTATTGCGGTATCTGCCAACGTACTCTCGTTGCCCACGATCCAGTCATTGGATTGCCCGCGCTATCCAAAGATGGACTGAAGCGCGCACGGCGGGTGAGATTCTTACACACCGCTGCATCCAGGTCAGCATGACCGCTCGAGCTGGTGATTTGGCAATCTGCCACTCGACCATTGGTACCAACAGTCACTCGAACGCCGGTCGTTCCCTCCCGTTCTTCACGCAGGGCGCGAGACGGATAATCATTGGTTGTAACCCAATTTTGTGACCGTCCGCGTGGCTCAGGATTCGCACGCTGCGGCGGGGGCGGTGGTGGTGGAGCTGGAGGAGGCGCTATCACTGGCGGTGCCGGTGGTGGTGCCGTCGGAACCGACTGGATGACAGGCCGCGGCGCTACGACAGGCGCAACGATCGGCGGAGGCGTCACCACAGGTGGTGGCTCAATCGGCTTGTCTGGTGGCGGCGGAGGTGGCTCGTCCGGCTCTTCCGGCGGCTCCTCCTCTTGAATATCAATCATATCAAGCTGCGATGCAACTTTCGTTACAGCTTCATAGGCTAGCCCTGTAACTAGCGCATATCCAAATAACAGGTGAATGATTACAACGAGAACGATTGATACAATCTTACTCGAACTCATCTCTTGGTCAGCATAAGCCATTCAGAAATGTAACTCCTTTTTCCCCATAAGGCTGAACACCTCATTGCTGAAGCATTGATCAAAGGGCAAGGGGTTTCAGTACCGCCGCGACCTTTGATTTCCCCATGACAACTTTTCGTTTCAGTGAAAGCCGCCTTAAAGATGTTTTAACGAGCTAGTTCAAAGCAGGCAATCGCTTTGTTGGTTCAGCGTTGATTAAGCTGTTAAAATCACAAAAGGCCCACTAACTTCGCTAGGTTCAACGCCCCGGATTGTGAGACAAACATGCAAAAAATTTTAATCGCTTTGCTCGGCTTGCTTTGCTCACAAACTCTAGCGTTTTCAGCTTTTTCTCAAACAACAGCAACCTCAGATCCACTCCAATATGCCGATCTGGCCGACCTGAGCATCAACGCTCCAATTATCGTTCATGCCACCGTCAAAGAAGCCATTAAAGTCGACCCGGAACGGGCTGTTGATGCCCCGACATCGACGCAACGCTTCTATGTGATAGCGACAACCAATGCTCTGATTCGGGGCCAAGGCGGCATTCTCGAGACGATTCGCTACATCGTCGATCTGCCGCTCGACCAGCGCGGAAGGGCGCCAAAAATCAAGAAGCGGCAATTTATCATATTTGCCCAGCGCACTGGTGATAGCAACGATGTCCAGTTGATCGCAAAAGATGCACAGATCGCGTGGACCGCCGATCGAGAATCTCGAGTGAGAGCGTTGGTGCGAGAAATTGTTGCAGCGGATGCGCCGCCTTCGATTTCCAGAATCGCCGGCGCCTTTCACGTCCCTGGAACGATCATTGGCGAAGGCGAAACGCAAATCTTCATGGAAACAAACAACGGCAACCCCGTATCGATCACAATATTGAGTCGGGACGGCCAGCGGAAATTCTGGGCGGTCTCGCTGGGTGAAATAGTTGACGAAGCCGCCCGCGCACCGGAGCGAAATAGCCTGCTCTGGTACCGGCTGGCGTGTTTTTTGCCGAAACGAATGCCGTCTGAGGCGCTCGAAGGCGTCTCATTGAGAAATGCGCGCGAAGCACAGGCCGATTATCAGATGGTCTTGGCCGATCTCGGAAGCTGCCCGCGGTCGCGAAGATAATGACCTTCCGCCAGACATAAATTCTGGCAAAAATTCAAAGCGTCGTTAATAAAGCGCGCAACGGCAATCCCACTCCTTTCCAATAAAGGCACTGACATGACTGCACCGCTGCGCATCGCGCTCGCTGGCTTAGGCACCGTAGGAACGGGTGTCATCCGGGTGATCGAAGAAAATGGCCCGATGATCTCGCAGCGGGCGGGCCGGTCGATTGAAATCACCGCCATTTCGGCCCGCGATCCCAAGCTGGATCGCGGAATCGACCTGACTCCCTATGCTTGGATCGACCAGCTGCAGGATCTGGCCAATCATCCCGAAGTCGATTGTGTTGTCGAGATGATCGGGGGTTCCGAAGGCCATGCGCTTGATCTGGCGCGCCAGACGATTGCATCAGGCAAATCGTTCGTCACGGCAAATAAGGCGATGATCGCTCATCATGGCATGGAATTGGCGAAAGCAGCGGAAAGTCGAGGCGTTTCGCTGAAATATGAAGCTGCGGTTGCCGGTGGCATACCAGTGATCAAGGGTCTGCGCGAAGGCGCGTCAGCCAATCGGATCGAGCGAGTCTATGGAATATTGAACGGCACCTGCAACTATATCCTGAGCGAAATGGAAAAATATGGCAGGAATTTTGCTGACGTATTGAAGGACGCACAGGATATTGGTTATGCCGAAGCCGATCCGAGCTTCGACATTGACGGTGTGGATGCTGCCCACAAGCTATCCATTCTCGCTGCACTATCATTTGGTACGAGCCTCGACTTCGAAGGCGTCGAAATTGAAGGCATCCGCAATATCATGGCCGCCGACATTGGTCAGGCCAAGGCACTTGGCTATCGGATTCGCTTACTCGGCATGGCGCGAATCGATAGCGGCAAGCTGTTCCAGAGAGTGAATCCCTATCTGGTGCCTGTTCAGCATCCGCTCGCACATATTGATGGATCAACCAATGCGGTGGTCGCAGAGGGTAATTTTTCAGGTCGCTTGATGTTCCAGGGTGCCGGCGCGGGTGAAGGTCCGACGGCTTCGGCGATCGTTGCCGACCTGATTGATATTGCACGCGGCGATCATGGGACCGTATTTACGACACCAGCGGCGGCGATGGGCTCCTGTGAGCGCGCGGAAAGTGGCAATCGCACTGGCAAAAGCTATGTCCGTTTCATTGTTACCGACAAGCCCGGCGTATTGGCTGAGATCACTGCAGCGATGCGTGATGCTCAGGTATCGATTGAAAGCCTCATTCAAACTGAGAAAACCGACGAAGGCTCAGTCCTGATTTCGATGGTCACCCACCAAAGCCTGGAACGCAATGTCAGCGATAGCCTTGCGAAATTGTCACAATCTGCAAGCTTGCAAGCCCCGCCAGTGGTCATGCATCTGCTCAGCGATAATGACTAAGCCGGATAGCAATTGAAAAGAACCGCTATTCAGGAACTGGAGCAAGCGGCTTGATCATTGCCTGCTTTACATAATCTGCGTCAGGAATGCCCGGATCAAAGACGTAGCTGATGCGTTCAGCGGCGCCCGTGAGCGAGGCCCCCTCGCCTCCAAAACTGACACTGACCAGCGACAGGCCCTTGAAGCAGTTTCGTTCGTTCATGGTCACATAGCAGCGGCCTTGTTGAACGATTTCAGGATTTCCTTTGGGTAGCGATTCGCGAATTCGATCGCCAGGGTCCCCCGCCAATTGAGGGAAAGGCAACCTCTGCTGTCGGTCGATTTCTCGCGTTCCACAAACAATGATCTCATTTTCAGACCGATTCAAGAGACAGCCGTCCGCATCCACAGCCACCAGCTGGCGCGCATTTGCGACGAGTTCATCGGTACGGTCACTTGCCGGCGGTATCTGTGCCACCGCCATCGAAGGCACTGCCACAAGTATCAGAATAAGTCGTCTCGACATTGCAATATTGCTCCCCTATCGAAGGTTCAAAATTGGCCCCTGATAGAAGGACTATAGATAAGAATGCCTACATCAAGCGATATATTGGACCGCGTACTGGTCATGGAGATGGTACGCGTCACAGAAGCCGCAGCAATTTCTGCCGCAAACCTGATTGGCCGTGGTGATGAAAAGGCCGCGGATGCTGCCGCCGTCGAAGCCATGCGCGCCGCCTTGAACAAGCTCGAGATCTGCGGGACAGTCGTCATTGGTGAAGGCGAACGAGATGAAGCACCGATGCTGTATATCGGCGAGAAGGTCGGATGCGGTTGTGAAGGTGAAGATCCTGCGATCGACATCGCCCTGGATCCTTTGGAAGGCACGACAATCACCGCAAAAGCCGGTGCCAATGCTTTGGCCGTGCTTGCGATTGCGGAACAGGGCAATTTGTTGAATGCGCCTGACGTGTACATGGACAAGTTGGCCGTCGGCCCGGGCTACTCCGATGGCATTATCGATCTCAACAAGTCGGTCACCGAAAATGTGTCAGCTGTCGCAAAGGAAAAGGGCGTTAAGCCGAGCGATATCATTGTGTGCGTTTTGGACCGTCCGCGTCATGATAAAATTATCGCGGAACTCCGCGGAATTGGTTGCGGCATCATGCTGATTCCCGATGGCGATGTTGCCGGAGTGATTTCGACCACCGATGAAGACACAACGGTTGATATGTATATGGGAAGCGGCGGCGCGCCGGAAGGTGTGCTCGCAGCGGCAGCATTGCGCTGCGTCGGAGGCCAGTTCAAGGGTCGCCTGCTGTTCCGCAACGATGACGAGCGTCAGCGGGCTTATAAATGGGGCATTGAAGATCTCGACAAAATCTATGATCTCAAAGAACTCGCCAAGGGAGATGTGATCTTCGCGGCAACGGGCGTAACTCATGGATCTTTGCTGGAAGGCGTGAAAAAATTGCGCGGTGGTACAATGACCACCGAAAGCGTTGTTATGCGGGCCTCTTCCGGTACCGTTCGTTGGGTCAAAAGCGAACATCGCAACAACTGAAAATGCATGCGGGAATCCTTCACCAGCTGACGGATTTCGCGTGGAATGCGAAAATGTGGGTGCTTGCCCTGCCATTACTCATGGCAGGGTGCATCACGCCCGTCGACTATGGCAAGATTCCCCATTCCGAATATATCGCACCGGAGCAGTGCAACCCGCTTGCATCAGAAACCGTTGATGGGGACGCATTGCCCTATTTCGTAGTCACCAGCCGGCTGCCCAATTGCCTGACCGAAAATATCACACTTCTTCATCATCGCGGCGAAAAGCTTCGCTATGGTAGATTTGCGACGCCGCAGGATGACATCGCTGGCAAAGATGATCCGATTCACAGCGTGCCATTGTCCCTTGTCAATGAAACACGATGGTGGGCGGACCTCGCCAGCCAGATGGGCGCCAAAGAAGGGCGTGTGCTGCTATATGTCCACGGCTACCGGGAGACTTTCTTCACGACGTCACGTGACACCGCCCAGATCGCCCGGCTCACGAATTTCGGGGGCCCGGTGATTCAATATAGCTGGCCGTCGCAAGGCCAGTTGCTGAAATATCCGGTGGACGAAACCAACATGTATTGGGATGAACGCAATTTTCGCAAATTCCTGATGCGTTTGGCACGCCAAGACTGGACGAAAGAAATCATTCTCGTGTCCCATTCATTGGGCGCGCGATTGGTCTTGCCTTCGGTTGAATATGTCGACCAAATTTCGACACGGACTGATTCCAGCGTCATATCCAACATCATTCTCGTGTCTCCTGATGTCGACACCCAAGATTTTGAACGCGATATCGCCGAAGAATTATTATCCACACAACGCGTCGAAAATGGTCGCCGGGTCACCGTATATGCCTCTGCGAAAGACCGAGCCTTGGAAGTGTCCAGCGACTTGCATGGATATCCGCGACTGGGCTATCCGCGCTGTTTTAGTCCGTTCGAAGCAGCGGAACTCGAAGCAAGAGACCTGCCGATACGCTGCTATGCGGACCATCCTGAATATGCCGTCACGATGTCGCAATCGGCGCTGACGATTGTCGATACCACTGCCGTCAGTCAGGGCAGAGCCGGTCATAGCAACTATTTGCTGAGCGCTCCGGCTTGCCAGGATTTTGCAGCTGTCGTGAACGGGGAACGCAGCCCCAGCGGACGTCAGTCAACATATTTGGACCATGTCTTCCGATTGCCGCCGATTCCCAAGGGCGAGAAGCCCGATCATCTGGCAATTTGCCGGCGAAAAAATTGATGACTGGCCAAAGCGAAAGACTGGACATGTTGCTCGCTCAAATCAGAGCCTGCACAATTTGTGCGGACCTGCCACTCGGGCCCAAACCATTGCTCCAGGCGGGGCAAACCGCAAAAATCCTGATTGTCGGACAAGCACCAGGCAGCAAGACCCATATAAAGGGGCGTCCGTTTGACGACGCCAGCGGGCGACGGTTGAGAGACTGGCTCGGCGTCACCGATTCGCAATTTTACGATCCGGCCAATTTTGCCATCGTCCCGATGGGCTTTTGTTTCCCTGGGACAGGCCGCGGCGGCGATCTGCCACCCCGGCCGGAATGCGCTCCGCAATGGCGCCAGCCGCTGCTCGATGGCTTGCCGGACATCAAACTCACTCTGGTGTTGGGCCAATATGCGATGAATTGGCACCTGCCCTCAGCCAAGGGGCAGAGCTTGACCAAAACCGTCGAACGCTGGGAAGAATTTTGGCCCAATCTGCTGCCGCTACCTCACCCCAGCCCCCGCAATATTCGCTGGTTCAGGAATAATCCCTGGTTTGAGCAGGATGTCATCCCGCATCTGCAGAAACGCGTTCAGAATCTAATCTAGAATATACCCATCTCGATACCCGCAGCCAATGTCGCTCCCACCTCTCCACAACGGGCCAGATCGGTCGGACCAATTGTCTTGGGCGCCAGAATCGCCTCAGGCGTCTGGGCATTTGTGCAAATGATCGGTGTGTCGATCACCTTCTTGAGCCGCCAGCCCTTGGCAATCCGTTCCACTTGCTGCTTGGCATTTTCACCATCTGATCCGGCACAGATCATCGCCGCATAGGGCCGCCCCTCAATCTGCTCGAGCAGCGGATAGTAGCAGCGATCAAAAAATGCCTTCATCACCCCCGCGATGGCCGCCAGATTTTCAGGGGTCGCGAATATATAGCCTTCGGCCCCCAGCAGATCGGCTGGCTCGCAATCTTGCGCGGGCTTCAAGACGATCCGAATGGCCGATCCGCCTTCGGCGGCTCGCGCCGCTGCCTCTGCGATCTGCTGGGTTCCGCCGGTATAGCTATAGTAGATGATCAGAAGCGTTTGCATCGCCACCTTTCTAACGCGCAACAGAAGGATTGTCAGCCGTGATCGATTACACCATAGCGGCGACCATGAATGCAGTCCTCAATATCGAACATTCGCTTTCCGGCCAATCCTGGCAATGGCGCAGCACCAGCGCTGATGCACGCGATCCGGGGTTTCAGCCGGATGACCTCGTCACCCAATTGCTTTTGTCCCGCGGTGCGACACGTGACACATTAGCGATTAATCGCGAACCCACCATTCGCGGCTTCATGCCCGACCCGTCGGTTTTTCAGGATATGGACAAAGCTGCGGAACGGATTGCAGAGGCCGTGGTGAACCAGGAAAAGGTCACGATCTTTGGCGATTATGACGTCGATGGAGCGACCAGCGCGGCACTGTTGATCCGCCTGCTCCGCGATCTCGGCCTGCAAGCCGGGCATTATATTCCCGACAGGCTGATGGAGGGCTATGGCCCCTCCGGTGAAGCGCTCGTCAAATTGGGCCAACAGGGATCAGGCCTCGTTGTCACAGTAGATTGCGGCGCCATGGCTTTTGAAGCGCTGGATATGGCCAACAAGTACGGCGTGGAAGTGATCGTCGTGGATCACCATAAATGCGCAGCAGAACTTCCCAAGGCCTGGGCGCTGGTCAATCCCAATCGTCTGGACGAAAGCGATGCAGGTGCGGAACATGGGCATTTGGCCGCCGTTGGCATGGCCTTTCTTCTGGGAGCGGCGCTGATCCGCAACCTGCGCGGCAAAGCTTTTTTCCAGGACCGGCCCGAGCCCAAATTGCTCGAACTGCTCGATATTGTCGCGCTGGGGACGGTTGCTGATGTTGCGCAGCTCAGGGGCCTGAACCGCGCATTTGTCGCCCAGGGCCTCAAGGTGCTCAGCGGCCGCCAGAATATCGGCCTGGCGGCGCTGATCGACGCTAGCCGGCTCAAGCGGGCACCCATCTGCTCCGACCTCGGCTTTGCCCTGGGTCCGCGGATCAATGCCGGTGGCCGCGTCGGGAAATCCGATCTCGGCGTCCGCTTGCTCACCACCCAAGATCCTGAAGAAGCCCAGAAAATCGCGGCCGAACTCGATCATTTGAATGAGGAACGCCGGGCGATTGAATCACACGTCTTGGAAGAAGCCGAGGCAATGTGCGCAACCCAACAGAATCAAGCGGTTGCGGTCCTCTCCGCCAAGGGCTGGCACCCCGGAGTGATCGGAATCGTCGCCAGCCGGATCAAGGAAAAGCTTGATCGGCCGGCCATCATCATCGCCGAGGATGAGACCGGCATCGGCAAGGGATCCGGCCGTTCGATCACCGGAGTCGATCTCGGCGCCGCGATCATTGCAGCCAAAGACAGCGGGCTGCTGCTCGCCGGCGGTGGTCATGCGATGGCCGCTGGCATCACGATCGAAACCGCTCGAATTGGCGCCTTCAGTGAATTTCTCAACGAACGCCTCGCCACTTTGGTGGGCAAATCGCAAGCTGGCCGCGCATTGCTGCTCGACGCCGTGCTCTCGCCCAAAGGCGTCAATCCGGTAACCGTGGAAGCCATGGATGGCGCAGGCCCCTATGGCATGGGCTGGCCGGCTCCGCGCATCGCGACAGGCCCCGTGCGAATCATCAAATGCGATATCGTCGGCAAGGACCATGTCCGGATGATCGTCGCCGGCGATGATGGCGGATCGATCAAGACAATCGCGTTCCGGGCAGCAGAAAGCGACCTTGGGCAAGCTCTGCTGAGCGCTCCGAGAGGTCGGAAGCTATGGATCGCCGGCCGAGCCAAGATCGATGATTGGGGAAGCCGGCCATCCGCTGAAATCCATCTGGAAGACGCCGCCTGGGCGGATTGAGGAAAGAATTTCATCGCCTGACATATCCTCGAACTGATACTCCGACGAAGCCGCAAAGCCCCAATTTCCTTCATCCACAGCCAGCAAAACCGGCCCGGATAGAGATTTGCCGTTGCCGCCATGGATGGACAGGATCACATCTCGGCAAAAAGCCGCACGATTGGGGTTGACCAAAGCCGCCGACATGCCTAATTGCCGGGCTTCGCCAATCCGGCATGCCTCGCGGCACTGGTCTGGCCCCTTCGTCTAGCGGTTAGGACGCGGCCCTTTCACGGCTGAAACACGGGTTCGATTCCCGTAGGGGTCACCACGCAGTTTATCCTTTTATATCAATGGCTTAGAAGGATTTTTCGGCCCATTTTATCGCGTCATTTCCGAGGGTTATTCGGTTGCGAATCCACGTTTCAAATACAGAGACTGAATTGGCGAAGACTATAGCAGGCAATTTCGGCTCCAGTCTCAAACCGGCGAAAAAGTGTTTTCAAAATGAATGCTCGCTTTTCCGGCACAAAACAGCATTTGAAGACGATTGGATCAAGCCACTCAAATCAAAAATCACCCACATCACATTGCAAGCAAGTAATGCCATTGCGCCGCCACATGTCGACGACTTGCTGCCGGTCATCAACTACAAACTCGATCACTTTTCCAGCGGCCAACAGGTCATACAATATCTCTTCCTTGATAATGTGGTCAGCTCTGAAATCATTGTCCGGTCTCATCAACAAGCGACCGAATGGAATCTCATTCCAGGCGAGCCATTGTTCGGTTAGCTCTCTCGAACGTTCATTCCGTCCAGTCACCAGGACCCCTACTTTTAAACATAGTCTCTGAAAGGATACTAATTGCAGGGGATTCATGAATGTCATTTTGGCGACCAACAGGTTTGTAAGTTTATGTGATTAGGCATTGTTTCAATTTGCTCCCTGTTTTGCACTCTGAGAAATAGCATGACCGAGAGAATTTGACAAAGATAGGGCTGGCATGGTCAAATCACTTCAAGGAAAATTTGTTACTCTGGTGGAAGACTGAACAAGAAAAATAACAACGCAGTAACGGCCTAATAAGATGAAAAAATACAGTTTCGAAAACGGAGAGTCTGCGATCAAATTCACAAAAGTCAGGAAAATCGCAGACGAGGTTGGGAGCCGCCGGCTGTTAATCTCGATCGCGTTGCTCGCGCTTGTGCTTTTTGTGAATGTAACAAGCTGGTCCATACCAGTTTTTCGAAACGCTGAAGCCATATTGTATGATCTGCGATCTACCGTCACGAGAGATAAAGTGGTGGAGGAGGATCGCATTGTCATTCTCACTTATGACGAACAAACCGTCTACGAAAGCGGCAAACACTCGCCACTTGATCGAAAAATTTTAGCTAACACTCTACTGGAACTCCAAACTCTCCGGCCAAAAGCCATTGGGCTTGATTTTATTTATGATCAACAGACTGAGGGCGATGATCAACTGATCGATGCACTGGAAACTATGACAATCCCGATCAGCATTGCCTTTGTAAACGATGAAAAAAACAATGCCTCCGGTTGGCAGGACCCTGAAATTATCAAGAGCGCATTGGCTTTCGAAAAAAACTATCATGGCCGCATTGAAAACATATATATAAGCAAAGTCGGCGTCGTGTTGCCTTTGGGAATTGCCGGTGTGATACGGAAATGGCCTGCGGCAAAATCTGAAAAGAAAAAGCTGTTGGCTCAATCTCTCGCCGGGAGCCTCGAATCGAGCAGTTTCTATGGCGGCCCACTGGTCTTCCGCGAGCAAGAAGATGATAATTCCGATAGCATATTCATGAAAATCTCATTGTCTCAATTTCTAGATAGGGAAGCAATTGAACGTCCAGCCTTGAAACGGATGATTGAAGACAGAATTGTTATCATCGGGCTAGATGTTCCGGGGCGCGATAAGTTCAAAACACCACAATCCGCGGTTTCGTTTGAAGAGCCTATGGCAGGCGTTGAAGTCCACGCCCATATGCTCTCACAGATACTGGACGGCAATCATCCGACTGCAATACACCCGGCTTTGATCTGGCTGAGTTGTATATTCGTAGGGCTGGCCGCCGGGCTCACAGCTTTTTCCAATATCGGAACTGCCAAGCAGACTTTCTGGATTACGATACAAGTTTTGTTCGCTTTGATCTTACCGTATCTGCTCCATGCGTTGAGTTATGATACACTCAACGTACCTGCCTTTGGATGGCTAGCGAACTGGTTTCTGGCTTTCATGATACTGACAGGTCTCGCAAAATCAATCGGTCAGGAAAAGCGACTATTCGCCCAAGGAGCTCTGGGAAAATATTTACCGGACGAAGTAGCAAAAGAGATCATAGCTAACCCTGCAAAGCTCAATTTGAGTGGTGAAAAGAAGGAAATTTTTGCGCTGTTCAGTGACTTGGAAGGCTTTACCAAACTGAGCCATGCGGTTGAACCGGAAGTTCTCGCATCCCTTCTCAATCAATATTTGCAGATGCTCACCGACACGGTATTGGCTCATGGGGGAACAATCGATAAATTCGTTGGTGATGCGGTTGTTGCCTTCTGGGGCGCACCGATCTCTCGTGACGGCGATGCCGAACGGGCTGCACGATGTGCGGTTGCTGTCTGGAAGGCGGGCGAAGAGTTTCGAAACAATGTATCCAGTGATCTGCCTCGAATTGGCATGACACGGGTAGGACTGCACTTTGGAGAGGCGGTCGTCGGCAATTTCGGTAGCAATGACCGGATTCAATACACCGCGCTCGGCGATGCCATGAATACAGCAGCCCGATTGGAAAGTGCCAACAAGCAAACAGGCACTGGGGTGCTGATAAGCAAGGAGGCAAAACAACAAGTTCCCGACATGACTTTTCGAACTCTGGGACGGGTAACGTTGTCCGGGCGATCAACACCGGTTGAAATCTTTGAACCCGCCGAAGCCGACCAGAAAGAACAGGCTGAGTGGCTAAACGAAAAATATTCGCAGTTTGAAATGGGTAATCATAATGCCTTGAAAGAGATCAAAGAGAAATCGAAACATAGTCCCAACGATTTTGCTTTATCGATGTTTGCTGTTAGATTGTCTGAAACAAGTCCAGGGGAAAGCTATGAGTTTGGGAGCAAATAGAGTCGGGTTGAAGGCCCTCTTCGCGATTTCACTGTTCACGGTGCCAAGTTCTGTGCTTGCGGAAGCGGTCGTCCAATCCTCAAGCGGCGCTGCTGCAATAGACTATCCTCGCGGAAAAAAACTGAGTGCCAAGGCCATTCTCCTTCTTGATGAAGGTGATAAAGTTACGGTCAAATTCAAAAACAACAAGCGGATATTTATCGGTCCTGGCAAGTATCCGATCAGCCGCGCAGTTCAAAAGCGCACACAGACTTCTATGCTGCAAAATATTATGAATTTCTTTAGCGGGAGAACAACCGAAGCGGCGGGAGTTGCCAGAAGCGCTGGAGCAAGAGGTATCGAATATCCAACTCCACGTGAGATTGGTGATCTGGATATTTTGAGAAGCGAAACGATCTGCCTGATCCCGGGTCGCCAATTGTGGCTTTGGCGGGAGAATTCCCAGGAAGATTTACAGATCAAAATTACGCGCACGGAAGGTCAAAAAGAAGCTCATGTAAAATTCGGAAAATCCGAAAACCAAGTGAAATGGCCCGAAGAATTATATCCCGATCCAGTAGGTGAATATCAAATCCTAGTTGGCGAATCCGATGAAGCCAGCATGATATCTATCGTGCCGCTGGAACTCAGCGAAAGGACACAAGTTGGCTTGGCAACAGGTCTATTTACTCAGCAATGTCATAGTCAGTTAGAGGCATTAGAGGGACGGTTATTTCGGATGTCACAGCTTAAGGATGGCGTAGAGTCTAAGTGATGATTTTTCTATGAGGACGATAGTTCTCACAAGTGGTTTTTTAGCTATTTGCACATTCTTGATTTTCCTCGAACCGGCTTATGGGGAAAGTTTGGATGATGGCCGCCGGTTACATCTCGATTATCCGCGCATGATAGATAATGCCGTTGATGCGTACACCATTGGTCATATTACAAGAGCGTGCGCTGGTGTTGAAGATGCCAAAAACAGAAACGCTAATATTGTGGATTTATCGGTAGATGAAAGGGTCCGAACCTTAAACAATTCAAGTTTGCTTAACGCAAAGTGCGGAAATACAGTGTTAGCTCTAGCAGAGATAAATGAGGCTGTGGAGCTTTTGCACGAAAACCAATCTCAGCTACCTGCAGTGTCGCCTGTAGTTCAAAGCAATCGAGCAATTATCCTTGGAGAGCTTAAAAATTGGTCTGAGGCTGAAACGGCATTTACGGAAGTTTATGAGAGCCGTAAAGCTGTGTTGGGAGTGAATGCACCCGAAACGATCGGCAGTTTAACAAATTTGGCGGTCGCTCGGTGGCATTTGAACGATCTCGAAAGTGCCGAGGAAATGTTAGATAAAGCAGCCGGGCTAAATAAGGCATTTCAAAATGAGTATACGACTTTGAGTGTCAACATTTTGCTCAATCAATCCAGTCTATACTCTGCAACACTTAGGCCTAGCGAAGCTTTAGCTGCGGCGAATTCCGCATGGGAATTAAGCAAGCGAGGGCTGGGAGATGCAGATCCGCTGACTATACGTAGTCAGATTAACTTGGCGCACAAACTTCAAATCGGTCGCGTCAACTGGGACGATTTAGAGAAATCTAGACAGATGTTTCGAGGAGCATATGCCGCCGCCATAGAGAATCAGGACCCATCTGACGATGAGTACTTAACTATCAGAATCTATGATTTTCTGGCGTTAGAAAAACGAGCGACTGGTTTTCTAGAAGCGCCGAATATGATTTCAGGCGGCGATCTCAAATTTTATTTGGGAGAAATGGGGTCTAGAATCTTTGATTTAGCAACCATCGAAGAGAAGATTCGCTTTTCTAGAGATCGGCTAAATATCGCTGAAAGAATCGACGATGATAATCTTGCAGAATCAGAACTCAGATCATTGGCTTCTACCTATCTCAAAGCCGGAGAGCTCAGGAAAGCAGAGGGTTTCGCTGAACGGTCGCTAGAAACCCACCTTACGCGATCTGATTTTATGTACGCGGCTCAAGATTCTCTAGAGATTTATCTTACGATATTGAGAAAGTTGGGCGACGATTCAAAAATAGGCGCGCTTGTGAATCGGAGGCAGCGCGCAAATGGAGTCTTCGAGCAAATCGATTTGCTTCAGGGACGTTACTATGAGGATCGACGAGGCCCAGCTGACAATCTTGAGCTCGCTGATCAACAATTAGCCCTATTGTCGCAATATCCCGGAAATCGCAGTTACCGGTATGCCACAGTATTGGATCATAAGGCTGTATTCCTTTCGGAAGCGGGGCGCCCCATTGAAGCTTTAGAAGTTATAGAGCAATCTATAGAAATAACCCGCGCGGCGCTGGGCGAAAACAACGCCGACGTCATGCGGTTACTAGGCTTCTATTCGCGATTATTGGCGGAAGCCGGTCGAGTGACGGAAGCGCGCAAGGTGATTAATGAAGCTATAAGAAGAGGCTTCGTCATTGATAGCATCAGAAATGAAAATTTCAGCACTCTAATCGAATTATTGTCAAGAACGGCTTTGTTGGAAGCTGCTGATGAATGGGCAGATCGTCAGTTACAGATTCGTGCACGAGAGAATGAATTTCAGAAATCTCGAGAGATTAGGAACTTGGAATTGGTTGAACAGGGCCAGATTGGCGATCTCATGATAACTCTTGCATTTGAACCGGACAGATATTTTGACAAGGTTAGAGTGCTGCTTTTAATGGGCCGATTTGCAGAAGCTGAGACGATCAGTAAGGAGATTATTGAGCAATTGAGCGCAGATTACCAACATGATATTTCATTAGCAAATCTTCTGTATGGATCTGCGCTTCTGGGGCAGTCAAAATATAAACAGGCAGAAGCGGCATTTCTAATTGCACGCAATTCGCTGGATAAATTAGCTTCATTCGATCCGTTGGCGTATGATGAGATATCGCTTCTATTGATCCGCACTTATCTTTTTCAGTCCAATCGACGGGGCCGTGCATTAAAACTGATTGCTCCAATCGTCGAACGGGCTGAAAGCAATCGCATTGCTCGCTTAAATTCCGTGAGTTCATCATCTGATGCTGCATTGTCTCGTTCTAGCATAGCGGACTTATTTGCTCTTTTTTCCAACGTTTTATGGAGCCGAAACAGAACAAAAGCAGCAAATTCGGAACGATCGATGATTGGTAACCATGATCAGAATCAGGCATTCATATCATTGCAAACTGCCATGGAAACGTCAGCCAGTAGAGCTATTGCGCAATTTGCTGGTCGTCAGGCTGCGCGAAAACGCGGTAAAAGTTTGGAAAAATTAGCCATAGAAAGAACGAAAACAATAAACGAATGGGCATCAGCAGATCTTAGATATTCTCAAGTTATTGGTGATCGCTCGGATAGATCTGATGCTGAGAGAAGAGAGATAATCGCCCTAAAACAACAATTGGAAGCTAGGTTTCAGGCGATAGACGAACGCTTGCGTGCTGAGGCTCCCGATTACTTTGCCTTGATTCGCCCCGAGCCTCTGTCTCTTCCTGAGGCGCAGGCGATACTGGGCGTTGACGAGGCAGCATTGCTGCTGGTGCCATCTGAATTCGGTACGCACGTGATGGCGGTGACAAAGGATGGGGAGGGTCTGAAATGGCACCGTTCTGAGCTGAAGGCGGAGGATATAGAGAAGGCAGT
>LXYP01000028.1 GCA_001650955.1 Sphingomonadales bacterium EhC05
AAACTTTGGCCGCGTTGGGAAGGGGCTATTTTTCGAGGTGGCCAAAAGTTTTGAGAGCAGCGCAAATATACTCTGCGTAGCGACAGGTTTTAGACCAACGCCAAGGAGTAGAATTATCGCTTTGCCAAGCGCAAGAGCCATTATGTTGCCATGCTGTGCTGCCGCCTCGCCGAAATTTTCAGCGCTTTGGATCATAGTGATGAACGCTTCATAGTCCATGAAATCACCAACGACCCATTGATAGCTATCCACCATCATAGATCCGCCAGCCAGAAATACGGCAAGCGGCCAACGCAAAATTCCGTTACGGATTAAGCCAGCGCCAACAAGACTGAGAATACATAAGACCAACAATGTACAAAATGCTGCTATTGGGACGAATTGGTTTTCGGTTTCGAAAAGCAGAGTCAACCGGCGCCAGATTTCCGGAGCGCCTGCCAACACAGACAGCCCAATCAGAATCAATTTAAGCGTATTACCCATTGTCACGCATGGATTTGTTCTTCATCGCCTCCCGGTTGCGAAGCAATAAATAGGCTGCGGGGATAACAAACATCGACAATAACGGCGCGCTTATCATCCCTCCCACCATAGGAGCTGCAATGCGGCGCATGATTTCAGAACCTGCCCCAGTTCCTATTATGATCGGGAATAAACCTGCCAATATTGTGGCTACTGTCATGGCTTTGGGCCGAACCCTTAGTAGCGCGCCCTCACGCACCGCCCTCAGAATTTCTTCAGCTTTGGGCTTATCGCCGCTGTCGGCGAGGGCCTGCTTGAGGTAAATCAGCATGACTACACCAAATTCAGCGGAGACGCCTGCAAGAGCTATGAAGCCAACTGCTGTCGCGATCGACTGATTGAGCCCCATGAAATAGAGCAGCCAAAGCCCGCCCGTCAAAGCAAAGGGCAATGTTGCCATGATCAGCAGAGCCTCATCAAATCGCCGGAACGTAAGATAGAGCAGAAAGAATATTATAGCCAAGGTCGCCGGTATCACGACCATCATCCTCGATTGTGCGCGTTCCAGATATTCAAATTGCCCGGTATAAGCCACGCTCACACCTGCTGGCAGATCGATCGCACCATCAATGGCTTGCTGCAGATCCCCTACAACTGAAACCAAATCACGTCCGCGAGTATCGATATAGATCCAGGTAGACGGGCGGCCATTTTCACTGCGAAGCATTGGCGGCCCCGCACTCGTTTCAACATCTGCAACGGTGCCCAAGGTGATCTGTTGCATAGACGGTGTGAGGACCGGCAGGTTTCTAAGATCCTCTAAACTGTCTCGGATACCGCGAGGATAACGCACATTGATCGGATAGCGCGCTAGCCCCTCCACTGTTTCCCCAACATTCTGCCCGCCTATAGCGCTGGCTACAATCGACTGAACGTCAGAAATATTAAGACCATATCTGGCCGCTGCTTTCCGGTCGATTTTAACATCGATATAGCTACCGCCGGTCAGTCTTTCCGCCAGAGCAGAACTGACACCATCAACCTTCTTGGCCTCGCCCTCGATCTCACGTGCAACCTTATCAATCATATCCAGATCATCGCCTGATACCTTGATCCCAATCGGGCTTTTAATCCCAGTTGAGAGCATTTCGATACGATTACGAATTGGCGGTATCCAAAAATTGGCTAGCCCTGGCACTTGAACCGCCTTGTCGAGTTCCTCGACAAGCTTTTCAGAAGTCATCCCAGGTCGCCATTCTGATTCCGGTTTGAAATGGATGGTTGTTTCAAACATGGTCAAGGGCGCAGGATCAGTTGCCGTGTCCGCGCGACCGGCTTTGCCGAACGCTGTCTCTACTTCGGGCACTGCCTTGATCATCCGGTTCGTCTGTTGCAACAGTTCGCCTGCTTTGGAAGGCGATAATCCTGGCAAGGCATTGGGCATATAGAGCAGATCACCTTCATCCATTTGTGGCATGAACTCACCGCCAAGTTGACTGATCGGCCAAGCGCTGGTGGCAAAGATCAGGACCGCAATGACCAGCACCTTTTTAGGGCTTTTGAGCGACCAGTCCAAAGCGGGCTGATAAACTCTGGTCAAAAAGCGGTTGATCGGGTTCTTATTTTCTGATGGGATTTTGCCGCGAATAAAATAGCCCATCAGAACTGGGATCAAGGTGATCGAAAGGATCGCAGCCCCGGCCATGGCATAGGTTTTGGTAAAAGCGAGGGGCTTGAATAGCCGACCCTCTTGCCCTTCAAGCGTAAATACTGGCAGAAAGGAAAAAGTGATGATGAGCAAGCTCAAAAACAAAGCTGGACCCACTTCAACCGAAGATTTGATAATGAGCTGCCAATGGTCGGCTACCGGCATTTCCTGGTCAGGATTTTCACGTCGCCATCTCTCGAGATGCTTATGCGCATTTTCAATCATGACGATCGCGGCATCGACCATGGCCCCAATAGCAATCGCTATGCCGCCCAAAGACATGATGTTCGCATTAATCCCCTGAAAGCGCATGATCAGAAACGCGATTAAAATGCCCAGAGGTAAGGTCAGCACTGCCACCAGTGCGGACCGGGCGTGCCACAGGAATAGAGCGCAGACTATGGCTACAACGATAAACTCTTCACCGAGCTTGATCGACAGATTATTGACCGCTTCATTGATCAATTCAGAGCGATCATAGGTGGTCACGATTTCCACGCCCTCGGGCAAACTCGCCTTTAGCGCTGTAAGCCTTTCTTTGACAGCGTTGATCGTTTCACGAGCATTTTTTCCGGAGCGCAATATAATGACGCCGCCGGCAACCTCGCCTTCACCATTTAGTTCGGCTATGCCGCGCCTTATTTCCGGGCCTATTTGTACGCGCGCGATATCGCCCAAGGTGACTGGCACACCGCCGATTTCTGTTCTCAGAGGAATGGAACGAAAATCCTCGAGGTTTTCCAAATAACCAGTGGCCCGGACGATATATTCACGTTCGGCGAGTTCGACTATCGAACCGCCTACTTCCATATTGGCGTTTTTGATCGCCTTTATGGCGGTATCCTGGTCGATACCCAGAGACACCATCTTATCGGGATCAAGCACAACCTGATATTGTTTGACCATGCCGCCAATGGACGCAACTTCCGCTACTCCAGGGATCGTCTGCAGTTCATAGCGCAGGAACCAGTCCTGAAGGCTGCGAAGCTGAGAAAGATCATTTTTGCCGGTCCTGTCGACCAGTGCATATTCGTAAACCCAGCCAACACCTGTTGCATCGGGGCCAAGCGAGGGCACTACGCCTTCCGGCAAATCGCCCTGCACCTGGCTCAAGTATTCGAGCACCCGGGAACGCGCCCAATATAAATCTGTATCATCATCAAACAGAACATAGACATAGCTGTCACCGTTGAAGGAATAACCGCGCACTGCCCTTGATCCGGGAACGGAGAGCATAGTTGTCGCCAACGGATAAGTGACCTGGTTTTCAACGATCTGCGGTGCCTGGCCTGGATAAGCCGTCCTGATAATGACCTGCACATCAGAAAGATCAGGTAGAGCATCTACCGGCGTGGTTCGCACAGCCCAGAGGCCGGCTGCCAGAACCGCTGCCATTATCAGCAATACAAGCATGCGAGCACCGACGCTCGCGCGGATGACTGTTTCGATCATTTCGCAGCCTTTTTCCGGCTAATTCCGGTAACCGTAAAAGCCATTCCCTTCTTTTGAAAATCGATCGTTACTTCATCGCCCTTCTTAAACCCGCGAACCATTCCCGGTTTTGCGAGCTTAAAATCCATAGTCATGCCGGGCATATTCAGTGATATAATCGGGCTATGCGTCAGGGTAATGGCGTCCTTTTTAATCGCTTCTATCCGTCCCGAGGCTTTGTGCGTTCCCGCATCTTTCGGAGCAGGCTTTACCTCGCCTTGGATTGGACGAACATCAATGCCCGACAAGTTAGCCTCGGAATCCACAAGGAACTGCCCCGAAACGATCACTTTTTCGCCCGGCGAGAGGCCTGCGAGTATTTCTGTTTGTCCGCCGCCTTCTCGGCCAATTCTGACTTCAGCCGGGCGGTATCTGCCTTTATCGCTGGACAGCATGACCAACGTTCGCGTGCCGGTATCTATAATGGCCTCACTAGGGACCAGAATGGCCGGGCTGCCGATACTTCCAAAATCAACTGCTGCAAACATACCGGGCCTCAGCTTTCCGCCCTTGTTCGCAAGCTCAATACGTGCAGTCAGCGTTCGGCTGCCGGTTTCTGCTGTAGGCAATATCGCAATAACCTTGCCTCCAAAATCCACTCCGGGGAAACTTTGCAGCCTCGCGGTTGCTGATTGTCCAACACGGATCTCTGGCGCTCTTACTTCCGGAATGGCGGCATCGAGCCACACAGTGCCCAGTCCGTTGATCTGCGCCAAGGGCTGCCCTTCATCCAAGGTCATGCCCTGACGGACATCAAGACGCTCAACAACGCCGCTTATAGGCGTTGTAACCGTATAAATGCTGTGCGGCCTGCCTGTGCGCGCTACCTTGCGGATCAAACTGTCCGGCATGCCCAGGAGGCGCATTCTTGCCTTAGCGGCATTGGCAAATTCGGTGTTACCGCTGCGAGCAAGCGCAATATATTCAGCTTGCGCACCACCCCAATCGGGCACCAGAATATCTGCAAGCGGCGTGCCTGCCGGAACCACGTCACTTGGCGCACGGCGATAAGTTCTCTCGACGAATCCACCAGACCTCGCCTCTACAATCGCGATGTCCCGTTCGTTAAATTCAATGGTCCCGGTAACGCTCAGACTGGATTCAATCCTGCCCATTTTGGCTTCTGCGCTGCGAATACCCAGATTTTGGGTAATTGCAGGATCAATGGAAACGCCGGGCTCTCCGCCACCCTCTTCTTCGCCCGCATATTTGGGCACCAGCTGCATGTCCATGAACGGAGACTTTCCCGGTTTGTCGAATTGTTGATTGGGAAACATTGGGTCGTAGTAATAGAGAATATCCCCTTCACCTTCGGCCACCTGTTCATGCCCAGCGCTGCTGGTGCCGCTGGTGCCGAGCCAATAACCGCCACCGCCAGCGAGAACTATAGCAACAAGAACAACCGCGCCCCAACGCGCCTTCTGTTCAGATGAAAGTGTCATGGCAAATTCCGATCATAAGTGAATTTAATGCGAACCGTATCGCGAACAAAAGTTCTCTCCCGGTCCAGCAAATCGATTTCCGTTTCCGCGAAGACAACCGCTGCATTCAGTGCGGTGCCGAGATCTATCCGACCCGCCGCGTAGCTAATCCGGTCCATTTCAGCCTGTTTCTTGGCAAGCGGTAAAAGTGTATTTTGAGAGCGCAACCAGTTCTCTTTATGAGCGCGGTTGGATGCCAAATCAGATTGGAGTTCAGCAATCAGTTGGCGCCGCAAATCTTCCAGTCTGAGCCGCTCAGCTTCGGATTTCAGCATACTGGCCGCGATGCGCGGATTTTGCCTTTTCTTGGCAAATATCGGCAAATCTATCGTGACACCAACAGAAACATACTCGCCATATTCTGGCCGCCGATGGGCATAGGACGCGTTAAAGCTGTAATCGATATTTTTACCTGCGCGAGCAAGATCAACATCGGCCTCGGCCCGTTTCACCCTGGCTTCGCGAATTTGAAGCAGCGGCAGCAACTCTATCCTCGTAAGCAGCGCTTCACGGTCCAATTCAAATTCTGGCGCCTTGCCAGCAATTTCGGGGCTTTCGATTCTAATCCATCGCGAAAGCGTGGCTTTTGCTATTTCAACATCCGCCTCACGCCTGGCGCGCCGGTCGGCAAGTTCGGCCGTGAGGCGCTCTGGATCAAATGCTTCCGCAGGCCGCGAATATCCGGATTCAAGGCGCGATGCGACGGTGTTCGTCAAATCATCGAGGCTATCCTGCAAAATCTTGAGAATATTGAGACGCCGGTGAGCATAGTAAAGATCGACCCACGCAAGAGCAGAATAGAGATGGACATTTTGGATCTCATCCTTTTTCCCGGCTTCTGCCGCTACAATATCAGCTGAGGCCTGTTCCGCGCGGGCTCTGCGCTTTGCGATGCTCGGCACATCCTGACTGATACCAATTCTTTGCCGCGGAAACCCGTTACGGCCTGGCCGCGGTGAAAATTCGAAAGGCCCTGCTATCCGTGTGTCGAGTAGATCGACGCTCAGTTTGGGGTCCGGCAGTTGATCAGCGGCAATAGCTTCGCTTTGCGCTGCTTCTATCTGCAGTCCTCTTGCCTGAATGCCGGGCGCTTTTTCTTCTGCAAGGTCGATAGCTTCGGCAAAACTGACTGGCTGCGCATGGAGCGAAAAAGCTGGCAAGCTTAAAGCAAGAGCAGCTAGTGATATGTTGACCACCTTGATGCGGGGCTCTCCCTGGTTTGGTTTGTGCGCCATATTGTTGCTCGCCAATTCATTTAGATCCAGCGCTCGACTCTCTCGTGGGACGCAGGAATATTTGTAAATTTGTGATAAAAATATACGCGACAGCCCCTGTTTTAGTAGCGGGCGGCAGAGTAATTTTGGTCAAAAGAATGATGCAGCATAGCTGTAATTGAAGTCAGCATATGCTTTTGCAGACTATTGTCAGATATTAATGGGAGGTCTGATTTCTGGCGTTCGCAGGACGCCAACCGGATGGCTGATCGACAACCGCACCTGAGCGCTGGATGTAACAATCCCAGAGAAAATTGCCGACCAACTTCCCATAAAACTGATAGAAGCTGGCGAGCATGATTGCATTGCGGCACAATCGGAACCGCAGCAATCTCCAGAATCGTTGGATTCATCGAGATCGCCAGCGGCGTGTTCCATTTCCATCTCGTTGCAATCAGGCATTTCTGAATTACCGTCATGATTTTCTGTATGCGACGAACAGCTCGTGTCTGTAGCCACAGATTGGCTAGCCATGCCGATTAAGGCAAAGCCGAGTAAAAAAAGATAGAACGCTTGCTTTAGCACGCCCTGCTTGTCCAGAATTTGCTGAATACCGTCAAGAGTAAGTTCGCTTCTCGATTAAAAACTTCGGTTCAAACTTAGTATATCGATATTCTTTGCGATGAAAAGAAAACGATATTGAGTTTCCAGATGAGCAATTTCTATTAGGATTGGGCATCAGGCAACTCGCGAAATTGGATAGCGCGATCAACAAATTTCCGCATATGGGAAGCGGCATCTATAGTAAGTTGGTGCTGCGTCGATGCGGCTCTGGGGGATATAAAGTCAGCCATTTCCCGTATCAGTTCATGCTGCTCATCCGGCGCCTGCGTAAGCAGGGAAATAATGATGTTTTCCAACGCAATCACGCGCACACGAAGATGGACTAGTTCCGTATTGGTAAGTTCAGGAATATCTTGAAGTTCGTCTTTCTGCCGGGCATCCGGTCCACCTTCATTTTCCCAGCGAGAAAGCGCTGCTTGCTGCCCGCTTGCTTGACGTTGTGGGGGTTTTTCAATCATCCTAAAATCCTTTCCGGCAGAGATCTGCCTAAACCATTATGCCGGACTGGTCTCGGTTTCCGTCATCAATATAAAAATTAGTGAGGCGGAACAGCTTATCAGCAAGAAGCCGTTCAATGATTCCACGCCCGCCAAAAACCGCAAATGTCCGGTCGGATAAATATCTCCAAGGCCAAGGGATGTATAGTTCACCAAGGAAAAATAGAAAATTTCCATCGATGAAATATCCATCGGCTTGAAGCCGCCAAGACCAGCGCTGGATCCTGCTACAAACGCAATGGCGTAAAGGCCAGCCTCCGAAATATGTGCGATAGCTGCGGCATAAAGCCCAATCACCAGTTTACGGGTTTTACCCAAGCTTGTTGATTTGAGCCATTGATGCGTCCGGTGGATAACCTGAAAGTGGATAAACCCGGTTACTCCAAACATCGACAGACCAAGAAAAATTGTCCAGATCAATGGGAATGCCCTTCCATGCCGGGTTTGGCTTCATCGTCGGTACGCTGGGTCGACAAATAATATTTCTCGAAAGCGAAAAAACCTGCAATGCCAGCGAAAGAAATAGCAATGATCATTGGATCACTAGCTGCTTTCATGGTCAGGAATGCTCCAAGGACAATCAAATCCAGAATGATCGCGCTGAGCAAGATCCAGCCTTTAGCTTCGACATCTTCTTTGAGATGACGATAAACGCCCCAATGGATAACTATATCCATGACCAGATAAAATATGGCCCCTAAGGATGCTATCCGGCTCAGATCGAAAAACGCAGCCAACAGACCCGCTGCTATAACTGTGAAAACAAGCGTGTGCTTTTGCACGTCACCGGGCATTCCAAAATGGCGGTGAGGGATGAGGTTCATGTCTGTGAGCATCGCGAGCATGCGCGATACGGCAAAAACACTGGCAAGAAGTCCCGATGCGGTTGCGATGATGGCGACCGTAACCGTGAACCACACGCCATATTCACCAAAGGCAGGGCGAGCCGCCTCTGCCAGCGCATAATCTTTGGCAGCAGCAATTTCACTGATGCTTAATGTAGACCCCACGGCGAGCGCCACAGCCATATAGACAACCAAAGATATTGCTAGGGAGATCATGATGGAGCGGCCGATGTTTTTCTTAGGGTTTACAACCTCGCCGCCGCTATTTGTGATTGTGGTGAAACCCTTGAAAGCCAATATGGCGAGGGCGATGCCAGCAATAAAGCCGGTCGGGGAAGCTGCTTCGCTTGGTGCAGCCTGGGTGAATTCGAACGTGAACCCGGATGCCCAGAGAATAGTGAGAGAGAAGATTAGTATCCCGCCAATCTTTAATATCGCGGTGATCGAAGATATCGCGCCGATAATCTTGTTGCCGGCGATGTTGACGATAAACGCGAAGATGATCAGGCCTATCGCCAGTATCGGAACCAGCACGGAATCGCGGCCTACATTGAACAATTGGAGCGTGTAGGTTCCGAAAGTTCTGGCAACCAGGCTTTCGTTGATGATCATCGAAAAGGCCATCATCAAGGCAGCTGCGCCGGTAATGGTCGATGGCCCATATGATTTTTTGAGGATCATCGCGATGCCGCCTGCTGACGGATATTTATTGGATACTTTGATATAGGTATAGGCGCTGAACCCGCTGATCACAGCCCCTATCAGAAAGGCGAGCGGGAAAAGCGGCCCGGACAATTCAGCAATCTGTCCTGTCAGTGCAAAAATTCCCGCACCGATCATGACACCGGTGCCCATGGCTACCGACCCCGCCAGTGTTAAACTGTTTTTATTATATGAACTTTTTTGCATCTATTTTCGCCTTTGAGATATGCCGAGTTTATGGCTGCGGTTGTCGTCTTGCAAACCACAGGGTGGTCAAAGGAATGACCAGCCACATTAGGATAGGAACAAAGCCTATATTCGTACCGGGAATCAAAGGCATGAGCTCGCTATAGCGCCAGCCCCATCCGGATTCAGACGGCATATTAGTAGCTACCCATTCGATAATTACCGTTATTCCGAGCCCAGTCAGCAAATAGATGCCAATCATCCAGTAGGTTGGGCGATGCATCCAGTGCCTGTTCCGGTTCAAAATAGAAACCACCGTATAGGCGAGCACCAATATCCCCACGTCGCCAAATGTTGCCCGCGTGCAACCCAGAGTTTTCTCCCAATAGGTTGCCGACCCGACATCAAAAAATGGCATTTGCAGGATTTCCCAAATGAAGGCCGTGAAAAACCCGAACGTGGCGATGTGAACCTCAGGCTCTTTGTCAAATTTCACGAAGCGACAAACTTGGCTTTGAATAGTGAAATGGAGCCGGTTGCTGTTGGGAAGCTTAGCGTCTTTTCTGTCAGATATCCTGGAGCTACTAATATTTTTTCCAATATACCCTCAGCATTGTGTTTTGTATCTTCGACGCCATCGAGCTGTTGCACCGTCATTCGAAACGCAGCGCGCATCAGCGGTGATTTCTGCATTGCATAGTCTGCAATATGCAGCTCTCCGTCCGGGATAAGCAAGCTGCGCATGATTTTGGCTATCTCGCTCTTTTTTTCGAGCGCTACCTGATGAAACATCAAACTGGATGTTATCTTTGTAGGCTGCCATCCCTTGGGTACCGCTTCTTTTGACAGAAACCCTGGGATCAATCGAACATTGGGACTGTTTAATTTTTTGGATGCGCGTTCGAGCGCCCCGATATCGGGATCAAGCCCGATAAAATCCGCTTCCGGACACTGCTCAGCCAAAACAGCCAACAGGCTTCCGGTTCCGCATCCCACATCCAATATCCTGTCGCCTGGAAGCGGATTGATCTGTTTTACCAGTGCTGAGCGCCATGCGCTTTCCCGTGTCAGATAGCGGATCACGAGATCATAGAACGGCGTCAGGGCTTTATAGCCGAGTGGCGGGGTGTAATTGTTATTATCCATTTGCAACTCGTCGATCCGGAGGATCAATTTGCGCCGCCCAACACATATCACACACCGGATCGCCGCGAGATAGTGTTTGTTTGCGGCGATAATGACCGCGCTGACCATCATTTGCGATCACATCTGATCCCGGCGTGTCATACAGACACCAGCTGTCGTAAAACGCGTCCATATCGCCCTGATCGCCGGTTTCCTGCACAAGCTTTCTGACAAAGCTTTGTGGCGGACAATGGGTGAAATGGGTGTAGATATTTTGATCATCCGACCAGTGCTTGACCGCATATCCTGGTGCCCCAGGAGCGGTGAATGGGAAACGCAATAGTGCTTGGATTGTCCAGCGCAGGCGTTTAGCAGGATCGCGCGTTGCCAAACGAAAGGGCAGCGAAGAGAGCCGCATGAGCGATGCATACACATCCCATCCGATATCGGATATTGTCTGACGGGCTGAAACCTTCGATATACCCAGCTTTATCATCACGCGATAGCTAGCTGCGGTATAGATGGCGAACTCGACCATTATTCGGTTCCCAATATTGGGCAAAGTTTCCAAATCGGCGATGCTTCGCTGAAACTGCACTTCATTATCAAGGGTGTTGAGAAAGCCATTAACATCCTTCTGGAACCAACGCCTTGGCGTACCGTCTGATAAGCCAAGCCCCCGGCTTAATAATATTTTCCTAGCCGAGCGTGACAAAGCCCAACGCATTAGGCTGCGGATAATGCGCCATAGCGTTTTGTTTCGAAGCACCCATTTTACGGACATCAATTTACCATTCTTTCGCTGCGGGGTTATGTAGGTTCTATAGATTCTGACGCCTCAAGCGCAGCGCATTTCCGATAACCGACACAGATGAGAGGCTCATCGCTGCCGCCGCAATCATCGGGCTCAATAATATACCAAACCAAGGATAGAGGATGCCAGCTGCAACCGGTACACCAAGGCCATTGTAGATGAAGGCAAAGAAAAGGTTTTGCCGTATATTGCCCATCGTGAGCTGGCTGAGATGCCGCGCCTTGGCTATCCCGCCTAGATCACCCTTTACCAGAGTGATTCCGGCGCTTTCCATCGCTACATCGGTGCCCGTCCCCATCGCAATACCCACATCGGCTTTAGCCAAAGCAGGCGCGTCATTGATGCCATCACCAGCCATTGCGACCTTCTTCCCGCCGGCTTGTAACTCGCTGATGACCCGGTGCTTATCTTCCGGTGAGACATTGGCATGGATTTCATCAATGCCAATGAGCTTCCCAACTGCCTGCGCGGTCGCTTCTGCATCTCCAGTGAGCATAACAACACGGATATTGGCTTTATGAAGAGCCTTAATCGCATCAACAGTTGTCGGTTTGATGGGGTCTGCAACGCCGATGAGACCGGCAGGCTTCCCGTCCACGGCGACAAACATGACAGTCTGGCCCTGTGATCGTCCATCTTGCGCTTTAGCAATTAGATCAGCGCTGCTCGCGCCGAGCCTTTCCATCATCTTTTCATTGCCGATGGCAACGCGCAGGTTCTCTGCAGTTGCTTCAACGCCTTCGCCCGTAACAGAACCAAAATCGGTAGCGGCTTCAAAGACCAGCTTTCGTTCTTTAGCTCCTGCAACAATCGCGGCTGCCAGTGGATGCTCGCTGGCCATTTCAATCGCAGCCACCAATGAGAGCATCTTGTCTGCATCAAAGCCTGCTTCTGGCTCTACTGATACCAGCTTTGGTTTGCCTTCCGTGAGAGTGCCGGTCTTGTCGACCACAATGGTGTCAATTTTCTCAAATGTTTCCAGCGCCTCTGCATTTTTGATTAAAATACCGTTCTGAGCACCCTTCCCTGTCCCAACCATGATTGACATCGGTGTCGCCAAACCCAGCGCGCAAGGACAAGCAATGATCAGCACTGCGACCGCATTGACGAGCCCATAAGCAAGGGCTGGATGGGGCCCCCAAATCGACCAGATGATGAATGTAATAATCGAGATGAGAATGACTACAGGAACAAACATACCAGCAACGGTATCGGCCAGCTTTTGAATAGGCGCGCGGCTGCGCTGCGCGTCTGCGACCATTTGGACAATCTTGGCGAGCAGCGTATCTTTACCCACACGCTCGGCCGTCATAACAAAACTGCCCGTTTGGTTCACCGTCCCGCCGGTCACATCATCGCCTTCAGTTTTGCTGACCGGAATAGGTTCGCCGGTGATCATTGACTGATCAATCGTACTCGATCCTTTAGCAATGGTGCCATCGACCGGTATTTTATCACCCGGACGCACACGCAATCGGTCGCCTAGTTCAACCTGATCGAGAGAAACTTCCTGTTCCGAACCATCTTCATTGACCCTCATCGCAATTGGCGGCGCGAGTTCAAGAAGTGCGCGCAATGCACTTGAGGTCTGGCCGCGCGCTTTGAGTTCGAGCACCTGCCCCAACAAAACGAGTGTGGTAATCACCGCTGCCGCTTCATAATAAACCGCTACATTGCCGTCATGTCCGCGGAACGCGACAGGGAAAATATTTGGTAAAAAAGTTGCAACGACGCTGAATATATAAGCAACAGCTACGCCCAGTCCGATCAGCGTGAACATATTGAGGTTCATGGTTTTGACTGACTGGACACCGCGAACGAAGAAAGGCCATGCACCCCAAAGAATTACCGGCGTTGCCAGCAAAAACTGCAACCACTGCGCTACCGAGGGATCGAACCATGTTTTGAATGGTTCTCCGGGTATCAAATCTCCCATAGCGTATATAAAGAGCGGCAATGAGAAAACTGCGCTAACCCAAAAACGTTTGCGCATATCAATATATTCAGGATCAGGGCCGGTTTCTAGGGAAAACTCTTCCGGTTCAAGCGCCATGCCGCAAATTGGACATGAGCCGGGCCCTTCCTGCCGGATTTCCGGATGCATCGGACACGTATAGATCGTTCCGGCGGGCGTATTGTCTTGTGCCTCACGATGCTTTCCAGAAATATAATATTCTGGATCGGCAACAAATTTGGTTTTGCATCCGCCAGAACAAAAATGATAATCCCGAGCACCATGACGCGCATGATGCTCGGTTTTATCCGGCTCTACAGTCATACCGCAGACGGGGTCTGTGAGATGATCTGAAGAGCCTTCGTGGCTGTGGTCATGGCCTGTAAGGCCACCGGGGGAAGGATTAACCTCAGCCATTAGCGGTGTTTCCAATCCGGCTCTCAATGAAACGTTTTAGCGGAATGCCGAACAGCGCAATATACCAGCCATAAGCAAAGCTGCCGACAGCGCCCGCGAAAAAACCGGGCCATGTTAGCCATTTAAATCCAGGGAGCCAAGGCGCCCAGGCTTCATGCATATGCGCCCATTGAGGAGCTAGCACGCCAAAGCCGATGCAAATCAGATAGCTAACAAGCAGGAATAGACTCAGCGTCCATCCCCAAATGAAAATTTGCTTACTCGTTGAGATATTGGACATTTTAATCTCCATCTTTTAGTTGATAAATATACCATAGAGGGGTATAGTTTATTAGTCAATCCTGAAAATTGAAGTTTGGGCAGACTCTTTTGATTGCAAGCCAACTAAAATAAGGCATAAGAAAAATATGACAGAAAAATTCGCCAAAGAAATATCCCGGATGCACCGGATTGAAGGTCAGGTTCGCGGTATTGCAAAAATGATGGAGGACGGTCGTTATTGCATCGATATTCTCCAACAATTTTCTGCCGTGGAGGCTGCGTTGCGCGCCACAAAAATGAAAATATTGGAAATTCACACCAATCATTGCGTTGAAGAAGCCCTCACTTCGGGAAACAAAGCTGACCAAAAGGAAAAAATTGCCGAACTGGTCAGCCTGTTTGGAAAAATGGTCAAATAGGAACCGGCCCGAAGCCTTAAAATCGAAATTCTAAAACTCCGGACCCATCCTGCGACCCTATGCGGGTTTAACTATTCCGGCTTGGCCGGTTCTGTTTTGGCCGGACCATGGCCCATTTTGCTATGATCCATCTTCGAATGATCCATCATCTGGCAGGACATTTTGCCATCAGCGTCTTTTTGCATCATACCTGGCATCTTCTTGCCATCCTTCATCATTTCACATTTCTGTGACTGATTAGCACCAGCCTTGTGAGAAGTACCGGCTTTGTGTTGATGCGCCAAAGCTGCACCGCTTGAAACCAGAGCGATTGCGCTGGCGATAACTGTTAGTTTATTCATCATATTTCCTTTCTGGGTTGTTCATCTCAATTATAGTTAGTGAACACACTCTGCCCATCAGCGCCAAAAGCGATGACCTGGTAAGCTTGTGTTTGATTTTGATATTCCATGCCGGGGGACCCAATTGGCATACCTGCTACGGCAAGACCTTTCACTCCAGCAGGGCGGGTTTCGAGCAATCGCTTGATATCAGCTGCTGGGACGTGGCCCTCGATGACATATCCGTCAATAACAGCGGTATGACAAGAAGCCAGCATGGGCGGAACGCCCAAAGCGGTTTTGCGCGCCCGCATATTGGCTTCGTCTTTAACCGTGATCGTCCGGTCCATGCCTTTCTCGGCATGATCCGCCCACTTCAAACAGCAACCGCAGCCAGCATCCCGGTACATAACGATTGGGGCGGCGCTTACCGCTGTTGTGCAGGCTGCCAGCAACGCGAGCGTCATACCACTGGCTGCTTTGCGTAAAGATTTAATAGATAAGCTTTTGGTCATAAGTATTCCTCTACATTCCCATATGGTTGGGGCCGAGCGACATCTCTGCACCCCAATAGCCTTGAAATAGTATCGCCAGTGCTACGGCCGCCAGCCCGACGCGGAACACGGTGCGTTTGCCCGAGTTTGCGGGAGCATTAGACAAAAGAGCGAGCAATATGCCGGTTATGGCGATGCCGGTGCCTGTCCACCTGTGAAGTCCCAAAATCTCCGAACGATCACTCATCCGTATGCCGCCTGCGAGCCAGCCCAAAATTGCAGCCACAATGCCGCCGGCTGCACCGATCCAGACGAGGAACCGAACCGAACTCCCTACACCTGCCGTCGGATTAATAATCATGATAAGCTCGGCCAATGCGGCAACCAGGAAAAGAGCGATTGGGAAATGAACCGCCATAGGGTGTAAGCGACCGAGAAAATCGATGAGATCGAAGCTTTTGTCGGTTGCCGCCTTGTGGGCATGTTCGGCATGTGGATCTGTCATATCTCCAGATTGCATCGATGCCATGCTTTCATCAGCGGCGTTGTGTTCGTTCGATTGGGCCACGGGATCAGGCTCATTATTGCGATGCGCCTCATGCGCCTGCAATGCTGAAACTGGCGAAAATATTAGAAATACTGCCAAACTGATTGCGCGCCAGTGCATAAAAAGACTCCACATCTGCCGCTGTTTGATACTGCGGCTATGTCACTGTTACGCATCTAACGCCCATACCCCTCAAATTTTATTGAGGGTTTTCCGAATGCGGCGCGTAAGGTAATCAGGAAGGCAGTTTTGGAAAGGAAAGCTGAATGACTGAGAAGTTTAGTAAAATTATGGAAGATCTAGGCCATCAAAGTTCACCTGATATTGGTCCGGATTTTGAGGCCGGTATCTGGTCCCGTGTATCTCAAATTGAAAGCAGACAGCTTGCAAGGGGACGCAATGGCCTGGCAGCAATCATGCTGGTCACCGCGTTAAGCGTCGGCATGATAAGTGGCGGCAATGAAGCTATAGCGAGCAGTGGCTCCAGTTATTTGAGCGATGGGCCGGACTATTCACCAGCCACATTGCTGCACATTTTACCATGAGAATGGGGCCTTTTCGCATCGCGCTTCTGATTTTTCTGGCACTGGCTGCTGGATTTCTGGGGTCTTTAGCAGCCAACAAATGGTCAGCGCAAAATGGAGAAAGTCTCAGCCTTCATGGGTTTGTTCATCAAGAACTTCGTCTTTCACAGACCCAAATGAAAGACCTCGACGTAATGGAGAATAAATTTGCGGTAAAGCGCCGTACGTTGGAGCTATCGCTGCGCGCGGCCAATGGCGAACTGGCGACCGCTATGGAAGAAGAGCATGAATTTGGTCCTAAAGTTGCATTGGCGGTAGAAGACGTTCACGACCGCATGGGGGAGTTACAAAAAGCAACAATCGCGCATGTTTTTGAAATGCGCTCCCTGTTAACGCCCGATCAGCAAAAGATATTTGACCGTCACGTAGGCGATGCACTTACCGCTGACCCGCAATGACATCAATTGCATAATTTGAAATGGACCGGCCAATTTCAGTTGAAGGGGACAATATCCTTGCAAACCGGGCTGCTGATGGAGACCGGAGAGCGTTTGGCACTCTGGCGAAACGCCATGGCCCGCGCTTGCTCAATATCGCCCTTAGAACATTGCATAACTCAGACGAAGCGCAAGATGCTGTGCAAGACGCAATGGCTTCGGCATGGTTCAAAATTGGTCAATTTGATCAGAGCCGCGAGTTGGCTCCGTGGCTAACCAGAATCACGCTTAATAAATGTCGTGATCATTTGAGGCGGCGCAAAGTGCGCCGCTTTTTTGAGTTTGGAAGCGGCCAGGAGTACGAATTAGAAACAGCTGACGAAACACCGGATCAATCTTCCGACCTGGAATCCCGTCAGTTGCTATCTCTAATGGAAGAAAAAATCGCCACCCTTCCCCATTCTTTAAGAGAGCCTTTCGTTTTGGTGACTTTTGATGAACGCAGTCAGGCTGAAACGGCTGCTCTTCTAGGCATTTCGGAAAAGGCAGTTGAATCGCGAATTTACCGCGCGCGAAATAAACTGCGGGATGCAGCTAAAAATTTTGAGGGATAGGCCATTTGGGCGCGTAATGAGGTTGAACACAGACCTTATATTCAGGACAGAATTTATGCTTTCCCTCGACCGCAGAAAATTAATTACTTCATCTTTGGCGCTCGGCGGCGCTGCAGGATTATCCGCAGCGATGCCCGCATGGGCCCGTGCAACAAAAAACGGCACATTAGCCCGCAAAGGCAGTGATGTTCTCTCCGGCGAATATATGAAAATGACGGTTGCCGATGCCGCGTTTACGACCGGCAGTCGGCGCGGACCGGCTGTTACCGTAAACGGCACTATCCCTGGCCCTTTGGTGCGCCTCAAGGAAGGCCAGAACCTCGTCGTCGACATGATCAATGATAGTTCTGAAGGCACGTCAATTCACTGGCACGGGCTGCTTGTTCCGTTCTTAATGGACGGTGTTCCCGGCGTCACAATGGCGGCGCTCGAACCGGGCAAGACATTTCGCTATGAATTCCCGATACGCCAAGCAGGCACCTATTGGTGGCATGCCCACACTTTGCAGGAACCAATGGGCCACTATGGCCCAATCATCATCGACCCCAAGGGACCAGAGCCGGTAGAATATGACCGGGATTATGTAGTGATGCTGTCTGACTGGTCGCCCATGAATCCGCACACGATCATGGCCAAACTTAAAAAGGGCGAAGGCTATTTTAATTATAATCAGCGCACGATGACAGATGACTATCCGCTTTCGGCAGACGAGCGCCGAATGTGGGCCAAAATGCGGATGATGCCAACCGATATCAGCGATATATCTGCCGCAACCTATACCTATCTTCTCAACGGGCATGGTCCTGAAGATGGACTCGAATATCATTTCAAGAAGGGCGAGCGTGTACGTTTGCGCTTTATCAACGGGGCCGCTGCAACGTTTTTCAATATCCGTATTCCTGGCCTGCCAATGACCGTTATCCAAGCCGATGGACAAAACGTCCGGCCGGTTCAAGTAGACGAATTCCAAATTGGCAATGCCGAAACTTATGACGTCATCGTTGAGCCGGGGAGCAGCGACGCCTATACAATCGCTGCTGAATCAATGGACCGCTCAGGCATGGGACTTGCTACCTTAGCAAGCCGCCCGGGAGCGCGTGCGGCGGTTCCCCCGCTTCGCGATCCACCACTGCTTACTATGGCCGATATGGGCATGTCCGGACACGGCGAAGGTGGGACGGATCATTCGGCGCATGGCGCTAGCGGTGCCGTTGCCGGAGCGGCAATGGCCGATATGGATATGTCGGGCGGCATGAATATGCGTGATACGTCCAAATTGCCGCCTTCGGTCAAGGTCGGCCCGGGTGTAGACATGGTTGCGATGAACCCCGTTGATCGCATGGGCGATCCCGGAATTGGGCTTGATAAGGTTGGTCACCGCGTTCTCAATTACAAACAATTGGTAGCCGCCAAACCCAACAAAGTTCGAACTCCCACACGGCTTAAAGAAATTCACCTAACCGGGAACATGGAGCGCTATATGTGGTCCTTTGACGGCAAGAAATTTTCTGCCGTCACGGATGATCCCATCCGCTTCGCTTACAATGAACGTGTCCGGGTCAAGCTCGTCAATGATACGATGATGGCGCATCCGATCCACTTGCACGGCCATTTCTTCGAACTGGTAAACGGCGCGAAAAATGATCGCCAACCTCTGAAACACACGGTTATCGTGCAACCAGGCGGTAGCGCGCAATTTGACCTCACGGCAGACGAACCGGGCGATTGGGCGTTTCACTGCCACTTGCTCTATCACATGCATAACGGGATGTTTCAGGTCGTCACCGTGCGCCCGCTGGATGGAGACAAATCATGAAAATGATGATTGCTCTCCTGCTGTCAAGCACAGCAGTGCCCAATGTCGCGTTCGCGCAAAGTCATGACGGTCATAATATGCCCGCTATGGTTGACCCTGATGAAAAGCCGCTGGCCGACGAACCCGATCCTCATGCAGGCCATAATATGGATGCGGCCCAAACGGCGCAGGATGATGTTCCCGTCAACCATGATGAAATGGATCATGAAGGCCTGCCGCATGAAGGCACCGATGAAGCGGAAGCATCTCAGGATATGCAAATGGATTCCATGAGTGATCCCCAAATGGATCACAGCCAAATGGATCATGGCAAAATGAACCAGCAGTCCAAAGAGACTGATCCCCATGTCGGTCACGACATGCCATTAGATTTGCCCGTAAATGCGCCTCCACCCCCAGAAGCGTTTGAAGGACCCACATATGCCGCTGATCAGTTTGTTGGCGCAGAGGCAATGGCCGCTTCGCGTGCTGGCGTTGCCCGAGAGGTCAGCGGCACGCCGGTATTTTGGTTTCAAGGGGACCGCCTAGAGTTTCGAGCCCGGGAAGGTAAAAACGGTTATTTGTGGGACGTCCAGGGCTATTATGGTGGCGACCTTGAAAAGTTCTGGTTCAAAAGTGAAGGCGAAGGCAGCTTTGGAGAAGCCATTGAAAGCGCAGAAGTGCAAGCTCTGTATAGCAAGGCAATTGCACCATTTTTTGATTTTCAGGCTGGTATCAGACAAGATTTGACCGGCCCTGATCGCACGCATGCTGTGATTGGCATACAAGGTTTAGCCCCCTATCTTTTCGAGGTGGATGCTGCGCTCTTCCTTTCCAACAAGGGGGATTTAACCGCAAGAATTGAGGGCGAGCTGGATCAGAAAATCACCCAGCGCCTGATTTTACAGCCGCGCGCCGAGGTCAATCTTGCCGCCCAGGACATCCCAGAGCTTGGTGTCGGAGCTGGTCTGGATAGCTTGGAAGTAGGGCTACGGCTGCGCTATGAATTCGCCCGGGAATTTGCGCCCTATATAGGAATAGAACAGGAATGGAAGCTCGGTGGAAGCCGCGACTTTGCAATAGCTGCGGGCGAAGATCCATCGGTCACCAACTATGTCGTGGGAATACGTTTTTGGTTCTAGCAGGATTTCAAGTGGTTCCGTTCAAAGGAAAGTTCGATGAAAAATAACAAGCCGGCTCCCCGCCGTATCGCCTTAACGCTCACCTATATTGTAGTTTTTCTCGGCGCGGTCGTCATTGGCGGCTATTTGATGACCCACCAACATCAGGCCCATATCCCTGGCGTATATCTACTCCTTGGCATCGTGCTGCTAGCTTGCATTACGATGTTTCTGTTTATGCGTGGAGGGGGAAAACGGTCGTCAAATAAGAACGGGAAAGAATGAATAGGGAAACTTCCTTCTAATGACTGGTTTCCTGCCTCACTGGTCGCCGATTCTGATAATCGCCATATTTTCAATTCTTAGAATCATATATGGGCGGCTTAGTATTTATGAAAGGCGTGAGGTTAAAGCCAAACTTGGCAAAACTGCCGGAAGGTTTCTGCGCTTAGTTAATAGACCGGGGACAATAACCAATGGATAAAACTATGATAATTTTCAATGCAATCTTGCTCGCTCTCGCACCAGCCAGTGGTCTCGCAGCACAATCGAGTGACGCCCAAATTGATAGTAAGACGACCGCAATAGAAGCGGGTCCTCAAAATTCATCGCGGTCCTCTCCAGAAAATGTTCTAACCGCCTACCGGAACGCCATTCAAAAGCTTGATGCTGCAAAAATGAAGTCACTGTTTTCAGAGGAATCTCAAATATTCGAAAATGGTAAGGCAGAAGGGACATTTCTCCACTATCTGGAACATCATCTTGGTCCCGAATTAGATCATGTAAAAAGCTTTACTTTCACGCAGCCGACAGTCTCAATAACTCAGGTTGATAATACAGCGTTTGCAACCGAGACTTATGGCTATGTGATAGTTTTGCACGATGATCGTAAAATCGAACGCACCGGCATTGCGACGTCTGTGCTGGTTCGTGAAGGCGATAACTGGAAAATTCTGCGGTACCATTCTTCTTCGCGCGCTCCCAAAAAGGCTGAATGATGAAGCTCCAAGTAAAATAGTCAGCGTGCTTTCGGGGGGATAGATGTCGACAAAAGTTCATATTAAGGCAAGCAAAATACATAAATGGCTCGCACTGATCATCGGCGCGCAGCTACTGCTCTGGTTTGTAAGCGGCTCGATCATGAGCATTTTGCCTATCGAGAACGTACGAAGCGAACATTTGGTATCGCGCGAGGTGCAGCCAGTCGCGAATATTAGCAAGCTGGTTTCGCCGAGTATAATTGCAGAGCAAGCCGGCGGCCCAATTCGTGCCTTGCGATACCGGATGCTGATGGAACGGCCCGTTGCGGAAGTAACTGGGATGGATGAAAAAACTTATCTCCTTGATGGCTTAACTGCAAAGCCACTCGCACCGATCACCAAAGCCGATGCACTTAATATTGCCAGCAAGGCGTGGATTGACGGTGAGCCTCAATTCGCTGCAGTTAACAAAATCACCCAAAATTCGGTCGAGTATCGCGGTGCTTTGCCCGCATGGCAAGTGAGCACAATTGATGACGTGAGGATTTTCATTCCTGTGGCTACAGGGGACATTTCGGCTGTCCGAAGTACTACCTGGCGATTTTACGACTTCTTCTGGTCACTTCACATAATGGACTGGAAAAATCATGAAAACTTCAACAGCTGGTGGCTGATAGCCTTTGCGCTCGGCGGCGTCCTAATGTCCGTTTCGGGTTTGACACTTCTTGTCAAACGCTGGCCATTGAAACGCCGACGGAGAAAAAATGCTAGCTAGTGTTTGGACGAAGAAACAGGCTCAACCCTATCAACAAAACCTCACCATAGCGCCGTTGCGTAAAACGTGGTGATTAGCTTACATTGAGTTTTTATTTGTAACTGCGCGCGTCAGACTTCAACTGCATCGCCAAACCCAACAATTAGAATACCAAAAATCACGAGAAGGGAAAAGAGACAGCCGCGCCATCTCTGCTTTGGAAGGAGAAATGCCATTCGAGCAGCGATTGCTGCCTGCAGAGTGTAATAAAGGGCGAAGGCGCGAGAGGCATAACTGATAATCTGAAAAACGTCCGCGCTCCAAGTTAATATCAAACCTATGATTGCGAGCAACACATAGCCATTGCGCGGACTAATCCTGCCTTTTGTTAATTCTGCAATCAGACCGCCAGAACCGCTTGTATCGGCTATGGCGGCGCTGAATTGAGCAGCCAACGCCCCGGCTACCAATATCCAGGGCAATATTGGAGAAACAATTTCCATCACATCAATGATTGCCGTTTCCGTCAGCTGGAATTCTTCATGCTCAAATGACAATGCGAACAGCGTGATATAAATCATGTAAATTGCAGCGGCCACCAATTGCGCTAGCTGCATCGATTTAACCCGAACAGCGGCGCTATAATCATCGCCCAGATATCTTGAAGTCTCAAACCCCTGGACAGTAATAATCAAGCCAAAAGCAAGTGTAATGGCCGCCCAACCCGTTAATTGCGGCGGGTGAACGACGAGCGCTGAACTCATGGCCTTTTCGTAGCAATAGTAGCTGAGGCCCACCAACAAGCCGGCGATGATCGCCAGTTTGATCGTAACGGCTATATATTCCATTTTTTCAAGTGCGGAAAAACCGCGCGTATACCCAACGATCAAAATGACCAGAAAAATGAATGAGGTGAGTAGCTTGGCATTGGCAGGATTATTGAGCGATGTCAGGCTAAGCCCGAAGGCGCCAAAGAGATTGAGATAATAGGTGACAGAAATCATGAAGGCGAGCGCCAGCGCCCAGGAGGCAACAGTTTCCAGTTTCTCTGCTACGTAGTCCTGAAAAGTGACTGGCCCATTGCGGACCGTGATATTGAAACGGATTGCACTGCCAAACAAATAGGCGCCAAAGACGAGTGCGCCCATAACAAGCGGCGCCTTGCTTCCATAGGCGTACACCAAAATGGGGGCGAGAACTAGAAATCCGCTACCGATAATCGACGCCAATGGCGTAACAGTTGCCCGCCAAACCGGTGATCGCGAAAGTCTGGGGGAAAGCTGCAACGCACCTGCAAAAATTATGGCTGCGATGATTACAACATTCAATATCATATTGTCATCCCGCTAGGGCATCATAGATTGATGATCGCGGCAGAACGTTCAAGAAGAATAATCCCGCCAAAGCTTAATTGCATCAATCCACAAACTGAATTTTTGACATCAAGATTCCTGTGAGCTTTTCCTCATCGCTTTCCATCGCCCCCATTGAGGGATGAACATTGGAACCTGATTTTGATACACACGGTAATCATCCCCAAACTTCCGGAGCATTTCCCGCTCTTCCTTGCGTGCAAGAAAATAGTAAGCAATCACGATGAGTGGCAGGAGGCTAATCGAAAATATGGTAGGCCAATGAATGATGCCTTCCCCAAACAGGGCAATGAAAAGTCCAGTATATTGAGGGTGTCTTGCAAACCGGTACAGGCCGGTAGTCACCAACACGTTTTCTTGACGGGCACGATAAACCTCTTTCCAACCTTTAATGAAAAGGCCGATTCCGGTAAATGCAACGCCGTAGCCCAAAATCATCGCCGCAAACATTCCTGTTTCGCTAAAGTCCAGCAATGTCGACCATAAGCTGTTACTAACATATTCCCTATCCAAACCAAAAAAGCGGATGGCGAGGTACACGGTCAACGGGAAGCCGTACATTTCGGCATAAAGCGCGATGATAAATGCCTGTACCAGTCCCGCGCCTGCCCATTCGCGCCAACCCTTTGGTGCAAAATATCTATAGAATACCCAAGAGATCACGATGACCATGATCACGGCCAACCCCCATCCAAACGTGCCCATAAATAATCTCCGTACCAATAATCAGTTAAACCATTTGCGTAGAAAAATGCCCTGCGGGCCCCAAAAAATATCCCTGCCCTGCCTTCAATTTTCCAAATAAGTTTCATGGCTGAAGGAAGAACAAAAAAAGATGATTTTCCGGCGTTAGTAGATACAGACGCAGACTTGTGTTTTTCGTTACAGTGCTAACGCTATTTTAATCGCAAAATCGTGAAACACATTGGTGCAAAACGATGAATATAGTCTGCCTCCAATGGCGTAAGTCCTCATTTTCGAAATGCTCTCACAGGTCACTGCCAGAATCGGCTAACTGTAACGTTCAGGTCTATCATCCGTCATTATTCTTACACATCGTTCGACAGTGATTTCCGGAAAGGACCATTATGAAAACCATTCTTCTGCCTATCGTGGGCAATTCTGGCATGGAAGGCCGTTTGCAAGCGGCTTTATCCCTCGCGCATGACCAAGAAGCCCATTTGAGCTGCCTGCAAATACTGCCATTACCCTATGTATTATGGGCAGGAGAGGCGTCGGGAATGAATTATGGTCAAATGCTTAGCGACGCCGAAGGGGCCTCCAAGATCTTACGAAGTGAAACAGAGGTCCGGCTTTCTGAAGAAGAACTTAGCTGGGACTGGCAGGTTCGCACGGGCGATACAGTGAGTGAATTGATTATGGCTGCTCGGTTGGCTGATATGGTCATCGTTGGGAGTGGTTCCGGAGACGATGCACCTGCGGTTCATATTGCGGCCGATTTAGCGGTTCACGTCTCCATTCCTGTGCTGGCCTTTCCGGTAAATGCTTCGAGCTTCGATCCGGTCGGACCAATGATGATCGCTTGGAATGGATCAGCCGAGGCTGCCAATGCTCTTCGAAACAGCTTGCCGCTTATCTCCAAAGCCTCAAGCGTTCATCTGGTTGTTATTGATGAAGCCTCTTCAGCCTTCCCGGTAGAAGATGCAGGTAACTTTTTGTCCCGGCATGGCATTTCGGCCGAAATCAAACAACTTTCTGTGGCGACTTCGATAGAGGAGACTTTGGATGCAGCTGCTCGCGAGATTGAAGCAAGCTGCATCATAATGGGCGCTTATGGTCATTCTCGAACGCGAGAAATGATCTTCGGCGGTGTTACCCGTCATATGCTACAAAATAGTTCCATTCCTCTCTTATTGTCCCATTGAGGACCGCTGGAGGATGGACGCTAGGGGGAAAATGATACGCAGAATTGAACTTCCACCAAATGAGAAAATCACGGCCCAAACATTTGAGCTATGCAAAATTTTTGGCCATTATGCTCTATAGCGAAAAACTCGGGGACGAAGGTGAAACCATGGTTTTCTTACATGGTATAGCCGGCTCAACGCGTTATTGGAAATCTCGCGTCAAACCACTGGCCCACCATCATCAGCTATTGTTGGTTGATCTACTGGGTTACGGCCAGTCCCCAAAACCCTGGACAAAATATACAGTTGATCGCCATGTCGACGAACTTTATCAGGTCCTTCGTGACGAAAAGGCAATGACCATTGTTGGTCATTCATTCGGGGCCATCGTCGCAATAGCTTTTTGCGCTCGCTTTCCCCACTTGGTAAAACGTCTTATCCTGATCAGTCTTCCCTATTTTGGCGATAAACAAGGCGCTATCAAATATTTTGGTGAAAGCCATTTGGCTGAACGGTACGTTACAACGAATATCGCCTTTGCAGCGCTTGCTTGTATGATGACACGCTGGGTTCTGCGATGGTTTCTTCCCTATGTACTGCGCGATATGCCGGGTGAAGTCGTTGAGGATCTGACCCGCCACACTTGGCGCTCTTATACCTCTTCGTTATGGGACGGCGTTTATGGCCATGATCTTTTTGCTGACGCCGACAGTTTGGATCCCAATTTCAATGTCCTTTGCCTGCATGGAAGCGCAGACAAAACCGCTCCGCTATCCGGCGTCCAGAAACTGTTAGCCAATCGTTCGCAGTGGAAAATCCAAATTTTGGCAGATGGAGATCATCATCCTCTTTTGCGAAATCAGCAATGGTGCCTCGAGCAGATTGCGCTGGCGATGAAAAATTAGTCAACCCAACCGCCATTTTGAAGTCGACCAAGCAATCAGCAATATTGCCGAGATATGCGTGCCAAAAATTAGAAATTTCAAAGTCTGCAGAGGTTTGGGAGGTAAATATGCTCAGGCAAAAGCGATGTAGATCGGTATAAATCACATGCCGTATTTGAACCAGAATATCATTGATATATTTTCCATCGGATACGTCATAGCCGAGTGGACGATCCGCATAGCTATGCTGATAGTCGTCCCCTTAAGGCGGCCCCCCGGATCGGCACGCGGTTGGTTAGTGGCCGCTCTTTTTATCCCCATTCCAGCGCTTATCCTGTATTTGTTGATAGGTCGGCCGACCTATCCGCGTTGGCGGCGGAAGCGTTTCACAAAAGCACGGCAAATGCTGGCGATTGCGACGGATGAAATCAACCATTCTGAGTTTTGCTCGCGGCCCGTATTGCCTGATACGTATGCTTCTGCTTCAAAACTGGTTGAGAATCTTGGCCAGTTCCCAATAATGGGCGGCAATAAAGTCAATCTTCTTGCCGACTATGACGGAGTGATTGACGAGCTTGTTGCTGACATAAATCGGGCTCGTCATCATGTTCATATTCTGACCTATATATTCGCCAATGACCGCACAGGATCGAAAATCATCGAAGCCCTGAAAAACGCAGCTGAGCGGGGCGTTGAATGCAGGGTGTTAATTGATGCACTTGGCTCACGTCGCTGGTCGCGGGACATTATTGATCAACTAACAAGTGGCGGCGTTCAAGCAGCGCGGGCGCTTCCGGTTACATTTTTGCGCCGACGTTCGGCCCGCGCAGACCTGCGTAATCATCGGAAAATCGCAATTATCGACTCATCGCATGGATTTATAGGCTCACAAAATATTATTGATGCACAATACGCACCTGGTTTGTTCAACCGGGAGTTGGTGGTTCATGTTGCCGGACCAGTTGTACTTGAAATGCAAGCAGTTTTTGCCGCTGACTGGTTTCTTGAAACCGGTCAGGTTTTAGACGAAGCTACATTTTTTCAACATCGCCATGGCGCAGGATCCACAACAGCCCAGCTGCTGCCAAGCGGCCCCGATTATCCTGTTGCTGGCGCTGGCCGGCTTGTGGTGGCGCTCATTTACAGTGCGCGGCGGCGCATTGTTATAACAACCCCCTATTTCATTCCCGACGTTGCCTTGGTACAGGCTCTGGAAACAGCAGTTATGCGCGGGGTTGAGGTAATCCTGATACTCTCAAGGGCCTCCGACAGCCAATTGGTCGGCCTTGCTCAACGCTCTTATTATGAGCAGATGCTGCGTGCGGGCATAGCCATCTATCTCTATCCCGACGGTCTCCTTCACGCCAAACACATCATGATCGACGAACTTATTTGTGTTATTGGGTCCACAAATATCGACATCCGGTCATTTCAGTTGAACGCTGAAGCAAGTCTCATCCTCTATGATGAGAAAGTAGCGAACATGCTAGAAGCAGAACAAGATAAAAACATTGCTGCAAGCGACCGGTTAAACCGTGAAAGCTGGGATCAGCGTCCGCGGCCAGTCAAGCTAGTGGAAAATATTGCGCGGCTGGTCAGTCCCCTGCTTTGACCACTTGACGGCCCTTGAATTCCGCTAGCTTTCTAGCCATTCGCTCTTCTATACTGCCGCCCCAATTGGCTTCGAGTTTGAGCAACGCTTCCATTGCAATTTCCGGGTCATACAGGAATGTCATGACATCGCGCGCAATCGGATAGGCCGAACCTGAACCGCCACCATGCTCTACCACAACAGAAATTGCATATCTCGGATTATCGACCGGCGCAAAGGCGATAAAAAGTCCATGGTCGCGGTAACGCCAAGGTAAACTTGCATTGGACCTGACACCCCCTGCCCGTTCTGCCATTGTTATCCGCCGCACTTGCGCAGTTCCCGTTTTACCTCCCATTTTTATATCTAGAAGCGGCAGCGCGGCCCGGCGGGCTGTGCCTATTGGGCTTACCACATCACCCATAGCCTGCCGCACAAAGGCAAGATGTTCTGGTGGAATTTCAAGAGTTGCAGATGGGGGCATTTTTTTGGCGAGCAGCAATGAAGGCGCAATATCTCGTCCTGAAGCCATTCGAGCTACCATAACGGCCAATTGCAAGGGATTGGAGAGCATATACCCCTGCCCGATCGTAGTGTTTACCGTATCATAGGCTTGCCACTTTTCATTATATTTCCGTAGTTTCCATCGAGCATCTGGGACGGTGCCGTAGCTTTGAGAGGCAACTGGCAAATCATATTTTGCCCCGAGGCCGAGGGCCTTAGCCATCTGCGCAATTGGCGCAATTCCGACCCTCAACGCCATTTGATAAAAATAAATATCGCAGCTTTGATATATGGCTTTGGCCATGTTAACTCGCCCGTGACCCCCACGTTTCCAGCAATGGAAGTAGCTATTGCCAACCTTCAATCGCCCTGTGCAAATTACAGTATCATCCTTTTTTACCCCCGCCTTCAAAAGCGCCAACGCGACCATTGGCTTGATGGTTGATCCAGGCGGATAAAGGCCGCGTAGTGACTTGTCCCTCAAAGGAACATGATCATCGCTCGACAGCATTTGCCATTCGTTCTGGCTAATCCCGTCTGAAAAGCTGTTTGGGTCGAAAGACGGCATGGAGGTCATGGTCAGAATCTCCCCGGTTTGGCTATCAAGAACCACAACCGAGCCTGATTCTTCGCCTAACCGCCTAGCCGCATAGCGCTGGAGATCTGCGTTTAATGTGAGTTGGATGGATTTGCCCGGAACATCCGATCTTGTTTCCAGCTCCCTTACTATCTTGCCTCTTGCAGTTACCTCGACACGTTTGGCCCCTGGTTTACCTTGCAGGGTCTCTTCAAATCTCTTTTCCAACCCATCCTTGCCGATCTTGTACCCCGGCGCGAGAAGAATTGGTGACGGATTTTTCTCATATTCTTCAGCAGATGGCGTTCCCACATAGCCCACAAGATGGCCCACGGCGGCACCGGGCGGATAATCTCTTGAAAAACCGCGACTAGCAGAAACCCCCGGTAAATCAGGCAAGCGGACACTTACCGCTGCAAAGCGGTTCAAATCCAGGTCTGACGCAACATGGATTGGCTGAAAATTATTCGCCTGTGTCAGTTCGGCTTTTATTCGCGCAACCTCTTCCGCTTCCAAACTCAATAATTTTCTGAGAGTTGCAATAGTCGCATGCTTGTCCTTGAGACGACTGGGATTCAGGTCGATACGAAAATCAGTTTTGTTGTTTGCGATAGGCTTTCCGCTGCGGTCCAACAGCCAGCCTCGCCGCGGCGGTATGAGGGTCAAATTTACGCGATTGCTCTCTGATTCCAATTTGTAGCGGCTATTCTCGACGACCGAAAGGTAGCCCATCCGACCCGCTAGGGCCAGTCCGATACCTGCTGACACACCGCCTAACAATGTTGCGCGTCTGGAGAAGGTCAGAGATTGAATGCTGCCGGTTATCGTTCTGGTTTTCTTCATCACGATAATTTCAGAATTTCTGGATGTCTAACCTCATAGACGGATGTATATTCGTACTTCCAGGACGAGCCTATGTTCTTTGCCAAACGGACCACCAGACAATGCTCTTGAATGGCCTTCTGTATATAGGGTGCTGTCGTAGCTGAGCTCTTCATGTGAGCGGCTGTTTCTGGTCTGAACCAAGCAAAAAGGTCATTGACACCCCGGAAATGGTCAGAACAATACCAAGCCATTGGAGCGCGGAGATGTATTCGCCAAATAAAACTGCCCCCATTGCCAAACCAAAAACTGGAATGAAGAAACTGAAGCTATTAGCCCGGTTCAACGATGTTTTTTCGAGAATGCAAAACCACATCCAATAGACCAAAGAAGTTCCGAAAATACTCAGAACCCCGAGTATCAGTACGAACTGGGCGGACCATTCTACAGTTGTGGGCTCTTCAAATACAGAGGCTGCTATAGCAAGTGGGATGCTCCCAATTAGGAGCTGAAGGCCCATTGCCATCAGGGCATCGACGGATCCGGCGATTTTCTTAATCCAGACATTGCTAAAGGTTATGCCCAGGGCAGCGAGGATGATATACGCCACGCCAATCCCATAGCTTGCATTTTCACCCGAAAGATATCCAGGCAGCGCTATGAAGATGATTCCGCCGAAGCCGAGCATCATGCCTAGAATACCCAACCGAGACAGCCTTTCTCTGAGGATAAAGGCTGCGAGAATTGCAGCCAGCAAAGGCTGCGCATTTGAAATTACGGTAGCAATACCTGGAGACACGAATTCAGCTGCGTGAAACATTCCAAAAAAACCAAGGCTGGTTGCCCCTATACCTACCACCGCTATGTTTTTCCAATCATGCCAATTTGTGGGGAAGGGCTGGCGCAATGCTAGCGCAATGACAATCAACACGAGACCGGACAGGACCGCGCGGAGCGTAGCAAATGTCAGATGCGGCGCAGACTCTATGCCCCAGATAATAAACGGAAAGCAGATGGCCCAAAGAAACATCACGGTGATGATCTGGAAAATAAGGGATAAATTCATTGTGATACTCGAATTTTGTCAGATGCTTGGTGCGCTCGCTGGCGGAGCTTCAAACTGGCTCCGCCAGTAATCTCCATCACGGTGCGATTATTTTATTTTCCAGCAATTTCTCGTCAAACGGAAAGACTATTTTAGCATCAGGCTGCTCAGCATGTTTGTCCTTGTCCGGACAATCTACCAGGGACATCAAGTGACGAATGACATTTATGCGGGCCGTTTTTTTATCGTCCGTTATAACCACGTACCATGGTGCAAGGTCGGAATGAGTCCGGCGGAACATTGCATTTCGCGCCTCGCTATAATCATCCCAATGCTTAATTGCGACTTCATCCACAGGACTGATTTTCCATTGCTTTAAAGGATCTATCCGTCGGTCGCGAAGTCGGCTTTTCTGTTCGTCTTTTGAGATATCAAGATAATATTTGTAAACTTGTATGCCCGACCCAATTAGTAACCGCTCGAAAGGGACTACAGACGACATAAAAGTTTGATACTCACTCTCAGTGCAATAGCCCATAACGCGTTCGACACCGGCCCGGTTATACCAGCTACGGTTCATCAAAACCATTTCCTGACTTGTTGGAAGCTGAGCGACATATCTTTCGAAATACCAGGAACGGAGCTCTTTGTCAGAAGGCTTGCCCAAGGCAACCACGCGCGTTTCCCTCGGGCTCAGATGTTCGGTAATTCGCTTGATAACGCCGTCTTTTCCTGCCGCATCCCGGCCTTCAAATATAATCAAAATCTGGAGATCATTTTTAATCAGATGCCGTTGCAGCTTCACCAACTCTAATTGGAGTCGCTCCAGGGAGGCTTTGTACGCCTTTTTTTGCATTTTCTTTTCACTCATTTAATCACCTTTCAAAAATTGATTTCTATCTTTGCAATACCGATCATGTTGTTTTTACAGTTATGTTATGCAGTATATCCCCGGCATGCGCGAAATGGTCGGATGCGTTTGACAAATGGCGATAGATTTCACGCCGCTTCAAAACTTCCATCACATAGGCCAATCCACTAGCCACTGCCCTACAATCGGTTTCCTCCAAAGGTCCCAATAGTTGCAAGAAATCATCATGATTGCTGGATTGTTCTGCCCGGGGTTTGGCGGAATAGTATTTTGCATCGAACAACTGAGAAAGCGCTTTGCGATATAGTTTTTCAACCTGTCTTTCCACTTTTTGAACGGCCGCAGCGCTTTGTTCGGCCACGGCCGGGTCCTTTTTCAAAGTGGCGAAACCGCTTTGAAGCTTTCGCGCACTTGATTGCAGAAGCTTTGCCATTTCGAGCATTTGGGCATCGGGTTCGATCCCAAGAATTTCCATTTCTCGCACGGTCGTCTTGGCATAATTTAAACCCTCATCGATTGAGGTGATCGCCCGATAAATGTCCTCGCGATCAAACGGCGTTGAAAAAGAGCGGTTAAGGGTATCTATATTTCTTATTTTCAGAATATCCCCTTCGTGCTCCAGTCTCCGCACATCATCGGCTCGTTTCTGCTCGCCTGTTTGCATATAGCCGGCCAGCATTTCCATTGCCTGCACAACCACATCACATTGATCATTGAGCATTGAATAGAAGTCCGGCGTTCGCGGGAACACGGTGTTTATTATTCTCGAAAATCGCGAAACTTGTTTTATTTCTGTGCTCTCAGTATCAGATTGCATAGCCTGTCCAATCGTTGCTCGATTGACTGAGCCGAGTGGCCCCGTCGCGTGGCTTTTGCTTCGTTGGCGAAAAGCCGTCCCCTTGTCGCCTATATAGCTGGCATTCGGCCAGCTTTACCCGATATGGCCAACGGCACTCCCTATTCGGTTCAGATATAAACATTGATCAGAACTCCTGCCGAGATACCAATTACCAAAGCCAGATAACCGGTTAAAATAGGGCGTCGTAGCTTCTTGTCGGCAAACACAAAAACTATCCCAAGTTTAAAAATGAGGTTGGCGAAGAAGGCCAATATGATTGCGTAAACGGCAATATTGGGATCAAGGATATCATCCGATACGAGTTTCAGATTTGAAACTGTTATGGCGTCAATATCGGTCAATCCCGATAGGAAGGACACCAGGAAAACACCGGCTTCTGCAAAGACATCGTTCATCCATGCGACGAGAAACAATATCCCGGCAAAGCTAAGCGCAAAGATAGCCGCGCTTACTATTTCCGCTGGATTTCGGGTTGATACTGACGGTAGAGGCTCCTTTGTATCTTCAATCCTGCGATACGACCACAAAACAAACAGACTGCCAGCCACCCCGCCCCCTATCAGCCATGGTAGCATGAGGGGTATCAGCATAAATTCCAATATCCCCACGATTATTCCAATGCGTACGAGCTGAACTAGGTGGGACAATAATATTATGGTTGCTGCTATGTTGGAGAACTCGGCCTGTTCCTTGCTATATTTCGCATAAACCAGGGTTGTTGCCGTCGTTGAAGCCATGCCTCCCAAAACTCCGGCAATTGCGACGCCCGACTTATGCCCAAATATTTTAAGTGCGAGATAACCCAATAAGCTAAGCCCGCTGATGAGGACCACCAGCCAACCGATTTGATAGGGGTTAAATACCTCGTAAGGGCCGTAATTGTTGTTTGGTAATATTGGCAATAAGATAACGGCGATCGCTGCGAATTGGAAAAACGATATTATTTCCTGTTTGGTCAACCTTTGCGGTACCTCTCGCAATTCTTTACGAAAATAGAGCAATGCAGTCATCGTCACGGCAATCGCGGCGGGCAATAACGGATGGCCAATCCATAAAATATATCCTAGTATAAAGGTAATTAGCGCAGCGACTACCGTCGTGGTATCTGGCTCTCTAGCTCGGGATTTTATTTGGGCGATCATCAGGCAGGCGGCGACAAGTATCAAAAGCGTCCAGGCGCCGATTTGAGAATCAGTTTGCGCCCAGATATACCCGCCGAGTGAACCAGCAAGTGCGATTAATGTGAAAGTCCGTAGCCCTGCGATGGAATTTTCATGGCGCTGTCTCTCCAATCCGACCAAAAAGCCAAGGGCCAGGCTTTGGCCAAAGAGCATCAAATGCGAAATTTGAGGGGCATCGTTAATCATCTTTGACTAATTTCCCAAAAGCCCCGTTGAGAAACGCACATGTGCTGTCTTAGACGCGAGCTTTGCCAGAAGCCCATTGGGCCAATCGCGCAAAATGCTACTTTTCCGGATTTGGGAGCCTGCCATATATGGTTTTCCATCAAAAAAACTTTCCAGCCAATTGGATCAATCCGTAAATGCCAATGGAAACGCTCGCAGCGCCAGGTATCGTGATCAACCATGTCCCGAAGATATGCTTTGCAGTGCCCCAGTGAACTGACTTCGGCCGCTCTGATGTGCCAACGCCCATAATTGCAGTGCTGACCACCTGGGTGGTGGAAACAGGGGCTCCGAGGGCAGATGCCGCCAAAATCACACCAGCTGACGCCAATTGTGCATCCAACGCGTGGATTGGCCGAACTTTGTAGATCCCGAAACCCAGAGTACGCACGATGCGCCATCCGCCTGTCAGCGTGCCGATTGTGATCGCGGTTGCGCTCGCCAAAATAACCCAAAACGGCACATAGAACTGCCCGCTGACACCGCCCAGGACTAGGATCATGGCAATCACACCCATGCCTTTCTGGGCATCATTTGTTCCATGAGAAAAGGCCAGAGCCGCCGTTGTCAGCCATTGAAAGGCGCGAAGATATTTATTGGCCGATGGCTTGGCGGCCCGCAAGGCGAAGACCATGATGCGGTGTAATAAGCCGCCCAGGAAAAACCCCAGAATGGGTGAAAGAAACAAAGCTCCCACTATCTTGGCGACACCCTTGAGATGAAAGCCGTCAGTTAGCTCAAAACCCCAGACGACATGGCCTGGACCCGCAGCGACAATTACCACCCCGACGAGACCTCCAACAAGAGCTTGGGAAGAGGAGACGGGAAGTCCAAACCACCAGGTTAAAAAATTCCAGATGATCGCGCCGCCCAGACCTGATAATATGACAGTCAGTGAAAAAATATTCCCCAGATCGGAAACATCAACAAAACTACCGATCGTATTGGCCACCGCAGTTCCTCCAATGATAGGTCCAAGAAAAGTGAACGAGGACACTAGAATAATTGCCTGTATTGGGGTCATTGCATGCGAGGCAATTGCCGTAGCCAACATGTTGGCAGCGTCTTGCATTCCGTTCGAATAGTCAAACAACAGAGCAATGAAGACGCCCAGGATGACAAGGACCATCACACCGCTCATAGCGGAGCCTCATTTTGATATCGTTTGAACCGGCCTGCCCTCGCGTTCCGATTCTGCATCGGTATCATTTTCTATCCCAGAAAGCTTTGGTATCGAGGAACCGGTTTACATCCTTGAAGAGCTTTTTTTCGGTAAATTTAGCTTCGCGTTGGTGCCATCCGATGACAATGCCAGCGGTATAAAACCATGCTGGCGTGGCAGCATTGGGTTCCGCACTCAGCATTTTCTCGACGAGCAGTTCCGCAGCCAGGACATCATTCAAATAACCCATCCGACTTTGAATGGGACTAAGCGTTTTCTGAAATTTCAGAACTTGCTTATCTGGATAAATATTAGCAGAAAAATCGATGGTATAACGCAGTTTCTTCATAACTAATCTTAGATTATGCCGCTCTTCCTCAGACATTTTCTTAAGCTTTTGACAGTTTTTGCGCACAATTCTATTCTGCTTCTTCAGTTGCTTTACGCAAAATTTTCTCGCCGCCGCTGACAGGTCCATTGCTTTTGGAGAGGGTGCGCTATCCCGCCAGATGTCGCTATAAAGCCATGTACTAAGCCCTAGAATAAACTCCGTATAGCGCGCGGAATTGACTGCGCTGCGGGCTTGTTTGCGATGAAGAACTCTTTCTTTCTCGGCAGCCGACAAAAGCAGTTCAAATCTGGTGGCCGGTTCGGAAAGTTTGGCGACCGGTGCCACGAACTCATCGATAAAAACATCCCAGCTGCGCGCTGCCGACAGCTCATCCCTAAGCCACTTTGCTTCGCTCACAATCCAATCATATTTTTCTTGTGCAATATTGGCCTGGAAAATCTCCAAGCCTGCACGCAAACGCCGCAAGGCAACACGCATTTGATGAATGCCCTCAGCATCGTCCAGGAGAACCGACGCTTCATTGGCTTGGAGATAGCTGATTGCCTGTTGAAGATTGTCGACAAAGGCCTGTTCTCCAGTGAAGTTCTTAAACAGCTTAGACTGCCGCCATTTTTGAGCGCGTGGCTCTTCCTTCGATAACAATGAATAGCCGCGCGCTGCTTTGCTAACAGTGCTGATCCGAAATGGGACTGTCTGATTAATAGTTGCCGCAAGTTCAAATATGTGAGCGGCTGAACCGCTCAAAAGTTCAAGCTCTAATTCACAAATTGGTTGGACTGCATCACCTGCGGTGACTTCGCCCACATCGATGTCGAGCGACACTGTCGTACCATCATCAAATTTGAGTTTACGGGACTGCCGTCTAACAACGGATTGGAAAACAGCTTGTAGATTATCTCCCGTCAACCGTTTTAACTTGGTCCGGATTTTCTTGTTTTCAAGAAGGTCAATTTGTGGGATTTGATCCGGCAATTCAGCCTCCCATTCTATTCTCCCTATAATGGCACCCAAAGGTTCGCTTTGCCGTTTCAGGCACTGGGTATAAGTCTTGCCGATTTTGCGAACACGCAATGAATAGCCGTGCTTGTGAAGGGCATGATCGGGCGTATCAAAATATGTCGTTGTCAGAACGCGAGAAACTGCCTTATTGACTGCCAGATCGGTAATGGCAGAAAGACTTTTTAACTGCTCCAGCTGTTCGGCCTTGAATACCCCTTTTAATTCCATTTCATTGTTCATTGACACTGGTTCTTTCCTTTGCGGTAAAGAGGTTCTTCGGGATTCCGCGGTCGCTAGTTAAATTGCAGGCCAACGCAACTAATGTTTGGGTTGCTCCGCCCAGTCAGAGTCAGGCAGCTTGATGTTCTCGGTGACGGTTAGTCTCATGACGGATTATCGTCGGTTCACGCTCAGCGAAGGTTTGTGCACGATCAATCCGTGATAATACTGTGCGCAATTCATCGGCCTCGGTAGTGTCTTGCTGGCCATGCGCTTCCAGCCTGGCAAGCTTCTGCCGGAATATTGGGGCGTACATCGTGATAATCTCTTTGTCTGCATTATCATTTTCGGCATCGTTCATCTGAAATTCTCCAAAATTTTCCTAAGTGACTGGATACATGGTGATGTCTCAAACTAGCGGCGTTCCTCGACATCGAGAACGGTCTGTTGGGTTCAATTATAAGGACGTGGCAAACAATGATTTGTTACACTATGTTAAATGTGCCTCCAGCCTTCCTACCAAACTCCCGGATCATGCAGCACGCCTTGAATATCTGTCCTGCAGTTGCGAAGGGACGAGATAGTCGCGTGTAAGCGGGACAGCGTCCTGCTTTTTGGCCAATTGAACCTGAAAGACCACATGCCCATTTTGTCTGAACGCGAGCTCGCTGACGACAAGGTAAAACCGCCACATACGGCAGAACCGTTCATCATATATTTTGCGAACCTCATCGATTTTTTGTTCGAATCTGTCGCGCCATGCTTTGAGTGTCTCGGCATAATGGAGGCGTAAAACTTCGACATCCGTAACATATAGACCTGAGCGTTCAGCAGCGGCCATTACTTCGGAAAGAGCTGGAGAATATCCTCCAGGAAATATATATTTTGCAATCCATGGATTTGTCGCACTCGGACCATCGGCTCGGCCAATAAAATGGATTAGCGCGATCCCATCGTCCGCTAGACTGCCATGTAACTTGGAAAAAAACTCCGAATAGTGGGGTATGCCGACATGTTCGAACATACCGACCGACACTATGCGATCAAAGGTTTCGGTGACCTCTCGATAATCTTGCAAACGAAATTCTGCGCGGGCACTTGTCTGCAATTTTTCTGCCCTCTCAAGGGCAACATTGTGTTGCTCACATGACAGCGTAACCCCGGTTACATGCGCGCCGTGCTCTTTGACCAGATGAAGGCCTAACCCGCCCCAACCGCACCCGATATCCAAAACATGATGACCCGGCTCAAGCATTAGCTTGGCAGCAATATGATTTTTCTTGTTTTTCTGTGCCGTTTCCAGGCTGTCATCGGGACCGACAAAATATGCGCAGGAATATTGCATGTCATCGTCCAGAAAGAGCCGATAAAAGTCTTTCGAAAGATCATAATGATGCGCCACATTGTTGCGGGCTATGGTCAACGGATTATGTTGAGCGAAATATCGATGAAATTGCCGATAAAGGGTAACTTTGCGAGAAAACCAGCTTGGGCGTTGCAATGCTTGGTTGTTGATCAACAACTCCAGCAATCCATAAATATCGTCATTTGCTACGGTCAGCGAACCGTCCATATAGGCCTCGCCCAAAATAAGCTCGGGGTTGAGAAATAGCTTTCTGGGCAGACTGCGCGAATGTATTTTGATACTTATTGGATTTTTACAATCTGGGCCATATTGCTGTTCCTTTCCGTCCGGAAAGACTACACGCAGGGCACCGTTTTTTATGAAACCGGAAAGAAATTTTGATAGAAGATATGTCCACATTTGCTGTCCTCACTATCTGTCTGTGATTGCAAGACAGGGCTTTTTGGCCCGTTTTAAATATCTTGCGTCAATGTGAGGGACGGCAACGAAGTGGGTTTGTTACAGTTTGACAACTACCAGGTAATCGGGTCCACTAAACATTGTAGACATGACGATATACAGGCGCGAAGCGGCCCAAGCGCTGCTTGCCGGGAGTGAATATGGCATCTGAAGACAAAGAATCGGGGGAGGATTATTCCGTGCATAAGGTCATGGCCGAGGTTCAAGCGGAGTTCCTTCGGTTTTTGGTCTATAAGCTTGGAAATAGAGACGAAGCAGCGGACGTGCTGCAAAATTTCTATGTCAGGGTTTTGGATCGCATTGATGATGTACGAGACAGCGAAAAATTAAGAGGATGGATGCGCAAAGTGCTCCATACAACCTTGATCGACTACTATCGTACTCAGGGCAAACGACGCGTCATTGAAAAGGAATATGCAAACTTTGAGAAGCTGATGGATAGCGAAGAAGCAGAACATGAATTGGATCGCATGATTTGCATTTGTCTGTATCAACTCCTCCCGACCTTGAAATCCGATTATGCCGATATTCTCTGGCGTATTGATATCGTTGGCGAAGCGCGCGAGAGTGTATCCGCCGCCTTGAGCATCAGTGAAAGTAATCTGCGGGTACGCCTGCACCGCGCGCGTCACGCGCTGCGCGATCGATTGAAAGAAACATGTGAAACCTGTCCTGTGCATGGATTTCTCAATTGCGATTGTTCGCATGCAACCCACGCCGCTCCCTTGGATTGAGCTAAACTATCCTACGACTGTAACGAAGCGCATCCCAGTCCGTCTATCTTGCTGTTAGTTTGAGTATCGCTGTTGGGCGCAATCTTTCCAACCGCGATCTGTCGACTAGTTGATATTGAAGAATATGCTGTCGTTTGGCAATGAACCGCCAAAAAGATGAAAAATCAAAGAGGGATACATAATGCGGACCGCTGTAATTGAAGTCTCCGGGTTGCTTTCACCATTAAGTTCACAGGGCGTTGAAAAACAGCTTTCCAAGTTAAGGGGAATAGAAAAAGCATCCGTAAACTCTGCCAGCGGCAGCGCCACCGTAACTTTCGATGAAAAAGAAATAGGGCTGGTAGAAATCGAAACAAAAATTGCCGAATGCGGCTATCACTGCGGCGGAGAGCTGTTGCCAAAACATCTATGCGAAAAAGAACATCCAACGGCCAATGCTGCTGATCATAAAAACCACGAGGATCAGGGTAAAAAAGCCGCTGAGCTGGGCAAAGATGACAAGCAGGCCGCAACCGATCATACCGCTCATGAAATGGGTCATGGCGGCGGTATGGACATGGCCGAAATGGTAAAAGACATGCGCAATCGCTTCTGGATTGCGCTGATATTTGCTATTCCCATTTTCATTTATTCGCCAATGGGCGGACTGTTTACTCCGCCAGCGCCGCCTTTCGGGCTGCGTCTGGATCTTTGGCTATTTTTCCTTGGCAGCGCAGCGATTGTTTACCCGAGCTGGCCGTTCTTTGTTGCCGCATGGCGCGCGCTTCGAAACGGCGTTCTCAATATGGCGGTGCTCGTCGTCTTATCTGTCGGCACCGGATATTTTTTCAGCGTCGGATCAACATTCTTTTTCCCTGGGGTGCAGTTTTTTGAGGCAGTAGCAGTGCTTCTGGTTTTCATTCTGCTGGGACACTGGCTCGAAATGCGGGCACGCGCAGGCGCATCCAACGCTATTCGTTCGCTAATGGACTTAGCGCCGCCGAAAGCTACCGTATTGCGCGACGGCAAGGAAATAGAAATATCAACGGCCGAAGTGCTCAAGGATGACGTGATAGTCATTCGGCCAGGTAATAAAATCCCGGTGGATGGAGAAATTCTAGAAGGCGAAACGCTGGTCGATGAATCCATGTTGACCGGGGAATCCATGCCCGTCAACAAGAAGCCTGGTGATAATGTCTTTGGCGCAACGATCAACAAAAGCGGTAGCTTTCAATATCGCGCGACCAAGGTTGGCGCCGATACCGCGCTCGCGCAAATCGTCAAACTGGTTCAGGAAGCCCAAAATTCAAAGGCTCCCTCCCAACTACTCGCGGACAAAGCCTCCCAGTGGCTGGTCCTGATCGCTGTTGTTATCGGCCTTGCAACCTTTGCCGTCTGGTTTTGGTGGCTCGGTCAGCCGATTCTATTCGCCTTGACCTTGACTATTACCGTTTTTGTAATCGCTTGCCCCGATGCTCTTGGTCTCGCTACGCCTATGGCCGTTATGGTAGGCACCGGTCTGGGCGCAATGAACGGTATTCTTTTCAAAAATGCCAGCGCGCTCGAAGACGCCACCAAACTCGATATCATCGTCTTTGATAAAACCGGAACATTGACGATGGGCGCTCCCGAAGTGGTTGAGGTTGTCACATCTTCTGAAGCGTCCATCGATGAGGTACTTGCGATGGCAGCAACTGTCGAGCAAGGTTCTGATCATCCCCTGGCGCAGGCCATAATGAAGCGTGCTGGTGATATGCCAAAGCAAAAATTGGCAGCTTTCGAAAATATCGAAGGTAAAGGCGCGCGCGCCGAGCTTGACGGCGAAGAGATTCTTCTCGGCAACCGAAGGCTCATGGATGAGCGTGACGTTTCGATGAGTGAACTCAAAGCCGAAGCGGCGCGATTGCAAGCAGCCGGCCAGACTGTTGTTCACATTGCCAAGGGCGGCAAGCTAACTGGCCTCATCGCAATTTCCGACGCGCCGCGTCCGACAGCCGCTGCCATGGTCGAAATGCTAAGCAAGCGGGGCGTCGAAGTCGCCATGCTCACAGGCGATAACCAAGAAACCGCAGAGCGGATCGCCTCTGGTCTTGGAATTACCACCGTCCTAGCCGACGTTTTGCCAGGACAAAAAGCTGAAAAAATTAAGGAACTGCAGGCTCAAGGCAAAAAGGTCGGTATGGTAGGAGACGGCGTCAATGACGCCCCTGCCCTAACCCAGGCCGATGTCGGATTTGCCATTGGTGCTGGCACAGACGTCGCGATCGAAAGCGCCGATGTCGTGCTCATGAAAAGTGACCCTTATGATGTTCTGGGCGCGATTGAATTATCGCGCGCAACATTGCGGAAAATGCATCAAAATCTATTCTGGGCCGTCGCCTATAACGTCATTGCGTTTCCGATGGCAGCCGGCGTTCTTTATCCTTTCATCATAAGTCCGGAGGTTGCAGCGCTTGCCATGTCAGGCAGTTCTGCCTTGGTCGCCGTCAATGCATTATTACTGAAACGGACCCGTCTGGAGGGTATCCATGCAGCACCGGTGCCCGCATAGATTTATGGGGCCTAAGCCAAGCTAGACCGCCGAAGGAGAAATTCACTGACATGGCTGAAAACCTTCTATCGAATAGCTTAAAATCACGAAGCGATCCGATTGCCATTGTCGGTGCCGGTCCAGCAGGTCTAGCTTGTGCCATTCTGCTCGCGCGGGCCGGACGCAAAGTGGTAGTGCGTGAATGGCACAAGACCGTTGGAAGCCGGTTTCACGGCGATTACCAAGGTATAGAAAACTGGAGCGGCAAGCGCGATGCGCTGGAAGAACTGAACGAAGCGGGTATCGAAACAAGTTTCAACGCTCACCCCGTCTTTCAAGGCACTGCCTATGATTATCGCGGTAAAGAGTACCCGATAATCGGTCATCGGCCGTTATATTATCTTGTACAACGCGGTGGTCAGACGGGCAGTCTGGAACAAGGCCTGCTCGATCAAGCTATTTCAGCCGGTGTGGAAATTCGTTTTGGTGACCGCGCGGTGAGCATCGACGGGCCTGCAATCTCGGCGATCGGACCTAGATCAGCCGATGCAATTGCAGCGGGTTATATATTCGAAACCGATCAGGCCGACAGCAATCATATTGCTTTTGATAACAAGCTTGCTCCTCATGGCTATGCCTATTTGCTGGTCCACAATGGCCAGGGTACGCTAGCAAGCTGCATGTTCAGCGGCTTTAAAAACCAAGCGATGCACGTAGCGCGCTCTGTAAAGTTTTTCGAAGACAAAACCGGACTAAAAATGAACTCTCCGCGTCCGTTCGGTGGATTTGGAAATTTCCGTATCCCCAACACGGCAATGCAAGGCGGCCATCCGCTGATTGGCGAACAAGCTGGCTTTCAGGATATGCTTGCAGGCTTTGGAATGCGGTATGCTTTGCGTTCGGGTATTTTGGCGGCCCAAAGCTTGATTGATAGCACTGATTACACTCGTTTGTGGCGCGCGCAGCTCCTGCCACTATTAAAAACCGGCATCAGCAACCGTTTTTTGTACAATGCCGCCGGTGACCGCGGAGCGCGATTGGCGCTGCGGAATATCAGCCGATCAAACGCATCTGCAAGGCTGCATCGTCTGTATCAACCCTCTTTTCTGACGAAAATCATATTCCCGCTTGCACAGCGGCAATTTCGCCGCCCGCTTCATGATCCAAGCTGTGATCATGTTGCATGCCAATGTGTCTGGTGTGAGCATGGAGTGGGACACGCCGTCTAGATATTCTGACGGACGCCCAAATTTCAAGAGCCGCAGCTGTCCAAAGTTGGCGAATTTGAGTGGTCGACTGTAACGCCGCGCGTTTTCTAACGTCTATTCCTATAAGCAATCTTTGAGCGTCGGCTTTTTTTAGAAATGCCGCGCTCGTGCGATTATGAAAATGGAGGTATGAAATCATGCAACACCAACACAAGGCATCCGCGTCACAGCCATCCAACTCCCGCGTAAAATTTATATTTTACGGGTTTTTGGCAATAGCGGCCTTTGCGCTATATTTTGAGCATCAAGCCCATATCCCAGGCGACTATCTGCTGCTCGGCGGCTTGCTGCTTGTTTGTGTTGTCATGCACAGTTTCATGCACGCCGGGCATGGTGGGCATGGTGGGCATGGTGGGCATGGTGCCAAGCGCGGCGATCCTGATCAAGGGTCAATCCCTGACAAGTTAGGAGAATAATGATGGATATGTCTGCCTACGGGCTATGGTTTCTGGTTGTTTTCAATTCGGCCATTTTCATCATCTTTGCGTTTAGTTTTTTCAAACCTCGGACAAAGCGAGATTGGCGCTCTTTTGGCGGCTTTAGCGCATTTATTGTTGCTCTTTTTACAGAAATGTATGGCTTCCCATTGACCATATATTTCCTGGCTGGCTGGTTGCAATCCAACTATCCCAATATAGACTGGTTCGCGCATGATAGCGGACATTTGCTGGAAATGGTTTTCGGATGGGAGGCTAATCCTCATTTTGGGCCTTTTCATCTGCTAAGTTTTATCTTCATAGGCGGCGGATTCTATTTGCTCTCCGCAGCTTGGCGGGTGCTTTACAAAGCACAGCATAGCGGCGAACTAGCACAAACAGGCCCCTACGCGCGGATAAGACATCCGCAATATGTTGGTTTTGTGATGATCATGATTGGATTTCTATTCCAGTGGCCAACCCTACTGACGCTCGCAATGTTTCCCGTATTGCTGATTATGTACTGGCGGCTCGCACTTAAAGAAGAACGCGAAGTCGAAGCGCAGTTGGGAGATGTTTACCGCAGCTATGCAGCTAAGGTTCCTCGCTTTATTCCGCGATGGGGCGGCAAATCAGCGACAGTTTCCATCGGTCAGGATGGATCATGAACCAAGTTGGCAAGGGCGTATCAGCGGCTCATCACATTGCTGGGAATGATCCAAAGAGGCTGTGATGGCGACAATTGCCGAAAAAAAGATAGATTTAGATTCCGCCGGTATCAGGCGGAGAGACTTCATCCATATCGCGCCCGTATCTTTTGCCGCTGTGGGGGTTGCCGCATCGGCCATACCTCTTGTCGACAGTATGAACCCGTCGGCAGACATATTGGCGGTTTCCTCGATTGAAGTTGATCTTTCGTCGATCGAGCCTGGGCAGCGAGTAACGGTCAGCTGGCGTAATCAGCCAGTATTTATCGTCCGGCGCAGGGCGACCGATATTGCCCGAACGCAAGCAGATGACGCCAATCCAGGCTTGATCGATCCCTTGAGCGATAGCGCGCGGGTTCAGAAATCCGAGTGGCTGATTATGATAGGTGTTTGCACCCATCTCGGCTGTATCCCTCTTGGGCAAAAAGAGGGGGACGTTCGGGGGAAATATGGTGGTTGGTTTTGTCCTTGCCACGGGTCGCTCTACGATCTGTCCGGGCGCGTTCGCCGCGGCCCTGCGCCGCGAAACCTCGATATTCCGCCTTATGTTTTCTTAAGCGATACGAAAATCCGCATCGGATAAAAAGCCTTGCGGCCTGACTTCGACGCGAACCAAATATATGTTCAAAATTTAGCGCAGATCAAATTCTCGCTGGAGTTAAACACGGTAGACCAATGATAACGAGAAACCGCATATATGCGCTAATAGCTCTTTTGATCCTAATCGCGGTTGGGACTTATGCTTACTATATACTCCGAGACGATCACCAGACTGATGGGCATATTATTCTATATGGCAATGTCGATGTTCGCCAGGTGAACCTGGCATTCAAAGTTCCCGGCAGGCTTCGTGCAGTCAATGTCGAAGAAGGCGACACTGTTAAGGCCGGCGAGCTGATAGCCATTCTTGAACCGCAAGATTACGAGGACGACGTGAATTTGTCGCAAGCCAGAGTCCGCGGTCAGTCCGCGCAATTGGCGGCGCTGCAAACGGGAACCCGTCCTCAGGAAATTGATCAAGCCGCTGCCATTCTGGCCGAAGCAAATGCCTCCCTCTCGCTTGCCGATAATACCTTGAAACGTCAGCAGTTTTTGGCGGACCGTGATTTTGTCTCCCCGCAAGGCCTTGAAACAGCAAAGACCGAAAGAGCCCGCGCCGCCGCTGCAAAAGAGGTTGCGGAAAAGGCATATAAATTGGCGCGCATCGGGCCGCGCTCTGAAGATATTGAACGTGCCCGAGCTGCGCTAAAAGCGGAACAGGCGGCGCTCAACCTATCTGAACGACGCCTAAAAGATGCCAATCTCATTGCGCCATCAGACGGACGCATATTGACGAGGGTGAGAGAGCCCGGTTCGATAATCGGAGCCGGCGAAACAATAGTCTCGGTATCATTGGTCTCGCCAGTCTGGGTTCGCGCCTTCTTGGCAGAGCCAGACCTGGACCGCGTCAAACCTGGAATGAAAGCAGAAGTCCAAACGGATTCCGGCGGAATTTATGCTGGAAAAGTCGGGTTTATTTCCCCTGTTGCTGAATTCACGCCAAAAACAGTGGAAACACCGGAGCTGCGCACAAGTTTGGTATACCGTGTCAGAATCATTGTTGAAGATGCCGGCTCACGGCTCAAACAGGGCATGCCGGTCACGGTTATTCTCAAACCCTCGGTCAAACAGTGAAGCATGACACAGCACTTGTTACGATAAGCGGCGTCTCGAAGCTATTTGAGAATGCCAATATTCTAGCGATTTCTGATCTTACGAGCCAAATTAGGCCGGGGAGAGTGACTGGTCTGGTTGGACCAGATGGTGCCGGGAAAACAACTCTCCTGCGGCTCATTTCTGGTCTTTTGCGGCCGAGTGAAGGGAAACTGGAAGTTTGCGGCTTTGATCCTGTAAAGGAGCCCAATTCGGTTCATGAGGTTGTCGCCTATATGCCCCAACGCTTTGGCCTCTATGACGATCTTACCGTCTTTGAAAATCTCAATTTGTACGCTGATTTAAGGTCAGTAACCGGGCCGCAGCGCGCTGCCACCTTTGAGCGACTGTTGGAGTTTACTGGACTGAAACCCTTCACCAAGCGCTTGGCAGGCGCCTTATCTGGGGGGATGAAACAGAAACTTGGGATTGCGTGCGCTTTGATCGAAACGCCTCGCCTGCTGTTGCTCGACGAACCAAGTGTTGGTGTCGATCCTTTGTCCAGGCGGGAATTGTGGCAAATGGTCTACGAATTGGTCGATCAGGGTATTGGTGTGATTTGGAGTACAGCCTATCTGGACGAGGCTGAACGCTGTGCCTCCGTCATGCTACTCAATGAAGGAAAACTTATATATGATGGTCCACCGGATGCACTCACCGACCGGGTTCAAGGACGAGCCTTTCTCTTAAGCAACATAGAGGGAGACAGGCGGTCAGTGCTCGCTCGCACTCTGGAAAAAACTGCTATTTTAGATGGCGTCATTCAGGGACGAAATATTCGTATCGTAACTGCAAAGGGAGCGATAACCCCTTTACCATCGGATTTATTGGCCGGCGAAGCCGCAATTATGGCTTCCACTCCGCCTCGCTTCGAAGATGCTTTCATGGACCTCATGGGCGGCGGCCAAAAACAGCCCTCGCCCTTTTTGAAATTACAATCGACTAATGCGCACCAAAACGAAATTGCCGTCGAAGCAATGGGACTAACCCGCCGTTTCGGTGATTTTACGGCCACAGACAACATAAGTTTCGAAGTGAAACGCGGAGAAATATATGGCCTGATTGGACCCAATGGAGCGGGCAAATCGACCACCTTCAAGATGCTATGCGGTCTCCTAAAACCCTCGGAAGGTTTTGCCCGCGTTGCCGGTATGGACTTGCAGAAAGCACCGAGCAAAGCCCGGGCACGCCTAGGTTATATGGCGCAGAAATTTTCATTATATGGTGATCTGAGTGTAAGTCAAAATATGGACTTTTTCGCTGGAATCTATGGGCTGATTGGGAAGAAGCGCCGTGAGGCAATCGAAACACTCGTCTCGACTTTTGGCCTGGCTTCCTATTTGGAAACAAACGCTATCATGTTGCCATTGGGTTATAAACAGAGACTTGCTTTGGCATGTGCCGTCTTGCACGAACCAGATGTGCTGTTTTTGGATGAACCGACGTCCGGCGTTGATCCCCTGACGCGCCGGGAATTTTGGTCACATATTAATGCAATGGTCGGAAATGGCGTTACAGTCGTTGTCACCACACATTTTTTGGAAGAAGCTGAATATTGCGACCGCATGGCGCTAATTTATCGCGGACGAATGATCGCTGCTGGCGCTCCCGATGAGCTGAAAGCCAGTGCACGTTCAGAAGATATTCCAGAGCCGACGTTAGAAGACGCATTCATCGCGCTGGTGGAAAAAGACGACCGCCAGAGAGAACAGACTTGAGCCGCCGTTTTTTCCCTCTGCCAGTCTCCATGACACGGATGGTCGGGCTAACCCGGAAGGAAACTCTTCAAGTTTTGCGGGATCCCAGCACGATAATGATTGCGGTCATATTACCTCTCCTGCTGTTGTTTCTATTTGGATATGGCGTAACATTTGACCCCCGATCGTTTAATGTTGGCTTAGTGATCGAACAACCAACGGCTGAAACAGGAAGTTTTAAGGCGTCTCTAGAAAATTCACGATTTTTCCAAGTGGAAACCAGCCATGATCGGCGCTTTTTCGAACAAGATCTCGTCGCCGGTCGTCTCAATGGAATCATTATACTAAGGGAAGATTTTGCGCGGGTTGTTTATCGCGCCGATACAGCGCCTATACAGGTCATTGTCGATGGTAGTGATCCCAACACCGCTTATCTTGTTAACAATTATGTACAGCTCCTCTGGGCGAATTGGCTTGAGCAGGTGTCTATCAGCAGCGGTCAGTCGCGCGGGCCTCCTCTCGCCAGTCTTGAACCGCAAATATGGTACAATTCCCAAGTCTCCAGCAAAAATTATTTAGTCCCGGGGTCGGTGGCAATCACGCTAACGATGATAGGGGCATTGTTGACGGCGCTGGTCGTTGCACGCGAATGGGAACGGGGGACCATGGAAGCATTACTGGCTACGCCCGTTGGCATCACTGAACTTATCATCGGAAAAATTATTCCCTATTTTCTGCTCGGACTGGGTTCTATGGTCTTGTCGGTGATAACTGCAATTTTGGTTTTCGATGTTCCTTTCCGGGGGTCATTCTTGCTGTTGCTTCTTACGTCATCCGTGTTCATGCTTTGCTCGCTAGGGCAAGGGCTTTTGATTTCGACTATAACCCGCAATCAACTGGTAGCGGCCCAAGTGTCGATATTGAGCGCGTTCCTTCCAGCTTTCTATTTTTCAAACTTTGTATTCGAAATTGATAGCATGCCGTGGGCACTGCGCATGATCAGTTATGCCGTACCGGCGCGTTATTTCGTTTCAAGCCTGCAAACTTTGTTTCTGTCCGGTGATATCTGGTCCGTCATTGGGCCTGATCTCATTGGTCTTGGGCTTTTTGCCGTGTTAATCTTTGCGATAACGGCACGCGTGACACGAACGACGTTGGATTAGGGCAGATGTGGCACCGTATTTTGGCTCTAATTATCAAAGAATTGTGGACCAACGCGCGCGATCCTAAAACACGCTGGGTGGTTCTCTTCTCCCCTCCCTTTTTGTTGCTCATATATGCTTTTGCCATAACACAAGATGTCAGCAACGTGCCGATTGCGATATACAATCAAGATATGGGCGTTGAATCGCGAGAATTCATAGGCAGGCTGGAAGGTTCTAGTACCTTCAGCAAGATTGAATATCTGCAAAGTTCAGCTGAAATTATCTCCACTATAGAATCCAAAAGTGCCGCGATGGTTATTCAGTTTGGTCCAGACTTCTCGCGTAAACTGGGGGCGGGCGACGACGTAAATATCCAAATTATTCTAGATGGTAGGCGTTCGAACACAGCACAGATTTTGATCGGTTACGTTTCACAAATATTGGAAAGCTATAATCGCGAACGGTTGGCCGAGCGCGGATTTAGCGCTCCAACCAAGATCGTCTCTCGCATTTGGTTTAACCCAAATCTAAAACCAATTTGGTCAGCAGTTCCTTCCCTTTTCGCCGTAATGACCGCCATTGTCGGATTTATGATTTCAGCTCTCACTATTGCGCGAGAACGCGAAATGGGTACTTTTGAACAATTACTGGTATCTCCTCTCAAGCCGCTGGAAATACTCATTGGCAAAACTGCGCCAGCATTGCTCATCGCTATTACAAGCGCAACTGCCATGTTAGTCCTTGGGACGCTCGTTCTTGACGTTCCGGTAAGAGGTTCGCTGGCGCTGCTTTATCTATCGATGATCATCTATCTAGCCTCCATCATCGGCATCGGCCTGTTTATCTCTTCTCTCGCTGCCACGCAGCAACAGGCTATAGTCGGCTTGTTTGTTTACATGGTGCCTGCAGTTCTGATTTCTGGCTATGCAACACCAGTTGAAAATATGCCGGATTTTCTCCAATGGGTCGCAGAAACCAATCCTATCCGGCACTTCATTGTTATCTGCAAAGGCGTGTTTCTTAAGGACGCGCCGCTGTCCGTGGTTTTCCAGCATAGTTGGCCCATGGCACTGATCGCCGTTGTAACGCTTAGTTCCGGAGCCTGGCTGTTCAGGCGGCGCGTTTCTTGATATTCAAAAAAGGTTGGCCGGATCGCTTTTTTCGTATCATAACTACTTTGATATTTTTCATTGGGCCTCTGTAGATTATTGGGACACAGATTCAGGGAAGGACCCTAAATAAAAGCTGCAATTCCGGTATCGCCCCAATATTAGCCTTTCCGATGCTTCAGACGTCACTTATAAGCAGACGTCCAGTTGGACCACTCGAACGAGAAACTCGTATGGCGATGAATGCTTTGCAGGACCTAAAAACCATTCGTCGAATGGCGGCAGAAGAGTCAGTTGGACACCTGAAACTGTTGAAGTCCCATGCCGTTACGATTGTGGATTCTCTCCTCGAAAATGCAGTGCACGAACACCCAAAGGCAATCTGCGCGGATTATCGCCGTCGCGGAAATCAAATCAGCGATCAAGAAAAGAAGGCGCTGAAAATCCGTAAAAATGCGTTTATGAATCAGCAGGCTCTCGCCGAGATTTCTGATACTGGCTTGCAAGACCCTATACGCGCGCACGAATTGACAGTCTTGCGTGCCACTTTCGTTATTTCCCGTTATCGAACAGCTTTGTCCGCGGAACGGATGATCCTCGAGTATGCTCATTATCCAATTGAGGTACAGTATGACGTTTTTCATCCTGACGCCTGCGCAGTTTGCAACTCTCTTTATCGTAAGCCAGTACCTTCTGATTGGGCGCTGTTTCCGCCAAAGGGCTGCACTTGCGTGACTGCGCCGTATGGCTTGCATCTCAATGTTGACTATATTGGAGGCTACCTCGAGGAAGAAAAACTGGAGAAGACGTCTTCCTCAGTATCAATTGTTGAAAAAATAAAGGAATACTTCCGTTAGTCTCTGAAAATTTGATGACCCACCTTCTTTGCGGAAGCGTACGAAAGCCGAACGCTGCCAAGGCAACCAAGTTTGGTCATTCAGGGCGGTCAGTTCGCGTCCTCAAAGCGATCATTAGCCAGTTCGAGACGAGGGTGCTTGTTTCGACTGAACACGCTATCCAAGCTACTTTCCGGCTATCATCGCTTGGTTACGTTACGATCCATTGCAAACACCACTGACTAGGTGTGAGGTATTGCGGTAAGAAAGGCTGCGTTTTGGTTTGCGAGTAGAGAGATGGCGAAACAGCTCGCAATAGATCAATCGACACTAGCAAAACGATAAAACGAATGATCCATGTGGATAGCTGGTTTAGAAGTTTTTCTTATTGCGTGAACTATGCCGCTGCAACTATGGAAATTCAATTGAAATTGGGGGGGTATAAATGAAGATCAAAGCACTTTTTGCGATAGTATTCTTCACTATCGCGACACCTGCATTAGCGGATGAGCCTTTTGCTGTTACACCTTCAGGCGCAACAGAAGCTTACTTTGATATGGGCATCACAGAAACGAGCGATATGCTCGCGAATAAATGCGTCGATCTAGGTTGGACTATGCTCAGTTCAACCGATACCACCGTTGTGTGTGAGGTGCCGGTATCATTTGGGAACAGACTGCTCAGTGCCTTGGCGGCACCACGCTATGCTACTCCACCGCGTCAGTTTTTCCGTTTCAATCTCGCTGGAGCACAAGGCTACACCCGTGCCCAGGCATCAAGCTGGCAGGAGATTCAGACCGCTTTTGGGCAAACTCAACGTACTGATCTGCAATCCGAAAACTACCACAACAATGTTATGGGGTTTTTTATGAGTGTTGGTGGCTTCTATCCGGCTAACACTCAATTTCCTAATCACGCGGCCATAAATACTGACTATGAATTCGTTGAATCGCCTCGCGATGGAATGGTCTTGACGGGAGTGAAGCCAACGGGCGCGTTCGCGCAAGCAGGCCTAATGGATGGTGACATTGTCGTTAGAATTGCGGGCGAGCGCATCAAGGATAACAATGATGTGTCAGATGGTTTACATAAGGCCGTTCGCGATGAGACCTTTGAAGTGCAGTTTTATCGCGAAAGCGAAAAAATGACAGCGCAAGTGCCGCGCACGTTCCGAGATACAGTCGGACCGCTGCCCGAACCATCCAAAATCGAAGTTCTAGATAAGCCGGATGTAACCACGATAGTACGAAACGAGTTATCAGTTGCAGAAGAGCTAGCGAAGTTTGCCGAATTGCATAAGCAAGGAGTGCTGACTGATGAAGAATTTGCCGCCCAGAAGGCCAAGCTACTAGCTCGATAGTCTTTGAGCTTGGTTTGGATCTGGCAATCGAAGGACGGCCATATGAAGACAGAAAAACCAACTCTCTCGCCTAACGGGCTTATTCCACACGAAGATTTTCCGTTTGAGCCTTCCGCCGCTCAGGCTCTGCCGCCAATCGTTGACTAGATAAGTCGGCTTTCGGGAGCCAGTAGACAAAACCCGCCATTCAGCAATCCACCCCAGTTTCGGTCATTCAAGCTGATTGAATGAAAATAAAAAACGGCTGGTCGGGAACCGCCCCAATCTCGGGCGTGTGAGAGCAATCGCTCAAGCCCCAAAAGCAGACAGCGTTTTCACTATCTCGGTATCTCGGAAACTGGGGGTGAAAGCAGACGTCCAGATCCGAAGAAAACGCAATTCTTGTGTGTGCATCAGTATGCGCTTAGAATTCTTCAATGGACGATCACGAACAGCAACAATTTGAAAGCCAATTCAATTCAGCTTTTGTCGGACCACAGTGGCAGCATATCAAGTCAGAGCGTGGGCGTGATCTTTGGATTGACACGGAGGTCCTAAGGGATAGCCTTGCAGGCCCACTCTACAACATCGCGATGAAAGGAAACTGCTCCTACGTCTATAGTCGGGAAGATCGTTACTTCAAAGGCGTAGACGATCCCGAAGGTTTGAAAAACCGTCTGCGAGAATTTCTCGATGAGTTGGTTGAAGCCATCGATCAGTTTGGCCCTAGAACGGCGGATGAACTGTCTGATCAGGCATCAGTGTATAAAAATGCATCGGATATATGGGCGGCTGTGGAGGCAGCTATTGAAATTGAACGCCGTCATTACAAGAATTCGAACTTGGTCACAGATTAGAGTCCGAAACTAGGGTGGTTAGCCGCCATTGGGGACTTTAGGAAATGACGTCCGCTTTGGCTATTTTGAGCTGCAAAGGCGGACTTTCTGCAAACCACCCAGTTTGCGACATTACAGCATTGCAGGGTCGAAATAAAAGCAGCCTGACAGCCAACGCCCCATTTGCGGTTGTTTTGGGATGAGCCGAAAATTTCCAATAGCGGGCATTCATAATTCATCGGTTAATCTAGCTAAGTTTTTGCCACGCAAACATGGATTGACATTAAATTAGATTACTCTAATTTAGATATTCCTTATATAAGAATCTGTTCGATGCTTGACCAATCTCTGTCCCTACTTTCTGACAAGGCTGCAGAAGCCGCAAACTTGCTTAAAGCGCTTTCCAATGAAAAGCGCTTACTGATAATGTGTCATCTGATTGCCTCCGGTGAACTTACGGTGGGAGCGCTAGTAGATGAAGTTGGCCTTAGTCAATCGGCATTGTCGCAGCATTTGGCGCGTTTGCGCAGCGATGGGCTAGTGTCATTTCGGCGCGAAGCGCAGACGCTATATTACCGAATTGCTGACCCGAACTCAGGCCGTGTGATTGAGGTGTTGCGCGACATTTATTGTCCCGAACTTGGTACTGAAACATCAAAATCGGGAGAGAGAATTTCATGAATCGACTTACTCAACTCAACACATGGCTTGCACCGGCTGAAATCAGGAAAACTTGGTTTGATCCCATCTTTCGTATTACTACGAGTTTGATATTTGTCATTGGCGGTATTGGCCATTTTGGTGCCCATGCTCACATGCTTGCCCGGATGGAAGACTCTCCCTGGCGCGATGCTGTAAATATGATTGGCGATCCCTCGTTGTTGCTCTGGACAAGTGGCGCTGTCTTTATTGTTTTCGGGACTGCGCTGGCGTTTGGGTACCTGACCCGGATATCGGCATTGCTGATTCTCCTGACGCTTATTCCCATTACACTGGCCATACACATTGCGCCTGGTCATACAGGGCCGCTATTCAAAAATATCGCTATCATGGGCGCATTGCTCTATTTTTATGCGAACGGACCGGGCCGGTTTGCGATTGACCGACAGGGCAAAGAGCACAGTATTTAATGCACGGAAGGAGAGCGCGAAAATGAAATTTGCAAAATTATACAAGATAATCACAGCTGGCATTTTAGCTATGTCATCGCCGGCACTTGCCGAACCGACGGAAGTGGTGGTGCGGGTTATCAGTCAGGATGCCAAGTTTGTCGGTGATCAGATGGGCGGTGCCCGAGTTGTATTGCGCGACGCAGAAACCGGGGAAGTGCTGGCCGATGGAATAACGACCGGAGGCACAGGGAACACCAAACAGATTATGGATTCGACAGGGCGAAGCCCAATGCTGGCTACGCCAGACGCCGCAGCGTTCACCACGCAGCTTGATCTGTCGCAACCTACACTCATAACGGCAGAAGTCGTTGGTCCGTTGGCTCAGATGCAAGCCAGCATTCGCGTTACGTCACAGCGCTGGATTGTTCCCGGACAGCCCGTTACCAGCGGAGATGGTTGGGTAGTCGAGTTACCCGGTTTGGCCGTCAACATTATCGCACCACAACCTAATACGCACAGCGCTAAGGGTAGCCGAACAATCGAGGTTATGAGCTCAACCATGCTTATGTGCGGCTGTCCGATTACCAGTGGTGGTCTTTGGGATGCTAAAGACTATGAAGTTGAAGTCGCAGCCTATCAAGCCGGCCGCAAAATCGCCAGCGGCAAGCTTGATTTCGTTGAAGCCCCGGGCCGATTTGGAGGCGATCTCACCCTACCCGAAAAAGGCGCCTACGAGCTGTTCGTATCGGCACGAAATACGCGCACGGGCAATACAGGAGTTGACCGAACCAGCGTTATTGTCCCGTAAATCGATTAGGATCAGACGTTGTGCAGCCATTGGGCGTATCGGAATTGTCAATTTTGTATAATATATGCTGCGAAGATGTGTTGGGTGGTTGAAATTCTTACTTTACAATATCGTCGTTAGTTTGGTGTTTCCAGTACCGGCGCGAACCCGCCGCCCGGCGTCCGCATATTGGTCGTTTGCCCTTGATACAAGCGCGCCGCAATCAACAACACGTTTCCCTCATAAGTATAAAGCCGCACATCGATCTTCATCTCCAGCGTTTTGCCATCGCGCTCGACGCGGCGGAAACTCGGCGGGGCATAGGTCTGAGCGATATAGTTTCCAGCGATGATTTGGGACCAAACCTTGCGGGTCAGCTTGGCTCCACGATAGGCGGCCTTACTGCCATAGCCGCGCGCCGGCTTGAAGAACAAATTGCGGCGATCGGCCCAAAGTGCGTCCGCATTATCACCAGTGACGAGCACAGTTTTTGGAACGGCAGACTTGAGAATCTTAGCCTCCCCTGCCACCAATCCCGCTTGAGCAAGTAACGGGGCATCGGAAAGCAGCGCAAGATTGCGTTTGTCGGCAAACATAGCATGCACATGCGGGTTAGGTGTGACGACAACCTTTCCGTGCAAATAAGCGTTCCTGAGCGCTCTATGATCCGGTTCGTCGAGCGTAAAATCGACCAGTCGGTTATAGACAAGATCGATATGAACCCCGTCAACTGATAGTCCGTCATCAGAAACCACTAGCGTTTTCGGGTCGGCAATGATTACTGAAAAACCGTGCTTTTCTAGCACCGCCTTTGCCAGCAACAATTCTGGATAGAGATGCTGCGTTTCGGGCTCATCATCGACGATGGCAATTACCGCCGGACGCCCGCTGCTTCTCTGGTGCTTCCACTCACTCTCAAACATGGCGACGATCTCGAGATCAAAATCCTGCTTTGGCCGGGATGGATCGATACCCAAACCCGCCTCGAAGCAACAGACCCGTTGGGCCTTGGCGAGAATAGCGTTGAGAAACGCACCACCCGCATTCGTATTGACTTCAATCAGAACGGGCCCGGCTTCGGTGAGATGAAAGTCATAGCCCATCAGCACGCCAGCGGGCCCAAAGTCTGCGGCAGAGATATCCGGCGCCCATTCGAGTGCTGCAGCACGAAACGGCGGCAGTGCGACAGCCGCTTCAACAGCCTCGACGATCGCCTTCATTGCCGCCATTGTTTCGAGTGACATAAAGACGGGCGAGTTCGCAAAAAGATAAGGGTGCGAGGCCGCCAAGCTTACGCCAAAACCTTCCGAGCCGGTGCTTTCATCTAGTATTTTTACCAACATTTCTTGGTCAAGCGTAATGCATGAACAGGCCGCATTTGCATGCAGAGCACCCTGGCGTATCTCCAACCCTGCGTTCATTCCACTCCCTCGTTCGATGGTGAATTTAATGGTCCATAGACTATGACATTCGTTATGACGAGTGGCTAAGCACCCTATACGAATAGGCCGTGAAGGCCGTCCAGAGTTCTACAGAAAATTGTTGCAAAAGCTGTACGTGACTGAGGCATTCAGGCTGTTGGTATCGGAACAACAAAGTACTACAGCATGGCTTGTTATCAATTGAGATTTGGATTTTATCGGTTACCTAATTGTCTCGATTTCTAATTAATATCAAAACGATAGTCGATGATGGCCTTCTCTGACTCCATCAAAGCGGTGGTCGTTTTGATGAAATCTCGCGAGCTTAGTTTGGGATCGACGGGTGCCGCTAAGGCTACAGTGATGACGCCCGGCCGCAACGGGCCACCGCCAATTCCCCAGAACGAGCCAGAATTTACGACCATGGGGATAGAAGGCACGTCAAGCATCTTGTAAAGCAGCTCGACGCCGCGTTTAAACTCGATGGGCGCACCGACGCGCTTGCGTGTCCCTTCAGGAAAGATGAGCACGGAGCGCCCGGCGGCTACAGCTGCCCGGCTTTGATCCACCATCTGGCGTAGAGCATTGGCGGCGGCGTCACGATTGATCAGTATCATCGGTGAACGCCGCAAATACCAGCCCATAACAGGGATACGCAGGAGCTCGCGCTTGGCAACAATTGCGACATCTGGAAATAAAACCAACGCGGCTAGGGTTTCCCACATCGATTGATGGTTTGAGATGATCAGGCTAGGCCCTGATGGAGCGCTCTCTCCGTTCCATAATACGTATTTTAGTCCCACAATACCAGAAAGCATAATAAGTATACCGCGCGCCCAGAACCTTGAAAGCATCCGGACGATTTTGGGAGGTGAGCCGCTCAGCCAGAGGAAGGGAATAGCTAATCCAAACAGGGCGGTCCATAGCGCCCATGCTATATAAAATATGATAGAACGCACGGTACCCATATAAAACCTTTGGCATTAACCGAGGTTACAACCCTCATGCCTTAAAGACGCCGGAGCGAAACTTTCGTTACACCGAAAGAGCCAACGGAAAATAGAAAGCTTTTCTACCAGACATTAGTAGATAATTTTCCGGAACAGCGGTCACTGTGCACAGAAACACATTTGCTGTGAAAAGTTGTCTCGTTTGCATAATCGGTTGCAAGTTCCAGACGGGGAGCCAAATCGATTTCCAGTACATTTTTGTATTTTGAAACAATCGAAATATTAGCTGCAGTGAGCTTGGTAAGCCTGGCAATTCGATGTCATCTCTTGGTTTGGTACCATTTGAAAATGGTGGCACCCACGTATTCGAAGTGGCAACACTTAGCTTACGAAAACTCTGAGATGGAGATCACATGAAAAGAATTGCTACACTGACTCTGAATCCGGCTATCGACAGCGCGGCGGAAGCCTTCCCCGTGGGGTATCCGAGGATTTCTATACTTCTATAGCTACGATATGCCGAAGACGGAACATCAAGCTCGTTCTCGACACCTCGGGCGAGGCGCTGCGCGCTGCACTCGGCCAAGGGCGTTTATCTGGTCAAATCCAACTTCGGTAAGCTCGAAGGCTTGCTCGACCGTAAACTCACTCACCCGGAGGCGCAGGAGACGGGAATTAAAGAGCTGATCGCGTCCGGCGCAAGGAAGAGTTCCCGACGACGCCTTCGCTTACGGTATGGCCGCAGGCGCGGCCACGGTGCTACCGGCAGGGACAGGTCTGTGTCGCCGTGAAGACGTTGAACGCCTCTATGCCGATATCCTGCAAAAACCGCAATCAAGAGGTTTGCGTTCTGGCGAGTTTCCCTCGCCTAATATTCTTCACTTCCTACCATATGATCATACGTCCCACTGAGCGTCACCCCCTCAGTAATTATACGTAACTAGCCGGTTTTTCCGAGGGGACGGCATCCCCCAAGCGTATCAATCAATAGAAACACTAATTTGAAGGCGAACCGACACCAAGAAATTGACTGCAAAAGGGAAGGAATAAATATGTCTACCGAGATCACGAGTTCCATTTCTAAAAACCGAAGAATAGTGAACGAGGCTCTGGTGGAATCCAAAGATCGTATCTTTCATTTTCTCCTGCGGCACACCCGAAATGAACAAGATGCACAGGATGTTTTACAGGATTTTTTCGTCCGCGTTTTAACACGGGCAGATGATCTTCAAAGCTGCGAGAAAATTCGCGGATGGCTCTCCAGTATATTGCGTTCGGTTCTTTCAGATCATTTCAGAAAGCGGAATCAAGAGACCAAAAAATTGAACAAATATGCCACGTTCCTGACGCTCTTGGGACCGGCAGAGGAGGAGTCTGAAACAGACTTTCCATGCATCCAAGAAAATCTCTCCAAGCTTAATCCAAATTACAAAAAATTGATCGAACGAGCTGATTTACGCGCGGAAGATCGAACGAAGATATCGAAAGAGATTGGTTTGTCACCCAATACACTTCGTGTGAAATTGTACCGATCGCGGAAGGCCTTGGGCCGTAAAATTAGTCTCGCTCATGCAAGCTGTATCCATGAATGTGATTTGCAGACGGTTTGTCATGCAAGAGCGCTTCAAGCGAAACCAGCTATGAGCGCCGGGATGCCCCTTGGCTAACCCAACTACTGACTATCTAAGTGTAACGTTTCACGACCAAATCCGTCTTTCTAACCATAACGACAAAAAGGAAAATAGACATGAGATCCCCCAATATTATTTCAATTGCAGCCTTCGCCTTGCTGGCAAGTTCCGCAGCCTATGCTGCGCCCCAAACATCGCAAGCACCCGCACATAAACATGACATGCCAATGTCAAAAGATGGCGCACAAATGCAAATGATGAAAGACAAGGCTGCAACGGCAAAAACACCGGCTGAACGCAATAAGCTGATGGCAGAGAATATGGCCCAAATGAAGGCTCATATGACTTCAATGAAAGCCAAAATGAGCGAAGGCGGCATGATGGCGCAGGGCAAAGGACCGATGACTATGGACCCGGCGCATATGCAGAAGATGCAGCAGCATATGGGCATGATGCATCAAATGATGGAGCGACTGATGCTTCAGCAGCAACTCATGATGAAGCCTGAAAAATAGCGGCAACGACTTTGGCAAATTAAAGGGGAAGAAGCCGAGCTTGGAAACGGCCTGACTTCTTCCTCGGTTGTGTAACGCGAAGGCTCCATTTGCGTCCTAACTACTGGCAGCACCTATTTTTTCTGTCGCTGCCCGAACAAATCAAACTGTCTGAACGATCTACAAAGGAGAAATGCCATGAGCAATCTAACAACTGATCCCAAAACCTCCGCACCGAGAAAAATACTCAAAGCCATTATTAAACCTACCGATCCAGTCGAACCCCAGAGCAAAGGGTGCTGCTGTTCCGGTAAGAAACAAGTTAAGGAAGATAAGCCCGAGGTTAGTTCAAAATCGTGCTGTTCTAAGAGCTAATCGCCGGTTGAAGGGTCTTTTGATCCAAGCGTGGCCGGTATCTCTGGTCCGAAGCGTATAGCGCTTTCCGGCAGATATCGCGCGCTACAAACCTGTCACACCTATAATTTCCGGAGATTGCCAATCTCCCGGGAAGACCTTGCGATTAGCGGGTCGCGCAGGAGCAAAGGGAAAGATGATAAAAACTATTCGCAAAAAAGCAGCTTACGCGGAAGGACAACAACAAACCCGGCCTAGCCCGCTGCCACATCTGTTGACGATTAATTGTGGTTCATCAAGCGTCAAATTTGCAGTCTTTCGTTTGGGTAATAACATCGAACCGGTATTGCGCGGGAAGGTCACGGAAATTGGAAAGGCACAGGGCCATTCATCCGCGCGATTGGCCGACAGCACATCCCTTTGGAATGCAAAAAGTTCGTGCAAAAACCATGGCTCAGCCATTGAACATATCCTCAATCAGCTGGAAAATTACGCAGAACTTTGGAAAATATCGCTTGTTGGTCATCGGATAGTACATGGTGGGCCAGATTTTGTTTCGCCTCTCGCATTGGATTCAGTTATCGAGGCTGAACTGGAACGCCTAACACCGCTAGCTCCTCTGCATCTACCTGCAAATCTTGCTGCTATTGCAGCGGTTCGAACACGGCTACCCCGCGCAGAACAATTTGCGTGCTTTGATACTGCTTTTCACTCCAACATGCCGGAAAATGCAGCACGAACTGGCCTGCCGCTAAATATGGACGACGGTGTTATTCGTCGGTACGGCTTTCACGGCCTTTCCTATGAATCTACGCTCTACCAACTAGAGCGGCGAGAAGGAGCAGCAGCTCTGAAGGACCGTATTGTGGTCGCCCATCTTGGTGCGGGCGCCAGTATGGCGGCAGTGCATGGCCGGCGGACGATAGATACATCCATGGGCTTTAGCCCATTGTCAGGTCTTCCAATGGCCACCAGAAGCGGCGATATTGACCCTGGACTTATCCTTTATCTCTTAAAGGAAGAGGGCTGGACGTCCGATGAACTGGCCGATCTGCTAAACAACAGATCGGGTTTGCTTGGACAATCAGGAACAAGCGGTGATGCCCAAATTCTTGTTACAACCAATGCCGGTAAATCTGCCGAAGAAGCGATAGCTTTTTTTTGCTATCAAGCCCGCCGTCACTTCGGCGCATTGGTAGCCGCCATGGGCGGCATTGATCGTTTGATTTTTACCGGCGGAATTGGTGAACATTCTCCAGAAATACGGTACCAGATCTGCAAACCATTGGAGCAATGCTTTGGAACCATAATCGATCCGAAAAAAAATAAATCCAATAAGCCACTCCTATCTCCAAAAAATGGCTCAGTTACCGTGGAGATCAGTTCGGCGGATGAAGAATTAATGATTGCGCGTCATGTCGCGGAACTTGTTGGTACCCGCCAAAATGGTGAGGCTGTAGCATGATGCCTTTTTTCCCGCACCGCATTACCGCTACGCTCCTTGAAAAGGCCAGCTGATGGATATCACCGCAGAAGACCCGGTATGCAATCGCAAATTTGCTTTGGAAAAAGCGGCAGCGGCTGAAGAATATAAGGGCTGGACCTATTTCTTCTGCAGCACAGAATGTCAGAATATATTCAATGGCTCTCCCACAACTTTTGCCAACGGCCCAGCCCCGTTATATCCAGATCCTTAACTGGCGAGATGGGCGGATAAAAACGGCATTGGCTCAAATATAAAGATCGGTTGGCGGGATGTTGGCCAACAATTCCGACAACTGCATCTTTAGGGGCGATCGCGCACTGCCTTCCCCAGTGGTCGCCCCACTCCTCAAATCCCAGATGCGTCGTGGTAGCATTTTTTGCCGTCAAACTGTTTGTCGAGTTCTGATCAACTGTAACATTAAACGCCGCAGTGCGTCCTTAACAAGAAACCGGTTGATATCGATCATCACCCGGCGCTGATTACTCCAAAGAAGACCAGGAGAAAACCATGACAGACAATCTTATTACGTTTTCCGCTTTGCTGTTCATCCTGCTTGCAGTTGGCGCTAGCGCTATCCGCATTGTGGTCGAATATGAGCGCGTGGTCGTCTTCACGCTGGGCCGGTTCACAGGAGTCAAAGGCCCCGGTCTGATTTTTATTATTCCCTTTGTTCAAACTCTTTCCCGCGTGGATTTAAGAACCATCGTCCTTGATGTGCCAACGCAAGATCTAATTTCGCGCGACAATGTGTCGGTTCATGTCAATGCCGTCATCTATTTTAAGGTCGTTGATCCTGAACGCGCGATAATTCAGGTAGAGCAATTTGTCGATGCAACCAGTCAGCTTGCGCAAACCACCCTGCGCTCGGTTCTTGGTAAACATGAACTTGATGAGATGCTCACCGAGCGGGACAAGCTCAACAAGGACATTCAGGAGATAATCGACACCCAGACAACGTCGTGGGGCATCAAGGTCGCCAATGTCGAAATCAAGCATGTCGATATAGATGAAACCATGGTGCGCGCGATGGCAAAACAGGCTGAAGCCGAACGCGAGCGCCGGGCAAGAGTGATAAATGCCGAAGGAGAACAGCAGGCAGCACAAAAACTTTTGGAAGCGGCACAAACCCTGTCTGGTCATCCTGAGGCGATGCAACTGCGCTATCTCGGCGCACTTAGCGAAATCGCAGGAGAACGCAGTTCCACAATCGTTTTTCCATTCCCTGTTGAATTTGAAAAATTTTTCAACGGGTTTGCTAGTCAAGACAGCAAAAAGCTGGCCGACAATGCTGTCAATGAACCCAAGCTTTCTGCCGGCAAGAGCACAAGATGACTGTCAGCGGTCAAAAGCGGCATTCGCTGGTGAGCGGATATATATGCCGGGCCAGAATAGTGCCTTCGAAGAGTGGAGGGCAAACAATTTGGAGGTCGGTTAAGAGCATGTTTTTAAGCAGTTTCGAAAACCGGCTCTTCAGGGGCGACCGTGCTCCTCCTCCAACCCAGCGCGGTCGCTCCACTTTTAACTGGCGGCGCAGCCCTTTTTACGCAGCCTCGATTCCAGAGAATCATTCACAATGATGTTCCATTTAAGCCGTTCGCATATGGCAACGGTGACGTTTGAGGAGGCTGTTCATTGACAAAAAACATGTCAAACGACTGGCGCACAGGATTTGGCGTCATCGAGCACAGCGCTGCAACAATTGCGCGTACAGATGAATTTTTCGCAAAACGTCAGTACTGGCAAGGATTTACCGATTCCGCCCAAGCAGAGACATTGATTGTAGCGGCCGACCGATTGGCCAACGCCGCGATGTGGCTCACCGCCCATATGACCTATGCCTCCCGGGTTGATATGAGCGGTACCGATTTGCCGGCAGACGCATTTAAACGAAACCCTGAAGGTCATACTGGCGGCGCCCTCAATGTTGCCATCGGGTTTGTTGGCTATTTACTTGCCAACGCCCTGTCTGGACACACGCGTGCCTGGACGCTTGGTCAGGGTCACTGTGTTGCTGCAATAGAGGCGATCAACACGCTGACTGGGGACTTGTCCCCTGCACAAATCGGTCGTTATGAGCGCAGCGAGACCGGGCTTTCCCATCTCGTTTCAGACTTTTACAGCTATGCGATGAGCGCTGATGGAAGACCCGCGGTACCGCTGGGGAGCCATGTCGGCCCAAACACTGCCGGCGGTGTTTCAGAAGGCGGCTATTTGGGCTTTTCCGAACTCCAATATGTCCATATGCCGTTGCCGGGAGAGCGCCTTGTTGCCTTTTTGAGTGACGGCGCATTTGAAGAACAGCGCGGGTCCGACTGGTCTCCGCGCTGGTGGCGAGCCGAAGATAGCGGTTTGGCGGTGCCGATCATGGTCCTCAATGGCCGGCGGATTGAGCAGAGAACCGAAATCGGCCAGGAAGGCGGGGCTGAATGGCTTGAAGCTCATCTTCGCCTCGCTGGATATGATCCAATACTGATCGACGGTCATGACCCTCTCGCCTATGCGATGGCGATATTGGAGGCAGAAGAAAGGCTCAGCCGATTTATTAGATCAAAGCAGGCCTATCCAGCTCCCCTTCCCTACATTATCGCACGCTGCACAAAAGGATTTGGCTTTCCGAGAGCTGGAACCAACAGATCCCATAACCTGCCACTTTCGGGAAACCCGTCCGAAAATGCAGCCGCACGAGCTGAATTTCACGAAGGCGCTAGAAAGCTGTTTGTCCCGGCTGACACGCTGGAAACAGCCGTTAATGCTTTGGCGGTCCATGACCAGCAGTCTCGGCCAAGAGAAAGTCAGAATTCACTAGCACGCCGGAACGTCGAACTGCCCAGCCTACCCGTGCCAATTTGGACCGATGTCAATAGTCAGCGCGAACGCTGCGCGATGGATGCGATCGATGAATATTTTGTCGATATTGTCCGTGCCAACCCGCAGCTGCGACCGCGTGTCGGCAATCCCGATGAACTGAGAAGCAATCACATGCCGCGCGCGCTTGAGCTATTGCATCACCGCGTGAACATACCTGAAAACGGTACGCCAGAGGCGGTGTGTGGGGCGGTTATCACGGCACTCAACGAAGAAGCGGTCATCAGTGCGGCCTTGGGTAACAAAGGCGGGATCAATATCGCTGTGAGCTACGAAGCTTTTGCGATGAAAATGCTTGGCGCATTGCGACAGGAAATAATTTTCTCGCGCCGCCAGCACGAACTGCTCCAGCCACCAGGCTGGATCAGCGTTCCATTAATTGCAACCTCCCACACTTGGGAAAACGCAAAAAATGAGCAGTCGCATCAAGACCCGACATTGCCCGAAGCATTGCTGGGGGAAATGTCAGATATATCTCGCGTTATATTCCCTGTTGATCCCAATAGCGCGGTTGCAGCGCTGCGCGCGGTCTACCGAACGCATGGCCAAATTGCGTGCTTGGTAACCGCCAAGCGCGATGTGCCAATCCTCTTTTCAGGTGAACAGGCTGAATTTGCGATGGCGAAAGGTGCAATTCAATTTGAGGGCGATGCTACAAACGCGCAGGTACAACTGGTCGCCATCGGCGCTTATCAATTGCAACAAGCAAGACAGGCGCGTGAACGGCTCGGGCAACGCGGGATAAACTGCTCCATTACGGTCATTTTGGAACCGGGGCGGTTTCGGGAGGCGCGCGACGAGATCGAATGGAAATATGCTGTTTTAGACAAAGATTTGCATGTGCTGTTTCCCACAAATCTTCCGCGGATAATAATCTCGCACACGAGACCGGAGCCAATGCTGGGTCTATTGAGGCGGCTTGATGGCGGGCCGAGCCAAACCAAAGCGTTGGGATATTTGTCCAGAGGCGGCACATTGGATGTTTTTGGCATGTTGTTCGCCAATCGTTGCACTTGGGCGCATGCGGTCGCCTCCGCTGCAGGTTTGCTCAAAATCGATCGGAGTTCCCTCCTATCACAGGAAGAATTGGATGCCGTCGACGAGCAGGGTGACCCGCAGATATTGCGGCGGGACACATCGGGCTCAAAAAATGAGGAGAAAATCCCATGACGCTCACATTGCATAGTCTTGGCGGAGCCGGGACGGTAACCGGATCTCGCCATCTCATCGAACATGACGGACGCCGGATAATGGTCGATTGCGGACTTTTCCAAGGATATAAACCCTTACGCGAACGCAACTGGAAACCGTTTCCGGTTTCGCCAAAAAGCATCGATGCCATAATTTTAACCCACGCGCATCTCGATCATAGCGGCTATCTTCCCAAATTGGTGCGCGAGGGGTTTGAAGGACCAATCTTCTGCTCGTCAGCCAGCGCTGATCTTTGCGGAATACTTTTAAAAGACAGCGCTTTCATCGCGGAGAAAGACGCGTTTCTGGCGAACAAGCATAAATATAGCAAACATGCCCCAGCATTACCTCTTTACACTATCAAGGACGCCGAAGCAGCCTTAAAGCAATTGCGGCCGATCGCGTTCCACAAAGAAATTGAACTGCCGGGAGGCGGGCATGCGAAGCTGCGCCGGGCTGGACATATATTAGGCGCTGCCACCGCCGAGCTTCATTGGGGCGGAAAGACGATCGTCTTTTCTGGTGACATTGGCCGCTACGATGATCCCTTCATGCTCGATCCAGAACCCGTTGCCGAGGCCGATTATGTGCTTGTGGAATCGACCTATGGAGACAGAACCCACCCCAAAAATGACCCAATGGAAGCTCTTGGAAGCGTCATCGAAAAAACGGCCCGTAGGGGCGGAACAGTCGTTATTCCGGCATTTGCTGTCGGGCGCGCCCAATTGATCATGTATTATCTATGGAAACTGAAACAGGCCGGAAGAATAAAGATCGTTCCGATTTTCCTCGATAGTCCCATGGCAATTAACGCCACAGATTTGCTGTGCCGCCATCTGGATGATCATCGCCTCCCACCCGATGTCTGCAAGCAGTCTTGCGATATTGCAACCTATCTGCGCGAAGTAGATGATTCCAAACGCATAACGCGCGATACTATGCCCAAGGTCGTGATCGCCGCTAGCGGCATGCTGACCGGGGGGCGCGTTCTCCATCATCTCAAGGCCTTTGGCCAGGACAGCAGAAATACAATCCTGTTTTCTGGCTATCAGGCAGGAGGAACACGCGGAGAAAAACTGCTGAATGGAGCCGAAAGCGTCAAGATGTTCGGCCAATGGTTTCCGATGCGCGCAGAAATTGCAAGCCTTCCAGCTTTATCGGCCCACGCAGATTCAGACGAAATCCTGAAATGGTTGTCCGGCTTTAAGAACGCTCCTGCCCGAACTTTTGTGGTGCACGGGGAACCTAAAGCTTCCGACGCCCTGCGCATGCGGATTGAAGAAGAGTTGGGCTGGAACAGCACTGTTGTCGATCCGACTGACCGTTATTCTCTGGAAAGTTAAATATGACGTCGAGCGCCAACCATATTGAAACCCATAATTTGCTGAAATCAAAGCGTCTCAGGCTCTACACGCAAGACGAGGTGATCGTGCTCATGCGCACCGACTGCCCGGTTTGTATATCAGAGGGCCTGACCTCCCGATCTCGCGTGCGTCTAACGTCTGTGTCGGGGCGAGAAATTATAGCAACACTCTATCAAGTCGATAATGACTGGCTAACAACAGGGGAAGCTGGATTGTCCGAGGCCGCCTGGGCGAAACTTGGGATTGAAGATGGGGCGGATATTGCAGTTAGCCATGTGCCGACCATAGGATCATTGGCAGATATCAGACGCAGAATTTATGGAGGACGCCTCGACGAGCCGGCCTTCCAGGGCATTATTGGCGATATTGCCGCTGGTCGCTACGCAGATATCCATCTGGCAACGTTCATTGCAACTTGCTCGGCTCTGCCGCTAGACATTGAGGAAATATGCCATTTGACCAAGGCAATGGTGGGTGCAGGAGAACGGTTGTCTTGGGACGCTCCGATGATCTTGGACAAGCATTGTGTCGGCGGGTTGCCGGGCAACCGCACCACACCGATTGTCGTGGCGATAGTTGCCAGTCTGGGCTTCACAATGCCAAAAACGTCATCACGCGCTATTACATCTCCTGCGGGCACCGCCGACACGATGGAAACGCTTGCCCCTGTTGATCTCGATCTGAAACAAATGCGGCGAGTGGTGGAAGAGCAAGGGGCCTGTATTGCCTGGGGCGGCGCCGTCAATCTCAGCCCGGCAGATGATATTTTAATCCGCATCGAGCGGGCTCTTGATATTGATACCGAAGGACAGTTGATCGCATCCGTTTTATCTAAAAAAATTGCTGCCGGTGCCACCCATGTCGTCCTTGACTTGCCGGTTGGTCTGACTGCCAAAGTCCGTTCGCTGGACAAGGCTAAAACATTGGGCGCGCATCTTTCCGCTGTCGCGGCCAATTTTGGGTTGGAGACACGATGTGTTTTTACAGACGGCTCTCAACCTGTGGGACGCGGCATTGGCCCTGCCCTTGAGGCGCATGACGTCTTATCTGTCCTGCAAAACAATCCCGATGCACCGCAAGACCTAAGGGAGCGGGCAATATTAATTGCCGCACAGGCTCTGGAGCTGGCAAATCACGTAGAGACCGGTGACGGACTTGCGGCGGCGCAGGCCGCCTTGGTTGATGGCCGGGCATGGAACAAATTTCAGGCGATTTGCGAGGCGCAAGGCGGCATGCGCACGCCCCCGGTCGCTCCATTGACCTGCCCCCTGTTGGCGCAGAGCAGCGGCAAGATATCCTCCATCGACAATCGTAAATTATCGCGATTAGCAAAATTGGCCGGAGCCCCGCGCCAAAAGGCTGCTGGTCTTGCGATACATTTCCGCCTGGGCGACCATGTTACAAACGGTCAGCCACTATTCACGGTCCATGCCGAAGCCAAGGGCGCCCTGGATTATGCGCTGGAATATGCTGCTGCCAATCCAGATATATTGAAAATAGAGGAGTGACCATGCGCATTTTTATCCCCTTGCCGGGCAATGAAACCTTGGCGGCCGATCTTGCCAGACTATCCTCCTCCGCGCTGGGTACATTGGAAACCCGTCACTTCCCTGACGGGGAATCTTATGTTCGTTTGACCGATGATGTGACGGGGAAAGATGTGGATTTTGTTTGCACCCTCGCTCGCCCCGATGATCAGATATTGCGGCTGATTTTTGCAGCGAAAACCGCGCGTGAACTGGGCGCAAAAACCGTGCGCCTCATTGCGCCCTATCTGGCCTATATGCGGCAGGACAAAAGATTTCAGGAGGGGGAATCGATATCATCCACGCATTTCGCCAAACTGCTTTCCGACTCGTTTGACCATTTGATCACGATTGATCCTCATCTGCACCGTATTTCAGATCTGGCAGAGATATTCACGATGCCCACCAAGGTCGTTCACGCTGCGCCGCTTCTTGCCGACTGGATCGGGGAGAATGTTAAGAAAGCTCTCGTGGTGGGGCCCGATTCTGAAAGTCAGCAATGGGTTGAGGCTGTGGCAGAACGCGCCGGAGCGCGCCATCTCATTCTCAATAAAAACCGCCTCGGTGATCACGAAGTCGAGATATTGGTGCCGGACTTGAGCGATTATGCAGGCTTGGCTCCGGTGCTTGTCGATGATATTATTTCATCAGGGCGAACAATGATCGAAACCGCCGAAGCCCTGATCGCGCGGGGTTTCCCTAAACCCTATATATTGACTGTGCATGCCCTGTTTACCGGCAGCACCTATTGGCAGCTAAACCAACTTGCTAAAGATATCATCTCGACAGACGCCGTTCCGCACGAAACATCCCGGATCGGGATTGCAGCACTGCTCTTGTAGCTCAAGGCATGGGCAACATTTTTAACTGGATTGGAAAGAGATAGAGAAATGGCAGACGATCATAAGATCAAAGTCGCAATTGTCGGATACGGTGTGATCGGCAGCCGTACGGCCACCGCAATCAGCCAACAGTCCGACATGATACTATCGGGCGTGGCTGATGTCACGACAGATTGGCGCATTGCCCAGATTATAAGCCAGGGCATCCCGCTTTTTGCAGCTACGGCAGAAGCCAGCGCAGCTATGGAGGCGGCAGGCTTACCCACTAACGGACTATTGACCGATCTTGTGGAATCAAGCGACATCATTGTCGATTGTACGCCCAAGCACCGAGGCGCTGAGAATGCCGAATTATATCGCAAACTTGATCGGCCCTTCATCGTTCAAGGCGGTGAAAAACATGATGTAACCGGCCATTCCTTTGTCGCAGAAACAAGCTATTCCAGCGCGATCGGACGCAGCGCAACGCGCGTGGTTAGCTGCAATACCACGTCCATCGTTCGAACATTGGGAACCCTCAAGAACGCGGGCCTTTTGAAAAAAGCGCGCGGTACACTGCTCCGCCGCGCAACCGACCCATGGGAAAGTCATCTTGGCGGCATCATGAATACGCTTGTTCCTGAGCGCGAAGTCCCGAGCCATCAGGGGCCTGATGCCAGACTTGTTGATCCGGATATCGATGTCACAACGATCGCAGTCCGGGTGCCCGAAACGCTCGCTCATCTTCACACCTGGTACGTCGAAATGGCGAGATCGGCCACAAAAGCGGATGTTCTTGACGCACTGTCCCAATCTTCGCGGATACTGCTAATCGACAGCCGCACGGGACTATCGGCAATAAATGTGGTAAAGGAGTGGATGGCTGAAAATGGACGCCGGCATGCCAATCTCTATGAAGTGGCGATGTGGCGTGATCTGCTGACAGTTGACGGAACCGATCTATATTTTAGCTATATGGTTGATAACCAGGCCATCGTGATCCCGGAGACTATCGATGCCATACGGGCACTTGCCGGCTATGAGCAGGACCCTGCCGTATCAATCGCCAAAACGAACGAATCTCTGGGGATTGGCGATCTTGTTATACCCCAATGGGCCGAACAACAAAGCTTGGGCCACGATGGCTGACATCGGTATGATCTCATCTGAGGAGCTGAAAGTGGTAAATAGCCGACGGAAAATAGAGTTACAGAAAAAGAGCGATATGGTTGATGAAGCGCTGCGTGAAAGCTTCCCTGCCAGCGACCCGCCGGCATGGACGCTCGGCATTGACCGGAGCGATGATGTGCAAAGAGACCCAGGTCGCCGCGAAACCAGCAAAAAACCTGCAAAGAAATGATATCGTCATGACCTCTCTACGCCCCATAGACAGTCTTGAAAGCCATGAGGTTACAAACCAACCGCCCACGCTAGAAGCATTTGACCGGTTTGGCTCAGATCAGGCGCTGGTCGATGCAGTCAAAATGGCGGGAGGGGAAGTTCACAAGCAACGACTTACCAGCTTTGGCATACGCACTGGTTCCAGCGAAGTCATTGGCTGGGGAGAAGCGGCCAACCGAAACCCGCCCGTGCTTGACACCCATGACCGTCAGGGAAGACGGATCGATGAAGTGCAATTCCACCCATCCTACCATCAACTGATGACGCTTGGCCTCGGCGAAGGCGTGGCCGCCGCTGGTTGGGACGGAACCGAAGCAGGCCATGTTCTTCACGCAGCGTTGAGTTTCCTGCTCGGGCAAGTTGATGCTGGCACCGGTTGTCCCATGACCATGACCTACGCCGCCGTCGCCGCCTTGAAACGTGACCCAGATGTCGGAAATGAGTGGATCGGGCGGATCACATCGTCACTTTACGATCCCGTTGTCCGACCAGCACCTGAAAAAAAGGGTGTCACAATCGGAATGGCGATGACCGAAAAACAGGGGGGATCGGACGTCCGGGCGAATACGACGCGTGCTGTACATGCAGACGGTGCTTATCATCTTACGGGGCATAAATGGTTCTGTTCTGCGCCCATGTGCGATGCGTTCCTGACGCTAGCCTACACAGGTAACGGTCTGACCTGCTTTATCGTTCCGCGCTGGACGCCTGATGGCAAGCGCAATGCAGGATTTCGCGTAATCCGGCTCAAGGACAAGCTTGGTGATCGCTCCAACGCGTCTTCCGAAATTGAATATCATCATGCATATGCGCAGCGGCTTGGCGAAGAGGGTCAAGGCGTGAAAACCATTATTCAGATGGTCCAGCATACCCGGTTTGATTGCATCGTGGGTTCAGCTTCCACAATGCGTGCCGCACTTACCGAAGCGCTGTGGCACACGGCCCATCGCACGGTCATGCAGCGCCGGTTAATCGAGCAACCGGCAATGATGTCCGTGCTTGCCGATCTCGCTGTAGAAAGTGAAGCCGCCACCGCTCTTGCCTTCCAGGTCGGAGCAGCATTTGATATGGCCGACCCGCTGTCCCGTCTGCTTACCCCCATCGCAAAATATTGGGTATGCAAACGAGCGCCTGCGATGGTGTGTGAAGCCATGGAATGTCTGGGCGGAACAGGCTATGTCGAGACTGGTCCGATGCCGCGCCTTTTCCGTCAGTCCGCGCTGAACGCGATCTGGGAAGGTTCGGGAAATGTGATAGCGCTGGATGTCTTGCGCGCGATGGACCGTGAACCCCAAGTGCTCGACAGTCTGCGGGAATTTCTGTTTTCTGCAAGCGGGCGCTATCCTTCCTATGATAATCACCTAAAAACTCTGGAAATTAGCGGACTGGCCGAACATAATGCCCGTAACATCGTCGAACAGCTTGCAATATCCGCTCAAGCAGCAGTGCTTATCAACGCGGACAACCCTGTAGCCGAAGCTTTTTGCAAGTTAAGATTTGATCGACCCAGCAATCTTTTTGGTGCTTCCACCGCGGTCATTGACACGCGGTCCATTATTGAAAGAGCCATGCCGACAACTTTGATGTAATTATCCAGAAATGATCATTTATTGGCGATTTTTCAAACATTATTGTCAATATTTTTCTACACGCCTAACAAGGCTGAATCCCTGCTTCCGAGAACGTCCAGGTGAAGTTATGGGACCAATAATAACGGGAGTGGGCAACTTCGAAGCAAATTTCGAGTAACACCGCCGAATATATATTCATGGGTTCGGCTCCGCCCGAAAGCCCCGGCAACCATAAAGCCGGCCTGTAAATTTTGTGCCGTGGATATGAGAATATCGGAAGGATGGGAACTTCGCGATGACAATAATTTCAATTGCGCATTCACACCATGACTAGCGAGATATTTGCAAGCCGTATCTGGCGGAAATTCGGTTGCCTTATCTTCATCAATTGATACGATGTGGACCTCATTAGCAATTTTGATCAAAGGAAGCGATGAGCGTAATGCATTGGCAGATTCAATACTCCCATTCCAACAGATGATAGCCGGATCCGTAAGATTGATTCCAATACAATCATGAGGTTGGAGCAATATTGGCGTCCGTATGTGACTTAGTAGCTCTCCGAAAAATGTTGTTGATCTGTTTTTATCAGAATTGCCGGGCGGCCGTCCCAGAATCGCGATATCGCGTAAGGAACTCTCACGTGTGATCGCATTGACCGGATTACCTTCAATATGATTGAAATCCCAGCTTATGTTCTCTTTGTCTAACCGCTCTCTTATTTGCATACGGATTTTTTCCCCGCGCTTTTGAGCCTCAACAATGAAACGATGCTTGGCCGCCACGCCCCCATAAGCGTCCAATATATTAAATGAACTGACTGATGAAACATGGAGGCAACTCAAATGGCCCTCGATTGCACGGGTTACATCAAGCGCCGCTTGGGCCCCCGAATCTGGGCCTTGATCATCAATGTACCACAGCACGGACTGCATAATATTTGTTCCTTCCGGCCAATCACATAAATTACTTTCGGATATCATTTTTTCCTAAAGCTTGATGCAAACAGCGCCCAAAAATATCCCCAACTCAATCCAAACATCCACCCCGCAACAACATCACTTGGCCAATGCACGCCCAAAGCCACTCGCGAAATTCCGATAGATGTAGTCAACAGCAAAGCCGCTGACACCAAGTAAATCCCTGCATGCCGTTCGGGTCGGATCTGAGTAAACAGCATGGCCATTGTTGAATATACAATTGCGGAATTAGCCGCATGCCCACTCGGGAAACTCATGGAATATTGGGTTGCAAGATGCTCAACAACCTCCGGACGCGGTCGGTTGAAATGGTCTTTTAACAGTGCCACGATCGCCATTCCACCAACAGTCGTCGCCAATAGCACCAAGGCAGAATGGTAGATTCTTCTTGCAACCAGATAAGCAGCAACCAAAATGACAAGAACTATCAGCAATTTGGAGTCTCCCAAAATTGTGATCGCTCGAAGAATATCTGGAAGCCAGTCGGGGCCAGACAATATGCTGGGATCTGACGAAGAGCGCAACGCGAGCAAAATGCTGTTGTCTATTTTCTCCAAATGACCTGCGGCGACTTCCGACCAGAGCCAGAGAAAGAGTATACCTACAATCGAGACGCCGCCGATCAAAAAAGCAGTTCTTTGAGCCGCCTTGGCTCGGGGAACCAAAATTCGAGCTATTCGCATTTTGACCCCCGCCCGATAATCGATCCAATATCACTGAGACTGAACATGGCGCTAATCATCCAGCCTTATTTATGTCGTTATAACCGAGGAGCCGAAGTGCGTTGATTACCACCACAAGCGTCGAACCTTCATGCATCAAAACGGCAGGGCCAATCCCTAAACCAAATAATGTCGCAGGGATCAAAATCGCCACCACGCCCAAACTAACCCACAGATTCTGCCGAATTATCCTAGTCGTTGCGCGGCTAAGACCAACAGCGAAAGGCAACGTTCCCAAATCATCTGCCATTAGCGCGATATCTGCAGTTTCCAGGGCCACATCGGAGCCCGCGGCTCCCATCGCAATTCCAACTGTTGCATTGGCCATAGCTGGAGCATCGTTCACACCATCGCCCACCATTGCAACTCCGCCTTTACGGCTTAGTTCCGCAATCTTTTTTACCTTATCTTCCGGCATCAGATCGCCAAACGCCTCATCAAGGCCGACTTCACGCGCTATGGCATCGGCAATTTTCTGATTATCGCCAGAAATCATCATCATTCGTGCTATCCCGAGGGAACGCAGTTTCTTGATCACCTCAGGTGCAGCCGCCCGAGGTGTATCCATAAGGCCAAGAACACCAAGATAATCATCGCCGCGCTTCACAATCATCGTACTTCGCCCGCGCGATATCATTTCAGTGACTTTGCGCGAGACTTCATCGGGCAGTTGATCATTGCTTGAGTCCAGAAATAGTCCCGCCTTTCCTATCGAAATATTCTGGCCATCAATTTTTGCAGAAACGCCCTTCCCTGTTATGCTTCTAAAATCTGTTGCAACAGGCTCCCATGTTCCAAGTCGGTTTTTGGCTTCGCGCACAACAGCTTGAGCCAGAGGGTGGTCGCTATGCGTCTCCACTGCGGCGCAAATTGCGATAAGTTCTTCTACACCAATTTCACCGATTCGTGCTGTTTCAACCAATTCTGGTTCGCCAATGGTGAGTGTGCCGGTTTTATCGAACGCAATGGAATCGAGCTTGCCCAGCATTTCCAGTGGCGCACCTCCTTTTATGAGCACACCGCCGCGGGCTGCGCGGGCGACCCCGCTTAAAACAGCGCTAGGGGTTGCAATAGCCAATGCACAGGGGCTCGCTGCGACAAGGACTGCCATCGCGCGATAAAAGCTATCAGTTGGAAGTTCGTCGATGATCAGCCAGGAAAATCCGGTTGCAATCGCCAGCAAGATGACGAGCGGTACAAAGATGCGTTCAAATTTATTGGTAAAACTTTGCGTCGGCGATTGGCGCGTCTCTGCATCATTCACCATTTGGACAACGCGGGCCAATGCGGATTCAGACGCTAAGCGCGTCACTTGTACTTCAAGACTTCCTGATCCGTTAATTGATCCAGCAAAGACCCGATGTTCAGACCTCACTTTATCAGCAGCTTTAGCTGCTGCTGCAACGTCGTCGACCGGTAGTTTATCAACCGGAACACTCTCGCCCGTAATGGGTGCCTGATTGACACTACTCGAACCTTTGATGACGAAACCATCGGCCGGAAGTCTCTCGTTGGAACGGATAATGACAACATCGCCAATCACCAGTTTAGCAACCGGCAACCTCAACTCCCTACCGTCTCTGCGAACAGCAGCCTCGTCAGGCGCGAGATCGGATAACGCGGTAATGGCATTGCGCGCCCGGGCCATCGCATAGTTTTCCAAAGCATGGCCAATGCTAAACAGAAATAATAGAAACGCCCCTTCGGCCCATACCCCCAACCACGCAGCGCCGGCGGCCGCGATGAGCATGAGAAAGTCAATTTCGAATTTTTTGCGGCGAAGTTTTCCAAATGCTTCAAGGAGCGTAAAATATCCGCCGAAAAAATATGCCGCAACCAGAAACCAGAAACCCGCTGACACGGGCAACGATGTAATTTTTGGCCCAAGCCAACCAATCAGAAGTGTCGCCCCGCAAAAAAGCGAAAACAACATCTCTGCCCGGCCACCCGAAATTCGATCAAGTAAGCTGTTATGCTGATGGTTGTTTTTGTTATGATCATGACCGCCAGTCATGTTTAAACACTCAACGCGGAAAGGACTTCAACCTTTTCCAAACTTACAATACCTATTCCTCTCAGATCCTTCAGTTTGCCAAAAAACATTTCCAATTTTGATCGCGTATCTATGATTTCAAAGACGATTGGCGGATTGTCTCCGATACCAAAAGGATGATGTCCATGCACAATCGAGGTTGCTGAAAAACCTATCGAGCCTTTTAGTACCGTACCGCCCGCAAGGCCGGCGGTGCGCGCGCGCGAAATAATCGTATCGACGACCGTTTCATCGCCGTGCATTGCCGCCTCATCTGTATAAATCCGCATCAGCGACATTGTTTTGGTTCTAATCATGCCATACTTTCCTCTCTGGATCATTTTGACCTACCTTCAGGTTTCCCCTCGCCGAAAGCGGCGAACAACCGGTAGATTCTCCCAACTGGGTAAAAGGCCGCGAATGCGGTTCAATGGACCAGACCAGTCGGGCGATTTGCTGCCCAATATAAGTTTGGTCACGGCAGGGAGTACGAAGAGCGTCAAGATCGTTGCAGTGATCAGGCCGCCGATAACAACAATTGCCAGGGGTTTTTGTACCTCTGCGCCGGTTCCCGTGGCAATAGCCATCGGAACGAAGCCTAGCGACGGTACGATTGCTGTCATAAGAACCGATCTATATCGCTCACTCGCACCTTCAAATATTGCTTCAGTCAACTCCTTGCCCGCTTCAATTCGCGCCTGGATACTGGTCATCATAACCAGCCCGTTAAGAACGGCCACACCGGCTAAGACTATGAAACCCACGGCTACGGAAATCGAAAAAGGCAGGCCAGTGACCGCGAGCGAAAATATACCGCCCGCAATCCCAAGAGGCACGGTTGTAAACACAGCAACCGCCATCCTGAAATTTCCAAGCGCCATGACAAGCAATCCAAAAACCAACAGCGCTATGATGGGAACCACAAGACCAATTCGGGCCTGCGCGGCCTGCAGGTTTTCAAATTGTCCTCCCCATTCGAGATAAGCACCCGGCGGAAGTTGGACATTGTCCGCGATTTTTGCCTTGGCTTCGGTTACCATTGACCCAACATCGCGCCCGCGCACGTTGAGCTGGACGACAACACGGCGCTTGCCATTTTCTCGGCTGATCTGATTCAATCCTTCTGTCTCCTGAAGTTTGGCAAGAGAGCGTAGCGGAACCGAAGAACGGCGGCCAAAGCCGTCTTCAGGCAACATCACTGGTAAAGCGCCAATCGCATCAAGATCATCGCGCACAGCGTCCGGTAAGCGGACAACAATGTCGAAGCGCCGGTCACCTTGAAACACAATTCCGCTCTCAGCGCCGCCAAGCGCAGCACTTACAGTTTTGGCCACTTCATCAACAGTCAAGCCGTGAGCGGAAATCGCCGCTTTATCAAACTGAACATCGAGCGTCGGGAAGCCCTCTGTTTGCTCAACACGAACATCAGCGCTACCCTCCAGTCCTGAGAAAACCCGCGCAATCTCGTTCGCAGTCGCGCTAAGTTGATTGAGATCATCACCAAAAACTTTCACGGCAATATCTCCGCGAACCCCGGCGATGAGCTCATTGAAACGCATTTGAATGGGCTGACTGAACTCATAATTCTGACCAATCAGATTGGATAATTTGGCTTCCATCTGTTCAACAAGCTCTTCCTTTGGCAGCGACGGATTGGGCCATTCATCTTTTGGCCGCAAGATAATGAAAGCGTCGGAAATATTGACCGGCATAGGATCGCTGGCCACTTCTGCTGTTCCCGTTTTTGAATACATGAAACGGACTTGTGGGAATTTTGAGATTTCTTTTTCAATCTCCTTTTGCATCTCGACCGATTGACCGAGCGATGTTGAAGGTATCCGGATTGATTGAAGCGAAAGATCCTGTTCGTCCAGCTGCGGCATAAACTCACTGCCAATAAACAGGAAAACGACAAGAGAAAAACCGAACACGGAAAATCCGGCAATGGTCGTTCTAAGAGGCCTAGCCAAAGCCTTCACCAGAGCCGGCAGATAACGGTCTTTTGACCAGCTCACCATCCGCACTTCTTTTTCGGAAACGCGGCCGCGAATAAGCAAGGCAAGCAAAGCTGGCACCAAAGTCAGGGACAAAATGAACGCAGAAGCAAGCGCCAGCATAACCGTCACTGCCATGGGTGAAAAAGTCTTGCCCTCAACGCCTTGAAAAGTGAGCAGGGGCACAAAAACCAGTAAAATAATGGCTTGGCCGAACAAAGAAGGACGGATCATTTCGCGAGTGGAAGCGATCACCTCTTCCAACCGCTCGCCGAGAGACAAAATTCTTCCCTCTTCATGCTGGCGGTTTGCCATTCGGCGCAGAAAATTCTCCACGATAATAACGCTGCCATCAACAATAAGGCCAAAGTCAAGCGCGCCAAGGCTCATGAGATTTCCTGAAACCCCAAAGCGGTTCATGCCGATTGCCATCATCAAGAAAGACAAGGGAATCACCAGCGCGGTAATTAAAGCAGCGCGGAAATTGCCCAGCAAAAGAAACAACGCAACGATGACCAATAATGCGCCTTCAGTGAGGTTCTTCTGCACCGTACTGATCGTCGCATTCACGAGCTTGGAACGATCAAGCACCACTTCCAATTCAATATCAGGCGGCATGGTTTTAGCAATTTCTGAAAGCCGTTCACCGGTTGCCGCGGCAACTTCCTGACTATTTTCACCAAGCAGCATGAGCGCGGTCCCCACGACCACCTCCTTGCCATTTTCTGTGGCCGCCCCTGTTCTAAGATCACCACCGTTGCCCACTGTTGCAACATCCCGAACGTGGATCGGTACGCCTTCACGGCGCGCAATTATCGCATTTTCAATTCCTTCGACCGTTTTGATACGCGCATCTGCACGAACCAAAAATGCTTCTCCACCCCGCTGAACAAAATTTGCTCCAACGGACAGGTTAATGCTTTCAAGCGATTCGGCCAGATCATCAAAGCCTATCCCATAAGAGGCCATTTTTGCAGATGAAGGTGTGACCACAAATTGGCGGGCATAGCCGCCAATGGAATCTATGCCAGCTATGCCTGAAACGTTGCGTAGCTGAGGTCCAATCACCCAGTCCTGTAGGGTCCTCAAATAGGCGGCTTTTGCTACTTCATCATCGAGTCGTTCGCCTTCAGGTGTCAAATAGGAGCCATCAGCTTTCAATCCGGGACCTGAAGTGGTCTCGGATTTTTTGGAAGGCACATAGTTGACGGTCCACATCAATACTTCGCCTAAACCCGTTGAAACAGGCCCCATTGTGGGTTCTGCGCTCGAAGGTAGATTCTCGCGTACCGTGGTCAAACGCTCCGCAACTTGCTGGCGCGCAAAATAAATATCAATATCATCGGAAAAAATGGCGGTTACCTGAGAAAATCCGTTGCGCGAGATTGAACGCGTAGTCTCTAGGCCGGGAATACCTGCAAGCGAAGTTTCCACCGGATAAGTTACGAGCCGCTCTACATCGAGCGGAGCCAGGGATGCATCCACAGTATTGATCTGGACCTGATTGTTGGTGATATCGGGCACTGCATCAATCGGTAATTTTGCAAGATTGAAAATCCCGAAAGCAGCGACTGCCGCGATCAGAAAGACGATAAAAAAGCGATTGCGTACAGATAATTCGACGAGACGTGCGATCATGATTGCCGCTCCAGATTAAATTGTTTGATCAATGTTCTGCTTCGCCGCGACCAAGCTCGGACTTCAGCAAAAATGCGTTGCGGCCAGCGATTTTGGATCCTGCAGTTAACCCTTCGAGAATTTCAACACGGTCACCGCTTCGCGCCCCTGTCCTTACCGGGCGAGCACGAAAACCTGCCTTTGTACGGAAAAAGACAACCTCTTGGCCTTCAACGGTTTGCACCGCCTCGGTAGGCACAATGATCTTGGAGGCGTCTGCGCTACTCTCACTCAGCATGATTTTTACACGGACATATTCGCCCGGAACCAATCGCGCACCGACGCTCGGTTCAAGAACCACAATAGCAGCTCTATTTTCGGGATCTGCAGCTGGTGTGACTGCCAGAACGCGCGCAGTTATTTCTCCGGTTGGGCTTTCAATCGTTGCTGTATCGCCGGTGTTAATCTTGCGCGCATCTTCTGCCGGTACCGCCGCCTCAATCTGAATACGGTCTGGGTTGGCAATGCGAAACAATTCATCTTGCGCGGTCACATAGGAACCAAGAATTGCTGGCGCTGATGTAATACTGCCACCAATTGGAGAGCGCACCGAAATGAAACGCCCGCTAACCCCGGATGCTGCCGCTGCTTGACGTGCACGGCTTGCCTCCGCGGCGGCTTGTTGGTTCTCGGCACGCGCGGTCTCAATATCAGCTCGGGCTGTAATTTTCTCATTAAACAAGCGCTGTTCGCGGGCAAGTTGCGACCGAGCCAAGCCAGCACGGGCAGCAGCGGAAGTAACTTCTGCGCTGATCCCCGCAGCTTCGCGGCTTTCAATAGTCGCTATGGTTTCGCCGCGTCTTACCGGATCACCAAGGCGTTTGCGGATACTGGTTACTCGTCCCTCAGCACCAGCGCTCAATATGGCCTGGCCTTGCGGTGATGGGGTAACGCTGCCTTGCGCGATAATCTGAGCATTCAGTGAACTTGGTGTCAGGGAAATGATCTCGATTTTGGAGGTCTTAACCTGTTCCTCTGTCAGTTCAACAACGCCTTCTTCATCAGCGTGATCTTCCTCACCTTTTTCAGAAACTGCGGCGGGTGCTGAGCTTGTAAACACGTACTTGCCAACCAGCACTCCGGAAATTCCGACGAATATAATGACCATGATGGCCGCTAGAAACATTTTTTTATTGCTCATTGAGTGTGCCCCTTGGATAATGTGTCAGCAGCCGATAACCGCCTCTTGGAAGTCTGGTTTATTTGGTTTGAGGAGGATGACTCCATGTGAGGTTGCTCGTGCGAAGATGATTCCTTCAACGCGATGGCGGCGAGCATGAACAAGCCTGTCAGCACGGTTATGAGAACCAATACGCCAACCACAATTATAGTTTTATTTGAGGTGAACTTGGCCATTTATTCAGCTCCCAAACGCAGCAGCGTCGTTACAGACTGCGCGCGCGCCACCTTTGCTTCGATCAAGCTATTTTCTACGCTATCCCTAGCTGAAGCGGCATCGAGAACATCAATCAGATTGAATTTTCCATAGCCATATCCGAGACGCGCTAATCGCAGCGCCTCTTCAGCCTGGGGAAGCGTTTCATTTTGCAGGGTTTGCACGCGGGTCTTTGCTGCCCGCAGCCTTGCTTGGGCAATTCCAAATTGTCTGTTCACCGCAAGTAGTTGGAGTGAACGCCGCGCTTGTGCGGAACGAAGCCGTGCACGCGCAATATCAACATTACCCTGGTTGCGATTCCAGAGCGGGATTGCAATCGAAGCACCAACAACGAAAGCGTTATCATTGCTTTCTTCAAACCGTCTAAATCCTCCGCTCAAGGTCACATCTGGAACTGCGTTTGCGCGCTCCCGCTTAATGATTGCTTCGGCGGCATTGGTATTTGCGGCCGCCAGTTGAATTGGCAGAGCCTGAACCGGATCAAAGTCAATCATGTCAGTTTCACCCAACCAAATTTCCTGAACACGGTCAGGCGGTGCTTGCCCGCCCCAAAGGGACGCAAGCGTGAGCCGCGCAGAATAGGCCTCTGCCTCTGCAGATTGCTGTGCGGCCTTTGCTTCTCCAAGCGCGCCCTGCGCCCTGATAGCCCTCAATGGCGGATCGCGTCCGACTTCAACAAGAATTCCTGCGATGCGCGCTAGTTCTCGATTTCGTTCGACGACACGGTTAGCTAGCTCAAGCCTGTTTTGTGCAGCAACGGCGTCGGTATAAGCCAAACGTACTTCAGCGGCCAATTCTGCTCGTGCTATGCTTGCCTCGATCTCAGCCACGTTGGTTTCTGCTGCTGCAGCGCGCCGCCGGGCCCCGCGTTTTCCGCCAAGCTCGAGGCGCTGGCCTACGGCTACGGTCATTTCTGTGGACCGTAAGCCTTTGAAAACGCCCGTGCCGGCAATATTTTCTGCCTCCACGGATATTTCCGGGTTTGGCCGGAGACCTTCTTGCCGTTCGTTGCCGCGCGCAGCATCTACCTCGGCCTGCGAAACATTGATTACAGGTGATTCAGCGCCTGCCAGTCGCAAAGCTTCTGCAAGACTTACATTGCTCGGCTGCGCCAATAGGCTTGACCCGCCCGATACGGCAAATAATGCCGTAGCCAGCAGGCGCCAACGCGCCTTTTTCCATTTCATTTTGAAAATACTCCTCGCTTAACTAATTGAGATAACGCCTAGAAAAAGGCGCACGTCAGAATTAGTTCAGGCGCGAGGAGGCCGTTTTAATCGGGCAGAATGTGCCGACAGGGCAAATTGATCGGCTTCGCCGTGGAAACTGGCATTTGTGAATCCAGCCGACATATCGTAATTTACCATCCGGGCAGCGGTTACACTGCCATTGTGGCAATGACCATGCGGACAAACGCCGTGTTTGCTCTGCTCTTCCGGAGCGGGAATTTTATCGGACGTTTCGAAGCCAGCTGCTATCTCGGTAATTTCGCTGTACGATGCATCTGGCGCGCACTCAGCTGCATCAGCGACGTTCATCCCCATGACAAGAAGCATGAAGGCTAACGCCATGCCGCGAAGCAGTGCTGATCCTTTAAACTGAGATAGACTCCGAGTAATCATGCCACGCCTACTGTAATATGATCTTGTTCAAAGCAAGACAATTTTGAAAAATCTGTCAATATTCTAAAGGGTTGCGTGTAATAATATAACATATTCAAATCGTTCATCCCTAGAAAAAAACCTAAAAGAAGCGCCGCACGTTTTCCCGATATTGGCTGTAACTGTCGCCATATTGGCTTTCGAGCCAGGGCTCCTCCAAAAACGGAGCCAAAATATAGAGCATCGCCCAACCACCAAGCAAAATTGAAACATTGGTATCATTTAGAATTATCGCCCAGCCCATCAATCCTAGCCATGTCACAACATAAATGGGATTTCTGCTCCATGCGAACCAACTGGACGTCATCAACCCGAGTTTTTCTCCAAAAGCATTGCGCCAACCCAGCTGTAGCGTAATCCATAAAGCCAGCCCAAAACTGGCGGTGAACAGCGTCCCTCCCAATAAGTATCGCACCAACCCGGCAGTTCCTGGTTGAAAGTCAAAGCGCAGGAAGGAGAGAGCAACAAGCGGGTACAAGAACAGCCGAAAAAGGATCAGAAAACATCTGTGTTGCCAAGTTTTCTTGGCTGGGGGTGGCCAAAATTGTACCCGGTCCGGAGCCGCATAATATATTCCCAAAATCGTGATAGTCAGGATTGCAGCTGCAGATATCGCAAACAGGATGAGAGACAGTTTGTCCATATTATGCTCCATCTACAGCTGATACGGATTGGGAGCGAAGTTCGGAGTTTGCTTGCAAAACAATTGATGTGGCTGATCGCAAAAACAACGAAGCCAGAAGTAAAGCGACAAACAGATCTGGCCAAGCTGATCCTGTTATTCCGACCAGCACACCTGCGCCGATCACGCCAACATTGCCGATTGCATCGTTACGCGAACAAAGCCAAACGGAACGCACATTGGAATCACCATCGCGCCACTTCATCAAAATGATAACGCTCGCCACATTGGCCAAAAGTGCCAATATCCCGATTATTCCCATTGTTTGCGCTTCCGGGGTTTCACCGCCAAAGAAACGCACAATCGTGGTGATCAGAATATAGACAGCGATGGCGGCAAGCGTAGCGCCTTTGAACAGCGAGGCGCGTGCGCGAATGCGAATAGCAGACCCGATAACCAATAGACTGATGATATAAGTTGCCGTGTCACCCCCAAAATCTAGCGCATCTGCCTTCAGGGCCTGAGAGCCGGTTGTAAAACCGGCATACATTTCAACAAAAAACATAAGCGCATTGATGCAAATCACTGCAATCAGGGCGCGCTTATAGGCCGGCGAAATGCCGTCAAATTCTTTTTCTTCGCAGCAGTCGCTCATCAACATTCCCCCAAAAAATAGCTTGGTGAGTGTGGTTGTAATCTCTACAGTCTCTGTAGAGGCAAGAAAAAAATGAAAAGCATTGCAAAAAAAAGAACCATCGGTCTTTTGTCCAAAGAGGCGGACGTGAAAGTGACTACCATTCGGTATTATGAGTCCATTGGACTAATGAGTGAACCAGATAGATCCTATAGTGGACAGCGCATTTATCAAAAGGATGACGTCGAACGGCTCAATTTTATCAGACATGCGCGCGAACTTGGTTTTTCAGTTGAAGCAATTCGTGAGCTGATTGCACTGCAAAACCAGCCAGACCAGGACTGCGATGTAGCCGACGAGATCGCCAACAGGCATCTATTGGATGTTAGCCGCCGTATCAGACAGCTTAGGGAGCTAGAAAATGAACTGAAACGCATGATAAAATCATGCCAGGGCGGCCATATCGGCACCTGTTCTATTATCGCGTCCCTTTCCGATCATGAGCATTGCGAGATCGCCAAGCACGAAAAAATGGATTTACCGGGCCAGCCCAAGCAGCTTTGACCAAATACTATTTTTGCTCTTGCCTCTACAGTGACTGGAGGATGTATCCACGACATCGACTCCGGAAAATAGGATGTGAGATCATGGTCAAATATGTTCCCTTAATGGCGATCGTCGTTGTTGCAGTTTCGTCGATATGGCGCATTATCTGGGTGAAGAAAACTGCAGGAGGCTCGGCCTGGGCCTTTGGATCAGCCAAGGGTTTGCAGCAACTCGCTGGCATCAGTTTTGCCGTCAGTATTGCGGTTTTGTTGATTGCCGCTGTGATATATGCCCAATTAGGTGGGCAGAACCTCTATGTTGCTTACACCGGATCTCTCCTAAGTGTTCTAGGCGCTGCTATTGTCATTATCGCTCAAATTCAGATGGGCGAAGCATGGCGGATTGGCATCCGCCCGGACGATGCTCCTGGCTTGATTGACACTGGGCTATTTCGATACAGCCGAAATCCGATTTTTCTGGGAATGATGATAGTCGCAATAGGAATTGCGTTAGGATCAGGCTTATGGTGGGCTTGGATAGCGTGTTTGATTTTTGTCTTGTCTTGCCACAGTCAGGTCAAATTTGAAGAGCCACATCTAATCGGTCATTTTGGCGACAGTTATCGGAAATATTGCGGACAGGTTCGGCGTTGGCTGTGAGCCACAATCATTCAGACATTATGTTGATAATCGGACAATGAGGCACTTGCCCGCCAGCACATTGCGACGACATGTCCAACAAGGTGCGTTCAAGCTTCTTAAGGTCTGATATTTTGCTTTTGATGTCGGCAATATGCCGCGTGGTTACATCCAACACCTCACCACAAGTATAGTCATCGGCATCAACCAGCTTGAGTAATCCGCGTAAGCCTTCGATTGAAAAGCCCAACTCACGGCTGCGCAATATGAACTTCAATCGCCTTTGATCATCCCGAGAATAAACGCGGTGGCCACTTTCTGTTCGATCTGGTTCATGGAGCAACCTGATCTTCTCATAGTAACGTATCGTTTCCGGATTACATCCCGCCAATTGAGCCAGCTTTCCGCGTTTCATTGGTTGCGTCATAATATCACTTGATCCTGTAGTAGCTACAGAGTTTATAACAGTTTCATGAATGATACAAACCGACCATTGACGCAATCGAGGCTTGGACCGAAATTGGCTGCGGGCGGTGGCCTTGGCAGTGCAATAGCAGGTCTGATTGGAGCTTCTTGCTGTGTGCTACCTATAATCCTGTTCAATATGGGTGTTGGCAGCGCGGTCATCGGCAATTTGATATTTTTTGCGGACAAGACGGAATATTTCTTGATCGTTGCGCTGCTATTTATCGCAGTGGGTGTCCTTGCATCTTTTTGGGGCGGTAGACGGCCCGGAAGGCGAGCGATCATCATGTTTGTACTGTCCGCTTTGATCGTCTTGTTCGCGTATATTTTGCCTGGCTTTGAGGGTGATATTTTACGCTTGTTGGGATTTCGATGATGGAACCTCGATCGACTTTGACTTGCCCAAAATGCGGACATGTAGAAACTGAAACCATGCCAACCGATGCCTGTCAGTTTTTCTATGATTGCAAGGGATGTGCTGCCGTCCTTCGGCCACACAAAGGTGATTGTTGTGTGTTTTGTTCTTTTGGCACTGTCCCCTGTCCACCAATTCAAGAAGCCCAGCAACGTATATCCCAGGTATCAAAGGAGCAACATTCTCCTCTGGGATAATTTGGCTAGTCGTAAATGCATTGGTCTTTTTAGCTAGAATGAGGTCCTTAATCATGACTGGCGGGCCATTTCATTTTTTATGAAAGCCAAATTGGACCATTGTTATAGAGCTCGAAAGCTCATGCTTTAACTAAAAACTGGCCCATCATAGCGGCATCTTCATGTTCGAGAATATGACAATGATACATGTAGGGTAATTCTGGATCGGTATAGTCTTCGAAGCGCAACAGTACACGCACCACCTCACGCGGCGCGACGACCACTGTATCTTTCAGCCCCGTATCCTGTGGACTTGGTTGACGACCATCACGATCCAGCACGCGAAACTGCACATCATGAATGTGAAAGGGATGCGCCATCATCGAAGCATTTTCGATTTGCCAGATTTCTGTCGTGTTGACTTTTACCGTCTCGTCGATGCGCTGCATATCCATGGACTTGCCATTGATTGTAAAGCCGCCGCCGCGCATCATGTTCATGCCCATTTGAAGTACAAATCTTCGCGTCTTGATTGCAGTTTCCGGTTCAATCGGAGCCAGTGCAATCAGTTGGCTTGGTATAATATTAACTTGCCGTCTTTGAGCCGCAGGCCGAATGTTAAGCACGGTGAAGCGCCGTCGTTCATCCATCATACCTCCCCGACGCCCGCCGTTTGTTCCCATATCGCCCCCCATCCGGTCGCCGCGATCGCGCATGCCGCGGTTTCCCATGCCGCCGCCCATCATCCCCATGGTTTCGAGGCTATCTGCGCTGAGGCTGGTCGGTCTACCATCGCTCAGATCGACGACAATTTGCGCGCGCTCACCCGGGGCAAGAACGATGTTATCCGTACGATAAGGCTGTTCGAAGAGACCGCCATCACTTCCTATCTGCATGAAGGCACGCGCGTCACCAAATCCAAAGCGATAGAACCGCGCGTTCGAACCATTGAGAAGACGTAGTCGCAACAAGTCGCTGCGCGCTTCGAATACCGGATCGACGATGCCGTTCACAAGTAGCGTATCGCCTGTCATACCCATCATGACATTGTGCATCGATGTAGAATAAGCGAAGCTGCCGTCGCGGTTGAAGGCGCGGTCTTGGACGATCAGCGGAATATCATCAACGCCATAATCGTTCGGCAAATCTAGGCGCTCGGTTTCATCATCCCGCACATAGATAGCCCCGGCCAATCCCTTATAGACCTGCGGGCCGGACCGCCGGTGTGCGTGCGAATGATACCAGAACATTGATGCCCGCTGCTTCACCTCAAAGCTTGGCGACCATGTGCTTCCGGGCGCTATCGGCTGATGCGGTCCGCCATCCGCGCGAGCCGGCAAGTGGAAGCCATGCCAGTGCACGGTCGCCGTTTCGGAAAGGTCGCTACTGACATTCATCCGAACGGTTTCTCCTGCACGCATTTCGAGGGTTGGGCCAAGATAGGATTGGTTGATGCCAATCGTCGGAGTATCAATTCCCTTGAAAAATTGAGAGACGCCGCGTTGTAGGTTCAGGTCGAACACGCGGATGCCATTTTCCCGTTCACCCGAATAAAGCTTCGGTACTAGCAAAGAGCCGCCCGAAGTAGCTCGTGCAGACGAGGTTCCTTGGCCACCGGCGAATTCGCGGGCTGCCATTCCTCCAATTGCAACTACTCCACCGCCGAGCACGGCGGCACCAATCACAGACCTTCTATTCACCATGTCGAATTTTCCTCATAATAATGCTATCGGCTTGAAGGGTGATCATCCCGTATGCTTATCCTTCGGGCGCCCTCCATCATGTCCCTTCCCGATCAGCCAGAATCCCAGACCAATTACAGCGACAACCAAAACCTGAGCCAAAATGGGCTGGAGTGCTGGAAATATGCCAAGCATCGATATTCGCGGAAAATCCCTAAGCGGCGTAACATCAAGCATACCGGCTTCCTGCAAAGCCCCAACGCCTTTTCCGGTCAATACCACGGTTAGCACAATCATCAGAGCCGAACTATAAGCGAAGAATTTTCTAATCTGTAGTTTGCGGCTGTAGCGCAGCATAGCCCAAGCGATTGCAGCAAGCAGCAACACGGCCGCTCCCGAACCGGCAATAATCGATACGCCAGTGTCATCGCTCCAAAGCGCCGCAAAAAACAAGATTGTTTCAAAAACTTCCCGATAGACAACCAGAAATGCAAGACCAAATAGAAACCAGGCCGAGCCTCGCGACAGAGCCTTGTTCATTGTTTCGCGAATATAGCGCTGCCATTCATCAACTCGCGATTTGCCATGCATCCAGAGTCCGACGAACAGAAGAATTGCGGCAGCAAAAAGTGATCCAAAACCTTCGGTGAGCTCTCTGCTGGCTCCGCTAATCCCGATGATGTAGGTTGCTGCAAACCAGGTTACGCCGCCGGCAATGAGGGCCGTGATCCATCCACCATGAACATAGGGCATGACTTCTGGGCGTTCGGCCTTGCGAAGAAATGCAATCATAGCGACTATGATGAGGATCGCTTCCAGTCCCTCACGCAGCAAGATGGTGAATGCTCCGACAAAAGCCGATGCTCCGCTTGCATTGTCAGGAACAAGGATGGCCTCCGCTTGTGTAAATTGAACTTTGAGAGTTTTGATCTGGCTTTCGACGTCGGACACTGGCCGGTTTTTATCGATGGCATTGCGAAGCTGGGCCATTGATCGTTCTATACTGCTCAGCAAGTCTGGATCGCGCGTGCTGAGTAAGGCCTCAAATGGCTCGAAACCATCCAGATAAGCAGAAAGTGCCAAATCATTCGCCGCACTCTTCTCACCAGCGCGGTAGGCGGCAAGGCTTTCGTCCAATTTTGTGCGAGCAAGGTCAAGCGATCCACCAGAAGCTTTTCCAATCTCCTCGGGATGGCTGCGCAAGAACGCGAAAACAGCGTCGGCCTTGTTCGGCCCGATCTTGCTCGCAAGCATAACAGGGGTCATGCTCGACCATGCCGTCAGATCGGGGAATTGCGCGCGAATGGAGGCATCGCTTTCCCAGAGCTTTTCTCCTCGCGCGATATCCCCGAATGCAAAACTGCCAGTATATGCCGCCAAGTCCCAACGGTCCTGTGCGGGCAGATCGGAAAAGCTTTGCATAGCTGTTCCGTCGAGACCCTGTCCGATCACCTGATACAAACCAAACAGACTGCGCTGCCGCGCGCGTTCTATATCCGTGAAATCAATAGGTGCCGGATCAAGACCCCGCGCATTAGGTCCTTGCCCGTTGCCCGACAGTCCATGACAGCTGGCGCAGTTTTGGGTGTATAATCGTGCGCCATTCTGTAAGTCAGAGGCGTTGCGAGGTGCCAGAGGGACGGGATAGGCGCGCAACAAACTGCTCGCCAGCAAGCGGGCATCTTGCGCGACCTTGTCCGCTGGTACCTTGCCGGTAATGGCGATTTTCATGTCATTGGCTTTTGCGATTAACGCAGCACGGTCGCTTGCCGCTGGTAACTCCGCAATACGCTTGGCAGCCGATTCTGAGAATTCAATCATCTCGGCATATTCCGCCTCACTGATCACCTTTCCATCTTCAACCGCTACTGGATAATCAACGGCGATATAGTCCAGCAGGCGCCATATGGTTTGAACATCTCCCGCATTGGCTTGGGCAGAGGCTGGCAGGCAGGCAGCAAATAGAAACAGCAAGGATAAAGTAACGGTACGAAGATTGATGAAATGCATCACGCCGGATTGTCCGCCGACGCTTTATGATCTTGAAGCTCAGTTAGGGCATTTTGCAAAATCTGGTAAGCGGAATGGATGAAAATCACAGCGATGATCGCGGCCACCGCAATATCAGGCCACGATTTTCCAGTCCACGCCACAAGTCCCGCTGCACAGATTACTGCGACATTTGCAATCGCGTCATTTCGGCTGAAAAGCCAGACTGCCTGAACATTCGCATCGCCCTCGCGAAAGCGCGAAAGAACAAAGGCTGACACCACATTTATACCAAGGGCTAAAAACCCCAATGCTCCCATAATGCCGGCCGCGGGAACCCCAGGGTCAATCGCCCGCAAGATGGCAAAACCGATGACACCAATACCCAAAAGGGCAAGGAAAATTCCTTGAGCTAACGCCACACGAGACCTTATGACTGCAGTCCAGCCAAGTGCAAACAGTCCAACAAGGGTAATCGAGCCATCGCCTAGAAAATCAAGCGCATCGGCCTTCAGTGCTTGGCTATCAGCAATAAATCCGCCGACAATCTCGAACAGACCGAAGCCGATATTGAGGATAACTACAATCCACAATGCCCGCCGATATGCCGGGTCATCCTGCGCTCTTATTGGATCGCCTGTGCAGCCGCACGCGTCTGTTTCTTCCATAGTCATTCACTTGCCTTACAACCTCCAGTAACTGTAGAAGCAAGAACTAATTGCAAATCTGCTGCATAGGGAAAATGTTTTGACCAATATGATGATCGGTGATCTGGCGCGAAAAACCAGCACAAAGGTAAACACAGTGCGCTATTACGAAGATATAGGGCTGTTACCCAAACCTGCTCGGACGGCATCGGGTAGGCGGACATATACTGAAAGCGATGTTCGGAAATTGTCCTTTGTGCGTCACAGTCGCGGCTTTGGGTTTTCTATTGATGAAATACGATCGCTTATGGAAATATCCGATAGCCCAAAGCAAGACTGCGAAGCGGCCGCAAAAATTGCGCAAGAACATTTGGAAAAGATTGATACCCAAATCATTCAACTGACATCGCTGCGCGATGCCCTTAAGTCATTTGCAACCTCATGCTCAGGTGGTTCTGCAGAACATTGTGAAATTATCGGTGCGTTAAATCGCTTGAACCCAGCGGTCGATTAGATGGCAGACGAAAGCGGGTTTTATAGATCCACTTGAATACAAAAATGTGCCCCCAGCTGTTTCTGCGCGGCGGCGACAGCATCGCGCCTTGGTTGGCTTCCTGAAATCTGACCTCCAAATAATATGCCGCCCGTCAGGAGCATAACGACAAGAATGATCATTTTCCTCAACAGCTATGTGCGTGAAGCAAAACTGCGGTACGAATATGGCCGCGAGATCGAGACATGTAGTGGGACTCAGAAAATCAATGCGTCATTTGCTGAACTGTAGATATGTAGGAACTGGTAAGCCTCAATCGGTTTGATGTATTCGGCCGTCTCAGTACCTATATAATTATAACTAGCTATGGAGAAAAAAATGCCAAAAAGAGTCAAAGTTACCAAGGAGACCGACAGCGGACGCAATGCAGCGTTCCACGACAATTTTACCGGTGACGACATGTCCCGCTCCGAGTTTGTGCAAAAAATCAAAACCGGAGAATATGAAAATTACCACATCCGCAAAGTTAACGGCGTAGACACGCCTGTTTCAAATCCAGACTCCAAGCACAATAACAACCTGGATTGAACCCTGAAGCGAGCCACCAGTGAATTTGGCTAAACGTCCTTCTCAGGCCAAATGGAACGACTGATATTATCCGACTGGCTTTGAGGATTATTTTGACAGATATGATCTTTCAAATTGGTAGGCAAATAGGGTTTCACTTCGCCCATCTGCGGGACTGCCGTTGCACTTAACCGATCCGCTACAGATTGGTGTAGCTTCGCTTCTGGGTGAATGCTGCGAACCCTTTTACCCCAAGTCAATTTGTCTCTAGAAATCCAGCGCACCCATTTTGGCTGCATATCAAGCGCGCTTTGTATCTCATCATGCTGCAAACCAAACGGGTCCGGTGCGGTATTCAGAAAATTCCGCTGAATTTCAATGGTGGGCACGGCTGAGACGAGCTCGCCGGCCATCCACTCCAGAGCAATATCCGATAGCCGTGATTCATCTTCCGGATAGCTTCCGCCAATATCAGAATGATTGCCGGCGAACCACAGCTGCTCAAGCCAATTCGGGTTGCCTCGCCGCTTATTCCACTGCACGTCCGTATCGCTCCCCCAGCCTACTCTGGGAAACTTCTTACGCGCCTCGTCAATCGACAACGCATGCCGCAATTTTGGTATCTCGCGGTCCACATAGCGATCATAGTTTTTTCCGCTCCACCAAGCCATATGTCCATGCCAAAGGGCAGAAATCCAGTCTACCGGGTTCCACCAGCGAAACCTGCGAGCATCATCCTCAAAATAATATTTAAACTGCGAACCCACGCTTCTTAGGACCCAATATAATATGAAAGCAGGAATGGTTCCGGCCAGGGCGCTCAGCCACCAAGTATCGGCATCCAAACTGCGCCAAAATCCAAAGGCTGTCACCAAAAACGCTATCGCCACGACGATCGAAGCGGTTCTGCTTCCCAGAGCAGCGACAGTATCAAACACTCCCACAAATTCAGGTTGAACATTGCCTTGACCTTCTCCGTCCGCGCCCACACCTTCTGATCCATATTTCGACCGAAACCGCCTCGCTTTATGCTCGCGCTGTTTTTCATATTTCCCGCGCTTGGAGCCAGCGCCGTGGTTGTAGACGTCTCGCACAGCCTCGCTTGCAATCATTCGCAAGGCCGAACCGTAACGCGGCACCGGATTGCCTTCACCATCATGTTCTGGCACGCCGCATAGGTTCATAACATTCGTGACAGCGCGAACCGTATAGGCGCCGCGGCTAAATCCTATTAATACAACTTTGTCTCCCGGCCTATGATGAGCGATAATTGCAGCATAGCAATCAATGACATTTTCATCGATCCCCGTGCCGAGCGCGGCAGCAAAAAAGTTACGCAAACGCTTGAAAGTCAGACCGCCTGCTTCTCCTGCGCCAAGACCTGCATCGTAAAATGTTACTTGTTTTTTTGGACTGATGGTTGAATCTGGACCGGGCCTCGTGGCTCGGTACAGCTTATAGACATTCGAAAGTCTTTGATCGGGCCGAAGGCCGCCAACCTGGCCAGTTCCATCAGAATAGATAAGTATGTTTTTAGACATTGCGCCCCCGCATATTTTTAGCTTTCACTGCAACTGCATTAGTGTTTGGAAAGTATATAATCGATTCTATGCCCGATATTGGGCTCAAATAATCTAGAAATGATATTCAATCTCTTTTGATTTCTGCTAATGGCCTATTAGCATTGAAAAATATTGATCCAAAGCTCATAGTCTCGATCGGAAACTAGGCACAGCATGTTGTAGGGTGTTTTCAGGAGAATAATAGAATGACCCCATTTCTGGTAAGCTACGCCACCCAGCGCAAGTCCCACCCTGACATCGGCGGACATTATTGCCATAGCCGTGATGTTTGGGTTGAGGGCACCAAGCAAGGCGAAGTACCGATTGTATTGATGCATTCAAACTTGTCCGAGTTGGTGACCAAAACAGCAACGCAACAGGAGACGGATGACGAAAATTTCCCGCCAAGGCCTCTTTCAGAGCTGGTGACCAAAACAGATGTCCAGCAAGAATCTGATGATCAGAGTTTAAATGCTTCTTCCATACTCGAAATGGAAACGAAGACCACCTATGAGGTTGAAAGCGACGATCAGGACTATACGTTGTTCTGATATTGCTGGCGCAGAATGATTTTTCTGGCAACCAACAAGCGGGACATTACGATTGATTTCGTGGTCCTAGAACTCCAAAAACGTGGGGTTCCGTATCTTCGACTGAATACCGAAGACATAACCGAATGGCAGATAGAATTTCCAAATGGAGAACCGAGCCATGCGACTTTTGCGCATGATGATAGATCCTTCTGCCTATCAGAGTTTACAGCGGCCTATTATCGCCGGCCGCTTACCCCGGAACCACAGGGAAGTTTTGATCAGCCCGTCAGGGAATATATTGTTAGCGAATGGTCTGCAATATTGCGGAGCCTATGGACTGCTTTAGACAGTCGCTGGCTAAATTCGCCATATGCCATTCAGAAAGCTGAAGACAAGCCGCGCCAAATAGCTATTGCCCGCGCAGCTGGTCTGAAGGTGCCTGAAACTTGCGTCACAAATGATTTCACCGCTGCTCAGAAATTTGCGGCCGCCCAAAATATAATCGCCAAGCCGCTGAGGCGCGCGTTGCTCGAAGATCCAAGCGGCCCAGGCCGTGTCATGTTTACAAGCCGCGTGGCGTTGAATGCAAAAGATCAGGACTCTATCCGACTTGCACCGATGATTTTTCAGCAGGAAATTGCGAAGCAATATGACGTGCGCGTAACCGTGGTAGATGATCGCGCCATGGCCACTGCCATTGACTCCCAAAAACACGAACAGACTGAAGTTGACTGGCGAAAAGGCAGCGGCGTGGAAGTGGAACACCAAAAACTCGATCTTCCATCAGATATAGCAAATGCTTGCATAAAAGTGACCCAGGATCTCGGTCTGCGTTATTCGGCCGTGGATCTAATCCAAGATCAGGATGGGCAATATTGGTTTCTGGAGGCTAATCCGAATGGTCAATGGGCCTGGATTGAGCAGAGAACTGGCCATCCGATTACCAATGCCATCGTTGATGCCCTGATGGGAACAAGGCTGTGATCAGAAGGTTTTTTGATTTTCTGTTCCCGATAATTGAAGGGCTGACGCCCGATCAGAAGAACGAGCGACAAGAGGCCTATGATCGAGACATGGCTGCGATTGATTCTACAAATTGGGGGAAGCAACCCGCCAAATTACTGGAACAAGCACAAAGAATGGCGGATTCAGAGATTGATCGCAGAAAAACCGCGGAAACCAAGGCCTCTATCTATCTCGCCGTTCTAGCAACACTGGTACCACTGATAGTCACGATCCAAACTGGAATTTGGGAAAATAAAATCGGGCCCGCGCCAGCGGTCCTGCGCTTCTCTCTACTCTCAATTGCCATTATCTATTCAGCTGCAGCCGGTTGGTACGCTTTTTCCGTTCTTCGAGTATCCGGATTCCATACCATTGGTATCGGCGAGCTAGCGACATCTTGGTCCAAATCCGAGCCGCCGGGAGAATTGGCCAAAAGAACCCTGCAACGCATGCGGAAATCACAAGATGCCGTGAACAACAAAGTAACACGAATAAAAATGACCCATGAACACCTTCTCAGGGCATTTGGATTTTTTATTGCGCTGATGCTTATAGATCCCGCGACATACACCATCTACGCAATTCAAGGTCAAGCGGTAGCAACCGCTCCCAAGACGCAAAACCCGCGCTGCGATTCAAAACATAAAATCATTTTTAATTTTGAAACGGACAGTCGAAATAAACGCCCCAAAAACTCAGTAGGTCGATCAAAAAAAGAATAGCACTTGTCTCATCTTGATAAAGGCTCGGGTGATTTTTCTGCAGCTATAATCCTTACCAACCAGTTCAACTGGGCTTTGATCATTGCTCTCAATATTGACCGTCAAGCCGATTGAATTTGGTCAGGATTCTGGTTATTCACAAAACATCAACGTCAAAACCGTGGCTATGAAATTTAGCCACTAATCTTTTAAATGATCAGGTTCATTCAATTATTTTTTGCGATTCTTTCGGAGAAATACGGAACCGAAAGCCGCTGAGGCGCTAGAAAATGACACAGCATTCCCCAGTAAGGAATTTCGATGAACCGAAGCGCATTGCCCGCTTTTCTCCCGGGATTGCTCTTTCCGCTATTGTCCTCGGCGTCGCCATTCCAGCGCATCTCTTTTTACCAGAAGATCTCAGCCAGCTGACCATAGCAATGATCATTGGGATCATTTCAGGTGCCTATATTGGCTTCGGTGCCAAAGATGGGCGGCCTCATATCTTCGTCTTGGAACTCTGTGTGGCTGCCCTATTTGGTATCATGGCCGTGGCCGGTGTGCTGGGTTCACCTTATTGGTTTGCTGTTGCCCTGTTTGCTCATGGCCTTTGGGATATTGCCCATCACAATGGCCTGTTTGGTGCTAAAATCCCGCGTTGGTATATCCCGTTTTGCGCCGTTATAGACTGGATTGCAGCGCTCATTCTGGCAATTTTGTTCACTATCTAGTTGCAAGCATCGAGGCGATCAGGTCGTAGAGCCACGCTAGGCCAGGCAGCAGCAGGGCCAAAAGTAACACACCAAATTCTATCTTACGCCGCATTATCCATTGCACGCGCAGCCTTTCCCTTTGTGGCAGACCTTGTCGCGCGCGATACAACTGTCACCGCAAGCTTTCCCCTTTCGGCAAGTCTTGCAACAACCCGCCACACCGATCTGTGCCAAAGCAGCGCCTGACCCGCAGGGATTAAATTCCGTGGGTCCGACGGCGCCAATCAACAATACTAGCGACATTGCGATAGATTTCATTCTGCTCCCCCAAACTCAGAGTGTCTCACAATCATGATACTCTGTCCAATCTGGGGAACGATGAACTTTGATAGTTCCGGCCATCTCTAACGTCACCTTGCTCATCAAGCGTTGGCTGCTAAAAAGGAGACGAAAGAAAATTAACGTCTAATATTCCGGCGAAAACCCGCTTTAATAACATTGTTACGGCCTTACTATTGAGCGGTTGTCAAAATACGTCACCTGGATAGCCCTAACCAGTTAGGGGCATTTTTTGGTTATGGCGGCGGCTTCATTGATTGGAAGTCTTCTGGTTAGACGGCCAACTAAACCCACAGCAAAATGTAATTCATTAGGTGACATTGAGAATGTCGGGCAATATGGTCATCTAAGGACGATGAAAATGCGGGTTATCAAGGGACTTTCATGACGAACGCCAAGCAAATAGAAAAAATGCTGCGCAGCCATGCTGAGGGTGATGACGAACAATTTTTCTCGATTGCGTTACAAGTGGCGGCAGCGGAAGCTCGACAAGGCAGACGTGATACTGCCAATAGCCTTCGTGCGGCTGTTGACGCAGCAAGAGCAAAAGACGGCGTTAGACCCTCTATTCCGATCGCCTTTGCAAGTCCGCGCGGCGATTTGGAAGGTCTTTTGGATCTCAAACAACCATCTATCACGCTGGCAGATGTGATTTTGCCATCTGCATCATTGGACCGGTTGAACCATTTGATGTTGCAGCAGCGCAAGCGCGATCAACTTCGAGAACATGGAAAACTGCCAAGCAATAGATATTTATTTGTAGGCCCGCCCGGCTCGGGGAAAACTATGACCGCCGAGGCAGTGGCTGGTGAGCTGAAATTACCTCTCTTTGTGATCCGATTAGATACATTAATCACCCGGTTTATGGGGGAAACAGCAGCCAAGCTTAGGCTTGTATTTGACGAAATTTTACGTCGACGAGCGGTTTACCTGTTTGACGAATTTGACGCTGTGGGCGGACATCGCGCAGCTTCAAATGACGTGGCCGAGATGCGCCGGGTTCTGAATAGCTTTCTTCAATTCATGGAAGAAAAAACGGCGACAGATAGCGCAATCATTGCGGCCACAAATCACCCAGAACTTCTCGACAAAGCGCTGCTTCGCCGTTTTGATGAAGTATTGGAGTTTTCTCTTCCAACTCCGGATCAAATTCGGGCTGTTATAAAATATAATCTTCGTCCGATAAAATATCCCCGAATTAAATGGAAAGCTGTAGAAGAAGCGGCTGAAGGCCTGAGCCAAGCGGAAATTGCGCGGGCTGCAAGTGAAGCTGTAAAGACCGCTATACTGGCGCAACGCTCTTCAATTACAACACAGGGCCTGACCGAAAAATTGGTAGACCGGCAGTCAATGCGGTCCGCGTTTACGACGGCTTCATAATTCGTGGCAGACCATGACCTGCCTCACATTGATATCTCCGCATTGGTTCGGCGCGGAGAATATAAATCACCGGGTAATAATGGCCGCGTGAATCCTCTTCAGCGGATCCGTGCAGATCATGGAAGGCGGATGGCGGAAGAGCTGCGAACTGCATTCGACCAAGCTGATCAGACACAATCTGCATTGGTGGAAGAAATCCCTGACCTGGAGGGTTCCGGGGGTATATATCTTGAGGTCGAATTGAACCGGCTAACCGGCGCAGAGATAATTGAACGAAAGACGGAAAATACAAGACAAAGTGCTGAAAAGGTTTCGGAAGACGGCACACGGACCATTGCTCTTTTCGTTCCCGATGACGCGCGCGATGTACTTGAGAATATTATATCCGATTATACCGAAGGCGAGATAACCTCTAAAAGCGGCTCCCCACCCCTCGCCGGTCGTGTGGAACCCATTGAGCATATTCGTGAGGCCCGCCTGAGGACCTTTTGGCGTGATGATCAAGACGCACTACCCACCGAACCGCAGGAACAAATTTGGTGGGCGCTTTGGTGTTTTCCTGACAGTTTGGAAAAGGTTGTCGCCACTGCAGGCACGCTCGGTCTCCAGCTAGGTACAAACGACACGTTTTTGCACTTTCCCGAAATAATTGTCGTCCCCGCTTATGGCCGAGTGAGCTCGATTGAACTTCTGCTATTTGCGACTGGCGGTATTGCTGAACTGCGCAGAGCAACCGACAATCCTTTGGTGTTCACACAAGACCTAAAGGACGATATCCCGGCGTTTATAGATGACTTAGCTGAAAGAGTTACATGGCCCCAAGCCGATGCTCCTGCTGTTTGTCTGCTTGATACCGGTGTGAACAGGGCCCATCCCTTGATTGAACCGGCCCTTTCAATCGATGATTTAATGTCGGTAAACGAGGCATGGGGCGGCGACGATCATGATGGCGGTCCCGGGCATGGAACCGGAATGGCTGGACTATCCCTACACGGCGACTTGGTTGCGCCGCTCGCTGATCAATCTAATCATATTCTCGCCCACAGAGTGGAATCGGTAAAAATATTACCGCCAAATGGGTTTCCTCCAAATGAGCCTCATTCTTACGGGCCAATTACATTGAGCGCTATTGCCAAAGCCGAGATACAAAACCCATTGAGAGACCGTGTTTTCTGTATGGCGGTGACTAATGAAAACCGTTCCGGTGCTGAAAATAGCGCGTGGAGTGCATCAATTGATCAAGCTGCAGCGGGAGCGGAGCTGCAAGATCCCGATAACCTGTCACCCAAACGGTTGATTGTCGTTGCTGCTGGCAACATTCCCGACAATAGCAACGCGGCGGCCATATCTGATCATGACGCGTTCCCGATGCAAGATCCTTCGCAGGCTTGGAACGCTCTTGCGATTGGCGGTTTTACACAAAAAACCGCTATTGCTGAGCAGGGTTACGAAGATTGGACTCCGTCTGCTGCCGTAGGAGAGGCAAGTCCATATAGCCGCAACTCGATATTGTGGAATTCCAGTAAGTCAGCTTTCAAACCCGATCTGGTGTTTGAAACTGGCAATCGCGCAATTAGCCCATCGGGCCAAGAAGCGGTTGCGGGATTGGATTCAATATCACTTCTTACAACGTCTAAAGAGGTGGATACTAACCCACTGACGGGTTTTTGGGCGACAAGCGCGGCGACCGCACAAGCAGCGAGAATGGCGGCGCAAATTAGTGCCGATCATCCAGATTATTGGCCAGAGACCGTTCGCGCGTTGATGGTTCACAGCGCCCGCTGGACCCCGCCGATGCTTGAAGCCATTGATTTAGGTACAAGCAGGCGGGACAAGGCAGATAGCATACGGAGATTTGGATACGGCGTGCCCAATATAGTTCGCGCATCCGCATCAGCTGCAGATGATCTTGCCTTGGTAGCGCAAAATACGATCCAGCCATTTAGAAAAGATAAGGGTATCAGATTTAACGAGGCGCACATTTACGAGCTCCCATGGCCGCGAGAAGTTTTGGAAGAGCTGGGTAATACGGCGGTTAAGCTCAAAGTTACTTTGTCCTATTTCATCGAACCAAATCCCAGTTTTGGTAGTGTGATTGACCCTGCCCGTTATCAATCATTCGGCCTCCGGTTTGACCTAAAGCGATCGCGTGAATCTTCGGCGGACTTCCATCGCAGAAACAATGCAGCGACGCAGGTTCCTGGCGGTGCAGCCGCGAGCACACCCGATAGCGGATGGCTTTTTGGAAAACAGCAAATATCCGCCGGATCGCTTCATTCCGATATATGGGAAGGGGTTGCCGTGGAATTGGCTGCGCGAAACCAAATATACATACGTCCAATTAATGGATGGTGGCGAGAGAGAAAAGGATTGAAGCGGTTTGACGATAAGGCGCGCTATGCCTTGATTGTGAGCCTTGAAACACCGGACGTGGAGATTGATCTCTACACACCGATTGAAGCAATGGTTCCAACATTAATTCCGGTCGGCATGGAGATCAGATAGCTCAACAATCAGAGCTATTTATGATTTTTCATTTTAGCTTCTTTCCATTTTTGTACCTTATCAAGCCGCCCTGTTACATACTCAACCAATACCTCAATTTGCTCAATTGCTTCGAACAGGTTCTCTCGTGAAATTTCCACGACAGGCGCACCGATTATAGATTTACCATTCCTTAGATATTCAAGTTCCTGCTTGTTTGCGAAAAATGGTAGCGGATGTTTTTTGGTTGTACTCGTGTCATGTTGGAGCAAGAAAGACGAGAGGTTTCCGCCATGCTTATATCAAACGCGGTACGCCTCAACTCAATGGCAAAGTTGAACGATCACATCGATCTGACCAACAAGAGTTTTACCAGCTGCTAAGCTACAAAGGTGACGCCGATCTGGTGGCAAAACTCGATGAATGGGAGCGCTTCTACAACTTCCACAGACCGCATGGCGCCTTCAAAGGAAATACACCTTACGAAGCGCTCAGAGATAAGCTATAATCACTGCCAGCGAATGTCTCGCCAGTCACCCTATGTTACATTGCGGGGTGCCGAGCTTGATTTAGGTATAGCGGATTGCGAGATCTTCGACATGGCCATTCCCTTGGTCTGAAACTCGTGACCGTTATCCGTTCTGATTTCATGAATGCGGATCTTTGGAATGCTCATAACTCGATCCAATCTCCGGTTTTCGGAGAACAGGAAACAACTCGCATTGTCATCTCATGCTCCGAAGCAAATGCCTCTGCTTCATCTCGATCTTGCCCGATGAAACGGACATTATCTTTCTCATCGATCGCGGCAAAAGCCCGATAACGACGCGAAGCAAATGGATCGATTGATCGGAAGGTTCGCTCACTCACATTCCAACCAGCAAAATGTGTGGCAGTAGAATCGGCCTCACCCAACCATCCTCGCGAGATTACGCCAATCACATTGCCAGCGGCGTTCAAAACGGGACCGCCGCTCATTCCGCTAGGCCATTCTGCGGCTACGCGAAAACGGGGCCAAGGCATTGTGGACGCCGGATCAGCCGGAATAACTTCCACTACTTCTCCGGCGCATTCATACAGATACTGCGAAAACGGTCTGTCGTCGCCAGCACCGTCCTTCGCAACGTCTAACCCCGGAAACCCGAATCCTGTGACGATATCGCCTGTCACGGGTGGTTCATCGCGAAGCGCCATTGGCAAACAGGGCATCGGTGAGCGCTCGTGAGATCTGGATATAGTGAGGCAAGCTAGCTCTGTCAGGTTTCTTATTATCGAAGCCTCATGGATTAGCGCCGGTGTTTGATGGCCGCATTCAGCATAGAATCCCGATAATGGACGCCAAGCCTCCTTTGGAAGTGGAGCTCGACCAAGAGCTATTCCCTCAAGCTCTAAAGCCGCCATCCGAACATTATCTTTTAATTGCAGTTGACCATTTTTTGATAAGCTGAGCATATCTTCAATGACATGAAACGCGGTTGCGCAATTGCCCCAGGGGTCAATCCTAAATGTAGTGCCCAAGCCGAACGGGCGACCATCGGGCGCCTCAGGATCAAACTTGAAAATAGGTAAAATCATGGCCCTTTGGCGGGGATCTTGGTTGAGGATCATTCTCTTTTCAATTCGTCGTTTCGCGCCGGCCTCCGAATGAGATCAAAATATCGCTCTCAAAAAGACTTCCAAGCGGAAAGCGATACTACAAACGATCCTTTACATGGTGGAGCATATCCATTGATCCGTGCAATATAGCTAAAATGATGGAGCGATCATCGGGCATAAAGAAGATATAATGCTCTTGGCAACGCATAACTTCCACTCCCAACGGTAACCCTTCTGTTGCTTTTGAACGGACTCCACAGTCCCCAATTTTCTCGCAACACGCTACTAGATTGTCAAAATAGGAATCGGCTTTTTTGATTCCCCAGCGATCAAAACTGTATCGCCAGATTTCGGCTAAATCCTCTTCGACCGCTAATGTAAGATCGACATTTTGGCCCTTGAAACTCAAAGGTCGACACGCTTCTTTGCTTTGTCTCGGATCTCATCAAATGAAAGAGTCGAGAAATCCCCAGAGGCGGCCTGGTCCATCCTCGTTTCCAAAAACGCACAAAGTTTCGCGAACGTTTCTTGTGTGTCAGCTTTAGAGGAAATTTCTGGAAGAGTGCGATCAAGTACATAATCCTTGATGCTAAGACCGCTCAGAGCTGCAATAGCCTTCAATTTTCGATGTTCGTCGTCGGTTATTTCGATGGAAAGTCTTGCCATTTTTCTCGGGTATCACAAGAATTGTAACAAAACAACATTTATACAAAAACATCAAGATTGTTATTTTAGAACGTAACATTGCCCGTCGTCAAGCAATCCAACCTTTCAGGCTGGTTGCGTCTTTTGTCATCTGGATCCAGTTCACGAAGTGGGTCCGCTTTCAGATAATGTTTCGGTTTTAACGGTTGAAACGGTAGGCCACGCCTATCCTCTTCTTTGCAGTCGAGCGGCGGCGTAGCAAAGCGTCTACAAATTTGCTCGCTGCCTTATTGTCGCCAAAAGATCGTCTTCTCCCCTGCCCCTTGGTGCCTCTGCGGCCCCAATGATAATCAACCACTACCGCGCCGAAAAGGTCAATCGCTGCATATATCTCATATTCGCGCTCTATGTTCCGACTGATATCAATTGCAGCGAGACACATATGTCTGTCAATTGATACACTGTGATGTTGGCTCATAGTAAAGGATTACATCAATGGGTACCGGCTATTCCAACGGATATTTCGAATCAATAATCTGGTGGTGATTCAGTCAATCGATAATTAGACCTGCGCTTAAAAGATAACCACTAGCATCAAAACGGCGCTGTTTAGCATTTCCTCTTGGTAGTAAACCGACCAGATTACAGCTGGTTGGTTATTTGATTTTCTCGATCATCCCCCATCTGCCTAGTTAAAGATTACGGAGGTATCGGTCATTTTCTGATAAGTACCCAAAAGCAAATACCAATGATAAAATTAGCAACTGTATCGCTAACGCGCTGTATCGGTCCGACCAATCGTGAACAGATCAACCCGCAGGAGAGATACAGTTGCTAGATAACTGGATTGAGGATATAGAGTCACATCAGTCCAGAATCGGCAAAATAAACTCAGCAATTACTACCGCCGCGATCATGATCGCCTCCATTTTTTAAAGGTGCTTTTTCAATTTTCCGGCTTCATGCGCGCGCGGACTGTTCCAGCTTTCCCCTCATAACTAAGATCAAATTCGGCGCTGCTGCAATCGGCTCACCCAATGACCGTGCTTCTTTCCCCATGAACGCTATGGTCAGAATATTTTTCTGAGTGCTGCGCAAAATCAAACGTCGCTGCAGGATTATAAGACGGTTTTTTCAGCGACAGTTCGAAGATGCATATCGCCTCGAACTTTCCTATGTGCTTCGCTATATGCTCGATCATATATGGCAAGGGCATCGCGCCAGAAATCTGCCATCTCTGTAGCACCAAAGGAATCCAAAGCATGAATATGAGCTGTAATGAAGTCCGGTGTACCTAGCCCATGCCGCTCAATAAAGCCCAGCATGTTGCGGACAAAGGCGGCTTCCTCCTCCGGGTCCATTGTAGGTTTCTCAAATGAATTGTCACCCGTCTTGTTAGTCACGCGTCTTCCAGTCTCTCCTGACCAACAGGAATGATAAGCGGCGCTTAGTTCCGTGGTTTTGTGTTCATTCTCATTATTTTATTAAAACGCGATGAATCTTTCCATCGGAGTTGCTGACCTCTCTATTGAATCGGCCAGAAATCTTCATTCCCATAACCGGCAAGAATTTGCTACTGATTTGGGTAACAAGATGTAAAAAAATGTCTCGCCGTCAGGATGCTGCCGCAATCTTGCTCAGTTTGAACTACCCTCGTAGGCCATGAAGATCATTTGCGTTTGCCGAAAAGACATCGGCTTCTCGGCTTTGCCTAGCGAAATCGGCGCACCTGACCAGCTTCTTAGAATCTTACGCACATAGTCCTGCGTTTCGGCAATGCGGGGAACCTTCCAGCGGCGCTCGACCCGGCCTGGGCCTGCGTTGTAAGCAGCCAAAGCCAGATCATAACGGCCAAAGCGATCAACCTGCTGCTTCAAATAGCGCGCGCCGCCTCGTAAGTTATCGATTGATGAATGAGGATTTACTCCCAAATCCTTGGCAGTACCGGGCATGAGCTGCGCGAGACCTATAGCGCCAGCGTGCGACCGTGCCCCTGCGTGATATCTGCTCTCTTGCATGATGACAGCATCAAACAGCCCGACCGGCAGACCAGCCTCACAAGCAATCTTGTGAACAAGAGGGTAAAGCTCGCGGCGGCGCTGCTCAGCTACTTTACTAAATCCTACACTCGGTTGATAAACAGGCAACGCACAATCAGCAGAGGTGGGACCGGCAACGGCAGGCACATAAGGGTTGGAAGAAACTGCATGAATAACAAATGGATTACCCATTGATGCTGCATTGGCCGGATTAAATTCCGAGAAGGATTGAGTCGGCGGCACATAGGCCGTGTCTGCCGAAGCACCGGTGAACTGCCGGGCCATCATTCGCGTTAAAGCATCAACGTCAATTGATCCTTCAGAATAGTCAGAAGAGATTGATTCAACAGGCGTCGGGTCGCTTGGCGCAGAAACGAAATCAAGTAATACCACGGTCCTTTTCGGCATTGCCAACGCGCTACTGGACGCCAACAGCGATACGGCAGCTAGTCCTATAAGAATTTTGTTCTGTGCCATCTGGCGTTCCTTCCGTTTTGAAAAATTATCATATGCCGAGAACCGGCTTGAGAGCAGCTGCAACCGATGCTCGGGTTGGGCTCATCTTGGCGGTCAGGCGTATTGTAGGATAACCACCAGCAGCAGTAATTTTGTCCCGCTCCCGATCCTTTGCTTCGTTGTGTGTACGATCGTCCAACTCGACGAGAACGATAATCTTCCCGCTAGCCCTGTCCTGAAGAACAAAATCGACAACCTTCTGACCGTACCGACGGTGGGTCCAGAGCCTCTCTTTTGAGGAAAGCCCATTGGCCGGAGCAATCAATGCGCTCATTGCAACTTGGCAATGAACACGAACCTTTGGAAAAAGCTCTTCGATATAAAGGAGTGTCTGCCCCTCAACGCGAGTAACGAAATTCTTACGGCGTACCAGAAGCCGCTTTTCGAACAAACCAGCGGCATTTGTGCCGCCACCAATTCCTGCCATAACCAATTTGAACAAAACAATACCGCCGCCAAGGATCAAAATCCATGGCAGCATACTGGCGATGCTCGAACCGACACTCATGCCGTTATCATCCGCAATTGGCCTTGCAGGCCATTGTGGACCGCCGTGCAAGGCTCATTTGCGTTTCCGTCTAATTTGGTGTAATTTATAGACGGAGAAAAGAAATGAGCCTTCCCATCAATCAAAACTCTGGCAACCCAGCGAATCCTAGCGGTCAAGTTGCTAGAAATATGCGCGACGATGTCACGAAACGTAGTGGTACTCCGACCACCAGCGACTGGATTATTACATGGTCTATCCTGGGCATGTTTGGCGCGGGAATAATTGCGACCCTTCTGAAATAATATTTTTAGTCTATTCATTTTCTGCTACGTCCCTTTGGGTCATACTCAGCATGAAGATGATTATTCTCAGGATTCCTACGGTCCGTCTCAAACGCCACATCATAATCTGGTCCAAGGCGCGCGCTCACACCGCGCGCCAAGGCGCGACCCTGCGTAACGGTGATATTATTTCCTCTAAAGTCTAGCGCCTTGCCGTCAGGATGAAGTGATCCTGGCTTATGAGTTCGATCCTGAGCCGACGTAACTGTCCTTGGCGATAATCCTAAGCGCTGAGTTTCTTGAGCAACGGCAGAAATAGCTGGAGCCATCCGAGAATCTAAAGTGGTAACATTAGTGCCGGGCTTGATGGACATGCCTTTATCCCGGATGTAGCCAGTAGCGTTGAAACTTGAGGCATTGCCGGGGCCGTTCGACGAATTGCCTCGCTCGAATAACGGCCCGAATATTGGCATAGTCTCGCCAATCGATAAATTTTGAGCATTAGCCGAACCGGTAAACATCGCTTCGCCGCGGCGATGGAGATCCCCGTTGCTAAAGTTTGTGTCGAATTGATGAGCATCCATCCGTTCGTTCGCTCCCTCGATCCTGTCGCCAACAAGACTGGTAAGAGCGGCGTCGCGGGAGTCTGATCTCACGTTAACTGCCGGTCCAGAATTCGTCACCACGCCAACTTGACCGCTACCCCACCCTTTAACGTCTCCTGCAGGCTGCGCGATACCAGACGAAGGCATCGGTCCGATCGGACCCAAATCATTACGCATATCCTCGACGAATGAGCTGCGAAAACGCTCCTCCAGAACATTCCTCGTTTGCCGCTGGCGATCGTTCAGATCGACATCGCGCATCCAGGTTTCATAGCCGCTGTCGCGCAGACCTTCATTGCGGGCAAGCTCTCCAGCAGCGAAGTTTTGCCAATTCTGGCTATAATCACGCGACGTTTGAAAACCGCCTGATTCAATATCACTAACTTGCCTTTCGTAGCGTTTACCAACCTCCTCGAGCCTACCAGCTTCAAGTGAATGCGAACGCGCCTCGGTAAGGCTGGCATCGCGGCGTTGAGACAGACCCTCCAACTCCGAGCTACCACTAGTTGAAACAGCGCGAGTGAAATTTTCTCGTGAATGCGTGGCATTGTCACTCGTGGACTCAGCATTGAGAAACGACAAACCTTTTGAAATTCGCTCACTAACGCTTTCACTTGACGAGCGATTGCGTGATTGCTGCGATAAAATATTTGCATCAATTCCGGCCTTCAAACCGGGGACCGGAGAACCAGCGCCCAAAGTCCCCTGCCCGTTCATATAGCTATAGCGTGAAAGCTCGTCAGCTGCCTTGCGATCAAAGCCATAATCGTTAACCAGAGTATCTGACCAGCTCCGAGTTAGATTTTGCGCTTGCGAAATAGCATCCTGAGTTTGCTGACCCAATATCGTTTCACTACCGCGCGAATTCTGCGCAGTCGTGAACAACTGCGCGCCAATTGTATTGGCGGCAGAAAGAGATTGGGAAGCCATTTCTCGTTGCTGGGTCGCCTGACTCTGGAATTCCCCGACCGTGCTACGCATTTCACCAACATTGGCCTGGGTAAGCGTCGGCTTCCACTCGAAACTCGATATCGCGGGGTTTTGATTGGTAACGGTAGAACCATCGGCGTGTGTCGTTGACATAACACCATTGGCTTGACGATGTGCAAATGCAGGAGATCCGCTAGCGAAATTAGGTTGGTTATTCCACTGGTTGCTTGCCTGCGTATTTATATTTTGGTTGGCAAGACTAGCATTGCCATAAGCGTAGTTACCCGTGGTAGCTTCACCTGCAGCAGCTTCGGCGGCATTCTGGCTTGGTGCTAGAAAGCTGGTTGCATGTCCGGCAATAGCCATCGCCCCGCGCGCCATACCGGCTGCAAGAAATGGAATACTGGCTATCATATAACCAGCAAGAGAAGCCGTTTCATCGTTAACAGCGCCAATGCCGGCGAAATTTCCCAGCGTCATACCGCCGCCCGCGACCGCGTTGCCTGCAGAAAGGCCCCTCCCCATCATAATCATATGCAGGACAACATAGAGCGGTCCCCATGCCGCCAAATAAAAGAACCCGGTAACATAACCTCGAAGCGTGGAAACGCCTGTCTTAGGCATCAAAAAGAGCGGAAAGAGTACCGGGAACATTGCATAAAAAACAACGGTCAAAACGATATTGAGGATTGGAACCCATTTCATCGCGCCCTGAGCGAGCGCCGAATAAGTGTTGCGGGTCTGGATATCCGCTCTCGTTGCAGCGAAGCTGTCAATTGCAGCAGCGCCGGTCCCGCCAGCCATATCATCACGCGCTTGCATGAAAGCGTTTACCGCGAGGCTCTGGCGCATAATATCAAGCGCGTTAGAAGCATTCGACGTGAAGGCCTGATAGGTGACAGGAAGATCCGCAGACAACTTTGCTTGCGCGACCGCGTTAGCCATTCCAGGATAAAGTTGTTTAGCCCAGATAGGAGAGAAGGCATTGAGAAATTGCGTCCATTGCGGCGTCAGAGCCGTGTACGCGTCCCGGCAAGTAATCACAGCATTTGAAGTCGTCCCGTCGCCGTTGCGCGTAATAAAGGTTTGAGCGCGAGCTGGACTACCCGGACCGATATCGGCCCAGAGATTAGCAGATTTTGCGAGGCCATCCATAGACTTGAACCCGAGCATCACGTCGTAGAAAACGCAGCGTTTCATGTGTTCATTGATGTTCGCTGCAAATTCAGGGTCAGTGATCCGAATCTGGCGGGTCGCCTCCATCAGTTTAGAACCATAGATAATTCCATTGGTGGAATATTGCAGTTCGCTAGGCATTACGAAGACGGTTTCGGCCTCGGTTGTTAAATAATCTCCCACCTGGCTTGTGAAACTGGCGACTGCGCCAAGGCCTAACGGAACATTAGCAACTGTATTGGGCGCCAACCCGGGGTTTACCCTGTCCGTAACCTGAATCGTAACAGTGGGAACCATCAGGCACAGATAAATAAGAGTAGCTTGCAAAAACCAGTTGAACCACGCCCTCCAATCAAGACTGAAGGCAACGATAAGCAGAGTGTAAATGAGCCCCATGACCATGACCACGCGGATCATCGACTTATATCCGCCGCCGCCTGTCCATGCTGAAACAGCGTTTAGTACGTTGACGATATATTCGCCGCCGCCAATGGTGAAAAGCTCCAACATGCCGCTTGCCCTTTCTTAGCGAAGACCCTGAGAATTCAAACCGCGTGAGAAATTAAGTGCAGCTGACATGCCGGGTGACATCGAGTTCTGAAGTGTTGATTCAAGCGCGATCGTTCGATCAATGACGCGCATTGTAACCTCTACCCGCGCCGAATTTCTTACTTCGCGCTGGGCGAATTTAGTACGCACCCCTTGAACCTGAGCGGCCCATGCCGCCGCACTATCTTGATCGGCCTTCACCAGACCAACTTTTGCCATGTCAAACTTACCTAAAACATCATTCAAAATTGCTTGGAGCAGATCGATCGATGTTATTTCTGACACAGCATCGATCTCTCCAGTGCCAACAATATCGGTCCGGGCAGCAGTCTGTACCGCGAGGATTTTATAAAGGGGTAATGATGCCACATTGAGCAACGTCTTTTCAGCATCACCAATCGCTGTATCATTCTTGATTGCCGTCGCCATCGAGAGAATGAGGGCTTTAACCTTAGGACGGATTGCTTGGGAGGCCGGGATATTCATATTTTGCGTAGTAACTTCCAGACATTTATCTGAGTCCACGCATTTCAGGATTTTGACCGTATTGCCGCCTTGCGTTCCATCCAGAAGCGCTTCGACTATGGAATCATCGCCCGGACCGTGCTTATCAATGATAGAACCTTTGGTTGGATCGTCCGATACTTGGGTGACAACCGTACCAACGATCGTCATAACCATTTCCTTAAACTCCTGATCATAACCAGCAAATTGAGGAGCCTTATTCAGAATATCCCAAGTGAAATTGTGATCCTGCCCCACTAGCTGCATTTCCATTTCAGGATTAGTATTAGCGGCCAAAGTCTCTTTACGTTTGCCGCCATTATTGCAGCCCTGACGGCTTGCGGCCCAATCTGAAAAAATACCGTCATTGCCGACAGCTTCGCAAATTGTACTTTGCGTCGTATCCATGACTGGCCAGAGACCGCCAACCAGCCCTTGGGCCGTCTCACAACTCGAAATATTCATCTGGTTGAGCTGTTGAACCTTCTGGCTCATATCCTTGATAACACCGCTGATCTGAGGCGATATGGCATCGATGGCCAACTGGAAGGCAAAACCAATTGCGTTATTAGCAGTGGCCTTGAGCATGGCCACCAACTCCGCCGTGTTTATGAAACTGAAACTACCAGCAAATAAATCGATGCCACCACAACCAGCACGCGCACCTGGCAACTGCAGATTAAACGGTTGGACTGACTTTTGAGGAAAACGGGTCCAAACATTACCGCCTGAATAATAGCCAGCAGATTGACCTTGAAAGGCAGATGGGCCGGTAATATTCGCCCGAGCGCCTGCATCATCAAAATAGCTCTGCATTTCGTCGCCAACAGACGCAGACGCCGGCGTTATCACGCTAAGATTCACCACAGCTGTGATCGCGAGAAACCAACGGGACTTATGTAAAATCCGCCGCGATATTGCAAATATTTTGGTAGTCATTAGAAATCACTCCCTGGCTTGGTTTTGGTCAAAACAAAGATACGGTCCATAATTTCGTCTGCAGCCATGAGGCCTGTTCCAATAGGAATAGGACGCTTGGTAAGAGTGTCGAAAAGGACAAGAGCAGGAGTTGCGTTGCCGGGAAGGCCCATCCGGGCGCGCTGGCCGCTATCCACAACGTAATTAGGGAATACGCGATTAGGGCCACCGTCCATTGACACGGCCACAACCGAGAGACGATTACTATCGCTTACCGACTTGAGAATAGGCGCTTGGATCTCGCAGGCAGAACAGGACTGAGCATAAAAATAGTAAACACCATAGCGCTGCGAGAGCCGCGCCATTGCGGCATTTCTATCAGCCTTGCGGTTATCAATCCATGCCCGTTTGCCTATGGTAGAAACAGGGCGTTGAAGAGTATAATCGTCTTGGGGATTTTGCCACAATGCTCGCTGCCACACATCGGCAAATGTAGATGATCTATCAAGCTGCTCGCGCTGAAAACGGATATAAGCAAGAACATTGGCTTCAGTTGGCTCCAAGATCGCCTGAGCCTTCAATTCGTCGAGCTGTTTACCGATCTCTTTGAGCTGCGCGTCAGCAGAAATTTGCGGCGGGGGAGCGGAAGCGGGGCTAGCAGGCTTTGCTTTTGGTTTATCACAGTAAAACCAGCTTCCAAGTTTACGGCGGCAGTAAAGATCACTCTCTCCGCCTTCTTGATCATAAATGCCTTTATCGCGCCCGGTGCTAGTAGATACCGGTGCTGAATCGTCCATAGATGGGCGTTCTTGATATGATGTGTTTTGCGCGATTGCCGGGACCGGCGCAAATGAAAGCAAAAGGCTTGCAATTACGCTCAAATATTTAATCTTCATCGGACTGATCCTCCTTCACAATACTGACATCGAGGAGCTTCCCGACATCAAAAAAATAACGATCACGGAACAACAATTGGACAATGCCATGAGCAGCGAATTCAGCCTTTTCTCTAGCTTCCTCACCTACATGAAGACCCCGACCTTCATTCTTGAGCCAATCACGGTGCGACAAACGCCTGAGGGGAGATTTAAGATCATGTTCCGCTAATTTAACGCCAAACCAACGACCAATAGTCTTGGCTAATCGAGCCTGATCAAGACCAGGACGACGTACACAGCAGATGACGACTGCCAGCTCCAAAACCGAAATGTCTGGAACCGGTGTAAAACTATCAAATGTCATCACCGAATTTTGGCTCATTATGGCCCCCCTCTTGAATAATACGCCTGAATTTTTGCCTGAATATCAGTCATTGTTTCTGCCTCGTTTGGCAGTTTCGCAGCGTCCATGAATTCCTGATAAACTTCGGTAAAATCCATCACCGACAGATCAAGCGCAGCAAATTCATCGATAGTGAAACCAGAACATTCCGGCTCTTTGGGTGTTCCCCAACTCTTCGATAGCTGCTCCCTGCCCTGCTCTTGCAGCACCCGCGTCAGTTTCGATAAAAAGCAGCAGGACGTTCTTCGCTTGGTTGTGCAAATACCAAGAAATTTTTTCGAGCAGTAAGTGCCGAGCGTATGACAAAGTCCCATGCGTTCACGAACATCGAGTTCCTTCTCCGAAGCATCACACAGGAACAGCGTCAAAAATGGTGTCGCCAAACCGGCAATTGCTGTTGGGCCGCCTGCCAAAGCGGCAAAACCCGCAGCTGTCGGAATCAACCCAGAAACTTTGCCAGCACAACAGTTTACGAGACCAAAAATAGGTTTATGACAGCTCATGGGATTGCCCTCGAAGAGCTTGTAATCAACTTCGCTAAATTCGCGATTTGCTTGAGCGAGCGCCTCCAGCCCGACAACAGCGTCCTTAAACTCGTCTGATGCCTCGCGTGTGACAGCCTCGCACTCTCCGCCAATGCAATAAACATCGCCGCCGCAAACAAATTGTTTTTCACCCGGAACAGCACCCGGAATTGGACAAATATATATATGCTCCTCGACCTGACAATCTCCCTGTTGAGGATCATCAAGGCAAACGCTCCGGGAGAATTGACAGGCACTATTTGCGGCTAATTCTCCACAATCATTTCCGTCGAAAGTCCCCTGACACTGATATGATCGCTCCCATCTCCAACAAGGCTGAGTCACCTCAACGCCATTGATCAATCGGGTCTGCGGTGAAGAATCAGTGCAAACTTGAACAGGATTAGAACAATTAGAATTCGCGGCGATTGAAGCACACTGCGTTTCATTAGGGACCGCTGTTATATTACGAATTTGGCGCGGAGTAGGCACCGGTTCACCGGGGACCGGAGAATCACATTCTAGATTAAATATCTGAATTTGATCGGGCTCTGTGCAATTGTCTATCGTTCCCTGCAGACAAATATCATACCATTCAGAAGATACGATTCGACATATGCCTCCGATCACAGGCGTAAAAGTAGGATCACAAACCTTCGGCGCACCGCGCCAACCGGTCTCTGAACATTGATAATCATAAACTGTTCGCTCGGTCGCTGTTACATCGAACGGAATCTCGCAGGTCTGTATTTCGTCAATGATCCCCTTCCCGACATTGCAAGTGGCCTCAAAATTACCCGGTGACGATGTGGTCGGCGGAAGTTCTACGCACTGACCTGTTGTGCCATTAGGATCAACGCCTTGGACGTAGATAGAAGGATCTTCGTTAATGATCTCTCCGCGCTCTATCGTTTCATCTATTAGCTCGTCCGGGACACGAGGCCGGGTGGCGTCGCCATCTATTACAAGAACGGCAGCATCGTTATTACGAGCCGCTGATATACGGGCCGCTTCCAGAGCTGCTGGATTGTCAAGAAACTGCGTTTCTGGCGCATTTGGGCCATTGTAACCTGTTAAATTGTCAACCGCAGCGGAATCGTTATCAGCCAGATTTGCTGCACCATCTGCCAAACCCTGTGCGAAGGCTTTAGCATCGTCCCTCACATCTTGCTGAGCGGACGCAGGAGCAGACACAAAAGCCAAGCATATAATAGATGCGACTATACGTCTCATCCGCCTGCCCCGAGGCGGTTAAGAGCCGTTCCGGCGATGCGTGCGCCGGGACCGCCTCCAGTTGCGAAACTTTCAAGAACATAACGCACGGTTACATTACCAGACATTCTGTCATGCGGCGGAGGTGTAGTCCGGCAATCCAATCCATCGCAAAGATCGAAATCTGAGGAGACGACAACAAAGGCAGGGACAGTTTTTACATCAAAAGCCCTAAAGAGACGGGGATCAATGCCTAAAGATCCAGTTTCCTGACCAGGTTCGATAACTTTGGAGATACCTTGCTGGAAGGCCTTCATGGAGTTACCGGGGAAGCCCTGAAAAACTACCGCGCCGCCAGCCTTGCTAGTATCTCGAATAAGCGGCTTCAAACTTTCAGGCGGCATCGACAGGGATGCGAAAACAATAAATTGCGGCGCTTCGCCCGCAGGCATCTTGCCGGTTACATCGGCCATCATCTTATCTAGTTCAGTGGCTCCTTCAGCGTTGCCTTGCGCCTCCACATATTGCTGATGGTTAGACTCTCCGGATGCGACCGTTTGGCGGGCCTCTTCGGCCACTGCATCGCTCCGGCGCATGACATCATTGACAAACGCCTTCGCGTCGGCCGCGCTTTCGTCTGCCCTTTTCTGGATTGCTCCAAGATCAAGACCTTCAACGGTTTGAGCAAACACAACAGCGGCGCCGGACATGCCGAGTATTCCGCCAGCGATAAAGAGAGCTTTCCAGTTCATAACGCGCAACAATTCCTTTTACGCCAGACGAGATATCCAAAATCCTCGCCAACGACGGGCCACACCCGGCCAACGCCGGGTTTCAAATCGGAAGCACCGATAGGAGCGCAGGCGTACCTGCCTTTGACCATCGGGGAAGGATTGACCATCTGCAGACGATATTGCTGCTTTTTCATGATGGGCATGGGGTATTTTTTGCACAATCCTTCTTTCCCCATCGTCCCCCACGCAAGAAATTGACGGTGCATTTTATAAGCCATGCGCGAAGCAGCGAGCCGCGATGACTGTATCGGATTGAGATGGCTAGCGACGTTGCCGTTGAGTGGATACATTGATCCCTGACAACCAGCACACCAGAACAAAGGATCAATGGGACGGCTAACGGTTGAGGCCACACAATCTGCGGCACAAGCTAAAGTAGCAACAGGGTTTGCGAAAACAGCCGCTTCCGGATTGATCAACATCGTAAGCGTATCATCCTGCCAAAGCGGATCAATTTCAGTTACATACGCAATATCGAAGCTGGACTGCTCCAAACAAAGAAAGTCGGTCACAATTTCCATCCAATAGAGCAACGGATAAATGTACCAGTGGGCGTGCCATTTTGCGGTGTTCTGACCTGCCCCACCAAGCTGATTAGTAGTTGCATAAGTGCCGCGGCCAATATTGAAACCGGGGCTTATTTTGACACCACCAAGATTTGGAAAACACCAAGGCTTGGTAGTCACATCGACAAGCCGAACAGGCTCCCAGAAACCCACAGCAATCCCAATACGCGGAAGGGGCGATCCGCAGGCGCAAATAGGAAGGGTGGGATTATTATCCGTATCCGGGCGCCCGCTTGGCCATATCTTCAGCCCGCCGACTGAAAGCGGGAACAAGCAGCTCCAACACACATCGGTAATAGGATTGACGAATTTTCCGGTACAAGACCCAGGCACATCATCTGCCCGTGCCGGTGCGGATCCCATTACGAAGGCTGTAATTACTATTACAACCAACATTTGCCAAATGCGTTTAAAAGAAGACGTTTTCACGATTCATTCCCTTCCCGCTCTGCGTCACGGTCAACCAACCAGGCATCATCAATCCGGATTTTTCTGTAAAAGAACAAAGATCCCGAACACGCAGCGATTAACAAAAGAACGAGGAGGCAAGCGCCAGCACCGGCGCGGCCAAAAACAGCAGCAACAACTTCTATCGCTAAAATCCCAATGACGGTTGCGCCAGCGGATCCAATAAAGACAAACCGTAGGCGTCTCATAAAAACCGTTTCAGGAGCGGCAAGCGGCGTACCGAATATTTGCTCTGCCCAATTCATTGATCGCGCGCTTTCAATTCAATCAACGCCATCCTCGACCAATAAAAAAACTGCCCCAAAACAAGCGCAGCAAACGCAAAACTACCCGCGACGAGAAGATGAATCACATTTCTTGGCTGCGGCGGCGAGGCGATAACTCCAACAAAGACCGCAAAGAAAATGCCGAGAGCTGCCACGTTCAAGCACGCAAATAAAACCAATGCTGGAACATGCCAGCGAGGACGTGCTTGTGCATAATCTAGCTTATGCTCGAGAGAGTGAGCAATCCCAGGCACAGGTGCCCTAGGCATTATCGCCGTCCAATTTGGGCGCGTTGGCCCAAAACCTAAATCCAAACCATGACAGGACAAATATGGCATCTATCTGCGCGACAGCGTTAAACAGAAAGCGCCAAACCCGCCATTCCCCTGAATAAGCGAGAAGAACCAGCATTGCGGCCTGCACGAGAAGATTAAGAGCTATCCCTCCAATAATGCTATGACGCATTTTTTTCTCACTTATCATGACTGTTGTTTCCTCACAGGAGTTTCAGATATCCGCATCGACTTACCCGCTTGAACGACAACAGCGGGAACACGGGTAATGCCAAATTTGGTTGTCAAAGTGCCCGCCTGGTCAAAATAGAAACGGCGTTGACGCTTCGTCATCAACTCTAAAGGCGCGCCCTTCACCAGGATAATTTTTGCCTTGTCGTCGAAGCGTTTCAGAGCCCAAGCAACCTGCGCTTCATCGTCACCGTCGATGAAGACAAGCGGTGTATTAACATCAATGAAATCAAGCGGATTAACCCGGCTACCGGCTGCGGATATCAAGGTTCCTTTATGATCGCGGATATCGTGATCTATTATGATCGACGGATCATAGAGCCAGCTACGCGGTTTTATTGCTGATTCAATTCCAGCCACTGGATCCGGACGCCGAACTTTAGCTTCGGTGCGCTTACGCAAAAGCTGGTTCATCGCATCAATTTGGCCGGTGGCTTTCATATTTCTGAGTTTAGTTGCAATAACCAGAAGCAAATCGGGCTCAATTACCGGAAACACTTTACCTACTTGGCCGTAATCCTTCGCCGCAGCAGGCAGGGAAAATGCTGCGGCGAAGGTAAAAAGGAATATCGAGATGATGGACTTTTTGATCACAACACCGGTACTCCCGTTCCGAATATCTGACTGCCGCAAACCCAGCCTATGTCAGCATAACGGCTATCAAATCCGTCCTTGCTTGCTGTCGCGACGAAATAACAACCATCCGGAACGCGTCCGACCGGCCCTGCGGTGAGAGGCTCTCCTCGCTTCGATAAGGATTTAAGAGCAGCAATTTCTACTCCGTTCACAGAAACAATTTTCCCGTCACGCGAAACCATGTCGCCAGCTACGCCATAAACTTGCTTGCCGAACGGCTTGGGATCGTCTCCAAAATGAGCGCGAATAAGAGGGGTTTTTGGAGCAATAAAAAACACATATTGTCCGCGCTCCGGAAGCACGTTCTTTTCAACAAAGAAGGCCCAATTAGGAAGAGATTCACTAGAATTGATCATGAAGGCATGACGATCCGACCAATCATCCAACGCCGACCAGCCAACGAACACAGCCAAGATCAAACCTAGTACCTTCCAGCTCGGCCAGCGAGAGGATCGTCGAGGGTTTGCTTTTTCAGCGTCTATGGTGGGTGCCCCCGCCATCACTGTGACCCGCCATCAACAGGATAAGGCAACTGCCCAAAAGGTGATTGGCTACTATCGGGCGAAACTTGACCTTCCGGCTGCATAGGCATATTCGGACCTTGGGCCGGAGCTGAAGGGGCCATCGCCGGAGGCATAGCTGCAGGGGAAGGCATTTTTACCAACTTCGATAAATCGACCAAAACATCATCAGTTACATCGGGAACCGAAGAAGCAATAACAGCTTCACCAACAAGTATGACCTGCCCCGCTTGCGCGCGCTGTTCCAGCACAGTGTCAAGCGCGCCCATAAAAGCTCGTGTGTTGTTTTCAAGCTGCTCCGGAGGAGTCCCCGACCGCGCTTCTGCTGTCACAAAATCATTTACGATGGATGCAAGACGCACCGAAACTACGCGCCGATCCTCTAAGGCAAAAATCTTCGATGTCGCCCACATGCCCCAAATAGCTGCAAACAAACCCAATGCGATCAATCCCAATTGCAAATAGGTCATACCTGCAAACCGGCGCACACCGGTAGTAGTGGCGCTATGGCTACCAGCGCGAGGGCTCTTAACCTGGTCTGGAAATGATACCTCAGAGGTCTTGCCCAAGCCCTCCAACGGCAATTGGCTAGGAGCAGTGTTACTGGTCATCGGAATCTCCTGATTCAAAAATGGATAAAAGCCCACTCATTCGAAACGCGCCGGTCAGCAAAAAGACAAAGCCAGCGATAAAATACAGCTTGCTGTCGAAGGCCGCACGCGCTTCCGGAGGGGCAACAACGTAATGACCACCCAGAAGATTCAACTGTTCGAAAAAGCCGAATAACGACCCATTTGCTACCATGAAGAACAGAACGACGAACAAACCTGCAGCAATCAAAAGCGTGGTCGCAAACCAGCCAATAAGCCGGAAGGCAACATAGACTAAGTTACCAAAAGATAGCCTTTGGTATCTTTGAATTTTCGCAAGACGAACCTGCCTATCTAGCGCTCGCTGATAGCCGTGATGCGGGATTACCCGCTGAGCGCTGGAACGCTGAGCTATCATTCGGCGGCCACCAACAAAGGCGCCTCCTCTTCATTGCTCCAACGCTGTGGATCGTCAGGATAAGCAACGCGCTCAATCGCAGCTTCCATCGTCAGGCCTTCGTGTACCAATTCTTCGATTTGCGCGAACACTGTCGGACTGGACGAATAGATTGTTGCTGAATATGGATCGAGAACAAGACGTCCCGATGCCAATGTTTCAGGGCCTTTAATCATGATATCGGAATATTCAGTGCCGTTACGCTTGAGACTACGCATCAATGTCTCGTCGCCGGCAGACATCTCGAAACGGTCCAGCTTCATGAAATCCGATATCGATTCCGGTTTTTGCTGCAAAATAAGAAACCAATCGCTGTTCTCCAGCGCGGCAATCGAACCTTCAGACTTGTAATAATCGTTGAGAGACTGAGTTGCTGTAATCAGCGATGCACCATATTTACGGCATGTACGCGCATAGGTTTCGACGAATTCGGCCATCGCGCCACCTTTGAGCATTTGCCATGCCTCATCCATGATCAGTGCTTTGCGCCGCGAACGATCAAGTTTACGCATCGACTGTGAAGACATGAACATGATGGCGGTCATCACAACAGAACGCAGCTCTTGGCGGCTAGCAAGATCAGACAACTCAAATACGGTTAAATTGGCATCGAGTTTGAAGGTTGCTTCTCCGTCAAAAAACTTGCCGTATGTACCATCGGTGCCAAAGGGAAGCATCGATACGGCGAGGCTCATTGACATTCCGTCACCATTACCCTGCAAACCAGCGATGATGTCATCAATTGAACCGTCTCTACCCTTTTCGCTCCAAACGGCATTGACAACGCCATCAATAAGACCACGTTCGGTATCATTGAGGATATCGATATGGCGCGCCATCTGACTGATCATCGCCTTGAGCATCGCTAGGCAATCGAGTTTATAATCTTCGTCATCGTCCGCAGCTTCGGCATCGATCATCGAAAACGGATTGATGCAAAACCCACTCGCAAGCGTGAATTCTATGAACGTGCCACCTTGGAGTTTTGCGGAATGCTCGAAGCTACGACCATCATCAATAACAATGACATTATCGCCAGCGCCGCAAAATGCTGCGCAAAGCTCTTGCAGACAAACGGATTTACCCGATCCGGATTTACCGAAAACAGCTACATTATGGTTGCCAGCCTCATTCTCAAAGGGAGACCAGAAAAAAGGCTCCCCTCGCCTTCCAACCAGCAATAGGTGCGGGATATTGCTGCCTTTATATTCGCCTTGGAATGGAGCAAGATTAGCGGCTGTCGTTGTAAGCATAGTTCGCATACGCTTCATCCGGCCCAAATCGCTGATAAGTCCCGATCCGAGCGTCATAGGAAGACACGCGAGAAACCCTACCATTTGCATATAACGCTCGGAATGAAGATCCCACCCACAAGCCTTATACATCGATTTCAGAGTGCGCTCATGAACGTCACCCTTACCTTTCGGGCTAAACGCAGTGACACCGTAGAAAGCCTTCACCAGCTTGTTGCCTTGGCGAAGCTGTTCCTGGACGTCTTCCCATTCACGGCTCTGATCCTTCAGCTGAGGCAAGAACCGAGATGATTTGCTATCGGACAAGCTCGATGTCCGCATATATTTATAAGCAGCCCTATTGGCCGAAGTAGTCGCGTCAGGATAAGTTAAACACAAGGTCGTTGCTACAGGACAAGGCAAGCGCAGCTTGTCGGTAAAGAGATCTCCGATCAAACGCACGCAATCCCACGGCGCCCAGCGGGGCGGCAGATTGCGAACAGCATAAGAACGTACTTCAAAAGTATCCGGGTACATTACGCCAATCTCGGGCACACCATCCTTATCGACACCGGTCGGCCGAAGACGTTCAGTCCGAAATTCAAGGCGATCAGGATAATGCCGCACCTCCATGTCCCGCCGAACCGCCTGATCAGCGATGGAGTCAAAGGAGTTATAATCGATAGGATCATCACCAGCTGCAGTCGTCGGAGATGTAATGTCATCGATCAACGCCAGCAAATTTACAGGGTCAATCAAGCGTGAAGACACATCAATAGAACGAAAAGCCGACATCATTGAGTCAGCAACAGAAACAAGCTCCTCGTCAGTAGAACTTCCACCATCAGGGATACCAATGGAGATCAGGAGCCGAAACTGACGAAGATGAAACGGCGCATCCTTCGAAAGCGAATTCCAAACCCCATCCGAAAGATAATCGGTGCGATGTTTTGCCATCCGCTCATACACGCCCTCAGCCGAATAGCGCGGTACGAACCAATCGGACAATTTACCGCCTACCCGAGAGGAAGCGAAATTGACGATCTGTACCGTCGCACCAGCAGGAACGCCTTCAGAAAGACATTGAGAAATAATATCAGCAGAGCGTTCATCCGCGCCAACCATGGGCGCTACCTCAAGAGCAATTTCACGCGCACTGGCATTATGAAAAATACCGGTCTTCGCGTTAAAACTGCGATACGGCAACCAATGAGCCAGCATAGGTATTCCGGCGTCAGGCCGACCCTTGTCAGCCTTCATACCATCTCCCAGCATGGCGTCGAAAAGACCGGTAAACAACCCACTCATGGTTTTACTTCCGATACCGGAAACAGCGAAGGCCGATTAACCGGTGAGAGTTGCGCGGCGATTGATGCAGCGGATTGCGGATCTTCTGAAACACCATTACCCGGTGGAAGAGAATATTCGGCAACCTCGCTCGAAGAAGAAAGCGCCACAGCTTTTGAAACGGGCCTTTTTGATAACCGAGAAGGCTTTCTTTTCGGCTGCAAACGCCCAGCAACTTGCGCCTTAATGGCAGCCATCGGATCTATTGCAGCAGTTTCGCGTTTATCGGCACGAACTTCCATCTTTGAAATCGGCGCACCTACAGAACCCATATCGCGGGCCTGCGGACCCGTTAGCAGCGGCGTATCAGCCTTTTTAGCAAGAGCCACTGGATTGACCGTCGTGGCAGGATTAGCCGCGTCAATCGCCGCCTGTTCAGCGTTTTGCGCGTCAATGGCAGCAACGGGATCATGAAACTGCATCTCCGGCGCTGAAGAAGCTATATCAGCTAATGTAGGCATACCGGACGAAGATGAGGCCGCAAGCTGCGCCGCCGCCTTTCTGCGATCACCACCGGACCCAGCGACGCGCGGAGCAACCAAAGTATTTGACGCTTCAAGCCACGATCCACGCTCGACAACAGCATGAATGGCTGTCACTTCACGGAACCGCCCAGAACCATCAATATGCGCGGGGAAAACAATACGAAGAACTTTTTCGCCAGAACGAACTGGTTCGCGCGCCGCAGTCACCGTACCGCGAGATGGAGAATCATATAAATATGGCCCAGCAGGCGTCATGCCGCTTTCGCCGCTAATCATCGCTAGCGCTTCGTCATCAATCTTTGAAGTTGGCGCGCAAATGCCATCTGGGGCCCGGCAGGCAAAATCGCCATTTACGTTCGTGCCGAATGTTGCACAACCAGCTAGGGAAGCTACAGCCGCTATCCCGGCTCCTCTACCGAGAAGACGGCGAAAACCAGCACCGTCTCCTGCTGAAAACAATTGAAGCGCTTCACCGGATTGACCGGATCGATTGACCACGGGAACACAAGATAATTCAGCCTCAAAACTCTCGGTAGCATTCCAAAGATCAATGCCCTGAGAAACAGTGATTGGCTTAGAGCCAACACTAATACGGCCACCTGTTCGCTTGGCTAAAGCACGATTTAATGAACGCATTTCCGTACGCGAAAGCATATTACTCATGACTTTGCTCCTTTCAGCCACGCAAGAAGTTTATCTTTAGGCAGATAGCCATGATGGACTGCGCCATCGGAGCGAACGATCACCGGAGTTCCGGTAAATCCATTTTCGCGAGCAAAGCGCTCATTGGCATCAAGTCCGCTGGTATCGCATTTAGCCGATTCAGGAATGTTCCCTGCATAAGCGGCATGAAGGGCACGAGGACGGTCTTTAGCGCAATAGACACGGTTACTGATATCGCGCGTACCTAGAACAGATATTGGCCGTTCAACCACACGCACGTCCATTGTTTCAAGTTGCTCTGTCAAAGCGCGGCAATATCCGCAGCGTAAATCTGAAAAGATAGTGACTTTGGTTTTGCCGCTACCCCACTCTATCGCTCCGGAAGCTGGCAAAGAAGCAAGCGAAACACGTTCTGTTCGCCCTGCCCCAGCCTTAAACCTCGCTTTAGGCATTGGATAATCACGAGCAACCGGCGTACCAGCTTGAGAGAAGCCAAGATCCTCCCCGCCATCGTTGGAAATTTGTGATGCCCCCCCAAGAAGAGCTTCCGGGTTAATCTCGAGAAGACGAGCAGATGTTAAATCCTGCCGGGTTTCCATATCAAAAACATGGCCAACAATGAGATAACGCGCGTTTTTATCGATATAGAAAATAGACTTACCCGCAGTCACCTCGCAAATGCTGCCAATAATTTCGCAATCGACTTTTGCAAACTCGGTTTTTGGAAGCCGGGTCTTTAACACCGCTTCAACTGTAGCATTAGCAGATTGTGTTGCCGCAAAAGCAGTCCCGGCAACCAAAACGCTAATAAGACTTGCACCAATGACCCAATTATACTTCGCCATGTGAAGACACTCCTTTTTTAATTGCGGACGTATGCGCCGTCCAAAAACACGATTTCGACGTCAATGCCGGTCGGCATCTCGATTACAGGCTGATATTGTTCCGCCCGTTCGATGAGATATTTGCTGACAGTATCGGCAGCTGTGCTGACGCCTTCGCCCAAGCCGCCTTGAGCAATTTCGCCCAAGCCGAGCTTATCCCGCTTGCCGTTGACCGTGACATTGGAGCCCTGCAAAACACTGTCTGTATTTGCGGAAAAACCGCGTCCAAAACCGCCAGCAAGGCCTGCTAAAAATGCCTGAGTAACCAAACCGCCCTCACGGCTGACTACGCGGCCGCGAACACCAGATTTACCGGCATAAGCAATGAAGCCTTTGACATCGCTGACCGCATAGCGCCCGCCTGGCTGCGCGCAGGTCATACGCTGCAATTTCACATAAACTTTCTCTGCAGAGAGATCGCCGCGAGCTGCGCCATTTACGAGACAGCCTTGCAGCTTAGTTGTCAGAACACGACCCTTGTCAGCCACTGATCGCGCAGGGCCAGTGATACGCAAGACAACAGGCAAGGGATCCGTTTGAGATGAAACGCCAGCACTAGCATCGACGCCAACAATGACCCGTGCAGTCGCAAAGCTGTTGGCAGGCAGATAGTCAGGTGAATCGGAGAATACCGTCGTACCGCGCTCTGCCCGCACAGCATTGCCCCCTGGTCCACTTGAAAAGGATACAGTCTTCACTTCGCGCGGCGATGGAGCAGGAAGCGCAGCAACGCCCGGTCCAGATGGCTGTTGATACAGAGCAGCACTGCTTGGACCATAAAGGCCATTTGGGCCGCCCACTCGTGAAGGCGCAGACTGCGCCGAAGCAAGCTGCGATTTCAGACTCTCATTTTCTGATTGGTAAGCTGATAAAACACGCTGCCCGTCGGAGGACATTGCACTATTCTGCCCTCGCAGCGCATTCATTTCCTCTTGCATAGCGGCAAGCTGAGCTTGCTGACCATCGACAGTCCGGAGACGATTATCGGTTGAATCAAACCGGTTTTCAGAGCGAGCAATCCATTCCTGTTCGCTCATATTCTTATTCACCATATCATTGGTGCTAATCTGCACTTCCTTGATGCCGCTATTCGCAAGCTCTTCCTCACTGACAGAGCTATCCAACACCCACCAAGCACCCCCAACAAGGGCGATCAAAGCCACGCCGCCCAAAAGCAAACGCTGCTTTCGCTGAACGTCGTCATTTTCGCTCATAGCGTTCCCTACCGGCGAAACTTCGTCGCCTTCGGTTTCAGGCGTATCTTCGGATATTTTTTGCTTCCGAAACCTATCCATAAAGTTCATCAATTTTCTCCAGCAGGTTGGACAATGTAAGCAGTGGTGGAAGCCCCCGGTGCCAAGTTGGGCTCTGCAATACTGACAGCAGTTGCATTAGACGGAGCGACGACATCATCAGCGATAACCAGTGGCTCACTGCCCTGATTTTCAATCCGAATTACTTTTCCAGTAAATTCATTCCCTCGATATTCAGCGATCATCCGTACTTTAAGATCACCAACACGAACCGACGCACGAACTGGCTGCCTCATACGGTAGCCTTCAGGAATACTGCTTGTGTACATTGCCTGGACTAGCTTGACGGCTTGCTCTTGAGGATCGGCGGCAGCTACAATTCTGGTATCGCTGGTCTGTTCACCCGCGATCGCAGGATTGGCCACAAACACCTGCTGCGCTTCCTCTCCGGAAAGACGGCAAGCGAACTTGTAAACATACCCCTTTTTTGAAGTGGCAAAGAACGACAAAACCTTGGGTGAAAAGCCTTCCGGCACAGAAACATAAATGTCTCCGCGCACAGGCTCGTTAACAACCGAAAAATCTTCGTTTGGATTGCCTGTCTGCAACTTGGACACGCTGGCGATTTCATCACCAACCAGACTGATCCGTGTGAGATCGCGTGAAGACGCAATACAATCCACCCGCGCATTGTCAGACGCCATTAAGGTCTGGTCCGCCAATGCCGGAGTGGATAGCGCAATCGACGACGCTGCAATAAGCCCAACTCCTAAAGACCTGGCTGATATGCTATGGATGCGTGATGTGAGGATTGAACCGCAGGCAATGCCGCAGCTCCAAAATACAGTATTCATGATGACACCGCCTTTTTAGGTTCGACCTTCTCGACCATCCCAAACTGGACGAGCTTGAGGCTGAGACCGTTGTAAACCCAGCCATAATGGAATGTTTTTTGGACGGCCGAGACTTCTTGGCGGCCAACCATGGTGTGGAGCGTACCGCTCACTTCTGAGGAAAGGCCTTCGGTATCGACCTTCAACGATTCCATAGTGAAAAATTGTGCTATGGATGAGCCACGTTGGTCCTCGGTAATCTTGAGCAGATCGGCCTTCACCTGACCGTAGGCGCTCGGGTGAACCATCTCGAGAACCGAATTCATCCAATAATCAAGACTTTGCGGCGTCCGGTTAAGTGTCAACACCGCGGCATCGCGCGTGACCGCTTCAAGATATTCTTTGCTGACACCTGAACTTGAAAGTGTGAGCGGCGTGCGCAACACCGGTTGCAACACAACTTCGCGATCACGGGAACCAGCCAGCATTCCTAAAATTGCGGCCAAACCGGCAAGTATAAGGCAAGCGACCAAAAGCATGTTGCGCTGCCTGAGAACGCGCTGCGATTGTGTATGTGAGTGTGCAAGATCCATCTGAACTACCCCGCCATGAGTCTGAGAAAAGAAGGTGGCGTTGCGCGCAGGCCAACAAAACCTCCCGGCAAGTACCAATAGGCCAAATGGAGCAGCCATGACGCCGCGCGGCCTGCTTTTGCTTTGCGTAGGCTCCACCAACATCCGAAGCCGAGAATGATCCCGATAAGAATGTGCTGCGTCAGGACGCCCCATATGAACGGCAAGACCATCGCGATGAATTCATCGAGCGTCCAAAACCCGATCAGTTCCGGATCGTCGAGCCGTGCTGGAATAGCGTATTTATCAGCCATATCGCCCCGCCACCTTCGAGGAAGCGAACACCCGAAAGCGAGCGTCCGCAGATCGGTCAGATGGTCGCTGTGACCGCTGCCGTAACGATGGGAACGCCGGTTCCTGCGCCAACCCCGACACCGACCGGAATGGCGACCTGCCCAAGGCTGAAGCGCCCCGAAGCCAAGCCCACAATACCGCCTGCAAGGCTGAGCACCGTGATGATTTTACCGCCGGACCCTTCAAGGAAACCAGTAAACGAGGTCAAAGCAGTGTTGAAAGTCGCATCAGCCCCTGCAATAGCCACTCCTGATCCGGCGACTGCAACCACCGTTGCCACTGCTGCTGCCTTGACAATAGAGGCCAAGGGAATTGGTCCATTCTGGAAAGCTATATTCATTTTCATAGGATCATCCTTCTTAACGACGTCGTGATTAACGCCTATCAAGGGATGACGATTGATCGATTGGTTCACCATACCATTTAAGTAAACCGACCAGATTAAGGGCCCAAAAATTCATTTTTCAAGGTGCGAATCAATAATCGTTGTCAAATTGGCAACTATATTCCCCACTTTGACATCAGGTTTTGCCACCGCAGCAACTATGATCGCCATTTTGGGAACAAAAGTTGGCATAGAGGGAATGTTTTTTGTCAGAAAGGCAACTTATGGCTGCGAATCAGTCCAAGGTTTTGACAAATTGACCCAATCGAATATGGAAAAACTTCGGGCAAATCATCCCGTATGACGCACATCACGATCAGATTTGCAGAAGCTGAGCGTCTGGCGCTGAGGTGCTGGATCGATCCGATCCTAATAATTCCCAATTAGATAAAGCTTGATCATTTGAGTACAGTAAATTTACCTTGTAATAAATCTGTAAGGGGGTCGCATAGATGGACTACCGTGAAGACCAGCAAGATCACGAAGAACTGTTACGCGCACAGTCCAAAGCCCGTATTACACCACAAAAATTTCTCCCGCTGATTATTGAGGTCATGGCTCGCGGCAACATAAAGAGCGCCGATCTCGTTAAACGAACAGGTATCAGTAAATCAAAAATCAGCAGGTTGCTCAGTGAACAGAGACAGATCGACAACGCAGCACTTTACCTGATTTTTGACGCGCTTGGCATTGACCCGATGCGGGCACTGCTTGCCGTGGGCCGTTTCGGCCAATGGGAGCAATACTTTGATCTTGATGTGGAAATTATCGCTGACCTTATTGATGTTCTACCGGATTTTTTGAGCAAAGCACGTTCGGAAAGCATCCGTACGAGCATCAGCCGACCAGGAGCGATCGTTCTGGCCGAGCGACTTAGCGAGATGATAGCCAAAAACGACCGTGAAACAGAAAGACGCCAGCTTGAACGGCCCATTGCTGGGATGTGATCCTTTTTTGCTCAATGAAGGTTTTGCAATCGCAAAGGAGAAAGGACTTCGCCCCAAACATCAAATCACTATCATCATTCCCCGGAATATTGGTCGAGACGCGATTTCTGGCCAATATCTTCGATTTATTCTGGCCGAATTTTTGTTTGACACTCACCGAGAAACCACTCGACTGAAGCTTAAATCTATATTATGCGCACAAAGTCATTCAATTGAACAGGCGTCACACCAAATGAATTCAGAAGTGAACCGAATTGCAGAAATGGCTGAAGCGGGCGAAAGAATGATCGAACGCCTGCGCAAGAAAGCATTTCTGCCTGAAGCGCGCAAGGGTTTGGCAGTTCGCTACGGCATCGCAGAAGCCGCCCAACTGCTCGGCTGTTCAACAAACCGTATCCGCATGGCGGAGAATGACGGGCGTCTGCCCCCTCCCCCGGCCACCAAAAACGGGCGCAGGCCCGGATATAGTATCGAAGATCTTCTCAATATGCGGCAAGTGTTGGATGCCTCGCCCGCCCGCGCACCACTCGATCAACCGGCGATTATCGCGGTTCAAAATTTCAAAGGCGGCGTTGGCAAATCGACAGTTACAACTCATCTGGCGCATTATTTCGGCGTTTTGGGTTACCGCGTATTGGTGGTGGATTGCGATAGTCAGGCAACCACCACGACTTTATTCGGCTTCAATCCTCATTTTAATATCACCCGCGAACAAACGCTTTATCCATATCTCTCAATAGAGCCTACACAAACCGACTTGCTCTATGCTGTCCAGCGCACGCCCTGGCCAAATGTCGACCTCATCCCTTCCAATCTGGAACTTTTTGACGTGGAATACGAGCTAGCTGCATCGGGCGCAGATGGCGGATCAGTGTTGGCAGCGCGTTTCCGCAAACTGAAGAGCGGTTTGCTCGACCTAGCCCAGCAATATGACATTGTATTACTTGATCCCCCCCCTGCCCTTGGTACGATTAGTCTCGCGGTCATGCAGGCTGCCAATGCGTTATTGATTCCCCTAGCCGCAACCACACCCGATTTTTGTTCAACCGTACAGTTTCTCTCGATGATGGAACAGGTCACCGAGCAGATACGGCAAGCAGGAATTGATGTTTCTTATGATTTCGTGCGCCTGATCTGCTCAAAATTTGATTCCAATGATCCAAGTCACGCAATGGTGCAGCAGATTATGGAGCAGAGCTTCGGCCCTGCTCTGTTACCCGTACCGATACTGGAAAGCGCAGAAATAAGCCATGCGGCGCTCAGAATGATGACCGTGTACGAACTGGAGCGCCCTATCGGGACGCCGCGCACACACAAACGCTGCCGCGCCAATCTTGACCAGGCTCTGGGGCAAGTGGAACAACTTGTCCGGCGCAATTGGGGTGTAACAAGTCCCGCGAGTGCGGCGGAGGTGGTAAATGCAACCTAAAACAGGTCATTCAAGTATTTATGTTCGCTTTATGTTCTCGTTTTCCTTGGGAGAGATATGATGGCGGGAGGTAAACAAAAAGACTATCTAGCCGATTTGCTCGCCGACGACCAACCGGTAAGCACGGATGAAGCGGCCAGCACAGAGCCTTCTCCGGCCCCTACAGAAACCAGCGGACGGCCAGCGAGAGGCGGCGGTATGGCGCTTTTGGGCCGCGAGTCTGCTTTGGCCCGTGTTGCCTCCGGCGATGTCCGTCAGGTTACGCAGCTCCGTCTTGATCCCGCCCGCGTGCGCATCTGGAAGGGCAATGCCAGAATACAGGCGCGCCTGAATGAAGAGAATGTGCGCGACCTGATTGATACGATCATCGCAGAGGGCGGACAAAAAGTTCCGGCCATTGTCCGGCGCGTAAACGATGATGCGGCCTATGACTATGAAGTGATTGCCGGAACCAGACGCCATTTTGCGATCAGCTGGTTACGAACAAACAGCTATCCTGACATGACCTTTCTGGCGCAGGTGGCCGATCTTGATGACGAGGCCGCCTTTCGGCTTGCCGATATTGAGAACCGCGCCCGCAAGGATGTAAGCGAGATTGAGCGCGCACGGAATTATGCTTCTGCGCTCGAGCAGCATTATGGCGGTAAACAGCGGCGCATGGCCGAGCGGCTAAAACTATCCGAAGGCTGGCTGTCAAAGATGCTCAAAGTGGCAACATTACCTGATATAGTTCTTGCCGCTTTCGCTGACTTAGGCGAGCTAACACTTAATCCGGCCTATAAGCTGTCACAGGCACTAGCCGATGAAAGGCGTCATAAATCCATAGTTGGAGCCGCTGAACGTGTCACCGAGGAAAACGGTCAGCGCGCTCAGGACGGCCAGCCCCCACTTGGCGGAACGGTTGTTCTCGCACGGCTTATGGCTGCGGGTGAAGCTGACAAGCAACGCCCGAAGCTTTATGAGGGCGTTTCACGGCATAATCGCCCTGCCCTCTCCGTCACCACAGCAAGCCGCCAAGGACTGACCATCAAGGTTCATGCCGCATCGGGCGCAGACGAAGACGAGATGGTCGCGCTTTTTCGCGAAGCGCTCGCAAGCCATGAGTATAAGACAGAGGTAGAATGAAACTCGCCCTACCCTTCCCTTTTCTGGCAGACGGTGAAAACTTTCTTCGAGGAAAGTTTTTTTCGCCACTGGATTCGCGGTCCAGAAAAACTTTCCTCGAAGAAAGTTTCTGATGGCTCGCTCGAAAGGCGTCAGAGCCCGGAGAGCGGTGGGAGAACAGTTCGACCTGTTTCTCCCTTATATCGCCGATCTCAATTTTCGCGATCAGCGCGAGATGATGGAGCGGCCATTTTTCTCGCTTGCCAAAACCAGACGCATAAAGCCGATCGACTATAAATCGCCCGATGGGAAACTATGGGTCCATGTATCTGCCAATCCAGATTACGGCATGGCCACGATCTGGGATGCCGATATCCTCATCTATTGCGCGAGCGTTCTTGCCGATATGGCGCGGCGCGGACAAAATGATATTCCTCGGACCTTGCATATCATGCCATATGATCTGCTGCGTGCGATTGGCAGGCCAACCACGGGCAGAGCTTATGAATTACTGGGGCAGGGGCTGGACCGCCTCGTCTCCACAACAGTTAAGACAAATATCCGCGCGGAGAACCGCCGTGAGGCGACATTCAGCTGGCTGGATGGCTGGACACAGCTCGTCGATGAAAAAACCGAACGCTCGCGCGGTATGACCTTGGAGCTCTCAAACTGGTTCTGGGAAGGCGTTTTGATGAAGGGCGGCGTATTATCGATCGACCGGGCCTATTTCGATATATCCGGCGGGCGCGAGCGCTGGCTTTACAAAGTTGCACGCAAACATGCGGGCGGGGCGGGGGATGTTGGATTTGCAATATCGATGCCCACGCTGTTCGAAAAATCCGGTGCCGAAGGCCAGTATCGCCGGTTCAAATTTGAAATATTGAAACTTGCCGAGAAAAATGGCTTGCCCGGATATGATCTCATAATCGAGGATCTCGATCACGGCGAACCAAAACTGCGGATGCGCAAACAAGGTGACCACGAACCGGTCAAACTGGCGTCAGCAGGGCAGGGGAGCGAAACACCCAAAGCCGCTTCTCCAGAAAGCCCAGTTCGCACCAAGCCAGCGGCTCCTGCTCCAAAATCAAGCAATCATGTGACGAAAACGGGCGCTACGGACGAACCAGTTATTGACGCGCGCAAAATGATCAAACGGACTTTGACCGGACTGAGTACAGCTGCAACACGCGGCTATATGACCGATGAAACCATCGAACTTCTACGCAGTGAATGTCCTGGCTGGGATCTTTATCGGCTACATGCAGATTTCGAAACCTGGGTCAATGGCAGCGAAGATCGGACGCCTGTAGACTGGCAAAGGGCTTTTATCGGCTTTGTCCGCCGATACAACAAGAAGCATGGTCACGAAATCAGGCGCTAAAATAGCAGTCAAAACTAGCCAAATTCCAGACCAATATCGGGTTCCGTTCCCGTTGTGTCGAGTTCAGCTTACTCAGATTTTTCATAGCAAACGATAGAAGTCCGATTTGAAGCACTTTCCTGTATGCAAGCCTCAAAGTGATTCAATGCGGTCGATTAATTTCAGCTTCCAGTCAATGTTTCGACACAATAGGAACGACATTCGATCTTTCAGGAACGATTCATCGACCTTCCGGGAACAACCCTTCGACACAACGAGAACGAATAGCCGACACTCTGGGAACGGCAAAATTCTGCGACTCGCCCGTTTCCGCACAAGACAGCGGTTGAATCTGCCTTTAACCTCATAACCTTATTATAACCCTCTAACATACAATGATATTTATATAGGTTTATGATTCACAGGAGAAGGCCATAAACGCACCTTTGCGAACTTTGGCAAGGGTTTGTGCCAGCCTTTATATTGAGACCATTCGGGTGGTCAGGAAATTTCGCTTGCAAACCAACTGATATCTACTTTAGTCTCAATTGAGACAAAGGCGCTTTCATGGATCCACAAAATTATAGCATTGAACAACTTCTAGGTATGTCATCCGATGGAGAAGACCTGCTCGGCCTCGCTCTGTGCATAGAGGAAGGGCTGCCAGTGGAGGCTATCGATCATCTTGTAGCCATAGTAGCACCCGGAGATATCAATCTCAAATACCGCTTCCTGCCCAAACCGACGCTGGCACGGCGGAAAAACTCGGCCAAGAAGATATTGACGAGCGACGAGGGCAACAAGCTCGCCAGAGTTGCCAAGGTGATGAGCTTTGCTTTGGAGACATACGGTGACATCGAAAAGGCGCGAACATTTATATCGAAGCCGCATATCATGCTCGGCAACAGGATACCCTTGGAGATAGCTCTCGCAACCGGACCGGGAGCGGACTCAGTGATTAACATATTGGGCCGGACCGCTTATGGCGGCGGCGTGTGAGCGCGCAGCATACTGACCAAATTCTCACCGCCTACAGGATTGGTGCTCTAAACGGCAAACATCCGCTCTACGGTGATGAAGGATCGCGGTTTTATCCAGGCAGATGGAACAAGCGGAGCAGCCCCATCGTCTATTGCTCGCAGCATTATTCAACACAGATTTTGGAAAAACTTGTTCATGCCAACGGAGTGATGCCGCCAGACCTTTATTTTATAACGATCTCTATTCCCAAGGGCATTTGCTATGAAAAATTCCAGACGGCTGCCCACTCTGGGTGGGACGGTAAATCGCAACGCATCTGTAAGGAATTTGGGGACAGGTGGGTCCGTGAAAAGCGCTCGGCAATTCTGCTGGTACCCTCGATACCCGCGCGATTTGAAACCAACATACTGGTAAATCTTGCTCATGATGCCAGCAAAGCAATCACTTATGAGCGCGCAAAACGAATATCTTGGGATGATCAGCTTTACCGAAGCTAGCAGCGGGCGGTACCTTATGGGATACAAGCTGGTAGGATAACGATGCGACGCGCGAAAGCTTGCCTCTCGACCATAGCATAAACCGATCTCCACCGCCCTCTGCCGGCGCATACGCTATGATTTGAGTACGGCACGAGCAATTTATTGCACCGATATTCAGTCCATCTTCTATTTTTCTCTTCATTTGAACCATTTTGCTGCTCGAAGGCAGCGCGCCCGCTGGTTGCGCACGGGCCGGAGGGGAGGGGGAAGGGGAGGGTGATCAATTTTGGTCGATATACCGGAGGTTTCCATGCCGATTGACCCATATAGTATTTTCCACCCTAAAGCGTCCATCCTGCTCTCCGCCGGAGTGAACCTGTCCTCAAAACTTGACGAGCCGCTTACACGAGACATGCTGATCAAGCATCTTGCCGCAGCAGCTGGCACCAGCACAGCTCAATTCACCATCCGCGACGCCTTCGAAATGCTCGAATGCGCTATTGTTGCCCATATTCAACAGAACGATCGGGCCGCAAGCCAGCAGCTTCCCGGTTTGATTGCGACCTATCCTGGTCTCCCAACGCACACCGTTCGCAGCGAGTTGCAAGTGAGCCGACAGCAATTTTCGACCCCTGCACCGCTCGCACTTTTTGCACAGGCGCGGGCGGCGTTGACCGCCGAGGATTTTGTTCTCGAACCAAGCGCGGGCACCGGTTTGCTTGTCACCGAAGCATTACGGCTCGGCGCAATGCTCAGGCTCAATGAACTGGATGCATGCCGACGCGCGCTGCTCACCGGCCTTTATCCCGGCGCCGCCATAACCAATCACGATGGAGCCGAAATCGCCGCACGCTGGCAGGGAAGGGCGCCCACCAGCGTCCTCATGAATCCACCCTTCTCACGCAACGCCGATGGCTATGAAGATCATTTCACTGCGCTCAGACACCTTCATTCGGCCCTTAAAGTGCTGTCCAGCGGGGGGAGGCTAGTCGCTATCCTGCCGAGCTGGATAGACCGTCCAGGCCGCAACGCGGCGAGTCTCGCCAAAATAATCACGGGTGCCTCGATTATCGAACGCTTTACGTTGGCCGAAGGCTGTTTTGCCAAGCACGGGACGAATATCGCGACGACCTTGCTTGTTCTGGATAAGCTACCGGATCTGCCAATGATTCATAATATTCACGTTGCGGCCCTGGCTGAACTAACTGACCAGCCAAGGCCCCTGCCACGCCGGGAGATCGAACCACAGACCAGAACCCCATCGGCAACCAAATCAATGTTCGGCGGCTTTGTCCGCCCTGCAGAGCCGGTGCAACCCATTCCGGCTCACAGGCCAGTTGAAGACGCCGTCACACCTGTTGTTTACACCGCACTCGAGGAACCTGCTGCTCTAGGCGAACAAGTTGGTGACTATCTTCCGTACCGTCCGGCACGGATGCTCTTCGAGCAAGCCGGCGAACATCCTACAGCCCTTGTCGAAAGTCTTGCCATGGGCTCGGTAGCGCCGCCCAAACCCGATTACCGACTTATGCTACCAACGCGCATCGTCAAAGACCGGGTCTTATCGGCCGCACAGCTTGAAACGGTCGCTTATGCAGGCCAGGCCCACGCCGACTGGCTGGCCGGCAGTATTAACGACGAGAACACTGGGGAGGTGATCGAAAAGCGGATCCGCAAGGGGTATTTTCTTGGCGACGGGACGGGAGCAGGCAAGGGGCGCCAGATCGCTGCCACTATCCTCGACAATTGGTTACAGGGACGACGCAAGCATATCTGGGTGTCGAAGAACGCAACCTTGCTTGAAGACGCCCGCCGGGATTGGACGGCAGTTGGCGGCATCGCCGCCGATATCCAGCCCCTCAAAAATTGGCCACTGGGTACAGACATTGCAATGAGCGAGGGTGTGCTGTTCGTTCCTTATGCCACGTTGCGATCACAGCGCGAAGATAGCAGCCGCCTGACCCAAATATTCGATTGGACCGGCCCCGAATTTGACGGTGTTATCGCCTTCGACGAAGCTCATGCAATGGGCGGCGTTGCAGGCGGTGAAACCGCTCGCGGCAAGACCAAGGGTTCTGAACAGGGAATGGCCGGTGTGACCCTGCAGGACAAATTACCAGCTGCGCGTGTTCTTTATGCTTCGGCGACCGGCGCGTCGAACGTCAATAATCTCGCTTACGCCGTGCGCTTAGGCCTCTGGGGCCCCAATACGGCCTTTCCGACGCGTGATCTGTTCATTGAGGAAATTGCCGCTGGCGGCATAGCTGCGATGGAAGTGGTCGCGCGCGATCTCAAATCAATGGGACTCTATACCGCCCGTGCGCTGAGCTTCGCCGGCGTTGAATATGAAATGCTTGAACATATTCTTTCCGCCGAGCAAATCGAAATTTACGACCGTTACGCCGAAGCCTGGTCAATCATCCACCAGAATATGGAAGCTGCGCTCGAAGAAAGCGGAGTAATTGATGCTGTATCGGGCGATACACTCAATGCGGGAGTCAAGGGTGCAGCTCGTTCCCGATTTGAAAGCGTCAAACAGCGGTTTTTCCAGCAGCTCCTTATGAGTTTGAAACTTCCGAGCCTATTTCCTGCGATTGAAGCCCATATTGCCGACAAAATGGCGATTGTCATCCAGCTTGTCTCAACCGGTGAGGCTATGCTTGACCGGCGACTTGCAGACCATGACGATGACGCCGCAAACGAGCTTGATATTGATCTTAGTCCGAGAGAATATCTTTTTGACTATCTCACCCGCGCTTTCCCAACCCGACAAATGCAGACCTATATCGATCTCGAAGGCGAAATGCGTTCGCAACCGATGCAAGATGACGATGGTAACCCGGTCCACTGTGCCGACGCAATCGCACGGCGTGATGCATGCCTTGAACAGCTTGGGGCAATGCCGCCAATCTCCTCCGCGCTCGACGCCATTATCACCCGCTTTGGCGAAGACAATGTGGCCGAAATTACCGGAAGGAGCCGCAGACTGTCCACCGCAAGCGACGGTCGCCAGCTCGTTCAGCGCCGTTCGGCGCGGAGCAATGCGGCAGAAACCGATGCTTTCATGGAAGACCGTAAACAAATACTGGTCTTCTCTGACGCTGGCGGTACGGGGCGCAGCTATCATGCCAGTCTTGATGTTCCCAACCAGCGCCGCCGGGTCCATTTTCTTCTTGAACCGGGCTGGCGCGCTGATGCGGCTATCCAGGGGCTTGGACGGACCCACCGCACCCATCAGGCAAGTTCCCCGCTTTTCCGGCCCGTCACTACAGATTGCCGGGGTGAACGGCGCTTTATCTCGACCATAGCTCGGCGGCTCGACAGCCTCGGCGCGCTCACCCGCGGGCAACGTCAGACCGGGGGGCAAAATCTGTTTGACCCGGCTGACAATCTGGAAAGCGACTATGCCATGTCCGCGCTCAATGCCTGGTTCCGACTGCTGCATTCCGGCAAGCTGAAAAGTGCTTCTTTCCAGGATTTCCAGAAGCGGACAGGCCTTGAACTCGAAGGTGAGGGCGGTGAACTGCGTATGGACCTGCCGCCCATCCAGCGGTGGCTCAACCGCATCCTCGCACTGCCAATCGCCATGCAGAACGCGGTCTTCGACGAATTTCTCGGGCTAGTAGAACAGCGTGTAGCAAAGGCACGGGAAGCGGGAACGCTCGATCTCGGGGTTGAAACCATCGCTGTTCAAACCCTCGAAATCGTCTCCGAGCGCTTGCTGCGGACCGATCAGTGCGGAGCGACAACCAAACTCGCCGAGCTTGCAATCACCCGGAAACGCCTTGTTCGCAGCCACGATGACATCGATTTTCGGCGTAGCTGGGACCAAAGCGCCGAGCCAATGAGGAACGATAGGTCGGGCAAGGTCGCGCTGATGGTCAGCCAGCGCGATTCGCTGCTCGACGATGGAACCACCGTCCGGCGCTTCAAGCTCATCCGTCCTGCACGTATCGACCATATCGACGACCAGGCGCTGGCCGAAAGCAACTGGCGGAAAATTCGCGATACCCAATTTGCAAAGCTGTGGAATGCTGAAGCCGAAGAAGCGCGCGATACCCTCGAAAATGAAACCCTGTTCATCGCTACGGGATTATTGTTGCCCGTTTGGCGCAAGATTCCCTCAAAGATGCTTTCGGTTGTGAGAATCGCAGCCGCTGACGGTCGCTCAATTCTTGGGCGCGCGGTCGACGCCGGTGATTTGGGCGCGCTTTGCGAAGGGCTAGGTCTTGAAGCGCCCAAACTCACTCCCAATGCAATGATTGAAAGCGCCCGCAGCGGTGCCCGGATCCCGGTCAACGGACCAGACCAGCTAACGCTCAAAACGTCTCGCGTGGCAGGAGCCCAGCGGCTCGAAATTATCGGCGCTCATGCCGCTCGACTTGGCTGGTACAAGTCGAGGGGCTGTTTCACCGAGATTATCGCCTATAAAACACGGCTTTTCATGCCGGATACAGAGGCCGCAACCATCCTCGAGGCGATTTGCGCGGAAAGTCAGACAGAACGAACCAAGGTCGCCTGAGCCGCACCGCTTTCTTTTGATAGCTGAGCAGGTTGTGCAACCGATAGACCGGTTTTCATCACGGCTACGCCCCGAATCCCGGCACACCAGCGCCAATTCATTAAATCGAGACCAGCGACCCAAGCAGGCAACCCAATAGCCAGCGGCGCTTGCGCGCCCGCGCGGGCAGGAGGGGAGGGGGAAGGAGAATGGTGGGCCTGAAGGATGGCAATAATGTCATCCGGCTCTGGAGAACTTCGCTATGACCATTCAAATCATTCCACTCAACAAGCTCAGGCTCTCGCTGCATAATGTGCGCAAAAGCGGTGCCGAAACCAATCTGGATTGGCTCGTTGCCAATATCGAAGCCAAAGGCGTGCTGCAGAACCTGATCGGCGGCACAGCCAAGAAAAAGGGCTTTTACGACATTTTTGCTGGCGGCCGACGCCTGCGCGCGCTCAACATACTCGCAGCATCTGGCAAGATTGCCAAAAATCACGGTATTCCAGTGATGGTCAGTGACGAGAGCGCTGAAGGCATAGCTGAAACCAGTCTCGCCGAGAATTTTCTCAGGGAGAAAATGACACCGACCGACGAATGTCAGGCTTTTCTGCACTTTCTGGGTACAGATGGTGACATTGATGCGGTTGCCAAACGCTTCGGCCAAACGCGCCGCTTTGTCGAAGGCAGACTTCGGCTTGCTACACTTGCCGAACCCATTTTCGACATTCTCGCCGTTGGCGAAATGACGATGGAAGTAGCTAAGGCCTACGCCGCAACCGCTGATCAGGCAAAGCAGCTTGCAGTGTTTGAAGAAGTGAAGGGCAGCTGGCTTGAAAACAATGCTCACGAGATTCGCAAGCGTATTCTCGGCGCATCAATTCCAGCATCACATCCTGTTGCTCTCCTCGTCAGCGAAGCCGCCTATACAAAGGCAGGTGGACGCGTCGCAAGGGACCTGTTCACCGAAGCTGCTGAATGGCTCGATGGTGATCTTGCCATCGACCTTGCCAGCACGTTGTTGCAGGAGGCTGCAGCTATCCATGCCGAAAAAAGCGGCATCGGCACGGTTGTTCCATTGCTCGCCAAAGGCTCGACCTGGACGGACCGCGAGGAACTCACGCAGGCACGGCTTGACCGCGAACCACTGAGTGAAGCAGCCGAGGCGCGTATCGCCGAAATTGAAGCCGAACATGGCCAGATAGAGCAGCTTTTCGAATCTACCGAAATGGATGACGAGGAGATCGATGCAATTAACGAGCGGGTCGCCAAACTTGAGCGGGAAGAAGAAGAACTGCGCGATACCAAGGTGCTCATTGATGAGGAACGCAAGGCTTCCCTGACCCAGTTTATGGTGATCGGCGAAGACGGTAAGCCGCGTGTCGAGGCCAATTACTGGGAAGTCCCGCAAGCCCGCCAAAAGGGCGATGGCGATGGCCACAAGGATCCCAAAAAGGTTGCGGCCAAAGTTCAGGGTCTCTCCGGCGTCCTTGCCGATGAACTTTCGATCGCCCGTCGCGATATTCTGGCACTCCACGTCGCCAGCAATCCGGCCATCGCGCTTGACCTCGCAATTTTCACGCTCGCCGACCGGGCGGTCGGAAAATATTCCGAGCATGGATGTTCCCTCGAGGTGACACGGCGCAACGATCCCAGCGTACGCGGCAATCTGCCTGACAGTCTTGCAGGCGCAGCGCTTGGTGAAATTCGCAAACAGCTCGATACCGCATGGGCAGCGCATTCCGCGGCAGCCGAGCGTTTTGAAGCCTTTCGAGAGCTCGACGAAGAGACCCGCGCAACCTGGCTTGCCGTCTGCATGGCTAGCAGCATGGAAGCGTCGCTTGGCGGCAAGGGTCTGCACCACAGCAACCCCTTCCACGATCATCTGGGTCAGCTGCTCGACATCGATGTTGCGGCATGGTGGCGGCCAAGCGCAGGCGGTTACTTCGCCCGTGTCCGAAAAGCCGGGATGCAGCGTGCGCTCGATGCCATCGGAGGACCGGTACTGGCTGCAAAATATGCCAGCTCCAAAGTCGCTGAAATGGCCGACGCCTGCGAAAAGCTCTGTGATGGCAGCGCGATCACAGAGCCGGAAATTCGCGAAGCGGGGATTGCATGGCTACCGGCAGCGATGCGCTTCGATCCCAACCAGGCCGAGGAAACCGGGGCCGAGGGCGAGGAATCCAAAGGAGGAGCAGCGGGTGAGGATAATAGCCACCCCGCCGGCGAAGAGCCAGAAAGCGGGTGCGAGGGTGAAGCGGACGGCAATAGCAAGGCCTCGACCACCAGCGAGAACGCCTGAAAAGGCTGCCTGAATACAAAACCACAAACCTGCATGCATTGCCCCGTTGTCATTCGGCAGCGGGGCAATTGCGCGCGCTCAAAGGATAATACCCATGAAAACCGACATCTCAGCCACGATTACCGCAACTATTATCGCAAAACTTGAAGCGGGAACAAAACCCTGGGTCAAACCCTGGACCGGGCAACCGATCTCGCGTCCGCTACGCCATTGCGGCTCAGCCTATCGCGGGATTAACACATTGATCCTCTGGATGGCGGCGGAAGAACGCGGTTATATTTCGCCTTACTGGATGACCTACCGGCAGGCGATCATCCTTAAGGGACAGGTTCGCAAGGGCGAGAAATCATCGCAGGGGGTCTTCTACAAGACACTGGTCACCAAGGACGGTAGGGCAGATCAGGACAGCATCGATGACAATGCAGTCGGTAGCGGCGATGAAGGACAAACGCGGCGCTTGCTTCGTCAATATGCGGTCTTCAATGCTGAGCAGATTGACGGGCTTCCTGCTCATTTTTACCCGATACCAAAACCGGCTCAAAAGATACCCGAATCCATCCACCGGCCCCGGCTAGAGGCGATATTCGCCAAAATCCCTGCGGCGGTCCGTCACAATGGCAATCAGGCCTATTATAATCGCACCCGCGATGAGATCGTTTTGCCAGTTATCGACCAGTTTCCCAACTTTGAAGCTTATTTTGCGGTACGGGCACATGAGACAGCCCATTGGACAGGCGCAAAACGGCGGCTTGACCGCACTTTTGGCAAACGCTTCGGCGATGCAGCCTATGCCATGGAAGAACTTGTTGCGGATATTGCTGCCGCTATTCTTGGCGCAACACTCGGGCTACCCGAAGCGCAACTCGACAATCATGCATCCTACCTCGCGCACTGGCTCAAGGTCCTCAAGTCCGACAAAACTGCCATCTTGACCGCCGCATCCAAAGCTGACGAAGCGGTCAACTTCATCTTGGGTTTTGCCCAGCAAGGCCCGTGCCGGATCGTTGGTCGCGAGCCCCAGCTTGTTGCGGCCTGAAGCCCGATCCGACCAAAATCCACCATTATGACATGTGAGGAAGACCAACATGGCCAATTATTTCACCCATATTTCGTTCAAGCTCGCTGTGACACGCGAGGAAGCGGAACAGCTTGTTTCAGTCATTGCAAGCGCGGCATCTATCGAAGATGGAAACGGACCCATCCTACCACCGGAAATCGAGAAGGCATTCCGCACCGACAGTCAGAGTCCAGATCAAAACTTCTGCGAGATTATGGACGACTTGATTTTCGGCATTGAGTGCATTTACAATGAAACCAGCAGTACTCTCACCATCTTTGACAGCGATGGCGCGCCCAATCTCTCGGCGCTCGGACAATGCCTCCAACGCCTATACCCAGAAAAGCTGCCGCTCGGGTTCGTTTATGCCGATACCTGCGATAAGGCCCGCGCCGGTGGTTTCGGCGGAGGATATTTCGTCATCACGGGTGACACCATATCCCAACAGACGCTTGCCCAGATGCTCGATAATGATCTCACCGCGCTCGCGGAGACCTCTGGTGTCAGCTGACCAGCGCACTGCGGGTCACGTTGCCACGCTCGAGAATGCATACCGCGTCGCCACCCGCGTTGCCGAAGCGACCAACCAGGACATGCAGGTTTCCGCAACCGGCAAACCGGAACAACCCTTTATCGCGGAACCCGCCAACACCGGAACCCAGCGCGTCATCGCAAGGATCCTTGCTGATCGAGACTGATACAAAGCTCAAGGAGTTAGATATATGAGAATTATAGCCTACAAAAGCGAAGCTGCGAGGCCATTGGAGTGCCAATTCCCGTTCGCGATCTTCGCTTTTGCGAAGTTCCCAATTGCAGCAATACTGGTGCATATTCAGTTTTGGTTACTGTGGCAGCCGTTGATTACCTCATCGACATCAGTCAGCATGATTTGCAGATAATGGCGGACGTAAAAGCCAACAAACCCAGCGCATAAGCGCGATTTCAAATTCATCATAGCCGCTTGCCGTGACGGATTCGTCGCGCGCTCAATCAACGAAAGGACGTTATCATGGCAGACCGCTCTTCAGCTTCAATTACCATCGGAGGAAAGCTTGCCGGCGCCGATCTTCCCCAGCTTCTCACCGCCATCAGTGATGAAGGCCTCTCTACCGAATTTGACGGCCCAACATTTGAGCTAACGGAACTTGTGAGCGGCGAACCATTATTGCTTAGCGCGCATGAAGTTAGCTGGGGCACGTTCACTGAACTGGAAGCCTTCTGCCGCACCCACAAACTCGCCTACACCCGGTGTATGGGGGTGCTTCCGTACCGTTTATCGCGGAGCAGCCGAAACCAGAGAGGGGGATGACGCCGTTGACGAATATGACGTCAGCGAGGACGATCAGATTCTGATCGGCGAACAGCTGGCCCATAGGCTTGGTTCATTTCGTGCGATTGCCGATCATTTTGTCCGTGCCGCGTTCGCCGTGCCGCCGCTGGTTATTGTGGCTAGCGGGCCTGAGCAAAGGGAGCCCATTGCGCCCCGAGCGTAAAGTCGCCCGAAAACACGCCTAGAGGACCATCAACATCGGCGGTCACATAAGGATCATCGGCAAGCACCAAGCCGCTGCCAAAAACCGCTCCTTCACGGGCCAGTTGTGCGCGTGCTGCAAGTAGTTCGACCAGACGGCCCAGATCAACAGACGTGCCAAGCGGGTCCCGGCCTGCCAGTATATACCACAGGCACCGCTGATAATCATTGCCGCGGCCGCCAAGAATGGCCGCTAGTGCGGTCTTGGCGTCAGATTGTCCTGCCATCAGACCATTGACTGAGCGCGAAAGCTCGGATGCAGCCGACAATGCATCCTCCGGGTCAACCCCAACCGAAGCACCGGCAAGCGCGCGAAATGTCCAATGTTCGTCGCAGCAATCACGCATTTCGATCAGACCAAGATCCACATCAATATTTTGCAACCAGTTCGGTGCCTTGTTCATATCAAATTCCTTATCGATTGTGGACATAGCGTGAACATCGGCCCCCTGTCAATTTTACCGTGACGACCACATAACAAGGAGAACAACAATGGGATGGCTATTCATGAATTCACTGGGATACCACAAAACGCCAAAAGCCTATCTTGAAGATCAATTCACATTCGAGAACGATGCGGGCAAGAGCGAAATACTGGCCTCTGCAATGATCAAGATGCGCACCTGGTATGCCGCGTGCCGCCAATATAATAACGACACCGGCCAGACCACTGTGTTCGCGCTGGTATGCTTGGTCAAATATAATAAGCGCGCCAGCGACGGGATGGTTTTCGGTTACAAGGATATGAGCGAAACCATGGGACCAAACGAATCCGAATGCCCCGCAAGGATACTTGACATGCTCGGCCCCACGACCAGCGAATATGCCCTGCAGTGGCGCGCCCGCTGCAGGGCGGTCGCAACCCGAAAGCAACGGCCCCCACCCAAGGACGGCGACATGATCGTCTTTGCCCAAACGATCAAATTTACCGATGGAAGCGAAGGGCGGCGTTTCCTTGTTTCCCGGCAGGGACGCAGGACGATCTTCCTCAATCCAGCGGCGGGAACACGCTACCGGATTTCCCGCTGGAAGGAGCCGAACTGGACCACCATAACAAAGATTGATGTCAAGCTGCCAGCAGCTTAAGCAAGGCCATGTGGTTGGTCCCCAGAGGCGCGAAAAACGCAAAAGGCAAAGAGCCGATCGCACCGGCCCTTAGTGACACATTGCGCATCTGGTACACCGGGCGGGGCGATCACCGCGATGAAGAAGCAGCGCTGATGCTTGTGCGCCATGCCCGCAAAAACGGGCAATGGATCGCCTGCGACTGTCAGGGCGAGCTTGCCACACCGATGCTCTCGCCCGCCTTGCTCACCGGGGCCGACACCTATTATCTCAGGCGGCTGACAGCGCGAAGCAGGCCTGAACATGGAATCAAATGTCCATTTTTCTGGGAACAGGCTTTCACCACTATTACCAGCCAGAAACGTCCCGCGCGCAACCAGCCTGAAGGCTATTTTTCCGTGCTGCGTCCACCCGCGCTTTCACTGGCGCAGCATCCCGAAGAGAAGCCGGAGCCGCGCGATGCAGCAAGCCACGGCGCTCCGCGTCTTGCAAAGCTGCTGTGGCGCCTGCTCGAACTGAGCGGGCGCACGATCATTGAAGCAAATGAACAGGACAAACGCGACATTTCGAGCGAATTTGCCGCTGTGCGCCAGCTCGCAGAACGATTGGAGGTTGCACCCGGCATACCGCTGAGCCGCATCCTCTTTACCCATCCGCGCGATTGGGAATCGCGGCGCATATTCGCAGTGCTACGCGAACTGGCTAAAAGCTGGCCTAAAGGCCATGAACCGCAGGCTTATCTGCTCGTCTTTGCCCGCAAGGTTCACGAACACAGCATCGAAACCACAGATGGCACCATCGATCTCGCAACCCGCCTTCGCCACCCAGGCACGCGGGGAAAACCGATCAGCGGGCCCGACCTGACTTTGGTTGCTATCGGTGAGGATCCCGATGCGCGCGGTTACGGTGCGCTTCGGGCATGGGGACAGCCTGTCCACAACGGCCACCGCTTCATTCCGGTAGATCATGATTTCGACCGGGTCATCGTCGAAGCTTTGATCACCGCGCGTCACGTGCTCGCGCGGCAAGACATTGGCCTTACCGCCACAAAACCCATGTTCGACTACATCACCCCTGACGGCCCGGTTCGTCCGCCCTGGCTCATCTCCTTGCAGCGGGGAAATAATAGCATTCCCGTGGTTTTTGAAACCAGCAGCGCAGACTATGAAGAACCGCGCCGGGCGCGGGCCTTGGGGTTCATCGGCGCTGTCCTTGAAATAGACCGCTCAACGCTACCCAACCTCTCGTCCGATCTCGCTGAGATTGCACGGAGCATCCCTTCAGCCTAACGGTGAAGGGGGTTTGGCCGGGCTCCAATTTTTGCGCTGGAAGAGGTCGCCGGCGCGTCGGTGAACGAAGGAGTGGCGGACAGAGAATGGTGATACCAAAAAATCATATGGCCTGCCGTTTGGCACGCACACCGTAATTTGCTGCTCCTGGACTCTGCCTGACCAGTGACAATGGCTTGTCCTCACCCTCATCTGTGCGCATTTGAACAGCAGCTCGAAAAAGCGGCACATGGTGCTTGGCTTGCAATTGTTCGGTCCTTGCGCGAAAATTTTCCAGATGTCCTCGGGCGAGCCTGTATTCCTGCAGCGCATGAAAGATGGCGGCGCGCAGGGCGCGTCATCCCGTCCGCTGCACTATGACCGGGTTTCAATATCGTCCAAATGGTTCGAAACAACCCCTTCTTCCTCACCTGCCCATAGCCCCGAGCGGGGGGACGCCATGCAACCACAAAATTGGCCCCGTGTTGCTACGCTGCCCGCGCCAGACCATTTTTGCGGTGTCCCTCGGCAAGCCTCGGTGCAGACGCCCCCGCCCGGTTCTCATTCATGGGCAGGCAGAAGGAATTGTCCCAAGCCTTAAGGAGAAATGATATGAACCACGTTATTTTATCAGGCCGGGTAGGGGAAACCCCATCGCAGCGCGCCGCCGTCACAAGTTTCAGTCTTGCCACAAGCATCAATAAACGCGCAGAAGGCAAGGCAGTTATCGGCGAAAACGGCCATCCCGAACAATATACTGAATGGCACCGCATCACCTGCTTCAACGGTCTGGCTGAAACCATCGCCAAACATGTCGAGAAGGGCAAGAAGCTCACTGTCATAGGACGTATTCACTATAGCCGATATGAGAAAGACGGCGTGAAGCACAGCGGCACTGAAATCATCGCCGAGCAAATCGAGTTCGGTTAAACCGATGCAGGGCCGGGCATTGAGTCCGGCCCTGGTTCTCGATAGTCAGAAACTGAGCGATATTGGGAACTTCAACCAAGTTTGCACGTAGTCTCTTTTACGTAAGGAGCAATTATGTTGTTAAAAAAATCAAGACGCCGGGTCTCTCCCATGTTTCCTATCTCGTCGGTTCAGGAGGAAAGGCTGCCGTCATTGGCCCCAGAAGAGACTGCGATATTTATCTGGAGATAGCGGGCACCGAAGGCTTGAAAATCACCCATATCTTCGAGACCCATCGCAATGAAGATCTGGTATCCGGTGCGCCCATTCTTACCGGCATGACGGACGCACCGGTCTTCCATGGACCCAATGCTGCGGGAGACGTTGTTTATGCAGAAATCTCCGGCAACGGCGCCCGCTTTGAAATCGGGCAACTCATTCTTGAGGTCATCGAAACCCCGGCCCTACCGGCGTGAACGCCGCTGATGCCGATTGCAGAACGAAGATCAACAGATAGGTTTGCCAGATCTGATCGACAAAAGGCAGCATGAATGCAACGCCCGCCCGCACTGCGTACATTGCAACCAGAAACGCTCGTCACGGTAACCGGTCTGCATAGGCGCCGACGACGGGAGCAACAAAAATATAAGCAACCATCTTGATAGCAAGCGCTGTACCGAGCACAGCGCCATCGTTACTGCCAGCAAGATCATAGGCTAGCAGACCCAGCGCGATGGGCGCTAGACTCGTTCCGATTAGCGCAATAATCTGGGCCGAGAGAAGGTTGCGGTAAACATTGTTGCGTAGGATTTCGAACATTTGCTATGAGTTAGGTGGCGTTTTCATACGACCGCAAGTGAAAACGCGACACGCACGCAAATATTCATTGTGATTCAGCAGGTCCATTGCTAACGCCCAGATATGTTCTCTCGATTTTCCTTGATGCTGATCGCTATCGCCCTCGTTTTCGGGAGCGTTCATGCTGGCCCAGGATTAGTTGAACATCATCACGAACACGATGGCGCAAGTCTAGCTGTTGATCATCATCAGGATAGCAATATATCTTCGGAACAACAGGATATTGCACTTAGCAGTGATCGCAGTAACCAGAGCAACGGCAACGGCGTGGAGGGTGATACACACCAGCATTTTTCGCCTACAGCAGACCGGATAAGCGGCTCTAATGTTGACTCGATCTATTTTGATAGTCGCAGTTTGGTCTTTGCATCCAACCCCGCCTTTATGCAGTCGGTGACCAATAAACCGCCAATTGACCCACCACTAGCCTGATCCAATAGCCGCAGCGCGCAGATTGCTTCGCGCCGCAATCGTTATGGATCAGGAGTTTACAAAAAATGTTAAAATATTCACGTGCCGCCCTATTGGCGGGTGCGTTGCTTGTGACCGGTGCACCAACTCTTGCGCAGACCGTTTCACTTGATGAAGCCGTCGCAAAATCGCTTGAAGCAGCGCCGCTTTTGCGCGCAGACGAAGCGGCGATTGCAGCTGCGCGCGCTGGCAAAGCGCAAGCTGACGTTCGCCCCAATCCATCGGTTACCGTAGAAGCCGAGAATTTTGTCGGCACCGGCCCCTATAGCATACTGCGTCAGGCGGAGGTCACTGCCACCTATAGGCCACCTCGAACAATGGCGAATTCGGGCTGAAGTAGCGATT
>LXYP01000029.1 GCA_001650955.1 Sphingomonadales bacterium EhC05
TTCACCAGCGCAGCGGATATCCTGTTTGATACTATCGCCTCGCCGAATAGCGTTACATTGACCGCTGCGAGTGGCGCTGTAGCGATGAATATTGGCAATGGTGATATCGGCAGCGATGGCGACATCAATCTCACGGCGCAGAGGATCAACGTGGGCAATTTAACCGCTCTCGGATCCATCACCGGTGATGCGACAGCGGGCGACGCCAGCTTCGGCACGCTCGACGCTGCGATGGACATTGCAATCAATGCCTTTGGCACACCGACCATGGTCAATGCGACTAGCGGCGGAAATACCAGCATCACTGGGGCATCGGTCGGGCTCGACAGTGGAACAATTGCCGGTGATCTGGCGCTGATCGCAACCGCTGGAAATATCGACGGCAATGGTCTGATCACCGTCGGCGGCGGCATTGATTTTGATGCCAGCGGCGATGTGTCATTCGGATCGCTCAATGCCGCTGGTGGCAGCTTGACCGTTGATGCGGGTGGCGGGATCTCATTTGCCAGTGCCATCAGCTCTGCCGATATTGACCTGACCGCCGGCGATTTGGTCATGGGCGGTGATCTGGATGCGGCCAATGCGCTGAATATCGATGGTGCCAATATCATAATTGATACGGCCAGAGCGAGCAGCGTCAATCTGGTCAGCGCTGAAAATATTCTGTTCGACGTGATCTCTTCGCCAAATGCAGTCACCTTGACCGCGCGCAATGGGACGATCGCAAATAATCTGACGGGTGGTGCGGGTGATATCACCAGCGGCGATGCGATCCTGTTGAATGCCGAAACGATCCGGGTCGGCGCCGTGAATGCAGATAATGGCATCAACCTCTCTTCGGCCAGCTTGATCAGCTTTGGTTCCGCAAATACGACCAGCGGCGCGATCGTCATGAACGCTGGCACCAATATCATCGGCGGCACTCTGTCGACCGCGGCCATCGATGACATCAATCTGATTGCCACTCTTGCCGTCAATGTCGGAGCGGTCAGCGCGGGTGATAATATCAGCATTGCCGGTTCCGGAGTCTCCACTGGCAAGCTGACTGCTGCCAATGGTTCGATCGCGGTCACCGCCAGTGATGCGTTCAGCACGGGCTCGCTGTTCTCGAATGGTGATACGATCATTTCAGCTGGAGATATTTCAATTGCCGGAGCGAATGTCGGCGGTAGTTTGCTGCTTGATGCGGACGGCTTCCCATTGGGTGCGGCGGGTGGCCAGATTCCGCTCACCGGTTTTGTTCGGTCAACCGGAGATATCGTCACGGGCGGCACTCTGAATATTGGTTCAACCAATTTCATCAGCCTCGCCAATGTCATCTCAGCCGATGCGGTCACCATGGATGCGGGCCAATCGCTTGATTTCATTCAAATCAGCGCCGCCCAGGGACAGATTAATCTGAATTCAGGAAATCAAATCAACGGCGGTGGGCTGACGACTGCGGCAGCGGGCGGAGTCAATGGCGATATTGACCTGACTGCGATCGGATCGGTTGATGTTGGCAATGTGACCTCCCGTGATAATATTTTTGTCGCTGCTGATCTGGTGACGACGGGCGCGCTTGATGCGGTCGCAGGCGGTGTCGATGTCACGGCAATCACTGCCGCGAATATTGCCGGAGCGGGCAGCCGCACAAATGTCAGCATAGTCGGCGGTTCGGTCAATATTGGCGCAACACTCGCCGGTGGTTCGATCAATTTGGAAGCGCGCAATGGCGGTCTGACGGTTACCGGTGGGCAGATTGCCAATGATGATATCAGCCTGGATGCTTCCGCCAATATCATCGCGACAGATTTGAACACGGCGGCAGATATTTTCGTGAATGCCGGTGGCGATGTCCAATTGAATCAAGTCGATGCGGGGCAGGTGTTTGTCGCAAATGTCGCTAGTCTCGACCTGACCTCTGGCAGTGCCGGTCAATTGATTGATCTCACCGCCGCGCGCGCGATTTCGGCAGACAGTCTTGTGAGTGGCGGTGACATTTTGGCGACCGGTGGGTCGATTGCGCTTGTTGATGGCAGTGCCGGCGGCAATCTGACCCTCAACGCTGTCGGCGGAGATATTTCCAGCATTGGAACGATCATTGTCGGTCAGGTGACGGATTTGAATGCGACCGGTGATATATCTTTTGCAATCGTGAGCAGTGGCGATGACTTCACCGCAGACGCCGGTGGTGATCTGCAATTTGATAGCGGTCGCAGCGCAAATGGGGCGATCGCACTCAGCGCAGCTGGCCAACTTGTCGGGCAATTTGTCGAGGGTGCCAGCGTTGATGTCCAAGCCGATGCAATATCGCTTTCCGGTGTCGGAACGATCGGCAATGCGGGTGATGTCACTATCGCTGGCCGGACGATATTCGCTGCCACTGTTCGCGGCAATAATGTCATCGTGACTGCCGATGAAGGCCTGATTGCCAATGACGTCTTTGCCGCACAAGATGTGACGATGACTTCAATCAATGCCGGGCTCAATGCAGCCCTTGTCCAATCCGGCGGCTCGACGAGGCTGAGCGCATTAAACGGCTCGATCGTCAGTGACCAGATTTCAGCCCAGGGCAATGTGCGCAGCGATGATGGCAGGGGGCTGAATTTCACATCGATCAGCAGCGGCGCAGATATCATCTTGAACTCTGCTGGAGTGAGTGGCGGAGATCTGTCTGCCAATGATAGGCTCACCATTGATGCGGGCAACATCCGGATTGGCATTGCGGACGCCGACACCATCGATTTTGCCAGCGCCAATGATATATTCTTCGCTGAGATTGCATCGCCAAATGACGTCAGGCTGTCCGCGCGCAATGGCACAATTGGTGCAAATGGTGGCAATGGCGATATCTTAAGCGGCGGCGCAGTGGCGCTCAACGCAAATGAAATCAATCTTGGTGACCTGACCGCAAATGGCGGTGCATTGAACGCCGATGCGACATCGCTTCTCGCAACCGGTTTGATCAGCGCGACAGGTTCCGCGACGCTCTCAGGTGATAGCGTGCGCATTCAGGGCGCGAATATTGGCGGTGATCTTTCGATCGACACGACAGGCGCGCCTGCGATGGCATCGACCGGATCGGTGAATTCCATCGGTGATATGATCGTCGGCGGCAATGTCGATATTCGCAGCGCGGGATCGATATCGCTGGTTGATGTAACCTCGGGCGGAGTCATTGATCTGGTCTCTGATAATGCGGTTGGCACCGGCAACATCTCGGCCAATGGCGGGGCAGTGAACGTCACCGCTCTGGGTTCGCTGAGCACGGGAAATATTGACGCGAGCAACAATATTTTGCTGAGCGGTCAGGCCATTGCGGTTGGCGATGTAACGTCGGGTGGATCCGTCAGCGCAACTGCAACGACAGGAGATGCCGGCTTTGGGGCGGTCGACGCGGCTACGAATATTGTGATCGACGCTGCGGGTACACCAGGCTTGATCAGCGCGACTAGCGGCGGTGACACGACGATCATAGGTGCATCTGTTGCCCTAGATAGAGGAGAGGTCGGCGGAGACCTGACGCTCAACGCAATTGCTGGCGATGTCGATGCGACGGGGAGCATCGCCGTCGGCGGCGGGATTGATATCGATGCGACCGGGGATGTCAGCTTTGGCAGCTTGGACGCACAGGGTCGCAGTTTCACGGTCGATGCCGATGGCAATATCAACTTCATCGACGGCACGAGCAGTGACACGATCGCGATGAATGCCGGAGGCGGCATTGATGGCGGGAACCTCACCGCGACGGGCGCACTTGATCTTGCGGCCGATCGCATTGTTATCGGCACCGCAGGCGCAGACGCGATAGATTTCCGCAGCGCAACCGATATATTGTTCGACACGATTTCGTCTCCCAATGACATTGCTCTGGCGGCTGCCACCGGGACGATTGGTAAAAATGGCGGACCGGGGGATATTAGCGGCGGCGGTTCGATCGGCTTGGATGCAAATCAAATCAATGTCGGCAATCTCATCGCCGATAGCGGCAATATTGATGCGATGGCCGTCGGCAATCTCACCGCGGGCTTCATCGACGCCAACGGTTCTGCTGCGTTGACCGCAGGCAATGTGACAATTGATGGTGCCGATATCGGTGGCACGCTTAGCGTGATTGCGAACGGCATATCAGGAAATGTCCAGTCGACAGCCGATATATCAGCCGTTGGCAGCATCGCTATGGACGCCACAGCGGATGTGCAGCTTGCCAATCTTGTCGCAGGCGATGTGATTGCGATTGATGCTGGTGGCACGATTGATCTGGCCGATACCAGCAGCGGTGCGGGAATCACCCTGACCTCTGGGGATGCGATCAGCGGCGGTGATCTGAGTGCTGCAGCTGATATCGATTTGGACGCCAATACTGTGATCTTCGGAAATCTAACTGCAGGCGGTGAGATCATCGCAACCGGCGACAGTTTGACATTTGCCGATGTCGACGCTGCAATCGTGAATCTCACCGGCCGAGTTGATGTGACAACAGCCGATATTATCGGCGGCACTGCGATCTTGCAGGGCGGCGTGCTACAGACTCAGAATGTCAATCTCACCGATGATCTGAATATCACCGCCAATGATGTGAATATCGGCAATGTCTCCGGGCGCGATATCACGATTGCGAGCGATCTTGATATTCGCTTCAACCAGCTTGATGCTGCTGGCGTTATCGGACTTACGGCGGCCAACGGCGCCATAATGAAGGGCGCAGGACCTGGCAATATTGCCGCAGGCGCGAATATTGCGCTGACGGCGCTTTCGATTGAAACCGGGGCATTGGTCGCCGGCGGAGCTATCTCAGCCAATGGCACAGATGGGGGTTTGCGCATCGGTTCGGCCGATGCAGCGACGACGCTTGATCTGATATCAGGCTCCTCGATCGCCGTCTCCGCAGCGCTGACATCAGGCCGCGTTATGGCCCTTGTGGCGAATGGCGGCGACATTAATTTTGATAGCGCAAGCAGCGCTGACAGCATCAGCATGAGAGCCTCCGGCGCCATCAATGGTGGCGATCTTTCCGCAGCCAATGCTCTTGCTCTGGATGGATCGAGCATAGCTATTGGCAATGCATCGGGCAGTCAGATTGATTTTACCGGCCGCAGCGAAATTTTGTTCGATGACCTAAGCTCGACTGGAGCGATAACTCTAACCGCCAAGGATGGAGCTATTGGCCAAAATGGCGGCGATATTGATGGTGACGGCGATATCAACCTGATCGCGCAGGCCATTGCGGTCGGCGACCTTGTGGCTGGAGGAACCATATCTGCTGACGCGACAGTTGGCGACGCGAGCTTTGGAACGGTCAATGCAGCTGAAAATATCACGATTGATGCAGCGGGGACACCTAGGCTGGTGAGCGCAATCAGTGGCGGCGATACTGATATCACCGGCGCGTCCGTTGCGCTGAGCAATGGCGATGTGGGCGGTAATCTCTCGCTCGACGCCACCTCTGGCAATGTCGACGCAAATGGCGCCATTACCGTCGGCGGCGGTATCGATCTGGATGCGACAGGTGATGTCAGTTTCGGCAATTTGGATGCCCAAGGTGGTACATTCACTGTCGATGCGGACGGTAATATCGATTTCGTCGAAGCCAGAAGCAGCGATGATATGGCGATGAATGCCGGCGGCGGCATATCGGGTGGCCGTGCGATGTCGGATGGCGCTGGATTGTTCAACGCGGATAACGAACTGACGCTGGATAATGCAGATATTGCGGATAGCGCGGCGTTTGCCGGCAGCAATGTTCAGCTTGGCGCGATATCGGGAAGCTCCATTGCCGTAAGCGGCAGCAATGTCTCGGTTCAGAATGCAAATGGCGGCGATATCACGATCATGGGCGACGATATTTCCATCAATCTTGCTGATGGTGATAATATTGCCCTGACAAGCGCCGGAAACGGCTCGATTGCCGCGAACAGGGTCGAAGCATCGGGAACGATTGACCTGGTTGCCGGCACCGGCGGCTTTGCCGGTGGAACATTGTCATCGGGTGGCGCGCTGAACCTGCTTTCCAATGGCGCAATCACATTTGACAATGCCAATGCCGGGGGCGATGTCCGGATGACCGGGGTCGGCAATAGCGACATCACGGCCAATGTTATCACCAGCGCAACCAATATTGTTCTGAATAGCGGCGGATCGACGGCCATTGGCAGCGTCGCTGCTTCGCAGACCGGGCCAGCTATGGTTCAAATATCGGCGGATCAGGGAATTGCTCTCGACACTATTACCGGCAATGAGGTCGACCTGACCGCAAGCAATGGCAATATTGTTGTCAGCACAGATGCCAATGTCGCTGGCGACTTGCAGGCCTTTGGTCAGGATGTGTTCTTACGTTCGACCCGTGACTTCAACGTTCGCGGCGAGGCGACAGATGGCAATGTCGGTATTCTCACTTCCGGCAATCTCGACGTCCGCGGCGCGACAGCGACAGGTGACATCATACTCGTCAGCACCGGCGGTTCGACCAGTGTAAGCGAAACTTTCTCACGGCCAGCGTCGGCAGGGCTCTCAACAACGTCGGCAAGTGGGATTGCCAGCCAGTCCGTCATGAGCAGTGGCGGCAGTATTTCGGTTATCGCGGCGAGTGATGCGATTGTTCTGAGCACGCTGAGTGCTGCGGCTAATCTTTCGGTGACCGCTGGGAACCTCGTTGACATTCAAGCCACGGCGAGCGGCCTCAATGTTGATATTATCGGCGCAGATATCAATATCGCGTCGACCGGTCGTCTGGGCCGTTCCGATCAGACGCAGATTCTCACGATCACCAGCGATGGCACCAATCGGTTCATATTGGGCGGCACTGGCACTGCAGGCGCATTCAGCCTCGATGCGAACGAGTTCTCTCGGGTCCATAGTGGCGGCAATCTGACGATCTCTGCCTTGAGTAACGGGGCGGCGGCTGTTGGTCTGCTTGTCCAGGACCTGGATGCGACCGTTGGTAGCGGAACGGCAAGTTCCAGCGATGGCAATATTGGCGTCAGTGGCGGATTGTTCCTGCGCTCTGGAAATGATGTGCGGGTCGATGGTGCATTGACGCTATCCAATGCCAATGGCGCAAATCTGCTCGCAGTTGATGCCGGCAATGATCTTCGACTCAATGCGCAAGGCGGAAATCTTCGCAGCGAAGATGCGAGCGGAAATATCGCAGGTCGTATCGAATTGACGGCACAGTCGATTGTCGCGGCAACGGATTCCGCAGTGGCAGATATTGCAGGGGCGACGGTTGCCGATGCAGATATTCGCCTCGCCGACAATGATGGTATCATCCGCGATGATGGCCTGTTCCAGGCCGATAGGCTGACCTTCAATGTCGAGAATGGCCTGTTCATTCAAAATACCGCTAGCGGCGCTGAATTTGATGATCGTCGCGGTTTCCAAACCAATAGTCTGACGATTAATGGGCCAAGCACAAGTGATGTGGCAATTGTGGTCAACGGCATTCTGGCTGGTAATACAGGTGTCGCGGCAATTGCTCCGACGACCATTTCCGGGACATTTGCTCCCGCATCGACGATCAATGGTTGCGTGATTGCTAATCCCGCGAGCTGCGCGCCACCGCCAGCAACGCCAACACCGACACCAACACCAACACCGACACCAACACCAACACCGACACCGACACCCACACCGACACCGCCAACGGTGGAGCCAGAGCCGACTCCGGTCATTGATGATCCGGTTCAGGATGTGATTGAAGAAGAGGTGAAGCCAAATGAAACCATCGCGGTCACTGTTCCGAATCCTTTCCAGACAAATCTTATCGACATAAAGGACTCGAAGGACAGGGCGGAAGACGGGTTGATCGAGGAACCTGTAACAGGCTCTGGTAATGCCGATCTTTGGACCGGAGATCCCGAATGTGCCGAAGGTGGTGAAGGGGGGTGCCAGGCGAGCGCTGATGTCAAGGAGCCCGAACTGGAACCGGCAGAATGACATTTCAATGGCCGTCGATTTCCAGTCTGAAATCGTGACTGGGTGTTGCTCCAAATAGCAATTGTTGAAACGATAATTTCTTCCGGGGGTGAGGGCCGATGGTCGTCAATGAATGAGATGCGTGTTTCCGATACTGGCCAATCCTTCGCTAACAGCCTATTCTAACCATTGGTTAGAACCGGGGAGTTAAAATGGTCAAGCGAACGATCGCATATTCGAGCTTATTTGGTGCTGTTGTCATCGCTCTCATATTTTTGGCCTGGGTGACTTCGCCAGACCCAAAATGGAACGAGGCGACTTTTGAAGAGAGCCCTTTGGCTGAAAGCATCGCACCTCTTGATGAGGCGATTACCCTGGCCCAATTTGCAGGTGAAGACGGTCAGATCGTGACGGCGCAGGTTTTGGGTTGGACCGGAGATATGATCACCGCGGTTGATCTTGCGGAAATGGGTGGGTCACGGGCCAGTGATCCTTTCCAGGCTCTAGCTTCGATCACCTCCGAACCGTTGAATGAAGAAACGGCGGCTGGTTTTCCAACTCTGGAAGTCAATATGTCCCGGATTTTGCCCACCGGGTCTCTCGGGACTCAACATATCGGTACCGGAACCAACTTTCCCGAACATGCAGTTGAGGCAGGGAGTTCGTCTGTTTTCAGTTTCCCGAAATTTGGCAAGGCGACACCAGCACGGACAGAAGTGCGCGCCAAGCCGGGTATATTGTTGGATTATGAGATTGAATTGTGCATCCGTTTTGATCGCGATATCCGATCGGTTGAAGATTTTGATGCAGCGGTAAAAGGCCTGTTTCTATGTGGTGATTTCACCAATAGAAATGCGCTCGTCGATCTTGCTGATCCCGATAATCTGGACTCTGGATATGGATTCAGCGATGCTAAAAGCGGGCCGGATTTCTTTCCAACCGGACCATTTCTGGTCGTCCCCAAAAATTGGTCATCCTTCATTTCCGAAATGCGGATGACGACCAGCGTCAACGGCGATCCGCGTCAGGATGCGAGAGGCGGCGAGATGATCCTGGATTTCCGGCAATTGGCAGAAAAATCTCTTGGCGACATGGCTGAGCCGAGGTTTCTTTATGCGGATAAATTCCACTTTCTGGCGCTTGATGAACAGATAGATGTCTCGACGTCGCTTATGTCCGGGACATCTGAAGGCGTCATCTTTACGTCACCGACCCGGGGAGATATTATCGCCGGAGCGCTGCGCTATGTTGCCGATGGCGGACCTTTTTCTGAAAATACGCTGATCGATATGGTGAAGGAGACTTTCATCAGAAACGAGCTTGAGTCCGGGCATTTTCTTCAGCCGGGTGACGTTGTTCACTATCGATCATCCTATCTGGGAGATATCGAAATCAAGGTTATGGAGTGATAATATCGAGAGGCGCGGGCCGGGCCAGATATATTTCCTAAGTTGATCCTGTAACGCGAGAAAGAAGCAAATTCTCGATCTTCCTGTTTCATATTGACGCGAAATTCGATTTCGTGGAATTTTCACGCGCAACATGCGCTTCAGCATTTCGCAGGAGGATCAGTTGAGCACCAGATGATATTTGACGCTTGTCTGCGATTGATTTTGCACGCGAATTTCAAACCGGTCGGTAAAAACCGGCAGCCATTGACAGCTTGCCTTCTCTTTAACCTTCGGCTTCACGCAAATCGGTTCGCCATTGCCGTTTTTGACATGGATCGTCAGCTTGGACGCGGCTGCGGGGACCAGTGCGACAGTGGCTTTCTTGCCGGCCAGGAAAAGCTGTTCGATGACGATACCGCCATTGCCGGTGATGGTTCCCGATTTATAGGCGGGACCCAAAAGGCGCCCGCGGTAAATGGGGGCAACCAATTGCGGGTTCTGCCGCGAGGCGATTTGGGCCCATGTATCGGCGAGATTGTCGGCGTTGCTATCCGCCGGACGGGCACCAACGGCCGCCAATATCTGTGCTGCACGCATCAAGCTGTCGGCTTGATCTGAACGCAACGCGGCCTCGCCTTGCGCAATCGCATTTGCGGTTCGCATCACGCTGCTGCGGGGATCAGCATCCTCGCCGACGGCAGCGACGGGCGCAGAAGCGATTGAACCGGCTGGCGGCAAGTGGGTGCAGGCGGCACAGAAAGCCAGAACCAGAACTAGCGATATTTTCGGGGCTGAGGCGAGATAGCTGTTCATATGTCGCGGTCCATCGTCACTTCAAATATCGCGCCGGGGTCGGCGTCATGGCAGCGAATGATCAGCCCGTTGCGCGCTGCCAGCGCTTTAGACAAGGCCAAGCCGAGCCCGTGGCCGCTGGCATTGGTAGATTTCAATCGGGTGAAGCGGTTGAATATTTTCTCGCGCATATTTTCGGGGACGCCTGGGCCATTGTCACGGACCCGGATCAGCGGACCCGGCTGGACCGACAAGGACACCGAACTGCCTTTGGGAGAATATTTAAACGCATTGTCGAGCAGATTGGATATGATCCGCTGGATATGAGAAGCCTCGCCAATCATCGTGACATCCGGCGCAATGGCATGTTCAAATGCAATCTCCAGCTCTTCCGCACTTTCGGAATAGAGATCCGCCATGTCGCGGGCAATTTCGGACAGATTGATTTCGCTCAAGCCTGCGCGATCCCCCTTTTTCGCGTTGCTTGAGGCGATGTCGAGAAGCGAGTCGAGCAAGCTGATGATATTCTTTATGTCTGCCCGCGCTTTGATCAGGCCGATTTTCTGATCGGGTTCGGGAATATCATGCAGCGCGCTGACCAAGCGATTGTCTAGATGCATCAGCGGGGTACGCAATTCATGGGCCGTATGATCGGAGATATCTTTGTGCGCATTGACCAGATTGGTGACGCGGGACACCATCTCATTGGTATGGCGCGACAGTTCATCCAGTTCATCCCCGCGATTGTCGATATCGACCCGCGCATCAAACTGGCCCTGGCCGATTCTCCGAAATGCCGCATTGATCGCAGCTAGCCTGATGCGGAGCCGCCGGCTCGACCACCAACCCAGGCCGACGACGAGCGCGACCATGATCAGTCCAGCGATGAGGAAGGCGATCCGTAACTGCGCCAGCAGCCTGTCTCTGTTGGCCAGATTCCAGCCAACAACCAGTTTCAGGTTGGGCGCCAGCTGGGTCGCGCGGGCGAATATCTCACCCTGGACAGGAATGGAAATGAATCCGGATTCCGAATTTTCGGAAGATAATTCCGGCCATTGCGACAAATTTCCTGCAATCGGCTTACCGGTGCCATCTGCCAGCAGATAATGATCACTGGCGCCACTTTGGCGGATCATGCCAATCCGATCGCGCAGGCGTTCCACCAATTCAGCTTGTCCCCCAGACACATATATGTCTGCGAGACCTGCGATATCCGTATCAACCGCGGAACTGATCTGACGTTCGGTTTCAGCTTTTACAATCCCGTTCGCCAGGAAGAATAGCGCAGTGACCGCCAATATTGTCACCAGCGCGATCCCAATGGAAAGCCGTCCGAACAAGGAGGTGAAAGGATGGATGGAGGGCATGTTCAGCGGGCCAGCAAACGGTAACCCGCACCCCAAATTGTCTCGAAAATTGCACCGTCAAAACCGTCTTCCAGCTTGCGTCTCAGCCGGCCCACATTGACATCGATAACATTGGTCTGCGGATCGAAATTGAGATTCCAGACATCGCGCAACAGCATTTCACGCGTGATGACTTCTCCGGCATTTTGCATGAAATATTTGAACAGCTCGAATTCCTTGGGACTGAGCGCAATATGCTGGCCCTGCCGATGTGCCGTTCTGGCCTTGATATGGCATTCCATATCACCGAAAATGATTACCGCGCTATGGGCCTGGCCACTTGCCCGGCGGTGCAGGGCCCGAACCCGGGCGATCAGCTCCTCATGTTCAAACGGCTTGGTCAGATAGTCATCAACCCCCGCGTCTAGTCCTTCGATCCGGTTTTCCGTGCGGCCCAAAGCGGACAGCATCAGCACCGGGACATCAACGCCGGCCTCTCGCAATTTGCCGATGATATCAATCCCACTCATATCCGGCAGCATCCTGTCGAGAATGATCAGGTCGAACTCGGATGAGGCTGCGGTTCGCAGACCATCGGTCCCATTTGACGACCAGGTGACGCTGTCACCAGCAATGGTCATAGAGTCTCGCACCGTTTCCGCAGTCTGTTCATCATCTTCAATATGCAATATTTTGAGACCGGTCATATGCGAAATCTAATCCAAAAATGGCTTCAGAACTAGTCACATATAATAGCATCTAAAACGGTGCGGAGGGCAGTGACAAATGCTGTTAGTTTTTCAAGTGGAACAAGATCAGATTGTACAATTCGTCCTATTCTCTGAAGTTTGACAATCCTATGTTGGACACAGTGGTTGTTAGTTTAGGGATATCTAAGATGCGAATATCTATCCTCAGCAAGCCTGTTCTCAGCATCGGCGCCTTTATGCTGTGGTCAGCAGTTTATGTGCCCAACGCGCTGGCGGAGAATGTTGCGAGAAGTTCGCCGGTATCAGACAAGATGCCTGACGCAGCTATCAGCGCTGATCCATCAACTCCGATGGATCAAAAGCTGATTGAAATGGAAGCGCGTGATCGATTTGCCAAGCCTGATACAGAGCGGGACGCGTGGCTCGCCTTTGAACAGGAATATGGTCATCACCCGGCAATGACTCCCCGGCGACAGGCATGGATGATGAAGCATATTGCCATCTCCTACTTTTATACCAAGGAATATGAAAAGGCATGGGCGGCGATCACCAAGGCCGAAGCACTGGCCCGGCAATATGCGCTGGGTGATCAACCGTTCATGGCAGAAGTATATGCTTATGCATCCCTGATCTCGACCGATCAAAAGAAGATGGATCGGGCAAATGAATATGCCAATTTGTCGATGGAACGCGCCATTCGAGATTATGGCGAAGACAGCGCGGAAACCGGACTAGCCTATAATGCAAGAAGCTATCTCACGTTTAAAAGCGGCGATCTGAAAACCGCCAAAACGCAAATGTGTAAGGCCGCCAGCCTGTCGGAAAAACATTTGCCGCCCAGCGATCCCATGATCGTCAATAACCTCAGCAACTGTGGTGTAACCATGTATTTCCAAGATGATATTGGCACGGCTGACATGATGGCGCGCGCTGCACGGATCGCGCATATGCACTTGCCAGTTGACCATCCGGTTACCTCGCTTGCACTGCACGGATCAGCCGCTGTGCTGACGCAGCTTGGACGATATTCCGAGGCAGAACCCCTGTTCCGCCGGCTGATCGATTTGGAGCTGCAACTGCACAAAGAAGGTTCTCCGAATGTGTATAATCCGATGTCAATGCTGTCTGACGTGTTGGCCTATCAGGGGAAAATGGACGAGGCACTGACCATTGCCAGATCCGCGCTGGCTTACGCACAAACGATGAATGCAGGCGGCGATCCCGCGTCACGAGGGCATGCCAATGCCCAGCTCGCACGCATTCTGACGTCATTGGGGCGTTTTGAGGAAGCATTGGACTATTATAGAATAGCCTGGGAAAACAACTCTGCGGATCTGGAAAAGGATGATGCCAATATCGGCATGTCTGAAATTGTCTATGCAAGAAGCCTGCTCGCCAACGGCCGACTGGCCGAGGCCATGATCCATGCCGAGTCAGGACGCAAAATTCTAGCGAAAGGATTAGAGGCAAGCAGCCGGCGAGCAACCAATGCTGAATTTTCCTATGCGACAATTTTGGCCCAAGCAGGCAGAACAGATGAGGCACTCGAGATTTCCCGAAAAGCGGCCGATCGGTTGGAGAAACATCTCTTCGACTATACCGCATCTCGCCCTCAACTCATCTCTCTCGCTCCCGTAATGACCAGTGGTTTTGCCACTTACGCTATGATCGCAATCCGGGCCGGCCAGGAGGTCGAAGCCATTAGAGGTGCACAGCTGGCGCTGGCATCCGAAATGTCGCTTGCCAACGCCGACTTGGCGGCACGAGCTGCCGCTCGTGATGAAGGTGTGGGTGATTTGATTGAACGGCTCCGCAAGGAGCGTGCGGCGGAGCGCGTCGCTTTGCAGGAATTGACCACAGCGGAAGCGAAAGGCTCTGACAGTCTTTCCGAACTGAGCCAAACGGCCCAACAGCTGAGCAATAGAGTCAATGAAACAGAGAATGAAATTGCAATATTATTTCCCCAGCTTGCCGAAATCAGTCGTCCATCGGTACCCTCTCTCACGGAAATTCAATCGAACCTGCGTCCAGAGCAAGCAGCGATATTTTCGCTTAATTTGGTCGATGAAATCCTTACGCTGGCCGTCACAAAAGATGCCGTTCACTGGTCAGCAAACCCAGCGCGGGGTAGTATTGCAACCAATTTGCGTCAACGGATAGTCGAGAGTATCGATGATGCCCGCTATGCGTTAGCGGCACCAGATCAGGTCAAATTTGATACGGATGCAGCGCATCAATTGTTCAAGCTGTTATTTGCCGATGAACTTTACGCAAAATTAGAAAAGCAGACTGAATTATTATTTCCCGCAAGCGGGACATTGGCATCTATCTCTCCCGCCTTGCTGCTCACGAAACCTTATGAAAATACCGAAAGCCTTGCCAAAGCCGCCTGGTTGATCCGGGACAAGTCGGTGGCCATTGCCACGGATTTATCGAAGCAGCTGGTGACCGAGCGCGACAATGCCGATGTGAGATTTGCTGGACTCGGTGCTCCGGTACTGGCGCAAAACAGCCAAGGCCAGATATCTTATGCGAGCCTGTTCCGGGGCGGATCGGTTGATATAAGTTCTTTGTCAGACCTGCCAACTCTCCCTGGGGCCAAGACGGAATTGAGCAGGATGAGTGAGGAGTTCGGGGCAAAAAATAGCCTTTTGCTGACGGGAACAGAATTTACCGAGCCCGCGATAAGGTCTCTCGACTTCACGCCATTTTCGGTTGTGACTTTCGCTACCCATGGTCTTACCAGCGGCGAGATCGCAGGCCTTTCGGAACCTGCGCTCGTGTTTACGCCGCCCAATCAGCAAAGCCTTGAAGATGACGGTCTGCTGACCGCGAGTGAAATTGCGGCAATGAATATTCCGGCAGACTGGGTGATATTGTCGGCATGCAATAGCGGTGGTGGACAAAATGCGTCTTCACCGACCTATTCGGGGCTTGCGAAGGCGTTTCGATTGGCTGGCAGCCGATCACTGCTTCTGTCCCATTGGCCTGTGCGTGACGATGCCGCCACCGTTCTTTCAATTTCCACGGTGAAGGGAGCAGTCGTTGACGGATTGAGTCGGGCCGCGGCACTGCAACAGGCGATGCTGGAGCTGATGGAGAGCGAGACCATTGCCGGTGCTTCCCATCCGGCGGTCTGGGCGCCCTTCATTCTCATCGGGGACTAGATAAAGTTGAAAGGGCGCCCTCCTCGGTGGAAGACGCCCTTTCTAATCAGCGATGTCGCTGCGCTCGGGTCGCGTTAGCGCAGGTCTTCGACTGAAACCCATCCCTTGGTTCCATAATTGTCCGTTACCTCTACAAACAGGCCGTCTTTGTTGCCGGTAGGGCTGAGCTTGGTATCTGCCCGCAAATTTCGGACTTTGCCGCCTGTCTTGCTTGGTCCGTTCAACATTGTGGTATCCACTGCCACTGTATAGCTGGCGGTGGCCGCTGCTGTCGGAGCGGCAGCGGCGGCTTGCTGTGCAGCGGCAAGTGCGCCTGCTTGCGAAGCTAGTCCGTTAAAGGCTTCGATAAAGGCGCTGGTGACCATCTTGCCATCCTTCGAGCTTCCATATCGCCCGAACTGCCCTTGGCTGGCAGCAACCCAATCGCTTCTGCCCAGAACTTTGATGGTTGATTTCTGACTTTGTCCGCTGCCGGAGATCAGTGTCTGGCCATTTGCGGGGTTCATCAGGCGCAAACCGGCAGTGATCGTTTTCTTCTTGCCGCCCAGGCCGCCAAACATGCCAATGAGCGCACCGCCCATCGGAACTCTGCTCAGAACCGTGCTCGCGGCGCCGGATCGCACCAGCCCTTCGGTCAACGCGGTTTTGGCGACACTCATCGTCTGATCGACTTCTTCCTGAGATCCGGCAATGGCTGACATTAGATAATCTGCGGGCTGGCCGTCAGCACCCGTATGCAGGGTGAAACATCCTGATTCCTGTACAATCGCCCCGAGCATCCCGCGCGGACTGGAAAGACCGAACTTGCTCCAACCTTGTGTATCCCCGTCCGTCACAGCGACGGTGCCGTAAGAGGTATCACATTTCACCACCTCGACATTTTTCTTCTTCTTGGCCGCCTGGGCTGGAGACACGGCGATGCTTGCAATGGCAAGCGCAGTGAGAGCACTGGAAAATAGCCTTTTTGTGGTCATGATGAAAATCCCCTTCGCATTTTATCAAATGAGTGAGCGGTTATCCGCTCGATGCCTGATCAAAAATACGCAGAAGCGCTGGATGTTCCAGTTACACCTCCTGTTAGAGAGATGACAAAGACTGTTAGGCTTGTCGCCTAGACCCAGTTTTACCCCATTGCTCTCTGCCGCGCGGTGAAATAATCTCACTTGAACGAGAAATTTGATCCGAGACGTTCGCGAAGAGCAGAAATGATTTCCCGATCAACTCGCCCGATCCCGTTGATCAAGGATGGATTGAATGCCGCTCCACCATTCATTGAAAGCGTGCGATTGCCGGTCATCGTCGTCCATCCTGCCCACTCATTTGACAAGCCTGAGGTCGCGCTATTCCCCGCAAGGGATGACGATGCCGCACCCGCCGCACCGAAGGCGGCAGTGCCATTCACCGTAAGATTATTGTTACCGCTTTTGTTGACGAAACTATAGCTAACACCAGCGTGGCTTGCGCCATCTCCCGCGAGAAAGCCGTTGATCGTCGCGCGGCATCCATCGGCGCAGAGGCTGCCATTTGCGTCCATGTTCAGGATGCTGGCAAAGCCAAAATTGGTACCGGAGCCGCCATTCAATGTCACACCCAGACCACCATTGCTGGGATCAGCGGCGCCGCCCGCTGTCGAGAGCAGATAATCGGTTCCGCCTATCCCGATATTGAAATCAAGGCCGACCTGCGGCGTTGCTCCAAATGCAACCGCCAATTGACCGGAAAAGCTACCCGGATCCAGCGAACCATCGCTGCTTGTCGGCGACGTAAAACCCGCCAACTCATAAGATATGGTACCACTGCCCGGTAGATTTGTCGCCGGCGACCCATAGATGAAATGTTGACCGCCATTGGCTGGAAAATCAAATGTTCCACCGCCGCTCGCGCTGGTTAAAGTGGCAAGGCCATTGGCCCATCGGGACCAATTGACGATCCCGTCACCGGCACTGCCAAAGTCCAGGATTTGCGCGGTATCGCGTGTACCTTCAAAATTTGCCAAGCCGCGATAGCTGCTCAACTGTCCATCGGTGAAACCGGTTGTTTGCACGCGGCTTTGGACTTCGGCAGAAAATCGGCCAGCGGTTGCGATGGCTTGCTCATTTCGGGTGATTTCTTCCGGCGCGTCCGCAAGATCAGCGCGTTCAAAACCGGCGACGCCGTGAATGGCACCAAAGTCTGTCGTCCCGATCTCATAGGAAAATCCGACATAACGGCCTTCTTCTCCGGTCAGGAAGCCATTTGCCGTCCCCGTACAACCCGTGCATCTGCCAAGTTCGGAGACCACAATGCCTTCGCCCTGGAACGTGTTGTTGAAGTCGATCGACAGACTTTCCAGGCCACCTTCGGACAGGAAATTGAAGCGATCATTGCCCATCCCGATTATCGTATCCCAGCCGATCTTCATGCTGGCAAAGTCGATCGCGATTTCCCCTTCAAACGTCCCGGGATCGCCTATCCCGTCAACGCGCGTTGGCCGGGTGCCGCCACCGACAGCATATTCTGCGCGGCCGGAGGGCAGGGTGCCGGTTGGATTTCCGCCCCAGATATAGTGAATCGACTCGCTGCCGCTCAAGACACGTTTGCCACCATTGAGATTGTCAAATTCACCATCGGTCCAGCGGGTCCAGCCGATCGCGTCGCCGAGCGCGCCATTGTCGGCATTTCGGGCGGTTCCGATATTCCGGAATGCAGAGCCGACGCCAGCGTTGACGCGGACTTCGGTGACATCAGTCTTGTTGGTTGGGCTGGCGCCGGCGAGATCTTCGATGCGGAAAGCACCGCCTTCATCCGCCGCATTTTCACCGCGCGTTCGGAAGTTTCTCGTCGCGGTTATCAGTGAACCGAAATTGCCGGCAACTGGCTGGGCAAAACTGTCGTTGATCTGCACACCGCGGAATGTCTTGGTGATCGGATTGGGCGTGTCGCCGCTATTGGCAGTTTTGACAAAGGCGGCGCTGCCATCGATCCATTTGGTGACATTGTTGCCGCGATCATCGCGGATCGTATAAGCGAAGCCTGCGTGGCTTGCGCCTTCGCCTGCCAGAAAGCCGTTGAAAATGAACCGGCAATCCCCCTGATTGCAAGCGATGCCGACGCCGTTTGGCAGATCAACCTCTCCGCTAAACCGACCGGTGGAACCGACCTGAATACTTGGCGCGGTCAGGCCGCCTGCGGTCAGTATATTGTAGATATCGTTGGAGATAATGACCGTCGCATCCATCCCCAGCAAAATATTGCCCGTGCTAAATGAGACGGCGAGAGTTCCATCAAAACTGCCCGCTGCCACGCTGTCATCGCGGACAGTGGGGCTGGTTGCACCGATCAGATCATAGGTGACGAGGCCTCCGGTTGGGCGATTGGCCATCGGGACAGCATAGACAAAATGGTCGCCGCTATTCGGGCCGCGTGTACCGCCGAGCACTTTCGATCCGCCCGCCAGCCGAGACCAGCCGATAATGCCCTGATCTCCTCCCATTTCGACTTCGTCACGATTGTCGAACTTGATTTCAAAGCCGCTGCGCAACCGGTAGCCGACAAATTCACCGGCATCGAAGATCAGGGTGACCGGACTATCCCCGCCGGTTTCGGTGATCTTGGCAAAAGCGATGTTGATATCGCTGCGACTGTCATCCGGGCGAACGCCATCTGATCCGGTCAAGACAGGTGGAGGCGTTGGAGTTGGGGTCGGAGATGGCGTAGGGGTGCCGCCGGTACCACCGCCAAAGCCCGGCGGAACCGTATAGCCGGCCAGACGGAACAAGCGCGCCAGCTCATCGGGATCCAGACCAGGCGGAAAGGCGTTGGCAAACAGCAGGTCGATCAGCGCCTGAATGGTAGGATCGCCCGCCGGTATCATGCCGCCGGAGGACACCAGTGCCAGCAGGTCGGCCAGCGAGCCAAAATTTGGCCCCTGACCGGCAATGCCCGTGACCGCAAATCCGGCATTGCCCAAGGCGCGCAGAAATTGTTCGAGCTGGAACTGTGATATGCCCGATGGCACGCCAAATGTCTGGAGGTTGAGCAACAGCGCCTGTATTTGCGCGGGCGTCAGTCCGGTATAAGAACCCAGCCCTCCCGTCGATTGCAGAGCCGCAAGAATGTCGGTGATCAATTGCAGGGCAAGGGCGGGATTGATCTGCCCCGTCTGCGCCTGCACCAATGCCTGTAATTGTGCCGGTGTTGTCGCCGCCTGTAATGTGCCCGGCACGAAGGGCTGAGTCTGCGCGACACCCGCAAAGCCCAGAGAAGTGGGCGTCGTCTGGCTGGCGTTTGCAAGAAATTGGGTTGCGTTGCGCTGAGCCTGTTGAATCTGTTGCAACGGCGTCTGACCGCCACTGCGATTGGGTTGGACGCCAGCGGTTATCGCAGAGGATGGGCCGGAGCCGTTGCCGGATCGAAATGCCCGGCCTGCTGGAAAATTGCGACTGGAACCATTGCTCGCCACCTGTATCGAACCGCTCAGCGCAAATCCAGAGAAGCTCCCGTCTGTGGCGATCTTCCCATTCGCACTGCTGCCGGGCTTCAAAGTCATTTGACTGCCATTGCCAGCGATGATTGGTTGCGGCGATCCGCTGGCCGGGGCAGAGGCAGTAAAGCCGCCACTTGCTATGGACAGTTGACCATCAGCAGACAAGGAATAACGTGCGGGTCCGGTGATGCTGACGATCGTACCGTCGTCGAGCTTCAGCTGCACGATCCCCGAAGCGATTTGCTGTTCGCCATCACCATTCTCCCCGGAAACTGCTCCGCCACCAGCAGAAGTGAACATGATGTCCGCCGCCCAAAGGGGAGAGCAGGGGACAAAAATCGCGAATAGGGTCGTTGTCAGTGCGCTGGCACTGGCCAATTTCACGTCATTCATCCAGTTGGAATCTCGCATGGTTGTCTCTCCAGAGTTAGAAGCTGAGGCGGGCGCCGACAGAGGCCGTCCAGCGGTCATAATCATACAGTCCGACATTGCTGTCGTTGCGGGTGTAACTGACTCGCGGCCGGACGCTTAAGACATCGGTTATCCGATATCGCAGACCGATTGATCCGTCATATTGGATGTCCTTCCTGCCCTTTAGGAACAGCGGATCGCGGCTGTCATAATTTCGATATTCGATGCTTGCGCCTGCCATGAACGATGCCTTTTCGGTCACATTCCATTCGCCGCCAAGCTGAGCGTTGACGAAGCCATAGCTCAATTGATCTGCGCCAATCCGGCGGGTTTCCTCCTTGCCGCCGCCGATGCCGCCATAGACAGTCTGATCTGCATAGGTGATTCTGCCAGAAAAACGTTCTGCGTCCTGCAATGGATTATTGTCATAGTCGAGCCGGAAATATTGTCCGCTAACCGAGAGCGCGCGGTCATTGGACAGTCGCTTCGTATAGCGGATGTCGCCGCCAAAACTGGTGCGGAAGCCGTTTTGACCAAGGTAAAATCTTTGCGCTTGCCCGGACAATGAAATGACATCACCGCTGGCCAGACTATGGGAAAGCCCCATCGTCCCGACGATCGATGCCTGATCAACGAAACGGCTGTCCACATTGTCGCGCCAGTTTCCAAGCAGCGAACCGAACAACCGTGTTTGCCGGCTTAGCGGAGTCGAGCCGGAAAGGCCGCTCTGAATTTGAAAAAAGCCTGCGTCTTGTTCGCGTGCGGCACCGTTAAGATTGGCCGGTCCCAAAAAGGCAAAGAGCGGCAATGTAATCGAGATCGCATCGGTGGCCGTGTTGATGTTGCTATCATAGCCGCCTTCAACGTCAAAATAGCCGGTGATTTCGGATGCACCTCCCGCAATTGCGATGTCAAGTTTGCGGACCAAGCCATCGATCCTGTTGCGCACTGGATCGGGGATCGAAGGGTCTCCGCGTACGGTTTCAAATTCGGCTCGCGCGGTATCGACATCGCCTGCCATTGCATATGCTCGCGCCAGTTCCGCTTGTGCTCTTGCATTGCGAGGTTGCTGAGCGATCACCCGTTGCAGAGCAATGATCGCCTCGCCATGGCGACCTGTCTCCAGTGCCGCAAGTCCCAAGGCAAAGTCATAGTCGGGATCGCCCGCATTTTGTCCGGCAATTGGAGACAGCAATTGATAGGCAGCTTCTGCTCCACCCGCGTAGATCTGCTCTAGCGCCTGAGCGACCATGGCGTCATTCTGATCACCGGTTTGCGCATGGACGCTATTGATTGGCGCAGCCGCTGCCATCATCGCCAGTGCAATTGCGGAAGCTTTGACGGCTTTCGAATAACCCATTACATTTCCCCGTCGAATATTCTTGTTTCGTCGGCATTCTTTCTACGGGAGTCGGCCTGAGCAGGCTTGTTACAAAGGCTGATAAAGCGATGACAAATTCTGTAACATTCATGTCTTGAGCCATTTGGGGTCGATGATATTTTCCAAGATCGAGGCCTGCGCACGCTGTCATCCGCCCATGATGCAGATCCATTGCAACATCGAAATCTGGACAGCCGCTGGTCTGTAACGATCGCCAGCTGCTGTAACTGCCAAACTGACAGGAGCTTGGACTATCCTGTTGGCCGGGTTTTCCACTTCTTTTGGACGCTGAACTGTCTCTGTGCTGTTGCAAAAAGGCGCGATAAATAGCTGCCAACGCATTTTGATCATTTTAGCGGTGATTCTGGTTCGAAACACTTGCAGCTGGCAGCGCTACTCTCCATTGTCGTATTTTTGGGAATCGCTATATATTTGAGTTTGATAGCTGCGTTGGCAGAATAAGTTCCTATATCGGTTTAGGGGGCTGATTTGCTTTCTGTTCCCGCTTGCAGCATGGGAACTTTTTTCGTGATTCCATTTCGCGATTCTCGTCTTTGGCAATGGTCCATGGTTGAGCCGAAAGAAAAAAGATTTGAATAAGGAGTTTGGGCATGGACTATGAGGCATTTTTTAGCAGTGAACTAGATGCTGTGCGCGAAGAGGGGCGCTACCGGGTGTTCACCGAAATTGAACGCAAGGCCGGCTCCTATCCGCATGCCACTCGCTATGTTGAAAACGGCACGACCGAGGTGACCGTTTGGTGCTCCAATGATTATCTCGGCATGGGCCAGCATCCCAAAGTTGCCGAAGCCATGCATCGTGTGATTGATGAATGCGGCGCCGGGGCAGGGGGCACGCGCAATATTTCTGGCACCAACCATCATCATGTGCTGCTCGAGAATGAATTGGCTGACCTTCACAAAAAGGAAGACGCGCTGATTTTTACGTCTGGCTATGTATCCAACTGGGCTGCGCTCGGGACACTGGCTTCCCGGATCCCCAATTGTGTCGTACTATCTGATGCGTTGAATCATGCCTCGATGATTGAGGGCATTCGGCACAGCCGCGCAAAATGCATTGTTTTCGAACATAATTCACCTGAAGATCTCGACCGCAAGTTGAGTGAGCTTGATCCCGACCAACCCAAGCTGGTCGCGTTCGAAAGCGTCTATTCGATGGATGGTGATATCGCTCCAATCGCAGAAATTCTCGACGTCTGCGAGAAGCATAATGCGATGAGCTATATCGACGAAGTCCATGCTGTCGGACTCTACGGACCGCGCGGCGGCGGCGTCGCCGAACGCGAAGGCCTGATGGACCGGATCACGGTCATCGAAGGCACGCTGGGCAAGGCATTTGGCGTGATGGGCGGCTATATCGCGGCTTCTAAAGATTTGTGCGATTATATCCGTACTTTTTCCAGCGGCTTTATTTTCACGACCGCCATTCCTCCGGCAATAGCAGCTGGCGCCTGCGCGAGCATCAAGCATTTGAAGGAAAGCAATGACGAGCGGGACATGCACAAGGAACGTGTGGAAACCGTCCGTAAGGCGCTAGATCGCATGGGCATCCCGCACTTGCCAAACCCCAGTCACATCATCCCGGTGATGGTCGGTGACCCGCATAAGGCCAAATTTATCAGCGACTGGTTGATGGATAATCACGGTATCTATGTCCAGCCGATCAACTATCCGACGGTGCCGCGCGGAACAGAGCGGCTGCGGATTACGCCTTCACCGGTCCATAGTGATGGTGATATTGATCAGTTGATTACGGCGCTCAGTGAAATCTGGTCGCAATGCGAATTGGCTCGGAAAGAAATGGCGGCCTGAGACTGAACTGATGTCAAAAAAGAGGCCGGGACTATCCCAGCCTCTTGGATTTGATTTGCATTTGGATCAGCTGGGATCTTTCAGATAGGCGATCAAGTCAGCACGTTTCTGTGCGTCAGGTATGCCTCCGAAGATCATCCTCGTTTTCGGGATGACGCGCTGAGGATTTTCGAGATATTGAAACATTTTTTCTTCGGTCCAGGTGATTCCGCTGTTTTTATTTGCATCGGTATATTTGAACCCTGCTACAGAACCGGCTGGCGAGCCGATGATTCCGGCGAGAGATGATCCGATCCGGTTGATGCCTGGATCGGTCACATGGCAGGTACGACACTGGGCGAAGACACGTTTCCCAGACGCTGAATCACCTGTCAGACTGGCATAATCCACGCCGTCCAGAGTCGCGATATCATCCGCAGCTGGTGGTCCGGTCTCTACCGGTGCAGCCTTGATATCAGGTGCTGCCGCAGCTTCGGATGTTTGATTTTCGGAGGAGGGTGCGGGTTCGCTTGATTCAGAACCGCCACCAGAACAGGCCGCCACCAATGCAGACAGAGCGACCGTTGCTACGATTGTCTTCATTCTGACCATATATTCTCCTATCGGGCTATATTAACAATTTAATCAACGCCTTACTCATTTAAGCCAGCCGAAATTGGAATGAAAGAAGCTTTTCCGACGAGATTTTCAAGCGATTGAAATATGGCCTTTTTTACTTTCGTTTCAGCGAGCATTTTGTCGCGAATAGCAAATCGCTGATCGAGAGTTTCTCGCGCCCGTCGAAAGAGATGTTTGTCGCGCCTGGCTGCCGTCCGGAAGTCAATTTGCAGAGCCTAAAAATTCTACCTGAGAATATTGCGGCCTGACTAATTGTAAACTTCAATCTCCAGATTTTCATATTGGGCCTTCAGTTGCAGAGCCAAATAGCGAGAATAGAAGCGGGATTGCTGCAGATTGCCGCCGTGGAACCAAAGCCCTTCCTGCGCCGTAGGTTTCCACATATTGCGCAGTTCACCTTCCCATGGTCCCGGATCGCCTCTGGTTCCCGAGCCATATCCCCAACATTTTCCAATCCGTTCAGCCACTTCCGGTGAGATCAGGCGCTTGACCCATTCTTCCATGGATCCAAAACCAGTGGCATAGATGATCACATCGGCCGGCAATTTGGTCCCGTCACTCAACAGCACGCTGTCGCTTGTCAGCCGCTCGATTGCGACGCCCGATTTCAATGCGATCCGGCCATCTGCAACCATTGCCGAGGCCCCGACGTCGATATAATATCCCGATCCGGTGCGCAGATATTTCATGAACAACCCGGTGCCATCTTCGCCGAAATCGAGTTGGAAACCAACTTGCGCAAGCGTCTCGTAGAAATCCGCATCGGCGACTGCGACATGGTCCCACATCTGCTTCTGCATCTGCTCGCTCATCCGCAACGGCATGGAAGCATTGAGGAAATCTGCCCGTTCTGTGGTCAGTCCTTGTTCAACCGCTTCTTCGGAATAGAGCGGACGAGCCATTTTGCTATTGGTTTCTCCGCGCAAAATCAAGGTCGACGATCGCTGGATCATCGTTGGTTTAACGCCATTTTCGACGAGATCCGCACAAATGTCATGGGCGCTGTTATTGGCTCCGATGACGACGACATTCTTGTCGGAAAATGCCTCCCCGCTGGTAAATTCGCTGGAATGATATTGCTCACCGGCAAATGTCGATGCGCCATCGAATTCGGGCTTGCGGGGGAAGCCGGCATTGCCAACCGCCATCACCAGATGGGCGGGGTGTAATTCGATTGTTTCGCCGTCGCGTTGGACAGTGACGTTCCAACAAGCGCGGTCCTGATTATAGGAAGCTGCGCTAAATTCGGTGCTATTCCAGATATTTAGATCCATGATCTTGGCATAGGATTCGAGGAAATCACCGAGCTTGTCTTTGGGCGTGTAGATCGGCCAGCTTTCAGGGAAGGGCAGATAGGGCATGTGATCATACCAGACCGGATCATGGAGGGTGAGGGACTTGTACCGGGCGCGCCATTGGTCGCCGGACCGGTGATGGCGATCAACGATCAATGTCGGGACATTTTGCACTTTCAGACGCGCGCCGAGCGCCAGACCACCCTGGCCGCCGCCGACGATGAGGACATAAGGTTGCACCTCCTCGCCAAGACTGGCCTGTTCGGCATGTTGGCGGTCGCGCCAATTGCGCTTGTCGCCATCATTATAAAGGCCGGTTTCACGCAGTTTTCCAGTTGGTTCAGGATGTTCGTGGAGGTCTTGAAGAGCAGTCAGCAGAGTTAGCGCCAGGCCTTCTTCGAGGCGCAAATAGGCTTTGCATTTTCCAACATTGGTCTCGAACAGCAGCCAACCCTCCGCGGCACTTTCGCCGCTTTCAACCCGCCAGTTGCGGGGTTCAATTTTCGCCAGAGTCGCATTCAGCATCGCATGAATATCGCCTGGACTCTCACAGGTTTTGATCGTCCAGGTAAATGCCAGAACATCCCGCCAAGCGCCATTGTCCGCGAAAAGCGCGCTGGCAGCCTGAATATCATTGCGGTCCAGCGCGGCCGAAAATCTGTCTACCCAATGATGGATATCTGGGCCCGTCAATTCTGTTTCTGCCATTAGATTTCTCAATATGAAAGATGGTTAGATGCACCGATGTGCGTGCTCGCCATTATCTTGTCCACTGGGATTTTCTACAGCATCCCGATTATTTGAGCTGTGCTGCTTCTCCCCTCCATATCGAATGTTGCGATCCGCCAGATTCCGTGCGAAGATCGGCCAACGATCAAATAAAACTGCGGCAGAGGAACTCATTATGGCAACAGCAATTCAACCCACCGACAATGCCATGAGCGTCGGCGCAGGCTTCGCGATTGCAGACCCTCAAGAAGTCGAACGCGTGGAAGGCAAGGTTTCTGATGCTGAATGGCAAATTCGATGCGAGCTTGCGGCGACTTATCGTCTGTGTGCAATGCACGCTTGGACGGATCTGGTGTTTACCCATATTTCGGCAAGACTGCCGGATGAGGATGGCGAAGAACGCTTTCTCATCAACCCTTATGGCGTGATGTTTGACGAGATGACCGCATCGGCTTTGGTCAAGATTGATCTGGATGGCAACATCAAGCAGGAGACCTCTTATTTTACCAATCCGGCGGGCTTTACCATCCACAGCGCCGTGCACAGCGCCCGCGAAGATGCGGGCTGTGTGATCCATGTCCACACGCCCTACGGCATCGCGGTTTCAGTCCAGAAGGAAGGACTCAGGCGCTACACCCAGTTTTCCATGCAGGTGCATGACGATGTCGCCTATCACGACTATGAAGGCATTGCCCTTGATCTCGAAGAGCGTGACCGGCTGATCAATGATCTCGGAGAAAAAAGTCTTTTGATCCTCCGCAATCATGGCACGCTGACGATGGGCCCGAATTGTGCGATCGCATTCTTGCGGATGTATTTTCTCGAGAATGCTTGCAAAACCCAGATATTGGCACAATCGGTTGGCGGGGCAGAGCATCTGCATGAAGAGAGCGAAGATATGGGCCACCGAGTCTATCAGCAGGGCGCAGCAGCCTTCCAGCAAGGCTTTGGCGATAATTTGATCTGGCCTGGTCTGATGCGTAAACTGAAGCGGACCAATCCCGGTTTTGACTATTGAAGCCTAGAGATCAAAGGCCTGCCGCGACAGGATCTCGACTTTCTTATTTTCAAATACGGCAGAGCCGAGCTCATGCTTCTTTTCCATGAGCAGGGCATCCCGCTGCTCGACCATCTCGATGATCGGATCGTGAAATTGTTGTACCGCAGCGGTTAGCCAGTCGTTGACCAAAGGGTCACCCCGCGCACCGGTCATGTCAAATTGCTTCAACTTGGCGGCAATTGCCGATGCCGGCATCATATATTCGTAGGTCACCCAATAGTTGGTGGTGAACCAGCTGAGCGGCATGCCATCAAGGCCAAAGCTGAGCGCGCCAAAATGGACGACGCCTTGGGTCTTCTTGCCATTGGGCAGTTTGGCGGGCGGCTGATAATAAGGTTCGACATCATCGAACATTTCGAGCGGCAGGAACAGGTGAAAATGACCATGTTCGCCTTCCTCGCGTTCTTCCGGTTTGTGCGCATGGTAAAACCAGCGCGACTTGTTACCCGGCGCGACACAATCCCCTTGGGGATAATGTTGATATTGAACGAAAGGGGCGTCTGCCGGTACCACTCTGGGTACTAGCGAGACGCCCTCCTTAGCTATTTGGCTTGTAAGCTCAAACAGCCTTTCTAATGCATTTTCCAATGCTGAATAAGCTTAGCTTATTCGGTAACTGCGTCTGCAGCTGCACAAGCAGCATCGCCAGCAGCACAAGCAGCGGCACATGCAGCATCACCAGCGGCACAGCCAGCAGCACATGCAGCTTCGCCAGCAGCACATGCAGCTTCGCCAGCAGCACAAGCAGCTTCGTCAGCGGCACAGCCAGCAGCACAAGCAGCACATTCGGCTACTGCTGCAGCGTCTTCAGCTTGTTCTGCACATGCAGAAAGAGCAGGAACAGCAAGTGCAAGACCGCCAGCTACAGCGAGCATTTTGCGGAAATTTGTTTCGGTAGTCATTTAAAATATCCCCTTTGGATGAACTAGACTTGCCCCTTTATTCGCAAACGGGTCAGCAAGGCAAGCCCATTTCGTAAATATTGCATTAATCCGGCGGGTTTCTGTCGATATTTGACCTGAAATCACCAGTTTGAAATGTAAAATCGCGTACCTCAGGCAAATCGGTTGATCTGCTATTTCTCTACTCCGCGAATCTTGCCCCATTGGCGCGCCACAGTATAACCCAGATAGCCGGTACCGAAGAGCGCGTAGAGCGGCTCAGGTATGCCCGCCAGATAGACGTTCATCCCGGTGGCAATATCCCGCGCGGCTTCGGGACGGACCGCAGCGATCAAGCCCATCGGGATAGACCAGAGCAACAGCAGGTACATGACATAGAGAAAGCTCGGGCGCGCCCGGCTGGTCCATGGGTCCGGTGAGCGGGCCTCGGCCAATATCGCCGACATCTGAACTTGCAGCTGGTTGAGTTCCTGACTGCCTTCCAGCTTGAGCAGTTCCAGCTTGGCCTGATCACGCGCCTGCTGATCAGGAATGATTTTGTCGATAATTTTGGAAACAGGTCCGATAAGGGCAGAGAGAAGGGACATGGGGACAATTCCTTTCGTGGGATATGCAGATTTCAAAATGGTCAAAGTTAGTCAAAGTTAGGGCCAAGACAGGTTTGATATTCGCGAGAGATCGTGAAATGAAACGGGATATTATCGGCGAAGCTGACAAAGCTGACATAGTTAGGGAAAAATATACGGCCCCGGGTTCAGCTGATACGATGCGCGAGCCAGCCGTAAAGAAACGCCTCATTTGCCGGACGTTGCTCGGCGAGTTTGATATAGCGCGCACCCTGCAAGGCCTCGACCGCTTTTAGCAATATGGTCTCGCCATCCGGTCTGCGCCGCTGCAGAAACGTCTGCAAAGCGGCAAGCGTCTTGCCGCCGATTTGGCGATCCACCGCTATTTCAGTAAAATCCCTGCCATTACGGTTGAGGGCATTGAGACTGCGTTGAAGAAAGCCGGTTGCGATTCCCGGGCCCATATTGATGCCCGTATCGAAAAGTTCCCCCGCAAGGCGCGGGGCATATGGCTCGATCCGGTGAAAGCCGGGCAGGTGCCAATATTGACGTCGATATATGGCCGTTGATGTCGGAAATCGGGTTATATGACTGGGACATGGAATAGTTCGCCTTATTTGGTAAAATATGCGAAACTAATAACCTATATGGTTTTCTGTAGGAAAGCGGATTTGACGATTTTCCGCTTCGGAGACGGGGCAGCTCGACACGGCCATGCCGATTTCCAAAATTCGTCATTTTCCGCGGCGGGCAGCGAAGAAAATTTATCTTTTCCGCAAAGCCCTGCATGCAGCCCAGTCATATGACCGAAATCGGCCGCGGAGCTGTGCCTATCTCATGGACCGCAATCGCAAACGGAAAAGCCGATCTGGACGATCAATCGTGGATTCGAACAGCCTGTGTGCTGCGCTGCTGCGTCTGCCAATTTTCGTCGATCCAGCTCGATGCAGACGATGCCGGCAAAAGCGGCCGGTTCAATATGATGTCGGAAGCTCTTTCCGCGACCATGATCGTCGGCGCATTGATATTCCCATTGGTCACTGTCGGGAAGACCGAGGCATCGACAATCCGCAGCCCGTCCAGACCAATGACGCGGCACTCAGGGTCGACCACTGCCATCGGGTCGCTGACCAGGCCCATTTTGCAGGTTCCGCAGGGATGATAGGCGCTCTCGACATTTTCCTGCACCCATGCATCAATCTGATCATCGGATTGGATATCGTCGCCAGGCTGGAGTTCTTCCCCGCGATAGGCGTCCAAGGCAGGCTGTCCGATAATCTCACGGCTGAGCCGGATGCATTTCCGCCATTTAGCGACATCTTCAGGATGTTGCATATAATTGAACTTGATACTCGGTGGCGCCAATGGGTCCGCTGATCGGATATGAACATGTCCCCGGCTCTTCGGTTTATTCGGACCGACATGTACCTGAAAGCCATGGCCATCAATCGAGGGCGTTCCATCATAGCGCATCGCGGCGGGCAGGAAATGATATTGGATATCTGGAGACTTCAGGCCAGCGTCTGATCGAATGAAGGCACAGGATTCAAAATGGTTGGTCGCGCCAAGGCCGGATTTGAAGAAAAACCATCGCACGCCGATCAACAACTTGCTCAACAATCCCAGCTTATTGTTCAAACTCACCGGCTTGGTGCAGTGATACTGGAAATAGATTTCCAGATGGTCCTGCAGATTTTCCCCCACTCCCGGCCGTTCGTGAAGCAATTCCACCCCGGCTGCCTTGAGCGCCGATTTTGAACCGATGCCCGAGCGCTCCAATATGGCAGGAGAGGCAATCGAACCTGCCGAAAGGATGATTTCCTTGGCTGCGGACAGCCTTTTCTGCGAATTTTTATGGGTCAGGATGACGGCACTGGCACGTCCATTTTCGAGCAGGATGCGATCCACAAATGCACCCGTCCAGATCGTCAGATTTGATCGCGACTTGGCGGGTTTCAGATAGGCGCGCTCGGTCGATTCCCTGACGCCGCCTTGCACCGTCATGTGCATCGGACCGAAGCCTTCCTGACGATATCCATTATAATCTTCGGTTGCCGGATATCCGGCCTCTTTCCCGGCATCAATAAACGCCTGATATAGAGGATTAGCTTTCATATTATTGCCGCCACCGACGCCGAGCGGCCCGCTTCCGCCGCGATATTCGTCTTCACCAAATTGCCAGGTTTCGGCGCGTTTGAAATAGGGCAGGCAATTGGCATAGCCCCACCCTTTTGCGCCCGCCGTCTCCCATTCCTCAAAGTCGCAGCTATGGCCGCGGACATAGACCATTCCATTGATCGATGATGTTCCGCCCAGTCCCTTGCCGCGAGGACAGGTTATCTCGCGGTCATCCAGCGCCGGTTCGGCATCCGATAAATAGCCCCAATTATAAGTGGCAGAGGCCATCGGGTAGGAAAGGGCGGTCGGCATCTGCACCAAAATGCTCTGATGACTGCCGCCCGCCTCCAGCAAAAGCACTTGATTATTCTCATCTTCCGAGAGCCGGTTGGCAAGAACGCATCCGGCGGATCCCGCGCCGATGATGATATAGTCCCATTTGCTATCGGCAACCGCCGGAGACGTCGCTGGCATAATGATTGAGACCTTTAAATTAATGAATGGGCGAGGGAATGCCGTCGCCGCACGATGAGCGCATATATACAAGCGTAAAGCCCGATAACAACCATACCGATCCATTCGATTTTCAGCGGCGTGAATTGATAGAGCAGGATCAACCCGAACAGCAGCAGCCAATGGACTGCGATATAGCGCAGGCGCCCGATTCGCTCGACCGTCAGGTTCAAATTTTCGGAATAGAGGCGAGTCAGCGAGTCGAGCGAGTTGATCACAAAGATAATCCCCACCACGATCATGGCAATTTGCAACGGCGCGGTCAGCGCGATCTGCTGATCATGGATGTGAAACAGGACGGAAAACCACAGGGCGATCGGGATGGACGGCAAAACCAGCAGCGCTGCGAGCAACTGCCAGGGCTTCAAGCCACCGACAAAACGGGCGACAAACTGGCCGATCATGATGCTCCAGGCGAACCACCAGAAAAGATAAAAGGCATGATAGTCGGTCAATGGGCTGATGAACCGGTAGAGATTGCCGAAATAGCCGCCGAGATATTGCCCGCTTTGCGACAATTGGACGATGCCAAAGTCGCCATGAATCAGCATCGCGATGATGAGTGCGAGAAATAGCAAGAACGAGCCGACACTCAGCCAGATGACGAAGCGGATATCGGTGCTGGAAAATACGGCGAGAAATACGACGGCTGCCACCAGAGCATAGCGCAAGCCGTCGGATATGCCGTCGATATAAGTCGGGAGATAGCTTAGAAAGAGGAAGCCGGTGAAAGCGCAAGTGGCGATAATCACGATATTATTGATGAACTTGACCCACCCGATCTCAAACAGCTTCACGCGTGGCTCGATGACGCAAAAATAGAATGTCGTCAGAAAATGAAATCCCCAAACCAGAAAGCCCCAAAAACCGAATTCGATGGCCAGCGGATTGGTGAAAGAATAGATGGCTTCCGTTTCATAGGTCGGGAATTCGGTGAGTGGAAACAGGATCAAACCGACATCCAGGCCGGACGTGAACAGGATCGCGACAAAGGCCATCAAACTGGTTGGCTGCTGCCCGACCAGTGCAATATTACGAAAGCGGAAAATCAGCCATAGGGACGTCATCAGGGTGATCAATATGGCCGCCGTCAATATGATATGTGCAATAGACATTATATGTGCTGGTCCCGGATGAAGATATTGCAATGTCTATGCATGTTCCCAACCGATGCATAATGGAATTTCGCTTTGATACCGCTCCGCGCATTCTCATCGTTGTGTTTTCCACATCATCCCATTTCCAGTTCGCGATCGATTGATTCTGCGGAGATGGGTTCTCGGCGGGCCTTTGTTCAAACGGTCAGATTGTGACAAACTCCTGGAACCGCGGCTTCGGGACGCTATCCATATTTGCGGCATTTTGGCTTTGGCCAATGTCAATATCCCGTTCCCCTTCTGCCGGAACGCTCGATATTTGCGCTGAGTGCGCCAAAAACCGGCTTTGAAAGAGCAGCATGGTTGGTGAAAATATTACGTCCATTGCCGCTGAAAGGACGCTGATCCTCGGAGCCATAGGCATGCAACTGGGCTGTTGAAATAATTGGTCGGGACGAGAGGATTCGAACCTCCGACCCCCACACCCCCAGCTGATTAATGCATGATATTTACTGGGACGATTTGGTATGATTTGGGACTATAAATTCAATAAAATCAAAAAGATAGCTTGATTTTAGCGTTCCCGTTTTGTACTCATTGGTCCCGGTAGATTTCATCATTTTGCACTTACATTGCACTTACAGAAAGAGTGCGTGTGTTGAGATAGAAAGGAAATGGTCGTGCAAACTGCGCTTACACAGACTGTCATAGATCGTGCCAAATTGGCTAAAAGACCTTATGAAATTAGAGATAGCCGTTTAAATGGTTTTCTGGTTCGCGTGCAACCTTCGGGCGTAAAATCATTCTACTGCGAATATGATCGCGGCAAGCGCTGGCGGCTTGGACGTGCAGATTCTATGGCCGTTGGACAAGCAAGAAATCAGGCTAAACTAATAATTTCACAGTATCATTCCGGTATTGATCCGATGGATGAGAAAAGATCAAACGCGAGGGCAATCGCGCTAGGTGAGTTTATCGATCTGTTTTTCCAACCCTGGGCTCAATCTCATCAAAAGGCACACGAACAAAATATCAAGCGGATCCGAACCGTGTTCAAAGATTTTTTGAAACGAAAATTGGATGATGTGAGCGTTATTGATCTGGAACGGTGGAGAGCTAGCCGAATAGCTGTGGGCAATAAAACAACAACCATCAATCGCGACATCGCATCGATAAAAGCAGTCTTCAACCGGGCGGTCGATTTTGAGATCATTGAACTAAATCCAATCGCTAAAGTAAAGAAGGCAAGAGAGGATACCAGACCGCGTGTTCGCTATCTCAATGATGAAGAACTAAAGTCGCTGTTCGATGCGTTAGATCGGCGCGAGGAACGCAGGTGCGATGAACGGGCCAGTGCAAACCAGTGGCGACGTGAACGCGGCTATCGTAAACTTCGTGATTTCAAGAAGTGTGCGTTCACGGATCACCTCAAGCCAATGATCGTACTTTCGCTGCACACCGGTATGCGGCGAGGGGAGGTATTCGATCTTAAGTGGCAGCATGTCGATTTTACCGTGAGATCAATAGCCGTTGTTGGTGAAACGGCAAAGTCGGGAAAGACGAGACATATTCCCATGAACCGAACTTGCTTGGAAGCTCTTTGCTGTTGGCAGAAACAATGCGCAAAATCATCGGGCAGAGTATTTCAAAATGCTGATGGCATGCGTTTTAACAATGTGAAAAGATCGTGGGCAGCAATCTTAAAACAGGCGGGAATTGTCAATTTTCGTTGGCATGACATGCGGCATCATTTTGCATCACGCCTGGCTATGGCAGGGGTCGATTTAAACGCAATCAGAGAGCTGCTGGGACATAGCGATTACGAAATGACTCTGCGCTATGCACATCTTGCACCCGAGCATAAGAGAAAAGCTGTTGAACTGCTTGATTAGCCAATTCTATTGTTTATTTTTTGGCGCCAACCCAGTCCACATCAATCCCGTCAACACCGGATTGAACGCCTTCGATGGTCACTTCGGTACTGTCCTTCGGAATCTTTGCGTCCAGAAAGTTTAACCGCCAAACACTCTCATTGGCGCATTGCAGCAAATAGTGGCGTTCGCCTTTGATGAGCTTTCCGGTAAGTCGAAGACGGTTTGAGTTTGAATAGTTCATAATTGAGCGCTCTCTGTCCTACAGTCTTGATTCTGTCCAGCGCGCTAGAACCTTCTTTACGTAGTTCCGCGTTTCCCGGTATCGAGGAATGCCTCTAGCTTTCAGCACAGCGTTGGGTCCGGCATTATATGCTGCTAGCGCTAGGTGAATCCCACCAAACTTATCCAGCATTTGCTTGAGATACCGCGCTCCCCCGTCAATATTGGCGGAAGGGTCAAAACGGTTTTTAACACCCAGATCAGAAGCGGTTCCAGGCATCAACTGTGTCAGTCCGCCTGCTCCAGCTGGACTAACAGCCATCGGATTATACCGCGATTCTTGCCAAATTAGAGCATCGAGCAACCCAAAGGGGAGGGCGTGTTTTCTTTCGGCTGCCCTGATGGAGCTTAAATAAACAGACCGTCTAGACGAAGCTGATCGGCTAAGCCCTGTGAGCTTTCTCTTTTTTACCTTGGTTCTGATGTCATCATGAGTTGCCGACGCTCCGGGCGAAGGCCTTAGCGGTTTTCCTGGCTGCCAAATGCCATGCTGGAATAGCTGAAACGTTGAATTTCCATCGGCCTGCTGATCCCCAGGTTCCGTTACACGAGCGCCATTGCTTTCCCGTAAACTCACGTCCTGTGCCCATGCCACACTGGAACACAACCCGATCATAAACAGTCCTACGGATAACTTCTTTGCCAAAATTCATCTCCATCTTGCATCGAATCGAATGAGAACATAAGTAGAACATATAGCTGTAGGAAAGTGTTTTCTTACGTGTTGAAGAGGGGAGGCTGCCGGGAAGGGGAGAACTGGCGCAGATGCAAGGAACTCCTCAATGTCCCGCAACGTCCCTATCAATCCTAACTCATCTCTGCAGCGCACTGCCAGACAGATTTGTGAAAAATTTTCAGGTTACTGGAAAAATAGCAAAGGAATGTGCTGCTGCCCGGCACATGACGATAATACGCCATCACTTGGGGTCAGTGTCGGTCGGAGTGCGATTCTTTTCCATTGTTTTGCAGGCTGTCCACAGAAAGACGTGCTTGCTGGTTTTGAGCGCCAAGGTGTGCCTGCGCGCATTCTGTTCAGCGGAAGCTCGGTTTCAATTACCGCAGCAAGCCTCAAAGAGATAAAACCGAGTGCTAATGCACAGCGGCTCTGGCGGCAGGCTCAGCACTTGCAAGGAACTATCGCCCAGACCTATCTCGAAAAGCGCTTAATCAATATACCTTCCCCAGAATTGCGCTTCCTCGAACGCACACCGCTTGGTTCCAAAGGCCATGTCCGCTTTCTGCCAGCAATGCTCGCAGCGGTGCGCACAGACGCTGATATTATGGCTATTCACCGGACTTTCCTACTTCCCGATGGTTCGGGGCAGGCGGATTTCATAAAACCCAAACGCGCGCTGGGATCGCTCGGGACTGGGGCTGTGCGCCTCTTCTCACCGAAAAATGGAGTTCTGGGACTAGCGGAAGGCACAGAAAGCGCCATGTCCGCAACCCAGCTTACCGGCATTCCGACCTGGGCAACATTGGGCAATGAGCGCGTTGGTATCGTGACCATCCCCGAAAGCGTGAAATTACTATATCTCTTCGTGGATCATGACGCTGGCGGCGACCTTGCCGAAGCCAAAGCCCGTGAACATTTCCAGATGCCGGGCCGGTCCATTATAGCGCGTCGGCCTGGCCGACGCGGCGATGACTGGAATAACGAATTGTTTCGAGCAAACGCAGCTTCCACCTAACTCAGTCCACCTGTGCCCCAGAGGAAAGGAGGCTTTTCCCTAATTATGCACGAGATAGCCGTTTGAGGTCTGTCTGTGCCCAACGGAGGAAAGCCATCATGACTTTACAAAACGCGCAGTTGCAGCTCGACGAAACACAGGATCAGGCAAGCGAAATAGTAATCAAAGCCGCCTACGAGATAGCAGGTCGTCTGGAGACAAGTTTCCAAGTCTCACGAAAAGACATCAACGCGATATTCCACAAACTCACCGGAAGCAGCGATGCGACAGCCGGTTGGTCGGTAAAAATGTCCGGCTGTGCCATCGAGGCGGCTGAGCTGATATGGCTTCGCGAGCATCTTAGTATTTCCCTCAAATCCGATTTTGCTGAAGCCGAGAATTGCTTCTTGGCCCTCGAGCAAGCCCTTCCCGCTCAACATAACCGCCATGATGACCAGATTGCCCTACAGCAGTTTTCAACGCCAAACCGGCTTGCCTGGGCTATGGCTTTAGCAGCGGGCATTTCGCGCGAAGATATCGTACTCGAGCCATCCGCCGGAACGGGAATTCTCGCAATTTGGCCGCAACTCGTCGGCGCTAAGCTGATCCTCAACGAGATCGATGACCTACGCAACGCGTGTCTAAGCGAGTTGTTTCCGGGCGCTGCGCTCTCCTCGCACGATGGTGAGCTTATCGATGAATTGCTTCCATCCCGCCACAATCCAAATCTTGTCCTTATGAACCCGCCATTTGCGCGTAGCGCCGAACGCGGAAAAGATAGTCGCTCGGCTCTGCGGCACTTGCGCTCTGCCTGGCGTCGTATGGCAGTTGGCGGCCGGCTTGCGGCGATCACGCCCGAGGGCTTCAGCGCCGCCAAATTTGCCAAAAGCGAACCGGCACCCTGTGCACTGCGCCTTGATGCGCGTATCACGCGATCTTTTGCACGCCGGGGAACCGGCATAACGGTGCGTCTCGTTGTCATCGACAAGGCCGCTACCGAGCAACCCGCAGCGCCAATCGACATCGCTGATTTTGAGGGTTTGTTCAGAGCCTGCTGTGCTTTGCCCGAGCGCGCCGCCTCAAAATCCACTGCGCAAACTGCCAGACCCAAAGCAAAGCCACTCGCGCTTGTGTCGAACTACCGTTCCAAACGCCCGGTCGCTCCGGTTGCAAAACCCCTGGGCGGCACGCAAATATCCGAAAAACTCATCTTTGAAGTTCTCGATGATGCGGCGCCAACACCGGAGCAAAAGGGCATTTATCTAGCCTATCGGCCAAGCCGCATATCAATCGACAATGCTCCCGTTCACCCGACCCCGCTGGTGGAATCGGTGGCGATGGGATCGGTTGATGCACCGGTCCCGCAGCATCAGCCGGTGGTTCCAGCAGACTGGCGAGAGAAACAGCTACTTTCCGATGCCCAGTGCGAAACGCTCATTTATGCAGTGAATGCTTTCGCCCGCGATTTGTCCGGAACTTACAGGCCAATCAATGAAGGCACCGGGCTGGAACCGTCCGAAGAGGGTTTTTGCTACCGGACTGGCTTCTTCCTCGGAGATGGAACCGGAGCTGGCAAGGGCCGCGAGATTGCCAGCGTCATCATGGACCGATGGCTACAGGGCCATTGCCGCCATATCTGGATTACCAAGAACGAGACCTTGCTCGAGGACGCCCGCCGGGACTGGTCAGCGCTCGGCGGCCTGCCGCTTGATGTCCAGTCACTTTCGGGTTGGAAACTGGGAAGGCCGGTTTCGATGTCAGGAGGAATTTTGTTCGTCACTTATCCGACGCTGCGCTCAGGGAGGATGGATACGACTAGACTTGCTCAAATATTAGAATGGGCAGGGGAGGAGTTTGACGGCGTCATCGCCTTTGATGAAGCACATGCAATGGCGAATGCACTGGGAGGAACGGGAAGCCGAGGCAAGGTCAAAGGATCGGAGCAGGGCATAGCTGGTCTGCGTCTTCAAAATCTGCTGCCCCGCGCTAGGGTTTTATATGCATCGGCAACAGGGGCTTCGGACATTGCCAACCTTGGTTATGCAGCGCGCCTTGGTCTCTGGGGTCCAGAAACCGCCTTTCCGAATTATGATAAGTTTCTAAGCGATATCCGTGCGGGCGGAATTTCTGCGATGGAACTGGTCGTGCGCGACCTTAAATCCCAAGGGCTTTATCTCGCCCGCGCCTTGTCCTTCGCGGGCGTTGAATATGAGCTTCTCGAGCATAAACTTACCACAGAGCAGATATCGGTCTACGATAGTTATGCCGAGGCTTGGGCGATTATTCACAAAAACCTTGAGGCCGCTCTCGAAGCCACACGGATCGTCGATGAGGATAGCGGTGATACGCTTAACCGGAATGCAAAGGCGGCGGCGCTTTCGATATTCGAGGGTACCAAGCAGCGTTTCTTCGCGCAGTTGCTTTTGTCCATGAAACTTCCCAGCCTGCTTCCAGCTATCGAACAGGCATTGGAAGAGGGGCATTCCGCAGTCGTCCAACTGGTTTCTACTGCCGAGGCAATGCTCAACCGCAGACTTGCCGATCTCAGCGCCGAAGAGCGCGAACAGCTTGATATCGACCTCTCCCCGCGCGAATATGTGATCGATTATCTCGCCAAAAGTTTTCCGGTCCGGTTGATGCAGGTTTACCGCGACGATGATGGCAATTTGCGATCAGAGCCTATGTCCACTTCCGAAGGGCATCCGGTACTCTGCCCGCACGCCGTTCAGGCAAGAGACGCGATGATCGAAAAGCTGTGCGCGCTTCCTCCCATTTGGGCGGCGCTTGATGCGGTAATCGAACGTTTTGGAACAGATCATGTTGCCGAAGTGACCGGTCGGACCCGCAGGCTTGTAAATGGCAGCGACGGACGTCAACGCCTTGAACGCCGCACGGCGCGGTCAAATTTAATCGAAGCTCAGAGTTTCATGGACGGTGAGAAGCGCGTGCTGATATTTTCCGATGCAGGCGGGACTGGCCGGTCCTACCACGCTGATCTTGATGTGCAAAACCAGCAACGCCGCGTGCATTTCTTGCTCGAACCAGGTTGGCGGGCCGACAATGCTATACAGGGTCTGGGACGCACCAATCGTACCAACCAGGCATCCGCGCCGCTCTTTCGGCCCGTAACCACTGACGTCAAAGGCGAGCGGCGGTTTATCTCCACCATCGCCCGGCGGCTCGATAGCCTTGGCGCCTTGACCCGCGGCCAAAGACAGACCGGCGGGCAAAACCTGTTCAATCCGGCTGATAATCTTGAAAGCGAATATGCCCGCAACGCGCTCACCAGCTGGTTCCACCTGCTCTATGCAGGTAAATTGGATGCGGTATCACTGGGCCAGTTTCAGGATGTGACGGGTCTTAAGCTTAAAACACCCGATGGTGATCTCGCTGAAAAACTGCCAACCATCCAGCGCTGGCTAAACCGGATACTGGCGCTGCCTATCGCTTTGCAGAACGCGATTTTTGATGAATATCTGTCGCTGATCGAAGCCCGCGTCGAGGCTGCGCGCGAAGCGGGAACCTTGGACCTGGGCGTTGAAACCATTGCGGTTGATACATTTGAAATTGTGTCGGACAAGCTTCTGCGAACCGACAGCATCTCGGGTGCAACCACGCATCTTGTAACGTTGGAAACACAGCGGCCGCTTAAACCGCTCCGTTTCAAGCGGCTGTACAAGCTTTATGATTTCAGCCTACCAAATATCCATCTGCTGCAAAACGCGCGCTCCGGCGGTGTGGCTCTATCTGTTCCGACCCGCCGGATGATCACCGATGAGGGAGAGACAATCGAACGCCGCCGCCTGATTAGGCCGCTAAAGTCGATAAACTGGACACTCGAAGCGTTGTCGGAAAGTCTTTGGGAGCAGGTCGATTTCAAAAGCTTCCGAAAGGGCTGGTTGGATGAGGAAGAACAGGCCGCATCAGAAACGGCCCATGAACGCGTACATCTTGCCACTGGATTGCTCCTGCCAGTTTGGAATAAAATTCCGGGAGAGTTTGTCCGTGTCACTCGTATTGCGGCTAGCGACGGGCGCTCAATCATTGGCCGCGAAATTTCCGAGCTTGATATGGCTGATCTTTCCCGCGCTTTTGGTCTCGGCATGAACCAGACAATCAATCCGTCCCGTGTTGCGGAAATGGTGATGCAAAGCGGCAAGCCGTTTTCAGTCCAAAGTCATGATGACCTTATGGCCAAACGCTCGCTGGTCAATGGCAGCCAGCGATTGGAACTGACGGGCTTTTCAGCCGAGCGGCTCGACTGGTATAAATCCAAAGGCTGTTTCACCGAGATTATCCGCTACCGCACGCGTCTTTTTGTTCCAGTGAATGAAGCGGCGCAGATACTGGAAAAACTGGCGGCCTGAGCGATCCCGCTCTCCTTCAATTTCAAACAATCAGAAAGCAAACCCGTCACTCCTGACATTGAGAGGGGAGGAGGCTTGGCTCTTTTGAACCCGGTTTTGGCGATGGTCGCCGAAAATCGTTGGTTCGTTTCTTCAGGAGTTATAAAATGTTCAAATCTATTCCACTCAACAAGCTCGTTGAATCCAAGAAAAACGTCCGCAAGCGGTCTGATCCGGCGGCCGATGCATGGCTGAAGGCGGACATTGCCGCGCGAGGATTGTTGCAAAATCTGGTCGTTAACGCAGTTGCACGCGGCAAATTTGAGGTCACGGCAGGTGGCCGGCGTCTCAAACAGCTAAAGGCTCTTGCCAAGGACAAGGCGATTAAGAGGACCGAGCCGATTACATGCCTCGTTAAAAACGGCGAAGCGCATGAAATCCGGGAAATCAGCCTGGCTGAGAATTTCCAGCGTGTTAAACTCAATCCAGCCGATGAAGCCGAAGCGTTTCAGGATATTGTGGATGACGGAGCCAGTGTCGAAGACGTCGCCATTCGTTTTGGTCAAACGGTTCGCTTTGTCGAAGGGCGATTGCGTCTCGCCAAGCTGGCACCAGCGGTTTTTGAAGCATTGGCAAGCGGTGACATCACGCTCGTTATTGCAAAAGCTTACGGAGCGACCTCGGATGTCGAACGTCAGGCCCAAGTGTTCGAGGAAGTTTCTGGCGCTTATTATCAAATTACACCCGACAGCATCCGGCGAATGGTTCTGGACGCCAGTGTTTTGGCCAGTGATCCCCGCGCTGTTCTCGTCGGACGCGATGCTTATCTTGAGGCAGGCGGCAAAATCGACCGGGAACTCTTCGATGATGATGAAAGTGAAAGCTGGGTTGATGTCGCGCTTCTTGAGCGCCTCGCCGCGGAGAAAATGGAATGGCGGGCCGATGAGGTCAAAGACCAGCATGGTCTTGCCTGGGTAAAACCAACGCTTGACTGTTATGTCTCGCATGAACTTGTCGAAGGTTTGAACCGGCTCCCTACCGAGCTTGAACCACTCAGCGAGGAAGCTATTGCGCGTCTGTCTGAACTGGAAGTCGAATATGACGGCGAAGCTGCGATCCTCGAAAATGAAGACAGCAGCGACGATGATGTGTTCGCCGCCGAGAAACGAGTATCGGAAATCGAACAGGAAATGCGCGCGCTCAACAATCGCAAGCCCGTTCTGGCCGATGCGCTTCGCAGCGAAGCTGGCGCTTTTCTGGCGCTTGGTAACGACGGGGTACCGACATTGGTTCCGCAATATTATACGGACAAGGCTGATGTCGGGCACGAAGATGAAGGCGTTGAGCTGGTCGAGGAAGGCGAGGTCGCCAAACCCAAGCGCGCAGCGCTTTCGAAACGCCTTGTCGATGAACTGGCGATGCAGCGGCGTGATATTTTGTCGCTTCATGTGGCAAGCGATCCGGCGCTCGCGCTCGATTTTATGATCTTCACGCTTGCGGATAGCGACAGCCATGACTGGGGGGCACAGGAGGCATCGTCGCTCAAGGGCCCTGTTGCAAATGGCCCGGCGCATAATTTTGAAGCAAAGGACGCACCGGCAAGTGCAGCCCTGGCGGAATTGCGCGGATCGCTGGATCAAAGTTGGAAAGCTGGCACTACTGATGTCGAGCGTTTCGTAGCATTCCGGGCATTGAGCGATGATGCGCGCAGTGCGTGGCTCGGCCATGTTGTCTCGCGAACGCTGGTTGCCAGCCTGAATGTTGAAGGCGACCGGCAAGTTTCGCTGCACGATTATCTGGGCAGTATCTTGGAAATCGATATGGCGGCTTGGTGGCGTCCGACTGCGGCCAATTATTTTGACCGAGTACCCAAGGCCAAAACGCTTGGCGCAATGCAAGAAGTTGGCGGTCTGGAACTTTCAAACCGCTACGGCGCTTCCAAAAAGGCCGATCTTGCAGCAACGGCCGAGCGTATCTTCTCAGGAAATTTCATCGCAGAGGCCGAAGTCAAACAAGCCGCTGCGCAGTGGGTTCCTGACGCGATGCGCTTTGCTGATTTGTCTACAACTGATGAAGTTTTGGAAGATGATGCTTCGGAAGGCGACGCACCGGGCAACGAAGTTACGGAAGATGTACCAGAGATAGCCGACAAGGCTGCCTGATCCTCCTCCTGACAGGCGGTCTTCTGGCTGAAGCGGCTTGCCTCTCGAGGCAAGCCGCTTCTTTTCGCGTAAATCATAATAGTTGGGGATTAACGCATGGCGGCCAGTTGACGGGCTACTTCCGGCAGCGATGCAATTTCAATGTCGACGGAATGGGGATAGCTTTCGGACCCTGGATATATAACAAGTTTCCGATCCGGCTGTATGTCATCACAAGCGTTATAAAAGCCTCTTTCCAATTTTGGAGTCAAACTGCGCTTGATCTCAATCGCCCATCGTTTGCCTGTGGGCAGCGTCATAAGCAGGTCGATTTCTGCTCCTGCCGAGGTGCGATAGAAATTAGCCAGCGTTGCTTCAGGTGCGGCAGCGATCAGGCTTTCAATAACAAATCCTTCCCAACTCGCTCCGGCGACCGGGTGCCCAAGCAGGGCTTCGAGATTGTCTATCCCCAGCAAAGCGTGAACAATGCCGCTATCACGTACATAAACACGCGGAGATTTAACCAGTCTTTTGCCGGTATTATTGTGCCAGGGTTCAAGACGACGAACGAGCAGCAGATCAACCATCAAGTCGAGATAGGATGCAACCGTCTTTCCATCGACCCCCAGTGATCTTGCGAAATCGGCAGCGTTTAATAGGCCGGACTGATGATGTGCGAGCATGACCCAGAAACGCCTGAGTGTCTCAGCCGCAATTCTCGGCCCCAATTGCGGGATGTCCCGCTCCAGATAGCTACGGATAAAATCCCTACGCCAGCGCAGGCTTGTCTGATTGTTTTTGGCAAGATAACTGTCCGGGAATCCGCCCCTTACCCAAAGTGCATTCAAATCACCGGGATCAATTTCTAGAGGGTCAAGTGGGCGCATTTCCAGATAGGAAATACGCCCCGCCAGACTTTCGCCCGACTGGCGCATCAGATCCAGAGATGCTGATCCCAATAAGAGGAACCGGCCTGTGCGCTTTCCTTTTTTACGCCCTTTGTCAATCAATCCGCGCAAGTTCTGGAAAAGATCCGGAATACGGTGAACTTCGTCGAGGATTACAAGTTTGTCTTCATGACTGCCGAGGTATAGCTCCGGTTCTCTTAATCTGGACCGGTCAGCATCCGATTCCAGATCAAGATAGATGGATGGGCCGCTTTCACCAATTTTTTGCGCAAGCGTCGTTTTTCCCACCTGACGCGGCCCAAGCAAGGCAACTGCTGGACTTTCATCCAGTCTTTCGAGCAAAATATCGTGGATTCGGCGTTCAATCATCCTTGCATTTATGGAGCGCAGTTCCAGAATTGCAAGATATATTAATGACCGGACTTCCGACTAAGAGAGGAAAGGGGGCTTTGGACTGCGTGGTCCAGCAATTTCGCTGGTTCCATTCAGGAGAATACACATGCCCAAAAGATCACATCGCACAACGAAAATATCGCCCGCAGCAAGGATTACCGCAGCGATCATTGAAAAACTGGAAGCTGGAACAAAACCCTGGATCCAGCCGTGGCGAGGGCTTCCGGTGTCGCGGCCCTTGCGTAGCTGCGGTACGCCCTATCGCGGAATGAATGTCTTCTGGCTTTGGATGATGGCCCAAGAAAACGGCTACAGCGCTCCCTACTGGATGACTTACCGGCAATGCGCAGAGCTTGGCGGTCAGGTTCGCAAAGGCGAAAAATCATCCATCGCCATATTCTACAAAAGTTACACCAAAGAAGTCGAAGCAGCGGATCATGGTGAAGTGCAGGAAGAAACCCGCCGCGTTCTGAAATCCTATGCCATTTTCAACGCAGACCAGTGCGATGGATTGCCCGAACGCTATTATCCTGAGGCCGATATCCAGGATGTTGAACCGGAAGGACGAGAAGCAGCTTTCGATGCATTTTTTGAGAAAATCGGTGCCAAAATTCGGGAGCAGGGTAGTTCAGCCTACTACGAGCCTACGCCCGATCGCATCACAATGCCGCCAGCAACTCTTTTCAACGGCTTTGACCATTTTTACGCAACATTAGCGCATGAACTCTCGCACTGGACCGGTCACAAATCACGCCTAGACCGAGATCTTAAAAACCGGTTTGGGAGCGCTGCCTATGCCGCAGAAGAACTGGTCGCAGAACTTTCAAGTGCGATTTTGGGCGCTGAACTGGGTTTGCCAGTTTCCCATCTAGACAGTCACGCGAGCTACATCGCGCATTGGCTCAGGTTGCTCAAGAAAGATGACCGGGCAATGCTCACTGCTGCTGCGCGCGCCGAAGAAGCTTCAAATATGCTCCTGCGTCTCGGGGGGCATGAAGCCAGCGAAGTGGGCGTTGCGCGCAGCGAATTGGCCAATGCCGCATAATCTAACAGAGGAGAAATATCATGGGACGCAGTGTCAGCTATCCCACCGGCGCTATTGTCGCATATCGCGCGCTGGAATGCGAAAACGACGGCGATTGGGAATGGGTCTATGAGGATTTGGTGGAATTTGTCACATATTCCGCGAGCCATGCTTTTCCGTCGTTAAAAAGCCATGAAGGATGGCGCGGCCGCGAGGACCGTATCTTGCTGCGCAATGCCTATGCTGATTTGGGTATTTCCCTATATGGCTCGCTCGCTGCTATCTGGCTGGTGGCACGCGATGATGATCGTTACTGGGATAGTGATATGAATTGCTCCCGGACCGGACGAACTGACCGCTGGATCGCCCAAGTCGAAACCCGGTTTCTGGATTTATTTAGCGAATACCGCTGCGCCGGTAGGTTTTCAAATGGCGAAGCTATTTATGAGGCTGTTCAAGCAGCGTGAACCGAGATCATCGAGCCAACGGGTTTAAACTTGCAATATTGCAAATGAAAGTATATATAGTAATTCATTCATAAGAAAGGAACGTCAGTGGCCAGCCGTGCGCCGAGTGTTAAAGAAAGCGATGACAAGTTGCTGACCTCTGCGATCAGAAAAATCGCAGCATATTGGTGTTTGAGCAATGTCAAACTGAGTTCAGTGCTGGGATTATCTGAAGCAACGATTTCCCGTCTTCGTACGGGGAAGACGTTTCTTGATCCCGCCTCCAAATCTTTTGAAACCGGGCAATTTCTCGTGCGCCTGTTCCGCAGTCTGGATGCGCTCATGGGCAGTGATGATGATGCAGCCAAATCCTGGCTCGCATCGCATAATCTTGATCTTGAAGCGCGGCCGATTGATCTTATCGACAGTTTCAAGGGACTTTTGACGGTATGTGACTATGTGGACGCCCACCGCGCTCGCGTCTGAATTTCGCCGCTACCGCAAAACCGTTTGGCGGGTGGTTGAAGCGCAGCACCGGATATCGACCAATCGTCTGGCGGAAAACTTCGAAGATCAGGCACGCCTTGAAGAGCTTGCCGAAGAAGCAAAACCCGACCTCCCCAAGTCTGCACAAGGTCTGCATTATCTTCTCGCTTCACCCTTTCGATACGGTCATAAAAGCCCGAGCCGGTTCCGGCGGGCGAATGAGCGTCCTGGCATATTCTATGCCAGTGAAGCTGAAGCCACAGCGATTGCAGAGACTGCCTATTGGCGACTGCGCTTTTTCAGCCGGTCGCCGGATTTTGTGCCGGGGAACCGGACCAGCGAGCATCTGAGTTTTTCCGTTGTTGTTTCGACCTCTCGCGCTGTTGATCTTTCCAGGCCGCCATTTGACGCGCGGGCATCAGACTGCACGCATCTCGATGACTACAAAGCCTGTCAGGAATTTGCTGATGTGGCTCGCAAAGCAGATGCGCAGCTTATTCGCACGGTTTCGGCGAGAGATCCGGATGCTGGACATAATAGCGCGATATTTGATCCGTCCATATTCGCCGGGAAGACACCGGATTATCGCCAGACTTGGCATTTCCGTTTCGAGCAGGGGCGACTGAACGCCATTGCGGCTTTTCCGGACGGGGGAAGCTACGCCTTTGAACCGGAGATTTTCGGGCTGCCAAGTTCGCCTGGACATTGATCCCATAATCTCCTGCTTGTCGCCGGAGCAACTGACCGCTTTTTCTCCCCGCAAGAGAGGCCCTGGACCATAAGGGTTTTGGCGCAACCCCGCGAGGACTGCGGCCCGTGTGGCCCGCTCCAGCCTTGTCTCGCGAGGTTCCCCGCCTGTTGGCGGTGCGCCATGCGCCCTGACGGTCCTTTCGGGCTCTTGCGGGATAAAGCGGCAAGGTGCCGCACATCTCCCGCATATCAGGAGAACATCATGGACGATATATTCAAACAACAACTTGCTGGTCTTGACCTTTCCGGTCTCACGATCAGCCAATCCCCATTCACATCTTCGGATTTTCCAGCTCAGGATGCTATCTCGCAGACACTTGCAGCTGTTTGGTCGGATTTGTTTGCTGTCTTTACCGATACCGCGCTTGAAGCCGACGCTGAAGATCTCGGATGGGGCTTCGTAAATCTCTTCCACCGCGCAGCGCAGCGTAAATCAAAGCAGCTTGACCGTGCATCGGATGAAGTCCGGGCACTCATCGCATCCGCTGATGGCTCAGAAGTGCATACCAGCAACCTGGAAGAGCAGATTGAACGCGCGCAAGCGGCAGAAGCTTCCATGGTCGCGTTTGAAGAAATGCGTGAAGTTGCAGCAGCGCTCTATTTGCAAGAAACCCATTCGTCCTGGAAACCAGTTTCCAGTTCCCGGGCCAATCACGGGGCGATGCTGACCTCGGCTGTCATTCAGGGTCGTGACTTTCTGAGAGCACGCAGCCAGTCCAGACGCAAAGCGCTGATGCCCGAGGGTACGCCAATCATCTTTGCTGGTGGCCGCACCAAGCAAGACTGCACTGAAGATGCGAAGACGTTTGCCAACAATGTCTGGGCCACACTCGACAAAGTGCATAACTCTGTTGCTGACATGGTATTGGTCCATGGCGGTGACGGCAAGGGTGCCGACGGTCTAGCCGCATCCTGGGCTGAGCGTCGCGGTGTCGCGCAGCTTACCTTCTCACTGGATCGCCGACTGGGCGCACGATCCGGGTTCAAGCGAAACGAGCAAATGCTTGGTCTAAGACCTCGCTATGTGATCGCATTTCCCGGAAACGGAGTGTTGGAACGCCTTGTGATCGAAGCAAAATCACGCCGGATCACGGTCGTTGATCGTCGCGGGCCGCTTGGCGTCAGTCCCAAGACAAAGCCAGACGACAAGGTCAGCTAGGCTGTCCGAGCCAGCACCGCTTTGGCGGTGCTGGCTTTTCTCAATCAGAGGAGAGGAGGCTCGGCTTTCCCTGAACCGGACACACGGTGCGATCGGCTAAAACAGAACCGGAGGTATTTATCATGGACCCGAGGCACCGGGCGCTCCGCCATCATGCCGAAGGTATATTCATGCTGGAATCGCTCTTCAGTACGGTCATTGTTAACGCCGATGGCCGCGAGGTTCCTGTCCGCCTGATCGGCGAACAGCATGTCATGGAAGATTTGGGAACTATCCCCTCGTTTGCGGATTGGGCGCGGCTAATCGAACCACAGACCTGGATGATGCGGGGGCAACCAAAGCTCGTCGCCATTGAGGCGAATATGGCGGCGTAAGGCTCGTTCTCGGGCACCCTGTTCCGTCTGAGAATTGCCAGTGTGGCAGGCGCGCTTCCAATATGTAACCACCAAGCCAGCCGTTAAACATACTTGCCTCAATCGTGATTGACAGATCCAAAACACGCGCTGTCAGTGTCTCCTGAAGACCAAATCAGCCGTGACCAATTCGGCTTTTTCGCGAACCTTCCTGAACCAGGTCAGCTGCATTGCAACCAGCTTTTTTACCGGCCGTGTTGCATCCTGCGGATGCTGCCCGCACCACCCGGACAAAGCCGGTTTCCCTTCAGTGCAATCCCGCTTCTCCCTGTTTCTATCGTCAGTTCGCAAGCCGGAATGGTCCGGTTTGAAGATTAAATCAGGAGAAATATCATGACAAATATCGTAGTTTTGGTTGGACGTGTCACTCGCGATCCAGAAAGCCGGGAAACAAACGGCGGCACAACGGTTACCAATCTTTCAGTCGTAACCGACCGTCCCGCCCGCAACAGTGAAGGCAAGACCTACAAGGATGAAAAAGGCTTTACGGTCAAAGATGCAGAATTCCACCGCATCACTTGCTTCAACGGTCTTGGCAAAAACGTTGCCCAATATTGTACCAAGGGCCAGATGGTTTCGATCGAGGGTCGCCTGCATTATACGCAGTGGGAAGATGCCGACAAAATCAAACGTTATGGCTGCGAAATTCTTGCCGACAAGGTGGATTTTCTCACCCGCGGTGCTTCCCAGGATAACAAGGATGCACCCGATATCGATGAATGATCCTTGATCTTCATGCTTAATCAATCAGGCTTCGCCGGTTTCCCGGCGGGGCATTTTTTATGTTCTTATGCGTGTTTAGTGAGTTAGCGCGCTGAAGTAGAATTTTCAATTTTGAGTGTGGCTAGTGCCTGCTCTTCATTCATCTTTCCAAGCGCAGTTCCAATAAGCTTGAGGCTCTTTGCGCTGAACGCTTCGACGCCGCTTCCCAGGAACATCCGCCCGAGTTCGGCTGCTGCTTTGGTCTCCAGTTCGCGCTGTTTCTTGTCCAGCTTTGCGCGTTCATCTTCCAGTTTCCTGAGCGCGGCAATTGCAACTTTACTTCTTGTCATAAGATCATCCTTTTCAATTCAAAATGATCTCCCTGTGACAGCTACATGGCATACGCGCGTGGGTGTAGAAAATAGGCTTGTGAGATTTTATTTTGCGGTGCGTACTGGATAAATGGGGAGGGGTTGCTCACTTGAAGTCCAAGCATGATGCGCGAAGAGCCACCGCGTAAAGGACGACGGGGCCCCACCATTTTAACGCTCCAGCGGCTGCGTCGCCTTGAGCGATAAAATCGTTTCCCCCATCGCCGCTTCGCGGCCGCCTGTTCCAGCCGGTCCTGTGACCCGGCAGCCCTCCACGCATCACCAGACCTTCTGTCAAATTTGACAAATTTCAGGAGGTAGTATGACACAGGTAATTGATACAGTATTTGATGCACAAAGCTATTTTGAGGCAGTCGAAACAGCGGAACGAAGAGCTCTTCACAGCTTCTTCGATCAGCATGTGGTGGAAGACGAGGACCAGGGTTATGTAGCCTTGGATGAAGGAGATTATAACGCGCTACCGACATGGGCAATGAATCGGGTGGTTCATACCGTACATGGAGCGTTACTGGATGAGTTTTAACGAGAATGCACAGGGCAGGGACCGGAAACGGTCTCTGCCTATATTTTTGTTCGCTTCGGAAAGTGGTGATGCTGAAAATGCCTCTCAAACCTAGGCCCCCGACCGTCGGCCTGAAAGACATTTTCTGCACTGTCAGATGGCTTAAACCTGACAGAGAAAAATACAAGGCACTTTGCCATAAGTCGATTCTATACAATCATTCCAAGTTTTGAGTTGCTAACCGCAGAGAATATAGAATACTCAAGAATTTCCGTATCGGTACTGGCCATTTGCGACCCGGACTGGTGTTGATACGGGATCACCCAAATGGGTGCTTTTAGGGCAGCAGTACCTCCCATTCTGCTGCCCTTGTTTTTTGTTTGCTATTGAGTTTTAAATTTTAGTTATGGGATGGTTATGGAGCACTGATGCCAAACATCAGTGCATGTTTTTGTCCATGCTATCCACGTGGCATAACGCCACCTGAATTAATCGAGAATATCATCTGGAAACATCGTACCGGGGATGAGAACAAAAGGGGCACACCGTACGCGAACTTTGCAAGTTTGCAGTGAGGCAGAAAACTGCGAAATAATGGGTGAAAAAGGCCAAGTGTCAATTCCTGTTTGGATCAAAACAACCGTCGAAAATCCACTTTTGATTAAAATTGCGTCTCCGTAACCTGTTCAATAATAGCACTTTATTAGTTATTGCGCCGGTTTGGGTGCCTGTGTATATTAGCAGTGCCTTTCGTAGAAGCGAGTCAGGCTTCTGTTCCTTGAAGGAATAGAAGAATGACCAGACATATACCCTTACAAACATATCTACCGGCCCACGTTGCTGGCTGGATCAGAGAAGCCGCCAAGACGCTTGACCTTACCGTCAGTGTCATCATGCGCGACATCATTATGGCCGCGTTTCGCGATGAACAAAATCGTCGTGATGGAACTCCAGACACCGATAATCTGGACCGTCAATCGGTGTTTATTTCTATCGCGCTTGATGCGCTTCTAACGGCTCATACTGACAAGAAATTGCGTGACCGGGTGTTCGAAGATTATGCCCAGCGTATTGATGATCTTGGCCTTGCAGAGACCTCCGAGAACGGAGGCCGCCATGAAGCGTAATCTTGGTAATTTCACCCGCGGTAGCCAGCTGATCGGGCATTTCAGTTTCATGTTTGCAGCGGGACTTAAACTGCCGCTGATCGCCGGGGCAATATTACTCGCGATCGTCAGTTATGTGCAGGTGCGTTTCTCGCTCACGGACCATCAATTCTATCTCATCGGCATGGATATCTATGCGCGCTTCTACGGATTTATTGAACTCGATCCGGACAAACTCATCGCGCTCAAACAGGCTGATGGTTCTACCCTTGAAATGGCCATTTCGGCGTTGTCAGACTATCCGTCGGTAGAGCAGGCCGTAAGCGCATTATGGAAGGTGCTTGGGCTGGCATTGGTGTTTACCGCCATCGTCTTTGTTCCAGCCTTTTTGCTCTTCTATTGGCTACTCGAATATTTCGGTGGATCGTTCAAGGAAAAGAAATTTGTTCGCGGTGCTTCGCTCGTTAGGCTCGGGCTATTGAAGCGCAAAATCTGGCGCAATAACTTTGTTAAACAGCACAAGGAACTGCGACCAATATTGGGCTGGTTCTGGTGGCTGGTGGGTGCGCAAAAATTGATTGAAGCGGGTTATTATATCCCCGCGAAAATCGCTGGCGTGTCTTATCCCTGGCGCAAAGAAATCGAGCATACCATGCTCATTGGTACCACCGGTACGGGTAAAACGGTGGCGTTGCTCGACCTTATAACCCAGGCACGCGCAAAAGGTCAGAGCGCGGTTGTGTTCGATCTAACAGGCGCGTTTATTTCCCGATTTTATGATCCATCGCGTGACGTCATTTTGAACCCGATGGATGCGCGCTGTCCGCAGTGGAGCATCTTCGACGAGTGCAGCAGTATATCTGAATTTCATGCTGCATCAGAGGCGCTGATCCCAAGCGATGGTGGCGGCAATGACCAGTTCTGGGTACTCGGTGCACGCTCCATTTTCATGGAATCCTGCATGGCTTTGGTGCGCGCCGGAACGCCGACCAATGCGGCGCTTGCCGAACGGCTAATGACCGCCGACTTGTCCGAAGTACACAAGCTTGTTGAAGGCACGCTCGCTGAACCCATGACCTCGCCGGAAGCTGCCAAAATGGCGATATCGATCCGCGCTGTTTTGAACGCCAATGCGCACGCGCTCATGCTGCTTCCAACTTCGGGTCCGCGCTTTTCGATCCGCGATTGGGTGCGGGCCAAAGAGGACATCAAACCAGGCTCAATCCTGTTTATCTCGGCCCGCTATGTCGATCTGGGAATTCTTTCCAAACTGCTCACCCTTTGGATGAACATCGGCATGCATACGCTAATGTCGATGACCCGTACGGATGATTTGCGGCTGTGGTTTATCATAGACGAACTGGGCGCTTTGCACCGTCTACCTGCACTCGAGCAAGGGCTTCAGACGGCGCGTAATTTTGCAGGCGCAATTGTCACCGGTATCCACACCTATGACAAGCTGAAGGAAGTCTATGGCGAGGATATTGCGAACACGCTTGCATCCCTCTCACGGACCAAATTGGTGCTGGCATGCGGTGATGACGAAACGGCAGAATGGTGCTCTGATGCCATCGGCAAGCAGGAGGTTATCGAAATCGACGAGGGCTACAGCTACGGCCATGACAATGCCCGCGATGCGGTAACGTCCAACAGCAGAAAAACCATTAGGACATTGGCGTTAGCGGACGAACTCACAAATCTGAAAAGCCTCACCGGCTACATTAAATTTCCGGACGGATTACCGGCGGCAAAAATCAAGCTGGAATATAAAACGCGCCCCATCGTTGCTGAAGAATTTATGCCCAGAAGCGACAATCCAGGCATGGACAGGGCGCTGCCAAAACCGAAGCCCGGTCCAAAGCCCAGTCCAAAGCCCGGTGGTTCGGTTGACGATGGAGATGATCCCGTTGGCGGCGACAATGGTCCCAGACCTGCCAGCGATGGCGGGGCAGGTATCGAGCCTCCTGGCGTTCAGGAACAACTCGCTTTTGACGAAGAGCAAGCGGGTGGTTCGGGCGCGGTATCCAAAACCGATGACCCCAAATCTGATCAGGAAAAGGATCGGTTGTCAGCGGTGTTTACAGCGCGTGGTCAGGATCGCGCTAAGCACAGCCTTGCGGATAAAAAAGCCGCTGCTGACAAGCCATCGTCTAGCAAAAAACCATCTACCCGCCATCGCTCATCGGCCAAAGAAACGGATCGTTTTGATGGACCAAACGGCAACGCCAAGCGTGACCATAAATCCCGTTCTGCAAGTCAGGCCAAGTCTGCTGAGGATAATCCGGATCCAACCAAGGAACAGCGTGAAGGGGCGATCGGATCGCGAAATATCGAAGATCGTGATGATATGGATATAGGATGAATGCTACTCATCGAACATCGGATGACTGGGACTGCGCGGCTTCTTGCCGCGCGGTCCATGTCTTGATTAAACGCTAATGCTGTCGGTTGCCAATGTCCGATCCGCTGGCGGCGCAGCCAGCTATTTTGCGAGCGACAATTACTATACCAAAGCTGATGCCGACCGCTCGGGTATATGGATTGGAAAAGGCGCAGAATATCTGGGTCTGAAGGGAGAGGTGGAAGCGGGAACTTTTGAGGCCATATTGCGCGGCGAACTTCCTGATGGCACGCGTCTGGGCAGTGAGGTTCGCGGGCACCGGCCAGGAACCGATCTCACATTCTCCCTGCCCAAAAGCTGGTCGCTGCTTGCCCTTGTCGGCGGCGATAAACGGATCATTGATGCCTATCGTAGCGCCGTGACCGATACTCTGGGATGGGCAGAGAAGAACGCCGCCCAGACCAGGGTCATGAGCGCGCGAAAGGAAAAGATTGTCGCGACGGGCAATTTAGCCGTGGCGCTTTTCCAGCATGATACCAACCGTAATCAAGAGCCCAATGTCCATTTTCATGCCGTTGTTGCCAATGCAACCCGTTCGCCAGATGGCAAATGGCGGGCGCTGCGCAATGACAAACTCTGGTCTATGAATACGCTGCTGAACAGCATGACCATGGCGAAGTTCCGGCTCGAAGTCCAAAAGCTCGGCTATGAGATTGGCCGTCAAGGCAAGCACGGTAATTTTGAAGCTGTCGGTATTTCGCGCGAAGCGGTAATGGCTTTCTCCACGCGCCGGCAGGAGGTTCTGGACGCCCGGCGCGGCCCGGGCCTCGAGGCAGGTTTGATCGCGACCCTGGCAACGCGGGCACCGAAACAGGATATCAAAGACCGCGGCAAGCTTTTGGATGATTGGCGCGAGGCAGCGCGCGACATGGGATTAGACCTGGTGGCAGTTATCGATCATGCAAAGGCCCAGCAATTGCGCATGGTGAAAACCGGCAATCCTTCCGCTTCATTGATCGAACGGGGCAAGCAGTTGCTTCGCGCCTTTGCCGCGAAAATAACTGCGCCGCCCGCTGACCCGCTGGTGCCAAAACATATATTATCCAAAGGAAGTGAAGAGATTGCCGCAGCGCAGGCTGCGGCCTCCGCTATTCGTCATCTTGGAGAGCGCGAAGCGGCTTTTTCGGTAAACGACGTACTCAAGACCGCGCTTGATTTTGGGCTGCCGACTACCATTGAGCCGGTTGAGAAACGGGTGAGAGCGCTACTGCGAAACGGCGATCTGGTGCGCGGGCGAGGGGATTCCAAAGACTATGTAACCACCCGAGATGCCCTGGCGCTCGAACAACGCATTTTGGACGGCGTTGATGCCGGGCGCGGGCAGGGGAAGCCAATCCTCGAGCCAGGGGACGCGGGGAAGCAGCTACAGGCTGTTGCAAAAGACAAATATGCCATGACCCTCAATCAGGGGCAGGAACAGGCAGGAAAACTGATCCTCTCCTCCAGCGACCGTATTGTAGCGGTGCAGGGGATCGCAGGGTCGGGCAAGAGCAGTCTGCTTAAACCGGCAGCGGCGCTTCTGCGTCAGCAGGGCAAAACCGTGCTCGGCCTTGCTGTGCAAAATACGCTGGTCCAGATGCTAGAACGCGATACCGGTATTGAATCCAGGACGCTGGCAAAGTTTCTGGGAAGCCATAAGGCGCTTCTTCGCGAAAAACCCGACCCCAAGGCACTGGCACAAGCCAAATCTGCGATGAAGGATCATGTGCTGGTACTCGATGAAGCCTCGATGGTGTCTAACAGCGATAAGGAAAAACTTGTTCGAATTGCCAATCTTTTAGGAGCGGACCGCTTGGTGATGATCGGCGATAAAAAGCAGCTCGGTGCTGTCGATGCAGGCAAGCCTTTTGCGCTCGTGCAGGCAGCAGGCATTGAAACCGCAAAAATGATCACCAATCTTCGCGCGCGAGACAAAACTTTGCGCAGTGCCCAATATGCCGCGCAGGGCGGCGATATTTCCGGAGCGCTCGATTATCTCAAGGATAATGTCGTCGAGGTCGCCGAGGATAGCGCGGTCGTGGCGGCCGAACATTGGCTTGCCCTTTCTCCCGACGAGCGCAAGACCACATCCATTTATGCATCGGGACGAAAACTGCGCGGGCAAGTCAATGAGGCTGTGCAAACCGGCCTCAAGGCCAATGGAGAATTGGGGAAGAACGCTTTTACGGCTGAGACCTTGTCGCGGATCAATCTTACCCGTGAAGAGCTTCGTTATATATCAGCCTATAGCCCGGGAATGATCCTCGAAATGGCGCAGGTAAATCGCAGCCAGAAACTCCACAAGGGCCAATATACTGTGAAATCGATGAATGAATCCCGCAAGGAAATATGGCTCACCGACTGGAAAGGAAGAAAGCACCGTCTGCGTCCAACCCAGCTGCGATCTCACGGCAACGACGATAAAGTCGCGCTTTATGAAAAGAAGGATCTTACTATTTTTTCAGGCGACCGGATCCGGTGGACCGACAGTGATCACAGGCGCGGTCTTTTCAACGCTGCTCAGGCAGAAATTCTGGATATCACCAAAAAGCATGTCGTGGTGCGGACGCCGGAAGGGAAAGAACATAAGCTTGGCCATAAGGATCCAATGCTAAGGCGCATTGATTTAGCTTATGCACTGAATGCGCACATGGCGCAGGGATTGACCTCGGATCGCGGTATTGCCGTGATGAACAGCCGTGAGCGCAATCTTTCGAACAAGCAGACTTTTTTGGTGACCATCACCCGCCTGCGCGACAAGCTCACATTGATTGTGGATAATCGCGAAAAACTGGAAAGCGCTGTGGAGCGCAATGACGGCGCTAAAACATCAGCTCTCGAGGTGGCGGGCCGTCTTGGCAAGGCCGCCGCCAATGGCATCGCCAAGGGCAATGAACATTCCCATGAAAATGATACGAAGGATCAGCCTGACCTGGCCAAGGAAGCGATGAAATCAATGGAGATAAGCATGTAGTAGTGAAGCGCGTTCCTTGCTTCACATCAAAGCGCGCGCCCAAACCAGATCACCCGGCCGATAATCTCAACGCTTTCCCGTTCGACATCGTTCCAGGTTGGATAGGCAGCATTATCGCTTGCAATCGTAATGAGCTTGCCGCCGGGACGCAGCGCAATGCGCTTAACCACCAGCGTTTCATCAGAGCGTATGACATAAACACCATCGCGCAATCTGGAGCCATGATCGGAGGCATCCACCAGAACATCATCGCCATCTGACAATGTCGGCTCCATGGAATCGCCCATGACGCGAATGAGGGACAGGCTCGGCGCTTTCGCAGGGGTTATTTTGCGCAGCCATTTTTCGTCAAAGCCCATCCGGTTTTCACGGTTTTCGCTGGTTGCAACCGCGCCATATCCGGCTGAAGCGTTCACATCGAGAATAGGAATTTCTACCATTCCATCGGGTGTTGTTGGCGGCGGACCACCCAGAATCTCTTCATCGACACCGTAAAAGCTGGCCAGCCTGCGCCTGTCATCAGGGTCAAGCTTGCGGGGAGATCCACGCTTTATGAATTGTTGGATATAAGCAGAATTGCGACCAAGCATGCGGGACAAGCCCGAATAATCATCCTTATTATCCTGAATCAATCGATCCAATGTTTCTCGTACATCATCCATCTGCCGTGCCTTTCAAACCCTCAATAGGATTTATCCTAGACAATATCAAATCTTCCTACTAGGAACATAAAAAGAACACAAGCTATTTATGATTCGTGGAGGCCTCATGTGAAACTATTGGATCGTATCGAAAAACACCTCAAACAGACACATATGTCGCCGACGCGATTTGGTAGGCGCGCAGTGGGTGATCCTAGGTTTGTTTTGGATTTGAGAGACGGACGTAGGCCAAGGTTGAGGACACGGCAAAAGGTGGAGCGTTATCTAGGTGATTATGAAGCAGGCAAGGTTTTGGCTAATGCCGGTATGACGATGAAATGTGACAAAAGAGGGAAATAGGTTCGGTTTGCCAATCAGCTTCTTTTTTGAATTGATGTTAACAGTAAATTCTTATAACTGTCACTATATGACAGTATTGAGAAGTTTATGAGCAAACTGGCTATGCAGGTAATTGATGCAGGATATGCGGATCGGGTTCTTACCGAACGGCAACTGGCGCGCATTCTGGGCGGTAGTGATGACAGTCGCTACGGCTTGGTCAAGCGCGCCCTGCAAGCAGGAGCGCTGGTCAGAATTAAGCGCGGCCGTTATGTACTGGCCAATCGGTACCGGACCCATCCGGTCCATCCGTTTCGGGTGGCGCAGGCTCTGGTGGTCGGCAGTTATGTCTCGATGGAAACTGCGTTGGCTTATCACGGGTGGGTTCCCGAAGCTGTGTTTACCGTCGCTAGCGTGACACCGGGACGCAAATCGGCAGAAATTGATCATCCTGAATTTGGCCGCTTTTCATTTCATCCCCTGGCGCATCACAAATTAGAATTTTTGAACGGCGTCAACCGCCATACCATCAATGATCAGACTATGCTGATCGCAAAACCCCTGCGCGCATTGCTCGACATTGCCGCCTATAAAAAACTGGAATGGGAAGGCATGGGATGGATTACCAGCGGTATGCGCATCGATCTGGAGCTTCTGCTGCAAATCCCCAAAAAGGAATTCTCCGCGTTACGAAAGGTATACAGGCATAAAGCCGTCCTGGAATTTCTGGGAGCGCTTGAACAGGAGCTTACCAACTTGAAAGTGCGCCAGAAAAAACTTGTGAAAGAGGGCTTACAATGAATGACATCATCCAGGCCCGCCTTGCGAGCTACAAGCCTGCAAACGCTATCGAAGAGGAAAATGCCACCAAGGAAATCGTTCAGGAAATCGCACTCTATGGACTTTGGCGGGCGAAGTTTTTTGACGTTGCTGTTTTTCAGGGAGGCACAAGCCTGCGTATCCTGCACAAATTGCCCCGTTTTTCTGAAGATCTCGATTTTATGCTGGTCGAACCCGATGCAGATTTTGACTGGCAGTCCTACCTTAAAATCCTCACGGCGACTTTTGAAGAATATGGTCTGAAACCGGAAGCAGCGTCCAGAGAGCAAATGGACAAACGTATTCGTCAGGCCGTGATCAAGGACAATTCAATTGCCAATCAGCTGGACCTGTCATTTGCTGGCAATGATCCTCGCCGGAAACTCAAAATCAAACTGGAAATTGACGTCGAGCCGCCCGCATATTCAAAGGATGACTACAGCTTTCTGGACTTTCCGGTCGATTACGAAGTTCGCCATCAGGATATGGCGTCCAATTTTGCGCTCAAGATCCATGCGCTCCTATGCCGTGAATATCTGAAAGGTCGCGATTGGTTCGATTTTTCCTGGTATGTTGCGCAAGGTGTTTTCCCAAACCTGCCGCATCTGGAAGCTGCGCTCCGGCAGTTTGGTCCCTGGTCTGGCGAAAAGGCGTTGGCAGTAGATGCGGACTGGCTGGAACGCTCTTTGACCGATAAAATCCGATCCATTGACTGGGATGAAGCAAGCGATGATGTCCGGCGGTTCTTGCGTCCGGCAGAAGAGGAGTCCCTCAGCCTTTGGAGTCAGCGGTTCTTTGAATCAAAGTTGAGAAAAATGATGGATGCGTAGCAGGGATACAGCGTCACTTATTGTTTCGCTTGTTTGTTTTCGCGTGTCTGACTTAAATTCGCCCATTTAGTTCGGTAAAGTAGTTGTCCGCTTTGCGCCTTAGTTTCGGACATTCGCACAACACTATGCGATATCCGTAAGCGGACACACCCCAACCTAGCCTTCCGACGGCAGATGCCGGTAGTTCGAATTCTCTCCGTTACGGCAGTTTTCTGCGATCTCTTGAATGGTTTCCATTTGCCGTGTGTTGTCTATGTGTCGATTACGGCATCTACTTAGTATTGTTCTCCAAATAGAGAATTGAGATGGCAGGCTTCTTGTCAAGTTAGTCTTATTGATGTTGACACAACTCGCTGTGTCTTCAAAAGAAGTGTTCAGCGCTTTGGGGGCATTAGTGGCCGGAACACTTCTCGATGAAATAAGCAAAAAACCACAACGCGAAATTGCTGGTTCTGACGCCGCGAGTAGGTTCGATTATCAGAAGGACTGGGCCTTCTGTCAGTTGATACGAAAACACCTCGAAGGTGAAAATTATCTGATTGCTTTCGAGTTTCATGACGATGTCTTGTTTCTCTCCCCGGCCGACCAACCAACCGTGGCGCAGTTCAACCAAGTTAAAACCTCAAAATCAGCGAACCCTAGAAAGTTGAGTGCGCTTACCGTTCGGCCAAAAGGCAATGCTTCAATTTTAGGCAAGATGTGTGGAAACTTTGATGGTATCTGTACAGATCATGATGTCCGGATTGTTTTGGTCTCAAACAATGCCTTTGAGTTTGCCGATGCAAATGTTTGTGCAGCCGATCTTGATGAGAAGTTCAAGAAGCGACTGCTGACCAAACTCCAAAGTGAAGTAGATGGGTTCGCTGAAGAACAACTAGAAAAGCTACATTTCCATGTCAGCGACATCTCACTTGTTGCCATGAGCAGTTTTCTAGAAGGCGAAGCCATGGAGCTTTTTAGTTCAAAATTCGGTGAAGACCATGGGCTGAATATCAGAACCTGGATCAGGCTGTTAAAATCCGAGATTGCTCGAAAAAACAACTTTCCTTCGGATCAAATTTCCAATTCCGGTGAACTCATTGATAAAAAGTGCGTCGATCACGCTTTTGTCGAAAGTACGCTCGTCCTCGTCAAAAGTAAAACACGTGAAACGTTGGATGTTGCCACCATACTTAAGGTTCTTGGCGATGCTGGCTGGCAAGATGTAGAACTTCTTCGTCTCCAAAAGAAACTCTCCGAGGTTTCAGCTGATTTTTATGATCCGACGAACTTAGAGGTCGCCAATATTTCGGAGATTATGTGGTCATGCGTGACTGATTGGTCTGGTGCACCACCCGGACTGGCCACGTTTGTGGACGAATCTACTGATGTCGTAATGAGCAGTTCTCATATTGAAAGTTTTTACAAGCAGATCGATTACTTGAGGGCACTAAGTGTTTTGGCTTTCTATGAGAAAATCTAACTTCAACCTGTTGATGCGTAACCTAAGAAAAGGTAGCTATCGTGAAAAACCTCGTCCTGAAGAAGCTCTGGATACTGTCGAAGGCGGAGAAAACGGCCCTCGAACAGACCTTCAGCCCGGGAACAAATCTCCTCGTCGGTGAAAATGACGTTGGTAAATCTACGGTCGTAAAGTCGATTTATCACTGCTTCGGTGCGGATACACCCCAGATCAATAACTCACGTTGGAAAAAGGCGAATGCGATCTACTGCGTCAAGTTCGAGGTAGACGGCAAGCAGTTCCATATATTGCGCGATGAAAAATACTTTGGGGTTTTTGACGGCAATAAGCAGCTTATCTCGCGCCATGCTGGAATTACGCCCAAAGGCGGCATAGCAGAATTCGTAAACGACATTCTTGGCTTTAGAATTGAACTTGAAAGACAAGCGGATGGCAAACTAGGAAAAGCGGGTCCAGCGTTTTACCTGCTACCATTTTATATTGACCAGGATGAAGGATGGAACGCCAGTTGGACCTCATTCACGGGATTGAGGCAATTCAGCAACTATCGCAGGCTAATGATAGATTATCACTTGGGCGTGAGACCGCAAAGTTATTACGACGCCAAGAAACGTGAAATTGAGCTTGAACAGGAGAAGAGCGCCATCGAGGCAGATCGACGATCTCTTCAAGCCGCAAGAAACTCGGTGGAAAAAAGGAAAGCCTATGCCAAGGTTGATCTCGATCCCGTTGCATTTCAAGCCGAGTTGGAAAAGGTCGTCGACGAATACAACAAAATCTATGGCGAACAACAAGACAAGCTGCAACGCCTGAAAGATCTTCGCAACCAACGAAATGTGATTGACCAAGAAATCGAGGTCTTAAAGCATGCAATCGCTGAGCTAGAAGCCGATTTCCGATTCGCGGAGCGCCCAGAAACACCGGATTTGGTTGGATGCCCCACTTGCGGTACGGAATTTGAAAATTCTTTTGTTGAGCGGTTCGGGATACTCGATGACGTTGATCAATGTCACGCCTTGATAGACCAATGGCTCAAAAGAAGGCGAGATACCTCGAAACAGTTATCAGATGCACAGACAGAGTATGACCTTGTTGCCGTGAAGCTGAGAGAAGTTGAAAAAACACTGGAGCGCAAAAAGGAAGGGGTGACCCTCTCCGAGTTGATCACCTCAGAAGGTATGAAAGAGGTGATCCAATCTCTCAATCTGGAAATTGAGGAGTTTTTGGAAAGAGAACAGTCGTTCTCTGAAAAATTGTCTGAGAACGCCAGAGCGCTGAAACTAGATACCAAACACAAGAAGGAAGTTTTGAACTGGTATAAGGCGCGGATGAAGGAATATCTTAACTCACTAAACGTGAGTGTCTTGAGCGAAGACGACTATAAATCGCTTGAAAAGACCATCAAACTGAACGCACTCGGAAGTGACCTACCACGAGCATTGCTCGCCCAGTATTTTGCTTTCTTGAGCACAATGACAAAATTCAATGACTTCGTTCTCTGTCCCATGGTTATCGACTCACCTTTTCAACAGGAACAAGACGCCACCAACAAGCAAGCCATAATTGACTTTATCTCGGAGAAAAAACTGGATGGTCAACAGCTAGTCTTGGCGACGGTTACGGAACCTGACTTCTCGGATGCACCAGATATTGAAGGAGCCGAGCTCATGGGCTTTATTTCAAAGCACAGTGTGTTGGATGCGGCGCAGTTCAGCCATGTAATAGAAGAAATTGGAGACATGCACTCGGAAACGCTGGCTGCTTTAATTTAGCGTCGTGATTTGCGTTAACCACAAGCCTTTGCTCTAGGTTGCTGTAAACGAGGCCCCGCGATCGTACGTCGCCAACTCACTCTTTGCCCGTTTCATCAGTTCCCGTGGGTAGCTCGCCCCAATCTGTAGGTATTGGTCTCTTCCAAATCTCGTAGAGCGGGGCGAACGCAAAATGTGCTCCACCGACTTGCTCGACTGTCTCGGCCAACTTCACATTTTTGTCGTCGCGCAAAATTTCTGCTTGCAATTGGAGGGGATCGCCAACCTTGGAGACGGCGGTTGCCGTCAGCAGTTCCCTTCGCTCAGGCGAGTCGACTGCACGCATGTAAGGCTTGTCATGATTAGCTGGTGCACTCCACGTTTCACTAAGCAATACTGCAGCATCGGCTCCGATCTTCTGTGCATGTTGGGCCATTGTCCGCATCATCATAAATTTGTGTCCGTGCTCCGCTGGGCGCATTTCGCGGAAGTCGACGGGCTTGCCAGACCGTAAAAGAATGACGATACTAATGTGGTATCCGTCTCTTTCGAACATCCTGCGGGCTGCAGCAAATAGAGATCGTGCGTGGTCGTGAACCTCACCGCTTTCAGCATACATTTTGGTCGGATCGACACCGTAGCGTTCCTTGAACTTGGGGATCTCCGCCTCTGCTTCTTCTCGTCCCAGCGTTTTCCGAACCTCTTCAAATTCGAGAGGTTTGCCTGTCGCAAGCCAGACGTCCAGCGTTCGGGCATTTTCATGACCAATCATGCAGGGCAACCGTCCATCTTGGTCCGCGTCCGGAAATTGTTCGCCGGTTCCTGCATCGGTCGTCACCGGCTCAGCTAATCCCATTTGTTTATGGGCCGAACGAACCAACTGAGCGAGGTGTCCGTATGCAGTGGCAACAGCGTCTAAGAGTTCGACTTCCGGCAAAGTATTTTCAATCCAACGACGGCGTATACGAAGAACACCGTCCCTCTTGATGTGCTCTCCGAGCATCGAGTCCGGAATGCTTTTCACCAAATCCAGTGGCGCGTCAGCCAGCTTGGCGGGAACTTGAATTTCGGGGCCCTCGTCGAGATGAGAGGCGACGATCTCTGCACTCACGAAGCTGTTTGCTTCTAAGTCCCCTTGTTTCTCGATGCGATTGCGTGCTTCAACCATCCACCTCATCAGGGGTATAGCAGTAAGTATTTCCTGCCGGTCAGCATACCAGTTGTCAAAATCCGGAATCAAAGCCTTATTCTTCTGAAGGACAAAGGAAACTTGTCGAGCAGTCTGGATCGCCGCTTGGATCGCTAACCGAAATTCGTCAGGCTCGAAGTAGGCGCGCTCCGCTTGGTGCCAGAAATGATGAAGATCGTTGAGGCGTCTATCGACCGCCGCCAATGGGCACTGCTCTTCGTCATGATCCCAAGCCATTCATTCAACATAGCTCTTACTGTGTCTAAAGGATACGCCGATTTTGGCGTGGCCTGCTACGTGCAGTAATCGGTAATCTATGAGCCTGTGACGGTTTGCGAGATCGGTTCGAGACAGCCCAGAGTCCGCAATTTCGCGGCTGACAGTATGTCCGCTTTGGTACCCTGCTTCCCAAAAAGCGGGACGTTTGCTTTCGGCCCATTAGCGATAGTCTTGATACAATCTTTCAAACGAAGCTTTCAATCAGATCGGATAATCCCCAGGTCGAACCGCACAGGAATGCATTGGAATGACCTGGTTGCATTCACCATGACTATCTTTAACAACAGCAAGTCAATCAAACCCATGGATCAAGCGTAAGTTTTCTGCGGTTCTAGACCATCGGCATTGGCGGCATAGCGGTTGAATTCGAGCCGAAACATGGAATTGGCCGAATGTAACCAGTTATATTCAAAATGACGATGGGTGACATTTTTGCTATGGTCTAAGAGAAGAGGGGGCTTGGTTCTGGGTGAACTAAGAACTTGGAGACAGAATATGACCGAGGATAAAAACACACAATCTGACGATCAACAGAACTGGTCCGGCTTGTCGGAGATTGACAAGGCGCTCTCAGAAAACCGCCTGACAGCCTATACATGGAAAAAAACATGGGCGGATCCTTGGGGGCGATTTGGATTAATCAGCTTCTTCATCGCCTTTTTGGCATTCGCCATATTTGTAGCAATTTACGATGGATTGATCCAAATTTAACTCACTTCCATTCCTTAATGTCGTCTGCAGCCTGAGCACTCGCTCCTCTCGCTTTTCCTGTCTTCTTGTCCATCGCTCCCTTTACAATGCTTACACGCTGTCGTCCTCGTGCCTGAGCACCGGCGACTTCATCCCTTATTCCATCGACATCGGGTGTATCGGTCAACGCGCCTGTTCCACCACCGTCCAATGAAACGCTTCCGCGAACGCCGGCGGCGGCACTCACGCTAGGCCGTTGCACCGGAGCGAACTCGGGTAATGTGAGCTTATCTTCAATATCATCGTGCAACCGGTCGGCATAGCCGGATACAAATCGCGTTTGTAGTTCTTGACCTTCGGCGCTCAGTTGGAAATTGACATCGTCGAAGCGCGTATTGCCGTAATAGTCTCGATTGGTCTCCATCTCCGCCATTCCCCATTCCCGATAAGCCTGACTTAGGTTGAGCGATCCAGCGGCATTATTGCTTTCATACCATGTTGCTTGATCTTCTAGTCGGCTTGCCATTTCTTCCGCGCGCCTGGCTTCAACGGTATAGCTTTGCGCTTCGGTCAAAGATGAGGTCATACCAGATGCGCTGCTTGAAACCGCAGAACTGCTGCTGGAATTTACGCTTCGCACAAATCCATCACGGGTATTTGACCAGTTTCGGCTATCAGAAATCTGGTTCAAACTTCCCATAATCCGGTTGCGGTCTTCCGAAGCGATCCCGATATCACTATCAGTCCAACTGTGATTTCTCCCGCCCTTGAGACCGAGATTCGCGCCCAATGCACCTTTCTCGCCTTTTACTCCAAGCCCTGCATCGCCATTCAGGAACCATGATACGCTAATGTCATCAGATGCCCTGCGTGACAGTCCATATTGCCGCTGCAAATTCCTCGAAGCAGAATCCACTTCGCTGAATGCCTTGTTGACGCTGTTGCTCTCATTTGTCCCAACGGCGGTTTCTGAAGAACTCCCCTGACTGTATGTATTTCTAAGTTCATTGAATCTGGTCACTGCCGAGCTCGTCGATTGCTGCGCAAGATTGGAGAATGTCTCACTTTGTGATCGGCTGTTAGAAGCCAACGTGGAAAGCCTTGAGGTAAAATCCTGCCCCAATGTCGGTGTGAACGGATAGGAAGAATTCGGAACAGAATCGAACGAGTTATCGGGAAAGCTCGTGGTTTGCGTCCCGCTATCGCTAAACCCTCGTGTCTGCGCTGCGCCATATGAAATGTTCGGAGCAATCGAGCCTTGCGCAAATTGCTTCGAGAACACGCTCGAATTTTCAATATTGCTATTGCCAAGCGACACATTGCCAGTGCTGGCTTCGCGTGCTGCCTCTTCTGCCGCATTTTGTGATGGATTGAGATAGGATGTTGCTTGTCCAGATATTGCCAGAGCGCCTCTCGCAATACCGCCAGCAAGAAACGGAATAGAGGCAACAAGATATCCAGCAAGAACGCCGATATCATTATTCACATCAACCATTCCCGAGAAGTTTGCCAGACTAAGACCTGTTCCACCCGCTGCGCCGCCAACATCAGATGCGCCTTTGAACATCAGGATCATGTGCAAAATAACAAACAATGGCCCCCAGGCAGCAAGATAGAAGAAGCCTGTAATATAACCTCGCAGTGCCGTTGGACCGGTTTTTGGCATCAGGAACAACGGGAATAGCACCGGAAACAGAGCGTAAAATACGACCGTTAGTACAATGTTGAGGATGGGCACCCATTTCATCGCATTTTGGGCAATGGAGGAATATGTGCGCTCGGTCTGGATGTCAGCGCGGGTCTGGGCAAAAACATCAACGCTTGATGTGCCGCTGGAACCGGCCATTCCGTGCATCGCCTGTTTCATCGCATTGATGGTGAGCACTTGCCGGAAGATCTCGCTGGCGTTTTTAGAAACCCCGCTCAAATAGCTATACGCAATGGGTAAATCAGCAAATAGTTTGGCTTTGGCAAGCGCTGCGGTTTGTTTGGGATAGAGCTGGCGGCCAAAGATGGTCCCCATCTCATCGATCATCGCGGTCCATTGGGAATTCAGATCATTATAGGCCGCGCGGCAGGTTATGATATTGGCGCTGACGCTATCATCGGGATTGCGGGTCAGGAATTTTTGCGCGCGCGCTGCGCTTCCCGGCGCAATCACCGCCCAGATATCATCGCTTGCCGACAGTTCTTTCATCGAATAGCGACCGAGAAGCAGATCATAGAATACGCATTGACGGAAATGCTCGTCGAGATTGGCGGCAAATTCAGGATCAGAAATACGCAAACTGCGCGTCGAATCAAATAACCGCGAGCCATAGATCATTCCATTTTTTGAATAATCCAGATCAGTTGGTAGCCCGAACACTGTCTCGGAGGAACGGACCAGATAATCGCCGACCTGACTGGTGAAGCTTGCCATAAGTGCAAGGCCCAAGGGAACGTTGGCAACTTCGGCTGGAGCCAGTGATGGATTGATGCGGTCGGTGATATGGACATCAAGACGCGGCACCATCAAGCACATGTAGATCAGCGTTGCGCCTAGAAACCAGTGGAGCCATGCGCGCCAGTCCTGATTGAAGGCCACTACTATAACCGACAATGCCAGCCCCATGACCATGGCCACCTGTATCAGGCTTTTATAGCCGCCAGCCCCGGTCCACGCTGCAACAGCATTGAGGACATTGACGATATATTCGCCGCCACCAATTGTGAATATCTCAACCATCTGTTTATTCCCAACTCAAGGTGTCAGCGAGCGGTTTTGAACCGCGCGCGACCAGTCGAGGGCTGCTGCCATGGACGGCGACATGGAAGCGGAGAGCATATTTTCGATCATCGCGGTCTTTTCAATGATCTGCATGATAGCGCTGACTTTGGCCTGACTGTTAGATTGCCTGTCGGCCAATGCGCGGCGCACTTCGCTCATTTGACCCTGCCACATCGCGAGCTTGGCTTCGTCCGCGCCGATAAACGTCGACATAGAACGCCCTGCTTCTCCAACGATACGTTCCAGCACCGCAAAGAGCAGATCAACCGAGGCAATTTCAGCCAGCGTCTCGCGGTCATCTGTCGGCATGCCCCGTCCATAAGCGGCCTGCACGGTGAGAATTTTGTAAAGCGGTACCGAGGCCACCTGGAGCAATTCCTTTTCCGCATTGCCGATTGCGGTATCTGCTCGAATTGCTTCGACCATGCTGGTGATCAGCGCGGCCACGCGCGGGCGGATGGCTTTAGAGCTAGCAAGGCTCATATTGCGAAACGTCGGATCGAGGCATTGGTCGGGTTCGTCGCAATCAAAGACTTTTATGGTTTGACCCGATGTGCCGTCGAGGAGCGCAGTTACCAAAGTCGAAGAGGCATCGCCTGCAAATGGCACGAATTTGCCCGGAGCATTATCCTTGGGCGGCACGTAAATGATCGTGCCAATGAGTGTCATTGCATATTCGGCGAGTTCGCGGTCAAATGTACCGTTCGGGCTGAAAAAGGCCGATTTCTTCAAAATATGCCATGTGTAGTTGCGCGCGACGCCAGGGTGAACATCGGCATAATCGGTGCCCGCACCGGCATTTGTGGAATCGCGCTGGCCCTTGGTGCCGCAACCATGTTTGGCGGCAGCATAGTCGGTAAAAATACCTTCCGAGTTACCGATCGCTTCGCAGATTGCCTTTTCGGCGAGATCGCCTTTGGGCCAGATGCCGCCGACCAGCCCCTGGGCCATTTCGCAGCTATTAATGTTGAGATTGTTCATGAGCTGCGCTTTTTGCGAAAACTCCTGCATGATCTTCGAGCATTCCGGGCACACTGTGTCGATGGCGAGGCTGAAAGCAAAACCGACAGCGTTGTTCGCCACGGCTTTTAGCATCGCGACAATCTCGCTGGCGTTGATGAATGAAAATGAACCTGCAAAAATATCAATACCGCCGCAGCCTGCTTTGGCAGAAGGTAGCTGCAAGTTTGCAATATTGGTCGTCTTCTGGGGAAAGCGCGTCCAGACATTGCCGAGACTATAATAGCCCGCTGACTGTCCTTCGAACGCCGTGGGTCCGGTGACATTGGCTGCGCCGCCCATATCATCCATGAACCGGTCCATGCTGTCACCAACGTTGGCAGACACGGGCGTTGTCACAAGACTTATAGCTGCGATTCCAGCGATTGCGTTTTTAAAAATCATGTCCGGCTTCCTTTGATGTGAGCAAATAAATACGGTCCTGCAGTTCATCGGCAGAAATGATGCCGTAGCCAATTGGAATGGCGCGGCTTTGCGCGCTATCCCACAGCACCAGGGCGGGGGTAATTTTGGGCTTTAACCCCATGCGCGTGCGTTGACCGGTCTCGACAGTGTAATTTTGGAAATGCCGTGATGGTCCGCCATCGGTTGAGATCGCGCGGACCGTCAGTTTCCAGCGACCCGATACTGATTTAACGATCGGTGACATGACCTCGCAGGCCCCACAGCTCTGCGCGAAAAAGTAAAATAGCCCGTAGCGTTTCCCCAGATTGGCCATGACCGTATCTCGCGAAGCACTGCGCGCATCCTGCCACTGCCTTTTGGCGAGCGTGGAAACCGGGCGCTCGAGCGTATAATCCAGATCCGGTTGCTGCCAGATCGCGCGCTGCCAAACATCGGAGAACAGCGAGGCGCGGTCGAGCTGCTCGCGCTGGAAACGTATGTAAGCGATGACATTTGCGCGTGTTGGCTGGAGAATTGCTTTGGCTTTGAGTTCACGCAATTCCTTCGTGACCGCATCGAGCTGCTCGCTTGCGCTGGCTTGTGGTTCTGGCGGCAGGGTTTCCGTTTCAGGCGGTTTCGGCTTGGAGCAATAGAACCAATATCCCAGTTTGCGTTTCTCGCAGTAGAGCTCATCCGCGCTGGTTCGCGCGGCATTGGTTGCTGGGTCAATTGGATTGGATGTTGCGCCTTGCGCAAATGCCGGACTGATGGCTGCGTCAATAAGAAACACGATTGCAAGGACAAGCACGGCCAAGCCGCCGAGCGCTAAGGGCAGAGGAAACCTTTGGGTTAAATTGTTCTTCATGGGCTTGATCTCTCGTAGAAGTTTTGAATTTTCTGCTGGATGTCATTGGCCGCTTCGAGTTCATCGGGCAGGCGGGCCGCTTCGGTGAACTCCGAATAGATTTCGGAAAAATCCATTTGTGATAGATCAAGCCGCGCGAATTCCTCGATTGTGAATCCAAGACATTGTTCGTCTTTCGCCCGAGCCCAGGGCTTGGGAAGCTGCGCGCGGCCTTGTTCCTGCAAAATACGCGACAATTTGGATGTGAAGCAGCAATAGGCTTTCTTCTTGGTGATGCAGATGCCGAGGATTTTCTTTGAGCAATAGCTGCCGACATAGGCGCACAGCCCATTGGCATCGCGCTGGTGAAGAAGGATCTCTTGGGTGTTGCAGCCCAGTGCAACCAACAGGCTGATGCCGGGAATAAGCGGAAAGCCTTTGCCCTTGCAGCAATTGAGCACACCAAAGACTTTGGAGCCGCACGTCTCACGCTCGCCTTTGAAAAGCGTCAAAGTGTCGGGATCAAATTGTCCGCGCGCATCATCCATTGCATGGAGAGCAACAGCGGCATCCTTGAATTCGTCATTCGCTTCGCGCTCAATCGTCTCGCATGATCCGTCGATGCAATAGACATCGCCATCACAAATATACTGACTGCCCGAGCCTTGCGTATCTGGAAGCGGGCAATCATAAACGTGCTCTATCGTTGAGCAGGGATTATCTTCGCTCAGACAATCCTCGCGCAGCAGCTGACAGGCAGGATCATTATCCAATTCCTCGCAATCATTGGCAGCGCGCCGGGCATTGCATTGATAGGCCCGCTCCCATGCCCAACAGGGTTTTGTGACCGGCACACCGTTTATGATGCGGGTTACAGGGTCGCTGTCGCTACAAGTTTCGGCTACCTGTTCGCAATCGGCATCATTCGCGAAAGTCCGACAAGCAGCATCATTTTGATTTTCCTGAATAATATTTTCAGATGACGTCGCATAAGGCGTTTCTCCTGGAACAGGGGCGCTGCAGCTCATCTCGACATAAGGTTCGCCGGGTTCAACGCAGTATTTCGGTCCATATCCATTGTCATACCATTGCAAACAGGGTCCCGGTCGCGTTCCAGTTGCCCGGCATCCATTTGCGTTAAATATCTCGCAAGAAGGGACGCCACCGAAACCGTAAGGACTGATATAGCTGCACAGATAATGATATTGGGTCCGCTGCTCGACGCTTACATCTAGATAGATGCTGCAGCTTTCGTTCGTTTCATTCAGTGCGACCCCGCTATTGCAGGTAGCTGTATAGCGTCCCGGCGATCCGGGAGAGGGTGGAAGCGGAACGCAGCGACCCTCCGCCCCGCCAATTTCCATTCCGCTGGTATAGGCAAGTGGATCTTCGTTGATCGATTTAGACCGCGCAGTGACTGCTTTGATTTCATCTATCTCAAACTTCGCGCGCCGGGCATAGGAATCCTTAATCGCTTTCATGCCTTCGTGGCTGCGCGCGGCGGCCCTTGCATCGCCTTCTATGCGTTCCGGATTATCAGCATAACTGGCCTCAGCCGGATTTGATGTGTACCCGGGAATGCGAACCGCATCGGGCTGCGTGCTTGCATTTGTGCGCGCGCGTTCCTGCTGTTGATTGGCAAAAGCTTTTCCATCTTCTCTGGCCGCCTCACGGTCCTGTGCCGCCAGTGGTGATCCGGCGGAGAAACTGATGACCGTGACAGCGAGCAATAGTGTTTTCACAAACTTCATTTCTCAGCGCCATTTTTTAGACGCGCAAGGTGCAGCGCTGCGAGACGCGATCCGGAACCAGCGCCGCCCGCAAATGTTTCCAGCGCATATTCGACGCTAACGTTGCCGGTCATCCGGTCATGGGGCGGGACCGCGCCTTTGCAGTCGAAACCATCGCACAAGGTAAAATCGGCAGAGGCCATGACAAAACTGGGCGCAGCCTTGATATCGAAAGCCCGGAATAGCCTGGGATCAATACCGAGCGCAGATAATTGCTCGCCATTTGATGCCATGGCGGTAAGCATTTTTGTAAGCTGTTTGGCGCTGCCTCCGGGAAAGCCGCGAAGCACTGTCACGCCGCCCGCCGCAGAAGTGTCGCGAACGAGTTTTTTCAAAGACTGCGGCGGCATCGACAGGCTTGCAAAAGCAATGAAGCGCGGCGCGTCGCCGAGATTGGCTTGCGCCATTTTTGCATGATCCGTTATCATCCGGTCGAAATCGAAGACTTCGTCCTTTTTGTTGTCGTTGTTTGTGTGTTTCCGCTCGACAGTCTTCGTGTATCGCTCGCGATTGGCCCATGCCTGTTCTTGTGTCTGGCGCGAGTCATCTCGCAAATCTTCGCTGCGCATGCGGACGTTTTCAGCCAGCGCTTCTGCCTCGGCGGAATAGGTTTTGGCTGACGCCCTAATGGCTTCAATATCAAGCGTGTCCGGGTCCATGCTTTGCGCGGCGGCAAAACCAGTGGATGCGGAGATCGTGAACAAAAACGAAACGAGAATGAAGTTCTTCATAGGGCGCAGCAATTTCGTTTGCGCCAGACGAGATAGCCCATGTCCTCGCCAATGGCGGGGATGACTTGTCCGGCAGATTGAAAGGTGGTGGAGGCGCCAATGGGCGGGCAGGCATAACGGCCCTTTGTCGCCGGATTGGGATTGGTCGCCTGCAGGCGGTATTGCTGCTTGCGCATGATCGGCATCAAATATTTACCGCAAAGGCCTTTTTTGCCCATGGTTCCCCAAGAGACCAGTTGGCGGTGTAATTTGAAAGCAAAGCGCGACAGTACCAGACGCGAGGCCTGGACATGGCCGATGCTCGCCGAGACATTGCCATTCATCGGATACATTAAACCTTGACAGCCAGCACACCAGAAGAGTTCATCGCGCGGCAGATTGACCGTGGCAGAAACACAGTCCGCGGCGCAGGCAGCCAATGCGAGCGGATTGGCAAACAGCACCGCTTCTGGATTAATGATCGCGGTAAGTTCACTATCTTGCCAGAGCGGATCGATCTCGGAGATGTACAGGATATCCACGGAGCCTGCTTCAAGGCAGAGAAAATCAGCAACGATTTCCATCCAGTAGATCAGAGGATAGGCATACCAGTGAACATGCCAGCTGGAATAATATTGGCTCGCCCCGCCAATTGCCGATGGTCCCGAGATGGAACGATAGCCAATATCAAACCCGGGATCGATCTTGAGCCCGCCAAGATTGACAAAGCACCAAGGCTTCATGCTGACATCGGCAAGCCGGACCGGCTCCCAGAACCCCATGGCAATGCCGGGGCGTATTCCGCAAAGACAGACGGGCAGTGTTGGATTTTTGGGATCAGGTCTGCTCGACGGCCAGATATCAAGGCCGCCAATCGACAGCGGGAAAAGACAGGACCAGCAGATATCGGTGATTGGATTGACAAATTTACCAGTGCAGCGGCCCGGTCCGGCATCGGCGCGGGCTGGCGCTGAGACAAGCAGGCTGATTGCTAGCAGACACAATAGCAATGCGGGTTTTATTGCGTAAAATTTAGAAAAGGCTTTTGTCATTGGGTTCGCCCCCGCTGTTTGGGCAGCGCGAATTCACGTATGCGCAGCATCCGGCCCTGTTGATCGACCATTGCTGGTAGTGCTTTAATGTCGAAATGCGCGGTCAGCTTCCCGCCTTGATCAAAATAGAAACGTCGTTGCCGCGCTTTCATAAGTTTAAGCGGCGCGCCGTTTGTCAAAATGAGTTTTGCTGTTTTTGGTTTTTGCGCAAAAGCCCATTCGAGCTGGGCTGGATCATCGCCATCGAGGAAAATCAATGCCGCGCGGAGCGGAACCGTATCGAGCGGATTGACCTTGGTGCCTTTGGACCAGATTCTGCGCCCATCATGATCCAATATATCGGCCTGCAATGTGATGGCCGGATCAAACAGGCGCGTGGTTGTTTCATTTGCTCGCGTCAGTCCTGCGACGGATTTAGGCCGGTTGACCCGCGCGATGGTGCGCGCTTTGAGTTTCTGGTTCAGCCGGTCAATGTCACCATTCTTGTCCATGGCTTGAAGACGCGACTGGATTTGCTCGAGTAAATCCTGTTCGATAATCGGGAAATGTGTACCCTGCTGGCCATAGTCACGCGCCAAGGATGGAGAAGACAGAAAGACTGTGATGAGGAGGGGCAAATAGCGAATGTTCACAATATTGCCCTCCCGGTGCCAATAATCCGGGGCGCGCAAATGAATCCAATCTCGCCATAGCGGCTATCAAAGCCGTGTCTGTGGGACGTCCCAACAAAATAGCAGCCGCTCGGAATGATGCCTTCAGGGCCTTTGGTTAGCGCGGCCCCTTTGCGGGTTTTGGGTTTGGTTCGCGCCGTAAGTTTGTCGTTGATGAAAACATTTATGCCGTCATGGCGAACCAGATCACCGGGCATGCCCAATATTCGTTTGCCGAAGATTTGCGGTTTCTCGCCAAAGTGGTTGGTGAGCAGTTCTGAACGCGGCGGTTCGAAAAATATCAATACGCCGCGAGAAGGGGTGAAATTCTTGTCGAGCCAGAATGCCCAGTTGGGTAGGCTGGGTGAAGCGTTGATGAGCAGCGCATGATTGTCGCTAAATTTAGCAAGTGGTGAAAAGAGCAATGGAAGCGCCAGAACCATGCTTAAGAGAAGCGGTCGTTTCAGCCGCGCAGCGAGTCTCATCGCCCAAGTTTTGCGCCCGGTCATTGCTCGTCTTCCGCCTTTGAGCCGTTTTCCAGCATGCTAATGAACGAGCGGACTTCGGGGGTAATATCGCGCGTATCATTGGAAAGTACGGCATCCGACATGAGTATAGTCTTGCCGTTCCTGCTAGCTATCGCGAGGCTCGCTTCGGTCGCACCAAGATAGCGCGCAATGGCTTTTTTTGTCTCGTCCGGATCGGCGCCGCTGCGCGCCTGCGCGTCAACAAACTCACGCATCAGGCCGGTCATATCGACTTGAACAATTTCCTGGCTCTCAAGTTCCCAAATTTTATCGGTCGCCCAGACGATCCAGAACATCGGAATAACGAAGGCCAGAAAAAATCCAATCACCTCCGTGCCAGGCCAACAATATTCAAATTTTTCAGGAAGTTTCATTTTGCTTTCTCCCGGCTATGCGCCTGCATCAGGTTGGACAGGAATTGCGGCATGCGGATTGCTGTCACGAGCGCAGCGGCAGCAGCGAACATGAATTTGAGATCATGCGAAAAGACCAGGCGGCGTGCTCCGTCCGCTTCGAGATAGCGGCTGCTCATATTGTCCAGATGTGTGAACAGTCCGAGCAAATCCCAGCCTGATATCGCCAGAAAGAAAAACAGTGGAAGGCCAAGCGCAATCAACACGGAGCTGATCGCGAACAACGATGCTTCTAGCATGATGTGGCAAGTGGTTTGAAAAAACTGCTTTAATGGAAATGGCGCGTCTTTGCAGCGCCGGTCCTTGCTTGTCCCAAGCGCGAGATAAGAATCAAACAGCGTATCGCTCTTGTCAGGCATCGTGCTTGCCCTTCCGATTGTCGGCGTCAATGCCCGACACGCGGGCAATCGCCTGCGCCAATGTGGCGCCCGCTTTCTGCTCGGCCTCAATCGCCGCATAAACATCGGGGGACGACGAATAGATGCAGGCGGAATAGGGATCGAGAACTAGCCGCCCGACTGCTTCGCTGTCCGGGCCTTTGATAAAGACCTCGCTATATTCCTCGCCCGATCGTTTCAAACTGCGGATCAGCGTCTCGGTGCGATCATCCATGTCGAGGCGATCGTTTTTGCGGAAGTCGGCAATGGTTTCCGGTTTTTGCTGGAGCACCAACATCCAATCGCTATTTTCCAGCGCTGCGGTTGCGCCGTCTGATTTATAATAATCATTGAGTGACTGCGTGGCTGTTGCCAGCGCTCCGCCATATTTACGCGCAGTACGCGCATAGGTTTCGACAAACTCACCCATCGAGCCGCCTCGCAGCATCGACCAAGCTTCATCGATCAGCAGCAGTTTCTTTGTGCTGCGCGGTGTCCGGGTCATCGCTTGGCCGGTCATGAACATGATCGCGCAAAGAATGACCGATCTCAGCTCCTCGCGCGTCGCCAGATCAGACATTTCAAATACGGTAAAATCATCATCAAGGGCGATTGTTGCTTGGCCCTCGAAAAAGCCGCCATAGCTTCCGCCTTTCATATAAGGCGCGATGGCAACCGCGAGATCATCGGCGACAGGATTGGAAATCTGCGAGAATGCGGCGGACACATCATTGACCGTTCCTCCGCTGCCGAGATTTTCCCAAACAGTAGTCACCGCCTGATCAATGAGACCCCGTTCGGTATCGGTCAGCCGGTCGCTGTGGCGCGCCATCTGTCCAACAATCGCCTTGATCATCGCAATGCAGTCGAGCTTATAATCATCGTCGCCGGTTGCGCGCGCATCGTCAATCATCGAAAAAGGATTGAGCGAGAAACCGGATTTGAGGGTAAACTCTACAAAGCGCCCGCCTTGCAATTTAACCGAATGCTCGAACGAGCGCCCGTCATCAATCACGACAACTTTCGCCCCCGCGCCGCGTAGGCTCGCGCACATCTCCTGGAGCAGCACCGATTTACCTGACCCTGACTTACCGCAGATCGCGACATTATGATTGCCAGCATCATTTTCAAACGGCGACCAGTAGAACGGTTGCCCGCGCCTGCCGACCAGCAGCAGATGCGGCAGCACTCCGCCCAGAAATTCGCCTTGCATCGGCGCAATATGGGCCGCGCTGGTTGAAAGCATGGTTTTGAGGCGTTTTAAACGTTTAAGATCATTTGCAAGACCATCAGCCAACGTCAGCGGCATGGCGGCAATAAGCCCGTGAATTTGCAGAAACCGCTCATCGGCCAAATCCCAACCGGCAGCTTTATAGATCGCCTTGATTGATCGTTCGTGAGCATCGCCGAGACCGAGCGGTGAATAGCTGGTTACGCCATAGAACAATTGCACCAGTCTTTTGCCAGCTTGCAATTCTGCCTGAACATGGCTCCATTCGGCAGATTGCTGGGCTAGTTTGGGCAGAAAACGTGCACTTTTGGATTCCGACAGGCTGGTTGTGCGCATGAATTTGAAACCGGCTTTGGCCTCGGAGTTTTCACGAGTAGGGTAAACGAGACAGAGCATGGTGGCAGCCGGGCAGGGGAAGCGCAATTTGTCGGTAAACATGTCGCCGATAAGCCGTGCGCATTCCCAAGGCGCCCAGCGTTCCGGCATTTGGCGGATTCCAAAATGACGAACATCAAAGGCGTCGGGATAGATCGCGCCGATCTCGGGCGTACCATCGGCATCCCGTCCGGTTTCCCGGAAGCGTTCTGTCCGCAAGATCATCCGGTCATCTTCGACCTCGAGCTCAATATCACGGCGAATGGCCTGGCTCGCGATGTCATCAAGCTGGTTATATTCGACTGCATCTTCGCGCGATGCGGTCGTCGGGGAGGTTAGATCGTCAATTAATGCAATAAGCTCGCCCGGCTCCACCTCCTGGCTTTCGATGCCAAGCGAGGCGAGCATGCCGATCAGTCCTTCGCGGCACTGGGTGAGTTCATGGTCATCCACGTTGGCTGATGCTGGAACGCCAAGCGACAGCACAAGATTATGGCAGCGTGCATGAAAGGGCGCATGGGCAGACCCGCTTTCCCAGACCAGATCATACAGGCGTTTCGAGCGGCTGCGCGCCATGGCTTCATAAATTCCGCCTTGTTTGTAGCGGGTCGCAAACCACGGCGCCACCACACGGCCAATGCGCGGGCTGGCAAAATGCAATATCTGCAGACACGCGCCTTCAGGCATGCCTTCGGAGAAGAATTGACCTAAAATTTCACCGGTGCGTTCATCGGCGCCAATCAGCGGGGCGGCGGACAGGATGAACCCTTTGGAACGCGCATTGCGGTATAAACGCGGACCCGGATCAAAGACCCGGTAGGGCAGCCAGTCGGACAGCATATCAAGGGTAAGCGAAGGCCGTCCATGGTCCGGCGCGCTAGCATCACCAAATAACCCGGAGAGCAATTGATCGCGCGCCGATGCGAAGGAAAAGTTCATCGGGATTGCTCCGCGCGAACGCGTTTTTTAGCCGCTTCGATGGCTTCAACTGTTGGCAAGCCAGCTTGCCTCTTGGTTGATCCAGTTGATAGGTGAGGAGTTCGCTCATGCCAGGGAGGAAACATGTCGAACCCCTCGATTGCCGGCTGCTTTAAACCGGCAATAGCCTCGCGCACCGTCAAGGGGTTTACGGCGCGGTTTGGCAAAGAAAAGGAATTTAAATCAAAAGCTTCATGATCAGAGTTATGATCAAATGGTACATTTGTTCCGCCCAGATCATCGGCAATATTTGGATAGTTTGTTTCTGGCGTTTTGGCGGGCTTTCTCGAAGCGCGCCCAATGCGCCGGGCGATGGCTTTAACGCTGTCATCATTCGCTAATGCAGCCGTCCAGTCAGGGCTTTGCGCCACGACATGGACGGTGCGTGCTTCGTGTAAATTGCCATCACCATCAACAAAACCCGGGAATATTATTTTGAGCAACTGCTCTCCGGTTCGCGCTGTTTCCGCCGCTGCAATTGAACGGCGTCTTCCGGATGGGTTTTCTGCGTCAAGCAGAGCTTCGCTTGCTTGCTCATCGATGACGGCCGTTGGCGCGCAGCTACCGCTGGGTGCTTTGCAGTCAAAGCTGCCGCTCACATTGGTTCCTAGGCTCGCGCAGGCAGATAGTGCAGAGACGCAGCTGGCGAGTTTCAAGGCGCGATAGATTTTCATGATTACCGCGCCTCTTTGGTTTTTGGGTTTGCAAAGGCGCGAATCTGAGCAGCTTGACGAAATCCCTCAACCACTGCGCCATCACTTGCGCGCACGATCACCGGGGTTCCTGAAAATCCGTGTTTCTTGGCAAAGGCCTCATTGGCATCAAGACTTTTGGTGTCGCAGCTTTTGGAAGATTCTAACTTCGCGCCCGAATAGGCTTTGTGCAGCGCGGCAGACGGATCATCCGCGCACAGCACTTGTTCAGCCAATTTTCGGCTGCTTGCGCCAAAAATCGAAATCGGCCGCTCTTCGACATGAACGCCGGCTTTTTTAAGCTCCCCGGTAAGCCGCTTGCAGTAACCGCAGGCAAAATCGGAAAAGACTATGAGTTTGGGCCCGGATTTATTACCCCAATGGACCGCGCCTTGTTTTGGTAGCTCGCTAACCGGCACTTTGGCTTGTGTTCGATTGCCCGATTGGCTTTCTTTGGGCTGCTCACGTTTGGCATTCGCGACAAGCAAATCCGGATTAAGTTCGAGCAGCTTGGCGGCTGTCAGGTCGGCGCGGCTCTCCATATCATAGAGCCGCCCGACGAAAAGATAGCGCGCGCGTTCATCAATATAGAATAATGTCTTTTCCGACACGACTTCGCACAGACCGCCAAAGCCTTTGCAATTGAGGCTGGTGATCGGTGTTTTGGGAAGGCGCAGCTCGATAGCCGTGCGGACATCCTGGAGCAGACCCGCGGCATTGGCCGGAACCGAGATGAAGCTTGCAGCAACAAGGCCTGAAACGATCCCGCCACTGGCGACGGCTAGCGTTATGGCAGCGGCACGGGATTTAAGGCTAGTCACCTCGGTTTTGAAATTGGAAAAGTTCACTTTTTGCTCCTTCGTACATGAACGCCGTCGAGAAAGACGATCTCGACATCGATGCCGGTTGGCATCTCGACGACAGGTTGATATTGTTCGGCTCGTTCGATGAGATATTTGGATACGGTGTCGGCGGCATCTCCTGCGCCTTGGCCCAGACCGCCGGTCAATATGTCGGCGCCCGAGAGGCTATCGCGTTTCCCGTCCGCGCCGATCTGGCCGGTAAATAGGCCATTTGCATTGGCGGAAAAGCCGCGCCCAAACCCGCCGACGATGCCGGCAAGCAGCGCCTGACTGACCAGATTGCCTTCGCGGCTGACCACGCGCCCGCGCACGCCGGATTTACCGGCAAAGCTTAAAAATCCTTTGACCTCGCTCACCGCAACCCGCCCGGCGGGCTGGGCGCAGGTCATGCGGGCAAGTTTTACATAGACTTTTTCAGCCGAAAGATCGCCGCGCGCTGCGCCATTGACGACGCAGCCGGTAATATTGGTGGTCAGCAGCCTGCCGTTTTTAACTACTGACCGCGCAGGGCCGGTGATTCTGAGTACCACTGGAAGTGGATCGCTTTGGCTCGCCACCCCGACCGAGGCATCAACGCCGACGATAACTCTGGCGGGCGCATAGCTGTTGGGCGGCAGATAGTCGGGGCTGTCTTCAAGCAGCAGCGTTGAGGTATCGGATTTGGACGTGCTCGTTTTTTTGCCTGCCGCGCTGCTATTGCCAAAGTTCAGGACCTTGACGGCTCCGGGCGCAGGTGCGTCTGTTGCCGTGCCATCCGGATTACCAAGAGAGCCTGCCTGGCGGTCATAATCGCCAGCTTGCGGGCCATAAGCAGGTAGCGTGGTAGATGGAGGCGGCGTGTTCGCCGCTTCGGTAAGCTGACCTTTTAGCGCAGCATTTTCGGCCGATATGGCGTCAATGGCAACCTGGCCATCGGCGCGCATCTGGATGTTTTCCTGGCGCAGGGCTTCCAGTTCTTCCCTGATCTCGCCTTGCGGTATCAGCTGGTCTCTGAGTTCTTTTTGATCCTTAACAACCGCGTTGAGGCGGTTGCCATAGGTGCCGACAAATTCTTTCTGGCTCAAATTGCGGTTAACAAGGCTGGTTGCATCGAAAGTGACCGGGCCATCGCCATTGTCAGCGTCGTTGTCATCATCGCCCAAAAACATAAAGGCGCTGCCGCCAAGCAGCACCGCGCTGCCCAAGCCGATTAGAAGCAGTTTTTGGCGTTTTTTGATCTGTTGGTTGATGTCGCCGTGCGCGTTACCATGTGCGGTTTCAGCATCTTTAGAAGATGTTTCAGAAGCTTGTTTTTCTTCGCTCATTGCTCCGTTCCCCGGTTTGATTTGACGAGGAAGGCGGTGGTGATTGCGCCAGGTTCAAGGCTATCTGCTGCGATTGCAACCGCGCGCGCAGATTTGGGCGCAAGATCATGTTCATCGATTTGCAGGGTGTTTTTGCCCCGATTGCGCAACGTGAGCTGCTGCCCGGTAAACAGCCCGCCGCGATATTCTGCAATCAGTTGAACTTCGATATCGCCGACCTTTACCGGACGTCCCATCATCTGGCGGATGCGGTAACCGGGAAGCGCGCTATCGCTCGCCATCGCCTTGATCAGGCCAATGATTACTTCATCGCCGTTTGAGCCGGCTTCGGTGATTTCATCGCTATCGCTGCCGAGCGCCGGATTGGTAATAAACAGCTGATGGGCTTCAACCGGCTCGGTCTGGCAGGCGAATTTGTAGACAAAGCCTTCCTTGCTGGTGGCAAAGAAGCTGAGAGAATTGGCGGCAAAGCTGGGGGGCACGGAAATATAGATATCGCCGCGCAGCGGTTCATGTGTCACGCCAAAATCATTATAAGGATAGCCGGTTGCGATTTTGGAGACGCTGGAAAATGCGTCGCCGATGAGAGAGATACGCGTGAGTTCATCGCGCGAGAGCTTGCAATCAATCCGCGCGCCATCGGCTGCCTCGACAAATTGATCGGCATGGGCAGGGGTGGCGGACAGACAAAAGCTGAGCGCAACGAGAGCCCCTCCTAGAGACTTAAAGCCGGTATCAGGTTTGCGCGTTACGCCTAGGCTCAAGCTGGCAAAGCCGGTGCCAAGCAGGCAAGCGGGCGTGATAGATGACAAAAACGTCATTGGGATTGGTCCTTCTGATTGGGGTCATCGGAAATTTGGTTGAAACCTCTGAGCGAGAGCCGCAGGCCCCGGTATTTCCATTGGAACGCAAAACTGCGCTCCTCGCTGGCTATGACCTGCGCGCCGACAAAGGTTTTGAGTGTACCGGTTACGCTCGATGTGAGCGCTTTGGGATCGACGGTGAGCGATCGGATGACAAAAGCTTGCGCTACATCCGAGCCGCGCTGTTCAGCGACAATCTTTAGGAGGTCTGCCTTGAGTTCTCCGTGGGCGCTGGGATCAGCAAGCCCCAAGATCTGCTCCATCCAATAATCGAGGCCTTCCGGGCTGCGGTTAAGCAGCATCAGCGCGGTGTCGCGGGTAACAAGCTCCATATATTCAGCCGATGCGCCCGCGCTCGAAATGGTCAGTGGCTGCGTGCTTATGGGAACCAGAATGATTTCCTGATCCCGGCTTGCTGCGCCTGCGATCCCAACAATAGTAGTTACGGCCAGCAAAGCTGCAATGCCGGTCAGCCAGTTGCGCTGGCGCAGCAATCGCTGGGCCTGTGTATGGGCTATTTGAGCGTGCATTATTTCTTCCCTTCAACCGGCCAGCAGGCGGCAATGGGAGGGCGGTGTGGCTTTTAATCCCAGAAAAGATCCGGGCAGATACCAATAAGCAGCGTGGAGCAAACGGGAGCTTGCGCGTCCTGCTTTTGCCTTTCGCAGAGCAAGCCAGGCTCCTGCGCCAATTGCTATGCCGATTAAGACATGCTGCGCCATGATGCCCCAGGCAAATGGTATGACCATTCCGAGAAACTCGTCGATCGTCCAGAACCCTATAAGTTCCGGATCATCGAGCCGCCGGGGCAATTGATATCTGTCAGCCATTATTGCCGCCCTCCTTGCCAGTCGCGCTCGTTAAACGACCGCCGTGACAACAGAGGTGACGATGGGAACGCCGGTCCCGACGCCAATACCGACGCCAACGGGAACAGCAATTTGCCCCAGTGAAAAGCGCCCGGACGCAAGTCCAATCAGGCCGGCGGCAAGGCTCAGAACGGTGATGATCTTACCGCCAGAACCTTCTAGAAAATCGGTGAACTTTGTGAGCGCAGGATCAAATGTATTGTCCGCGCCTGCATAAGCGGCGGTTGCACACAGAAGCGCTACTGCTGCCGGGATGACATAATCAGATGCGCGCCGGTTTGTTTGGGTTGTAGTATTGGTCATTGAAAATCACTTTCGCTAGAGAAACATGAAACAGCATGTGTTCGCTGTATGTTCCTTGTGCGTCAGTGACCCGCCTGTAGGAAAACAGGAAATACCAAATTTGATGTCTTCCAAGCTAAAAGTGACATTTCGGAGAGGAATTGGGCATATCCGAACAGCGACTGCGCTAATCTGCCCCGGAACTGTTCAGTTCAGCACAGCTGCTGCGGTCAATTGAACAGAATCTGTTCTCAGCTGAACAGGAAAGCCGAATCAGGTGATTCGCAATTTCCTATTTGTTCTATTTATGTTCTTTTCGTTTTCCTACAGGTGCTGTTTGGACATATCAGGTGATTCGTTCTCATAAAGACAGGATGAATGACATGACCGAAACCAGCAGAATTTCCGAGGCGCATATTAAAGCAGGCGTATCTATGCTGCTCAATCAGGCCGCCTCGACATCGGGCCGCTCTCAAGCGCGCATTGCCAGCGAGGCCGAAATCGACAGGGGTACGATGCGGCGTATCCTGGCAGGAAAGCGCGAAGCGACCGTAAGTGAAGCCTTGCGTATATTATATGGTGCCGGCGCATCGCCGCACGCACATTTGCTCCTTTATCTGGCTTCGGACCAGAACGCGGCATCACGCTGGATGCAAACAGATCTCGCTTTGTTTTTTGAAGAACTGGTTCGTCATCTACCAGATGTTTTGGAAATGCAGCTTGGGGACCATCTTCATGATGTGAAACCACACTGGGCGAACGGCACAGCAAAACGGGTTGCGCGATTGCTCGCTGAACATATCGACGATCTTACCCGCAAGGATGCACTTTTGGGTGATGGCTCGGATCGGACCAATGGAGGCGGATATGATTGATGATCGAATGAGTGAAGCTTCCGGCCCGCCCGGCCCGCGATTGCTCCGACTAAGAGAAGTCCAGCACCGTGTCGGACTAGGACGATCAACCATCTATCGCTGGATGGACGATGGGAAATTTCCTAGGCCTCATATAATAGGCAGTTACTGCGTCAGGTGGCTGGAAAGCGATATTGATGAGTGGATTGGCTCGAAAACATCGCTCGGCGCTTCGTTTTAGAGATATTGGAATCCTAGTAATTTTAATGATGCGTCACCAATCCACCATATCAAAATCCCGTTTTTCCGAACCACATTCAGGACATATCCAGTCTTCAGGCACGTCGGCCCAAAGTGTTCCGGCAGCGATGCCTTCGTCTGGCCAGCCTGTCGCTTCATCATAAATATAGCCGCAGTTGAGGCATTTATAGCGTTTGAATTCTTTGCTCATTGTCTTTTAGCTCTTGCTAGCTTTGACCAACATCTTGTGGAAGCCATGGGTAAAGCATGAGGGGATACGTTCCGGCGCTCCTTCCAGTTTCACATCCATATTACGCTTCACCATTTCTTCGATCAGAACTTGAAGTTGAAGTTCAGCTAATCTAGCTCCGAGGCAACGGTGGATGCCATACCCAAAGGATAAATGACGGCGGGAATTTTCACGGGTGACATCCCATTTATCGCCGTCCGGAAATACGGTTTCATCACGATTACCGCTGTTGTACCAAAGAGCCAATTTGTCGCCTTTTTTGATCTGCTTGCCGTTTAACTCGACATCAGCGACGGCGGTCCGGCGCATGTGACAGATCGGTGTTTGCAAACGGATGGTTTCGGTCGCAGCCGTTGTAGCGAGCGTCGAGTCGGCTTTCACCATTTTCCATTGATCAGGATGTCGATTGATAAAGTCGATCAAGCCAGACATGCTGTTACGAGTTGTATCGTTGCCACCGACCAGCAGCAGCGCAATTGCTCCAATAAAACGTTGCTCGTCCATATCGCCCATGGCTTCGCTATGAGCCATCATCGAGAGCAGGTCGCCCTTGGGAGGCGCAGCCTTGCGCTCGTCAAATATCTTTTTAAATGCCGCTGCCATTTCAAACACATGGCCCTCTCGCTCAGCATTGAGTTCGGGGTTGGGCCCGATATCGATTTTGGCCGCCCAGTCGGACCAGACCGGCAATTTGTGACGCTCTTCCCAAGGAAAATCAAACAAAGTGGCAATCATGGCGGTCGTAAGCGGGATTGAGACTGTGGATGTCCAATCAAATGCTTCATTTTCAGGAAGACTGTCTAGTAACTCTGCTGTGCGCTTGCGCAGGGGGGCCGCAAGTTTTTGTATTTCACTTGGAGCGAGTGCAGGGGCAACAGTTTTCCGTTTTTCAGCGTGTTCAGGGTTATCCATCGCAATGAACATCCGCAACTGGACATTTGTATCTTGCATATCGAATAAGACAATCCCGCCATGTTCCCATGATGAGGAGAAGACTTCCGGCTGGCCTTCGACCGAAACAATGTCATCATAGCAGGTGATCGACCAATAGGGACCAAATATGCTATCGGAACAGTAATGGACCGGTTCCTCGGCGCGCAATTTTTCAAATAGGGGTTTCCAGCTGTTCTGTTCGTAAAGTTCACCACGCGAGACATCCATGCCTGCAAGTTCATCCGCGATATGCGATGCCATTAGCTCTCTCCATTTATCGTTTGATTCGGAAGCTTAACCCTGTTTATGTAATACGTAAACAATATACGCAAATTGGATGATTGATGCTAGATACTAAAGACCGTTCAAATTTTACCACCGATCATGAGGCGTTTCGAGACACCATCCGGCGATTTCTTGCCGCAGAGTTCTCGCCAAACCTTGAAGAGTGGGAAGAAGTGGGCGCCGTGCCGTTGGCCTTTTGGCGCAAGGCTGGGGCGGCTGGTTTACTTTGCCCTATGTTGCCCGAGCAATATGGCGGGTTGGGGCTGGATTTTACCTATAATGCGGTCATCAATGAGGAATTCACTTATGCCATGATGTCGGACTGCCTCACGCTGCAAACCGACATCACCATGCCTTATATTTTGAACTACGCCAATGACGAGTTAAAGGATCGCGTGCTGCCAACTCTGGTTGCCGGTGAGAATATCGTGGCAATAGCTATGACAGAACCCGGTGCGGGTTCCGATCTGCAAGGAATAAAAACCACGGCCGTTCGAGACGGTGATGAATATATTATCAATGGTTCCAAAACCTACATAACCAATGGTCAGAATGCTTCTATGATCCTGACTGTTGCAAAAACTGACCCATCGGCTGGAGCCAAAGGCACGTCGCTCATTTTGGTAGAGGCGGAACGTAACGGCTTTTCTCGGGGTCGCAATCTGGAAAAAGTGGGACAATGGTCATCCGATACGTCTGAACTGTTTTTCAATGACGTCCGCGTGCCGGTCGCAAACTGTATCGGAGAGGAAAACCGCGGCTTTATTTACCTGGTGAGTGAGCTAGCACAAGAACGCCTGTCGATTTCGATTACGGCCCAGGCAGCCGCGCAGCGCGCCTATGACGAAGCGATAAAGTTTGTAAAGGAACGCAAGGCATTTGGTAAATTAGTGTTCGACTTTCAGAATACACGATTCACCTTGGCGGACATGGCTGCGCGTTTGCAAATCGGCTGGGCGCATCTCGATTGGGCAATTGCCCGCCATGTGCGCGGAGAGCTGACTGTGGAGGACGCAGCGAAATCAAAGTTATGGCATACCGAGACACAATGGATGATTTGTGACGCCGCAATGCAGCTACATGGAGGCGCGGGCTACATGAACGAATATCCCATCGCGCGAATTTGGCGCGATGCCCGTGTTCGCCGGATCTATGGCGGTACTAGCGAGATAATGAAGGAACTAGTCGGGCGCGGCTTGTAGTCATCCTCTCTCCTCATTGATTTGACAAGCGCCGTTTGACTCTGAGATGATTCATTAGTAAACATATTTATTATAATGATGGGAGATGGGGATGCAATTCAAACAGCTGTCACTGAATGTTAAAAACGGGCTCGCAAGACTTGCTTTTACCAATTCCGCAAAAGGCAATCCGATTGATGCTGTTCTATGCGCGGAAATTAGCGAAGCTGCGATTTTGCTTTCTGACGACCCGGACGTTCGATGCGTGCTCATCACTGCCGAAGGCAAGTCGTTCAGTTTCGGCGGCGACATTTCATCTTTTGTGGGCGAACTGGACGACCTTCCCAAAAACATCAAACGGTGGACGACAACGCTGCATAGCGGCATTGCCCGAATGCAACGAATGGACGCGCCTATTGTTTGCGCTGTCCAGGGTGTGTGCGCCGGCGGTATGTCTGCCTTTGTGGCGGGTTCCGATATCGTCGTTGCTGCGGATAACGCCAAATTTGTCTCTGCTTTTGCGGGTATCGGATTTAGCAGCGATACCGGCAGTTCGGTCATGTACACGCGCCGGATGGGGATCGCCCGAACGCGCAAATTTCTGCTGATGAATGAAACGCTTGACGCGCAAGCCGCTCTAACCGCTGGTCTAGCGGACGAGGTGGTGACCCCAGAAGAACTTGACGCACGCGCAGAGGCGATCGCAATGCAGCTTGCCGCTGGGCCCACCAAGGCTTTTGGCGAAATACGCCGGTTAATGACATCGGTTGAAGATCAACCGCTCGAGACGCAGCTGGAGCTCGAAGCGCAGGCGCTCGCGCGCATTGCAGCAACCGGAGATGCCCGCGAAGGGCTAACAGCATTTGCAGACAAACGTGCTGCCAAATTCAAGGGGAAATAAGTCATGTGGGTCTATCCTGAAATACGTACATTAGGTGAATATCCCGGATATTGGTCGCGCTCCGACCCCGATCGCATCATGTTCAAGTTGCAAGACAGAAATGTCAGCTTTGCCGAATTCGACCAGCTCGCGAACCAGGCCGCGCATTTTTTGCTTAATCAGGGCGCGCAGCCCGATCAGTTGATTGCTTTCATGGGCCAGAACAGTCTGGACTTTTATCTGGCATTTTTTGGTTGCACAAGAACGCGGGCTGGTCTGGTGGTGCTGAACTGGCGGCTGGCAGCGCCGGAACTGGCGCAGCAAATTTTGGATAGTGAATCGAAGGTGGTGATCGTTGAACGGAGCCAAGAGGCGCTCTGGACAGCTGCCGCCGACCTGTTGGACCAGCCGCCGCGCCCAATCTGGTTCGACGAGGCAGACAGTTTTGAAGCAATGATCGCAGAGCAATCCGCAGACCCGGTTGATGTTACAATTAGCGAGGATGATACCGCGTTTCAGCTCTATACCTCGGGGACAACTGGCAAACCGAAAGGTGTGATGTTGTCGCATCGCGGGACCAATATGATGCGGTTGTCGGAGCATTTTGAACCGGCTTATCATTGGGAAAGCGATGATAGCTTCATCAATGCGCTACCCAATTTTCATTTGCTCCATCTGGGAATAACATTGCAATGTCTCTACAATGGGGTTTCGATAACTATCGTGCGTCAATTTGATCCGGCTCTTGTTTTACAGACAATAACCAAACAGCAACCCACCTTACTCACGCTGACACCGACTATGTTGCAGATGCTGCTCGATCATCCCGATGCCGCAACCACAGACTTTTCGTCACTGCGCCTCACGCTGTATGCAGGCTCACCTATATCGCTTGGACTGATCAAGCGCGCCATTGCGACAATGCCGGGCAAGTTCATGCAATTTTATGGATCGACGGAAGCAGGCGGAGCATCGTCCATATTGCGACCGGATGAACATGATCTGGAGGATGAAGCTAAGCTACAAAGCTGTGGTCGTCCGCTACCTCTAATAGATTTCCGCATTGTTGATCCTGAAGGGAATGAAATAACCGACGGCGAGCCGGGCGAACTGCTAATCCGTCAGCCAGCAATTACGAAAGGCTATTGGCGACAGCCCGACACGACAGCAAGCGTGCTGGAAAACGGCTGGTATCGAAGCGGTGATATAGTACGCCGCGACGACGAGGGGCTTTACTACATCGTCGACCGCGCCAAGGATATGATTGTTTCGGGCGGAGAAAATATCTATTCAGCGGAAATCGAGAATGTACTATCTGTGCATCCCACTGTGGCCAGCGTAGCAGTCATCGGAGTGCCGCATGAGCGCTGGGGCGAAGCGGTGAAAGCCGTCATAATCGCCCAAGAAGGCGGAGCTGATGAGGGCGAGCTGATGGCTTGGTGCCGTGAGCGTCTGGCGGCTTATAAAGTCCCTAAAAGCGTAGATTTTGTCGATAGCTTTCCTTTGGTGCCATCGGGCAAAGTCTCCAAAAAGGATCTGCGTAAAAAATATTGGGGCGAAGAAGGCCGCGGCGTCGCCTGATAGAATGCAATCGCAACCCGCTTGGAATATACGTGGAGAGATAGCCGTGAATGAGAGAGAAAATCTGCAATGGCAATAGATTTGTGCTTGGATCGGGCTTTGTAGTCCTTTCGTGTCATTTTGGGGCTGGATTGGCGGCAACCTGCCACCCTCCGGGCCAGGTCTTTCATCCGATGAAATCGCCGCTTATTACCGGCAAAATCACGTCTCAATTCGCATCGGATTTGTCGGCTCGGTCGTTTTTATGTGCCTATACATGCCTTGGAGCGCGCTGCTAGCCGCGCGGATGTCGAAGATCGAAGGTGCTTCGCACGCGCTCACGTAGCTGCAACTGATTGGCGGCGTGCTGACTGTAATAGTTGTTTCAATGAGCGCGACCTTTTGGATTGCGGCCGGTTTCCGCCCGGAACGCGCGCCAGAAATTACCCAAATGTTGCACGATATGGGATGGCTCACCATCGACCAGCTATATTTTTGTACAACGCTCCAAATGTTCGCGGCTGCGATAGTCGGCTTGTATGACAAATCAGATAACCCGATGCTGCCGCGGTGGGCTTGTTGGTATGGGATATGGGCGGGCGGGCTTCACTTTCTTGCCTGCCAGCCTCACCGCCTTCATGAAGGAAGGTGCATTTGCGTGGAGCGGCGTTGCAAGTTATTATTTTCCATATTTCGTTTGGCTGAGCTGGTTCGGAATTTTCTCAGTTTTGGTCGTCAAAGTGGTCAATCGCGACCGCGCGGCACTGAAGAACTGAATAAATTAGTATTTATCGGTAAATAGTCCGCATCCCCGAAGCCCATGGGAAATATTCGAATTCCGGCGCTTTGGTATCAATAGCGGTTGGTTTTCATCCGGCTTAGTAACTCTGCAGCCGCACCATCATGCTTTCATATCCGTTGACGAAGCTTTGCGCCACTCGAATTGGTTCTGCCACCACTTCCAATCGCAAGCGCCGTTGCGCCATTTCTTCCATCAAAATCAGAACCTGTAACTCGGCAAGCCGCGCACCGACGCCACTATGAATGCCATAGCCGAAAGACAGATGCCGCCGCGCATTTGCACGTTTGATGTCGAGCTGATCAGCATTTGGGAACGTGTTTTCATCGCGATTGCCCGAAATATACGAAAGGATTATCTTATCGCCTTTCTAGATTGTCTGGCCTTCCAGTTCGGTATCGCGCGTGGGCCGCACGGCGCATATGGGCTATCGGAGTTTGCCAGCGGATGATTTCAGTCACAGCGTTGTCAATCAGTCCCGGTTCGGTCTCCAGCAGGTCACGTTGGTCAGGAAATTTATTGAGCGCATAGGCCATCGCGCTCATCGTGTTGCGGGTCGTATCATTGCCGCCGACGATCAGAAGTGTAAGCGCCAATAAGGTCGCACATATTCATTCTTCCCATCGCCTCACTATGGATCATCCGCGACAGTAGATCCTCCGCTTCGCCGCGTTTGCGTCTCTCGTCCCAAAGTCGCTGGAAACAGGTGCCCATTTCGGTAAGATGCCGAAGCCGCTCCTCTTGAGCCTCAGGCGCACTATATTGTTCGATATTGCTGGCGACATCAGACCAGAAGGGTAGCAGCCGCCGGTCTTCCCATGGAAAATCGAACAGCACGGCGAGCATTTGTGTGGTCAGTTCGATCGACACTTTGTCAACCCAGTCAATGCTCTCCCCAATCGGCAATTCGTTGAGCAAATCCGCCGTCCGGCGGCGACTATCATTGGTCAGCCGGGCCATCTCACTCGGCGAAAAAGCAGGTGCCACAGTCTTGCGCTGCTGCCCATGCTCCCCTCCGTCCATGCGTATGAAATTGGGAAAGTCCTTGCCCGGCGGTCATTCGGCGATGGAAATGGCGATGACGCTCTTGCGGTAGCTTGATAAAAAAGTTAGTGCTAACTCTCGGTTTTTACAATCGGATCATAGGTGGAAATGGCCCAGTAGGGACCATACCTACTTTCCGCAATCTGGCAAACCGGTGCATTTTCGCGAAGCCAGCGGAATGGTTCCTGCCAGCGATGCTCGGAATATAATTCCGCCCGGCTGACATCGAGGTTCAACGGACCTCGCCAGCGCGTTCGAGAAAGCGTTCACGGACGACGAGGTAAAGCGGAAAAGCAAAACACGTGCCAAGCCCGGACAGGGCCAGAAATAGCCAACCCTTGCTGGCTCCGAGACCTATTTTTTTAGCGTCCCATACCACCCAGATCATGAACACGCCCCAAGCAACCAAGATGTCTATGGTAAGAAACGCTGCAGCATTGCCGCTTACAAATGCATCGCGGAAAAAGCTGTAAAGATTGAGAATATTACCGCCATCCGCTATCCACGCGATGCCATATATCCAGGAAGTGATAAGCCCGAAAAAAGCCAACAATATATAGAGAACATGCCTCAACGCCAATCCATTCATCCAGTCTCTCCCAAAATTACAGTTTGATGATACGCTTGCCCTTGTTTTCTCCGCGATACAGTCCGGCAAGCGCGTCGGGGCAAGCTTCCATGCCGTCCAGAATATCTTCGGCATATTGCAGCTGGCCGCTACGAACCCAGTCAGCCAATCGCGCGACCGAAGATTCATAATTCGCCATATGGTCAAAAATCACAAAGCCCTCCATCCGCGCCCGCTTCACCAGCAAGTGTCGCTCGACACGCGGTCCGATGGGCCATGGATCCCAAGTGGGGAAGGATGCCGTGCCGCAGATGACAACCCGCGCGTTCAAGGCCAGTTGCGGATAGACTGCATCGCTGATCTGGCCAGCGACATTGTCGAAATAGACATTCACGCCATTCGGGCATGCAGCAGCAATGGCATCTTCAAGACCCGCAGCTTTATAGTCCACTGCATCGTCATAGCCGAATCTTTCGATACATTGCGCCACTTTCTCTGGCCCACCCGTGATACCGATTGTGGTGCAACCCAAGACCTTCGCTATTTGGCCAACCGCGGATCCGACAGCACCGGAAGCTGTGGAAACCAGAACCGTGTCGCCCGGTTCCGGTTTACCGATTTTCGTCAGGGCCAAATGTGCCGTCACGCCATTGATCCCAAGAATACCGAGTGCCAGAGAGCGGGGTAAGTCTTTTTCAATGATCCGGCGGACTATGGTAGCCGGGTCCACAACCGCTTCATCCTGCCAACCGAACCAGCCAATCAGCCACTCGCCTTGCTGATAGTCACCGGTCCGGCTTTCGATCACCTGGCCGACGGCCAGCGCGCGCATGACAGAACCGATTGCCACCGGTTCAGAATAGTTGCCAACATCGGCAATCCAGCCCCGCATTGCCGGTTCGACAGAGAGATATTCATTGCGGATACGAATCTGGCCTTCCGCCAACGGTTTGGAATCGCTTTCGACAATCGCGAAATTTTCTGCCTGCGCTATGCCTGCGGGGCGAGAGGCGAGGATGACTGCGCGATTCATGTGACCAGATTCATTCTGTTGCGCGCTTGGGCATAATCTTTCACCAACCAGTCGATATATTCGCCCGCGGGCTCCGAGCGTTTCACGGCACCAATACCTTGCCCCGCGCTCCAAATCTCTTTCCACGCCTTGGCATTGTCTCCGCCGCCGTCAATATTGATGCCCTTCCCTTCCGAACGCGCAAGATTTGCAGGATCAACGCCATGTTGCAGGAGTGAGGGCTTCAGGAAATTCGCATCAACGCCGGTGAAGCAATTGGTAGTGACAATATCATCGGCGGCGCCTTCCACAATCATTCGCTTGAAATCATCCTGCGTGTCCGCCTCGGCAGAGGCAAGGAACGGAGAACCAATATAAGCCAGGTCTGCACCCAGGGCTTCGGCCGCCAGGACGGACCGGCCATTGGCGATACAGCCTGATAAAATCAGCAAGCCTTCCCACCATTCGCGAATTTCCTGGACCAGCGCAAAAGGTGAAATATTGCCGGTGTGCCCGCCAGCTCCTGCCCCTACGGCAATGATTCCATCTACGCCCATTTCAGCGCATTTCCGGGCATGGCGGTTCTTTACGACATCCTGAAAGACCAGACTGCCATTGGTTTGCAGCTGTCGCACCAAATCGGGGTTTGCCGCAAGAGCCAGCACAACAATCGGGACCTTATGTTTCATGACCACATCCAAATCCGCTTTCAGTCGCGAGTTGGTTGAATGGGCAACGAGATTGATGGCATAGGGCATATCGCCCACGTTTTTCTTAATCCGGGCAATATCTTGATCCAGCGCTTCGGTAGTGCGCGGGTTCAGTGCAGGCATTGACCCGATAATGCCTGCGTTACATTGTGCGATCGCAAGATCGGCGGTGGACGCAATGAACATTGGCCCCGCCATTACCGGGATCTTCAATTGGGACTTTAGCTGCTGTGAAAGTCGGGAATCCGGGATCATATTTTTTCTCCCCAAAGGATTTGGCCCTGATCAAGGACTTTCCGGTCTCCCACAAAGGCCTGAAAGACAGCTTCGTCGTCAGCCAATCTCCAGATTCTGAAATCAAGTTTGTCTCCCGGCATGACTACACCGGAAAAGCGGCAGCCAAGCCGGGTTATGTTCACCGGATTATGATTGAAGGCGCGTGAAACGACAGTGCCTGCAGTGCCGTAGCTTGCGAGGCCTTGCAAAATGGGTTTCTCAAAACCGGCGGACTTGGCAAATACCGGATCGAGATGAAGCGGATTCCAGTCACCTGACAAACGGTAGATCAACGCAGCCCGCTGCGAGATTTCATAATCCGCGTGTATATCTGGCGCGCTATCGGGGATGATGGACGGCGATCGCTCGGCTCTAGTCCCGCCAAAGCCTCCATCACCGCGTAGCAACAAGGTCTGGTGCAACCGGCAATAATGATCACCATTATCGGCATCGCGGATATTGCGTTCCAGCACGAGTTCAGCGCCTTTCCCTTCTCCTCGATCGGTTAGCGATATGACCTTGGCATCGCCGACGACATTGGCTGTTGACGGAAGCGATTGTGGGAACCAGGCCATTTGCTCGGAATGTACGAGCTTGTTGAAGTCCACCCCGAACTTTTGTTGCCGTATCCACATTCCCGGACTGCATAATGTTACCGCAAACATGGGCAACACCGACAGCGCTGTTTCGTTCATGAATGGCAGATCCGCGATATCGCAAGGGTCCTGACCCAGCCCTAGCCCAAGCGCATAAATAATGGCGTCTCGCGCATCATAATGCTGAGCAATTTCTCCGAAATCATGGGAGCGAAGCGCGGCGGGTTCAATTGTCATTGATCAGACCGGCTCCCAGGTGAAGACGTCAGCCGAGCGGTGCAAAGGATAAAAATCATTAACAAACTGGTCAAATACGCGATCCGCGATGGTTTCGGGAGTCCAGCCTTCGGCGGTGTGCGCAGTGCGTATGGGTCGCGGCTGGGAAAAAAGGAATATCTCATTGTTGCGAACCGCGAAAATCTGGCCGGTCACATCTTTTCCTTTATCGCTGCACAAAGCGACAACAAATGGGGCAATCTTGTTGGCGTCCAGTTTTTTGAGGCCCTCTACGCGCTTTTTCTGTTCGGGGGTATCTGTCGGGATGGAGTCAATCATCCTGGTCCACGCGAATGGCGCTATCGCGTTGGACCGGACGCCAAAGCGCTGCATATCCAAGGCTATTGATTTGGAAAGACCGACGATACCAAGCTTGGCTGCGGAATAATTGGCTTGGCCAAAATTTCCGATCAAGCCGGTGGTCGAGGTCATATGGACATAAGCACCCGTGCCTTGCTCCTTGAAGAATGGTGCAGCTGCGCGGCTGGTGTTAAAACTGCCTTTCAAATGGACCGCTATTACCGCGTCGAAATCTTCCGGGCCCATTTTGTGAAAAAACATGTCGCGCAAATTTCCGGCATTATTGACGACGGCGTCGATACTGCCGAAATTATCGACAGCCGCCTTCACCATCGCGCAGGCACCATCCCAGTCGGCGACGCTGTCATGATTGGCGACTGCCCTGCCGCCCATCGCCTGAATTTCGGCTACAACTTGCTCGGCCGGTGAGCCTTGTTCTTCGCCCTCACCCGACAAGGCAACACCAAGGTCATTCACGACCACGGCAGCGCCCGCTTTTGCCAGCTCAAGCGCAATCCCGCGCCCAACGCCGCGACCAGCGCCCGTGACCAAAGCAACTTTTCCGTCCATCATTCCCATTCGATTATCCTTGTTTGATTTTTGCCGCTAATAGCTCTTCGGCAGTCCGAGTACTTTTTCACCGATAAAGCTCATGATCAGTTGTTCCGTGATCGGGGCGAGGCGGGTCAGTGCGCTCTCGCGGTACAGTCGCTCGACATGATATTCCTTTGCATAGCCAAATCCGCCATGAGTGGCGACTGCCTGCCATGCCGCATCGTGACATGCGCGCGCCGCCAGAAATTTTGCGCTGTTTGCTTCGGCGCCGCAGGGCAGCCCGCTGTCGTAAAGGCGCGCCGCTTTCTCGACCATCAGCCATGCGGATTCCAGATACATCCATTTTTCCGCGAGCGGATGCTGGATCCCCTGGTTCATCCCGATGGGACGATCAAAGACGACCCGCTCTTTGGCATAGTCTGTCGCGCGGCGCAGGGCGTCGCGGCCGATGCCGACCGCTTCGGCGCCGATAAGAATGCGTTCAGGATTGAGGCTATGCAAAATATATCCAAAGCCCTTGCCTTCTTCCCCTATCCGATCCTCTTCCGGGATGAATAAATCCTCGATGAAAATGGAGTTGGAATCGACCGCTTTGCGACCCATTTTGGGAATCAGGTGGACGTCGATCTTGGACCGGTCAAGATCGGTGTAGAAGATAGTGATTCCGTCGGTCGGTTTGGCACAATCCTCATATTTGGTTGTCCGGGTCAGCAACATGATCTTGTTCGCGACCTGCGCTGTCGAGGTCCAGACTTTCTGTCCGTTGACGCGATAACCACCCGGCACTTTTTCAGCAAAAGTCTTGATCCGCGTAGTGTTGAGACCCGCATCCGGTTCGGTAAAGCCAAAGCAGCATTGATCGTCTCCCGCCACGAGCCGCGGGACCCAGCGCGCTTTTTGTTCGTCGGTACCTTTCACCACGATCGGGTGTGGGCCGAACAGGTTGATGTGGATCGTTGATGCAGCGGCGAAACCGCCACCACAGGCAGCGACTTCGTTCATCATCGTCATCGCTTCGGTGACGCCAAGGCCCGAACCGCCATATTCTTCCGGCATGGTAATGCCCAGCCAACCACCGTCGGCCATTGCCCGATGAAAATCGTGCGGGAATTTGCCATCGTCATCGCGGGCAAGCCAATATTCGTCATTAAACGGGCTGCACGCCGCACGAACGCCTTCGCGAATGGCATCAAGATCTTCTTCTGTTGGAAGCAGTCGGGTTTCAGACATGTCTTGCTCCTATGACAATGAGGCCAGCGTTTTTTGCGCTGCCTTCAAATGGGGAATATCAACCATCTTGCCTTCGATTCCGAGGGTTCCGGCACCGGGATTGGCAGCGAAGGCATCCACGATTTTCTGTGCTTCGGTGATCTCGGCTTCGGACGGTGTGAAGCAGCGGTTTATGATCTCTACCTGTGCAGGATGGATGGCGATCCGGCCCAGAAATCCGTCGCGGCGCGCGCGGAGGCAGTCGGCCTCCAGCCCTTCGGGGTCCTTGAAATTGGCATAAAGCGTATCAATCGGCAAAACCCCTGCTGCTGCCGAAGCGAAAAGACACATGTTGCGGGCCATTTGATAGGGTGATGTCCATTCGCCATCATCTTCCTTATTGCCCGTTGCGCCAATCGCGGCAGCCAGATCCTCCGCACCCCAGGTGAGAGCCACGAGGCGGGGATGAGGCGGAGTATAGCTTGCCAGATTAAACATCGCGATGGGTGTTTCAGTAGCTACAACCGCAATTTTTACGGTCCCGATTTCCATTTCCGCCGCGGATTCCAGTGCGTCCAGTTTTTCGCCAATCCGAGCGATATCATGCGCGCCATCGGCTTTGGGGATCAGGACACCGTCAAGACCTGGCTTGACCACGGCAGCGAGGTCATCAAAAGTCAGTCCGCTGTCAAAAGGATTGGGCCGCACAAAGAAGGACCAGTTTCTAGATATTTTCTGGTCCAGAAGCGATGCCACATGCGCTCTGGCCGCCGGCTTCTGTTCCGGCGCAACGCTATCCTCGAGGTCCAGAATCAGTATATCGGCACCAATGGTCTTTGCTTTGGCGAATTTCTTTTCACTATCGCCAGGTACAAATAATAGCGACCGCATCTTCATGATGGTGCCTTCATCATCAGTGCGGCTCTCACGGTGCGGCAGATTACCTCATCACGCTGATTGAAGCCGAGATGTTCGAATGTGACAATGCCCTGGCTCGGCCGCGATTTGCTTTCGCGCTTTTCCAGAACCGTCGTGCGGGAATGGATGGTATCACCAGCAAACACAGGTTTGGGGAATGTTGTATCTGTCATCCCGAGATTGCCAATCGTGGTCCCCAGTGTCGTATCCTGAATGGACAGGCCGATGACGAGACCGAGCGTAAAAATGCTGTTCATCAGCGGCTTACCGAATTCGGTTGTTTCACAATAGGCATGATCAATGTGGATCGATGCCGGATTATAGGTGAGAGAAGAAAACAGGATATTGTCCATGTCCGTCACGGTGCGGCGGATTTCATGATCGATAGCCTGTCCGAGTTCAAATTGGTCAAAGTAAAGACCTGCCATTGTTTCTGTCCCCTAATTTAGCCTGCCAAGAATGGAAACCGCCGCAACACTATTTGCCGGTTGACCTCCCAGATTATGGGTTAAGCCGAAATCCACTTTGGCCAATTGGCGGTCGCCTGCGCGGCCCTGCAACTGGCCATATATTTCATAAGCCATGCGCAAACCAGAAGCGCCGACCGGATGCCCGAAACATTTCAGCCCCCCATCGGATTGACATGGCATCGCCCCGTCCCGATCATAGCGGCCGTCGAGAATATCGAAAATGGCTCTGCCGTCAGCGGATAGGCCCAGATCTTCCATCGTCACCAGCTCGGTGATGGAAAAACAATCATGGACTTCGGTTAACGAGAGGTCATTTGCGCCTATCCCGGCTTCCGCATAAGCATTTTTGGCGGCCTCTCTAGTGTTGCGAACGAAAGCGCCATCCCACTCACTATAGCCTGCTTCCCAGCCATGGCTGGCCGACAGCTGGATTGCCTTGACCGTAACGGGGTTTGCAATGCCAAGGCTCTTGGCAATCTCGGGTGTCGTCACGATTGCGCATGCAGCGCCATCCGATACGCCGCAACAGTCGAAAAGCCCGAGCGGGTCTGCGATCATGGGCGCGTTTAAAATGGTTTCCATGTCCACGGACTTGCGCAGGTGCGCCTTGGGATTTAGCGCACCATTTTGGTGACTTTTCCAGCTGACATGCGCCATGGCCCTTTTCAAATCTTCGGCCGCCAGGCCATGTCTGGCCGTATAGGCACCGGCAAGTTGCGCAAAAGTACCAGGTGCCGAGCCATAAGGCATCCATAGATCGTTCGCGAGTCCCTTGGTTCGCAAGGGCAGGCCGCCATAGCCGGTATCTTTTAGCTTCTCGACACCCACCGCCACGGCAAAATCGACAGCACCCGCTGCGACCGCATAGGATGCAGCGCGCAGAGCTTCCGTGCCGGTCGCGCACATATTTTCTACCCGCGAGACGGGTTTGCTTTTGAGCCGGAGCGCATGTGCCAATGGGAGTGCGCTGTTGCCGACATTGATGTCATCCAGAGCATTGCCCATCCACGCCGCGTCGATCTGGCTGCGGTCTAACCCGGCGTCGGCCAGCGCCTCTTCAAAAGCATCGACGATAAGATCCTCGGGGCTCTTGTCCCACAATTCACCAAATTGCGTGCAACCCATGCCGATGATTGCAATGCGGTCCTTGATCCCCGTTGCCATCTTTACGCCTCCATCGCTGGGCGCCGAAGCGGACCAGCCTTCCAAAAATACGTGCGAAAGCCGCGGCTCTTGTTGTGCGATTTTATGCGCAGACGCATGGTAACTTCATCGCCCACAGAAAAGCCCTCATCGTCAGCATCGGTAAATTCCATCATCACTCGTGCACCGTTTTCGAATTGCACCAACCCGAACCAAAAGGGTGGGTCTGGCGTGAAGTTGAGCCGGTCTGCGGTCACGGATACAAGCTTTGCCGGGACATCTACCAGCCTGACATCTTCCATCGGTTCCGGGCCATCGGCATCTGGGCGGACCGGAATGCGGGATTTGGGAAACTGCACACTCCCTTTTGTGTCGCGTCCGCCGATAAAGCCGATCGTGTCGCGTCCGTTTCGGTGAAGCACGGTCGCTTGCGCTTTTTGTTCGAATTCGGAACGAACACCCCAATCAAGATCCAGCGCACCCGTGAGCGAAATAAAACGGACATAGTCGTTGAATATCAACCCGTGCGTCAATGCCTGCCGCGCCTGTTCTGTTCCAGCAACGGGTCCTGACATTTCAAATATAAGAGCATCGCAGCCACTGCCGAAGCCTGCGAGCAATATCTTGTCTCCCGGTTTGGCCGCATCCACCGCCATGGCCAGCGAAAATAGCGGATGGGCAGCGCCAAGGTCGCCCGCTGCGGCGGATAGTTCGCTTGCATGATTTGGCGCGGTTATGCCGCAAGCTTTTCCAATCGCCCGCCACATGCCGGGCAAGGGCTCGATCACGCAGGCATGATCTATATCATCTGCAGCAATACCGGCATCGGTCAAGGCGGCTTTTATCGTCGGCGCTATGATGTCACGGGTGGCGGTTTCTTTAACGAACCGCTCTTCATATCCATAAGGCGAGGGATGCTCTCTGGAAGAATATATATCGACAAAATCGTGGGAGGAACTTGCGTGGCCAACCAGTTGCGCGCCGCCTTCATCCGAAACGCGAACCGCACTCCCTCCATCGCCCCAGGCAAATTGGAAGTTGCTTCCGGCCGGGACTGGACGTTTTTCGCCAACAGCTATCAGCGAATCATCACTCCCGAGCAGCGCGTCGAGCAACGCTGAAACCGCGCAGCGTCTGCAGCCGGCGACGTCAATTGTCCGAGTCTGGGGAGGCAATGCCAGTGCGTCAACCAACAGGGGAGCATGTCCACGTTCAAAGAAAGGTGCCGATGTTGAAGCAAAGCAAACACGGTCAGGCTGGGCAGTGCCGAGCACATTTCGCGCAGCTTCAGCAGCGAGAGTCAAGGCATCCTCATCCCACCCCGCTGTCGAACGATAGCCCGCGTTTCTTCCGCCAAGCCCGGCAAATCGCAGGGCTTTGGCAGCGCTTGTCCGGTCCAATCGCAACATCGGAAGATAGCCACTCAATCCCGAAATGCCCCGTCTACAAATTTCTTCTGACATGATCTTCCCAAAAAGTTCAAATGATGTTGCGGCAGTTCTTGACAGCTTTCGACAAACTTGTAAACAGGTTAACAATAAATTGGAAAAAAGCCCCATAGATAATGTTTTTAGGGAGTTCAAAGATTATGAGCATAGATATATTCCGTGATGATATGCTTGCTGGAAAATCGATTCTTGTGACCGGCGGTGGTTCGGGGCTGGGCAAGGAAATCAGTAAGGCATTGGCCTCGAAGGGCGCCTTGGTTCATATCTGTGGTCGCCGAGCCAATGTGCTTGAAGAGGCGGTTGCTGAAATCGGCAATGGCGCGCAATTTCATGTTTGCGACATCCGGGATGCTGATTCGATAAACATGATGATGGATGCCATTTGGGAGCGCGGACCGCTTACAGGCCTGATCAACAATGCGGCTGCGAATTTTATCGCGCCAACCAAAAGCCTTAGTCCTCGCGCTTTCAGAGCAGTTACATCGACGGTGATGGATGGCAGTTTTTTTGTCACGCTTGCGGCAGGCAAGCGCTGGATAGAGGGTGGCCACAAGGGTTCGGTCGTTAGTAATCTTGTAACCTGGGTCTGGAGTGGATCGGCATTTGTAGTACCGTCCGCCATGGCAAAGACAGCTTTGCACGCCATGACCATGTCATTGGCCGTGGAGTGGGGGAAATATGGCATTCGCCTGAACGCGACGGCACCCGGTCCATTTCCGACAGAAAGTGCATGGGAAAAACTAAATCCGATCCCTGATGCAAAGTCTTCAGCGACTGGCTGTGAGACGGTCCCATTGGGGCGGTATGGAGAGATGCGCGAGCTGCAGAACCTTATCATATTCTTGCAGTCTGATGGCTGTGACTACATAACCGGCCAGACCATCGCCATTGATGGCGGTCAACATCTCGCGCAACCCGGTACGTTTGCAGACCTCAACGGCATGACAGACGAGCAATGGCAGGCTGCCCGTGAGGCAATTCAGGCATCCACCCAGAGAGACAAGGCTAATCGAGCATGATCGAGCGTCAGCTTTTTAATGAAGAGCATAATTTATGGCGCGACACCGTGCGCCGTTTCATCGAAAGAGAAATCGTGCCGTATCATGCGCAATGGGAAAATGATGGAGTCGTCCCGCGTGAACTTTGGCTGAAGGCCGGTGCCGAGGGATTGTTATGTTGCACTGTGCCCGAAGAATTTGGCGGCATGGGGCTGGATTATCTGTTCGACGTCATCGTGTATGAAGAATTGTGGCGAGTCGGCGCAAGCGCACCCGGGTTTCTCATTCACACGGATTTGGTTGCCACCTATATCCTAACCCACGGGACGCCGGAGCAGAAAGCGCATTGGCTACCAAAGATGGTCAAAGGCGAGGCCATCGGATCCCTGGGGATGACCGAGCCGCATGCGGGGTCGGACCTCAAGGCGATTCGCACCAAGGCTGTCAAAGACGGCGACGACTATGTGGTTGATGGCCAAAAGGTCTTTATTTCAAACGGGCAAAGCTGCGACATTCTTGTTCTTGCCACCAAAACGGATAGCGCGGCGGGTGCCAAGGGCGTGACGTTGTTTCTGGTGGAGGGTGATCGACCGGGGTTTGTCCGCGGACGCAATCTCGAGAAGCTGGGCATGAAGGGGCAGGATACGTCCGAGCTCTTTTTCGAGAACGTTCGTATCCCCGCAACCAATATGCTGGGCGGAGAGGGCGGTGGTTTTGGCGTCATGATGAGCAAGCTACCGCAGGAGAGGCTCGCGCAAGCCATCAGATCAGCAACTGTTACCGAAGTCATGCTCGAGTGGACAGTTGACTATACTGCTGAACGCGAGGCTTTCGATCAGACCATAGCGGACTTCCAGAATACACAGTTTGTGCTGGCGGACCTTAAGGCCCGGTCGGTGATGGCAAGGGTTTTTACTGACAAATGTATCGAACTGTTCATGGATGGCAAGCTCGATCCGGTCGATGCTGCCATGGCCAAACTAGTCACGTCAGAACTTCATTGCGAAGCAGCGGATAAGTGTCTGCAGCTTTTTGGCGGTTGGGGTTACATGTGGGAGTATCCGATTTGTCGCGCTTATGCTGACGCCCGTATAGTGAAAATAGCGGGAGGATCGATCGAAGTGATGAAGACGATTATCTCCCGTGAAATGTTTAAGGGGCGGCTCAAAGGCCGGAAAGTAGCCTAAAAGATGAATTCAGGGCTGTTTCATGATGAAGTTTCACCTATTGATGGGCCCTCAAAGTCCAAAAAAGGTAAACCTGTGCAAAAAGATCTCAATTCCAGCCTCCGCTTCGGCTTCCTCATTCACGATGTTTCGCGCTTGCGCCGGATTGTCGTTGATCGCGCCCTTAAACCGTTGGGCGTTACGCGATCACAATGGTGGGTACTTGCCTTTTTGTCTCGCCGTGATGGAATGACGCAGACGGCGCTCGCTTTAGACCTGGATTTGACCAAAGTCGCTGTTGGCGGACTATTGGACCGGATGGAAACAGCCAAACTGGTGGAACGCCGATCAGACCCCAAAGATGGCCGCGCTCGTCGTGTATATCTGACCAAGTCAGGCCAGAAGCTCGTCACAAAAATTCGCAAGACGGTCGAGGGTGTGGAATTGGGCATATTGAGTAAAATTCCTGAAGCAGAGCTTGAAGCCGCCGCAGGTACATTGCTTGATCTCAAAAACACGCTGCTCGAAATGGTCGATACAGCTGATGCTGGGGATGATCTGGATGAACTTTATAAGCTGGATTAGAAATACAGGAGATTGAAAGTGCGTGGATTAAAAGATAGAGTAGCGATTGTAACCGGCGGAGGCCAAGGCATTGGTCGCGCGCTCGTTTTGCGCTTGGCGGAAGAGGGTTGCAAGGTTGCTATATTTGACCTCAGCACAGAAGCTGGTGAAGAAACTGCCGCTCTGGCGGGCGATGCGACGGTGAAAACCTATCAGGTCGATGTCAGTGATTATGATGCCGTTAACGCTGCGGTAGAATCGGTCGAAAAAGACCTTGGACCGATCTGGACATTGGTCAACAATGCAGGCTGGGACAAGCCCCAGCCTTTCCTCGTCACCAATCCTGAATTTTGGGACAAGGTCATCGATATTAACCTGAAGGGCAATCTCAACACGCATTTTGCAGTGGCTTCAAAAATGGTGGCTCAGGGCGGCGGGCGCATTATCAATATAGCGTCTGACGCTGCAAAAGTTGGCACGAGCAATGAAGCGGTTTATTCTGCGTGCAAGGGCGGTCTCATCAGCTTTACCAAATCAATCGCCCGCGAACTGGCACGCAAAAACGTGCTGGCAAACTGCGTTTGCCCCGGCCCTACAAATACACCGATGATGGCTTCCGTCGTTGGCACCGGCCCGGACGCAGAAAAGTGGAAAGACGCGATGGTACGCGGCATTCCGCTCAAGCGTATGGGTGAGCCAGAAGATTATGCCGGCATTGTGGCCCTGCTCGCGTCTGATGACGGCGCCTATATTACCGGTCAGGCGATCTCTGTCTCCGGCGGGATGAACATGGTTTAACTGGAGAAAACAAGTGATTGACTCAACAAAATTCGAAGATGTTTTATATGAAGTCCGTGACCGCGCGGCCTGGATCATCATCAACCGCCCCAAATTGTACAACGCGTTTCGCGCGCAAACGATCGAGGAAATGATTGGTGCGTTCAAACTTGCTGCCGATGACAAGCAAGTTTCTTCTGTCGTACTCACAGGTGCTGGCGACAAAGCCTTTTGCACCGGCGGTGACCAAAGCGCACATGAAGGTCAATATGACGGACGCGGTATCGTTGGCTTGCCGATTGACGAATTGCAGTCGATCATCCGCGACATTCCGAAACCCGTGATTGCACGCATTAACGGCTTTGCCATTGGCGGCGGAAATGTATTTGCCACGCTTTGCGACATGTCAATCATGTCCGAAAGCGCCAAACTTGGTCAGGTTGGTCCGAAGGTTGGGTCGGTTGATGCCGGCTGGGGGACTGCTCTGCTTGCCCGTCATGTTGGCGACAAGAAAGCGCGTGAAATCTGGTATCTCAACCTGCAATATACAGCTCAGGAGGCTCTGGATATGGGCCTCGTGAACAAGATTGTTCCCCATGAGCAGCTTGACGAGGCCGTGAATGAATGGACCAAGACAATCGGTGAACGTTCACCGACAGCGCTTGCGCTCGCAAAACGTTCGTTCAATGCGGATAGCGAAAATATCCGCGGAATCAGCCAGATGGCGCTCAATGCCGTAAAGCTATTTTACGACACTGATGAATCCAAGGAAGGCGTGAACGCATTTAATGAAAAGCGGAAACCCGATTTTCACAAATATGTGAAGTGATTGCCGGGTAGGTCAGTCATGGAACCCGTTCGCTTCAAGCCCGCCGACTTGGCAGCCGTATTGCCACCCGGCGGGCTGACGCTCGTCTCATCCTGTTCAGCGGAATCAGCGGTACTGGCCCAGTCCGTGATGGGGGCTGGCGATGCGCTTGGGCCGATGACATTCAGCGGCATTTTTGTGCCCGGCCTGAACCGGCAGACATGGCTTGCCAGTTCACAATGTCGCGTGTTGACATTTTTCATGACGCCGGAATTGAAGGCGGCTGGTGGACAAGTGGAATTTCTGCCACTTTGCTACCAGGATATTTTACGGCTCTACCGCCGCTACAAGCCAAGTGCGGCGCTATTTATGTGCAGCCCGCCCGATGAGAACGGGAATTGCAGTTTTGGTAGTGAAGTGGCGTTCATTGCCGATTTGTGGCGTGATATTCCTGTTCGTATTGCGCACATCAATCCGCTGATGCTCCGTACGAAAGGCGATCCGGGCATCCCGTTTTCCGCGTTGACAGCTTTTGTTGAAGCAGAGCAGCCATTGCTGGAAAGCTCGGCCGCTTCGGCCGACCCGCTTAACACTGCCATAGCAGGGCATGTCGTTCCATTCGTTCCGGATGGAGCGACACTGCAGACCGGCCTGGGCAAAATCCCCGATGCGGTGATGCGGGGGCTGACCAGTCATCGGGATTTGCGGGTTCATACCGGCCTCATGGGTGATGGCGTGCTGGAACTGCTGGAATCCGGGGCCATGGCGGACGGCGTTTCGGCACAGGTTGGAGTAGCGATTGGCAGTAATGCACTTTATCAGGCGCTTGATCACAGCAAACTCAGCTTCGCACCGGTTTCGGTGACGCATGGCATCGCGCCACTGGCGGCGATTGATAATTTGATCACGATCAATTCTGCCATGGAGGTAGATTTGCTCGGCCAGGCTTATGCTGAGATGACCCCGAAAGGATTGATGTCGGGACCGGGCGGCGCTTCTGATTTTGCGCGGGGCGCGCGCAGCGGAAATGGCGTCAGGATCATAGCCTTACCGTCTGCGGCGAAAGGTGGAACGATCAGCAGGATAGTAGCCCCTTGCGCTGGCTCCGGCCCGGTTTCACTGAGCCGGATGGATATCGATGTGGTCGTAACCGAACATGGCGCGGCTGATTTGAGAGAGAAAACCTATCACGACCGGGCCGAGGCACTGATCGCGATCGCAACGCCTGTGCAGCGCCCCGCATTGCGGGCGGCCTGGCAAGAATTTGCAGAAACACTTTAAGAGAGGATCATGATATGGCCGCGAAAAAAGTTATAATAAGCTGTGCGATTACCGGATCAATCCACACTCCGTCGATGTCACCGCATTTGCCAGTGACGCCGGATGACATTGCCAAATCCGCGCTGGGTGCAGCCGAAGCTGGTGCAGCCATTGTGCATCTTCATGCGCGCGACCCCAAGGACGGTAGGCCCGATCAGTCACCGGAAGCCTTTGAACCGTTTTTGAAGGTCATCAAACAGGCATCGAATGTGGTGGTAAACCTCACAACCGGCGGTTCCCCCTATATGCCGGTTGAAGAGCGTGTCCGCCCCGCTGAGCGATGGAAGCCGGAAGTCGCCAGCCTCAACATGGGTTCGATGAATTTCGGCCTTTTCCCGATGCTGAAGCGGTATAAGGAATTCCAATATGATTGGGAGCAACCGATGCTGGAAGGCTCCCACGATCTTGTATTCCGCAACAGTTTCAAGGATATTCGTTACGCGCTCGAAACTTTGAACCCCAGCGGAGCGCGCTATGAATTCGAATGTTACGACACCAGCCATCTGCATAATCTGCATTATTTCTGGAAGGAAGGGCTGGTCAACGGGCCGCTGTTCATCCAAACCTGTTTCGGGCTGTTGGGCGGTATCGGATCGCATCCCGATGAAGTGATGCATATGAAGCGCACGGCAGACCGTCTGTTCGGGGATCAATATCGCTGGTCTGTGCTTGCCGCAGGAGCGGCCCAAATGAAGGTAGCTGCGATGGCAGCCGCGATGGGCGGTCATGTTCGCGTAGGGCTGGAAGACTCGCTCTGGCTCGACAAGGGCAAATTGGCCAAAACCAATGCAGATCAGGTTATGCGCGTCCGCCAGATTATCGAAGGGCTGGGCCTGGAAGTTGCGTCTCCCGATGAGGCACGTGAAATACTGGCGCTGAAGGGCGGAGACAAGGTCGGATTTTGACGCAGTCCAAGCAGAATCTGTCACTTGCTGAATCACTTGCCCGCTATCCGGCAGACCGGTTGGCGCTCGTTCACGAAGCAGAACGCTGGAGCTTTGGCGATCTGGATGAACGGTCGGGTCTGTGGGCGCGCTGGCTGACAGATAAAGGCGTTTGTACGGATGATCTGGTAGCCTTTTCGCGCGGCAACGGTCCCGACTTTATCGCTCTTGTTTTCGGGATATACAAGGCTGGCGCCACTCCCGCCCCGATATCGGGCAAGCTTCCGGACTTTGAACGTGAGGCGATTTTGGACGTCATGCAGCCGCGACTTTATGTCGCACCTGCTATGCAGCCGGAGAAATCCGCCGCGTCGTCTTCATCATCAGATTGGCCTGTCGCAGCCTCTTGGAAAGCATGCACGAGCGGCGGCAGCACCGGTACGCCCAAGGTGATTGTAGACAGGCGGCCTGCCGCCTTTGCTGAAGGGACTGACTTCATTGGCATTCCCTCAGATGTTCCCATATTGGTGCCGGGACCGCTCTATCATAATGCGCCGTTCAGTGCTGCCGTTTTTGCGCTTTGGAAAGGATGCACTGTTTGTACCATGGACCGCTTCGACGAGCATGCCGTGCTCAAAACCATCGAACGCGAACAGGTGGAATGGTCGATCATGGTGCCCACAATGCTGCACCGCATTTTTCGATTGCCGCAAGAGCATAGGGTCGCTTTCGATCTGTCTTCATGGAAAATGGTGGTTCACACAGCATCACCGATGCCGCCCTGGCTGAAGGAGGCCTGGATAGGCTGGTTGGGCCCTGACCACATCTGGGAAGTTTATGGTGCGACCGAAGGGCTTGTCCGTTGCTGGATTGGCGGAAGCGAATGGTTGGAACATCCTGGATCGGTAGGGAGGCCAATCGGCGGAGCGCGGCTGAAAATTTTGGACGACTGCGGGCATGAGGTTGCGCATGGCGCAAACGGCGAAGTCTACGCGATGCCAGCGGGCGGACCCCAATCCAGTTATCGCTATATAGGCGCGGAGCGCAGAGCGACCGCCGACGGCTGGGAATCGGTCGGCGACATCGGTCATGTCGATGAAGAAGGCTATTTGTATCTCGCAGATCGTCGGACGGATCTGATTATTTCCGGGGGCGTAAACATTTGGCCGGCCGAAGTGGAAATGGCCATTTTGCGACATCCGAGCGTCGTGTCATGCGCAGTATTTGGGCAGGAAAATGAGGATCTGGGGCAAATTGTGCGTGCGGTTATTGAAACCGAAGATCAAGACCTGACTCTCAAATCCCTGTGTGATTTTCTCTCGGACTATCTCGTACGGGCGAAACATCCGCGCTCTATCATTCTACAAAAAGAAGCCGTTCGCGACGATGCCGGCAAGTTCCGCAAACGAGCCGCGACGGTCAACGATTTGCCAAAGGAAATGACATGACTGCTTCGCCTCCCGCGCTTGAACAATTCCGGATTGAAATCCAGTCTAACGGGCTGGTCCATCTTGTATTTGACTGTCCCGGCCGGACAATGAATGTTTTTTCGAACGCCGCGATTCACGAGTTGGGTGTTTTTGCCGAATGGCTAGCGGTGGCCGATGTGAAAGGAGTGTTGGTCCGTTCCGGCAAAGACAATGCTTTTTGCGCAGGCGCTGATTTGACCGAACTTGGCGTTGCTTATGACATGATCATGGAAGCCAGCCCTCGCGAGCGTTTTAATGTCGCATTCGATCACTTCTTCCCGCTGAGTAAAGCGGTTCGCGCTCTGGAGACTGCGGGCAAGCCCGTTGCCGCGGCCATCGGCGGTATTGCGCTGGGCGGCGGTTGCGAACTGGCGCTGGGCGCACATTATCGCGTGCTGGTCGATAGCCCCAAGATTGGCATGGGTTTGCCCGAATCCCTTGTCGGCCTGTTACCGGGGGCCGGTGGGACCCAGCGGTTGCCCCGGTTAATTGGATTGGAAGCGGCACTGCCGATCCTGCTTGAGGGTGCCCGCCTGTCCGGCCAAGCCGCCGTCGATGCCGGTCTGGTCCACGAATTGGTGGCACCGGGCGAAGAGATTGCCTGTGCAGAGGCGTGGCTGTTATCGGAGCCGGAGCCATTGCAGCCCTGGGATCGCCCGGACTGGAAGTCGCCATCGGTTGCCGCAATTGATGCTGTCATCGCCCCCCTCCGTGCTCAGGCCGACCCGCAATATCCCGCACCAATTGCGATCCTCGATTGTGTGCAATATGGTCTGCCGCAAACCTTTGAAGGCGCAATTCGTAGCGAGATGGTGATTTTTGCACATCTGATCCAGCGCCCTGAACCGCGCAACATGATCCAGACGTTATTTCTGGGCAAAACCGATTTTGACAGGGCTGCTCACAAGCGTGAACTTCCGGCGTCCATCGAAGCGATTGTCGCTGCCGCACATTCGGCTTCTACCGGCAATTTCGATGCTCCGACATTACAGGCAATCGGTGAAGCTGTCGTTCAATTCGGAAGGGGTTTGGATAGTCGGGAAAAAAGAATGGCCGATTATGCTGTAGTCAGCCAGACAGGCTATCCGGCCTTTTTGGGGGGACCCTTTACATTTCTGGAACGGGGCTTCGATTGATCGGCTGGCGGGTCAAAATGGATGTGGCGCATTAGCGCTTTGAGACGCAGCAATCCGAAAAAATCTATCATCAGCCTGATGCCCACCTGGAACAGGGCGGCGGCCTGCTGCTCGTTCATCGTTCCTTGAACGGCATTTAAAAAAGCGGTTGCTTCCTGCTGCGCGATCGCCTCGGCCGGTTCGCGATAAAATTCGACAATATCAGAAGGAAATCCGTTTTCTGCGTTATAACCTTCGCTACGCATTTCACCCCAGATGGTGACCAGCCGGCTATCGGTAACGCTCAATGCAGGGCCGCTATCCGTATGAATGATTTCAATCAGACCGAGCTTCTCAAACGTCACAGCATCTTCTTTTGCGTGAGGCCACACTGGTAGCAACGTCTCGATCAACACCTGACGATCGTCCAACCCAACTCTGGTTGCGACTAATGCTTCCAAATTTTGAAACGCACTTGCATCGACATAACGACCGCTGTCGGTGCCGGAGAGTACAGCCTTGATCTGGCGCAGCGTTAGAGCGTTATTCTTCTGTAAATCTCGCACTGCGACAATCGCTTTAACATGGCTATCGTCATAATCAGCGACATTCGGCTTGGGTCTAGTCGGTTCAGGAAGCAAGCCATGGCGAAAATAGACTCTTATTGTCTCGCGGTTCACAGCAGTTATTTTTTCCAAATCACGCATTTTCATAAAAGCTTGCTACGCATATTATGCCTGACTACGCAACTCCCAATCAAAATAATTCATAAACCTCTTTACCTTAATGCGTATAGATGGTACGTAAAAATAAAGTTTAAAAGGTTTTAGGAGGGTCCGATGGACTATACGCGTTATTATATCCCGATTATCGTGCAATTGTGTGCTTATGCCGGATTTGCTGCAGGTGGCAATTGGGTGTTTGTTGGCATAGCATCGCTCCCGCTTTTGGGACTGATTGATTCGGTACTATCAAACGATATGAAGCCTCGAACAATGAGAGCCGGCTTTATGGCTGATTTGCCAGTATGGCTATCCACCTTCCTTGCTGTCGGAATGTATTTTATGGCAGCAAACTGGATTGCACGTGAACCCAATGCGACCGGGTTGCAAATAGCGGGCGGCGTTCTTTCTCTGGCATGGATGAGCGTGGTGCCACTGGTTGCTTCCGCCCATGAACTCTATCACCAGCGCGGCAAGTTCCGCCGTTTTGTAGGACGGTACTCGCAGGTATGTTATCTGGATTGTACGCGTGAGATTGCTCATGTGACTGGCCATCACCTCGACGTCGCGACGCCGGATGATGGCGATACTGCCGCACGCGGTGTTTCGCTTTATGCTTTTACTGGCAAGGCCGTAATTGAGAGCACCAAACAAGCTTGGCGGCTTGAGAGTGATTCATTGGAAAAACAAGGCTATGGTCGCTGGTCGTTCCGTCATCGGCTCTGGAAGGCTGTTCTGGCACAACTTATCATGCAATCAATAGTTTTTGCGATCGGTGGTTGGGCTGCAGTGGCACTGGTACTTGGCGGAATGGTCGGCGCGCGCTTCTGGGTTGAATCATTTAATTATTTTCAGCACTATGGCCTGATCCGTCTCAAGGATGGTGCAATCAGTCGTCGCCATGTCTGGAATCATTTAAAACCCTTGTCTCGTGTCATGGGATTTGAGATCACAAATCATGCCGACCATCATACTGACAGCTTTGCACGCTTCCACGAGTTGCGCCCTGACCGTCAATGGATTCCAATGCCCAGCGTATTTGTGTGCTTTTTCTCGGCGCTTATTCCTCCTCTATGGCACAACGCCATCATAAAGCCCGCGCTCAAGCGCTGGGACAATGAAATGGCGACACCAGAAGAAAGGGAACTGGCAAAAGCCCAGAACAAGGCAGCGGGATGGCCTGACTGGTTTGACCAAACTTCTGATAGTGGTCACATGGCCCCAGTCTGATCACAGCCGATCACATGAACAAAAAAGGGCGGCCCGTTTGGACCGCCCTTTTTTGTACTTTTCGCCGAAGTTTAGCCCATCACGTAAATTGATTTTGTGCGCTGGTAGCCACCGACTGCTTCCGGACCAAACTCGCTACCCATGCCGCTGGCTTTTACCCCGCCAAACGGTGATCCGAGGGCTGGCATATATCCATTTACTCCAACGGTGCCGCTTTGGACGTCCCGCGCGACATCGGTGGCATGCCCGCTGTCGGCGCTCCATACCGATCCACCGAGACCGAATTCGGAATCATTGGCAATATTGATCGCATCCGCCTCATCCTGATATTTGATGATCGACAATACCGGACCAAAAATTTCTTCCTGAGCTATTACCGCCTTGTTATCGACATCTGCGAAGACCGTTGGTTCGACGAACCAACCCCGATTATGATTAGCGGGACGGCCACCCCCGGCAACGAGCCGCGCCTCTTCCTTGCCCTTGGCGATATAGCCTTCGACCCGGTCACGGTGAAGCGATGAGGCCATCGGGCCGATGTGCGTTCCTTCTTCCATAGCATCGCCAATGACCAGATTGGAAACCATGTCGGCGACAGCGCCGACAATTTCGTCATAGCGTTTGGCCGGCACCAATATTCGGGTAGCATTGTAACAGGCTTGGCCGTTATTGAGCATACTCGCCGTTGGAATGCCTGGAAGGAAGATATTGAGATCAACATCCTCGAGCAAAATGGCTGCGGACTTGCCGCCCAATTCAAGCGACACGGGCCGCAATAATTCGCCGCAGACGGCCGCAATTTTTCTCCCGGCGCCGGTAGATCCGGTAAAGGCGACCTTGTCGATGCCAGGATGAGAAACGAGATGAGCACCTGCCGCTCGATCTGCCGCAACTATATTGATTACTCCTGCCGGCACTCCGGCTTCCAACGCTGCTTCAGCAACGATATAGCTGTCGAGCACCGTGCCCGGCGACGGCTTGATAACCAAAGTGCATCCGGCCACCATTGCAGGTGCGATTTTGCTGAAAGCAAGTGTAACGGGAAAATTCCAAGGAACAATCGCCGCGACCACGCCGATCGCCGATTTTTCAACCAGTGTCTCCTTGCCCATTTGAGACGGGCGGCTTTCTGATAGCGACATATCTTCTGCCAGGCTTGCATAATATTGCAGAAGTCCGGCCGGGAATTGTGCCTCCAGCATATTTGCCACAGAAATAGGCATTCCATTTTGCAGGCTAACCGCCTCAGCGATCTGCGGACCTCGTTTCGCCATTGCTTCCATGAAGCGTAGCATCACGGCGGCGCGCTCGCTTGGCGAAGAGTTTGCCCAATCTCCATTGTCAAAGGCGTTTCTGGCCGCAGCAACGGCTTTATCTATATCAGCTTCACTACCTTCGGGGACCGTCGCAATTTGTTCACCCGTGGATGCGTTGACAAGGTCAAAAACCTTGTCCGTGGCCGGCCTAACCCATTCATTTCCGATAAAAAAGGTGGTTTTGTGCATAGGCATATTATTCTCCTCTTATACTATTGTGCCATGCTGGCGTCGGTAAATTTGTCGTAGAATATCGCGTCCAGCGGGATGCCTTGACGTACAAGTTCCTCCATTGCGGCATCAATCATTGGGGGCGGACCACATAAATATGCCTGCGTATCGGGTCCGAGCCGTTCAAGCGCTGGTCCTATATGTTCTGTAACTAGCCCGGCGCGCAAATTGTCTTCCGGCGTTTCGGACAGCACCGGCCAGAAATCAAAGCCGGCAGTCCACGCATTTTTGATGGCCGATATTTCTGCTTCCCCGTATAGGTCGCGTTTTGCACGGGCACCAAACAAGAGAACAGTGTCACGCCTTGCTCGTTTGCTTGCTGCATCCGAAAGCAGGCTGATAATTGGTGCCAAGCCGCTCCCGCCTGCTATACATAAAATTGGTCCCTTGCCAGGGCGCAACCAAAACTGACCATGCGGCCCGTCCAGTTCATAATCTAGGCTTTTTGCTTCTCCGCTGAACAGTAAATCGGTAAAAGCACCACCTGGAACATGACGAATAAATGTCGCCAAAAGTGTTTGGCCTGATTTTTCGGGCGCCTTCGCGAAAGAATAGGAGCGATGAATTTGCTCAGCATTCCAGCGGATATTTACATATTGCCCCGCACGGTAACCCATTGGTAAATCGGTTTCCCATTCAACCTTCATGATGTCGTGCGTAAGCTTTGTAGTGGACGCAATGCGTGCCGGGGTTGCGACGAGGCCGTCTCCCTCTTCTTGCAAGTCGATTTCAATAGTAAGTTCTGATTTGGGGAGAGATTGGCATGCCAAAATGTAGCCTGCTTCCAGTTCTTCCTTGCTTAGCGTATAGCCAAAAGGTGTTATGGCATCGACTTTACCGGATAGCAATTTGGTGCGACATGATCCGCACGTGCCAACTGTGCACTCATGGGGATAGGGAATATTTTTTATTAGTGCTTGCTCAAGAATAGTTTCACCGGGTTCCACAGTCAACTCCAGTCCCGACGGCTGCACAGTAACAGTCTGCGCTGGGGTCTTCCCGAACAATGATTTAAGAAACGACATTTTTTGACTCCAGATAAAATGGTAAACTAATGTTTTTTCTCTCGTAGAAAATCACGCATTCTCCGTAGTTTAGCATAAAGACACCTCTGCATAATAACCAATATTCAAGTGGTGACCGCCTTAAACCATGATTCTAAAAAATAGTAAAGTAGTTGACAAGTTATGCTCATAACGTATTTTACGTATCAACGTCACGCGAATAATTTGGATGAGTGATCTAGGTTTTGAAGATGATTCGGGTTTGAGGGAGAGTTCGTATGTCTAATTTTTCAAAATGAGTTTAATTGGGGTTGCACTGGCAACGTCATCCACCGCAGCGCTTGCTCAAAGCGGCCAAAGCCAATCGGATCACGGCGGCGTTGAAGATAAAGGCGGCATAAGCGTCATCGCTGTGACCGTAACCAAGCGGTCGGAAAACCTGCAGGATGTACCGGTGCGCGGTTGGCCAGTATTATAGCGGTATTGTTAGCCGCCGCGAAAATTCACTTTGTATTCGGGCAATATATGGAGGTTCGCTGGCACCACCGGACGCTACGGCTTTTGCTTACCGCATGGCTTGCCCTAGTTATGCTGATAAATTTAGGGGAATATTTGCTCATTTGAGTAAGTCTGGAAGGAGAAACTAATGTTTGATAACAATGTTTGGACCGAAGATAATATGCTGATTGATGCGGTAAATGACGGTCGTCACAAATTACCAAATGTGGCCAACGGCCGTGAATCCATTCCCTATATTGTCGTGCTACCCGAACATCAGATCGCTTTGTTCACTTATACCTGGGTGACCAGCAAAAGCGAGGCTGGCGCAGCCTTTGCTGTTTTTGGCCCCGGAGTTGGCAACGAGCCTATTCAGCAAGGACTACCTGATCGGCCTGTGCCCAAGGAAATGAATTTCGATGCGTGGGAAATAGAAGGCTTCCGCATGGAGCAAGATCTGAAATTTGACAAGGCACGCGTTCGCTGGAAATCCGACGAAGCAGAGGTGGATTTCCAGTTTGAAGCTTTTCATCCGCCCTATGCCTATGGTTCCGATCCGCGCGGATGCCCGTCTTATTGTGCAACCGACCGTATCGAACAGGCGGGCCTTGTGAAAGGCACACTTAAGCTTGGTGAAAAAGTCATCAAGTTTGAGGGTACGGGTCATCGCGACCATAGCTGGGGCACGCGCGACTGGATTCCTTTCCAGCAATATGAATGGTTTGTCGGGCAGGTTGACGATAAAGTCAGTGTTCACTTCTGGCGGTTCAATGCGCTGGGCAAGGAAAATATTCGCGGATACGTTTTCAAAGATGGAAAAATGTCGCGCATTGCCACGATCGACAATGACGTGACCTATGGCAACCAGTTCTGGCAAGAATCATATAAAACAAGGCTGACCGACGAAGCAGAGCGTGAAACCCTGATCGAAGGTAATGTTTTCGGCTGCAACACGCTGGCTCCTGATCCCAAATGCAGTTTGAATGAAAGCGGTGCGACAGTGACGATCGACGGGCAAAAAGGCGTTGGCTGGATGGAATGCTGCTGGCCGACGGAATATCTCGAACATATCCGTGCCGTTCCCCAATATGTTGAAGAAGCGAGGAATTAGGCTGTGGCTATACAAGAAATGGAAGCGGTAAACCGCAAAATTTTGGATCGCCGCAAGGCCAGTAGTGGCCTGCCGCCATATCGGGCAGCGAAGAGCGAGGAGATCGAGGCCCTGCTTAGCGGTTATTTTGCCAAACAGGTGCCTGGTGCGAAAGTATCAGGCGTACGGCGTGTGGGGGGGGGTGCATCGAAGGAGCAGTTTTTCTTCACGCTGACAGAAGACGGCAAGGATAGTGCCTATCTGCTCCGCATGGACCCGCGCAAAGCAATTACCGAAACTGACCGAGAGCGCGAATTTTTACTCATCAACGCGATGAAGGGCATTGTGCCCGTGCCAGAGGCGGTGTGGGTAGATAATGACGCAGAATATTTCCCACAAGCTGCGGCGATTGTGCGCGTGGTCGGCGGTGTTACCAAGCCCAGCGATTCCGGTGTGAAGGTATCGGGTCTTGGCACTTGGCTTGGGCCGGACATGCGCGCTAAATTGCGTGATCAATTCATGGACTATTTGGTTGCCATTCATGCCTATGACTATCGCACAAATCCGCTAAAAGGTTTTGAAATTCCGGATGCTGATCCTAAGCAGGCAGCTTTATGGTCGTTAAATTACTGGCGCGAAATTTGGAAAATTGACGAAGGCGATACAAGACCTATCGTAGCGCTCGCAGAACAATGGCTGGTTGATAATTTGCCAGATGCCGCTGACCTGGTGATGACCCATGGTGATTACCGCACCGGCAATTATTTGTTTGAAGAAGATAGCGGAAAAATCACCGCAGTGCTCGACTGGGAATTGGCACGCATTGGCGATTTCCATGAAGATCTGAGCTGGGTATTGATACAGGTATTCGGAACTTTCGATAATGACGGTACATTCCGTGCCAGCGACCTTTTCGAGCGCGAAGAATTCATCACCGAATATGAAAAGCGATCCGGCAGGACGGTCGACCGTAAGGTGCTGCATTATTACGACGTTTTCAGTAGCTGGAAATGTTACGTGATTGTGGGTGCCAACGGCCTTGCAGCGGCGCGGTCACAGCATAATCACCAAGACGTACTGTTGTCATTTCTCAGCACAACAATCCCGATGTTTGCGGACGATCTCGTCCGCCTGCTTAGCCAAGGAGCAAGCGAATGACCCCTTCAACCGACGAGCGCCTCGCCAGTATAGTCCGTGCGTTGAGCGAAGTGATTTTGCCGCATTTGCCCGATGATGCGTCTTTGGCACAGGAGCAGGCGCAACTCGCCATAGGGCAGTTGCAAATAATTCAAATGCAATTGGACAATGTTCTGGCATTTGAACGGGAAGAACTGGAAGATGCTAAGGCCATTGGCCAAGCATTGGCAGCTGCTTTGTCCGGTGGCAATGCATCGACTGCCACGCTTTCGGTTCTTCAAGGATCGATTGATGGAGCAGATGGTTCCGATGTGCGCGGCCAGACCAAAGCAATCAAAGAGGCTATTGATAAGCTAGTCCCGGCTATCTCGAAAGACGGCGCAGATGGATCAAAATCCGCAATGACCGAGATTATATTGAAATACGAAAAGGTCCGCACGCAAAAAGATCGCCTTTGGTTCATGCCGTTTGGTTTCGATAATCCTGAAACAGTCGGGCCAGTGACTTTATAAAGCACGATATGAGCCGCAGTATTGGTGCGCGCAGTCATTTTTTGAGTTTAGGAGAGATAATATGAAAGCATCAGCAGCCGTTGTCCGAAACATTGGCGGGCCGTTTGAGATTGAAGACGTTGAAATTGAGGCCCCGCGCGGTGATGAAGTGCTAGTGCGGATGGTAGGCGTTGGTGTTTGCCATACTGATCTGGTCGCACGAGACGGATTTCCCGTGCCGATGCCCATCGTGCTTGGTCATGAAGGGTCCGGCGTCGTCGAATTGGTGGGGCCTGATGTGAAAGGCCTTGCAGTAGGCGATCATGTTGTTCTGAGTTTCAATAGCTGCAACAATTGCGGCACATGCGCGGATGACCTGCCAGCTTACTGTCAAAACTTTCTTGCCGAGAACTTTGCAGGCGTCCGCTTGGCTGACGGTTCAACGTCAATTTCAAAAGGCGAAGAGGTCATTCACGGCAATTTCTTTGGCCAATCTTCTTTTGCGACCCACGCCATCTCGCATGAGCGCAACACGGTGAAAGTCGACAAGTCATTACCGCTGGAGCTATTGGGTCCACTTGGTTGCGGCGTGCAAACAGGCGCAGGGGCGGCGGTTATCTCACTTGGTCTGAAGGCTGGACAATCGCTGGCGATTTTTGGCGGCGGTGCTGTGGGCCTTTCTGCTCTTCTCGGTGCGCGCGCGATTGATGCAGGTACCGTTATTGTAGTGGAGCCAAATGAAGGCCGCCGCAAACTGGCATTGGAGCTTGGCGCAAGCCATGTGATTGACCCGATGAATTGCGATGATGTGCTCGAAAAGATCAAGAAACTCGGGGGCGGCGCTGGCGTCAATCATGCTCTAGATACCACCGGCATTCCCGATGTTATCGCGGTGGCCGTGGAAACCATGACTGCTAATGGCATGTTGGGCCTAATCGGTGTTCCGCCACCAGAAGCGATGATTCCCGCGAATATGATGAGCATGCTGGTACGCGGCGGCATTGGCGTGAAATTTATTACCGAAGGCGATGCCGATCCTCACATATTCATCCCGCAAATGATCAAATGGTATCAGGACGGTAAATTCCCGTTTCACCGTTTGGTAAAGACATTTCCGTTTGCGCAGATTAACGAAGCGGCCCGCTCATCCGAATCTGGCGAGGCGATTAAGCCAGTTCTAGTCTTCTAGGTTCGGCTTGTGATCAGTTTGCCCTAAAAGCACAAAAAGGAACAACTTTGTCCCACTCTCGAACAAGGTAATAATGTGAATTGATACGCGCAGAAATGAATACTGCAGTGCATTTGTAGTATTTTCAACCTCCCCCAGGAAGTTCAAAGAAGGAAACAGCAATGAAAATCCTGGTGCCCGTAAAACGGGTCATAGACTATAACGTAAAACCGCGGGTCAAATCCGACGGCAGCGGCGTCGATCTCGCCAATGTCAAAATGTCGATGAACCCGTTTGACGAGATTTCTATCGAAGAAGCCATCCGCCTTAAAGAAGCGGGCAAGGCCGAAGAAGTCATCGCCGTTTCGGTTGGCCCGCAAAAGGCGCAGGAAAACCTGCGTACCGCACTCGCGATGGGCGCAGACCGCGCCATTCTTGTGGTCACCGACGAAGAAGTCGAACCGCTAGCGGTTGCCAAGATCCTCGCCAAGATCGTTGCCGAAGAATCACCGAAACTGGTGATCTGCGGCAAGCAGGCGATCGATGATGATTCGAACCAGACCGGCCAGATGCTCGCAGCCTTGCTCGGTTGGGGCCAGGGCACATTTGCCAATGAAGTCGCCATTGAAGGCGATGAAATCACCGTCAAACGCGAAATCGATGGCGGCCTGCAGACGGTCAAACTGAACCTGCCCGCGGTGGTCACCACCGATCTGCGCCTCAACGAACCGCGCTATGCCTCGCTGCCAAACATCATGAAGGCGAAGAAAAAGCCGATGGATGAAAAAACCCCCGCCGATTACGGCGTCGATATCTCGCCCCGCCTGGCCACCATCACGGTCACCGAACCGCCCGTGCGCCAAGCCGGTGAAAAGGTCGAAGATGTCGATGCGCTGGTCGCGAAACTCAAAGCTGTGGGAGCGATCTGATGAAAACGCTCGTACTCGTAGAACATGACAACAAAACCATGAAAGACGCGACGCTGGCCGTGGTTACCGCCGCGTCGCAACTGGGTGAAGTCCACGCCCTGGTCATCGGCTCCGGCTGTGTCAGTGTCGGCGAACAGGCGGCCAAGGTCGCTGGCGTCGCCACTGTCCATGTTGCGGACGATCCCTCGCTGGAACATCAGCTACCGGAAAACGCCGCGCCGCTGATCGCCAGCCTGATGGAAACCCATGACGCGTTCCTCGCGCCAGCCACCACCACCGGCAAGAATATCGCCCCGCGCGTTGCCGCCCTGCTCGACGTCATGCAGATCAGCGACATTCTCTCGGTCGAAAGCGAAGACACGTTCACCCGGCCGATCTACGCCGGCAACGCGATTGCCAGGGTCAAATCGTCCGATGCCAAGAAAGTCATCACCGTTCGTGGTACCGCCTTTGAAAAGGCCGCCACAGAAGGTGGCTCCGGCACCATCGAAGCCATCGGCGGCGCCAGCGACGCTGGCCTGTCCAGCTTCGTCAGCGAAGAAATCGCCAAGTCCGAACGCCCCGAACTGACCAGCGCAAAGATCATCGTCTCCGGTGGCCGTGCCTTGGGCTCTGCCGATAAGTTCGAGAAAGTCATCACGCCCTTGGCCGACAAGCTCGGCGCCGGCATCGGCGCTTCGCGCGCCGCGGTCGATGCGGGCTATGTACCCAACGACTATCAGGTCGGCCAGACCGGCAAGATCGTCGCCCCCGAAGTCTATCTCGCGATCGGCATCTCCGGCGCGATTCAGCATCTTGCGGGCATGAAGGACAGCAAGATCATCGTCGCGATCAACAAGGACGAAGACGCTCCGATCTTCCAGGTTGCGGATATCGGACTGGTCGCGGATCTGTTTGATGCGGTGCCGGAGTTGACTGGCAAGCTATGATGGATTCGGATACCCATATTCGTGTTTTAAACTTGGAAGGGGGGCAGAATTTTAGAGATATCGGTGGGTATCCCTCAGGTCTTGATAAGAGCGTTCGATGGAAGAGGGTTTACAGATCCGGTCATATGTCCGGCATTTCCACGTCAGATAGAAAAATGCTCTGTGATTTGGGCGTTACCCAAATTTTTGATTTGCGCGCAAATGACGAAAGAGCGGAAAGCCCGACGGATTGGCATCGCGCAGCTGGTGCCGAGCTATGGTTTCGCGACCATGAATTCAGTGCAGGTGCATTGTTGAACGCTCGTCTCCACAATGCAAATGACGCGGTCCAGGCGCGCGCAGCAATGATAGAAGTTTACCAAAATCTGCCATTCGAACAAGTGGAGAGTTTGTCAGCTTTTTTAAGCATAGTAGCGACTGGAGTTGGTCCAATAATATACAATTGCTCAGCGGGAAAAGATCGAACGGGATTGGCAACCGCTTTGCTCTTGGAAATTCTGAATGTCGACCGGGAGTATATAATCCAGGACTATCTTCTGTCGAATGAGCATGTAGGCCGTTTGATTACCTATATGCAAAAGTCGCCCAAATATCGAAGTCTAATGAAACATAATATCGATAAAATAATGCCGTTGATGCGCGTTGAGCGCAGTTATCTTGAAGCCAGTTTCAAATCGATTGAAAGTAAATTTGGGACAGTCGTAAACTATTGTGAAACGGAATTACGTTTGGGAGAAACCCAACAAAACGCAATTAGGGAAGCGCTGTTGGAACCTCATTCATAATGGACCAACACGGATTTGCTTATGCGTTAAATGTTCATTTTATCCCCATGACTGAAATCTGCATCAGCCAATCGGTGACCGCTTTAATCCGACCGACAGCACGCAAATCACGATGAACAACTATCCAAAAGCTTCTCCGTATTGCGATCTGTTTAGGTAAAATATGGACCAGTAAACTATCTTTCTGGGTCATGAAGTAAGGAAGCACGGCAAGGCCTAGTCCCGCAGCACACATTGAGCGCTGAATATTGATACTTGTGCTGCATTTTTGCGGTATCAACGCCGGATCAATTTCGGAGAGATAACGCAGCTCTTCAGCGTAAATAAAGTCAGGTAGATACCCAATCAGTGGAAAATTGTGAATGTCCTTTATGCTTGAAGGTGTGCCGCCTGTTTTAACAAAATTTTTTGCAGCGAAAAGGCCCAACCCATAATCAGATAGTTTTTGCGCAATCAATGGGCCTCGACGAGGCCTCGCAAGCATGATTGCAATATCGGCTTCTCGTTTTGAAGGACTTAGGAATCCATTTGTTGTCACAATTTCGAGTGAAATATCGGGATGCAAAGCAGAAAATTCGGCTAATCTTGGGCTCAAAACCCAACTAGCGAAGCCTTCGGATAAGCTAAGTCTAACGGTTCCTGCAAATCGGCTCTGCTCCCCTGTTAGTGCCTCGCTTGCACCCAATATAGCCCGTTCGGCATCTTCAGCATGTTCCAAAAGAGCCTCGCCTGCGGATGTCAATATATGCCCAACTGGTGTAATTTCGAATAGGGAAAACCCCAAATTTTCTTCCAGTCGAGAGATTCGACGACCAACCGTCGTTCCGTCGACCTGCAGATTCTTGCCCGTAGCACCCAAGGTTCGTTGGCGTGCTACTGCTAGAAAATATCTTAGATCATCCCAATTCATAAATAGCTCTGCAAAAATGCAGACCATTAATGCAAAAATGGTGTCTTGTCAGCACATATGTCAAGTCATTATAAACTAGTTAACTAATATGGCGATCAGCGTAAATGTAACAAAAACAAGAAACTTTAGGAGCGAACACATGGCCCGGACACAATCTTTTGAATCCATTGATGAAAATTCAGAAGCGATTGAAGTTGCTGAATTAGTCGCCCGCTCGCGCGCCGCGCAGGCACAGATTGAGAATTATACGCAGGAACAGGTTGACGAATTGATCCGAGCAATGGTGTGGGCGGTAGCGGAAGAATCCGTTGCCGAGAAAATTGCGCAACATACACTCGATGAAACACAGCTCGGTAATTACGATGGCAAATATCTGAAAATATTCCGCAAAACCCGCGCAACATTATTTGATATTATCCATGATAAATCGGTCGGTGTTCTCGAGGAGGATCACGAACGCAATATTGTGAAGATTGCTAAGCCTGTTGGTGTTATTGGCGCGTTGTCGCCTTCAACCAATCCGGAAGCGACGCCGGTAATCAAGGCAATTTCAGCTGTGAAAGGCCGTAATTCGATCATCGTTGCGCCGCACCCGCGGGCAAAGCTGACCAACAAATTGATTTGTGACTTGATGCGCGATGCCATTGTGAAAATAGGCGCACCGGCTGATCTAGTGCTCAGCATAGACGTGCCATCGGTTGAGAAAACCAACGAACTGATGCGCCAGTGCGATCGAGTTCTTGCCACCGGCGGCGGTGCGATGGTCACCGCTGCTTACTCGAGCGGAACGCCTGCTCTAGGTGTCGGTGTTGGTAATGCGGTTATTACCGTTGATGAAACGGCTGATCTCGAAGATGCGGCTGAAAAAATTCGTATCTCCAAAACACTGGATCTCGCGGCGAGTTGTTCATCGGACAACAGCCTCATATTGGTCGACGCGATTCATGACGAAATGATCGAAAAGCTGAAGCATCAGGGCGGTTATCTGGTCAATGAAGAAGAAAAACAGAAATTACAGGATGCGCTTTGGCCCGACGGTAAATTCAATACCTCGATTGTTGCACAACCAGCGGAGAAAATTGCAGGAATGGCTGGATTTAACCTGCCCGAAGGCCGCACATTCTTCATGGTTCCTGAAACCGGCTATGGCCCAGAGTTTCCGTTCTCTGGCGAAAAACTGTCCGTTATCATGGCAGTGTATCAGGTTGAAGACCTGGATGAGGCGATTGCACTAACCAACAATATCCAAGCCTATCAGGGGCAGGGGCATAGCTGCGGCATTTACTCGCAGTCCGATGACAATATCATGAAGCTGGCTAACGCAACCCACACGTCCCGCGTGATGGTGAATCAGCCGCAATCAGCATCGAACAGTGGCAATCTGTGGAACGGAATGCGCCAGACCTTTTCTCTTGGCTGTGGTAGCTGGGGTGGAAATGGCACCAATAATAACATTACCTGGCGCGACCTAATTAACGAAACTTGGGTATCCAAGCCGCTCGCGGTGAATAAGGTACTGCCGAATGACGAGGAGTTGTTTGGTGATGTGATGCGGAAGCTGGCCTAAAGGACAAGATAGATAATAGCCGGTTTTTGAAAATGTTTTTGCCGGCCTTCGCATTGGAGTTCAAATGACCGATCAGTTTTCCCTGTCGGAAGATCAACTCGCTATTCAGGATATGGCGCAGAAATTTACCGCTGATGAAATCACGCCGCACGCTTCACAGTGGGATGAGGAGCATATATTTCCGCGCACCACCATACAGAAAGCCGCTGAACTGGGTTTTGGCGGAATATATGTTTCGGAAGATGCGGGCGGCATTGGCCTAGGGCGACTAGAAAGCGCGATCATCATGGAAGCGATGGCCTATGGTTGTCCTTCCACGTCCGCATTTATCTCTATCCACAATATGACTGCGTGGATGATCGATACATATGGCGCGCCGGCGGTGAAGAATAAATATCTAGCAGACATTATCAGTATGGAGAAAATATCCAGCTACTGCCTGACCGAACCGGGCTCTGGCTCCGATGCGGCATCGCTGAAAACCAAAGCGGTGCTTGAAGGCGATCACTACGTCGTTAGCGGATCGAAAGCGTTTATTTCCGGCGGCGGGCAGAACGAGATCTATGTCACTATGACGCGAACCAGTGCTGATGGCGCGAAGGGTGTAACCTGTCTAGTCATCGAAAAGGATATGGAGGGCGTGTCATTCGGTGCGCAGGAAAAGAAACTCGGCTGGCATTCGCAGCCTACTGCGCAAGTGAACTTCGATAATGTGCGGGTACCTGTTGAGAATCGCGTTGGTGATGAAGGTGAGGGTTTTCGCATTGCAATGGCCGGCCTTGATGGGGGGCGGCTGAATATTGGCGCTTGTTCGCTGGGCGGGGCGCAGCGTTGTTTGGATGAGGCGGTGAATTATACCCTGGAGCGCAAACAATTTGGCAAGAGTATTGCTGACTTCCAGAATACACAATTCATGCTCGCCGATATGGCAACGGATCTTGAGGCTTCGCGGGCGTTGCTATACCTCGCGGCCGCTAAAGTGACGGAGAACGCGCCCGACAAGACCAAATTTGCGGCGATGGCAAAGCGATTGGCAACCGACAATGGCTCCAAAATTGTCAATGACGCGCTGCAGTTATTTGGCGGTTACGGCTATTTGCAGGATTATCCAATCGAGCGTTTTTGGCGCGATCTGCGAGTGCATTCGATCCTTGAAGGCACCAACGAGATCATGCGGATGATAATATCGCGCGAAATGCTCAGGCAATAAGGAAGAACACTAATATGAAAATCGGATTTATAGGCCTCGGCAATATGGGCGGCGGCATGGCAGCCAATTTGGCAAAAGCTGGTCACGACGTGTATGCTTTTGACCTCTCAGCCGAAGCTCTCGCCCGCGCTGCAGAGGCTGGCTGTAATCCTGTTAACGCGGCAGCAGCAGCGATCAAAAATATGGAAGCGGTGATAACCATGCTTCCAGCGGGCTCACATGTTCGCAAAGTTTATGAACTTGAAGTGGTGACTAATGCTGAACCGGCCACACTTGTTATCGATTGTTCCACAATTGATGTGGAAAGCGCCAAAGATGTCGCTGCAATGGCAGATGTAAATGGTCTTGTCCCTATTGATGCACCGGTATCTGGCGGCATTGCTGCGGCCAACGGAGGTACGTTAACTTTCATGGTGGGCGGCAGCGAAGCGGGATTTGAACGCGCCAATCCTATCCTCTCCCACATGGGGAAAGCCGTCATCCATGCAGGCGAAAACGGCGCCGGGCAGGCTGCCAAGATCTGTAACAACATGTTGCTTGGTGCTTCGATGATCGCGACTTGTGAGGCATTTAAAATGGCAGAGAAGCTCGGCCTAGATCTGCAAAACTTCTACGACATTTCTTCTAAGGCTTCCGGACAGAACTGGTCGATGACCAGCTATTGCCCGGTCCCCGGGGTCGGGCCAGTTAGCCCGGCGGACAACGGCTATGAGGGGGGCTTTGCGGCGGCGTTGATGCTCAAAGATCTTCGTTTGGCAATGGAATCGGCCGAAAGTTCCGGTGCCAATATCCCTATGGGTTTGCAAGCTGCCGAGCTGTACGCAAAATTTGCCGAAGACCAAGGACAGGGCGGTATCGATTTCTCCGGCATAATCAAGATGCTTGATAATAAATAGAAGAGGAAAACGAGAATGGCGAAGAAGCTCTATCCAGATGCAAGGTCAGCACTTAAAGGTTTGTTGCATGACAACATGCTGATTGCTGCAGGAGGTTTTGGTCTGTGCGGTGTTCCCGAACGGCTGATCGATGCGATCGTGGAAAGCAAAGTAAGCGGCTTGACCGTGGCATCAAATAATGCCGGGATTGATGAAGAAGGGTTGGGTAAGCTTTTGCGGACGCGGCAAATTAGAAAGATGATGTCTTCCTATGTCGGTGAGAACAAGGAGTTTGAAAGGCAATATCTTGCTGGTGAGTTAGAAGTTGAATTTTGTCCGCAAGGCACCCTGGCAGAACGAATGCGCGCAGGTGGCGCGGGTATCCCGGGTTTTTACACAAAAACCGGTGTTGGTACGCAGGTCGCCGAAGGCAAAGATGTGAAAATCTTTGATGGCGAAGAGTACGTCATGGAGCGCGGTATTTTTGCCGACCTTGCTATCATCAAGGCTTGGAAATCTGATGATAGTGGGAATATTGTGTTTCGAAAAACAGCGCGTAATTTCAACCTTCCCGCCGCAACGTGTGGCAAAGTTTGCATCGTTGAAGTCGAAGAGATTGTTCCCGTCGGCAGTTTTGACCCTGATTGCATTCATCTTCCAGGTGTTTATGTGCAACGCATGATTTTGGGTGCGCCATATGACAAGAAGATCGAGTTTCGCACGGTGCGCGAGAAGGAGTCTGTTTAATGGCATGGGATCGTAACCAAATGGCTGCCCGCGCGGCAAATGAACTGCAAGATGGCTATTATGTAAATCTTGGCATCGGCATACCGACACTAGTTGCCAACAATATCCCCTCCGGTATTGAAGTCACTCTGCAATCTGAAAATGGTATGCTCGGTATCGGACCCTTCCCATTGGAGGGCGAGGAGGATGCAGATCTGATAAATGCGGGCAAGCAAACGATTAGCGAGCTTCCAATGTCAGCTTATTTTGACAGCGCAGCGAGCTTTGCAATGATCCGCGGCGGCCATATTGACCTTACGGTATTGGGCGCAATGGAGGTTGCTCAAAATGGCGATATCGCGAATTGGATGATACCTGGTAAGATGATCAAAGGTATGGGCGGGGCGATGGACTTGGTCGCAGGCGTCAAAAAGATCATCGTGGTGATGGACCATTGCGCCAAAGATGGATCGCCCAAATTTATTCCTTCATGTACATTGCCGCTTACCGGCAAGAATGTAGTTGATCTTATCATTACCGACCTTTGCGTATTTCACCGATCTAATCATGAAAGCTCCTTCAAGTTGATCGAACTTGCTCAGGGCGTTAGCGCTGACGATGTGAAGGCGAAGACGACAGCGGACTACGTTGTAGAATTGTGAGATCCGACTATTCTCATTAGAAGACCCACTCGCACAACTCGAAAATATTGACAATATGTTGCCTAGAGCGTTTTTCGACCGTTATGAATCGAAAGGGGATTGAACGAACTCGCTGACGCTCGACTGGTGTATTTAGACTGGCGGTAATGGCCTCCTGATGGGAAGGTTTGGTTGCTTAAGACCAACCCCCATCAGGAGACCATCCCATGACTAAAGCCACAATAGCGGTCAGCCCGCTGCGCCGTCGTATGATTGACGACATGAGCCTGCGCAATCTATCGCCCGCCACCCAGCGATCTTATTTGCACGCTGTCACGAAGTTCAGTCGTTTTTACGGGCGTTCACCCGATTGCCTTGGGCTTGAGGATGTCCGGGCCTTTCAGGTCCATCTGGTATCGCAAGGTATTTCCTGGGGATCGCTGAACCAGATTGTCTGTGCGCTGCGCTTCTTTTATGGCGTCACGCTGGACCGCGGGGAGATTCCCAAGCGGATTGTGTACGCCCGCATGCCGCGCAAATTGCCGACGATCTTGAGCGCCGACGAGGTGGTACGCTTTCTCGAGGCAGTACCGTCGCTCAAGGCTCGTGCTGCGCTGACCACGGCCTATGCAGCAGGACTGCGCGCCTCGGAAGTGGCAAGTCTGCGGGTCACCGATATCGACGCCGATCGGATGGTGATCCAGATTCATCATGGCAAAGTGGCCCAGGATCGCACCGTCATGCTCTCGCCGCAGCTGCTTGCGATCTTGCGGACCTATTGGCGACTGGCGCGCCCGCCAGAGTGCCTATTCCCCGGACGTACGCCCAGCAAGCCGATTGCCATCACGGTCCTCCACGCGGCCTGCCGCTCGGCGACTAAGGCTGCAGGCCTGACCAAGCGTGTCAGCGTCCATACGCTCAGACACAGCTTTGCCACGCACCTGCTCGAAAGCGGGGTCGATATCCGGATCATTCAGGTGCTGCTGGGTCATCGCAACCTGTCGACGACAGCGCTTTATACTCAGGTCGCAACATCAACGATCGCCGCGACACAAAGCCCGCTCGACCGGTTGGCACTGGAGGTGGTGCCCCCGACCTGAGTCCGGCTCGTGCGTCCTGCTTTGGAGGTGGCGGATATCTTTCGTCGCCATGGCCCTGCTTATCGACTGATCCATTACGGCCATCTTGGACGCGTCGAACGCCGGGTAATGTCGGCGATCGAGATATGTCGCACCCCAGCACTTGGCGGACATGTTGAGGCCTGCGACGACTGTGACCACAGCCGGATCGCTTATAACTCATGCCGCAACAGACATTGTCCCAAGTGCCAGGCGACGGCGCGTGAACGATGGATCGCCGCTCGCGAAGCTGACCTACTGCCGATCCCGTATTTTCACGTCGTATGTACGGTCCCCGCCGAGATCGCGGCCATCGCCTATCAGAACAAGGCAGCCGTCTACACGATCCTGTTCGATGCTGTGGCCGAGACGCTCAAGACCATTGGTGCCGATCCCAGGCATCTTGGCGGCAAACTCGGCTTCATTGCCATTCTCCACACCTGGGGGCAGACGCTCACACATCATCCACATATCCATTGTCTCGTGCCCGGCGGCGCGCTGTCGGTCGACGGTCAGCGCTGGATCGCCTGCCGACCGCGTTTCTTCCTGCCCATTCCGGTTCTGTCGCTCTTGTTCCGTCGTTTGTTTCTGGACCGCTTGCGGGCAGCACATAACGCCGGGCAATTGAGGTTTTTCGGTTCCCTTGACGGCCTGAGCACCAAGTCCGCGTTTGTCGACGTCCTCAAGCCAATGCGCAAAAAGTCCTGGGTCATCTATGCAAAGCCACCGTTCGGTTCGCCGGAGCACGTCCTTGCCTATCTCGGTCGCTACACCCACCGCGTTGCGATAGCGAACAGCCGCCTCGTTAGTCTGAAGGACAGAACCGTCAGCTTCAGGTGGCGTGACTACCGACATGGCAATACCCAAAAGCATATGACCCTGGACGCCGACGAGTTTATTCGCCGTTTCCTGCTGCACAGCCTACCCGACGGTTTCCATCGCATCCGGCATTATGGCTTTCTCGCCAACGGCTGCCGACGCGCCCGTCTCGCGATCATTCGACCGTTGCTGGCATTAGCAATGCCGACAGCGTCCGACAACGAAAGCACCGCATCGCGCCGCCAGCTCCCCGTCTTTGATCCCACGGCATGCCCATGCTGCGGAGGAACGCTGCGCATCGTGGCAACGTTGCCGCGTGATCCAGCCTGTCGGGCTCGGGCACCACCTGGAATGACATTAGCATCGCATTTTCCAAAGTATCTTGCATGGTGCCGCAAAACCTCGGTCGGGCGGCAGGGCGGGACGCTCTGTCGACCGTCGCCTGGACGGGCTTCGTACAAGGCATAGTCTGTCAACAGGGAGTGCAAAGCGACTTTCCGGATCGTCGGACGGGGGAAGATATCGGATCAACGCCGGGCCAGCCACTGAGAGCTGACGCCCGCCATCAAGCCGACCACCACTAAATCCATACTGACCACCGCATCACCGAGTTCGCTCAATTCGGCTTCAATGAGGTCGCGCACGGTGCCTGTCACCACGATCAGCGCTGCGCAACCTCACAGAACCCTCCGTATTCCCTTCGAGCGAGATTTCTGATTCAGAATCCTTGCTGGTGAAGGAGGCCAGCATGGATGGTACTTTCGATGGATTTGCGAGTCCGTGTTGTGACGGCGATTGACGAAGGTTTGAGTTGCCGTGCTGCGGCGTTTCGGTTTGGTGTTGCGCCATCAACAGCGATCCGCTGGTTCGCCCAGCGCCGTGTGACAGGCGATTTTGCGCCCAAGCCGCAGGGCGGTGACATGCGATCTCGCCGGGTGGAGGAGCGCGCGGAGGATATTCTGGCCATTTGGGAAGGCCGCAAGGACATCTCGCTGGATGAACTGCGTCTGGCCCTTATCGAAATCGGCTTTACTGTCTCTGTTGCCGGGCTGCATCGCTTCTTCGTGCGTCGTGGCATGACGCGCAAAAAAAGACTGGTCATGCTATCGAGCAAGACCGGCCTGATGTCCTGAAGCAGCGGCGAGACTGGTTCGATGGCCAGCTCGATCTGGACCCCGAGCGCCTCGTCTTCATCGATGAGAGCCGAGCGTAAGCCCGTGATCCGGGGGATCACGGGACCGAGAGGGGACGGCGACCAACATGACCCGTAGCCATGGTCGCTGCCCCAAAGGCGAGCGGCTGCGGATGGGTTACCCGCACGGCCACAGCAAAACCACTACGCTGGTCGCGGGACTGCGGATGACAGGCATGATTGCACCGATGGTGCTTGACGGCCCGATCAATGGCGACTGGTTCGAAGCCTATGTCACCCAGGTTCTGGTGCCGGAACTGCGGCCCGGCGATGTTGTCATCATGGACAATCTGTCGAGCCACAAGCGCACGTCGGTGCGCGAGTTGATCGAGGCGGCAGGAGCAATCCTGCGCTTCCTCCCGCCCTACAGTCCGGACTTCAATCCGATCGAAAAGGCCTTCTCAAAACTCAAGGCCATGCTCCGAAAAATCGGCGAGCGCACCGTAAGCGGCCTCTGGGACCTCATCGGCAAACTCGCCGACATCTTCCAACCCGACGAATGCGCTAACTACTTCAGTTCGTGTGGATATGATCCAGAATGATCGAAAAACGCTCTAAATGCAATTTTCGGCGCATGAAAAATTTTGAGCAAAATATTGATAACTCTGAATTCAAGGCGCTTACCCAAGCTACATTCAAAATGAATAATCTGTTATTGGTCGAACGCGATCGGATCTCAGAAGACTTGGATATGACAAGCGCACGTTGGCAAATACTTGAGACGGCGGAGAGGCAATTAGAGCCGAGTTCCGCGTCCCAAATCGCGCGACTTTTGCAAATATCCCGACAGGCCGTTCAACGCGTCTTGAATGATTTGGTCAAATTGGACTTTGTGCTTTTGGAGGTCGACGAGCAAGACCGGCGTGTGCAGAATGTGAGTGTTACGCAAAAGGGCTCCGAAATCATAAAGGAGCTGGAGAGCCGAACCGCTGCGCTGCGTCAGAAATTTGATGAAAATTATCGACCTCTGTTAGCTGAACTCTCAGGTTTGTCTGCGCCAGAGGTTCGAGTCACTAAAGAGCGCAGTCAGCCGAGTTTATTGAAAAGCATGCCGGACAACAGCGGCGAGCGTGTCACAGTCTGGCAGACGAAATCATCGAGCATTGAGGCCGAGAGCCCGGTTAGGAGATCTGAAACCGTCAAAGACCAAATTCTCGCGCAAATTCTCAAAGGCAAGTTGCAGGTCGGAGATCGACTGCCGCCTGAGAGGGAGCTGGCTAGCCTGCTTAATGTTGGACGGTCAGCCATTCGTGAAGCGTTGCGGAGCCTCGAGATGGCAGGTATTTTGAAATTTAGGCGCGGAGCTGGCGGCGGCGCATTTATAAAGGAGACTGGATCAGATGGAATAGAGACCTCACTGCGTTCCATGCTTATTTTGGGAAAACTTCCTCTTATGGATGTTCTTGACTTAAGAGCTAGTCTGCTCGCGCAATGCGCGCGGTTGGGGGCTCAGCGTGGCACCGAAGAAGATTTCGAACGGCTTGACCAAGTCGTTGATGAATTGGACAATGTTGTGAGTTCATCGCGCGATCATGTTATGGGGATTGGTCCGGCTACTGAATTTTATCGGCTTGCTGCGAGATCAACCCATAACCCGCTTATGGTTTTGCTCGTTGACGCCATAGCTAATCTCGTAGCTGAAATGCTTGTTACATTGCGGCATCGTCCGCGCCGAGACTCTGTAGTCGCTCGGCGCGAGATGGTTGCGGCAATGCGAGATGGTAATACAGATGCAGCTGCGCGGGTTATTCGTCTCCATGCCCAAGATACGAACATACTTCTAATGCGATACAAAAAAACAATAACTTACTAGATTCGGAAATTCGCGAATCGCGAGAGGAAAATGACATTCGCTTAGCCAGTGTAATTAATCCAGACAGGTGACCACTCAGATAAAACACCGCTGTATGGGTTTAAAAATGTTAGTTTTCCGGGAAAAAATACCAAGATAGTGATATCATTGTGGAATATATAGTAAACTACTTGACTAAATTAATGTCTCCATGATATCCGAAGGTCAGACCAATAATTGGTTGTGGGAGGATTATTGTGAAAAACCGTTTCTTAATTGGCGTCGCTTTAGCCGCGATTGGCTATAATTCAGCAGCTTATGCTCAGGATAATAGTCAGGAAAGTTCAGCCAACGCCAACACAGACAATGTGATTGTTGTTACTGCGAACAAGCGCGAGCAAAACCTAAACGATGTTGGTTTGACCATCACGGCTATCGGCGGAGATGAACTCACCAATCGCGGAATTGTCAGTCTAGAGGATGTCGCATCGGTAGTACCGGGCCTGGCATTCGCGTCGAGCACAAACAGCACGCCTATTTTTACGTTGCGCGGTGTCGGCTTTAATGAAAGTTCGCTGGGTGTCTATCCTGCCGTCAGTGTTTATTCTGATCAGATACCTTTGCCGTTTCCGGTGACGGCTAGTCATGCGGCTTATGATCTTGAACGTGTCGAGGTCCTGAAAGGACCGCAGGGGACATTGTTCGGTCAAAATGCAACCGGCGGAGCAATCAACTATATCGCAGCAAAGCCAACGGACTATTTCGAGGCTGGTGGTGACATCAGTTATGGACGGTTCAATTCAATCGGTGGGAACGCCTTCGTCAGCGGCCCGCTGGGTGACAATCTAAAGGGACGTCTCGCATTTACCGGTCTGAATTCCGATGATTGGCAGCGTAGCAATTCGCGTCCAAATGATACAAATGGTTCTCAGAGTTATTTTGCTGGTCGGATGTTGCTCGATTTTGAACCAACTGATCGCATTCGCTTGTCGCTCAACCTTAATGGTTGGAGGGATAGATCTGATCCTCAAGCTCAGCAATTGGTTGCCGTGGACCCCCAAATTCCGCCACCGGGAGCAGCTCCTTCGATCTACACTAATCTAGCAAATACCCGTTTATCTCCAACAAATTCGCGAGCTGCTGATTGGTCGACAGGATCCGGCGAGCCAAGGGGCGATCGGCGTTTTTTACAAGCTTCCCTGCGCGCAGATATTGATGTTACTGACGATATTACATTAACGTCTCTGACTTCCTATAATGACTATAAACAGAACAATACCTTTGATGGGGATGGTTCGCCACTTGTATTATTTGACATAGTTCAAGGCGATGGCACAATAAAATCCTTTGGGCAGGAACTACGCCTCGCTAACAATGATTCAGGACCGTTTCGCTGGGTTGTCGGTGCAAATTATGAAGACAGCAACACATTTGAAGATCAGATTCTAAATTATCAGGAAAGTTCGAATTTCAATGCTGCCAATGCATTCATTAATTCGAGCGGCATTACAAATGATCAAAGTATTGAAAATTACGCATTGTTTGCCAATGGCGAATTTGAGGTCTCCGATCAACTAACCTTCAAGGCTGGCGCCCGTTACACCGAATCTACCAACAATGCAGATATCTGCAGTTACGCTGCAGGCGATGGTAATGTAGCGGTACTGTTCAATATTCTAGGCGGGCTGCTTGGCTCAGCGCCATTTACACCGATTGCTGGGACCAACAATCCTGCCGGCACGAACAATTGTTACACACTCAATGCAAATCTTGTTCCCGGTGATCGGTTTGTCCGCCAATTAAAAGAGGATAACATATCCTGGCGGGTTGGCCTTGATTTTAAAGCGAACGATGACATTCTCTTATACACCAATATTTCCCGAGGGTATAAAGCGGGCAGCTATCCTAGCTTGGCTGCAGCAACATTCACCGCTCTTGCACCAGTAACCCAAGAAAGCGTTACAGCTTTCGAAGGTGGTTTTAAAGCAACTTTGGCCGATGACGTCGTACAATGGAATGGGGCTGCATTTTACTATGACTACAAAGATAAACAGGTCCGTGGTAAGATTCTGGATCCCATTTTCGGAATATTGGACGCGTTGCAAAATGTCCCAAAATCGAAGATTTTTGGGCTCGAAACAGACTTGACCATCCGTCCCGTTGACGGCCTCACCATTTCGGGCTCGGTAACGTTTCTCGATTCAGAAATCCAAAATTTCTCCGGGGTAAATGTTCGCGGTGTGGTCAATAATTTTAGCGGTGATGCTCTCCCCTTTACACCCAAATGGTCCTACGGGCTGAATGTTGACTACAAGATGGAAACTGCAAATGGTGGAACTCCGTTCGTCGGTGTCTCGCTGGGCGGTCGATCATCCTCTGATTCGGTCCCGGGTGGGAGCAGAATTCCATTTTCAACTGGACCGAATGCACGTTCGCTCGCTGGAGTGCCTTTAATCTATAAGCTCGAGGGATATACTACTGTTGATGCGCGTCTGGGCTATGAGGCAGAGGATGAAAGCTGGCGGATAATGGTTTGGGGTAAAAATATATTCAACGAATATTACCTGACGAATACCATCACGTCATCCGATTCCGTAGCCCGCTTCGCTGGCCGTCCAGCCACTTACGGCATCACGATAGGATTCAAAACCCGTTAGTTTGAATTTCGGTCGGCGAAACTCTCTCGTTGAGCAGGCTGTATCCTTCGATCTGTTCTCCGGCATCGGAGAACAGATCGGATTTTTTTATATTGTTCCGGTTAGGATAGAGGAGGTTCACCATGCTAAAACCCAATTTTGATCCTGAAGGCTATGTTGCGGCCAATGATCACCCGGACTGGAATCAAAGCTTCTATTTCAATTTCTATGATCCGGCACATGAAATTGGTGGATTCATCCGGATTGGCATATTGGAAAATCGCGAGGAAGCTAATCTCTGGTTTGTTTTCTTTCGTGATGGCCGTCCGCTTTTCACGCGGCTGAACATGAATCTGCCCTATACCGAAGATCGCTTGGCTGGCGGAGTGACATTGGCAGGAGTAACCGTGAAAGCCTTGGAGCCACTTCGCTCCGCAAGTGTTTCTTTCGATGAAGCCAATTTCAAAGTTGACCTCAAATGGGATTCGATCTTGCCGATGATGGACAGCATCGAATTGTCCGATGGCGGCGAGGATGATGCGTTCGCAAAAGAAATGACGCATTATCATCCTGAAGGAACCTGCGACGTTACCGGCACTATTACGCTGCGCGGTGGCGAAGAAATTGCGATCGGCGGGAAGGGATTTCGTGACCTTTCCTATGGCCCGCGTAACTGGGACTATATGCAGCATTACCGTCTGGCCTGGCCAATTTTCGAAAACGGACTGTCGATTGTCGCGGTGCACGGGTATGCTACCAATGGTAGCGACAATTATATGCGCATGGTCGGGAAAAATGGCAAATGGATCGCCATGACCGACATGAAGGAAACCATCACGTATGAAGATGACGAGATGACCATGCGTTCCGGAAAATGGGAAGTAACCGACGCAGAAGGCGAGGTGCATGAATTTACCAGCCGGCGGATATTCCGTTGGATGTTCCCGTTCGACACTTTTGTCGTGACCGAACATATGATGGAATATACGCTCGCTGATGGCACAAAAGGCTATGGCCTGGGCGAATGTGGTTTCCGCTTCCCCTGGGAAGGAAATGGTGAGGATTAAGATGGCGATGGTAATTGATAAAGCAAATCCGAGCACTTCATGGGTTGACAGCCTGCGTGAGAAATTCCCAACGGAAAATGAATGGGATCACGTCCTGACATCGAAACAGCAACGCCGTTCTGGGCCGGGATATACGCCATTATCGGTTGATGACATTGTCACACGGCTCAACGTGATGTTGAGTAATGAGATTGAAGGCGACTTTTCGATTTCGGAGGCAAACTGGCTGGCTGGCGGCGCTTCAAAATTACAAGTGGCGTTCTGGCTCGAATGGGACAAGCCTGGCACCGGCAAGACGCGTGAACGCATGGTGCTGCGTATGGAGCCCCCGGAATCTGCTGTTGAAACCAGCCGTCGCCGTGAATTTGAAATTCTGGCAGCAATGGACAGCATACTACCCGTGCCAGCGGCATTGTGGGTCGACCCAGATGCGACCTACATGCAATACCCCGCTTTGATCTGCGGCTTTGTGAATGGTGTAACTAAGCCATCGGGCATAACCAGCTCTGTTACCGGTATTGGCATTAATTTTGGACCCGATTTTCGCGAGCCGCTGGCAAAGGATGTAATCCGCGATATGGCGATTATGCACAATTGGGACTGGCGCTCGGCCAACATTCCTTCTTTTGATATCCCGGAACTGGGAACCCAAGCGGTCGAATGGAATCTTAATCACTGGGCACGTGTCTGGGAAGAAGATTGTAACGAGGAAGTGCCGTTCGTAAATGAGCTGGCGCATTGGCTGAAGGCTAACATGCCGCCCATTGATCAGATATCCCTAACCCACAACGATTTCCGTTCTGGCAATTTTTTGTTCGATGAAAAATCTGGAAAGATCACATCGTGGCTCGATTGGGAATTGGCCCATCTAGGAGATCGTCATCAGGAACTTGGCTTTTTTGCTGTCGAGAATATGGGCCATTATAGCGAGGACGGCAAACAGCTTATTGCGCACGGCTTGATGCCAATGGATTGGATGCTCGAAGAATATGAGCGTGTTAGTGGTTTGTCTGTCAATCGTCGCACCGTAGAATATTACCGCGTCTTCTTCTGCTACCGTGCTGCTGTCATCATTTTGGGCACCTGTATTCGCGCAGCGATGGGCGGAAAGACTCACCAAGATCTAACCGTAGCCTGGCTGTCGGCATTTGCTTACCGCAATCTCGATGAAGCGAGACAAGTTCTGGAAAGGATTGGGTAAAATGGAATTACGCTCTGAATTTTTGATCCCCGCAATATCAAAAACACTGAAAGACGTTGTTCTACCTGCGCTGACTGACGAGCAGGAAGTGGCACAGGAGCAGGTCAATCTGGCGATTGGTTTTCTTGATATCATAGCAAAACAGCAGCCGTTGCAATATGCTTTTGATGCGGATGAATTGAAGCGTCATCAGGTTTTTGCAGATGAGCTCTGTTCTTTACTTGGCTTGGAAGGTGATCATGCGACGATAATTGCTGAAGCCAAAAAACTATCTGACCAAGGAACGGGATCGCCAGAAGCGGTCGTCGCAACGACCCGGCAGTTACGTGAAGTCATTACCGAAATTGCCGCGAATGGACATGCGCGTGGTGATCAGGAGTTATCGAAAAATGTGAGCAGCAAAATGAACGATTTCGCTCGCGTCCAACTCGCACGGGAAAGAGCCTGGGTTGCTCCCATGGGTTTTGAAACCGGTGCCGATAAGTTGCCATCTATAGAAGAACAGCTGAAATAGGCGCGAGTCAACCTGCGGTCATTTCTGGCATACAAAATGCTAACGCGACGATGATCGGACTATCATGGTGATCACTATTACCGAGCCTTAGAGCCCGATCCGAAAGTAGTTGAGCAATACCAGGATGTTGTGATTCAGTCCGTCTTTACGAAGAGATGGAGTGAACGATGACATGGACTGGTATTGCCCGGCGTGAGCATAGCCGGGAAGGGTTACGATATCCAAGCGATATGACGGACCGGGAATGGCGACTGACAGCACCGTTTATCCCGTCCGCCAAGAGCGGGGGACGCCCTCGCACGACCGATATGCGCGAAGTTGTGAATGCGTTGCTCTATATTGCGGCGAGCGGTTGTTCGTGGCGACTGTTGCCAAAATGCTTTGCGCCGGTGTCGACGGTGCGGCGCTATTTCTACGCCTGGCGTGATACGGGTTTGTTTGATGCGATCAACATGGTGCTGGCTATGAACCTGCGCGAAATCGAGGGTCGCGAAGCCTCGCCCAGTGGCGGTGTCATAGACAGCCAGAGCGTCAAAACCACGGAGAGTGGCGGAGTTTGCGGCTATGACGCGGGCAAGAAGGTCAAAGGCCGCAAACGGCATATCGTTACTGACACCTGCGGCTATCTGATCTTCATCCTGGTCCATGCCGCCGATATTCAGGACCGCGAAGAGGCCGTCGATATCCTCAAAGCTATCCGCTATCGCTTCCCATGGCTGCGCCATGTGTTCGCCGATGGCGGCTATGCGGAGGATAAGCTCAGGCGCGCGCTCAAAGGCCATGAAAGCTGGACGCTGGAAATCATCAAACTCTCCGACACCGCCAAAGGCTTCGAACTCTTGCCGCGCCGCTGGGTCGTCGAGCGGACCTTCGCATGGCTGGGCCGCTACCGCCGCCTCGCGAAAGACTGGGAACGGTCCATCGCCTCATCAACAGCCTGGGCGTTGATCGCCTCCATCCGCATGCTCACAAGGCGAACCGCAAGATATTGCTACGATTGAAAAACTTTCGAATCGGGCTCTTAGCGAGCTTCAAATACTCTGCAAAACTGTGTTTTAGATATTTTCG
>LXYP01000030.1 GCA_001650955.1 Sphingomonadales bacterium EhC05
GACGCCGCGATCAGGAGCCATCCACACCATCCGCTTTGGGCGCACAAGCAGACACTAGAATTTCTACATTCAATTTCGCGCTTTTTGTCGATAGCAAAATAACGCCCCTCGCGAGATGTTCTATCTTTTCTTCAAATTTGAGTGGTTGGTTTTAGGTTCCATCAATTTGTACACCCATAGCATTTGCGATAACGCTAGAGTCAGACTGATCAATTTGAAACAAACCGCGTTGAAATGGATACTTGGGTTTGTTGGATGGAGGTTGATTGGCGGCAGAATAACAAAGAACAAGCTGATGCTGGAGCCTGACAACAACCCCAACCCGCGTCTGATGGTCGATCCGCTGGGCTGGCTCCGTCACCTGATGCGGTGGCAGTTTCATAGCGTTACTGAACCGGATTTGGCCGTTTGGGGGTAGGACCGACTGTGGTTGATCGCTGCGGAAATCCGGCGGCGTGCGGTAAAGGGCTAGAGTTTCGGCACGATGACTGCCATAGTATTTCCAGAATATCAGGTGGGATAAATATGGCAAAACAGAATGCGGCGGTAAGTAAGGTGATTGAGGGTGACGGCCCCCATCCCGACGGTCGCCGCGAACGCAGCCGGTCCAGTCGGGGCAAGATTGTCCGGGCGATGATGGATTTGATCATCAAAGGAAACATCGATCCCAGCGCGGCTAAAGTGGCGGAAGAGGCCGGCGTCGGTTTGCGTTCCGTATTTCGTCATTTTGACGACAAGGATTCGATATTTCGGGAGATGGATGAAATTCTGGAAGCGGCCTATTTGCCAACAATGCGCGCGCCTTATCAGTCAGACAGCTGGAAGGACCAGCTTTTCGAACTTGTCGAACGTCGTGCCAAAGTGAACGAAGAAACCGCCTCGTTCCGGATCTCCACCAGTATTCAGCGGTTCAATTCCAAATTGCTGATGGACAACTATCGAAAGCTGCTGCGCAATGAACATAAGGCGCTTGATGCGATCTTGCCCAATCATGTTCGTAAGGACGAGCAACGCGCCCGCGCGATATTACTGGCGACCAGTTTTGATACTTGGCGGCTGTTTCGGCAAGACGAAGAATTGTCGAAAAAGAAGACCATTGAAGTTATCAAGCAATTGCTCCGCGATATTCTTGATCAGATTGAAGGCTGATATGCGTCTGGCAATCATTGGCGCTTTGCTGCTGGCCGGTTGTTCGCAGCAACAGGAACAAGCAGCTCCCGAAGGAACTACTGCTTCATGCGAAGGAGCAGCAAAGTCCGAGCTGGTTTGGATACCGGGTGGTAGTTTCACGATGGGTGAAAACCCGCGCTACCGCGAAGAGGGTCCGCCCCGCACCGTCCATGTGGATGGATTCTGGATGGACAGCCATGAAATAACGAACGCAGAATTCGCTGCCTTTGTGAAGGCGACCGACTACCAAACCATAGCGGAACGCGATCCACCAAAAATTGATGGTGCGCCACCGGAGATGCTGGTTCCGGGTTCTGCTGTGTTCAATGTGCCAAGTGGAACGGATCGCCGTTGGTGGCGCTGGGAGGTCGGGGCGCAGTGGCGCAATCCATCGAGGCCGGATGAGAATATCACTGGCAAAGGCCGGGTGCCGGTCGTTCAGATCGCCTATGATGATGCGCTGGCCTATGCCAAGTGGGCTGGCAAAGAATTGCCTAGCGAAGAGCAATGGGAATATGCGGCGCGCGGCGGTGAAGAGGTGTTGCCTGAACCAAAAGATGCCGATGGCAACCCGCAGGCCAATTATTATCAGGGCGTATTCCCGGCAAAAGATCTGGGCGAAGATGGCTTTGAAACCCGCGCACCTGTCGGTTGTTTCAAAGCCAACGGATATGGCCTCCACGATATGCTCGGCAATGTTTGGGAATGGACAACGGCGGAAGGAGCCCGCTCCGACGCCAGCGAGGGCGTGAAGGTCATCAAGGGTGGCTCCTTCCTTTGTGCCGCGAATTATTGCGCGCGATACCGTCCTTCCGCGCGCCAGTTTCAGGAACGTGGGCTGGGCACCAATCATATCGGGTTCCGCTTGGTGGACAATGAAAAATCAGCGCCTTCAGACTAAATCAAATTGACTCTAATTATATGGCACTTATAGTGTCATTAGTAATAAAGAGGAATTTGAATATGGATATATTGCGCACCCCCGACAGTCGGTTTGAGAATCTCTCTGGCTATGATTTTGAGCCGCATTACAGCGAAATCACTGCCAGTGATGGCACGGTGCTCCGCATGCATCACCTCGACGAAGGCCCGCGCGATGGTCAGGTCATCCTGTGCATGCATGGCCAGCCGTCATGGTCTTATCTCTATCGCAAGATGATTCCGATCCTGACCGGCGCGGGTTTTCGCGTAATAGCACCTGATCTAATCGGCTTTGGTAAGTCGGACAAGCCTTCGCATATCGACGACTATAGCTATCAGAGCCATGTGGACTGGATGAATGAGTGGTTCCGGGCAATGGATATTTCGGGCGTTACTCTGATGTGCCAGGACTGGGGAGGACTGATTGGTCTACGGCTTGTTGCCGACAATGTGGATCGATTTGCGCGATTGGTGATCGCTAATACCGGTCTGCCATCATCCAAGACCGTAACCGAAGAGATGTCTGAAATGCTCGGCAAACTCTATCCCACTATTCCGGTGCCCAATGCCGAAATGGTTGGGGAACAATTTGCCAGTGGCTTGCCGGGGGCCTTTATGTACTGGGTCAAATATGCAGCGGAGAGTCCGGAGTTTTCTGTGCGCGGAGTGTTCAACTTGCTGTCGGGGATTGAGGATCAGGCGATCCTTGATGGTTATACCGCGCCGCACCCGGACGAGGCTTTTAGCGCTGGCGCACGCAAATTTCCGTCCTGCGTTCCCTTCATGCCACACCACAAACCGGACCGCGATGCCAATGATGCAGCATGGGAAGTGCTGGAGAAATTTGAAAAACCCGTGTTGACGGCGTTTAGTGATGGTGATCCGGTGACGAAAGGCGGCGAAACCGTATTTCAGGACTGCATCCCGGGCGCGAAGGGCGTCGAGCATGTGACAATCAAGGGCGGCGGGCATTTCCTACAGGAGGATTGTCCGGAGGAATTGTCAGCGGCGATTATCAACTTTATCAAAAAGCACGGAGCTTAGAAATGAAAGTCGTCAATCAAGTCAATCCCACAGCTGAGCAGATGCAGGAATTTTTCGGCGGCGAAGAAGGCGGTGCCTTCGTCATGGTCAATTTGCTCAAATTCAGGGACAAAGCGGAATATGAAGATGGCCGGGAGACCGACCTTAGCGGGACTCAGGCCTATGCGATTTATGGCGCCGCGGTCCAAAAATGCATCGCCGATGTTGGCGGAACCCCTGGATTTGCCGGTCAGGTCACGGGGCTGCTGCTTGGCAAAGTCGAGGAAAATTGGGACATGGTTGCCCTTGTCGAATACCCCTCCCACGACGCATTTCGCTCCATGATGAAGTCCCCAGAATATCAGAAGATTGCGGTGCACCGGACCGCCGGGCTGGCGGGGCAGCTGAACATTAAAACCAAGCCGGTTGGCCTTTAATTCGCTGCCTTTTTTTCTGGCCAGAGCGAAAGGATCAGCATTACCACTGCGATGACCGGCACAATAAGATTGCCAATCTGGCCCGGAGCGGTGCCAAGCGTTTCCACTGGCTTAAACTGGCCGACCAATCCCCGCCCGATCCATTCCATAAGCAAAATCAGCCACAAGAGTGGCACCATGGATTTATAGCGGAAAGCCGCGAGCAACATCAGCATGCCCAACAATAGCTGGATCAAGCCCCATTGCGCAAAAATGGCGATGATAGTGGCGGCCGCTCCTTCAGAATAGCTGTCGAGTGGAATAGTGGCGATGCTTTGCGCGCCTCCATCGGGAGCAAACATATGATGCTGGCTGCGCCAGAGCGTTATGGCTGTTAAGGGGTAAAACACCCACAGCGCAATGCGATTGCCGCGATAGTTGTTGTCGAATTGCACCGGGAAGAGTCGGCTAAGAACATGCGTCATTGGAATAGCTCCCTGCAGCCAGCCGCATCTAACACGGGATCGATTTGCTGGCGTGCCTCATCTGGCAGCGCGATGTATCTCTCGCGGAGATCGGCAAGGCATTTGAGTTGATATTTGAAGGTGCCCTGTTCGTAGGGCATCCCATCCACTTCGATCCGAAACGTTTTTTGACCCGCATCAGCTGCGATGGCATTGGCCAGCAAGAACGGGACATAGACACGGCCGACCTCACTCAGCAATTGCCGGACCACAGGCTTGAGCGGCGCACTGGGTTCGCCCCATTCACCCTCGACACCTGATGCGTCTTCAACATGCAGTAGCCAGCGAAGTGCGTAGGGGAAATCGGCGCGCATCATCGTTTGTGCAGTGGGGTCAACGCCGAGCTGTGAGAGCTGTCCGTAGATACTGATTTCGGCCAGCGAAGGACGACCGCCGAACAGCCAATGCTCGTTCACCACATGATCTTCCAGAGCCTTTAAAACAGCGCGCGTTGTTGCCTCGATCAATGGGAAATTTTCCTGCGTGCAGCCGACAATTGCCATCCGGCCAACCTGACGCCCTCGGATATGCTCGGCCATGTCCTGGCTTTGCTCAAGTCCGCCACCTTTCATCGCATCAAAGGTTAGCCAGCGACTCATCTGGATCTGGTCCACTTCTTCCAGCCAGCGATAGCCAAACATGGCCTTTGTCAGCCATTCATCGGCGAAATCTTCCAGCAGATGCGCGATAAAGGCCTGGGCGGGGTCAGGCGGTACAACCCGGCGTTCCTTATGGCGTTTTTCCAGGTCATAGAGAACCGGCGTTGAGTCATTATGAAAGCTGCCATCGGGATATTCGATCACCGGAATGACAGGAACTTTCACTTTTTCCGCTGCCAATTGTTGTACATGGCCGCCATGTTGCCAGACATGGGTGATCCGCCGATAGCGCATCAATGCGCGCATCTTCATCGAATAGGGTGAGCCCAAGGCTCCGTGGATCGTGTACATATGCTTATCCTTATCCTATTTCAGTTGTATCTGATCGATATTGGTCTTGCCGGCCGACAAGCTGAACAGCATGCCATCTTCTCCAACCGCTATCCCCCCTCCAGAGTTGCGGGATCGGTGGTCAGTGGCGGTCGCGGGGAAAAAAAGGCGAACCAGAATAAGAACAGAAAGAGCAACAACAAGGTGCCTGAAATACGCAGCGTCCATTTTTTCATATTGGGCTCCTATGATGGTCATTGTTCGCGCCGAGCGCGCGCATAAAAGACGAACGGGAGCACTATCAGCAACAGGAGAATACCGATCAGGATCGCCGGGCCCGCCCGTTCGCGTAATCCATTGAGCGCGACTTGTTGTTGTGCGTTGAAGCCTTTTGGAACCGGGAGAACGCCGTTTTCTTTCGTGTATCGGTTATAGGCGGATAACATCGCCTGAAAGCGCCTTGATTCGCTCTTAGAAAGGTCACGCGTTTCGCCGGGATCATCCACGATATTATAGAGATACCATTGGCCATCACCCACCGGGCCGCGGTTAAGAACTATCTTGTAGTCGCCCTGAAACAGAGCCGAATTCCCGCCAAGCTCGTATCCAATAGGCTCGTGATCATCATAAACGCGAGTGGTTTCACCCTCAATTAATGGTACCAGACTGCGACCAATCATCGGTTCGATTTCGCGGCCACCATATCGCAGATTGCCAAATCTTGGTTGGGGTGTCTGTGTGCCAGCAAGTTCGAGGATGGTTGGCGCGAGGTCAGTTGCAAAACTGAAGGCGCTGGTCATCGCTGATTGTGATTGCAGCGCTTCACCGGCAATGATCAGCGGCACTCGCATACCGCCTTCGCCGGAATAGAACTTGTAATAAGATAAAGGCGATGCTGCAGCGCTTGCAAAGCTGGGGCCGATGCTGTTGAAGCTACCTTTCAGGCCGAGCGTTTCATAGTCATTTTCATATCCCTGCCGCGCCAGTGCAAAGCGGGTTAGCGCCGTATCTGGATCGGCAGGACCATTGGGTTCCGCTCCATTGTCTGAAGTGAAAACGAATATCGTGTTCTCATATTCGCCAATGTCTCTCAGATGCGTGATCAGACGGCCAATGTGGAAATCCATTGCTTCGACCATCGCCGCATAAACCGCCATGCGCTTGGCCTGATATTTTTTCTGTGCCGGTGTCAGTGCGTCCCAGTCCGCCGTGGTTTGCATATCAACCATCGCACTATTCTTTGGAACCAAGCCAAGCTCAACCGCTCTGAGATAGCGCTGACGCCTGAGCTCGTCCCAGCCGCCGTCATAAGTTTCCATATAGCGATCGATAAACTCCTGCGGTGCCTGCACTGGGAGATGCACCGCCTGAAAAGGAACATAGGCGAAAAATGGTTCGCTATCACCCGCGTTGCTGTCGATAAACTCGATAGTTTTGTCGATTAGGAAGCGGGACGAGTAAAAATCATCGGGGAGTGTGGTCCGCTTGCCGTCGGCGAACCAATTTGCCTGTTCATAGATTGGCAGATAGGGTTTTTGCTCCCAATTATCCGCGCCGGAATCGGCCATGATAAAACTTCGCTCAAAACCGCGTGCGCTGGGCAAGAGATCGGGCGTCATCCCGAGATGCCATTTGCCGGCGATATAGGTGTGATAGCCCTGATCCTGCAAAAGCGTCGCAATGGTCACCACATTGTGGCCCAAAACGCCGCGATAGTTAGGGTGCTGTGTCTGTTCGGGCGGGAGCATCTCGGGGATATTCGGAACCCCCGCCCGATGACTATCAACACCGGTCAGCAGCATCGCACGCGAAGGAGCGCAGCTGCCTGCAGTATGATAGTTGGAAAAGCGCAGGCCCTTCGCCGCCAGCGCTGATATGGTGGGCGTGTTGATTTCGCTGCCATAGGGTGCCGTATCGGTAAAACCCAAATCATCGGCGAGAATGAACACAATATTTGGCCGGGAGGATTCGGCACTGGCAGCGGTTCCAAATGCCATCAAAAGCACACTGGCTAGAGCGGTTCGGAATAGATTGAAAGCGAGCTTTTTCATTCCGGCTTTTGCGATTGATCAACGGTCAGCTTTTTCGATGCTATCAAAAGCAAGGTGCCGATGACAATTTCGGGAATGATCAGCGGCATAACAAGCGAGGCACCGTGGAACAGCCAGGCCAATATGCGGAAAACCGCTATTGCAAAGACCAGCAGCGATGTCGCAAGGAACCATTCACGCTTCTTCGTGACCATACCAAGCAAAACAAAAAGTCCCATACAGAGGAACAAGCCGCCCACATCGCCAATCTGACTGCTTAAAGCCGCGCCGTTGAACAGAGGCATGTTCAGGGCTTCCGCAGCACCGGAAGGAGCCACTGCCCAGCGCAAGCCCATGATCAGGAAATTGATGGCAATCAGTCCGGTCAGAACCCAAAGGACCCTACGCAGCGCTTTTTTCATTCTGTAGCTTCCCCGTCTTCTGATGCAGGAGCGACAGGCAGTTTGGAGATAATCTCCATCATCTTGTGCGCTGTCACATGGCCGCTATTCTGGTTCTGCCCGGTAACAAAGCGTTTCTCGTCATCGACAACAACATGGGTTGCAAGAAAATCGCGAAAGGCAGTGCTGCTTTCATAAAGCGCGCCGGCTTTGCGAAGCTCCGTTTCCGGATGCATCGGGGTCATGCTTATGCCCAGTTCTTTAACCTGTTTATCACTAACACCGGTCATTTTCCTCCCGGCTATGACAGCTTTACCATCCCCATCCTTGGCGTTGATTAAACCCAGCGCACCGTGGCAGACCGAGCCGATAACCGGTCTCTTGGCAAAATAGGCTTCACTGATTTTCTCGCCCAGCTTTTCAGAATAGCCCAGATCATAAGCCGCTCCCCAGCCGCCCGATATGAATATTGCGTCATATTGCGTGAAATCCAGATCATCGATTTTGATGCTGTTCTTTATCTTGCCCTGCAAAACAGGGTCTTTCAGATAACGTTTATCCTCCGGCGTGATAGCCATCCGGGCCAAGGTCTGCGGATCAACGGGAATTACGCCGCCCTTGATACTCGCAACATCCACGTCCATCCCGGCGTCGAGAAAACCATAATAAGGATGGGTAAACTCCGATGCCATGACCCCGGTGGGATCGCCAGTCGCCTCGCCCGGTTTATTGAGCACGCCATGATTAGTGGCGATGATCAGCGCCTTTTTGCCGGGTAGCTCATAGGTGGGGCCATCATAGTCGGGATGCAGGCCAAGCGCGTGTACGATCGATGGAGCGGCTAAGCCCAGTATGACTGCGGTTAAAGCCAACAGGCCAAAAATGGTAAGTAGTTTCTTTTTCATGGAGAATCTCGCTGATCGGGAATGCCTTGACCTGCATTATTCATTATGGCACGAATAGTGTCAATAACTATATCTGATAACGAAGGCCCGTTCAATGACCAAACCCCATCTTCTCTATGGCATGGCCGGATCGCTCTACACCGGAAAGGTACGCGCCTATATGCGACAGAACCATATTCCCTTCGTCGAGCACAAGGCTGGTGGCAAGGGCTTTTCCGGCCAGATTGTGCCCAAAGTAGGGCGCTGGATCATTCCGGTTGTTGAAACACCGGAAGGGGAAGTCATTCAGGATGGTACGGTGATCCTTGATTATTTTGAAGCCAGCGGTGCGAGCAAAAAATCCATCTATCCGAAAACGCCGGTGATGCGAGCGGTGGCACATCTGTTTGAGTTGTTTGGCAGCGAGGGATTGTTACGCCCCGCAATGCACTATCGTTGGAATTTTGATGAGATAAACCTACCCTTTTTGCGCACCGTGTTTGGCGATGTGCTGCCCAATGGATTGACTGGAGAAGCGAAGGAACAGGCATTCCTACATGCAAGCGGCCGCATGCGAAAAGCGGCGGTGGCTTTTGGCGTGACGCCGGAGACATTTGATACTGTGGTGGGGAGCTATGCTGATTTCCTCGGTCGTTTCAACACACATTTGCAGCAGACTCCATTCCTGCTTGGCGGCCATGCAACCATCGGTGATTTTGGACTATTCGGACCACTTTATGCACATCTGGCGCGTGATCCCAAGCCGCTTCACCTCATGCAAACAACCGCTCCAAGAGTGTTTCGCTGGACCGAACGAATGAACATGCCCGAGACATTTATCGACGAAGAAGTGGAACAGGTTGGCGATGCTTTGTTTGCCGACAACGAGATTCCCGGCACGCTGAAATCCCTGATGAAATTTGCCGCCGAAGAATATCTTGGCGAGATTGCGGCCCATGTCGAATTTGCGAATAACTGGCTTGCCGAGCAAACCGGATCTGATCCTACGAAAATGGGACTGGGCCGCGGCATCGGTATGACCAGCTTTGACTGGCGCGGGCATGAGATTACGACGGCGGTAATGCCTTATCGGTTCTTTCTTCTCCAACGTTTGACCGATTGGGTGGAGAGCCTGGAAGACAAGGACCGGATGGCCGTTGGTGCGCTCTTTGCCGAAACGGGGCTGGCGTCGATCCTCGATTTGAAAACCAGCCGCCGCGTGATACGCAAAGATCATCTGGAAGTCTGGGCAGATTAATCAGCAGCTTTTGCAGGTAGATATGCATATCACACGGGCAGGAGGGTAATTTGGCAAGCAATGACGAGCAAGACGAGGTGTATTTACACTGGTCAGCCTATTGCTCTCTTTATAGCGGGAAAACGCGGTCCTATTTGATCAAGAAAGGGCTTGCCTTTACCGAATGCAATCCCGGGAATGCGCGGTTCTTCGCCGAGATTTTTGCCCAATCTGGTTTCTTTTCTATCCCCATTCTGGAATGTCCCGGCGGCGCGATTGTCCAAGATACAACTGCGATCATAGAACATTTGGAGGCGGCCCATCCTGGTCCACAAATGCAGCCTGACGATCCGGTTTTGAGGGCGGTTTGCTGGCTTATCCACAATTACGGCACAGAAGGATTATTCAAACAAGCCCAGCATTATCGCTGGAACTTTCCAGAAGAAAACTATGCGTTCGTGACCGATGAACTGGCTCGCGGGATGGTCCCAGCAGACCAGCGCGGGACACCGGTTGCGAAAGCGATCGCAGAGTCCTTTGCCGCGAAAAAGATAGCCGCTCTGCCAGACATTGGCGTGACTGATAAGACCATCCCAGCGATTGAGCAATCCACCCACAAACTGTTCGCCTTACTGGATGCCCATTTCCGGCTTTTCCCATATATCCTCGGCGGGCGGCCATCGGTGGCTGATTGCGCATTGATGACGGCTCTCCATGCGCATTTGGGGCGCGACCCCTATCCCTTGCGATTGATGAAAGAAACCGCTCCGGCGCTGCACCGCTGGACGGAAACGATGAATCGCGCAGGCATTGTTGATCCAGAGCTCTCTGATGTCGCACCAGAGTATTTTCAGGGCGATGGTCTTCCAGATACCTTGTTGAGTTTTCTGAAACTTATCTGCGAGGATTTTGGCCCAGAACTTACGGCCACAAACGACGTCTATGACAACTGGCTCAGCAATGATCCGCAGCGTCCATCAGGCGCATTGGTTTCGTTAGAAAGCGCACGTGCGCTCCGCCAGAAAATCGGTGCGATCGAGCACAAGCAACAAGGCATAGTTGTCGCTCGTGATGCATGGCCAGATATTCTAATCATGCACCAGATAATGAGCGACATTGTCGAGGCGATGACACCTCAGGACAAAGCGCAATTTTGTGATATTATGTCGCGCATAGGAGGCAATCCAATTGCCACGATGCAACTGAAAAGAAGGCTGCGACGTAGCGGCCCATCGATAGTGCTCGCATGATGGACTGCGAGAACGTCACCCTGACAAGCGGCGAGTTCACATTCTCGGCGGTTGTTAGAACAGTTGGATCGTATTCACTCGATTCGCCGCAGCGAGCCGAGAGGCGGCCATAGTCATTTCTCGTTCCCAGCCTATTTGAATATTATTTAGGACAAAATTCCGCCCAACAAAAAATTGCCGTTAGCTGTGTTTGCGGCCTCCAATGTCTCTTCACAAATTACATATTTGCACTATTTGTGCAATTATATATTGACACATATAGTGCTAATTACTAATTGCACATCCAGTGCAGATATAATGAGAGAGGACGGGAAGATGATTCTGCGAGGATATCTATTACACGTAGCCAAGTTTAGTTTGGCTGCCGCTCTAGTGGCAGGGCAGGCTGCAGCCGCCACCGCTCAAGATGGAGTGGATGAGGAAGCGGCAGATGACAATGTGATCGTTGTTACGGCCCAGAAACGAGCGCAGAATGTACAGGATGTGCCGATCTCGATTGCCGCATTCTCCGAACAGCAACTGACAGATGCCAATATCGATAACGTTCTTGAGTTGACCTCGGTCACACCGAACTTTCGTGCACGGCAATCACAACAAATCGCCACGACCACTCTTCGTATTCGGGGAATTGGAGCGGCGGGCAACACCGCCATCGAACCTAGCGTTGCGACTTTTCTCGATGGTGTCTATGTGCCGCGTCCCGGTTCAATCATCGGTACTTTTCTTGATATAGAGGGTGTCGAAATCTTACGTGGACCGCAGGGTACGCTATTTGGTCGAAATGCCAGCGCAGGTGCGATGTCGCTGAAAAGCGCGTCACCCAAGAACGAATTTTCCGGAATGGTTCGCGGTGAAATCGGCAATGCTGATCGGTATAAGGTTGATGGATATGTAAACGCTCCCATCTCAGACAATGTTGCGATCCGCGCCGCTGGCCTGTTTCAGGACTTTGGCGGCTATTGGTTCAACCGGTTCGACGGCGAGCAACTGGGCGGCTCCAAAACTTACGCGGGACGGTTGAGCCTGAAAGCCGAATTTGGCGATCTGACATGGGTCGTAAAAGGTGATTATTCTCGGATTACGGGTGATGGGCTGTCTAACAATGACTTTGATCCGTCATCGGTAACGCCAGCACAATTGGCGTTCTTTCAGGCGCGGTTGGGTGGTGTTTTGCCCGACACTGTCTTGTTTGACCGTACGTTGAATCAGTTTCAGGAATCGCGTTTCATAGACAAGCATTGGGGTATCTCAAGCGATGCCTCTCTCGACCTCGACGGTTATACATTACGACTTATCAACAGCTATCGCGACTGGGATAATTTCCAGAATGATGGCGACGTCAGCTTTACACCGGTCAATATTTTTACCCGGGACGGTGCCTATCGCAGCAAGAGCCAAAACCACGAGTTGCAATTTATTTCGCCAGAACGAGAACTGCTGGGCGGTGCGCTAGATTTTGTGGCTGGCCTATATTATTTTCAGGAAGACTACCGGATCGACGAGCAGCTCAATCTCGGCCCCGGCTTCTGTAACACGCTGGTTCCTCCCGGACCGGGACGTGCGGGGTGCAACGCGCAATTGGCTGCTGGCAATGGTGCCAATGCCACTGATCTTGATTTTACGCAGGACGTGAAATCGATCGCAGCTTATGGTCAGGCGACCATCCATATTTCCGATGCTGTGGACCTCACGGTGGGCGGACGCTGGACTCGCGATGACAAGGACGCGCTGTTTGTTCAACTTCGCAACAATCCGTTTGCCGCCGCCGTGCGGGCACCGGAAAATCAGGTGCTGGCGCTGACCGAAGAAAAATTTACGTACCGGATCAGCCTGAACTATAAACCGAATGACGACCTGCTGTTTTTTGCCAATCATTCGACTGGGTATAAATCGGGCGGATTTAATTCGGGTGGCGGCGCTACTCCGCTGCTTGGTCGCCGGACCTTCGCGCAGGAAACGATCGACAATTATGAGCTGGGAGCCAAGACAACCTGGTTTGACGGTGCGCTTCAGGCCAACCTGACCTTCTATCGGATGGATGTTGGTGGTTTGCAGGATCGCAGCTTTGATGGCGTTGGATTCATCGTTCTCAACGCTGGTGATTTGCGGCAACAGGGTTTTGAGTTTGATACTGTTATTCGGCCAAGTGACAATTTCAAATTTTTCGCCTCCATTGCCTATCTCGATTCTGAATTTACGGATTTCCCGTTGGCTTCCGGTTTGCCAGGCATTGGCGGCACACAGAATCTGACCGGACAAAGTGTAGCCCTTGGTTCGCCGGAATGGAGTGGATCGGTTGGTGCCGAGATACGTGGTGACATTGGAACCAGTGGAACCGGCTGGAGATTCAACACCAATTATTACTTCCAAGCCGATCTGTTCGCCGGTGCCGCGACCGATGGTAATCCGCAAACAATTCAGGATGGCTATGGAACGCTTGATGCAAGGTTCACAGTCCATGGTCCGGACAATCAGTGGTCGCTTTCCGCCTTTGGTAGCAATCTGTTCGACCAGGGTTTTTGTGCCGTACGCTTCCCGCAACCGCTGGGTGCGGCATTCGGACTGAACAATGGCGTGTTTCCCGGCAGCGCGGGCATCCGTTGTACTGAAGGGACCCCGCGTAGCTATGGTCTGACGGGAACTTTTAAGTTCTAGAGTTGGAAGGTTGGAGCCATCCTCCCTTCTCGCTTGCCGCCCCGGTAATGAACTCTCTCCCAAAGGATACCGGGGCGGCAAGATTTCTCGTCGCATGGATCATGGCTGTTTATTGCATGATGAGTGCTGAAATATAAAAGAAAGCTGAGGCGGTTATGAAACGTTGGCAGAAATGGACTCTGGGAATTGGCATCGCCGCAGCGGCCCTAGGCGGCATTGGTTATTTTAATCAGACCGCTCTGACCCTCGCCTTTGTCGAATATCGCGCTGGCAAAACGGAAATCGCCGAGCATCGCCCGGTTGAATGGCAGCACGGACCGGCACAGGCTGAGGCACCATCCGATGAACGTCCTCCCAATATTGTCTTCATCCTGTTTGATGATCTGGGCATCAATGATCTCTCGACCTTTGGCGGCGGAGTGGCTGGTGGTGCGGTTTCCACCCCGCATATTGACCAGCTAGCTGCGGAAGGGGCGATTTTTACGCAAGCCTATTCGGGAAGCGCAACCTGCGCGGTGTCGCGGGCACAGCTTATGACGGGGCGATATCCAACGCGTACAGGATTTGAATATACACCTACACGACCAGGGTTCGGCCGTGTGGTCGCGTCGGTCAACAATGATATTCGCGATGACCTTCCTCCGACCGAATACCGTGCTGAGGCCGAGGTTGGAATGCCTGACTATGATGATATGGGCCTACCGACTGAAGAAGTGACTATCGCCGAAGTTTTGAAAGAACGCGGCTATCACAATGTCCATATCGGCAAGTGGCACCTCGGGACTGGTAAGGGATTTCATCCCAATGAACAGGGTTTCGACGAGAGTCTGCTCATGACCCACTTGTTGCATCTGCCCGAAGATGATCCGGATGTTGTCAATGCCAAGCAGGAATTTGATCCGATCGACAGGTTCCTTTGGGCATCGGGGCGTTATGGAACAACATTTAACAACGGCAAGGTTTTTGAACCCGGTGGCTATCTCGCTGATTACTGGACCGATGAGGCGGTCAAGGTCATAGAGGCAAACCGCAACCGGCCGTTTTTCCTCTATCTGGCGCATTGGGGGGTTCACACGCCGTTACAAGCAACCCGCTCAGATTATGAGGCGGTAGGCGACATCAAACCCCATCGGCTGCGCGTTTATGCAGCAATGCTCCGTTCGCTTGATCGCAGTGTCGGACGCGTCATGGCCAAGCTGGAGGCCGAAGGGATTGCCGACAACACCATCATCGTCCTGTCCAGCGACAACGGCGGAGCTGGTTATCTTGGGTTGCCAGACGTCAACGCACCTTATCGCGGATTTAAGATCAATTTCTTCGAGGGCGGGATACGCGTGCCGCTTTTCGCCCGCTGGCCAGCCCGCATTGCAGCCGGTACGCGTATCGACACGCCAGCAGCACATGTCGATGTCATGCCGACGCTGGCTGCTGCTGCTGGTGGAGCGCTTCCACAGGGTGTAGCAATTGACGGACGCAACTTGCTGCCTGCCGCAACAGGCCAGGGATTGATGGAGAGGCCCGATGCACCGCTATTCTGGAACAGCGGATACTATAAAGTTGTACGTGCACAAAACTGGAAGCTGCAGGTCAACGAGAAACAGGGAAAAAGCTGGCTGTTCGATCTGGCGAACGATCCGACCGAACAGGTCAATCTTGCCGAGAAGCGCACCGATAAACTTGCGGAGCTGCAAGCTTTGCTCAACGCGCATCACAAAGGGCGCAAACCGCCACTCTATCCTTCGATAACCGACAGTGCGATCATGGTGGACAAGACGCTGGCCGAGCGTTTTGAACCGGGCGACGAGATTATCTACTGGCCCAATTGAAAGATGGTATGATGCTCCCAGCCACAACCAATGCGGAATATAATGGGCCCGTGGTTTCCGCATGGTTTCTCACATTGATGGCCGTACTGACGATTGTACCCGGTTGCATCCACACATTCCTTCCTGATGGTGGAGCAGGAGTAATTGCCGGACGCGATCTGTCTGTGAATGGGGGGACAATAGTTCGCCTGTTCGCCTGGGCGGGTACAACCCAGATTGTCTGGGGCATATTGCTGATGTTGATATCGCTTCGTTATCGCAATTTTGTAACGCTTGCGCTTGGATTACTGTTCCTCGAACGCTGTATTCACACCTGGAATATGTGGGGACCGAAAGGTCAGGCGGATGGGCATATGCCGCCTGAAGCTTATACGACTTTGGTACTTGTACCGCTTTTAGCGATATTTTTTCTGTTGTCGCTAAGGCGGAGGACAGAAGGAGCGAACCCAAATGACTGAAGCGACGGACATCCCATCTCATGGCCCTGCATCCGGGCTCGACTGGATCGCGAGCGTCGCGGATCGCACACCCGAAAATATGGCGCAAATCGATATCGCCAGCGGGAGGCGCTTTACCTATGCGCAAATGAACCGCCGTGTCGGGGGGCTGGCAGCGCACCTCCGCTCGCTCGGAATCGGCAAGGCAGATCGCGTCGCCTATCTGATGATGAACAGTAGCGATGTGTTTGAGGTGATCTTCGCTTGTTGGCGAATTGGTGCAGTAGCTGTTGCGCTCAATTGGAGACTTACCGGCAAGGAACTTGCCTTCATCGCAGAGGATGCCGGGCCAAAAGTGCTGATCCACGATCGCGAGCTGGGTGAACTTGCCGGAGGCCTGAACAATGCCCCCAGCCTCAAGCATCGGATCGAGACAGCCTCCGATGGAAGTGAGAGCGGTTACGAGAGGGCGATCTCCGACGCCGAACCGCTCTTGACGCCAACGGAACCACCGCTGCTGAGCGATATTTGCATGCTGATGTATTCATCCGGTACGACAGGCCATCCCAAGGGCGTGGTAATTACCCATCAGATGCAATTGCTCAATGCGTGGGGCACGATCGCTGACACTGGCATCCAGCAGGATTCGACCGCGCTGTGTTTTATGCCGCTATTCCATATCGCGGGGGTCAACGGCGTGATCGGGCCATGTTTTTTGGCCGGAGCCTGCGTAGCAGTCGTGCGGATATTCGATCCGGGGCAGGTCCTGCAGCTCATCGACGATCCGGAGTTGGGCGTGACCCATTTCGTCGCAGTACCGGCGATCTACCAGGCAATGCTCGCACATCCGCAGACGGCTAAAACCGATTTCTCACGCATAAGCGCTTGTTTCGTCGGCGCATCCTCTGTTCCTGCCGCGCTGGTTAAAGCCTGGAAGGGTTTGGGTCTTAAGCTGCGCGAGGGTTACGGCCTGACCGAAAGCGCGGGGGCTGGAATCTCCATGCCTGGGCATCTGGCTGGAGAAACAACCGGTGTGAGTGGCAAGCCTTCGCACGGTTTCCAGTTGAGAATTGTCGATGACGAAGGGAAGGGGGCGTTGGTCGGCGAATTGTGGATGCGCGGACCCTGTGTCACACCCGGATATTGGAACCGCCCGGAAGCCAACCGCGAAAGCTTCGTTGATGACTGGTTTCGCACCGGAGATATCGTATCGCGTGACGATGATGGCTTCTACAAGATCGAAGATCGCGTGAAAGACATGTATATCTCGGGCGGAGAGAATGTTTATCCCGCCGAGGTAGAAGGCGCGATCTATGCACTGGATGAGATCGCCGAGGTCGCAATCATTGGTGTGCCGGATGAAAAGTGGGGCGAGGTTGGCTGCGCGATAGCCGCGCTCAAACCCGATGCCGCGCTTAGCATCGATAGCCTTCGCGCGGCTCTCGAAATCAAGCTTGCCCGATACAAGCTTCCTGCGCGGCTCGAACTTGTTGATGCTCTGCCACGAACGGCCTCGGGCAAAGTGAAGAAAAACGAACTGCGTGAATTGTTCGTAGGTGAGGAGATGTCAAGATGACCAAGGCGAAATGGATTTGGCTCGCATTGCTTGTGCTTATCTACGCGAGCTTCTCGACCTGGTATGGCGGCAATGGCGATCCGCTTTCGCAGGCCGAGGGCGAAGCGATGATCAAACAGATGGAACAGACCTACGGCATGACAGTCGAGGATGCGCCAGAAGGCAGCATGATACGCAATCTCACCGCCATGCTACCCAATGACGATGGCAAAGAATTTTATGCGGTCAATCTAGAAACCCGAAAAAAGGGTGCTGCGGCTTTGGAATCAGAGAGCAAATATGGTGACATCGTGATTCCACTGCTGTTCGAGCGCGGTGGCCATCCGGTTTTCATCAGCGAACGGGCGGGATTGATGCTCGGCAAATATGGCAATGAAATTGATCGGGTTGCGGTAGTGAGATATCGCTCCTTGCGTGATCTGATAGATATGATCCTCGATCCGGCAATGCTCGAAGGGCGGAAATTTAAGTACGGCGCGCTCGAACATACCGAAGTGTTTATCACGCGGCCAACGATCACATTTGTACAGGTGCGCCTGATAGTCGGGTTGCTTTTTCTGGTGCTCGGTTTGACAGGATTTTGGCTTATCGGGTTGAGGCAAGAAAGCGTGCCCAACCCGCAAGCGGATGCCGTCCAGTAATCAACCCATTAAATCAAGGAATCTATTATGGAGTTTGAAGAGTTAATCCGGGAACGCAAAAGTATCAGGGGATATAAAAAGGATCCTGTGTCCCGCGAAGTTATCGAAGAGATAATTGAGACTGCGAAATGGGCGCCATCATCGATGAATACGCAGCCCTGGTATGTTCATGTCCTTACCGGCGAACCGCTGGACAAGGTGCGCAAGGGCAATACCGAAAACATGCTGTCCGGCGTGCCGCCCAAACGCGATTTTCCAATGAAGGAAGCTTATGAGGGTGATCATCGCCAGCGCCAGATTGATGTGGCGGTTCAATTGTTCGCGGAAATGGAGATCGCTCGCGACGATAAAGCCAAGCGTCACGATTGGGTGATGCGTGGCTTTCGCCAATTCGACGCGCCGGTATCAGTGGTGCTGACATATGACAAATACCTTGAACCGGCAGCTATCAGCCAGTTTGACCTCGGTGCACTATCTCATGCCATTGTCTTGGCCGCTTGGAAGCGCGGGCTGGGATGTGTCATCAATGGGCAAGGAATTATGCAGTCAGCGGTCGTGCGCGAACATGCGGGAATTCCGGATGATCAAAATATAATGATCTGCATCGCCATGGGTTATCCCGATTATGATTTTCCTGCCAATAATGTGAAATCTGTCCGCGAAGACAATGAAAAGTTCGTCCGCTATGTCGGTTTCGATGAACTGGTTGACGCCTGAGCAATCAATTGCGGGACAGCAAACAAAAGCTTGGGAACATCGACAATCCTTTGTTAGTGTTTGCTAAAAAAGGGTTCATATGGTGAAATCAACAACAACTGTCAAAGCAGATGCATCGAAGGAAAGCCCTCATCCGGATGGCCGTCGCCAACGCACCAAAGCGAGCCGGTCTAAGATCGTCAACGCCCTTATGGAGTTAACTACAGAGGGTGACCCGTCACCCAGCGCTGCGAGGGTGGCCAAACGTGCTGGCCTGAGCCTGCGATCCGTTTTTAGTCATTTTGACGACATGGATTCACTCTACTATGCCATGAACCAACGCTTGGCTGAAATCGCTCTGCCTATTCTTCGAAAACCCTATCGATCAACGGATTGGCGCGATCAATTGATGGAAATAATTGAACGTCGAGCGCTGGTATATGAATTTGCTGCTCCGCACCGGATCATGACCTCAATAAAAAAACGACACTCTAAAGCGCTTACTGAAAACTACCGGCGGTTGATAAAAAATGAGCATAAGGCGCTAAACGCCATCCTGCCTAAATCTGTTCAAAAGGATAAAATGCTCAGCCGATTCTTACTGCTCGCCACCAGTTTCGATAGCTGGCGCCTGTTCCGCCATGATGAGGGATTGAGCGAAAAACAGGTAATCGCCACAATGTCGAAAATGGTGCGCAATCTAACCGACCATATTGAAGACTAGTATGCAGGAGAGAGTATGAGAACTCCTACGAGACGGGATTGGGTTGATCCTGACAAAACGATATTGCTTAGCTCCAAGAATCGACAATCTTCTAGTGTCCTGTGTGGATGGCTCCCTCATTGCAAGGATTATT
>LXYP01000031.1 GCA_001650955.1 Sphingomonadales bacterium EhC05
CCCCCAACCCTGTCATCACCCCCGCCCCTGTCATTCTCCTCCACCCTGTCATTCTCCTCCACCCTTGTCATTCCCGCGCAGGCGGGAAACTAGTCCCTGAACAGAGCCTCGTAGCGACGTTGTAGCGACGTTTTTCTTTGACTGAGTCACCGCCTGAGCGGGGATGACAGCCTGTGATCAGATCGATCCGGCCTTTGCTGAACCTCTCACAGCAAAGGCCTTTTTATTTTCCGTGACCTTTCGCTCAAAGCCGCGGATATCCAGCCTCTGCGCGCCGCCGGTGATGCGGCGAGTGTGACCTTCCAATCAGCCTCACAATCTCGCCGGCTTGACCATCAGGCGCGCCTGACGGTGGCTTTTCTATCTCCAAATTGTCAAAGAGCCGTTCCTCAACCTGGCGGAGATATATGCGATCGGGAGGGCTGTAGGAAAGCGGTTTGCCGGTCATGCCGACCTTGTTTTGGGTACCGCGACCCGCTGGGAACGACGCGGGGAGTCCTGAGCCGATGGCCACCGAAGGTAAACAAGTTCAGCATGACGAAAAATGTTGGAATTAGCGGACCGTCAGCGGAATTCACAACCATTCTGGATTGCCACGTCGCTCCGCCCCTCGCAATGACGGTGGATGACTGGTAGTGGGATTGAGCTGTCAGAATTTGGGAATTGTTGCACCTGTCACCGGAATTGAGGACGTGACACCCATCACGGAATTTTCAATTTCATCCCGCTATTCTCTAATCTCCATTGACCCATGAGATGAGGAGATTCCGATGACTGAACATATTAATGAAGGAATGATTCCTGAATTGACCGCTTATTGCCAGCGCAGCGGCGAGACATATCGCTCTGCCGGTCGCCGCTATTATGCGCTTGCCTATCTGCTCACGGTCATCACCGTGCTGGCGAGCATTTCGGCTGGCATGTTGGCGATCTGGACCGGCGAGAATGTTCCAACGCCCTGGATCGGGACAATCGCGCTCATCCCCGCCGCCAGCGCGTCGATCGCCAGCCAGTTGAAACTCGTCGAAAAAGCCAATTGGTTCTATAATTGCAGCACCGAATATAAGGCGCTATCGCGTGAGATGATGTTTCTCGCCGCATCCACCCCCTCACCCCAGTTGGTTGAAGCCGCAATAGGCCGGCTCAATCAAACCGAAAGACAGGCCGATCGCGGCTGGTCGGAACGCCTTTCCTTCTTTTTCGACAAGCCGGCGCAAGCAAGCTGAATGAAAGCGGCGCGCTTTGCGCAATAGCTGTCATGCCGAACCCGTCATCGCGACCCCGGACTCGATCCGGGGGTGATAATCCAGAGCGCCGTCCACAACCGCGCTGGATTGCCACGTCGCTCCGCTCCTCGCAATGACGGTGAGTGATGGCGGGATTGAGACGATACTATTTGGGGGTTGCTGCACCCGTCACCGTCATTCTTGTCATTCCCGCGCAGGCGGGAAACCAGTGTGTGAGTAAAGCCGCTGCGCGACATTTTTTGGGACGGGATCCCCGCCTACGCGGGGATGACAAGATGGGAGGTTTGGAGAATTAATGCACCGTCACCGTGATTCTATTTTGCCGCTACATCCGTCGAACGGGTCATGTCGCCGCGACCGGCCAGAAGCCCGGCAACGGATATATCCTCGTCGATCTCTTCCCAGTGCAGGCCCGAGCGGCTGAGTTCGACCTGCTCACGCTGCTGGGGCGTGGCATGCAGCAGGCGCGGAAACCAGGCCAGCGGGATGCCGAGCGTACGACCGTCTTCCAGATCGACCCAGAAACTATTCTCGTCAAACCGGACCGCTAGCGGTTCAGGGGGAAAAGAAGTCATGCCATTGTCTTTCAATTTCGTCGCCTCTCCCCTCTATAACCGCAATCAGCCGCGAAAGCACGTTTGAAGAGAAGCCCCGGTTATAGGCGACGCTGATTTCGGGTCGAATCCAGAATTTGGCGGTGTCGCGCGCCTTGCGAACATGGACATGCACCGGTTCCCGGGGATTCCCTTCATTGGAATAGAAGTAAAAGCGATAGCCCTGCCACTCAAAAATCTTCGGCATGCATGGTCCCCGGCAATCCGTTCGCCACCGAGGTTAGGACAAAGGCCGGGTCAGGTCAGCGGCGCTTTGGTTCGTTGACCGGAACTATCAATTGGCCTGCGGTTGAGAGGATGTGAGTAATAGGAGAGGGATTAGCATTAGGGGTGTTGATTGATGTGTTTGATGAACTGTTCCCTCATTCAAAATGGCACACCCAAATATGACGCCTTTTGCATCAGTTCCTCGTCCAGTTCATCGGATATCTCATCAGCAAACTTATCGTGCAACTTGGTCATAAAAGATTTGACGTCTTCGTCATTATAAATCCAGTTGATTTGTGAATTGTCAAGAAATCCATTAAATATAGTTATAGCATCCTCGAAATTTATATCATCGAAAACCTCTTCCAGAATTTCGATTTGAGAATGTGTTCGTGCAAAGTTGCTAGATTTCACCAACTTGTTAATTGCTGCAGATTTGACGACATCCGACGGCAATGAGATTGCCGGAAAGTGTTCCTTAGCAAAAGACCCCAAACTGGAGTAAGTTTTTAGATCACCGCTTTTCTTTTCACTCCATTCCTTCTGAATGAAGCTACTCGGTTGAGTTTTGCTTAATTTGGACAAAAAGTCAGAATCAACAGTGACGATATGCAAGTCTGTTTCATCTTCAATATTCTTAATCAAAGCTTCCCAATTTAGTTGGTCACCCAAGGAGTCATTCTTCCCCGGGGGATTGCCAACCAACCTACGAATTTGAGCCAGCCCGATGATTTCGTCATCAAAATCAATTTGATTTGCCACACTTATCAGTTGTTCAATAAGCTCGTCAGCACGAAGAGAGGATTCTGATATCTCTGCTTGAATTTTCTCACTCAGTTTTGACTTGGCATCTGCTGCTTCTTTACTTCGTTTCACAAGTTCACTTGCTTCGTCAAAATGCATTGCAAATCTTGGAATTTCAGGCGCGCTGACTGATTTTTGGAACCTTGAAAGCGCCTCAACTATTTTGGATTCTCTGTTTCGCTCGATTTCGTCAATCACCTGACCTGTAATATGCAGAGTTATGTGATTTTCATTTACAAGGGCCTGCAGTTTTTCGAGCTCCGCCAATGTGTCATCCGAATAGGCATAAAATTTAAGATATATGTTAGAGTCGATAAATAGGTGAAGCATGGATTAGGCGTGCCACATTCCGCGCGGAGGCCCCTTACGAAGACGTTTCTCACGAACCAAGACGTTACTTGCCCACCTTAATTCATATTGCCATTTGTAAAAAAACTCTCCCGACTTCCGAAGCTCCTTTTCACGCTTTTCCCAAATATATTTCCCCACCTCTGCAATAGTTGCCGAGCCACCAGAATCTCTAATTGCCTGAATAATCAGCTCTTTGAGGTCATTCCGGTTCATATCTACTCCGCAGCAACCCCTGCCTCTTCAAACATATCCGGCCCGTCATCCACCGCCTCGTCTTCATTGGCAACCTTGCCTTTGCGCTGGTCAAAGCTGCTCCAGACGTCATTCCATTCGCCTTTGGTCGCGCCTTTTGAATATTCGGTGGCGCGGGTTTCGAAGAAATTGGCGTGTTCGACGCCGTTGAGCAGGGGCGCGAGCCAGGGTAGCGGGTGGTCTTCGATCATGTAGATCGGCTGGAAACCGAGCTGGTTGAGACGCCAGTCGGCGATATAGCGGATATATTTCTTGATCTCTTTGGCGGTCATGCCGGTGACCGGACCGTCGCTGAACGCGAGATCGATGAAGGCATCTTCGAGGCGCACGGTCTTCTGGCAGCAGTCGATGATTTCCTCTTTGACATTCTTGGTCAGGCAGTCGCGTTCGCGGACGAACTCGTGGAACATTTTGACAATGCCCTCGCAGTGGAGGCTTTCATCGCGGACCGACCAGGAGACAATCTGTCCCATGCCCTTCATCTTGTTGAAGCGCGGGAAGTTCATCAGCATCGCGAAGCTGGCGAAAAGTTGCAATCCTTCGGTAAAGCCGCCGAACATCGCCAGCGTCTTGGCAATATCCTCGTCGGTGTCGACGCCGAACGTGCCCATATAATCATGCTTGTCCTTCATCGCTTCATATTCGAGGAACATCGAATATTCGCTTTCGGGCATGCCGATCGTGTCGAGCAGATGCGAATAAGCGGCGATATGGACGGTTTCCATATTGGAGAAAGCGGTGAGCATCATCTTGACTTCGGTCGGTTTGAACACCCGGCCATATTTGTCATGATAGCAATCCTGGACCTCGACATCGGCCTGGGTGAAGAAGCGGAAAATCTGGGTCAGCAGGTTGCGCTCGTGATCGGTCAGCTTCTGCGCCCAGTCGCGGCAATCCTCGCCGAGCGGAACTTCTTCCGGCATCCAGTGGATCTGTTGCTGGCGTTTCCAGAAATCATAGGCCCAGGGATATTCAAAAGGCTTATAGGTTTTGCGTGCTTCCAGAAGTGACATGTTAACTCGTTCTCCGCTTTACTCATTCATCCGCTCCCCCGGAGGGAGAGGATAGTTAGACTTGGCAGCTCGTCTGCCTAGTCGTTCTTGGCGAGGGGGCTGCGACCAGACGCCACCCCTCACTGATTCCGACTAGCCGCCTCCGCTATCGTTGCGGCGCCAAGTCTTCGTTGTCCTCTCCCGCCAGGGGTGAGGAAAATGCGCCTTTACCGTCTTGAAAAAACGGCCCCCTCCCCAAAGGAGCGAAGGGAGGGGGCAGTGGGCAAATTCTAATTCATCAGTTGGACATACTCCATGGCGCTTGCACCAAGCCAGCTTTTGCAAATGACCATGCGAGCAACAACGCTGTGCCGTAAAACGCTACAAAAACGCCGCCAAGAGCAAAAAACCATCGAGCGAAGGTGAAAAACCAACCAAACCAGTTATCAATGAAGTTCATCATAGATTCTGGTTGAACCGCCTGATGAAAACCATAGACGAAATCCACCATCCATTTCCCTACCAGCGGAAAGAAAATCAATCCGCCAAACAGGAAAAACAATCCCGCTGCCAACTGTCCGCCACTACTCGATTCTATAAACAGCCGATCATATAAGAATGATCCAATCACTGACACGCCAGACATTCGTCATAATCCGTGGTGCCTGCGGTGGTCATCAGCTCGACCGTTTTCGGGTCGAGCGTATTGTCCGCCTCGACGCCGCCGCCGGTGACTTCGCTCGCCGCCGTGTCGCCGACAAAGCCGGCGCGCTGGATCGATTTCGAGCGCAGATAATAGAGCGACTTGATGCCCAGCTCCCACGCGCGGAAGTGGAGCATCAGCAGGTCCCATTTGTCGACATCGGCCGGGATGAACAGGTTCAGTGACTGGGCCTGATCAATATAGGGCGTGCGATCGGCTGCGAGTTCGAGCAGCCAGCGTTGGTCGATTTCGAAGCTGGTCTTGAACGTGTCTTTCTCGTCCGCGCTGAGGAAATCGAGATGCTGGACGCTGCCGCCCTTTTCGAGGATCGAATTCCAGATATTGTTCGAATCTTTCGATTTCTCGGCGAGCAATTTCTCGAGATGCGGGTTCTTGACCACAAAGCTGCCCGAGAGGGTCTTGTGGGTGTAGATATTCGCCGGGATCGGCTCGATACAGGCCGAGGCGCCGCCGCAGATGATCGAGATGGACGCGGTCGGGGCGATTGCCATTTTGCAGCTGAACCGCTCCATCACGCCTTCGTCGGCCGCATCGGGACAAGGTCCGCGTTCCTTGGCGAGCATCATGCTAGCCTCAGAGGCCTTGCCCGAAATATGCTTGAAGATCTTCATATTCCACGATTTTGCCAATGCGCTTTCGAAACCGAGGCCCCGCGCCTGCAAGAAGCTGTGATAGCCCATGACGCCGAGGCCAACGCTGCGTTCGCGGCTCGCACTATATTTGGCACGTGCCATTTCGTCCGGCGCGCGGTCGATATAATCCTGCAGGACATTGTCGAGGAAGCGCATGATATCCTCGATCACATCCTTGTCACCCGACCATTGGTCCCAGGTTTCCAGATTGAGCGAAGACAGGCAGCAGACCGCCGTCCGATCCTCGCCGAGATGATCACGGCCGGTCGGCAATGTGATCTCCGAGCAGAGGTTGGACGTGGACACTTTCAATCCGAGATCGCGGTGATGCTTTGGCATCATCCGGTTCACCGTGTCGTTGAAGATGATATAGGGCTCGCCGGTCGCCAGGCGCGTCTCGACCAGCTTCTGGAACAGCGAACGGGCATCGACCGTGCTGCGCACTTCGCCGGTTTTCGGCGACACGAGATTAAATTCGGAGCCGTCGCGCACCGCTTCCATAAATTCGTCGGTCAGCAGGACGCCGTGATGAAGGTTCAGAGCTTTCCGGTTAAAGTCGCCGGAAGGCTTTCTGATTTCAAGAAATTCTTCGATTTCCGGATGGCTGACGTCGAGATAGCAGGCCGCCGACCCGCGGCGCAACGAGCCTTGCGAAATCGCCAGGGTCAGACTGTCCATCACCCGGACGAAGGGAATGATGCCCGATGTTTTGCCATTGAGGCCAACCGGCTCGCCAATGCCGCGAACGCTGCCCCAATAGGTGCCAATGCCGCCGCCGCGCGAGGCGAGCCAGACATTTTCATTCCAAGTGTTGACGATGCCGCCGAGACTGTCGTCGACGCTGTTCAAATAGCAGGAGATCGGCAGGCCGCGACCGGTGCCGCCATTGGACAGCACGGGTGTGGCCGGCATGAACCAGAGTTTCGAGATATAATCATAGAGCCGCTGGGCGTGCGCCTGATCATCGGCATAAGCATCGGCCACGCGAGCGAAGAGATCCTGATAGGTTTCTCCGGGCAGCAGATAGCGGTCCTTCAGCGTTTCCTTGCCAAAATCGGTGAGCAGATCATCGCGGGATTCGTCAAGTGCGATGGTAAAGCGGCGCTTTTCCACACTATGGCTGTCGCGCTCGTCCTTCTTTTCCTTGTCATCATTGGCTTTTTCAGCCGCAGCTTCGGCCGCAGCCTTTTTGCTGACTTCAGGTTCTTTGGTCGGCGCTTGGTCAGCTGCCTTGCTCTTTGGCGTATCCAATACTTCCGCGCCCATGTTCAACTCACCTATTTCTGCGCCGGAATCCGATTCACTGTCCCGGTTATCTCTAAAATCCATCAAAGCCCCCTAAAATCACGCAACAAAACCACATACATATCGATCTCGACGACCGATATTTGCCGGGCTTTGCGCTGGGCTTTGTTCCTGTCTTGTTCGACTCGAGCCGAAGCTCCGATCTTAACAGTTTTCTAACCCGGCAGGGCAGATATTTTGCCCACAAAACCCGAAAAATCTCTTGTGATTTGGCACAAGGGGAGCCGCCCGCCGATTCGACGGAATTTGCCTGTAACACTATAAGTTGGTGTGCACCCAATGCCTAACCACAACCTATAGTGGCTGAAACGAGATTTTATGCAAGAGGGTAAATGACAAATTAATGACTCCATTCATCGTATAAATGAATCGCTTCGTCGAACGGAAAATTGTGCTGCAGCGCAGCGACGCGTGGACCTGCTAAGGGGAGCACGAAGCGCAAGAGTCTTGGGCCAAATTATTGCAAATTTTTATCCACAGCCCATGCACAGGTGTAGATGACGCATTTATGACACCATATATGGTGTTCCAGCCCAGTTCAGGATTGCGCCGCGCGCGCCTTCCCGAGCAGCAGTTCGCGGACATCTCCCTTGGCCTGGCCGGCGGCGATGAACAGATAGGCGGAGAGGAACAACATCCCGCCAACCGAGGCAATGGCGCCAAGCAGCAGGCCGGCGGCAGAGAATTGATGGCGCCAGGACACCCATAAGGCAGATAGGATCAGGAAACACATGAAGTCAAAATTGAACTGACCAGGCCAAGCCATGGCCGCCATGTCACCAAAGAAGACCGGAGCCAGATTCCAGCCGTGACTGGCGATGGTGACGGCCGTATATCCAGAGATCGCGACAAAAAGCACCACCATCAAGACTCGAAATGCAAACATCATTTTTCTCCATCATTCTATCGGCCTCAGGCCCTGGCTCAGAAAATCTCTAGACAATCTGCGTAAGCGCTTCAATTACCTGCGAGGTAATGCAGGCTAGCATCGCAATATATGGACATCCCGAGCTTCAATCTGCGACCGCGCCGACATGCGGGCCGATTGATCATCCGAGCCGTACACGATTTTGGTTCATGCCGGCTTCTACCGGATCACGAGGCGCCGAATGATGATCAGCAGTGCGAATAGCAGGCAAGCGATTCCCACTGCTGCTGGGAATAACATCGTCGTCCAGGAATAATTTTCCAGCGCGGCGACCACGAATCCGTTGCGCAAAGCCCCCAATAGGAAGAACAGGACATTTTCCTCATCTGGCGCATGATAAGCTTTGCGCACCGACGGTCCAAATCCGAGAATGTCGACAATCGTCAAAATGATTACCGCCGCCAATGGCGTCGAGGTCAATATCCAGAGCGGCAAAGCGCTCAGCGCCAATAGCAGGAATATCCAATCGAGCGGCACGATCGACAGATCGGCAGATTTGCGCAGCGCCAGAATTGCGACAAAAATGGTGATCAGGCCGGAAACCCCGATCGGCCAGGCCCCGACGCCCGCGCCGTCCGACATCTGGGCGATGAATACCACAAAGGTTCCTGCGCCCCAGATGAACCAGGAGAATATATGCGGCTTGGTCTCGCCGCGCAGGATCGCCCGGATATAGGGGGCAAAGGCGACAAAGGTCAGGAGCAACGCGATGCCGCTCAGCCCTTCTTTGGAAAGAAAGAAATTGTCCATGCCAAATGGTGCATCAATTATACCGAACAATCGACCGATAAAAGGAAGATGGTTCGGCTCATCATTCTCGACAGACTTGCTCAACCTCTTGATATCGGTCAAAAGACTTGTGGATCGCATTTCGCCGACAATCTGGAGCACCCATGACCATCACCATCAAAACCGCAGACCTGATTGAAAGCGTCGCAGACGCGCTGCAGTTCATTTCCTATTATCATCCGATGGATTATATCCGTGCGCTGGGCAAAGCCTATGAGGCGGAAAAATCTCCCGCCGCCAAGGATGCGATAGCCCAGATCCTGACCAATTCGAAAATGTGCGCCGAGGGCCATCGGCCAATTTGCCAGGATACCGGCATCGTCAATATCTTCGTCAAATGGGGCATGGATTGCCGGCTCGATGACACGTCGCAATCGATGCAGGAAATCGTCGATGAAGGCGTCCGCCGCGCCTATCTCCATCCGGAGAACAAGCTGCGCGCCTCGATTCTGACCGATCCCGCTTTTACGCGGCGCAACACCAAGGATAATACGCCTAGCGTGCTACACGTCGAAATGGTTCCCGGCGACAAAGTCTCCGTAGATGTCGCAGCCAAAGGCGGTGGGTCGGAGAATAAGTCGAAATTCAAAATGATGAACCCGAGTGACAATATCATCGACTGGGTGCTGGAAATGGTGCCACAAATGGGCGCCGGCTGGTGTCCGCCCGGGATGCTCGGCATCGGCATTGGCGGCACCGCCGAGCGCGCGGTATTGCTCGCCAAACAATCTTTGATGGATCCGATCGACATGGGCCAGCTGAAGGAACGCGGCCCGCGCAACGATATGGAAGAAATGCGGATCGAGATTTTCGACAAGGTCAATGCGCTCGGCATTGGTGCCCAGGGACTGGGCGGCCTCTCGACCATCCTCGACGTCAAGATCAACGACTGGCCCTGCCATGCGGCAGGCAAGCCGGTGGCGATGATCCCCAATTGCGCCGCCACCCGCCACGCCCATTTCACGCTCGACGGCAGCGGTCCGGCCTATCTCGAAGCGCCGAAGCTCGACGAATGGCCAGATGTTAACTGGACCCCGTCATCGGAAGCCAAGCGCGTCCATCTCGACCAGCTCGACGCCGCAGAAGTCGCGACTTGGAAACATGGCGACCGCTTGCTGCTCAACGGCAAGATGCTGACCGGCCGCGATGCCGCGCATAAGAAGATCAAGGACATGCTGGCCGCCGGTGAAGAATTGCCGGTCGAGTTCAAGGGACGCGTCATCTATTATGTCGGTCCTGTCGATCCGGTCGGTGAAGAAGTGGTGGGGCCCGCCGGTCCGACCACCGCCACACGGATGGACAAGTTCACCGATATGATGCTGGAACAGGGCTTGCTCGCGATGGTCGGCAAGGCCGAGCGCGGACTCGACACCGTCGGTTCAATCAAGAAGCATAGAAGCGCCTATCTGATGGCGGTTGGCGGCAGCGCCTATCTGGTCTCCCGCGCGATCAAGGGCTCCAAAGTGGTCGGCTTTGAAGAACTCGGCATGGAAGCCATCTACGAATTTGAAGTGCAGGACATGCCGGTCACGGTCGCGGTGGATGCGGACGGACAAAGCGTGCACCATCTCGCGCCGCTGGTCTGGCAGGAGAAGATCAAGAAAGAAGGCTTGCTCGAAGGGGTTTGATTGACGGGGATTTGCCGGATTTGTCTTGAAAGCCGACATTAGCGCGACGACCCAGCTGAATTTTTCAATATCTTCCCGGTGTCCAGTTTTGTCGTCGCTTGGAATCCAAAATGGTCATCTGATTGGGCAAATTGGATCATCGGAATTTGATTGTTGACCTCGTGTCATCAATAGTAAACCATCGGCCTATGGATTCCATCGGAGAAATGTCGGTTTTTGCTGAAGTCGTATTGGCAGGCAGTTTTGTGGGAGCGGCGCCACGATTTGGGCTTACTGCATCGGGCGTAAGCCGAAAGATAAGCCGGTTTGAAGAACGGCTTGGAGTCAGACTGTTTAACCGGACAACCCGAGCCCTGTCACTAACAGAGGCAGGAGAAGCGTTATTTGAGCGCTGCCAAGCAATTCTGGAATCTGTTGACGCTGTAGAGAGCACCGTTCGTGATCTCGGCGGCGCTCCCAAAGGCACATTGCGAGTTGCGACGTCGGATGCATTGTCAGTAGGTGTGATTGTACCTTTCCTAAAAACCTTCAATCAGCAATATCCAGATCTATCCGTCACGTTGATTCAGGCAGATGGTGGAATAGATTTGTTGAGCGAGCGGGTCGATGTTGCGGTTCTTTTTAAACGGCCGGAGGAAACTTCATTCATCGCCCGGAAGCTTATCGAGGACCCATGGATCTTTTGCGCATCTCCTGAATATCTCAAGCAATATGGAATGCCGAATTCTCCCAGCGACCTATCGGGACATCGCTGTCTTACGATACATGCACGGGGATTAACTGCTGATCACTGGAAATTCGCCAACAAAGATAAGGTTGAAACGACGGTTGTTCACAGCAGTTTCTCGGGAATCGGCCTCACGGTAAAGGAAGCGGCATTGCAGGGCATGGGTGTTGCGCGGCTCGCATATTTTCTCGTGTGCGCCGACATTGCTGCAGGGCGACTGGTGCCGGTTCTAACCGACCATTTGGTTCGCAATGACCGTGCGATCTTTGCGGTCTATCCAAACCGCCAATATTTGCCATCAAAGACCCGATTATTCATCGATGACCTATCTGGTTATATTGATGACGCACTGATTGTGCCCGGCCACTAAAATCGAAGCATCAGATGCCGCCACCACCGTTGCGACCAATAGGTTTGGCAAGACTGTTCTTTGGTCTCATTCAATCGTCCCCTCACCTGAATCATATTTGATTTGCAGGTTTAACAATATCGCTTTGACCGGTGGAAGAAGGGTCAAACAAACAATCGCACAGGACAGAATACCGACCAGAACCGCGATCGCCTTTGCGGTCCAGCTATCAACTGACAGCGTAAAAAACAGGATGATCGGCGTCACGACAATCATCGTAAAAAAGCCAACGAAAAAGGCCGGACCATCCGCAGTATCAGCAGCTGCCAAATCCAGGCCGCAACTGGGGCACGTCTCATGCAGTTTCAAATATGCTCTAAACAAGCTTCCTTTTCCACAATTTCCACATTTGAGCTTCATCCCACGATTGATGAGCAATCTCGTCCCGTCTTGCATGTTTGGAGTCCCTATGATCCGACTTTTTACGCAAGAGCCAGACAATGATCAGCGTTTAGCCTGACGTCGCCATTTGCCTCTCGCTTAAGATCACATAGACCCCTCCGATGATCTGAATAATGGGGTCGATGGAATTAGGTTGATGCTAAATTGTCATCAATAGAATCATCATGAAACTGGATTCATCCAGTGCAGGCAACCCGCGGGCGTCGCCGACCGATCGTCAGTCACCAATGTCCGCGTTTGCGTCCAAGGCCAACACCATCAATCAGTCCTTCCCCGCCGCCCGCATCCGTTTCACCCATAGCTGGACATCGCCCGCTTCATCACCGTCATGGCGCGGGGCATATTTTGCGAAGGCGCCATAGACCTCGGCCCAGCGCTCTTCCATTCGCACGACATTATAGGGATGGCTGACCAGATAGAATTCGCCAGCCTGCATCTGCTGGAAGATCAGCGCGGCAAATGCGTCGGTATCCATCGCCTCGTCGGCTTGCAGTTCCGACAATTCCGACTTCACCCAGCCGGGAATGATCAGTCCCAATGCGATATTGTCCGGCGCCTCGCGGCGCAGCACGTCCATCAGGCCGAGCACCGCATGTTTGCTCGAGACATAGGCGCCGCCGGTTTTCGGCAAGGCGTTGAACAGGCTGTTTTCCGAGCCGACGGTGTAGATGGCGGAGGGCAGACCATCGGCCCTATAGCGTTTGCCAAAGGTCGCGATCCCGTTCCATGCGCCCCAGAAATTGACATCGTAAAGCGCTCTGGCCTCGGTCATGTCCATATCGAGCACCGACATCCGGCCGCCGCTGACTCCGGCATTGTTGATGATGATATCGCCGCGACCATTTTCGGACCAGGCGAAGTCGGCCAGGGCTTCCACCTGTTCCGCCTTGCTGACATCGCCCACCATATATTTCGCGTCAATCCCTTCGCCTGCCAATAGATCGACCGCTTCCTGCAAACGATTTTCGCGCGGCTCGAACAATATCACCCGCGTACCGGCTCGGCCCAATTGCTTGGCGAGCGCAAAACCAATCCCGGTCGCACCGCCCGTGATCACGGCGGTCTTGCCTGAAAATTCCATGGCTCTCTCCTCTCGCATTCGGTCTTGCAATTATATCTGAGATGAACTGACAAATGCGGCAAAAATGCTTATACAGATATGATGTTCATATTCATCATATTCATCTGCGGCATTGCCAATTTCACCATGCACAAGGCGATGCTGGAGAGCAATCATCCGCTGATCACCGATGCACGAACCAGTTTCAACCGGCTGCTCGGACCCTATGGCAGCTATATATTGGAGTTTTTCATGCTCGCCGCAGCAATGATTTTTGCCAATATGGGCATGCTGACTGCGGTAATATTCTACTTCATCTACACGCTCGCCAACGGCGCGGCAGTCTGGCTGCTATTCTCAAACAAGCATTAATATTGAAGGAGTTAATGAGTGAATCGGGCGATGCAGTTCATCCGTCTACGAGTGTAGTTTATCGAAAGCCAGTATCGAATGAAACGATTTGCCCATAGCAGCGGTCCATCCAATACGGATGAGTTGAGGGGAACATCTTGAACCATAGAATGACAGTTTTGCACGGCATCGCTCTGGGGGCGTTGATCGCTGGCCTCCCCTGCACTGCAATTGCCCAGAGCCAGTCTCCTGTTGCCGGAGATTTGCAACCACGGCTCGAAAATGGCCGGCAAATATATGTCGTGGCTCAGTTCGAGCGGTTCAATCCCCGAACCGCACTGGATATTGTCAATCAGATCCCGGGTTTCATCATCGATACCGGTGATGATGACCAACGCGGCCTTGGCCAGGCAGATGAGAATGTCTTGATCAACGGTGCCCGGATTTCGGGCAAGAATAATGATGCCTTTACAACGCTGCGCCGTATCTCGGTTGAGAATATTCTCCGTTTGGAAATTGTCGATGGCGCCACATTGAGCATCAGCGGGCTTTCCGGGCAGGTTTTGAATGTGGTCACCAATGATGATGGCGAACGCGGCGTGACCGGCAATTTCCGTTGGCGCCCGCAAATCCGGCGGGCTGGCGAAAATTGGTTTGCCGGAGACATTTCGATTAGCGGCCCGCTGGGCAAGGGCGAGTTCACGCTCGCGCTCGAAAATGATGCCTTTCGCAATGGCGCGCAGGGCCGCGAACGAGTCATCGGACGAAATTTTATCCGCGACGAAGTCGCCCGAACGCGCGGCGACCGGCCGGTGCTGAATGCGTCTTTCACCCAAACCAGCGACGCAGGATCGATCTTCAACATCAATGCCGAATATGGCCTCAATAATTTCCGCCAACAGGTGACCACGGCTCGCACTGAACCCGGCCGATCCGATATTTCCGAAATTTTCGTCGGCACGGAAGATGAATGGAATGCCGAGCTGAGCGCCGACTATGAATTTGATCTCGGCGGCGGCCGGCTGAAGCTCATCGGCTTGCAGCGGCTGGAACATAGTCCTTTCGAAGATATGTTTGAACAGAGATTCACCGATGGCGTCACGCCGCTCAGGGGCAATCAGTTCAACCGAACCATCGATGAAGGCGAATCCGTCGCGCGGGCCGAATATAGTTGGAAAACTGACGGTGGGACCGATTGGGGCATCAACGTCGAGGGTGCCTATAATTTTCTGGAAAGCGAAGGCGCCCTGCTCGTGCGCGACGCCCAGGGCGTGTTTCAGCCGATCACGCTGACCAATGCCAATAGTAAAGTGACCGAGTATCGCGGGGAGATCATCGGCACATATGGTCGGGCGTTGAGCGACAATCTGACCCTGCAGGCGACTTTGGGCGGAGAATATAGCCAGATCAGCCAGAACGGCCCCCTTGGTCAGACACGCTCCTTCATCCGCCCCAAAGGCTCGATTTCACTGGCATGGAAACCCCAGGATGATCTGGACTTTAGTTTCAAGCTCGAACGCAAGGTCGACCAGCTGAATTTCTTCGATTTTGTCGCCTCTGTCGATGTTTCCAACGATGTCCGAAATGCCGGCAATCCCGCGCTGGTGCCGCCGCAAAGCTGGAATGCAGAGATTGAAGGCACGTTCAATCTCGGCGCGTTCGGATCGACAACGGTCAAAGGATATTATAACAAGATCAGCGACATTGTTGACGCCATCCCGATTACCGACACCACCGAAGCATTAGGCAATCTGGATAGTGCCAAGCAATATGGCATCACGGTCGCGTCCACCTTCCTGCTTGATCCCCTGGGCTGGACGGGTGCAAAAATTGACGTCGAGGCCGAAGCCCAGCGCAGCAGCGTGCTCGACCCGCTAACCGGCTTGAAGCGACGGATCAGCGACGATCTCATCTATAATTATGAAGTCAGTTTCCGCCACGACATTCCCAATTCAAACCTGGCCTATGGCGGAGGATTGGAAAGATATGACGGCTTCACGCAAATCCGGCTCGACCAGACGGCCGATTTTGATGAACTTCAACCTTATGCGTGGATATTCATTGAACATAAGGATGTGTTCGGCCTGACCGTGAACGCCAATCTCGGCAATTTGTTCAATCGTACCGACCGTTTTGTCAGGACTGACTATGTCGGGCGGCGTGATGGTCCGATTAACTTCATCGAGGATCGTTCGCGCAAATTTGGCCTCATCTATCGCCTGACGGTCAGCGGCAGCTTCTAGTCCAGCACCACCCAGGTACGGATTAAGCCGCATAGACTTTCACCCGCCTTGTCCCTACATGCTTGAGTATGCCACCCGACTATAGCACCGAGGGTCAGATCGACCCTCCCATGATTCCAACGCTCAAGCGCTTCCTGCCCTATCTATGGCCGAAGGATGCGCCTGCCCTGCGGTTCCGTATCGTCATGGCCGGGCTGTTGGTGCTGTGCGCGAAGGCCACGATCCTGTCGATGCCCTTCGCCTATAAAGCGGTCGTCGATGGCATGTCCAATGAGCAGCCGGGAACCGAGCTGACCGTGCTCCTGGCCTTGGTCGCTGCATATGGACTCGCGCGATTCGGACAGGTGATGTTCGACAATCTGCGCAATATCGTATTTGAAAAAGTCGGGCAGGAAGCCGCCCGGCGCCTGGCCACCAATGTGTTCACGCACTTGCATAACCTGTCGCTGCGCTTTCACCTCAATCGCCGCACCGGCGAGGTGACAAAGGTGATTGAGCGCGGGACCAAGAGCATTGATATCATGCTCTATTTCCTGCTGTTCAACATCGCGCCGACGCTCATCGAACTGATCGCAGTGCTGGTGATTTTTCAGATCAACTTCGGCTTTGAACTGGTCGCAGCAACAATCTTCATGGTTGCCGTCTATATCATCTTCACTCGCAAAGTCACCGATTGGCGCAACGCGCTGCGGGCGCAGATGAATGATATGGATACCCGCGCAATCGGACGATCAGTCGATGCGCTGCTCAACTATGAGACCGTAAAATATTTCACCGCCGAACAGCGTGAAGGTGACCGCTATAATCGCGCGATGGAGGATTGGGCCAACGCCGCAGTCAAATCAGAAAATTCGCTGGGCATGCTCAATATCGGCCAGTCGGTCATCACCAATCTGACGATGATCGGGGCGATGGCCTTTTCCGTCTATGGCTGGAAACAGGGCGAGCTGACGGTCGGTGATCTGGTATTGGTCAATGCCCTGTTGATGCAATTGTTCCGACCACTGGATTTGCTCGGCATGGTCTATCGCACGATCCGCCAGGGACTGGTCGATATGGATGCGATGTTCAAGCTGATCGACACCGATCCGGAAATCAAGGACAGGCCGGATGCGGAGAACCTGGAAATTTCCGATGGCGCCGTGCATTTTGAAAATGTCCAGTTCGGCTATGACCGCGACCGCCAGATTTTGCATGGCCTGGATTTTACAGTCCCTCCCGATGGCACATTGGCCATTGTCGGACCATCGGGCGCAGGCAAATCGACGATTGCGCGGCTGTTGTTCCGCTTTTACGATCCGCAAGCCGGACGCATTCTTATCGATGATCAGGATATTGCGAACGTCACCCAGAAAAGCCTGCGCGGCGCGATCGGGATCGTGCCGCAGGACAGCGTGCTGTTCAACGACACCATCGGCTATAATATCGGCTATGGCCGGGAAGGTGCGTCCCAGGCGGACATTGAGCAAGCCGCACGCGGCGCCGCGCTAGACGGGTTTATCGCCAAATTGCCAGACGGTTATGACACTAAGGTTGGCGAACGTGGCCTGAAACTCTCGGGCGGCGAGAAGCAGCGGGTTGCAATTGCGCGGACCTTGCTCAAAAATCCGCCGATCCTGATCCTGGACGAAGCGACATCAGCCCTCGACAGCCGCACCGAAGACGAGATTCAGGCCACGCTGGCGAAAATTTCGGAGCGCCGGACGACGCTGATCATCGCCCATCGGCTCTCCACCATCATCCATGCCGACGAGATTATCGTATTGTCCGAAGGACGCATCGCTGAACGCGGCGATCATCGGACATTGCTCGCGAAACAAGGCCTCTATAGCGATATGTGGCGGCGACAGGCGGAAGAGAAAGAGCTGGTTTAATCTGGCCCAATCGATGGAATCGCTTGCCTCATTTCGATCTGCCGATTAGCTCCAATCTCTATCTGGATTTACGGGGGAATATGTCATGCGCTTTTGGCTTTTTTTGGGCTGCGATAAGTATAGCGGTTGCGGCGCCAGCGTCTGCACAGAATTCCACACCTGAAATCACGCCCGACGAGATCAGAGCGCATGTCGAATTTCTTGCCGACGACACGCTCGAAGGCCGCAATGCCGGAAGCAAAGGCTATGAGATTGCCGCGCAATATGTCGCGTCTCAATATCGCTTCATGGGGCTGCAACCCAAAGGCGACGAGGGCAGTTGGAAACAGATCGTCAGCTTCCGCGAAGCCCGTTTTGACGGCAATCCGTCCCTCACACTGACGGTCGATGGCAAGAGCCAGACCTTCACCCATGGCGAGAATATCTTGATCTCGAAAAGCCTGCTCGACCAGAAGCTGGATGTGGAAGCGCCACTGGTTTTTGTCGGTTTCGGAATGGATCGTCCTGATCTGGGTCTCGATGATTATGCCGGGCTCGATGTCAAAGGCAAAATCGTGGTTATTCTGTCCGGTTTTCCCAAAGGCCTGAGCAGCGAAATGGGGGCGCATCTTTCCTCCGTCAAATCACAAATGGCGGAAGCGCGGGGGGCGATAGGAGTGATCAGCGTCCTGACCCGACAATCGATGGCGAGCGTGCCGTGGGCGACCTATCAAAAATATGGCAACGAGCCGTCGCTCAGCTGGGTGACTCCAGATGGCACACCCTTCCTGCGCGCACCGGCGATCCGCGGCCGGTCCGTGCTGAGCGAGCAGGTTGCGCAGATGCTCTTTGCAAATGCACAAAGCTCGTTTGATGCGATTTTGACGGAAGCAGATGAAGAGGGCGGCCGCCCCAAAGGCTTCCCGCTCAATGCCACCGCGCGCCTGACCAGCAGCAATATCTGGCAATCGGTCTCTAGCCCCAATGTCATTGCCATGCTGCCCGGATCGGATCGGGAACTGGCCGATGAATATGTTCTGATGGTCGCCCATCTCGACGGACTGGGCATTTCAGAGTCAGAAATAGGCGAGGATAAAATCCGCAATGGCGCGATGGACAATGCCGCCGGTGTCGCCACCATGTTGGAGGTCGCCCGCCAATTGGCCAAAAGCGATGTCAAACCGCGCCGCTCGATCCTGTTTGCTGCGCTGACCGGCGAAGAAGATGGGTTGCTCGGGGCAGATTATCTGGCGCATAACCCGGTCATTGGTGATGGTGAAGTGGTCGCGGTGGTGAATTTCGACATGCCGGTCCTGCTCTATGAGCTGGAAGATATTGTCGCATTTGGCGCGGAAAACTCATCGCTGGGCCCCATGGTCGATGCTGCGGCGAAAAGCGTCAATCTCAAACTTTCGCCTGATCCGATGCCGGAACAAGGCGTGTTCACCCGGTCCGACCATTATCGCTTCGTCCAAAAAGGCATACCTTCGGTCTTTCTGGCGACGGGTTTTGGCGGCGAGGGCGGCAAGCAATTTGGTGATTTTCTGAAGAATCACTATCATCAAGTCAGCGATGATCTGGCGCTGCCGTTCAACTGGGAGGCCGCAGCGATATTTGCCCAAGTCAATTATCAGATTGTCCGCACCGTCGCCAACGCGGACGCAAAGCCCTTATGGTATGATGGAAATTTCTTTGGCAATGAATTTGCTGCCGATATGGATAAAGCACCTGCGCCTTAAAGGACTTCAATCATCACGAGCGATCGTTGTGCGACGAGCGGGGTCCGTTCATCCGGTGTCCTTTCGGCTGAAATAATGCGAAAAATTCGCTGATTTGGCAGAAATCGAGCTGCTGTCCGGATCGCGTCAACAAAATCGGCCAAGATCATATTTGCAGTTTCGGACAGGGCCCGTACTGGCTAGGGAAGAATGATGACTGCCGCTCTTCTCCCGCTCCTGAAATCGACCTTCGGCTTCACCCAGTTTCGTGGTGTGCAGGCGCAGGTGCTAGACCGCGTCGTCGCCAAGCGGAACACGCTAGCAGTGATGCCGACCGGATCCGGAAAATCGCTCTGCTATCAACTTCCTGCAATCTCCAACAAAGGCACGACAATCGTCATTTCGCCGCTGATCGCATTGATGCACGATCAGCTGCGCAGCGCCGAGGCCGTCGGCATTCGCGCCGCCACCCTCACCTCTGCCGACGACAATCGCGCCGAAACCATCGCGCGGCTCAAGGCCGGCGAACTGGACCTGCTTTACGCGGCGCCCGAACGCGCGTCACAGCATCATTTTCGCGAGCTTCTCGAGCAAACCGAAATTTCGATGTTTGCAATTGATGAAGCCCATTGCGTATCCGAATGGGGTCATGATTTTCGCCCGGACTATCGCCTGCTCCGCCCGCTGCTCGACCATTTCGGCGACGTCCCGCGTCTCGCGCTGACGGCAACCGCCGACGCCCATACCCGCGACGATATCCTGGTCCAGCTGGGGATTGAACCGGATGGGCTGATCCTCGCCGGATTTGACCGGCCCAATATCCGTTATCATATCAGCCCGCGCAAAGGACTGGCGCGGCAAATCGCCGATCTTGCCGACCGCATCCCGGGACCGGGAATCATCTATGCCACCACCCGCAATGCGACCGAGAAGCTGGCCGATCAAATCGCCAAGACCGGACGCAGCGCGCGGGCCTATCATGCCGGGCTTGCGCCGGAAATCCGGCAGAAAAATCAAGCAGATTTCGTCGCTTCCGAAGATATGATCATGGTCGCAACCATTGCCTTCGGGATGGGGATCGACAAGCCGGATGTGCGCTTTGTCGCCCATGCCGGACTGCCCAAATCGATCGAAGCTTATTATCAGGAGACCGGGCGCGCGGGCCGCGACGGCGATCCGGCCGAAGCCCATATGTTCTGGGGTGCGGAAGATTTTGCCAAGGCCCGCCAGCGGCTTGGCGAAGTCAACGAGACCCGCCTCGACAGCGAACGCACCCGACTGGCTGCGCTTGGCGGTCTGGTCGAAACCGCCGGTTGTCGCCGCGCCGTCCTGCTCAGACATTTTGGCGAGAGCCCGCCGCAAGGCTGCGGCAATTGCGACAATTGCCTCCACGCGCCGGCCACCCGCAATGTCACCGAACTGGCCCGCAAATTTCTCTCGGCCGTCTATCGCACCGGGCAGAGTTTCGGCGTCACTCATCTCGAAGCGGTGCTCACCGGACGGCAGGATGAGAAAGTCCTCTCACGCGGCCATGACCAATTGTCGGTTTTTGATATTGTCGGCGAAGACGAAGCCGCGCTAATCAAACCAGTGTCCCGCTCGCTCATTCTCCGTGATGCGCTGCGCAACACCGAACATGGCGGACTGATGTTCGGACCCGAGGCGCGCAAGATCCTCAAAGGCGAGCAAGAAGTTGCGATAGTCGAGCCGCCGAAACGCGAAGCCCGGCGCCGGCGCGGGGCCAGCAGCTCGCCCAATCCGGTTGGTGATCCGCTCTTCGATGCGCTGCGCAAGAAACGCATGGACCTCGCCAAGCAACTGGGCGTTCCGCCTTATGTGATCTTCCACGATAGTGTGCTTCGTGATATGACCGGGTTCAAACCACGCAGTCTTTCGGCGCTGGGCGAACTTCCCGGCATTGGTGCGGCGAAACTCGAGAAACATGGTCAGGTGTTTCTGGATGTCATCAACATGGTGACCGATGCAGAACAGGAGAGCGTATGAAATTGCTATCCATCTTTTTGCCAATCGCGCTGGCCGGTTGCAGCGCGGCAACCACGACCGACACTTTCGTCCCCACAGAGGAGAGCCAATCTATGTTCCGCAAAATTAACGATCAAATCAGCGTCTCACCGCAAATCACGCTCGAAGATGTTGCCGCGGCCAAGGCCGAAGGGGTGACGCTCATTGTCAATAATCGCCCTGATGGAGAAGATCCCAGCGCGCCACAAAGCGCCGATATCGAGGCCGCAGCCAAGACCGCAGGGATCGACTATCTGGCCATTCCAATCACCCACAGCGGCTTTTCTGCACCGCAGGTTGATGCGATGATTGCCGCTCTTGAGAAGACCGGGGGCAAGACACTCGCCTATTGCCGCTCCGGCACACGCTCAACCCTCTTATGGTCGCTGGCTCAGGCCAAAAGCGGAATTTCCCCAGATGAAATCGCGCGACTGGCAGGAAATGCCGGCTATGACATCACCCCGGTCCGCGCGATGGTCGAAGCCCTGTCCGCAGGAAATTAATCCCGCTGGACAGTTGCTGACAGCAATGTAAATAGAAGCCATGGAGAGTCTGCCAGATCCCACGCTTTACGCGATTCCGTTTTTTGCCCTGACCGTGGCTTTCGGATTTCTGACGAGCTGGAAGCGCGCCGACCGCAAATATGACGTCAAGGATATGGTCACCTCGCTGACGCTCGGCACAGGAAGCGTCGTCGCCGGAATTTTGACCGGTGGCCTGGCAGTCGCAGCAATATTCTGGGTCTATCAATTTCGCCTGTTCGATGTGCCCTTCACATGGTGGGCCTGGATCCTTGCCTTTTTCGTCGATGATTTCTTCTATTATATTTTCCATCGCGGCGCCCATCGCATACGCTGGGTCTGGGCCGCGCATGTCAATCATCACAGCAGCCAATATTATAATCTCTCGACCGCGCTGCGGCAGCCATGGACCAGCACATTCGCGCTAACCTGGATCTTCTCGCTGCCGATGTTCCTGATCGGATTTCACCCGGCGATGATCGCCTTTGTCGGCGGGATCAATCTGCTCTACCAATATTGGATTCACACCGAAGCGATCGACAAGATGCCGCGCTGGTTCGAGGCGGTGATGAACACGCCTTCCCATCACCGCGTCCATCATGCGACAAACCCGCGCTATCTCGACAAAAATTACGCCGGCATACTGATCATCTGGGACAAGATGTTCGGTACATTTGAGGCGGAGACGGCCGACGAAAATATCCAATATGGCATCATCAAAAATCTCGAAGGCCATAATATTTTCTGGGCCGCTTTTCATGAATGGGTGGGCATGGCCCAGGATCTGTGGAGCGCGCCATGGAGACATAAATTGAGCTATGCGCTCCGGCCGCCCGGATGGAGCCATGACGGCTCGCGAGACAGTAGCGAGACGATCAAGGCACGCTGGCTGGCTGAACAGCAGAATGGAACGCGTCATCCTGAGGAGACTTCAGGACCTCATCAGGCAAATAATGCCGGAGAAGCCGAATGAAGCTCGGCATGACGAAATTTAGAGGATGAATGAACAATGACAGAATATGACATCATCGTCATCGGCGGCGGATCCGCCGGCAGTGCGGTCGCCGGACGGCTCAGCGAAAATGGCAAGCGCACGGTTTGCATCCTCGAAGCCGGTGGACGGAATGACAATTTCCTCGTCAAGACGCCAGGGATGATGCCGTTCCTGCTCAAAAACGCTAACTGGAAATTTGATACGGTCCCGCAAAAGGGCCTGAATGGGCGAATTGGCTATCAACCGCGCGGACGCGGTCTTGGTGGATCGAGTGCGATCAATGCGATGGTCTATATCCGCGGCAATAAATGGGATTATGACAATTGGGCCGCAATCGGCTGTGACGGCTGGTCCTATGATGACGTCCTGCCCTATTTCAAAAAGTCCGAAAGCAATGAACGGGGCGGAGATGCCTATCATGGCAGTGATGGACCGCTGTCCGTCTCGGATCAGAAATGGCTCAACCCCGGAAGCGTGGCTTTCGTTGAGGCGGCGCGCAATCTGCAAATGCCAGTGCTTGATGATTTCAACGGCGAGAAGCAGGAAGGCATCGGCATCTATCAGGTCACCCAGAAAGATGGCGAACGCTGGTCGGCAGCCCGCGCCTATGTGGAGCCTGCGCGGAAACGCAATAATCTCGATATCAAAACCAATTCTCTGGTTGAAAAACTGGTCGTCAAGGACGGCCGGGTCACTGGCGTGCAAATCAAGCGGGGCTCGCGAAGCGAAGTGATCCATGCGCGCGGCGCTGTAGTGCTGTCCGCGGGCGCCTTTGGGTCTCCGCATATCTTGCAATTGTCCGGCCTTGGCCCAGCAGCGCATCTCAAAGACAAAGGCGTCGAGGTAATCCTCGACAAGCCGGAAGTTGGCGCGAACCTGAAAGATCATATCGACTTCGTGTCCGGCTATCAGACCGAATCGAAAGAACTGATCGGAGACTCGCTGCAAGGCACGTTCCGGATGGGCAAAGCGATCATCGAGCACCGGATCAAACGCACTGGTATCATGACCACACCTTATGCGGAAGCTGGCGGCTTCTGGAGCAGTGGTCCGGATGTTCCGGCCCCCGATATCCAGTATCATTTTGTTCCCGCGATGCTGGAGGATCATGGACGCGAAAAGGTCAAGGGCCATGGCTTCAGCTGCCATGCCTGCGTGTTGCGCCCGCATAGCAAGGGCACGGTGCGGCTGGGCAATGATGATCCTATGGCGCCACCGACCATCGATCCCAATTTTCTCGATGATGATCGTGACATCGCGACTTTGCGCAAGGGCGTGCGCAATATGCAGCGGATCATGGAAGCACCGCCACTGACCGATTTCAAACCAACCAATCGCCACCCGATTGATATGAACAATGATGCGGCGCTGGATGCGTTGATTCGTGAGCGCGCGGATACGGTTTACCATCCCGTCGGCACGTGCCGCATGGGTTCGGATGAAAATGCGGTTGTCGATGCGCGATTGAAATTCAAAGGTCTGGAAGGGCTCTATGTCGCAGACGCCTCGATCATGCCGGAAATTATCAGCGGCAATACCAATGCGCCAAGCATGATGATCGGCGAACGCGCAGCAGATTTCATCAAAGCGGATCTCGGCTGAATATTTGCGTAAGCCCTGACGACCGGGCCGGGAATATCAGCTGATAGCCGGTATTGTGCTGATCGACGTCATGCGCAGCAAAGCCATGAAATCGCGCGGACTGGCGATGGCGCGCAACAGACGCTAATATGGCCTGAAGACATGGGTGAGTCGCCAGAATTATGACCAACATGATTGACGAAATTGCCTTGGCCAAACGGTCGACGAAGCGAATCTATGAACACCAGGCCCGGCATTGGGACAGGATCAGGTCCACCTCGCTCTCCCGCTATGAAAAGCCGTGGCTGGATCGTTTCCTCTCCACTCTTCCATCGCCAGCCGATCTTGTCGATCTGGGTTGCGGTTCGGGCGTGCCCGTTGCGGGATATTTTCTCGGTCAGAAATGTTCGCTGGTTGGCGTCGACTATTCGCCGACAATGATTTCCCTCGCGCGGCAACGATATCCGGAAGCGGATTGGATTGTTCAGGATATCAGGCAACTTGCGCTCAACGGGCAATATGACGGAATATATAGTTGGGATGGTTTTTTTCACCTGTCGATTGAGGAACAGAGACAGATCATTCCCAAGCTCTCCATGCTGATCCGGCCCGGCGGATCGATCATGCTGACCGTCGGCACGGGTGAAGGCGAGGTCACCGGTACGGTCGGCGGAGAGACGGTCTACCACGCCAGCCTTGCCCCCGAAGAATATCAGCGACTTTTCGATGCCTGTGGCTTTGGCCAGGTGACCTATGCCGCAGCGGAGCCCGACAGTCTCGATCGCTCGATCATTCTGGCGTCGAACAGGGCGTAGAGCGGATCGCTACTTCGCCTTCTATTTTGGACGTTCGGCCAATAAGGCCCTGACCAGTGGTTGCAGATTCTCGTCATAGCGGGCGAGCATCACATGTTCTTCGGCCGTGTCAAAATGGCTGACCAGCTGACGGCCATTCCACCAATGGAGCGCAATCGCCGGAGGGTCGGCAACAATCATATTGCGGCCATCCGGATTTTCCGGGTCAATCGGCTTGAGATCCAGTGCCACTTGTGGTGCGGTTGAGGCACAGATCGCGAGGCTGATATCTCGCCACCAGGTCGAGATATTTCTGTGGAGATGTCCGGTAATCATGCCTTTAACCTGATAATGTCCAGCAACCGTATCCGCGAGTCGCGCAACCCAGGGCTCGTCCGGATGGGTGTTCATCCAGTCGATTCCGCTTTCAATCGGCGGGTGGTGCAGCACCAATATCGTCGGCTTGCTATTCTCCTCCGAGAGCCTTTCGGATAGCCATGCCGCGCGCGTCTCGCAAAATGAACCGCCGTGCCTGCCTTCTTCCAACGTATCGAGAAAAAGCAATCGCAGTTCGGGCAGATCGACTTCATATTGGACAAAACCGTCAACTGTCGGAACATCAGGAAACTGCTTGCGAAAAGGCGCGCGCAAATCATGGTTTCCCAAGCACATATGAACTGGAAACGGGACAACGGACAAAGCCGATTCAAGCCGCCGATAGCTTTCCTGATCGCCGCGATCGACCAGGTCACCGGTCGCCAGTAAAAGGTCTGGCTGCGGGTCCATTTCACAAATCATATTGATCGCCTGATCGAGCCGCTTGCGATTGAATTCCGCCGGATTATCCGGGTCAAAACCCAGATGGATATCCGTAATTTGCGCCATTAACATGGACGCCTCCCTTTTCCTGCGTCACCAGTCACAACAGTTTCCGCTGCAGCTACCGGCTAACAATTTTTTTGTCCGGCAGCTTCTGTTTGTCTTTTTGCTGCTCTTTAATCAACCACGGAGCGCCGTCGTCGGGATGATAATCATGACACATGGCACATGTCGAAGGCACGTCGGAAGCCGTCTGGAACTCGCCACCGTGGCATTCGCGGCATGTTTTGATGCCAGGCAACAACAGGTCGGTCGCCATTTTTGATGCAGGGGCGTTGTGACATGACGAGCAATCTTCATCATTATGCGCTTCGTGGCTGAACCAGCCTTTGTGCATGTAGCGATCGGTCTGAGTCACCGGCTTGATGCCATAATCCACACGCCCTGGGGCAGTTGGCGGCGTTATGCCGTGGCAATCATAGCAGGCACCACCGCGCGAGAAGACCTCGCTGATCGCCAGATTGGCTCGGCTGGGACGGAACCGGACAGCGCGGGCATAGTCGCTGGCCACGCGGGTTTCATTGTCGGCACCGGGACGCCGACGTTCGATACCGCCCAGATTGATCGGACGGTTCGGGCCGGTCGAACGGTAAAAGGCGCGAAGATCGGCCCGCACCTGGCTGGGTTCACCATGGCGGAGGGTTCTGATCGTTCCACCGATTTCTTCGAAAGCGAGACTGTGACACATGCTACAGTCCTCTTTCATATCAACCGGTTCAAACCGCACACCATTCGGGTCAGGCGTATGACAGTCCTTGCAAACCAGCGACGGTCCGAAATCATATTTGGCAGACAAGCGTCGGCCCATTTGCGCGACGCCGCCCGTTTTCGACAGATGGACATCATGGGGAAATTTGAGACCATTATATTCGGTCGGATTGTCATCCAGTGAAATACGCTCGCGCTGCGGATTCTTGCCACCAGGCTGAACCAGCACGGCTGGACGGAATTGCGGGTGCGTAATTCCGAAATCCGATGCATTTTCGAGCTTTGTGTCCGTCAAACGTCCATCCATTCCATCATGACAATCGGCACAAAATTGCTGCGCCGTCGGCTGCATTACACCCTCGCCTTCATGCTCGGTGTGACATTCGACACACCTGCCGGGAGGTTTGTTGAATGCGGATGCGAAAGCGGCGCCAATCTGCTCCAGACCTTCTGGTTCTCCGCGTGCGGTGAGCAGTCGGTTGGGCTTGGCATGGTCATGAGCATCATCTTCATGACAGGTGAGGCAGGTCGAGTCCTTGACCGTGACAAAGGCATCTACGTGACAGGCCTGACAATCATTCTCCAGACTATGATGGGCCGAGCTCAGATCGCCGGAAGACCATAGAGTATCGGCATGAAATGCATCGGATCGCTCCTCGATTCCCTGCCATGTCGCCCAGGTGTAAATGGGCCAGACCAGAAAAGCGGCGAGCGCAATTATGACGAAGCTCCAGGCGCTCACCCGCTTGCTGGGCAGCAGACCTTTCAGCGTATAGACGGTGGCTTCGGATCGCGTTTCCGCGGAATCGGAAACCGCATCGATGCGCTTCACCGTGAAGATCGTACCTTCGTCATCGGCGCTGACCGTGATGATATGGCCGCCAAAGCCCAGCTCTGCGCCCTCCGCAGGATCTATCGTCACCGATTGGCTTTGCCGTCCGTCCAAGGTAAAGCCCTGGCCTGACGTGCTCTCCACGACAATATGTCCATCGTCGCGATTGCGGATGACCGCATGATCGGGGCTGACGGCGAGATCGGCAAGATGGATGGCATTTGCAGCGCTTCGGCCAATGCCAATCTGATCCACATCAAACGGGTTGGAGCGAATAATCTCCCGACCATCGGAGGTTACGGCGATCTGGCGAACGATAAAAGTCATTTTTTGTTCCCCATCCTACCAGTAGAAAAACACGCTGATGATATGCGCCGACAGCGACGCAATCAGGGCGAAAGTCATTGGCACATGTATGAATAGCCATACTTGCAAAAGCGCTTTCAGGCGCAAATGGCGGCGGACGCGGGCCAGCGTCGCCTCTTTTTTCTGGAGCAGCGCATCGACCTTGTCGAGCGGATCATCCCCGCCCATTTTCGGCTGATAGGCCCGTTCGCGCCGCAAATCAGCTTGGGCTTCACGGGTCGCGCAATCTGGATATTTCCCGGAGATACGCCTCAGGAAACCACCGCCAAACGGATCCTGTTCGAGCGACTGAAGCACCAGATTGGCATGTTCCGCCGACAAAGGCTGTGCCGATTCATGCAACTGCCGGTCCAGCGACCGCAGATTTTCGAGCATCTGGCTTTCGGTCATTTCATCGCGATTGTCGGACATTGCCTTGGGTATCGTCGCGTAGAAATAAATGCCGCAAATACCGGAGATGATCACGATCATCATGAAAATATAGGCGGCCGTATGAATATTCCATCCCAGCTGAAAGCCGGTGTGCAACGTGCCGATGACGATGAGGCTGAGGCCGAGATAGATATGGGCCGACGTCCAGGCCTTGAGCGACCAGCTTCCCGAGGTCATCGCGCGCTTGCGCACGCCCAACATCGTTAGCCACAGGATCAGCAAGGCCCCAATCGTCCCCAGCGTATAGCCATACCAGCTGCCGCCATTGTGGCGCGGCGATACATCGACGAACAGATAGCTGACGATGCAGATCAGCATGATCAATGACGAAATTTTGAGCCAGCGGTAGCCGGCATGTTTCAGAAAGCCGTCATGCATCGTGACCTTTTTGCGGGTCGACCGCGCGGAAATTGCGTTACTGGCCATCAGGCGTCCTCGCTTTCCAGTTTGGCGACCGTCAAAAACTCCTCAGGCGCCACACGGATCGCGGCGCCGGTCGGACAGGCCCGGACACAGGCTGGTCCGCCACTAATCCCCGAGCACATGTCGCACTTGATCGCCTTCTTGGGTTTCTCCACCGTGGGATCGCTGTTGTCCGACGCCCATTGCTTGTCAGGCTCGCCCGGTCCGGGACCAAAGCCAAAAAGCATCCAGTTGAGCAAGCTCGGCTTCTTGGGTGGAACCTTGTCCATGCGAATCACACCATAGGGGCAATAGCGCTGGCAATTGCCGCAACCGATGCAGGTATCATCGATAAACACTTCGCCATCTTGCCCGCGATGAATGGCATCGGGAGGACAGTCGGACATGCAATGGGGATGTTCGCAATGTCGGCAACTGGTTGGAACATGAAGATGCGCATAGGTCCGGCCTGCCTCGCGGTCGAGACGGCTGAGCCCTTCATGGCTGTCGGCGCAGGCCTTTTCGCAATTGTCACAACCGACGCACAGATTTTCGTCGATCAGCAACACGTCGGTCGCTTCGCCGATGCCGTTGTCGACCAGGAAATTCGCAATGCCCGAATACATGTCGACGACGCCGGAGAAACTGTCCTTCTTCGCCTCGACAAAGGCGTTGATATCCTGACGCGCGGCCATTTCTTTCTTGGCCTTGCTCATCAGTTCGGGATGGCCGTCGAGCACTTTCTTGAACGCATCACCGCTGATCTTGATCACTTCGGACTTGATCGCCGCTTTCACGGTTGCGGTCCGAAAACCGCCCGCAATCAGCGTCATTTCTCCGAAATAGCTGCCCGCTGGAAGATAGGACAGGAAGACCGGCTTGCCGCCAATTTCCCGCTCGACAACCATGGACCCCACCCGGATGACATAGATGTCATTGCCTTCGGAGCCTTCTTCGATAACCGCTTCCCCAGCCCGGACGTTGACAATCTCGCTCGACTCGACGACCTCGGCAATATCCTGTTTGGTGAGACCCGAGCCAAACATCTGGAGCAATTGCCGTTCGGTCGAAATGCGCGTGATCGCACGTTTGGCTGCAGGCACAGAAGCCTGCAATTTCAGCGCCGCGGTCCGCGATATCTCGATTGCAATCATGTCCTCGGATGCGCGGATGGTAGCACCGCGTCGACGGCCGGAAATCAGGCCGACCTCACCAAATATCGACCCTTCTTCGATCGGAACGGTGATCGAGCTATCGGTGGCACTGACCTCGACGTCGACCGATCCCTGGGCAATGGCAAATAGCGAGCTGCCCGGATCATTGCGCTCAAATATAATCTCACCGCGATCATATGGGCGCGGATCGCTGTCGAGCATGAATTCGCGCATTTGCAGGGGTGAAAGATCGTTGAGGATCGTGACCCGCTCGCGGAAGAATTCGAGCCACTCGTCCACCGAACGTCCCTTGGGCAGCGCTGCGAATTTGGCTTCAAGAATGGGTTCATCGGCAGGTTTCAGGTCACTATTGCCGTTAATAAATTCAATGACATCATAGCCCTGGTTCATGCAGTGTTTGATCAGCGGATAGCCAGCCAAAGCGCCGATGACATAAATGCCGCTCTTGGTGCTTTCAAAAGCGGGAGACAATTTGGGATAGGCTTCGCGATCTTCGCTGGTGAATTCGATCCCGCAGCTTTCGACAAATTTGCGCGGCGGCGCAGAGCCCATCCGGGCAATGATCCGGTCGCACTTGATTGTTTCCTGACCATCGCGTGTTTCGAGCACGAGCTCGCCATCTTTGACTTCGGACGGGGTGGTTTCGTTGCGAATCATCACCTTGCCCTGCTCGCCCGCTTCCATCAGCAGTTTCACATTGGCTTTTTTGGCCCGGGCAAATTCCGCCGAACGATTCAAGATGGTGACGATATTATTCTGTGCGTTGTCGGCCGCCAAACCCAAGGCATTCTCGATTCCGGCATCGCCCGATCCGATAACGGTGATATGTTCATCATAATATTCGCCAGGATCATCGAGCTGATATTGGACCAGCTTGTTGTCGCCGCCGGGGCAGCGCATCAAATTGGGATTGCCCTGGGTTCCGATCGCCATCACGATAGTTTCGGCATGGACCGTCTCGCCGCTTTTAAGGGTGATCGTGAAATCACCTTCTTCGCCTTCGATCTTCACCGGCTCGGCATTATATTGAACATTCACGCCATGTTCGGCGGTCTGATCATCCCAGGTTCCCAGAATCGCTTCGCGCTTGCCCGCATCAAAATCCATGTCAGAGCGCAGCACGAGCTGGCTCGGCGTCGCCATGACATGCTTGCCCTTTTGATATTTATAGATGGTGTCTGAAAGATGGTCAGTCTTTTCAAGCAGCACATGCTTGAGCTTCAGCTGTGCCGCACGACCAGCCGCACTCATGCCGGCAGGCCCTGAGCCAATAATTGCTACTCGAATTTTATCCGACACGCGCTTGCATACCCCCTCTTGCCGATCCCGATCAACGCTCCCTCATGCGCCTAACGATCCGGTTCGACAATCTCTTCCGGTTTAACGCGACCCTAAAAAGACTGAACTGTCGCAGTACCTTAACAAATTGATCATGCATTGCCAGTGCAAAATATCACAGCAAGGGGGATAGCGGAATTGGCGGGTATGGATTGGGCGTCATCTACGGCCTGCGCATTTCCTCTTTGGGGACATCTGCCTATGGTTCGTCACATGCAACGCCATAGCCACCAAAAAATTGCACGAGCTAGTCGGCCTGACTGTCGGAAATGTAAGAGCTCAGGCGATGAACGAAGCGGCGTTGACCGCCGGACCTACGCTGGCACTGACTAAGATCGCTGCGGTGGAAATGGCAGCAAATGCGCTTGTGATGATCGACTGGATTTTGAGAATAGACATGGCTTGTTTCCTTTTTCCGATGAGATGACAATCAGAGAATTGTTGCGGCACTGTTGACCGCAGGCGCGATGCTGGCGCTCACAAACAACATCGCTGAGAAAATTGCGGCAAAAGCGGCAAATGCATTGGCTGGGATATTATGAGTAAACATTGTTCGGTTCCTTCTGGCTCGTTTCGATGTTCTTCTTTTACCCAGTCATAATTGATTTGAATATTCCATAAATATGGCTAAGGTCATCCATATTTGGATGGATAGATGAAAAAAGACATTGACTGGAATCTCCTGCAATCATTTATCGCAGTGAGCGAGCACGGCTCCTTTTCGGCAGCGGCACGGGCAACAAACGGGAGTCAGGCCACGCTAAGTCGCCATATCTCAACATTGGAAGGGCAACTTGACACCCATCTATTTGACCGGGCCGTCGGAGGTGCAGAACTGACAACGCGCGGCATTGAAGTGTTGCAGCGGGCGATGGACATGGCAGATGCAGCGGGCCGTTTAACGCTCGACGTCGAGGGGCGTGAAAGCGCCATTTCGGGGACCGTTCGCGTCACCGCAGCCACTATTGTCGCCACCTTTATTTTGCCTAGGATTATTGCGGCCCTGCGGATCGAAGAGCCTGATATTGACATTGAACTGGTGGCATCGAACAAAACAGAGAATCTTCTGAGGCGAGAGGCAGATATCGCGGTGAGAATGTACCGCCCCACTCAGGCCGGTCTTTTCGCGCGCAAAGTGGGCGAGACCCGTTTTGGGATATATGCTGCCCATTCCTATCTGGAACGCCGTCCAGCCCCAAAAACAGCCAAAGAAATCCTCGACCATGATGTCGTCGGGTTTGATAAAAGCGATCTTATCATTGACGGTCTTTCCCGATTTGGTCTGAAAGTAGACCGCGATTTCTTCGCGTTTCGATGTGATGATTCTGTAGTGTGTTGGAACATGGTGATTGAGGGCTATGGTATCGGCTTTACTCAGCTCGAAATTGGAGAGGCCGAGCCAAGAGTGTCGCGGATTGATCTGCCAAGCACAATCGAGCCGCTGCCGGTCTGGCTTGCCGCTCATTCGGAACTGAAAACAAACCCCCGGGTCAGAAGGGTCTTCGATTTTCTTGCGGAGAAACTGTCTGCCACCACCGGCTAATCAGCCTTTGAGATCATCATCTGCTTCAACCAGTTCCGCTTTCGGGAGATTGCCGCTGCCCAATCAGCAGCCGTCAGGGCGCATCTATGGACATTTGATATTCAATGCATTTCGCAAATTATTTTGAACGGCTGTTGCTGTTGGCGAGATAGCAAACGTTGCATTGACTACCGCAGTCTTTGGGTTATCCCATCGCAAGCTCGCTAGGGGGGAGCACAAATGAAATATTTGATCGCGTTAATCTTGATGATAGCTCCATCTGTCGCATTGGCGGAAAGCGACTTGAGCTATAACCATGGTGAGCCATTTTTGAAGATGACAGTACATCTTTCAGGAACAGGCGACCTAAATACCGATTACGGCAACCACTTCTCTTCCAACGTGGAAGGGTTTTCGTTGAATCTGAAATTGGGGAACTGGGACGGCCGAACTAGGGGAGCTAGGCGGCCAGATGTTTCTCTCACATATATGTGCCACTTAAAGGAGTATGGCGATTCCAAATGACTGTCTGAAGGAGAGTTTTGCGGAACGCGGGGTCAATACGGCCAAGTCGAAGGATTCGCGGTCAAACTGATCGGCAGAGATGCCGGGCGTTACAGAATCAGATATTTCTGTAAGCAAGCGGGAAGCCGAATAATTTGGATGTACAAATTCTCAGTTCGTGATGACGGAGAGTTTTGTGGCTCGAAAGGCCTCAAAACGCCATTAGTAGGTATGCTAGTCGATGTCATTCGCGTCGGAGCCAAAAGATGGAACAAATAGATGGCTCAACCGTCCTTTCTAGACCGTTTTCGGGATATTGCGGTCGCCAAAACTAGTGTCCTGTGTGGATGGCTCCCTCATTGCAAGGATTATTCG
>LXYP01000032.1 GCA_001650955.1 Sphingomonadales bacterium EhC05
AACCACCACCACCAAAGCCGCCACCAAAGCCGCCGCCACCGCCGCCGCCAAAGCCGCCGCCACCACCCCAGATCACGACTGGACCGGAGCCACGGCGATATTTTTTGCCGTTACGATTTGAGAACATCGGAATGATCACGAAGAAAATGAGGACAAAGAGCCAGAAGACCATCAAGCCGATATTCTCGCGGTCGCCTTGGCCGGATTGCTGCCCTGCGTCCTGCGCGATAAGCCGCGCCTCATCTTCGGGCAGGGTGAGTTGGGTCGATATGCGGTCGATCCCGGCGATGATGCCACCGCCCATATTATTGTTACGAAATTCGGGAAGGATGTCATTCTGGATGATCATGCTGGACAGACCATCGGTCATGATCCCTTCCAGACCGTAGCCCACTTCGATGCGAACTTTGCGATCATTGGGAGCAACCAGCAAAATCAGGCCATTGTCCTTTTCCGCTTCACCTTCGCCATCCTGGCCAATGCCCCAGTTGCGGCCCAGCTGATAGCCATAGTCGGCAATATCATAGCCATCGAGGCTATTGATCGTTGCGACCACCACTTGTCGATTGGACTGGGTTTCCAATGCCTCGAGCTTGGCCGTCAGTGCGGCTTCCTGGGACGGATCAAGCAAATCGGCCTGATCCACCACACGGCCGGTCAGGTCGGGGAATTCTTGAGCAAAAGCCGGGTTGGCGACCGCCAATAAGGCGAAGGCCAAGCCGGTGAGGGCCGTTTTCAACGGCCGCAGAGATCGCAGAGCAATCACGCCTAGAAGCTGACTTCAGGTGCTTCGTCAGCGCCTTCTGTGGTTGCGGCAAAGGGTTCCAGCGGCTCGGCTCCGTGGATGATCTTCGCACCGATAATGTCAGGGAAGGTCCGGATCGTGGTATTATATTGGCGGACCGCTTCATTATAATCACGACGGGCAACATTGATCCGGTTTTCCGTGCCTTCCAGCTGGCTCTGCAAGGCGAGGAAATTCTGGTTGGACTTCAGATCGGGATAAGCCTCGACGGTCGCGAGCAGCCGTCCGAGGCCTTGTGAAAGAGCACCTTGCGCTGCTGCAAATTCTTGTACTTTTGCCGGGTCTCCGAGGTCACTTGCACTCACTTGAATCGAAGTCGCCTTCGCGCGTGCTTCGACTACAGCGGTCAGCGTATCTTGTTCCTGGGCTGCAAAACCTTTGACCGTTTCTACCAAATTGGGGATGAGATCGGCGCGACGCTGATAAGTGCTTTCCACGTCCGCCCATTTGGCTTTCGCATTTTCTTCTGCCGTTGGCACGCTGTTGATTCCGCAAGCGCTCAACGAAAGCGCGATCGCCGGAACCATCAGAATTTTGGTCAATTTACTCCACATGTTCGAAAAACCCTCCATCAATGCGGCAGTGCGCCGCTCCTTTTTGTAAAAATAGGTATTTCCCCGCGCAATTGCAACGGCTTCGCTCGACAATACGCCTCTTTTCGGGCATTTACTCTATGTTTCAATTTGGGAAGGGAAACATAATGTTTGGCGAGTTTAAGGCATTTATATTAAAGGGCAATGTGCTTGATCTGGCGGTCGCAGTTATTATCGGCGCGGCTTTTGCCACGATCACCGCGTCACTGACGCAAGATATCATCATGCCTGTCGTTAGCGCAATCTTCGGTGTTCCGGACTTTTCCGGCATGTTCATCCTGCTGGCGTCACCACCGGCGGATTATGCTGGAGCGATGACTGACTATGCTGCCCTGAAGGAAGCAGGCGTACCGATGCTCGGCTGGGGCCAATTCCTCACGGTCGTGATTAACTTCATCATATTGGCGTTCATCATCTTCTTGATTGTGCGCTATGCCAACAAAGCGATGGAAGCTGCGAAGGAAAAAGAAGAAGCCGCCGCTGAAGATCCAGGGCCAACGGAAGTTGAATTGCTGACCGAAATCCGGGACAGCCTGAAAAAATAGCTTCACAACAGATATGTGAACATCTTTTAATGGGCGTGGATAGCAATATCTGCGCCTATTTTTTCGGCATATGCTTTTCATTCCAGATTAAGCGCCTATATGGAGTCTGTCCGCTTCGGTGGACTATGGTGATAAATGATGGTGTGTAATAGACACAGCGGACCCGGGGGCGGTACCCGGCGGCTCCACCATTCAAAGCGTTTCGACGCTCTGATTGAAGGGGCCGAACTAGGATCGACGTGTGTTCAAAAGCTCTATTTTTGCCCGGCCTGAGTATGCCGTGATTGCTCAAAACCTATAAGTGCAAACGATAATGAAGCACTCGCTATTGCTGCCTAACCCATTGACCTCACGGTTATAAGTTAGAAAGCTATGCGCGGTTGAACCCACCGGGCAACAGAAGGGAATTCAGCGGCCGGGGGGTGCCGGGCAACAGAAATCCCCCACTTTACAAATTGGGAAGATAATCGAGCAGCAGCTTGGCCTTGTGCTGCTTAGTTGCGATCATCGGTAACTTAATAGTCGCTGCTATAGACTTTATGGAGCTCAATCGCCTCGATCATTTTCGCACCGGCCATGAAAACTGCACCCGTGCAGGCCAGGAACAGCAGCTTTCCGCCAAAACCGGGATATTGCACGAGATAGGCCTGTCCGCGAGCTACGGCACCGGTGGCGAGGCCATAGGTTATGAGAAAGGCCTCAAATTTGGTCTTGATGATGAACAGTCGTTTGAATTTTTTCCACATGATATATCTCTAGCAAGGGCTATGCCAGTCGCAGAATATCGAGACTTTTCGCGAGCAAACATGGTAAATTGTAAGTTAACCCGACAGTAGAGGGGCGGTTCAGCGATCCAATTCTGCAAGCCCGCGAGCTTCGAGCAATTTATGTCTCGCAACGCGGATATTATTGAGTAACTCAACGTTGGAAAGCTGGTTCGGATTGATTGTCTCAGGCCAATGATTGGCTATGATATCAGACATTTGGGCGAGTTTTTCAGGCGTAGCGATGAACCGCTGATCAACTGTTTCGGGGTCGGCTACGACGCGCAGCCGCAAACAGGCCGGGCCGCCGCCATTGGCCATGGATTGACGAACGTCGACCGGGCAGAGTCGACGGATCGGGCCATTGCCTGCGATCAATTCCTGCAGATAATCCCAAACGCTCTGATTGTCCTGGGCCTCGGTGGGCAGAATCAGCGCCATTCCAGCATCGTCCGGCAGTGTTACCAACTGCGCGTTAAACAGATAGGATTTGATGGCATCTGCCAGGCTGACTCGGTCAGCGGGAACCTCGACAATTTCAACTTCCGGCACCTGGTCTCGCAGATCAGCATAGAATGACGTCGGATTTTCAAAGGCCTGTTCGTGGGTGAACAGGACATGCTCGTTGGCGACCGCAACGACATCATTGTGAAATGCTCCCGCTGCAATGGCCTGTTCTGATTGCTGGGCAAATATCACGGATTGCGCCTCATTAAGGCGAGCGACGGCCATTGAAGCCTCGATATGCTGGCGGGCAGGGAATGGGCCACCTGAAACGCCATATATGAATAGTTCGACTCCGGGACTATCGTGGCTGGCGCATATCCGCATATGATTGGCAGCTCCTTCATCGCCGAAGGGGGCTGGAACTGGTGCGTGTACCGCGAACCTTGTCTCATCTGCAAAGGCAAGGCGCAACTGAGCCAGCGTACCAGTCCATTCATGACTGCGATGGGGCATGGTCTGAAGATTTGCGACGGTCAGGTGGCAGCGCCCGTCAATTGTGTCGGGCATCGGTGAAACGGTCGCAGCATTCGCCGCCCACATGCTCGATGCCGACATCGCGTTGGCCAGCAAGTTTCGCGGGGCATGCGCGGGGTCTGTGCCAAGGGCCTCCAGCCATGTTCCATTTGGCCGATCCAGCGGCATGAAAAAACCCTGCGCGAGACCGAGTTCCAGATTATGCCGCATCTTGGCAATGCCTTGTAGCGCCGCCTCGCGTGGATAGGCCGTTTCTCCGGCATGGGTCGAAGACGCAATATTGCCGATGCTGAGTCCGGCATAATTGTGACTTGGGCCGATGATGCCGTCAAAATTTATCTCGACCAGTTTGCTCATCGCGGGATGTGCCAGATCGTGTCACCGATCGACAGGCCAATATTGTCGGCGCCGGTCTGATCGATGGTAACACCGCCATCGCTCTCGCTGACCAGCGCATAGGTCGCACGATAATCTGCCAATTGACCACAGGAAATGATAGATTTTGTCCCTTTCTCGGCAAAGCCGGAGATGGTCGCTGACTTGGCGTTCCTGATGCTTGTCACATCATCGGTTTTTGCGATCATTGTCGGGCCACCGTCAAAAATATCGACATAGCCGTCATAAGAGAAATTTTCATTCTCCAGCATCCGCATGGCAGCACGCCCGTTGGGATGTGGGATACCGATGGCCGCGCGCGCGGTCTCGCTGAGCATGGCGGTGTAGATTGGATGTTTGGGCATCAGATCCGCGATAAATTGATTGCCGTGGAGCGCATTGAAATAATCCGCTTCCTGAAAGCCCATGCCAAAAAAGCGCCCGGCCAGACCATCCCAAAATGGCGATCCGCCTGCCTCGTCGATCACACCGCGCAGTTCCGCGAATAATCTATTACCGAATCGCGAGCGATGCTCTTTGATGAACAAATAGCGGCTACGTGCCAGCAACATGCCGAGGCCTCCCGCGCGTTCATTGGGATGCAGGAACAGCCCGCCGACTTCGCTGGATCCTTCGAGATCCGTCACCAGACTTAGCATCTGGGCGCTGAAGGTCCGGTCAAGCTCCTTGCTGGTCTGCGACAAGGTGCTCATGCGATAGGAATAAAAGGGCCAACTCTGCCCCACTTTGGTGAAAAGCTGCGAGGTTCCGCGGACGGTTCCGTCCTCGACATTCTCCAGCACCATCACGAACAGGTCATTACCATGCTCGTCTGTATCGCTTGTGAAAGCCCGTTCGGAGCGTTCCAATTTGGCCGTCAGCGAGTTTTTGTCGGCTGGCAGATTGGTGAATCCACCGCCGGTGAGCTTCGCCATCTCGTAAAGATGCTGCAGATCGTCCATCCGCGCGGCGCGTATCCGGAAACTCATAATCCTCCCTTTTCGGCGATGCGCATGACGGTCAGCGCCGATAATTGTGTCCGTTCAACCAGACTTTCTGTGATCAAAAATTCATCGGAGCTGTGGATGGCTCCGCCTCTCACGCCCATAGTATCGACAACCGCCACTCCGCAAGCTGCGATATTATTGCCGTCGCAAACGCCCCCGGTGCCACGCCAGTTGATATCGAGGCCGAGGTCCGCGCCACAGCGTTTCACGAGGCCAAAAAGCTTTTGCGCCTCAGGATCAATTGGTTTTGGCGGGCGACCAAATCCGCCGTGGCAATGCACGGACAGATCATGTTCCTTTGCAATATCATCAATCAGGATTTTCAGAAGAGACTGGGCTTCTTGCTTGTCGTCAAGTGACTTGGGTCGGAAATTGACACGCAATATCGCGTGATCGGGCACCGAATTATTGGGTCCGCCGCCGTCAATCTTGGCGGGATTGACGCTGAGCCCTTCGCGGTGGATTGCTTTCAGGCGTAACGCCATGTCTGCGGCGGCAATCAGCGCATTGCGGCCCTCATCCGGATTGCGGCCCGCATGGGCGCTCTTGCCGGTAAAGATTATCGAGAAATTGCCGCTGCCGCCGCGCTCACCGGCGAGCGTTCCGTCAGGCAGGGCGGGTTCATAGGTCAGGGCTGCAATCTTCCCTCCGGCAAGTTTTTCGATCAGTGCGGCGGATGATCCAGAACCGACTTCCTCATCGCTGTTGATCATCACATCATAGCCAATCCGGCTCGCGATTGCGCTTTGTTCGAGCAATTGCAGCGCGCCGAGCATCACTGAAATCCCGCCTTTCATGTCGGCGAGACCGGGGCCGTTCAGGACACCATCGTCCAACTCTCTGATCTGCTGAAAAGGATGGTCGGCGGCAAACACCGTATCCATATGTCCGGTGAGTAAAATGCGGACTGGTGCGTCAGGACGGATGCTTGTCACCAGATGCTGACCGCGCTGGACCAGATCAACCGTGCCATCCGCGCGCACTGCTTCGACCGGCTCAGGGTCGATCAGACGGGTCTCGCCTGGTAATATCGAAAAGGCATTTGCAAGCGCTCCCGCGACGGTTTCAAGGCCTTTGAGATTGGTGGTGCCGCTATTGGTCTTCGCCCACTCCAGAGTCCGGGGCAAAAGTGGCAGTCCAATCGCCAGATCCAGGGTCTTTTGTTCGATAAGTGAGTTTGATTTCATCTGAAACTGATAGCATTTGTCTGTGTTCAAAGTCACCCATTCTGTTGCTACAAAATCACTGTCCGACAGGTGGACGGGTTTGATCATCGACAAAATGTCATCCGAGAGCAATCTCCGGGCGCTTTTTCAAAGGAAAACAGGAAATTTATCAGAGAAAGATCTGAGCCGTGATCTAGACCGGGGCCGACCTTTGCGAATTGGAGATTTTGGATGCAAGCCACTCTGCTATTGATATTTTTAAGCGATTTCTCTCCATGTCAAACTGGACGAGAGGAGATTCGATTTATCGCCCGTCAACTTCGCAAAGATCATCGCTAGGCCATCCTTTTTCGCCATCCCATTTACAGTGTGAAAAAGAGCCGCCATAGACAGCTGCGATTCCTCCCCGGAAGATTTTGGAAGTTGACCGTGCGTCCCAGACGTTCCGGATAAACGCACATGAACGAGGAAAATTCTATGTCCGAATATGTCAGTCAGAACGATATCCAGATCGCGCCTGAGCTGTTTGAATTTGTCAATGACCGCGCCTTGCCGGGAACCGGCGTGGACGGTGCGAAATTTTGGCAGGATTTTGCTGATTTGCTTGGCAAATTTGCCCCGCGTAACGCCGAGCTGCTCGCCAAGCGCGAGACATTGCAGGCTCAGGTTGATAACTGGCATCGGGCCCATCAAGGCCAGTCAATCGATCAAGCGGAATATCAGGCCTTTCTGAAGGATATTGGCTATCTTGTCGAAGAACCCGGTTCCTTTGCAATCACCACCGAAAATGTTGACCCGGAAATCGCGACAATGGCCGGGCCACAATTGGTGGTGCCTTCGCTGAATGACCGCTTTGTCCTGAACGCCGCCAATGCCCGCTGGGGCAGCCTCTATGATGCCTATTATGGCACCGACGCGCTTGACGCGCCGTCGGCCAAACCGGGTGGCTATGATCCAGAGCGCGGAGCCGCGGTGATCAAGGCGGCAAAGGCGTTTCTGGATGAAGCGTTTCCACTCGCGACAGGCGCGTGGACTGATTATGTGGGTGGTGCATTGCCGCTGGCCGACCCGGCTCAGCTTGTCGGTCGCAACGGCGCGTCATTTCTTCTCCAGCATAATGGCCTGCACGCAGAAGTCGTGATCGATCCCAATCACCCCATCGGCAAAGATGATCCGGCAAATATCGCCGACGTCGTGCTCGAGTCGGCGTTGACGGCGATCATCGATATGGAAGATTCGGTCGCGGCGGTTGATGCGGAGGACAAAGTTCTCGCCTATACCAACTGGCTCGGGCTGATGCGCGGCGATCTCGATGCGTCATTTCAAAAGGGCGGCCAGACCGTATCACGCAAAGCGCATCCCGATCGGGAATATCAGGATCTGGACGGCGAGGCGTTTACCCTTCCCGGACGCAGCTTGATGTTTGTCCGTAATGTCGGGCATCTCATGGCCAATCCAGCCGTGTTGCTGGCCGATGGATCGGAAGCGCCCGAAGGGCTGCTTGATGGCGTGTTCACGAGTCTGATCGCGATGCATGATATCAAGGGCCTGGGTGACCTGCGCAACAGCCGTGCCGGTTCTATCTATATCGTGAAGCCCAAGATGCACGGGCCGGAGGAATGCGCGTTCACCAACGATCTCTTCGATGCCGTCGAAGATCTGCTCGGACTGGATCGGAACACGATCAAAGTCGGAGTGATGGATGAAGAACGCCGGACGTCTGCGAATCTTGCTGCCTGTATTCACGCAGTGAAAGACCGGGTCGTGTTCATCAACACCGGCTTCCTCGACCGCACTGGTGATGAAATTCACACCTCGATGCAGGGCGGAGCGATGCTCGCCAAGGGCGACATTAAGAATAGCGACTGGATCGCTGCCTATGAACAACGCAATGTTACCATCGGTCTGGCCTGCGGCATGTCCGGCAAGGCCCAGATTGGCAAAGGCATGTGGGCCGCGCCCGATATGATGGCGGATATGATGGAACAGAAAATCGGCCATCCTATGACCGGCGCAAATACCGCCTGGGTGCCAAGCCCGACCGCGGCAACGCTGCACGCAATTCACTATCACCGCGTCAATGTTTTCGAGCGCCAGAAAGAGGTCGCAGCCGATGGCATTGCCTCGCTCGACAAATTGCTCACCATTCCCCTGGCCGAGGGCCATAATTGGTCTGATGCAGAGGTCGAGCGCGAACTCGACAATAATGCGCAAGGGATATTGGGCTATGTCGTGCGATGGATTGATCAGGGTATTGGCTGTTCCAAAGTACCGGATATCAACGATGTCGGCCTGATGGAAGACCGTGCGACATTGCGGATTTCATCCCAGCATATGGCCAACTGGATGTTGCATGGCGTATGTTCGGCGGAGCAGGTCGATGCTGCGCTGCTGCGGATGGCGGCGAAGGTGGATGGTCAGAATGCGAGCGACCCATTATATCGTCCAATGGCAGAAAATCCCGATGCCAGCCTCGCATTTCAGGCCGCGCGCGATCTTGTGTTCAAAGGTGTTGAGCAGCCAAGCGGCTATACCGAGCCATTATTGCATGCCTATCGGCGCAAGCTAAAAGCGGCGAGCTAGGACAGCAGTCGCGCCAGCGCAACAAATTCGGCAACGCTGACTGTCTCCGGCCGGCGGGCGCTATCAATGCCCGCCGCTTGCAAGGCATCGATGGCACCGGGCACGCCTTTCAGGCTTTGTCGAAGCATCTTGCGGCGCTGGCTGAACGCGGCCTGGGTGAGCATTTCAAGGGTCTTGAAGTCGACGCCTTCGGGTTGACTCTTTGGCGTCAAATGGACAATTGCCGACATCACTTTCGGCGGCGGTGTAAAGGCGGAGCGATGGACATTCATCGCCAGCTTTGCGTCGCATCTCCACTGTGCGAGGATCGATAGTCGTCCGTAGGCGTCGGTGGATTCGGCACCGACAATACGTTCCGCCACTTCCCGCTGAAACATCAGGGTCAGTGATTGCCATCTCGGTGGCCATTGCGGCTCGGACAACCATTTGATCAACAGGGCCGAGCCGATATTATAGGGCAGGTTGGAAACGATATGAAAGGGCTGGTCAAACAAAGTGCTGAGATCAATCTTCAGCGCATCCTCGTTGATGACGGTCAATTGTCCGGGAAAATAATCTGCGAGCTGAGCAAGCGCCGGCAGGCAGCGCGCATCGCGTTCCACGGCTATCACCGTGGCTCCGGCTTGCAACAAGGCCCGCGTTAAGCCGCCGGGACCGGGGCCGACTTCAAATATATATTGACCTTGAAGGTCTCCGGGTACGGCTGCGATGCGCGATAGCAATTGGGTGTCGAAAAGGAAATTCTGACCCAGCGCCTTGTTGGCTGAGAGGCCATGTTCTTTAATGACATTTCTGAGGGGAGGGAGGGGAGGAAGCTTGCTCAAATGTCGTATTTCTGCCGATTGGAAACGGCGGTTGCTGCCATCTGAAGGGCCGCAATCATCGATCGCGGATCGGCAATATTCTGACCAGCAATCCCAAAAGCGGTGCCGTGATCTGGCGACGTGCGGACGATTGGCAGGCCTAGTGTCATGTTGATGCCATCAAAAAAATGCAGGGTCTTGAGTGGCACTAGTGCTTGGTCATGATAGGGGCAGAGCACAACATCATACTTCGCCCGGGCATCTTCATGGAATAATGTGTCGGCCGGCAATGGGTCGGTTATCGTCATGCCTTCAGCACGTAATATATCGATGGCCGGCTGCATGATCGTCCTTTCTTCATCCCCTAGATTACCATCTTCCCCAGCATGCGGATTGAGACCAGCAACCGCAATCCGAGGGTCCAATATTGCAAAATTGCGGATCATTGCTTTTCGGGCCGTTTTCGCATGGGCGATAATCAGTTCGCGAGTTAAGCGGTTTGGCACCTCTTTCAGAGCTATGTGCGTCGTCATCGGGACCACCCGAAGTGAAGGGCCGGCGAGCATCATCACGGCATTTTCTCGCGCAATTCCGCAGCGCTCAGAGACGAATTCGGTCTGGCCGGGATAGCGAAATCCGACTTTATAAAGCTGAGATTTTGATACTGGTGCCGTCACAATCGCCCCGGCATCGCCAGAACGGGTTAGGCCGCATGCGATTTCCAGCGCATGCAACGCACATTGCGCACCATCCAAACTCGGCTCGCCGGGGATGGCGGCGTCACTGGTGTGAATGTTAAACACCGGCAGAGCTTTTTCAAATATATCGAGCGCTTGGTTGGGTTCGTCAATCTGTTGCACCGGCAAATCGCCGATGTTTCGGAAATCTTCGATATTCCCAACTATGAAAAAAGGCTGGAGTCTGGACGAGCGCCTTAACTTCCAGCTTTTTCCAATAATTTCAGGCCCGATTCCAGCTGGATCTCCGCATGTGACGGCAAATGGCTTTGCAGTCCAATCCGCCATCAATTATATTCAATAATGGCGTCGCGCCTGAGATCACGCAAATAGATCTGCGCTCTTTTGTTGACTCGTTCATTTTCAAGTTCGGACATGATCTGATCGAAAGACGGGGCTGCGGCTGTCTGCGGATCATCGCGACCACATAATATCAGGACCCGAACACCATCTGCGACTGACCCGAAAGGCTGGCTCGCCTGACCAATTTGCAATTGGGCGATTGTATTTTGCAAGGGTCCTGGCAAATCACGCAATCGCACTTGATCATTGTCCACAATGCTGGCGCCGATCCGAGCCGCGGTTTCATTCGCAGCACCACAGCCTTTGATCGCCTGTGTAGCATCTGAGAATTGTCTTGCACGTTCGGTCGCCTGCGCCTCGGTGGTGCCTTCTGGAAAGGTAATGGCCAGCTGTTTGAGGCTCAGCAATGCGTTGCGCGGATCAGCGGTCAAAACCTGACGGCGGTCAATCAAATATAAGATTGAAAAGCCGCCTGGTACCGCAATGGGACCAACAACCTGTCCCACGTCCATTTGCGCGGCCGCATCGGACAAGGATTGCGGCAATCGTTCCGGGCGCACCCACCCAAGATCGCCGCCCGTGACAGCGGTGGAGGCCTCCGAAAACTGACGCGCATAAGCAACAAAGGAGCCGCCCGCACGGATCTGTTCCAAGATCTGGCGCATGTTGACAGCAACCTGTTCGGTCGTTTCTTGGGTGGCCGACATATAAATCTCGCCAATGCGGTATTCCGTCGTACCTTTGGAGGCGTTCAAACGTGCGATGATCGCATTCACCTCTTCATCACCGACATTGATGAAGGGCTGGATGTTACGCCGCAACAAACGGCTCCAGGCCAGTTCGCCTCGAATTTGCTGCTTCAGCGTGTTTGTCGAGGAGCCTCGAGACCGGAGATATTGATCAAATGCACCAATGTCCTGTTTGAAATTTTGTTGGGCAACCTGGACAAATGTGGATTCAACTTCTTGATCCGCAATAGAAATCTCATTCGCCTCTGCTTCCTGAATTTGAAGCGTTTCATCGATGAGGTTGCGCAAAACCTGGAGTCGCAGGCGTTGCTTTTCTTCGTCCGAAATCTCTCCGCCATTTGCTGCGATGATCAGCGCTAGCCGATGGCCAACGTCGGTTCCCGTTATGATATCTCCATTGACGATAGCCGTAGCCCGCCGGACGTTCGGATCATTTTTGCCGAATATTGTCAGTTCTTCTGGAATGTTCAAACCGGTCTGAGGGACCGACTGGTCCGACACTGTCTGGCCGATCGATGGCGAAGCAGCGGCAGTAACCAACACAGCCAGCAACAAAAACTTGCGTTTCAGACCTTGAAAATTGTTACCCATAGACTTTATTTCTCGTTTCTTTTTAGCACTAAAAGATATGTTTCTGTCTGTCATAACGAGGTCTCACTGAACCCCATATGAGCGGTAAATTCCTTGATAACCCTCTTACACGCCCAGATTGCGCAAAGCCACCCGGAATAGGAAAGTACTACCCCTGCGGGCGTCTCCATTGTCTTCATAATCATATCGCCAGGTCAAGCCAAGCGACAGGCAACCATCGTCATAGGCGACGCCCAATCTATGTCGCACCGGATCATATCCATCCGAGACGGATAATGGATCGTCGCTGACGTCGGTCAAATCGATGATCGCAGATCCGAAAACCGACCAATAGTCGCCGATCTGATAACGGCCGCCGACGCGCAGTTCTTCGCGATCTTGAAGGTCTTCCAGCTGATTGCCGATATTCCGGTTCAGCCTCAGATAACCAATCTGTGCATAGGTCCCTTTGCCGCCCAGAGTGGCGTCAATCTCGTTTCGCCTTATTGCGAGACTGTCCTTGTCCAGGCGAAAGCGGTGCGTGAATTTGATGATATCACGGAACCGCACATTGGTCCGACCGACGATGTCGGAAAATCTCTGAGATAATCCTGTTCCCTCGGGAACAATATTATTGTTATTTGCCAGGCGGTAACTTTGACCGACAATCGTGTTGAAGCTCAAATTCGGCCGGTTGATTTCCCACTCGAGGCCATAAGTTGCCCGGACATTGTCTTCATAACGATCATAGCCGGGGAATCGATTCAGAGCGAAAAGATTGCTATCTTCCAGATCGACCGCTCGCGCATCTTCATTTGGTACCGATAGATTGGAGAGTGCAGGGGTAGCGACCACCTGAAATCTTGGTGTGATGGTCTGGGTGCCACCGAAAGCTTCGCCAATGAATGGCCATTTCACATCGACCGCCGCAGTAGCAATCGCGCGGCCTTGCCATCCGCTTTGACCGCGATAGACTGCCGTATCATTGAGGGCATTGTCGCTGCTGTGATAAACATCGCCCCGAACAAATCCGGTAAAGGTAATTTCCTGACCCATTTTGGTTAGCTTGCGCATGTCCCAGCGTGCCGAAGCAAAAGCGCGTTGGGTGTCCTGTCCCTCGGCGCGTCCAATCGCCAGACTGTTGGCCTGCAGCAATATTCTGCCACCGAGCACAGGATCGGCAAGACGTTTGCGAAAATCGATGACGGGCAATGCCACTGGAACGCGGTTTTGAGGGTCATTTGTCCGCAATGTTTGAAACGCCCAGCCGGCCAATGAAAAATAGCTGGTGTTGCTGATTCGCTCCAAATTGATTGTTGAACGCAAGCTATCGTCGTCGCTGATATCATATCGCCGCAGGAATGTGCGATCCGTCACGATGCGAGCCGATTGGGACAGAGTCCAATTATTGTCCAGACGGAAGCTCCCACTGGTGGCGATATAACCTCGGAAATCTTCCTGGGCATTTGGCAATGCCTGCGTCGCCCCTGTCGGTATTCTTGAGCTATAGGTCGCGAAACCAGAGATCTGGAAGGCTCCCTTTTCACCAAGATGCCGATAAGTCGCGCTTACCAATGGTGCGACATTCGTGAACAGCTGGGCCGTAACCATGGCATCCTGATTGGGGCCGATATTGAAATAATAGGGAACCGACAAAGCCGCGCCATTCACCGTGTCAAATTTAATGTCCGGTACAAGAATACCGCTGCGATTTTCACTGGTGATCGGATGGGACAGGCCAGGCAGCGGAATAACCGGCAGGCCGAAAATCTCGATCCTTGCGCCTTCATAGCTGACTCGTTTTTCGACAGGATCATATTTGACCTTCACTGCCTTGATCTGCCAACTGGGGTTTTTCGGGCAGCCATCTTCTGTGGTCACCGCGCATGCAGTATAGGCGGCGTTGTCGAGCGAGATCGAGCCGTCCGGAAATCTCTCGCTTGAGCGGGCCGCCAATCTGCTGCCATCTTCCAGAACCAGCAAGAGATTATCAATGGCTCCGTCCCGCAAGCTATCCGTTAGCTCGATCTTGTCGCCATAAGCGACATCACCGTCTGGACTAACCGATCTGATATTGCCGTTCGCGGTCACACGCGCGGTTTTGCGGTTCCACACGACTTCGTCAGCGCGCAACGTATAGCCGTCACGATTCAGGATGACATTGCCGCTCGCGGTGACAATGTCATTTTCGAAATCATAGTCCAAAGTGTCTGCGCTAAACTCAATCTCTTCGCTCGAGACCGGCGCAGCTTCAGTCTGCGCCATCGCAGCACTCGGCGCTGCCCAGGAAAGCAAACTGGCAATTACGACGATTGAAGATTTCATCGACTGGCTCAATCTAGTTTCTGGCCCTCGCGAAAATGCAATCGCAAAGCGGCCTCCCAATAATCAAACGCCTATTGCACCAGATCGAATGGTCTGCAAATTTTCTTTCGCGGAATTTTACAGTCGCAAGGAACATAAGCATATCTCTCGAGGGTCAACCAATTCGGGCATTGCAAAAACCAGTCTGATCTTTCATTGACCGAGCCTTAATATAACATGGATGGCGGCGACGTCCCGCCGGATTTGAACATCGTGAGGATCAACTCGACATGAACTTTAACTTTACCAACAAACGCCCGCAAGATGCAGACGCGCTGATCTTTGCAGTAGAAAAAGATGGTCTCGCTCATGTGGATTTCGGTCTTGAACATAGTGACATCATTCGCGCTGCCGCGAAGACGGCCAGATTCGGCGGGAAAGTCGGCGAAGTTTTTGAGACGTTCACGTCTGAAAACGGACAGGTTTTGCGTATTGTCCTGACCGGCATCGGTAAGGGTAAAGGTCGCGATCTCGAGGCCGCGGGTGGATTGGCCGTCGCGAAAATTCTGAGCTCTGGCGCAAAACATGCGGCCATCTGCTCCTCAGGATTGGATACGGAAGATTTGGCACGCATGGCATTTGGTGCGAAATTGCGCAGCTGGCGAATTGATAAATATCGGACGACATTGCCCGAAAAGCAGAAACCCACTTTGGCGACGATAACGGTTCTCGACCAGGATCTCGAAACTGCAAAAGACTGGCTTGATCTTTCGGCCGTTGCGGACGGCGTTGCGCTAACTCGCGAGCTGGTCGCAGAACCTGCCAATACGATCTATCCGGAAAGCTTCGTCGCGCGATGTGAAGAGCTGAAAGATATGGGAGTCGAATTTACGATTCTCGGCTGGGACGAGATGGAAAAGCTTGGAATGGGTGCGTTGCTGGGTGTGTCGCAGGGATCCGAACGGCCCCCGCGGCTTTTGGCGATGAAATGGGATGGCACCGATGGCAAGCAGAAAAAACCGCTGGCCCTGGTCGGAAAAGGCGTGACATTTGATACGGGCGGGATTTCGCTGAAACCCGGCGCAGGCATGGAGGAAATGAAGTGGGACATGGGCGGCGCGGGAGCCGTTGCAGGGACCATGAAAGCACTCGCCGGGCGCAAAGCCCAAGCGCATGTCGTTGGGATCTGCGGCTTGGTTGAGAATATGCCGGATGGCAAGGCCCAGCGTCCAGGCGACGTGGTGACCAGCATGCAGGGTCAGACGATTGAGGTGATCAACACCGATGCAGAGGGTCGACTGGTGCTGTGCGATGCGATGCATTGGACGCAGGAGACGTTCGAACCGGAAATCATGATTGATCTGGCAACGTTGACCGGAGCGATGATCATTTCTCTGGGGCACGAATATGCCGGGGTTTTCAGCAATGATGATGATCTTGCTGCTGATCTTGTCGATGCCGGCAAAGACAGTGGTGATCCGGTTTGGCGCCTGCCCATTGGACCAGCTTATGACAAGCTGATCAACTCGCCGATTGCGGACATGAAAAATGTCGGACCACGCGGAGCGGGATCGATTACCGCCGCGCAATTCCTCCATCGTTTTGTTAAAGAGGGGGTCAAATGGGCTCATCTCGATGTCGCCGGCATGGTGTGGGCTGACAAGGCGAGTCCGCTCTGGGAAAAGGGCGCGACTGGCTATGGTGTGCGTTTGCTCAACCAATATGTCGCTGATCATTTTGAAGACTGATCCTGCCGCACATGTTGCGCGGCGGGCGGAACCAAAAGTTGCGAAGGTGCCGCGGTGCGTGTTGACTTCTATCATCTGACCCGGGATCCGGCCGAGAAGCTGGTGCCGATGCTAGCGGGCAAATGTTTGCAGGCCGACGCCCGTGTGCTGCTTGTGTCACGGGATGAAAAGCAATGTGCCGCAATGAGTAAGGCGCTGTGGACCCACGATCCGGCCAGCTTTCTCGCCCATGATTTCGCAGGCTCTGATCAGGAGAGCGGTCAGCCGATCTTGATTTCGGATCGTTGTGAAGCGGCCAATGACGCAAGATTTGTCATATTGTCCGATGGTCTGTGGCGCGATGAAGCATTGCAGTTTGATCGGGCGTTTCTGCTGTTTACCGCAGAAGAGATCGACGGCGCGCGATCAACCTGGCGCGCCTTGTCGGCAAAAGACGATGTAACCCCGCATTACTGGAAGCAGGATGGCGGTCGTTGGGTCGAAGGCCCTTGATTCGCCAGATTTGCACTTTTGCTACAATGGCGATAGTTTCCAACAACGGTCGTGCTTGAAGCTGAGGAAATTTTGAACATGAATAAATTGCTAATCCTGCCGCTGGTCCTGATCACTGCAGCCTGTGGCGGCAATGATGAAGTTGCCTCCGGCACATTTGACGATGGCGACGGCAATGAAGGCAGCTATTCGGTGCGTGGCGATGACGAGAATAGCGAGACTGTGATCAAATCGGATGAGGGCGAAGTCCGCATATCTACCGGCAGCAAGGCAAGTGCCGATCTGCCGATGGGAATAGCCATTTATCCAGACGCAGATGTGCAATCGAGCATCTCTGGTTTGGATGGGCAATCATCGGGCGCGATGGTCGTGCTCAAAATCGATGCCAGTCAGAACGACGTTATCGATTTCTATCGAGCTCAGCTAAAGTCCAAAGGGATTGATATCAAAACCGAGGTCAAGGCCGGCGACATGCAGATGATTGGCGGCGAGGGCAAAAATGGCGAGGGCGTCAATATATCGGTGACCACCGACCCCTCGGGCGGCGTGAATGCGATGATAATCGGCGGCAGCGGTAAATAGCGAAAGCGACGCTATCGGCGGGTTTTAAGGCGTCGAGCCGCCCCATAGAGACGGCGATAGAGTGGCTATCCTGCCCTTGTTGATGTGAACCGGATATTCCCGATCCTTGGCGACCAGTGACGGCGGGTCGAGATCGACATATTTGGCCCGATCGGCGAGGAACATGGCTGGCGCGATTCCCAGCGATGTACCCAACATGCATCCCAACATGATCTCGTAATTTTGGGCTTTCGCGGCGTCGGCCAGTGCCAATGCTTCGGTCAGACCACCGCTTTTGTCGAGCTTGATGTTGATGCCATCATATTTGCCTTTGAGGCCGTCGAGATCCGACCGTATATGGCAGCTCTCATCTGCAAAAATCGGTAGCAGGCCATCATGGTCGGCCAGACTTTCGTCCGCGTCGGCGTGCAATGGCTGTTCGATCATCCGCACGCCATATTGCGGCAATTGCGCTGCAACCCGGTTCAATATGTCGATCGTCCAGCTTTCATTGGCATCAACGAGCAGCTTGGACTTGGGTGCATTGGCATGAACCGCAGCCACGCGCTCAATGATCTGTTCGGCGTCAAGTTTGACTTTCAGCAGCGGATAATGATCCAGCGCGCGCGCCTTTTTGCCCATTTCTTCCGGCGTCAAAATGCTGATTGTCTGGACGGTCGAAATGTTGCTGGGCCAAGCCAGGCCAGACAGTTGCCCGACATCGCGACCAGTCGATTTCGCTTCAAGATCCCACAGCGCCGCATCGATCGCATTTCTGGCTGCACCGGCCGGCATGATCCGTTGCAATTGCGTCCGGCTCAAGCCGGCCTCCAATCGCTCCCCAAGCTGCTCGACCTGGGCAGTCACGCTTGCGATTGTTTCACCATAGCGGCCATAGGGCACACATTCGCCGCGCCCGACGACATCATCCTGTTCCAGCAAAACGGTCACCGTTCGCGTTTCCATCCGACCGCCGCGCGAAATGATGAAGGGATTTTGGAGCGGCCAGACCTGCTCGATGATCGAGAGGGAACGCTGTATCACAGACTGTCCACAAAGCGGCCTGTGCCATGGACCATCGGATCAAAGCACGGGACAGAAAATTGCGTTGACAATTGCTCACATAGCGCATCAGCCTTGTCCGCACCAACCACCCGGCAATTGATGGCAATAGCGCCCAGCCTTGCATGTGCATTGGTCAGTCGCGCCATCTTTACATTGGTCTCGATGCAATCCTGCAAGTCCGGCACCGGATAGCCTTTCTTGTCCTTGATTTGCTGACGGCCGACTTCATGACACATGATCAGGACATCTGCCTGTGCACCGTGGAGAAGGCCAAGCGACACGCCGGCATAAGCGGGATTGAACAAGGAGCCCTGACCCTCGATGACATCCCAATGATCGTCGTCATTTGCGCCGCAAAGCTGTTCGACGCCGCCGGCGATAAAATCCGATATGACGGCATCGACGGGAAGACCGCTGCCGGAAATCAATATTCCAGTTTGCCCTGTCGCTCGAAAATCGACGTTAAACCCTTGTGATTTCATTTCTTTTTCAATGGCCAATGCGGTGTACATCTTGCCCACCGAACAATCCGTGCCGACCGTCAATATTCTTTTGCCACTGCGCTTCGCACCGGTTCCGATCGGCAATTTGCCAATCTCATGGCGGACGTCATGCAGGATCACACCCTTCGCTTCTGCCGCCAATCTGAGTTCATCGACATCGCTCAACTTTTGATGAAGACCGTTGGCGATGTCCATGCCCGCGTCGATCGCGGCCAAGATATCAGGGCGCCAATCCTGTGAAATGTCGCCAGTCGTGTTGGTCAGTCCCAGAACAAAGGTTTTCGCACCTTTTGCATATGCTTCATGCGGCGTCAGATATTCCAGTCCCAATGAGAGCGGTTTGCCAAATTCGCCGACGCATAGATCGGGACGCCATTGCGCAATCCCGCCTGCTGTCTTTATCTGGAGCGGATTGTCGCCATGGCCCAGATAGAGATGATATGGACTTTTGATCTGATGCATATGCTGTTCCTGCCTGGTTTGATCGCGCGTTGCCGCCACATATATTGAAGGACGTCAGGTAGGGAAATGGTGCAAAACTGACATATCATATGCGGTCAGTCTATAGTTCCGGGAGACCAGCCTGCAACAAGATTGCAGCACCAAGAGCTGACCGCGCGTCAAAAAGAAGCATAATCAATTCTCCTAAAACTTGCCATGCTGCAGTGCAGCGGCTAAGCGCGGCGCAAATATACAAATTCCTAGATTTACGGAGCATAATCATGGCCATCACACGGACATTTTCGATCATCAAACCTGACGCAGCCCGTCGCAACATCACCGGCGCTGTAACCAAAATGCTTGAAGAGGCTGGCCTTCGCATTGTCGCATCGAAGCGTATTCACATGACCAAGGCGCAAGCCGAAGGTTTCTACGCCGTGCATAGCGAACGTCCTTTCTTCGGCGAACTGGTTGATTTCATGACCAGCGGACCTTGCGTCGTGCAGGTTTTGGAAGGCGAAAACGCCATGCAAGCCAATCGCGACATCATGGGTGCAACCAACCCGGCAGACGCTGCTCCTGGCACGATTCGCAAAGAATTGGCTGAGAGTCTCGAAGCGAACAGTGTCCATGGTAGCGATAGCGAAGAAAATGCAGCGATTGAAATCGCTTACTTCTTTAACGAAGATGAGATTGTTGGTTAATCTCAGCTTTTTTCAAGTCGCCGACAATTGCGTATTTTTACTCTCCATTAACCTGATTTACTTACCGTAATTTGGTCAGGGAGCGCCGCCTGCGCGGCTCCCGTCTGAATGTGGGAGTATGCACGGGTGTCGCGATGGTTCGCGCATAGACTGGTTGTTTTAATGGTGCTGATTGGCGCCGTGACATTTGGCGCGTCCAGTGCATCAGCCGCCACCTGCGCTTCAGCAGGCGCGCAAGGTTCCGCACCTGCTGCGTGGACGACATATTGTTGGCTGGATTTTTCCGACTATAATGATGCGGCTGCGCGTTCAGCATCGGGACAGAATTTCTCCTTCGATCTCGCCGATGGCTCGCAACTGCAGTTCACGCTCAACGCTGCGAGCACTGCCGCGACCGCTGCTGCGGATCAGCCGGCCCCGAGCTGGACCGGCGCGGCCATCGGCAATTCGTCCTTTCTCAACATACCTGGCCGACCGATTCTCTATATGCTGAACAGCGGCTCGCGGGTGGATTTCACTTTCTCCAATATCACCGTCAACCCGCCGCCTGGTGTCTCGTCGGTCAGCGCCTATGCTTTTGTTGTGGCGGATGCGGAATCGACGGACAATGCCGAATTTCTGGAATTTGGAACCAATGGTTCGGCATGGGAGACTTTAGATGCGGTGCCACCGACGAGCGGCAGCCAATATCCAGCGCTCACCGGCGTGGGATCGACTATTGTACGGGCATCCGGTGACGGCAACACGGGCAGCGTCGGCGGTTTTATCTTCGGGACCGATACGCCGACCAATGTGACCGCCACCATGCAAGGGGCAGGACTGCAGGGCATGATGTTCGCGGTGCGCTTTGCGTCGATCACCCTCAACAAGACCATTACCGGTGCCCGGATTGATCCTGCAGACCAATTTACCTTTCAGATTACCTCGACATCATCAGGCACGCCCCTGGCATCCGGTACGACCAGCGGAACCGGCAACGGACCATTTTCAGCTGCCGTCATCTCAACTGCTTCCGGTATTCCGATCAATCTGACCGAGGTGATGGCCAGTGGCAGTGCCAGCGCCCTCAGCCAATATCGACCATCTCTCACCTGCTCCAACAATAATCCCGGATCGCCGACGACGTTGCCGAACAATTTGCAGACAACCAACTATAATTTTGGTTCACTGGCGTTCGGCGATGCGGTGGAATGTGTGTTCAATAATGCAGCCTATCCGCATATTTCATTTGAAAAGCAGCTCGCTGCATCCGGGCGCATATTTGACAGCGATCAGTTCGAAATCCGGATTCGGCAAGGCTCGTCCACACTCGCGAACACCATTACCAGCGGCACCGGGACGACCGTCACAAATGGTATAATCGCGCCAATTCAAGCGGTTGCAGGGACCAGTTACCGGCTTGATGAGCTCTCAGCCGGCTCGACGGTCTTGGCGCAATATACGCCCACATTATCCTGCACCAATGACTATGGAGGCTCCAGTTCGGTGGTACCGACATCGCTTGATATTGATTTCAATTTGGGGCTGGGCGATGTCGTGCGCTGCATTCTGACCAACACACGGAACGTCACGACCGGGGCTCTGATATTATTGAAGCAATCGACTGTGATCTCGGATCCGATTAACGGCACCAACAATCCCAAACGGATTCCAGGAGCGATTATCCGTTACTCGATAGAGGTAAAGAACCTCGGCAGTTCACCAATTGACAATAATAGGATCAGAATTTTTGATCCATTGCCGCCAGATGTCACCTATGATGCGTCGACGCCGGTGCAGTTCATCGAAGGCAGCACGCCCAGTGGATTGAACAGTTTCAACCCGAGCACGCGAGTCAGTTTCTCCAGCCAGGCTGGCGGCGGTGGACCGTATAATTATGATCCCAATACCAGTGGCTTTGATTCCAATGTGAAAGGTCTCAGAATAAGGCCAAGGGGCATTATGGACGCCGCCTCTGGCGTCGACCAACCAAGCTTCACGGTGACATTTGAAGCGCGGGTGGACTAGGGTAGAGGCCTTAGTCTGGCGCTGCGTGATGTCCTTCTGGCACAGCGGCACTGGTCGCCTCTTCGGCGCGTTCCCAGTCGTGAAATGCTTCGCGCCGAACGATGATCCAGCTGCCATCGCGCCGTTCCAGTCGATCGCAATAGCGGCCCGCGACGATCCAGTCGGTGGCTTTGCCATGGGTTTCGCATGGAGCAAAATCGGGATTGCCCGCCTCGATATAGTGATAGGCGACAAAATTGGCCTCGGTCGTTGCGCTGTTGCCGTCGTCCGAGAGCGTGATATGGACATTGGATATCGAGTGATGGGTGCCCGGGATATTGACCAGAACGTCGCTGGCAAAGCCGATAAATTCATCCGGTGGGCCCTCATATTCCGCATGTTTGTGAATATGATCATCGGCGAAGCAGGAACGCACCAGTTTCCAGTCACGGCGATCAATCCCCTTGCAATAGCGATGCAGGATATCGCGTATTTCTTCCCGCGCAGAAAGCTGCTCCAGATTATACATTCAATTGTCTCCCAATTTTGCCAGTCGTTATTGTTGGTCGCTGGCTCTAGCCTCAAGCTTGAAAAGTGTGGAGGAGATAGAGCATGGGTCGACTGCAAGGCAAAGTGGCAATAATAACAGGTGCGGCCAAAGGCCTGGGTGAAGCCGATGCACGGATGTTCGCGCGCGAAGGCGCCACCGTCATCATGACCGATATGGATGCCGAAAATGGTCAGCGGGTTGCCGGAGAGATTGGCGCCGCTGCAGAATTTCATGTGCAGGATGTGGGGGAGGAGCAAGGCTGGGAAGATCTCGTCGCCGATGTCGTTTCGCGACATGGCCGGCTGGATATTCTCGTCAATAATGCCGGCGTCGTCGAACCCGGAACGATTGAAACCCAGACGACTGAAGAATATCGCTTTGTCATGGCGGTCAGCGCCGATGGCGCCTTTTTCGGATGTAAATATGCGGTTCCGGCGATGAAGGCCTCAGGTGGCGGATCGATTATCAACATGTGTTCGATCGCGTCGATTGTCGGTGAACCGATTGTGGTCGCATATGCGATGGCCAAGGGGGCGATTGAAAGTCTGACTCGCAGCGTCGCAGTCCATTGCGGGAATAATGAATATGGCATCCGCTGTAACAGCGTCCATCCGGCGGGCATTTTGACGCCGATGGTTGAGAATATCGGTCCCAAGGTGATGGGCCGCGACGATCTGCGTCCGGCCAGCGAGGGGCCAGGCCCCAGCGTGCTCGGTGAGCCCGATGACATTGCCAATACGGTGCTGTTTCTCGCGTCGGATGAGAGCAAGTTCATCAACGGCGCTGCGATCCGGGTCGACAATGCCAAATCGGTGATGGAAGGCGTGGTCAATTGATTGGCTGAACTGCTTGCCTTGTATGATGTTGTTCGCGTAAGTTGCGATCATGGCTGGAGATAGAGTGAGCGATGACGAAGGGCCGATAGAGGTCCCGCAGGCCGACAAGCCCAAGGCTGCGGTGATGGCGCTGATCGAAAACAGCCCGATTGCCTCCGTGATCAGCAATCCGCGTCTGCCGGACAATCCGATTGTGGCGGTGAATGATGCGTTCATTGCGCTGACCGGCTATGACCGCGAGTTCATCGTTGGACGCAATTGCCGCTTTCTGTCAGGTGAGGCGACCGAACCATGGCTGACGGAGGAAATCCGTCGCGGGGTCCGCCAGCAGAAATCTGTATTGGTTGAAATTCTCAACTATAAGAAAGACGGGACGCCGTTTCAAAATGCGGTTCTGGTTGCGCCGCTGTTTGATGATGACGGGGAGCTCGAATATTTTCTCGGCTCGCAAGTCGAAATTGACGCGGATGTGCCCAGCCTGAGCAAAGCGCGGCGGATGCGGGCGGTGGAAATCGTCAAGGACTTGTCCAAACGCCAGCGAGAAGTGCTCAACTTCATCGCCAAAGGGCTGCTCAACAAGCAGATTGCTCATGAGCTCAGTCTCAGCGAGCGGACCGTCAAAATGCACCGGTCGATCCTGATGAAACGACTCAATGTTCCCAGCGCAGCGGACATGGTCCGGCTGGCGGTCGAAGCGGGAATGTAGTCATACGGTCTATTGACCGTATCGTATCCTCGCAGTTCGCGGGCTAATCACACATAGTATCGCGGGTCGGCACATCTCTCTCCCGAGGTCGCACAGTTACTTTTGGTGGCACATCCTCCCTCCTCCTTTTGTCACCAAAATACTGGCCCGCGATACATTTTTTCTAAAATTCGTCGGCTATATCCATCATTCGGGTGAGTTTTTTCGGCGCGACCATCCGCCAGCTTTTGGCGAGCCAGTCGGATATATGACCCCAGTCGGTGCGCCCGGTATCGAGGCGAATCGCGATCCAGCCGGATTTGCCATAGAATTTGGGTGCATAATAAAGATCCGGATCTGCATCCAGCAAGGCCGCCTGTTCGTCCAGCCCCGAGGTTTTGACGAGCAGCCCAATACTCGCTTCGCCATGGAGGCGCTGAGTAAAATAGGCGAAATATTTGCCAGTTTTCTCGCTGCCCACGCGCCAGCCGGGGGAGCCGAAGCTCAGCCGCTCATGGGTTTCTGACAGCGCGAGGGCCCGTTGCCGCACCTGATCCAATATCCATTCCGGCTGCGCTTCCCGGGTGACATATTTCGCCAATGCGCTTGGATAGAGCTGATGCTCGGCGATCAATGTGCGACTGGCGAGGCTCTCGGCATCATCATCGGGCAGAATGGCGACTTCCGTCTGCGCGAGAACCGGACCGTCATCCAGTTCGGGCGTGACGAGATGCACGCTGCATCCGGCGTGGCTGTCGCCGGCATCGATGGCGCGCTGATACGTGTCCAGCCCTTTATATTTGGGGAGCAGGCTTGGGTGAATATTGAGCATATGCTGCGACCATTTGCTGACAAATGCATCCGAGAGTATGCGCATATATCCCGCCAAAGCGACATATTCCGCGCCGGATCTGATGATCGCATCATGCATGATCTGGTCATGATCCTCGCGCGCCAGTGCTTTGTGGGAATGGGAGAAAGTCGGGATGCCCTCCGCCGCCGCCAGCGCGAGACCGCGTGCACCGGGATCGTTCGAGGCAACCAGTGCCACTTCATAGGGGCAGTCTTCTGCCTTCGCCGCGTAGAGCAGGGCGCCCATGTTGGAACCTCGGCCGGAGATCAGGATGGCGATCTTGGATTTGATCATCGGGACACCGCTCGCGCCGGGTCATTCGAAGCTTCTATGTCCCGCAGCCGCGAGCCTTCAGGCGGCACAGACCGAACGACATCTGATCTAGCCATGATGGGTCGCAGTCCAGTCGCTCATCGCTGACCACGTATCGGAATTGCCGGACACGGTGCACCCTTTGGTGCCTGTTTGGATATCGCCGACGCGGAATACGGTTTCGCCAGCTTTTTCCAAATCCCGAGTCGTGGCCACCACTTCATCCGGTGACACGGCCAGAATCATCCCGATACCGCAGTTGAAAGTCCGCGCCATTTCTTCGGGTTCAATATTGCCCTGCGCTTGCAGGAAGGCCATGAGCCGCGGCTGGTCCCAACTGCTGGCATCAACATGCGCATGCAGCCCGACCGGCAGAACGCGCGGGATGTTTTCGAGCAGCCCGCCGCCGGTGATATGCGCCAGTGCCTTGATCCGGCCAGACTGCATCGACGGCAGCAATGATTTCACATAGATGCGAGTCGGCGCGATCAGCGCCTCGATCAGCAATATATCCGAATCGAACAGGGCAGGGCGATCCAGCCGCCATCCTTTGTCTTCTGCGAGTCTGCGGACCAGCGAAAAGCCGTTGGAATGTACCCCCGACGAGGCGAGGCCGAGCAAGATGTCGCCGGCTTCCAATTGGGCTCCGGTAACCGCTTTTTCGCGTTCGACGGCACCCACGCAAAAACCCGCGAGATCATAGTCGCCATCGGCGTACATGCCCGGCATTTCAGCGGTTTCGCCGCCAATAAGCGCACAGCCCGACATTTTGCAGCCTTCGGCAATGCCTGCAACGACGCGTTCGGCAACGCCATTTTCCAATTTGCCGGTCGCGAAATAGTCGAGAAAGAATAAGGGCTCGGCACCTTGGACGATCAGATCATTGACGCACATCGCGACCAGATCGATTCCCACCGTGTCGTGGCGATCATGGTCGATAGCCAGTTTTAACTTGGTTCCCACGCCGTCGTTGGCCGCGACAAGCAAAGGGTCGTCATAACCAGCCGCTTTAAGGTCGAAAAATCCCCCAAATCCGCCAAGTTCCGCATTTGCGCCCGGGCGAGCAGTGGCCTTGGCCAGAGGGGCAATTGCCTTGACCAGCGCGTTGCCCGCAGCAATCGATACACCGGCTTTTGCATAGGTATAGGATTCGGGCTCATTTTTCTTTTCACTCATGAATTGAGCGATTAGACAACTCACGGCTGGATTTCCACGTCATAATCGTCAAAAGAGCGCAAATGAAAATTTTGACCAAGTTTCAGATCAAAATTGCCGCAGGTATCGGCATCATCATGGCATTGGCCGGAGCGGTTGTTTTTGCTCAGCTTGAAGGTGTCGAGCGTGGAATTGCTCCCTTGGCCAGTACCGGTGATTTTGAAGTCACCGGCGTTGAAGTCGATGTGCGCGGCAAAAATGCGATGGAAGCTCGGCAAAAGGGCTGGGAGGAAGCCCAGCGCAAGGCTTGGGCGATGCTGTACAAGCGGACTCAGGGTGGTTCGAATGCCCGGCTTTCGGATGGCGCGCTGAACAATATTGTTTCGGCGATCGTTGTCGAACAGGAGCAAATCGGACCCAAACGCTATATTGCGACTCTCGGGGTGATGTTTGATCGGGCCCGCGCGGGATCGATATTGGGCGTCGGTGGCAAGAGATTGCGGTCACCGCCATTGCTGGTTCTGCCGATCATGTGGAGTGCCGGTTCGCCGCAGGTTTTTGAAAATCGCACCGAATGGCAAAAAGCCTGGGCCCGCTTCCGTTCCGGTGACAGTGCCATTGATTATGTGCGTGCTTATGGATCCGACAGCGAATCTCTGGTTCTGACAGCCGGGCAGGCTGATCGCCGGGACCGACGCTGGTGGCGGACAATATTGGACCAATTTGGTGCAGCCGATGTGATCATTCCAATTGTCAGACTAGACTATGAATATCCCGGCGGTCCCGTGACCGGGCAATTTGCCGCGCGTTTTGGGCCGGATAATAGATTTATCGAGAGCTTCACTCTGCGTGTCGAACGGAGCGAAGATATTCCCAAGATGCTGGATCAAGGCATTGTCCGGATGGATGCTATCTATTCCAGCGCAGTTTCAAGAGGTGTTTTGAAGACCGAGAAGTCGTTGATCATTGATGATCCCTTCAGTCTTGATGAACTTGATCTCGCTGATTTTGATGTGGAAGATGAAGCGGAAGATCTTGGCAATGGCGCATCGGTCAGCGGCAATAACGGCACGGGTGCCAGCGAGAATCGTCCGAGCCTTCCAGCACCGCAAGCGAGTGCGGCGATTACCGTCACGGTGCAATTTGATACGCCGGATGCAGGCGCAGTAGGTCGCGGTGAATCCTCTTTGCGTTCGGTTCCCGGCGTGTCTTCTGCCGCCACCTCGAGCCTTGCTCTGGGCGGTGTATCGGTGATGCGCGTATCCTATGGAGGCGATATCGCTTCGCTTGCCGCAGCGCTCAGAGCGCGTGGTTGGCAGGTCCAGCAAGGGGCGAACGCACTGCGTATCACTCGTCCTGGCGAAACATCTGCTCCGAATGGCGGATCGAATCAGTGAATCAGATTGCGCTTCCGTTCGATATTGACGGGGAGGCCGAGGATAGCGACTATATCATCACCGAAGCCAATAAATGGGTGCATGAGCAGTTACAGAACTGGCAGCTATGGCCCCATTATACAGGCATTTTGGTGGGCCCGGAAGGCGCGGGCAAAACCGCCATGGCGGCCCAGTTTCTAGCGCATAGTGGCGGATCCATCGAAGATGATGCTGCACAATGCGCTGATGATGCCCTGTTTCATCGCTGGAACATCGCCAATGAGGAAAAAACGCCGCTGTTGCTCGTATCGCGCCAGCCGGTGGCGGAATGGGGCATAAAATTGCCGGATTTGAAATCCCGGTTGGCGGCCTCGCATATGATGGAACTCGGCGCGCCCGATCAGCCGATGATTGAGGGGCTTTTGCAAAAATATTTCGTCAGGCGCGGAATGTCGATCAGCGAAGATGCAATCCGGTTTTTGGGCAAGAGAATGGAGCGCAGCTATCCCAATATTCAGCTTTTGGCACGCAATATGGACCAGCTCGCCAGCGCGCGCAAAAAACCGATCACCTTGGCTATTGCGCGGAGCGCATGGATGCAATTGCAAGATATTGATGATAATGTCTCGACCGAAGCTGACGACATGACGGGAGCGAAATGAATGGGTGGTCCCACTCCAGAGACCAAATTTTTGGACGACAATGATCTGGAACCGGTCGAGCAGGTTCTGGAACTGGGCTCTGAGCGCTATTTTAATCGTGAGATCAGTTGGTTGGGATTCAATGAGCGAGTCATCGAGGAGGCGGAGAACAAGTCCCATCCCTTGCTCGAACGCCTGCGTTTTCTCTCGATATCCGGGAACAATCTCGATGAATTTTTCATGGTGCGCTTCGCTGGTCTGGTCGGGCAATATCGGCAAAATATTACCGAGCGATCCCCCGATGGATTGACTGCAACGCAACAGATTCAGGCGATTTCCGTTCACTCCGAAAATCTGATGGCGCATCAGCAGCAAGTCTGGAATGAGCTTTGCGTCGCGCTGGCCGAAGAGGATATTTTTGTATCCGCTTTGGCCGATCTCGATGACGGTGATACCAATTGGCTGCGGCAGCATTTCCTCGATCAGATATTCCCGGTTCTGACACCGCAGGCGCTCGATCCTGCCCACCCGTTTCCGTTCATTCCGAACAAGGGTTTGAGCCTGATCTTCGATCTCGTGCGCAAATCGGACAATCAGGGTATCCGCGAGCTGGTGATGATCCCATCCGGTCTGTCCCGGTTCATCCGGCTACCCGGTGAAACCGCAACCTATGTCTCGGTTGAAACGGTCATTCAGCATTTTTCGAACATATTATTCCCTGGCTATGACGTGAGCAGCAGCGGTTTGTTCCGGATCATCAGAGATAGCGATATCGAAGTCGAGGAAGAGGCCGAAGACCTCGTCCGCTATTTCCGCAGTGCAATAAAACGCCGCCGCCGGGGGGATGTGATTCGTCTCGAAATGGGTCCCGATCTCAGCGATCCAGTGATTGCCATGCTTCGCCAAAACCTGCTGCATGATGGCGCAACCGAGAGCCGGTTTGACGGGTTGGTCGGCATTGGTGACCTTGACAGATTGGTTGATGAAGATCGCCCGGACCTGAAATTCACGCCTTATAGTCCGCGGTTCCCGGAACGGATTCGCGACCATGGCGGCGATTGCTTTGCGGCCATCCGCGACAAGGACATATTGGTCCATCACCCTTATGAGTCTTTCGAAGTGGTGATTGAATTTTTGCGTCAGGCGGCCGCTGATCCCGACGTTGTTGCGATCAAGCAGACGCTCTACCGCGCGGGCAAGCAATCGGCGGTGGTGCGGGCGTTGATTGATGCGGCTGAGGCTGGAAAATCAGTCACCGCGATCGTCGAACTCAAAGCCCGGTTTGACGAAGAGCAGAATCTGCTTTGGGCCAGCGCGCTGGAGCGCGCGGGTGTACAGGTCGTCTATGGTTTTATCGAGTGGAAGACCCACGCCAAGATTTCGATGGTCGTCCGCAAGGAACAGGAAGGCTATCGGACTTATTGTCACTTCGGCACGGGCAATTATCATCCGATCACCGCAAAAATCTATACCGACCTGAGCTTCTTCACCGCCGATCCCAAGGCGTCGCGCGATGCGGCGCAGCTGTTCAACTATATCACAGGCTATGTCGAACCGGAGAAGCTGGACCTGATCTCGATGTCACCGCGCTATCTGCGGCAGGACCTGATGGATTTGATCGACGAGGAAATTGCCAATGAGCGTTCCGGTAAGTCGGGCATGATCTGGGCGAAAATGAATTCGCTTGTGGATCCGGCGCTGATCGAGAAGCTCTATCAGGCGAGCAATGCCGGGGTCGAAATAGATCTCGTCATCCGCGGGATCTGCTGCCTGCGCCCAGGCGTGCCTGGCATGTCCGATCATATCCGGGTCAAATCGGTGGTCGGCCGTTTTCTCGAGCACAGCCGGATATGGGCATTTGGCAATGGCAAGGATCTGCCAAATGACGACGCGAAACTATATATTTCGTCCGCGGACTGGATGCCGCGTAACCTCGATCGTCGAGTCGAATATATGATGCCGATCCGCAACAAGACCGTACATGACCAGATCTTGGATCAGGTGATGGTGGCCAATCTGATCGATGATGAGCAAAGCTGGGAACTCAATGTCGATGGCAGCTATACGCGGGTTGTGCCGTCCTCGAAACCGTTTAACCTGCACCGCTATTTTATGACCAATCCATCTCTGTCGGGTCGTGGCAAGGCGCTCAAGAAAAGCAATGCTGTGCCGCGCCTCAGTCTCCGCCGTCGCAAGAAAAAGCCTGATTGATATGTTGGCAATATCTGAGAGCATCCCGAAATTGTTCACGAGGGAAAAAAAGTCGCGGTCCAATCAGCGGACCGCGATTGTTGATATTGGCTCCAATTCGATCCGGCTCGTGGTCTATCAAGGGCCTGCGCGAGTCCCGGCGATATTGTTCAACGAAAAGGTGATGGCTGGTCTGGGCAAGGAGCTGGCCACGACGGGCGCAATTGCCGATGATTCGATGGCGCTGGCCGTCCGCGGTCTGGAGCGTTTCCGTCATCTTTGCGATGATATGGCGGTCGACAATATCAAGAGTTTCGCTACCGCCGCGGTTCGCGATGCAAGCAATGGCAAGGACCTGCTCAAGGTCGCGAGCCAAATCGGTTTTGATGTCATGGTATTGGACGGCGAGGAAGAGGCGGAACTGACCGCGCTCGGCGTGATCTCCGCTATCCCGGATGCCGAGGGCATTGTCGGCGATCTCGGCGGTGGCAGCCTGGAATTGGCATTGGTCGAAAATGGCAAAGTGCTCGACAAATATTCATTCCCGCTTGGCGTGTTGCGGGTCGCCGACCTCCGCGCGAAGGGCAAGGACAAGCTCAAGCGGCAAGTACGCAAGATGCTGAAAAAGACCGGCTGGGAGAAAGATGGACAGCAATTGCCATTCTATCTCGTCGGTGGCTCCTGGCGGTCGCTGGCGCGGCTCGACATGTATGACAGCGGCTATCCTTTGCGGGTGATCCATCATTATGAAATGCAACCCCAGCGCGCGCGGCGACTGGTAAGCCAGCTGGCGCGGATGAGCCGGGACAAGCTGAAGGCGGTGCCCGGCCTGTCGACATCCCGAATCCCCACGCTCAACGACGCAGCCTGGCTGTTGTCCCTGCTGGTGCGCCATTTCGATAGCAGCAAGATGGTGGTGTCCGCTTATGGCGTGCGCGAAGGCATGCTGTTTCAGTCGATCAGCAAGGCAGAGGCCAAGCGCGACCCGCTGTTGCTGGCGACTGAAGATTCAGGAAGTGCCCAGGCCCGTTTTCCGGCGAACAGCAAATTGCTTGGCAAATGGATTGCAGAGATTTTTTCGGATGACCCGCCGGAGTGGCAGCGGATCCGGCAGGCGGCTTGCAATCTCGGGGATGTGGCCTGGCGCGCCAATCCCAATTTCCGGGCGGAACGGGGACTGGTCATGGGCTTGCATGGCAATTGGGTTGGCATCACGGGTCCCGAGCGCGAAATGCTGGGGCAGGCGCTCTATACCAGCTTTGGTGGCGGCGCGAATATCTTCGCCGGTGGCGGTAAATTGGCGAGTGAAGAGGCGACTCAGCGCGCAATTTGCTGGGGCTTGGCGATGCGATTGGGGCAGCGGTTGAGCGGCGGCACGCGCAACCCGCTGGAGCAAACGAGAATACGCAAATCAGGCGACAGGCTGGAGCTGGTCATGGCCGGCGATCTCACCCATCTCTATGGCGATGCCGTGGCCAAGCGTCACGGCAATCTGGCCAATAAGCTCAATCTCGAATCGGCAATGGTCAGCGAGTGATCAGTCGCTGTCGGCTGGTTCCGGCTGATGGGTCATCTGCAATTTGCCATCATTGACGGTGAAACTCATCCGGCCCTCGATCAGGTCAATCGCATCCCGCCCGAATTCCTCATAACGCCAACCCTCAAGAAGCGGAACGTCTTCGCGCTCACCGGCGACGATCCGGTCGAGATCATCGGCCCGGGCAAGCAGTTTCGAGGCGACATTCATTTCTGCAGACCGGATTTTCAACAGCAGTTTGAGCAGGTCCGCGACCAGCCCATTTTCTTTGCCGGATTTCGGACGACGGCCACTTTTCGTCGGCAGTTCGTCCTTGGATAATGGCTTGGCATTGGCCAATATTTCCATCAGCCGGGCGCCAATATCATTATTTTTCCAACCGGCGGAAAGACCGCGCACCTGACCGAGCTTGGCCTGATCTTTGGGCGGATGTGCGGCAATATCCGCCAATGTCTCGTCGCGCATGATCCGCCCGCGTGGCAGGTCCTTGCTTTGCGCTTCGCGTTCCCGCCATGCCGCTAGCGCCTTGAGACGACCCAAAACGTCAAGATTGCGGCCCTGCGACTTGACTCGCCGCCAGGAAACTTCCGGATCATTGATGTAATTGTTAGGATCGGCGAGCTTTTCCATCTCCGCATTGATCCAGATGCCGCGTCCGGTTTCCCTGAGCTTGTCGAGCATTCTCGGGAAAATATCGGCCAGATGGGTTACGTCAGCAATCGCATATTTGATCTGACGTTCGTTCAATGGCCGGCGCGACCAGTCGGTAAACCGCGCGCCCTTGTCGAGGGTGATCCCGAGCCAGCTGTCGACCAGATTGGCATAGCCGATCTGTTCGCTTTGCCCGATCGCCATGGCGGCAATCTGCGTGTCGAATATCGGGTGAGGTGTTTTGCCGGTCAGATTGTGGATGATCTCGACATCCTGGCCGCCAGCATGAAATATCTTGAGCACCTCTTCATTGTCGACAAGCAAGTCGAGCAGCGGCTGAAGGTCGATGCCTTTGGCAAGGGGATCAATAGCTGCGGCTTCTTTGCCATCAGAAATCTGGATCAGGCATAATATCGGCCAATAGGTATTTTCGCGCATGAATTCAGTATCAACGGTAACGAAATCGGCCGTTGAGAAACGCGCGCAAATATCGGCTATGTCCTGATTGTCGGTCATCAAGGGATGAATGTGCATTTTTATCCTATACAGCGCTCGTCTCACCCCGCAAACCTTTCGTGAACGCGAGATGAACTTTGGGGGGAAATGATGGCAATTTGGTCACTGATAGTGATGGTGATTCTGGTCCTGTTGTTGATCGGACAGATGATGGCGAACCGAGGTGACGCCTATCTGGCGATGATCGATCCCCGGCCGATCGGCGGGAAAACCATAGAAATCACGATTTTGGCCTGGGGATTCGCCGCACGCCGCGGCCGGTCGCTGCAGGTGGATGATTGCGCCCGCATGGGGATTAATGACATGCGCTTTTTCATGACCTGGAAGGCGGTGATCATCTGCGTGCTAACCTTTGGTTTCGTCCGCAAGGTGAGTATCGCCTATCGCTGCTATGCTGGTGACAGCGATGTGGGAGAAGCCTGATGGTAGAAATTGTGCATCAAGGTCACCGCATGTGGGAAAATTACCATAAGACCGCCGCTTGTAATCCGAAACAGCGTCTCGAGCTTCTCAATGACTCCGCCGCCAATGGCCGTGCCTTGCTGAAAGACGTCGCAGAGACGGTGATGGCCTTGCTTAAAGAGGCGAGGCAATATCAAATTCCGGTGCGACCGATTGGCGCCGGCTGGTCGCCGGCTCCGATTAACGTGGTCGAAGATGGCTGGCTGGTTGAAACGCTCCGGCTCAACCGGACGTTTAAACTCTCCGCTGCAGACCTGCATCCAGATTGCGATGTCGGCGCCGAAGCCCTGCTGCTGGTGCAAGCCGGGGCAACGGTCGATGAGGTCTATGAAAGCGCCGAAGAAATCGGGCGCTCCATGCGTACTGGCGGGGCAAGCAACGGGCAGACCTTTGCGGGGGCCTGCGCCACCGGAACCCATGGCAGCGTTTGGCGGTCCGGCGGGATTCAGGACCATCTGCGCGCGATTCAGCTGGTCACTCCGGAACGGATATTGTGGATCGCGCCCGAACGGGCCGTCCTGTCTGACGCCTTCATTGCCCAGACCGGCTCGGAGATCATCCGCGATGACCGGATATTTGCTGCTGCCCAAGTCCATATCGGGGCATTGGGATTTGTCACCGCGATGCTGGTCGAGACCGATCCGATCTTCATGGTCCAGAATATTCAGAAAGCTGCGACCATCCGCAGGGAGCATATTGACTGGCTCAGCGAGGGTAATTTTAGGAAATTCTCTCAAGAGTTTGGGTTGAATGAAGAGCCTTATTTTCAACAACTTATTCTCAACCCTTTCGATCCTTTCGATAAAAAGGCGTTGCTGCGTTTTCTCTATCGGCGGCCTTATGATGCAAGCATTCCTGCGCCAACGCCCGGGCAAATGGGGGCGGGTTATGATGCGCTGACTCTGCTGGGCAAGGCGATGGCCAGATTCAACCTGTTCGAGGCGGAGATATTGCAGCTGGCGATGGAACAAGCCTATCCTCAGGATCGCGATGTCGATGATCCGCCCGCGATTGCCACCTGGGGCAATACCACCGAGGAACATAGTCCGATTGCCAGCCTGTTCAACGGGTCGGTCACCATCGAACGTTCGCTGCTCAACGATGTCTTTGATCTGATCATTGATAATTTCCGGCGCGGCGGCGGTGGCACGGTTGTGACCCTGCGGTTCGTTCACAAAGCCCAGGGTCTCTTGGCTCCGGCGCGATGGGAAGATAATGTCGTGATTGATTTTGACGGGCCAAATGTCGCCACGAGCCACAATGGCTATAAAAATGTCGTCACCGCGTTGGACGATGCGGGTATCGCATTCACACGCCATTGGGGAAAAACCAACAATCTCGATGCACGGCGAGTCATTCAGGATTATGAACAGGATTATGCCAATTGGAGATGGGCGCAGACCCAGATCATGCCAGACGCAGCGGATCGGCAGATATTTGCCAATGACGAGCTGGTGAAGCTGGGTTTGGTCTAGCCGTTGAGCTTCGCATCAAGTGCAGAGCATGGCGCATTTTGGCAATCTCAAGCCTTGACAAATGGCCCGTACACCTGTGTTACGCGCACAACTTAGCGCAAAGCTAAATCCCAAGATTTTGAAGGCCCATCATGCACGCATATCGCACCCATAATTGTTCCGAACTCGGTTCCTCGCACGTTGGCGACGAAGCGCGCCTGTCCGGCTGGATCCATAACAAGCGCGATCATGGCAATCTGCTCTTTGTCGATCTGCGCGATCATTTTGGCCTGACCCAGATTGTCAGTGAACAAGGCAGCGCTGCGTTCAAACTATTGGATGGCGCGCGCAAGGAATCGGTGATTACCGTGACCGGCAAAGTCACCGCGCGTTCGGCGGAAACGATCAACAGCAGTTTGTCGACCGGTGAAATCGAGTTGGTTGCGGACACGGTTGAGATGCAGGGACCAGCTGAAGAGCTGCCGATGCCAGTATTTGGGGAGCAGGAATATCCCGAAGATATCCGGTTGCGCTACCGTTTCCTCGATCTCCGCCGGGAGAAAGTTCACGCCAATATGATGCTGCGGTCGAAAGTCATTACCAGCTTGCGCAACCGCATGGTCGGGCAGGGCTTTACCGAGTTTCAGACACCGATCCTGACCGCATCCTCACCCGAAGGCGCGCGTGACTATCTGGTGCCCAGCCGGGTCCATCCAGGCAAATTCTACGCGCTGCCGCAGGCGCCGCAGATGTTCAAACAGATGCTGATGGTCGCCGGTTTCGATCGCTATTTTCAGATTGCTCCCTGTTTCCGCGATGAAGACGCGCGTGCCGACCGTTCGCCGGGTGAATTTTACCAGCTCGATCTGGAGATGAGTTTCGTCACGCAGGAAGATGTGTTTCAGGCGCTGGAACCGGTTCTGGCCGGCGTGTTCGAAGAATTTGCCGATGGCCGTTCGGTTACGCCCGCAGGCGAATTCCCGCGCATTCCCTATAAGGAATCGATGCTGAAATATGGTTCGGACAAGCCGGATCTGAGAAACCCGATCATCATCCAGGACGTCAGCGATCATTTCAAGGGCTCCGGTTTCGGACTGTTTGACAAGATCACGTCATCCGGCGGCACCGTCCGCGCCTTTGTTGCGCCGGAAGCCGGCAAGAAAAGCCGCAAATTTTTTGACGAGATGAACAATTGGGCGCGCGGTGAAGGTTTTGCCGGGCTTGGTTACATCAACATGAAAGAAGGTGCGGCTGGCGGGCCGATTGCCAAGAATCATGGCGAGGAAGGCACAGCGACATTGCTGGCGGATCTTGGATGTGGTCCCGATGACGGCGTATTTTTCGCTGCTGGCAAGGAAGCGGATGCCGCCAAGCTTGCCGGCGTCGCGCGTACCCGTACTGCCGAGAAGCTCGATTTGATCGACGACAATGCGTTTAAATTCTGCTGGATCGTCGATTATCCGATGTATGAATATGACGAAGAGCTCAAGAAACTCGACTTTTCACATAATCCGTTTTCGATGCCGCAGGGCGAGCTGGATGCGCTGGAAAATAAAGATCCGCTCGATATTTTGGCTTGGCAATATGACATTGTCTGCAACGGCGTTGAGCTGTCCTCAGGCGCGATCCGGAATCACCGGCCCGATATCATGTACAAGGCATTTGCCATTGCCGGCTATACTGAGGCGCAGGTCGATAGCGAATTTTCCGGCATGATCAATGCGCTGAAATATGGCGCGCCGCCGCATGGGGGTTCCGCGCCGGGTGTCGATCGCATTGTGATGCTTCTCGCCAATGAACCCAATATTCGCGAAGTGGTGCTGTTTCCGATGAACCAGAAAGCTGAAGACCTGATGATGAGCGCGCCGAGCGGCGTGTCGCAGAAGCAATTGCGTGAATTGCATATCCGTGTTGTCGAGCCGCCCAAGGAAGCATGAGCTTAACAATTCGGACAGTTCCGTTCAGGTTGCGCCTCGTCGAGACAGCTTGAAAACAAGAGAAAAATCGCTCGACCAGGCTCGAGATGAACGGAGTTAGCTTTGAACCATCCCACCGAACATCACTTTCAGTCTTCCCATGGCGATATCTGTTATTTCGAATGGGGCAGCGTCGGAAATGGTCCCTCGGTCCTGTTGCTCCATGCCACTGGCTTTCATGCGCGCTGCTGGGACCAGCTGGTTGATGCATTGCCGGAGGACAGCCATGTCATCGCAGTGGATCAGCTGGGCCATGGGCGCAGTGCCCGACCGATAATCACCGACTGGAAGATGATTGCAGGCGCGACGGCAGAATTGCTCGAATCTCTTGCGGTCTCTTTTGCGGTGGCCGCCGGCCACAGCATGGGTGGTCATTGTCTCGTGCAGGTCGCAGCGAAATTGCCGCATCTGATCGAGCGACTGGTACTGATCGACCCGGTCATAATGCCACGTGCGGCCTATCAGCAGCGCTCTGATTTTAGTGCGACCAGCGATATGGTGGCCAAACGCCGCAACAGCTGGGCCGGGCCGGATGCGATGTATGACCGGTTCAAGGACCGTCACCCCTATAGCCTATGGGATCCTGCGGTGCTCCACGACTATTGCGAATATGGCCTGCTTCCGGACGGCGAAGGCGGTTTTGAGCTGGCCTGTCCGCCGCAAAGCGAGGCGTCGGTCTATGCAACCAGCCTGTCGACCGATCCCTGGCCGATCATGGAACAGATCACACAGCCGGTGCGGGTTCTGCGCGCGCGCCAGCTCGCGGCCGGGAAGGCGTTTGATTTCGCCAGTTCGCCGACACCGCCAACACTTGCGGACAATTTTGTCGATGGAACGGATGTCTATCTGCCCGACCTCACTCATTTCATGCCAATGCAGGACCCCGCGCATATTGCAGAATTGATCATAAGCGACTAATCATTTGTTCATGTAAGTCGATATATTTATGAACGCTTCACTATTCGGGGGATAGACATGATCAAATTATTTGCCACTGCGATCACCGCCTTGATGAGCTGGCCATGTTTTTCGGGCGCGGCCCAGGCAGAGGTCTTGACCATCGAGGGACTGGCACCAGCCCAGTCCGCTGGCTTTGCCGATATTCAGTCGATTGCGATCGGACGTTTTGGTGGCAGCGATGGACGGGAACTGGCTTTTGAAGTGGAAGACGATCTGACCGCCATCACTATTTTCGACCAGCGCTATTTTGATGTCATCGGTGGGCGATCGGCTGTACAACCGGACGCGACGCTCTCTGGGTCCGCAAGAGCTGGAGTCAACGAATATGAAACAGTCGAGAAGCGGCGGCGCTGCGTTCAACGCGACGCCAACGACAAATGTATCTCGCGCAAGGACATTCGAGTGAATTGCCTGAAACGTGTCATCGATTTTCGCGCGCAGGTCCGCGCGACGCGGTTTCGCGACGGCCGCAATATCTACACCGAATCCTTTTCGGACCGGCAGGAACAGACGATTTGTTTTGGCGATGATACGCAATGGGCGAACGATGAAACCGTCATCCGGACCATGTTGTCGGACACGGCCAAGGCTATTCGCGCCGATCTTGCACCAAGACAATATCGCCGGGATATCAGGGTGCTGGAAAGCCGCAAAGGCATGTCCAAACCAGAAGCAAAATTTTTCAAGGCGGCGGTCAAGATGACCAAGAAAAATGCTGCGGAGGCCTGCCGGATGTGGGACGAGGCTGGGCAAAATGCCATGGTCCATGTCTCGCTGACATTCAACCGCGGTCTGTGCGCCGAACAGCGCGGTGAGCTGGACTCTGCAATGGCATTCTACCGGGAAGCCCAGCACCAGTCGTCGAGCAAGCAGGAAATTGCTGCCGCAATAACCCGGGTGAGCGACCATCAGCGGGGCCTTTACGAATGGGACTTGCGTCAATCGGCGCGGTTCGGCGGTCAGGGACAATAAACAGGGTTAACCGGTTGGTCGAACCCGCCTCCCTGATATATATCGGCCAGCAACATGGTTTATCGTCGATGGTCGTTGGTTCAAAATCCCGACCATCATGCTACGATATCATTACAATTCACCCTCGACCCTGGATCAATTCCGGGGTGACGGAGCCAATATGAAAATAAAATTATCCGACTATGAATCCGGCGACAAATTTGACGGCGACTATTCCGATGCGCTGAAAGAGCTGCAGGAGCGGCTTGCGCGCATTCAGGCCAAGCATATCATCCACGGCTGCCGCTCGATCATCGTGTTGCAGGGTTGGGATGCTGCAGGCAAGGGCGGAGCGATCCGGCGAATGGTCGCAGACTGGGATCCGCGCTATTTTCAGGTTCATCCGATTGGGGCACCGACAACGGAAGAGAAAGACCGGCATTTTCTATGGCGTTTCTGGAAGCGTTTGCCAGGGCGCAGGGTCATCGGTATTTTCGATCGCAGCTGGTATGGCCGCGTGCTGGTCGAGCGGATCGAGGGCTATTGCACCGAAGCGGAATGGAAGCGCGGCTATGATGAGATAAACGAGTTTGAATCGCAGCAGATTGACAGCGGCACGAACCTGATCAAATTATTTTTCCACACCACACAGAAGACGCAGGATCAGCGGTTTGAAGATCGCCTGAACACTCCCGAAAAACGCTGGAAGATCACCGAAGAAGATTTTCGCAACCGGTCAAAGCGCGAAGAATATCTCGCTGCAATGTCGGATATGTTTGAACATACTGACACCCGTTGGGCGCCGTGGAAGGTGATTGACGGCAATAACAAGAAATCCGCACGAATCGCAGCGCTGACCTATGTCGCCGACAAGCTGGAAGCGGCATTGCCGGAAGATTTGCCGGATGCCGATCCAGAACTGGTGAAACTTGCTGAAGATGCTTTTGGCTATGAAAAGAAGGATTGAGGATTAGATATTTTCAGAATGAAGTCTGTTCTGGATGCGATGGAAATGCTCAGTTTCTGCCAAAAAAAAGGGGCGTTGGGAGAACGCCCCTTCTCTTCGCGAAGAAGAATAATTTACATGTCAAATCCGAGTGTCACACCCCAGCGACGTGGGGGGCTGATATTGTGGAAATCAAACAGGCCGCCGACCGGCGTATAGGACACTTCATATAGTTCATTGTTCAGGTTCTTGACGAAGATTGTCACATAGGCCTGCTCGCCGGGCAAGTCCCATCTGACGCTGGCATCGATAACGTCATAAGACGGGATACGGCCATCGAGCGCGCCGGATGTCAGCAGGTTCTGTTTGCCCACATGGGTCCAGTCGCCGCGGAAGGTCAGAACCCCGGCTCCGCCGAGATCGGCAGCATAGCTGATCCCGCCGCCCAAGGTCCATTTCGGCGCTCGCGATATGTCCTGATTTGAATTGTCGGTGATGATCATATCACCGTTCAGATCGGCGAAATATTCATCATAGCTGGCGTTGTTGTAACCGGCCGAGAAATCCAAATTCAACCCGTCAATCGGCACCGCCGAAACTTCCAGCTCGAAGCCTTTCACCGTTGCGCTTGCAGCATTGTCGGTCACGGTTTCCTGGTTATTTCCGCCAGTCTGGCCAGCAAGGCTCCGGATAACCGTCCGTTGAAGGTCATTATATTTGTTATAATAGACCGCCAAATTGGTCCGCAGCCGGTTGTCCAACCAGTCCGCCTTTATGCCGCCTTCAAATGCGTTGACGCTTTCCTCGTCAAACGGCCCCAGTGCTCCGGGGGTACCACCGCGACCATTGAAGCCGCCGCTTTTGAAACCTTTTGAATATTTGGCATAGATCAGAATGTCGTCGGTCGCCTGATAGTCAATTCCGACCGACGGTCCGAAATTTGACCATTTCTCATCCAGTTCAAACACCGGACCAAGATTCGGGAAAGGCGTGAACAGGGTTGCGAAAAAATCCTTCTTCTCCTTGGTATATCTTCCTCCCAGAGATACCCGCAATTCTGGCGTGATATCATATTCAGCCTGCGCAAAAATCGCGAAATTTTCGTGCTCTTGTCCAGTGATGGCATTGTTCCGCGCGGTCACCGGAGCGTTGGTGACATTGATAAATGTGTCTCTGCGCAAGAAATATTCCTGGTGGAAATAATAGAGGCCCGCGATGATGTTGAGATCATCGGTGACATTGGCATTATATCGCAGTTCGCTTGAATATTGCTCGTGCGGCTGACTGCGCAAGGTTTCGAAAAAGCCTGCCGTCGTGCCATCGGTATCGTTATTGTTGATGTCCTTTGTCGTCTCACGATAGTTGGAGATGGAGGTGAGCGTACCAGGTCCGATGTCCCAATTGGCTTCTGCTGTGACACCCCAAATATCGACATCACTTTGCCCGGGGACATTGAAGGCAAAGGCCCTGACATTTTCGTCGCGTCCAAATGAGGGAACATTATAGAAAATCTGCAACAGCTTGTTCGGCGGAGTCACATTGATCGAGGGCAGGTTTTCACTGCGCTCACGACTATATTCACCGATGATGGTGAGTTCGAAATTGTCGGTTGGCGTGAATAGCAAAGACGGGCGAACCGTAAATGTGTTGCTTTCCCCAGCCGAGGTAGGATTCCGTCGACCAGGGATACCGGTGAAAGTATTGAGATAATAGCCGTCGAGATGCTGCGAGAAGGCCGCAACCTTGAACGCCAGAACGCCGTCGATCAACGGTGTCTCTGCGGCAAATCTAATCTCTCGCTGACCAAAGTCACCCAGCGTGATCGCTCCGCGAATGTCAAAATTCCCGGTTGGCCGTTTCGTGCGATAGTTGACCGCACCGCCGGTTGTATTGCGGCCGAACAATGTGCCTTGAGGACCACGCAAAATTTCAACTTGCTCAACATCGAAAAGATCGAGTGAACTATTGGCGGTACGCGGGATATAAACACCATCAACATAGATGCCGACCGAAGGATCGACTGTGGAATCAGGATCGCCATTGCCGATGCCGCGAATGAACACGGCAACCGAGCTGCCAAAGTTGCCGATCGTATTGATCGTCACATTCGGTGCGCGACCACTTAGATCAGAAATATCGGTGGCGCCAATCCGTTCGAGGCGATCCGCGCCGATGGCCGTCACCGCCACGGGAGTTTCTTGTAACCGTTCGGTTACTTTGCGCGCCGTCACAATGATGTCTTCGTTGCCCGAACTGATTCTTGATTGAGACTCATCGGTTTGGGCCATCGCCGGGGCAGCGAAACCGCCCATTAAACTCAAAGCCGTTCCGTAGGCCAACTGCTTCTTCAACGCCATCTGTGATGTACGCATCATATATCTCCCCCTGTTTCGACCTATTGATTTTGGTCATGTTCTATTTATATAAATGACTATATATTTATTTAAATATCTGGCCTACAATCAAAAATAACAGGGCCAAATTAGACTGAAAAATGCTTCTAATAGGACGCTGTAAAGGGGGATTAATGCCAGTTCGTAAGACACACAGACGCTCGCTGCTCTCGGGGATCACAGCCGTTGCGATGGCGATCTCTGGCTGCTCCGCACAGCCGGGCGAGCAGAATTCGACTGTCGAGTCTGTCGAATTGACCGAATATCCAGAGCAAGTCTATTGGGGCGATCTCCATCTTCATACGCTCTATTCCTTCGACAGTTATAATTTCGGCAATAAGACTCTTGGACCGGACGACGCCTATCGCTTTGCACAGGGTGAAGAAGTCGAAGCCCATGGTGGCAAAAGGGCAAAATTGGAGCAACCGCTCGACTTCCTGATGGTAGCTGATCATGCTGAATTTACCGGCGTGTTTCTGGGAATGGAAAATGGCAATCCTGATATTGCCGCGACGCCGCTTGGAAAAGCGTGGGCTGCGATGAACAAGGCCGGCGACACGGCGGGGCCAATGACTGAAGTTGTCACGTCTCTCCGCGAAGGAAATGCCAAAAGACAACCGCCTGAAAAGTTCAGAAGAACGATTTGGTCGGAGCTTGTGGAATCAGCTGAACGGCATAATAGACCAGGAAAATTCACGACATTTGCAGGCTATGAATGGACGTCGATGCCCGGCGGCGGCAATCAGCATCGCGTCGTGGTTTTCAAGGACAATAAGGACAAGACGCTGCAAACCATCCCGTTTTCTGCAGCAGACAGCAACAACCCGCTCGATCTTTGGCGCTATTTGGCCGGCTATGAAGAGCAGACCGGTGGCGAAGTCATGGCGATTGCGCA
>LXYP01000033.1 GCA_001650955.1 Sphingomonadales bacterium EhC05
GCCCTACCCCCTCCCACCCCCAGGATGCGGTCGCAACAGATGGTCAATCAGTAAGTTATTCTAAAGTTACAAAGAGGGGTTTCTAAAAGACTTCACCGGGAGCTGGTTTTGGCCCTTCATGTGAGCCGGTCTCATGCAAGCCTTTGAACGAAACACGCCAGCCATTCTTACCTCTGATCTTCTTGCTTCGTCCCAATTGCTCGCGAAGGAACGCAGCACAGTCTTTACTCTCAGTCACTGTTGGCCCGTCGATGCCCAGCCTCTTCAAAACTTCACTGGCAGATAGATGTTCCAGATGAGGGTCATCTTTTTTGTCCAAATCAAGTCTTTCGGAAAGTTGTTCATGGACTTGACTGATTTCCATATGCTCGCTGTTCACTGACGCCAGTAAGCCTTCTTCTTCCTTGGTGAGCCACCATATTTCACCTGTCTGCAAAGCCGCTGCAAGTTGCGCAAATAGCTGCTGCATGTCGATGTCATGCTGGTAGTTGAGCTTATCGACCTCAATCGTCCAAAACCGGCTGTTGCCTGTTTTATCGACAAGAAAGCTGCTGTCATTCACGGTCGCCGCGAAAACAGTACGTCTAGGAAAAACGACATCGACCGCTCCATAAGGCCTTCGAAACTTGTCAACGTCGGCGGTCACAAAAGATTTCAACCGGCCCACATCGTTTCGAAAGGAACTTTCCAATTCACCAAATTCGACGATCCAATGGCCAATAGCGGTCATCACAGAGTCTTTGTCTTTAGGATTCATGTTGTGATCAAGCTTGACCCACTCGTGTTTGAGAGGATGATTTACCAAGCGTTTGAGCCAACTGCTTTTGCCAATGCCTTGCGGTCCCTGAAAACTAAGGATCCCTCTGGCTCTAAAGTCGTTTTTAGAAAAAGCAGCAGCAACAGCGCTGAGCAACCATTTGCGCAATAGAATACGCTTCAAAACGGCGGGATAGTCTTCTGCCCCGGTCACGGTATCACATAAAGCTTCAAATCGGTCTGTGCCATCCCAAGCTTTGCTTTCGATCCAATCGTTAACGGGATTGTATCTGTTGCGCTCGGCAAGGGCTTGAACATATGACCTAATAGATCCAGAGCCTAGACCGTATAAATTCAAACAACCTTGTATCTCGACATAAATCGCTTCTTCAGCATTATCAGTTTGCACGACATTGGCAGACATGGATGTTTCCACCCGCTTTTTGATTACATTGTAGCGTGCAGAAATGCCGTGGTGGTCCAAAACATGTTTTACGTTATCAAGAGTCATCGGTATCCGCGTCATCGGCGGACCAGGTTGATCGGGAAAAGATTTCCAATCGAGCCTGTTAGGTTTTGAAGGTGTGTTTTTATCCAAATTATATTCTCCATATTGGATGGTTTCTAATCACCTGAATTGACCGTTTTATTTCTAAATATATAGAGGTCGAAAACAGGCTGCCGGGACTAAGTTTTCACACCATAAATCAAGTGGTGCTCCCACTATCGCCAAGTGGCTTAAATTCAACGGGATTTTAAGGTGCTGTTCTAAAGGTATTTTTTTGTTGTGATGCTTTTCCTCTATGCAAATTTCATTTGAAAACTTGCATGAAAGAAATTCAATCTCAGCCATGCAAGCGAGTATATGACCGGGCAGATCGGGACGAGCCGCCAAAGTCGTTGCAAAAGGCCTTCAAGAAGAGCGACGCCTATACCTTCTTCGCGCTGGAAGAATGCGTCCACGGTTCGAGATACCGATTCGGTCAAAAAATGTCAACCGATTTTCATAAAAAAATGCAATATATCAGTATGTTAAGCAGTTATGGTGCATAAACTAGGATAAAGAATTTCTTGCTGCTGGAAGGCCTTTCAGGTTCAAAGAAAACCATTGCCTAGTTTATATGGTATTAGCCTTACAAAATTCCGGCGAGCGAGAGCGCAACCGGGATCAGGGGGTGGCAGGGGGCGGCAAAAACGGGAATGTTTGTCGACGCCATCCGGACGGTTTGGACAAATTTGCCGCCCCCTCCCTCCACCAACTATGGATCTGGTTCTGCCATCGTGATGCAAACCGCCGCAGTGAACAGTAAAAGGAAGCTTATCAGTGACAAACCGGGATGGGTTCGAATGCAGGCCGCCAATGTCATTAGCAACAGCAAGCCAATCATCTCCGCTGGCTTCACGATGAAGGCGCAAATCCAAGTCAGCGCCACAACCACCAAGAGCAGCTGGGTCACCTTTTGCAGCGCAGCGATCAGCAGGCAAAATACAACTAGCTTGCCAATCAAGTTCATGTTTTATTCCTTTCCCCATTATGTGCTGAAGTTTGCGCGTGCTCCCTGCACATGGCCAACAGGTCCGCATCGGTGACTGGGTGATCTTGAACGAACAGACTTACGCCGAACCCATCATCGCTCAGAATGAACACGGCTTCGAACCAGCCGCCATGATCCTCGATCCATTCCCATGACGGTGTGAAGCCAAGATGGTCGTAGCGGGTGCCATCGACCATGTTGACCAGCAATGACCAGCCGAGTTCGTTTTCTGCTTCCGCTGCCGTGTTTCCGGGTTGGATGATCAGGAAGTGCGTCAGATCGCTAAGGTCGATGCCTTCCCATGCGTTCGTGAGTTGTTCGACGCGTTCGGTCAGCAAGGCTCGTAGTTGGTTGTCGGCGAGCAGTTCGATGGTGCTTTTGACCGCCGCCGCAGTGCGTAGGGTTATCATAATGAGTTCCTTTCGGGCATGAAAAAGCCCCCGAAAATTCAACCGAGGGCCAATGTTGGTGAAAGGAGCAGCAACTTAGCTTCTCCATATAAGATACCCGTTATTGCGCGAAATTCGGCATGCATTCACCCAAAGCAGAGTCGTCGAAAACGAACTGCAATGCCAGGAACTAGCCATTTGCTGACTGTCCGCTTTCATGTTTGGAAATCTCAAAAGCGGATCAAAAGGATCGCCATATCGTAACGGCAGCTAACGCCCCATTAACGGTCATTCGCAGCAATCGGATTGGATGTCTGCTTTGCGCCCCAGAATCGGACCTTCCTATGGTTTTTGCTTTATCCCGAAAGCGGACGGTGGCGGAACTGCTACACTATCAAAAAGTAGAATATGTTCTAATTTTGAAAATAGCTATACTTGCTGACTAGGAAGAGGAGTCGGCTGATGAGCGTAGAATTTGATTTTTATAGCGATGATTTTCAAAATGATCCTGGGTCAAAATATGCAGAGATGCTGGACAGATGTCCGTTCCACAAGAATGAAGAGCAGGGCTGGTATGCAGTGTTTCGTCATTCGGACATCATGAATATCGTCCGGGACAATGAGCAGTTTTCGGTGCGGACTGGGCCAGGTACAAATTACGCGGATGAAAATCATGCGCCCGTGCTCGTAAGCGCTGATCCTCCACTTCATGGGAAGCAGAAAAAGGCCATCGCTCCGGCCTTTAATCCCAAATTGATAGCGGCGATGGAAGAGCCGATCCGCAAGTTCACAGCCGAATGTCTTGATCGGATGATGGAATTGAAAACGTGCGATTTGATGGAAGAGTTAGCCGATCCGCTGCCGATGTTTGTGATCTGCGAACTGCTCGACTTGCCCTTTGAAGATTTTCCGATGCTGCGTGGTTGGGTCGATGTGATGGCTGGCTCCACACTACAGCGTGGTGATACAATGGAAGGGGATCGATTGGACAAGCTCATGAAGATCATGGGTTATTTTCAACCGCTCGTCGAAGCCAAGATTGCCAAGGATGAAGCTGGCGAAGAGTTGGGCGAAGATATAATCTCTATGCTGGTAAAAGGACGCATCGATGGGGAGAGGATACCGACCAGCCACATATTGAGCTTCGCACAATTTCTACTGGTTGCAGGAGCTGCCACCACTACAGTCACGATCGGCAGTTTTTTCCATTTGATGATGGAGCATCCCGATCAATGGGAAAAGCTAAAGGCCAATCCCGAGCTGACACTACCAGCCATCGAGGAGACTTTAAGGCACGATTCTCCGGTCCACGGCCTTTTCCGAACCAACAATGAGGCAATGGAGCTCGGACAATATCATTTGGAGCCCGATACAAAAATTGGTTTGATGTGGGCTTCCGGGAACCTTGACCCGGAAGTGTTTGAGGACCCCCTGGCTTTTGATATCACGCGCGATCCCAAAACTTTGCGAAAGCATTTGACCTTCGGACATGGACTGCATGTCTGTATTGGCAGTCCACTGGCGAGGTTGGAAGTTCGCGTGGTCGTTGAAGAATTTCTCAAACGCTTTGACGGAATGGAGCGGGCGGGCCCGATGGTACCATATCCTTATCCTACTTTGCATGGTCCCTACAAGTTGCCGGTCAAGCTCATTCCAAAAGTGATATAAAGTTAACCTCAGGAAGTAATCATGGATATTTCAGGTAAAATTGCAATTGTCTCGGGAGCGGCCGCCGGTATCGGCCGAGCAACAGCCGTTGCCCTAGCTAAGGCTGGTGCCAAGGGTGTTGTCATAATTGATATTGATGATACTGGAATGGCAGAAACCAAAAAGGCGGTCGAGGCGAATGGAGCCGAGGGCCTGGTTATTAATGCTGACGTAACCAAGCAGGCTGACCTTGAAAATATTTATACGGAAACGGACAGTTGGTTTGGCCAAATTGATATTGTGTTTAACAACGCCGGTATCGTGTCGGGGCCACCGCCCTATCCGGACAGTTCGTTAGAACGCATCAAACTGGTTATCGACATTGATCTCATTGCAGTCATTCAATCCTCAACACTCGCCATCCGATATATGCGTGACCATGGCGGCGGAGTGATTGTGAACACTGCCTCAACCGGCGCGCTAAATCCTCTCCCTTCTGATGCCCAATATGCCGCTTCCAAGGCTGGTGTTTTGCATTTCGGCACCTCTTGTGAGAGTTTCGCCGAAGAATATGGCGTGCGCGTCAACACCGTGTGTCCGGGTGTGACCGAAACCGCGATCTTGGAGAAAACCGGCGGCGGCAAACGCCCCGATTGGCTGGGACCGATATTGGAGAATATCAAGGTATTACAACCGGAAGATATCGCGGACGTCGTTCTAAACATAATCCACGATGACAGCATGGCTGGGCAGCATGTGGTCGTTGAAAATGAAGCTCGGGCGGGAGCATCCTGATCCATGAAAGCGAAACAAGTTACATTGGTAAACCGTCCGGATGGCGCGCCGACAACTTCGGACTTTGCGATTGAGGAAGTGGATTTGCCATCGCCTAAACATGGCGAAGTGTTGGTTAAAAATCACTGGATGTCAGTCGATCCTTATATGCGGCTCAGCTTGTCGGGGCCAGACGGACTGCACGGAATCATGCCATTGGGAGATGTTCCGAGCGGCGGTGCGGTTGGTGAGATTGTCGAAAGCAATGTAGATACGCTTTCCGTCGGTCAGATGGTGGTCAGTCCTGCCATGGGTTGGCGCGAAGCCTATGTCTCGATCGCCGAAGGGTTGACTCCCATTGACGATAGTGCCGGTCCGATTCAGCGCATTCTCGGGATTTATGGGCTCACAGGCGTGACCGCCTGGGGCGGTATCAATGGTGTTCTAAAGCCACAGAGCGGTGAGACCTTGTTTATCAACGGTGCTGCGGGAGCCGTTGGCTCAGTCGCATTGCAATTGGCCAAGAAAGCCGGCGCGGCAGTGATTGGCAGTGCGGGTAGTGATGCGAAGTGTAATTGGGTCACCGATACACTCGGCGCAGATCATTGCATCAACTACAAAAGCGAAAATGTGAAGGAACGTCTGGCTGAGCTGGCTCCTGACGGCATAGAAATGTTTTTCGACAATGTGGGCGGGGAACAGCTCGAAATTGCGATCGATGCGATGAAACCCAGGGGACGCATGGCGCTTTGTGGTGCCATTGCGCTTTATGATGGCGAAAACTACCGAACCGGCCCGGATAACCTGTTCGCGATCATTGAAAAACATGTGTCCATGACGGGTTTCAACGCTGGTTTCTACTATGATCGAGCGCCGAAAATCATCGCTGAATTTGCCGCTGCAATTGCCAGTGGTGATCTGATTTGGGAAGAGACCGTAGCCCATGGTATTGCTGATGCCCCGCGGGCCTTTGTCGATATGCTGGCTGGCGCCAACAGCGGCAAAATGTTGGTGAAACTCTGAGCATGGCCATGGAACTAGATGATGTTGTTGCCGAACTAGAAATTCGCCGGGCGCTCTACACTTATTGCCGGGGCGTTGATCGCGGCGATGCCGCGTTGATCGCAGCTGCCTACCATGATGACGCCGACGAAAACCATGGCAGCTTCAAGGGCACCGGCCGTGAGTTTGCAGAATATCTCGTACCGCTGATGGACAGCGCACCAGATTCCAGCAACCACAATATCACCAATGTGTTGATCAACCGGAAAGGCAACAGAGCGCATGTGGAGAGCTATTTCATCGTTTTCCATGCGCTTGACGACGGGGATCGGGCATTTGTGACGGGTCGATATCTGGATCGTTTCGAACAGCGGGTCAGCGAGTGGAAAATTGCCGAGCGCCGCGTTGTGATCGATGCCGATACGCCAGCGACCGGAATGCTGGAGCTTGGAGATTACCCGAGGGGCAGACGACGCGAAAATGATCTTTCCCATGAATGGATGCAATGACATGACTTTAAAAACTGTATTTGAACCTATCCAGATTGCGGGCTGCACAGTTCCCAACCGTGTGGTGCGTACCGCTCATGCCACCCGTATTGGCGGCGGATTTATGGATGACAATTTGATCGCCTATCACGAACGGCGCGCTCGCGGGGGATGCGGGCTGACTATACTCGAAATTCTGGGTGTTCACGAAACTAGCCTCGCCCCGCTGAACATGATGGATCCGAGTCTTGACGAAGGTTATGCCAAGTTGATGAAGGCGGTGGAGCCTCATGGAATGGCTGTCTTTCAACAGGTTTGGCACGCTGGGCACAACGGAGCTACCTTGGATGGCGGCCCACCTTGGGGGCCTTCGCCCGTAGCAAACCCGCTCGGTGCAGATGTCCCGATACCCATGACGAAGGCGATGATCGACGAGATTGTCGACTGTTATACCGCAGCGTGTGTCCGATGTGAAAAGGCCGGTCTGCACGGTACTGAGATTCACGGTGCGCATGGCTACTTGCTGCAACAATTTCTGTCGCCAAACATCAACAGGCGCGAAGATGAATATGGCGGATCATTTGAAAACCGTATGCGGTTGATGATCGAAGTCATGCGGTCCGCCCAGGCCGCGACAAGTGATGATTTTGCAGTCGGTATTCGCTTAGCCGCTGATCTCACCGCCGGTGGAGTTGATGTGGAAACGAACATCAGAGCAGCCGAAATGCTGGAGGCGGAAGGATTAGTCGATTTTGTCAATGTCTCGCTGGGCAATTACAACAGCTTCCCAAAGATGATCGGCGGTATGCACGAGCCGGTTGGTTATGAAGTGCCGACTGCACTGCCGATTACGGAACGTGTTAAAGCGCCCACGATCATTACTGGGCGATTCCGCACTTTGGAAGAAGTTGATCAGGCGATCCGCAATGGCGAGGCTGATATGATCGGCATGACCCGGGCCCATATTGCCGATCCCGATATTGTGAAGAAAACCAAGGCCGGAAAGATTGAGGAAATTCGGCCCTGCATCGCTTGCAATCAGGGCTGCGTAGGCGGTCTGTTTGCTGGCAAATTGGGTTGTGCCGTCAATCCGGAAACCGGCAATGAATTGATGCTCGACCAGGACAAGATTGGCACCGCCGATGATAAGAAGACGATTGTCGTTGTCGGGGGTGGATTGGCCGGTATGGAAGCCGCGCGCGTTGCCGCCTTGCGTGGTCATGAGGTGGTCTTGTTCGAAGCCTCGGCCGATCTGGGTGGCGCGATTAATCTAGCTGCGAAACTACCCAAGCGATATGGGATTGCGGACATCGCAACTTGGCTTGAGCAGGAAGTTTATCGGCTGGGTGTCGATGTGCGGCTGTCGACCTATGCGGAAGCGGACGAGGTGCTGGCGGAAAATCCTGACGCCGTCATCATCTCAACAGGATCGCTGCCCCGCATGGACGGTATCCAGAACAGCAATCCTGGAGAACCAATTTCAGGCGTCGAAGCGCCAAACGTGTTTTCGAGTAGCGACATGCTTGTCCAGAACCGGAACTGGCAGAGCTCGAGCGCTGTGGTGCTCGATGATACCGGCCATTATGAAGCCATCGGGATCGCCGATCTGCTGGTTGGTGAAGGTGCGGACGTTACCTTCGTCACGCCGTTCCCGGCATTTGGTCACAAGGTGGAGGATGCGCTGCAGGTTGAACCGGCACTGGAACGAATGGCCAATGCCGATGGCAAGCTGACCATCCTTACCCGGCACCGGATCAAGAGAATCGACGATGACAAGGTTGAGGTCGCACCCACATTTGACGGCCCCGGCTTTTCCGTCGCTGGTGAGACGGTCGTGCTTGTCACGCCCAATATGCCGATGCGCGACATGTATGACGAGCTGCAGGACAAGGTTACATCGCTGGCCATTGTCGGTGACGCAAACAGCCCGCGCAATCTGCAAAAGGCCATTTACGAAGGCCATGTGGCTGCACGCGGCCTGTGATCACAGTTATGCAACCCTCTTCGCCAAGTCGTAGATCGAACAGGGTAGCGCATAGGCCATGACCACCGTCGTCAAATCCTTTTGCCGAGTCTGTCAGGCCTTCTGCGGTTATGAGCTTACGGTCGAAGGCAACACAATCACCAAGATGCACGGCGACAAGTCTGATCCCGCAAGCGAAGGATATGTTTGTTTCAAGGGCCTACGGACTATCGATCACTATCAAAGCGGCGACCGAATATCGCAATGCCTGAGGCGGAAGAATGGCCAGCTTGTTGCTGCTGATACTCAGGCCGTTCTGGATGAGGCAGGTCAGAAGCTTGCGCAGATCATCTCGGAGTCCGGGCCTCAATCGGTGGGCTTCTTCACCGGCACGCAGGCGCTGTTTAACACGCTCGATCCTCTGATGATCGGTGCATTTGCACAAGCGCTGGGAACTCATCGCAGCTTTACCACCATGACGATCGATCAATCGGCCAAATGGATTGCGGAAGAGCGGATGGGCAAATGGGAAGCCGGATCATTGCCGTTCGACGCCGCCGATGTCTGGATGCTCGTTGGCTCGAACCCCATGACGTCGATGGTTGCCGCTGGTGGTGCCAATCAATTTGTATTTTCCCATCCGAACAAGAAGATGAAACGAGCCAAAGCGGGCGGTATGAAGCTGATTGTCATCGATCCACGCGTCACCGAAACCGCGAAAATGGCTGATTTGCACCTGCAACCGAGGCCCGGACGTGATGCGGAACTGGCGGCCTCAATATTGCACGTAATCCTGCGCGAAGAGTGGCATGATACAGAATTTTGCCGCGACTATGTCGACCATCTGGATCAGCTCAAGCAGCTGGTATCTCCTTTTGGTCCACAAGCTTGCGCGGAATTGATCGGCGTGACACCGCAGGAGATAGATGCAGCGGCAGCGATGTTCGCTTGTGAAGGGACATCCGGAATGACCGGTACCGGAACGGGCGTTGATATGGCGCGGTTTTCCAATCTGGCCGAACATCTGTGGCAAACAATTAATGTGGTTTGCGGTCGCTTTCCGCGCGCTGGTGACCGGATTAGCAATCCTGGCGTTCTATCTCCGCCTCTGGAATATCGTGCGCAAATATCGGAGTCAGGCCGCGAATGGGAAAATAGTCCGAAGAGCGTGAAGCACGGCCTGGGAATGATCCGTGGTGGTTTGATGTCTGCTGAGATCGTGAACGAAATAATGCACGATGGGCCAGAAAGAATGCGGGCGATGATTTGTGTTGGCGGCAACCTTCACGCAGCGCTTCCCGATCAAGAACTGGCACAGGAAGCGCTTGAGGCGCTGGATCTGCTCATCGTGATCGATCCCTATCACACTGGTACTACGGAACTGGCCGACTATGTGATTGCACCAAAAATGCAATATGAACGGCACGACCACACTTTCATTTTGGAGCGGATGTTCAACAAGCCGTTTGGTCATTGGACTGCCCCTGTCGTGGATGCACCAGAAGGCACGGTCGATGACTGGTATGCGCTTTGGTCTCTGGCCAAAGCTTGCGGTCTAGAACTGGAGTTGATGGGTCAGAAATTACCCATGGATTCGGCACCGTCCAGTGAGGAATTGCTCTCGATGGTAGCCAGTTTGGGCCAGTATCCTGCGGAACAACTGAAAGAGGCAGAGGGAGCATTGCTGGCGGATATTGATCCAGCCATTGTCCAGCTTCGTGAAAACAAACAAAAATTTCAACTGCTTCCAGAAGATGTCGTTAGTGAATTCATGGAGTTGACGTCTCAATTCCAATCACTCACCGAGCAGGGTGCAATGCTGTCTCCATTGCATATGATTGTTAGACGGCACAAAGAAGCAATGAATTCCACCGGAACCGCTTTGGAAGCCACCCGGCGGCAACTGGGCAATAATCCAGCCTATATCTGTCCTGAAGATATGGAATCGCTGAATCTCCACGACGGTGACACCATTACCGTCCGGCGCGCTGATGGAAAAGGCTCTCCGCTATATGCATCCGCGAAACAGGATGCCTCCATGCGAGCAGGCGTGATTGCCGTTTCCCATGGCTGGTCCGATGACCAGAATGACCCCTGGCGTGCGACAAACGCATTGGTTGATGCGGAAAACGATGTACAATCAATAAATCATATGCCTGTAATGACGGGCATTGAGATTTTAATAACGCCCAAAACACCTAGGGATGAACGATTCGAAAATGCCTGAATCAACCACAGCCAAACGTCAATATGACAGCCCCGCCATGGCGGAGCGCAGACGGGAAATATTGGAAACGACGCGCCTCATGCTCTCCGAGAAAGATGATTTCTCAATGCGTGAACTGGCGCTGCGAAGCGGAGTAGCTCTGGCAACGCTCTACAATAATTTCGGCAATCGTGACCAGCTTGCCGCAATGGCGGTGATGGAAGTATTCGAAGATATTTTGGCCCGACCCTGGGAAGATCCGAACGTCGACTTTTTTGATGCGATTCGCCTAGTCCGTGAATCCGTCTTTGACGAGATATCGCGTGTCCCCGCCTTTGCCCGGCAGATGGTCGCGATATACTTTGATGTTAGCGAAAAAAACCCAGTGCGGGATACTCTGCATCAGGTCACGATCGATCAATATGCGGCACTACTTGCTCTCCTGGAGAAGCAGGGAAAACTCCAGAAATGGGTTGATAGTAAAAATCTAGCAGAGAAAATCGCCGGGGCACAATATGCCCATATCGCCCGCTGGGCCGCTGGAAATTTGGATGATCAGGAACTGGGACGTCAGCTAAGAGATACAGTGCTGATCTTCGTCTCTGCGATCGCGACAGGAGATGTTGCCGATCGGGCGAACGAGCGATTGGGTAAGGGCAAGTGAACCAGATCAAAATCGCACATTAGCCTAACTTTCGTTAGAGTCTGCTTCGGCATCCAAAGGCGAAATAATCGGACAGTCTGCAACCGGCCCAAATCCCGTCGTCATAGTTTGGCATTTGGAATGTCCGCTTACCACCCAGCTTCGGTCATTCGAACTGATTGGATGGAAATCAAAAGCGGCTGGTCAGCAACCGCCCCAATGTACGCCGTTCGCGCCGGTTATCCTGTTCCCCGAAAGCAGACAGAGTTCGCTTTGCTCCGCTATGTCCGAAACTGGGGGTGAAAGCAGACATTGCGGCTAGCGACTGTAAATGTCCGCTTCATCCTGCACGCGTACGTTTAGATTTTCAGCATACCTGTAACAGAGATAGATTGTTAAAGACTGATGACGCCTGTTGAAATTCCGGCGAGGACGGCAGCAATCTTGCTGTTTACACCGAGCTTCGCATAAATACGCCGAGTGTAGGTGTCGACGGTGGCGGGCTTTAGATCAAGGATAGCTGCAATATCAGTCTGACTTTTTCCGAGCGCTAACCATCTTAAAACCTCCAATTCCCTTTGTGATAACTTAATCAGATTGATCTTGTTCCTAAATGTTGAAACAATCTTTGTGTGGCTCATGGCTGCCAAGGTTTCTAATTCCAAAACCGTCTCATCATCCAGATCGTGTACGGGGTGATTGAACCCAAAGCACATACAGCCTTCAATCTTGTAAGGCCCGTATACTGGAATGATATATTCATCAATGATACCCGCATTAGCTACTTTTTTCGATATGTGAGCAGCAACATCTTTGTCGAAGATGTTATCTTTCTCCATTAGCGAGAGATATGTTGCGGGTATTCCTCTAGCGATAATACGATCGTGAACTTTTTCAATATGACATCTCAACGAAACACTTATCGTTGAGGCCTTATCCGACCAGGCGTTGCTGAACAACAATCTTGGAATGTTTACTTGTGGCGAACTAACGGCAGGAACGACATGATAGGTAAAGGAAACGGCTCCGAGTAATCTTAATGATTCAAGGATATATTTTGTGACCCCAATTGGAGATTGGAGATCGGATCTTTTAACTTGCGTGTGGATTACCCCAATATATTTGCCTCCTAGAATAACAACGTAACCCACAACTCAACAATGTATATACACTATTTGTGACGTAATGGTTGAAACGCGAATACGCGGCTTGGCGAGCAAAGGTTCTCCCCGAGTGCAAATTTGTGATTTCAGTTGAAGCCAATATACTGTAATAACATTCGGCAACTGGACTCCTATAAGATCCTTAGTTATTGTTTTGCGCAGCAGTCGTAACCTTACATTTGGATAGGATGCATGACCGAGCGACAAAGATTAGTTCAGCAACTACAATCAATATTGGAACAGTTGGACGAAGAGGATGAAGCTCTTGCGAGCCTTACATGTAGCGCAAGCAATTGAAGTGCTGGATAACACAGAGCATTGAGCTTCTCCTGCAAAAATTTTCAAACTGAACGAGAAGGATTCCCTGTAGAAGTTGGTTCAATTTCTGCAAATAGGTCGAATGCCCCCACTACCGTTTCAGTGAATTTGCGTCTGCTTTCGCCTTCTTCAAGTCCCAAAGCAGACCGTCCGTTTCCCACCCACTTGTCGCCGTTCAGACGGACTAAATGGGGGATAAAAGCAGCCGGGCAGCAACCGCCCCAATTGTGGACATTCGCACCAGTCAAATCCTACGTCTGCTTTGCGCCCCAGTTTACGACCTTCCGATGGCTTCTGCATTATCCCGTTAGTGGACATTAGGAAGTAGCAAAGTTTGCTACGCACTGGTAGGCCGCATTGATCAAGCACATTGCTCTAGGATCACCGACCAAATCGGTGCCCATCCTGTTCATCACGTAGCTCATACCCATTTTAAGGTCAGGATCAGCGAAAGCGAAAGAACCGCCCCATCCCGAGTGTCCAAATGATCGTTTATTTGGCCCATAGATATCAAGGCTATTCCGAAGAAATCCGCAGGACCAATTGGCTTCGACTTCCAACACTGCATCAATACCGGATATTTGAACGGTAGTAGCGGCCTCAATCGTCTGTGAGCGCATAAGTTTTCCTCCACCGACAGCTAACTGGCCGTAAAGGTCAGCAAGACCGCGCGCCGTTGCAAAACCATTGGCGGACGGGATTTCCGCGCTACGCCATGCTTCTGTCTCGGGAGCCAGCGGATCAAGCACGGGATTGGCCAGCGCCGCAATTTGAATAGGAGATAACTCCGTTACCAAGTCAGCTGATCCTAGGGCAGGAGACGCTGAAAGTGCGGCGGCCATCAATGATCGGTCGAATGGCAAGCCGACCGAGTAATCGAAAGCCTGAAGTTCATCTCGTGCAAATTGACCCAGAGACTGGCCGGTTACCCGAGTTACGATCTCGTTCAACAGGTGCCCCATAGTAATCGCATGATAGCCCGACTGTGATCCAGGTTCCCATAACGGTTCCATATTGGCTAAGCGAGATGCCGCTTTTGTTTGATCGAATAAATCTTCAAGCGATGTCGGTTCACGAAACCCGGCTAGGCCTGCTTGATGCGACAACAGCATCGCAAGGGTGATTTCGGCCTTGCCAGCGGATGCAAACTCGGGCCAATAATGCGCAACTTTCTCATCGTAGGCCAGAAGGCCACGATCAACCAGAATCGCAATGCAAGCAGCAGTCACTCCTTTGCTAGTAGACCAAATATTAGCGACCGTATCTCGCGCCCATTCCTCTTCTTGCTTCTGGTTTTTGTAGCCACCCCAGATGTCCACCAGAACTTGACCGTCGATCACGATTGAGCAGGCAGCGCCTATGTCTCCACGCTCTGAAAAGTTTCTTCGGAACTCGTCAGCTACGAGTTCAAAACCCTCAGAACAGCTGCCGCTAATTTTAGTCTCAATAGACATTAGTTAAAATGTTTCGTGAGAGTAATGCCATATGTAGCCGGAGCTCCATATACGCGAAACCCTAGGCCGAACGACGATGTCTGATTGATGCCTTGTGTTACATACCGCTTGTCGGTTATATTTTTTCCCCAGACAGAAACATCCCAGTTGTTGTCGGTAAAAATAGAGGCGCGTCCGTCTAGTACCCAAAAGCCGTCGGCCTCAATTAAAGTATCGTTCAAAGCGTCTTTGTAAACGCTTGATTGATAGCGAGAATTCAGTGCAAAACGAGCTTGAACTGTATCAGATACATCAAATTCATAGGTCACACCGCCATTGAAACTCAGCGATGGAGCATCGGGTAAGTCATTGCCAGCTGGAACTGGTCCCGCTCCTGCCAAGAAGGATCCAAGTTTGGTTTCTAGCAACCCCAGCCCCGCATTTAGTGTCAATCCTTGAATAGCAGCTGGACGCCACAACAGGTCTAAATCCAAGCCGAATATTTCGGCTTGATCGACATTGCCGAGGCGTTGCACTGGCAAGCCGCCAATGTCCTCACGTATAAATGTTTGCACATCGCTGTAGTCGTAATAGAAGCCGCTGACTGAGTATGTCAGGTCGGCCGAACGTACCTTTCCTTTTATGCCGAGCTCGTAAGCTACAAGCTTCTCAGGCTGGTAAGGTAGGAGTTGAGAAGAGCTGACCGCGACGCCAGCAAAGAATCCGCCGCTCTTCCAACCCTGCGTTGCACTGGCGTAGATAAGCGTATCATCTCCAGCCTCCCAGTTCAGTCCAAGCTTCCAAGACCAATTTGTATCAGAAATTGTATCGTTGCTTACCGCGATCGGGACCGGATCGCTTCCAAATGGTGCCATTGAGAGAAAGCTAGCGGGTGCAAGCGACACTAGATCGGTTGTTCCGCCAACATTCGAACGATTTTCATCGGTATATCGAAGGCCCGTGATCAATGAGAGCGCGTCGCTTACAGCCCATTCCGCATTAGCGAAAATTGCAGCAGATTCGGATTCTTGATCGGAAAAGCTGAAGGTTGTCGTGTTCAACAGCGCGCTCAAATTTCCATCGTAGCTCGTAAATATTTCATCCTCTGAGTAAAAAGCTCCTATTAGCCAGTTCGCTGGGCCAGCTTCTCCCGAAAGTCGTATTTCTTGAGAGAATTGCTTCACGTCGTCATTGGTGCGAAAATCGAGCTGAGCAAGCGGCCCGGCGTCTGTATCAGCCGACCATTGACGGTCGAAATCAATATATCCAGTGATAGAAGTCAAGGTGGCAAATCCGAGGTCGGCTTCGATTTTGGCGGTTAGCGCCAACTGATCAAAATTATATGATGGATCAACCGAATACGCGCCCCTGAAAGGATCTCCATCAAGATCCTGATAGCCCAGAAAATCCGAACATTCGGGCGCGCCAGGGCATGTCACACCTGCAGGAGTCAACGCATTGGGTATAGCGCCGAAAAATTCAGCACCTCCAAGCTCTGACCGACCCTGCTGCACTTCGGCTTTGAGCAAAATTGAAAAATTGTCCGAAGGTTCCCACAATGCTTGTGCTCGGCCTAGAAGCACCTCTCTGCGACCAATATCCCGTCCTAGGGTTTCATCAAAGTAAAACCCTTCATCTTGAAAAATACCTTTACCAGCAAAGCGAAAGCTCAGCGTATCTCCTGCTGGCAAATTAATCATCGCCTCTGCTTCTTTGGTTTCGTAATTGCTCAGTGAAGCTCGAACCATTCCGGATACGCCACGAAAATCTGGTTTCGCAGTCACAACATTGAGCGCGCCAGCTGTTGCCGTGCGACCATAGAGCGTGCCTTGCGGCCCCTTGAGCACCTCAATTCTGTCTAGGTCAAAAAAGTCAAAATTCATCAATGCAAGAGAACTAAGCGACACTTCGTCAACATAAACGCCAGCGCTAGGATTATTCGTCGCACTGAAATCGTTGAGGCCGACGCCTCGGATCGTAATGACCGGAACGAGCCCGGGTACGTTTTCTTTGATTGATATATTTGGCGCTATAGTGACGATATCGGTAGCAGCATCAATCCGCCGGTTGGTTAGAGCTTCACTGTCGGCGACGGAAATATTGATCCCAACATCGAGTACGCTTTGCTCCCGTTTCTGGGCGGTGACGATGATCACATTGTCGTCGCTTTGTTCAGTTTCACGTTCTTGAGCCGTCGCCACGTTCGGCGACGCCGCAGCAATGACACAAAACGCACAACCGGCCAAAAGTGATTGCCTGCCGCGCCGATGGTTAACCCGATTAGTATGAAGCATGAATTCCTCCCATTATCGCTTATTTTACGATTGGGTATGTTTAATAAACGTGGCGACAAAGATTCGCAAGAAGTTTTACATTTGAGTATGCTTTTCATCTAAAAAGGAAAAAGATTGCCTGTTGCTGGCGCTTGGCTCTATAATACGCTATGGCCGAACTGATTGATCGCACAGGGGTTTCCGGTAAAACAAGGAAGCATTCAGACCGGCGTCAGCTGTTGCTCGATGCAGCCGCGTCGCAAATCAACGCTGTCGGGGCAGATAATATCGATTTGGCCGAAATCGCAGAGAAAATCGGTTTCACACGAAACGCACTATACTATTATGTGCAAGACCGCGACGACATGGCGCTCTTGTGTTTCGACCAAAGTTCCAAAGCATTAGCGTCGGACTTGGAAGGGGCAGCAATGCCGGATACTTCTCCTGAAGAGCAAATTCGAGAATTTGTTCGGATCAACCTAGACCCTGAGCGCAAGCCTTTGGCGGTTTTGAGCGAGCGGTATTTTCTCACCAGCGACAAGCGTGACAGAATCACCAACGAGATTCACGATGTAACTCTTAGATTAGTAGAAATATTTCGAACAGGATCTGAAGCGGGACAATTCAGATGTATCGACCCATTTATCGCCGCAAACTGCCTATTGGGTATGCTGAATTGGGTCCAACTGGCGCCTCGCTGGCTTGGTGAACCATCAACCGATGAGTATCGACTGCGTCTGACCGATGCGGTGCTACAATTGTTGTTCAACGGCTTCGGAGGGCCAGCCGCTGAGATGCCGTTTTCTCTACCGGAATATCAGAATTTTTCCTCTAAACCGTATAACGCATTTGATCGGCAAGAAGCAACACGCGCAAAACAATCGCAACTCGTTTCGACCGCATCACAGTTGTTCAACCGCTTTGGCATAGACGGTACGTCAATCAATGACATAGCAACGGGAGTTGGCGCTACTAAAGGCGCTATTTACCACTATTTTCAGGATAAGAATGAAATCGTGATTGCTTGCTATGAACGAGCATTCTCCATCTATCGGCATTTTATAGAATATGCTGATACACATGGCGTGACCGGTTTTCAGAAAGCCATGCTGGTTCACCAACTCAATTGCCAGGCACAAGCCAGCCGTGAGGCCCCATTGATGCTGCAGTCTGGACTGGATGCATTGCCAGATCAGATACGCGCCGAATTTGTCGCAAAGTCGCGGTCAATATGGTTCGATGTTCAGAAATTTGTGTCGGTTGGTCTATCCGACGAAAGCTGCCGAGAAAGTGATTTAAAAGCGCTTACTGAAGTTGCTGTCGGTACGTTTGCATGGCTGGCTAAGGCCGAAGTGCAAATCGACGGCTACTGTCCCCTGCAATTAGCTAACATCATCGGTGATATCGTAGGCACCGGAATACTTGCATCCAAATAAGAAACTCAACTTGATGTAAAAGGAATTGCAATTTTGTTAGGCCGTGTGACAGCATCCGACGCCCTAAGTATAAGCAACACTAGCGATGATACGAGAACTGACGCCAGCCCTTCAAATCGAAATGGTTATGCCGCAATACCAGATTTCAAAAGACTGGCTAGGTACGTATGCCTTTCTTGAAATCATCTTGACTACAAAGCTTAATGTCTTCTTTTTCGCCTAAAGCAGCAGCAACCAGACAGTCTGCAAATGGCCCAGAAGCAACCTTTCTCGCGGGCGTATCTAAACGACTGCTACCCACCCAGTTTCGGTCATTCCAACGCGAGTAAATGACAAGCAATGAATGGCAGCTTTCAGGAACCAACAACAACCTCAGGAATGACGACAACTAGGACGTTAGGCCGATCGTAAAGTTTATCGTTAACTTTCATTCTATCAGTTCAAACCACCACCCACGCCATACCCACACAGATACACAGGGTTGCGCTCTTCCAGCAGCAAACGGTTTGGCAGTAAGGTGAGAGTAGTGGTGCCGCTTAGAGGACTCGAACCTCTGACCCCATCATTACGAATGTTGGCATCCCTGCCCAAAGCATCACCCACGCCATACCCAAGCCGGCATACAGGTTTACGTACTTCCCGCAGGAAACTGATTTTCACTAAGCTGAACAAATGGTGCCCCTAGAGGTACAAACATTAAACTCTCTTTTCGATGAACTTACCAACTGGAACGATGTCCTAGAAGCCGAAAATATTGATTGGGAAGCGCTAGACAATCCAAATACGCTAGACCTAGAGTTGTGAGGTGCTCCATGAAAAAGCGCCTCACGATCAATCTCACGGACGAACAGCATGCAAGGCTTGTTCACAAAGCTGGAAATCGGACACTTGCCGAATACAGCCGCGAACAACTTTTCGGTAAAAACCCCGAATCCAAAGTACGAATACGAAAGCCCAAAAATAATGAGGTGATGCTAGCTCGTGTACTAGCAGCATTGGGATCATCCAACATGGCTGTATCTATGCGTGATATCGCAGCCGCTGCACGTAATGGCGCATTGCCTGAATCTCCGAGCATACTACTTGATCTGCAAGCCGCTTGCCTCACCATCCAAAAGATACGCGTTGATCTGATCAAGGCGCTCGGCATCAAGCCAGTGGATTAAACCATGATCCTTGTTGGCAATAGCCGTGGCGGTGCAAAGAATCTGGCGGATCATTTGATGAAGCCAGAAAATGATCATGTCACCGTGCATGAACTGCGCGGCTTTGCTTCTGATGATCTGCATGGGGCATTGAATGAGACCTATGCGATTAGCCGAGGCACCAAATGCCAGAAGTTTCTATTCTCACTGTCGCTCAATCCCCCGCTGCAAGAGCACATCAGCACAGAAAGCTTTGAGAGCGCCATAGATCGCGTGGAAGGCCGCTTAGGGTTGCAAGATCAACCCCGTGCGATTGTATTTCATGACAAGGAAGGAAGGCGGCATGCACATGTCGTATGGTCACGTATTGATCCAGAAACCATGACGGCTAGGAGAATGGATTACAGCAGACAGAAAATGCAAGACGTGGCGCGTGAATTATATCGTGAACACGGCTGGAAAATGCCTGAAGGTTTTGCAGACCGCACAAAGAGCGACCCTAGAAACTACAGTCTAGCCGATTGGCAACAAGCCAAACGCCATGGAAAAAACCCGCAAGACACCATTGATGCGATATCAGACTCGTGGTCGATATCCGATAGCATTGGTACATTCTCTCACGCTTTGAAAGAACGCGGTTACTATCTCGCCCGTGGAGACAGGCGCGGCTTTGTAGCTGTCGATACGGATGGCGAAGTTCATTCTATAGCCCGCAAGGCAGGAATCAAAACCAAACAGGTCAAAGAACGTCTTGGCGATCCCGCCAAGCTGCCAAACGTAGAACAAGCCAAAGACGCAATGGCGAAGGATATGAGCGCAATGCTATCACGGCTCTACAACGAGCAATCCAGCGAAGCTCAGGCCATTAAAGAACGCCACGAGCGCGATAAAGCCCAAATGATCGAGAAGCAGCGAAAGGAACGCCAGCGGCTTGATATAGAGCGGGAACAGCGCAACCAGCGCGAGCAAGCGGAAAGGCAGGAACGCTTTCGCAGAGGTCTGCTTGGCCTCTGGGACCGGATAACGGGTGAGCACAAGCACATATCAGAGCAAAACAGGCTGGAAACACTAGCAGCGCAGGAACGCGACCAGAGACAGCGAGACAATATTGTATTTGAACAGCTTGAACAACGCCGCTCTATCCAATCGCAGGCGCAATCTCGTCATATAGAAATCAAACTTCAAGCGGATGAGTTAAAGGCCGACAAAGAGCGGTTCATAGCAATGCGCAAAGCAGACGTTCAAGGACCTGTTCAAGTCAAAACACAAGGTATCCAACAGCCGCGACCTCTTTCGTCAAAGCAACCGGTTGAGCGTGATCAACAAAAACAAGGGTTTATCGAAGAACAGAAACGAGACACATCCCAGGGCCGTGATCCCACCAATAAGGGTCCGTCTTTAGATCGCTAGATATCGGATAAATCCGACATTCGAGGATAAAGTTATGCCGGCAAGCTGTTAACTCGATATCGTCCTTACCTTACTTTCGTTTCGTTTTGTTGATAAGGTGTCGAAATTTGCGTTTGCGACTGTCAACTCGGATACTTCGTGTTTGTTTGTCCTGCCGAGAACGAATAATTTTGCTGCCAATGGCAATTTCGATCAAAATAGTTATTCCAACGCCAATCAAAATTGAACTTATAATCTGAAAAAAGTCCAGATTAAAAAAGCCATCTTTATGGTCGTAACCGACTTCGAACCGATCGTTTTCGAAGCCTGAAGAAGATTTTTCTCCATCAAGGCTCCTCGCTTCATCGGGAATTCTATCAACGTAAGACGGTTCGTAAGAGTAGTCGCTCAAAATTGAAATATTTGTCACATCATCAAAAAGATTGCTTCTCATCCCATTTTTGATTGAAAATTGAACTGACTTTGTGATCGGTGACACACAACTTTTACAGGTGAACTCAATATCTACTAATTCTATACCAGTCTCGCTGAGCTTCAGTCGCGAAAGGCGTTCCTCAACAATTTTGCTCAATTGTGTGTCGTCAAAATTTCTGTAGTCCGTCAGTTTTTGAGACCGAAGTTCGGCTGTTGGATCATTGGAGGGATCGATAGCGGGTAAAAGTTCTCGAAAAACTTCGCGTAAAGCATCCTCCTCCTCCCCGAGTTGAGGTATTTCTGACCTTAATACACAAAAATTTTCACCATTGATACGCAGGACGCTTGAGCTAAAGTTCCATTGGTATTGTTCGCGCTTGCAGTCCCGATCATCAGATCCAGTCTTTAGACTGTATTGTGGATCATACAAAAAATCTGATAGTTGATAAGAAAATGTATCTTCACCAAGATAGCTTATCAATTCGTTGAGTTTCCAACTGGCGCCACGAGATATGCTTAATAATTCTTGTTCCTCTAATCCAAGGTCATCCCTCCGGATCGTTGCCTGGATTGGGCGAAACTCCGCATCTTCTCCTTCCAATTCGAGAGATACAAGTATCTCATTGCAGTAGGAGTGTTTCGACGCTTCTTCTGATGGAAGTTTGATGCCGCTCGTTTCGACGATACCTGGAGGAGCATCGACCTGTTCTCCGCGTTGATCAAAAATCAAGCGTAGGATGATTTTGGAGTCTTTTAGAAAAAATTTGTAAGACTGGGGAGCACCACATGAATAAGAATCTATGTTAAGCACTGGAGGTTCAAAAACATAAGCTTCGAATTTATCCGTGATCGGAAATATTCCAGCGCCAATGCAAAGGAACGAGACGACAATTGAGAATGACAATCGCCGCGATAAAGTAAAAGATGTACCGGAGATCGTCGAAAAAAATGATTTAGCCATTCTAAATATGATTTTTCTCCTCGTCTTTGAATAGCAGACTGCAGGAGCCTCTTCACGATTCCAAGCATTTATTTGATTATTAGGGCAAGGTCATTCTGATACAACATAGATCCACCTTCAACTGGCACTTTGATTTCGTGATACTGAAGACAGCCACCCTCAAGACTGATGAAGGATAGCGAAAACGAATAACGGCGATTTATGAAACAGCGACAGCGTACAGCAAATCGTGGTCTTTCTCGCAACGACCCGTCGCTGGATTGGTAATCCACAATTGCGGCTGTGGTTCGTCTGTTTCATCGCGCCTATCAAACGCTAAAAATCGAATAAATCACCTTGCGGTTCAATACCTTCAACAAACAATGTTTCAGGGCCGCACAGCACCATGATTTCACCAGCGTTCCTCACCCGCATCCCGTGGTAAAAGCCATTTACATCACGTCGTCCGTTATGGCCGCCGCGCACCCGTTCGGTATATGTGTAAGTACCACCTTCGAAACAAGATGGATGCACAACGCGATAACCTTCTGCTGATCGTCCGTTTGAATCAGTGCAAACCCATTTCTGTCCCTCGTGCGTGAATGGTTTTCTAACAGGCTCATCATTGCCGATGCGATCTGCACTATAGCTAGCGCTAATATCGCCTTCGCCAACCGTTTTATTGGAACGATAGCACCATTGGCCATGAGCTAAGCGGCTCGGACTAACTTCTATTTCATTGCTAATCTCTCCCATATCAGCACGCCCAAAAGACATGCACTTGATCGTGCTGTGTCTTGATCCTCAGAACGTCATTGATCTCCATGTCTTGCGCCATCTTCTCATAGTCGATGTAATAGGCCAGATTCTCAGGAACCGATGCGCCTTGCTCGGTTATCTCCTGCGCAAAGTCTGACAGACTTTGATATTCTCCAGCGTAACGGTCTTCCAATGCACTCTTGGCATCTTCAATATCAGCATAATACCCGAGAAGTTCTGCACCCAATGCGCCATGCTCTGCAATGAACGCAGCTTTATTGGAAACGCTCTCAAAGCCCTCATATTCGGATATAGATATGCTGCCAAAGCCGTCATAGTCATGGATAGCCCATTCTTCGGCATCAGCTATGGGTGACTGGCGCAACATCGCGCTTACCTCATTCCACATATCATATGGATCTTGGTTCGCGTCTATCCACTCACCGTGCAGTGTGCCGCTATTATAAGCTGCTAAACAGGCCACATAGATTCTGATTTCTCCTTTATTGCTTTTCATCTTCTTATCCCTTCCTTGGGTTTTGGGTTCGACATGAACCCAAAACCCAAGGAGGGGATTCCAAAACTCAACTGTATTTCCTGTCTACACTTATGTGACATAACTGAGGTTCTTTTAGTTCATGTGAGTAACTTCGGAACTCTTACCAGTTGCCCCGGGAATATATCATCCGGGTTTTCGATTGTATCCGCGTTCGCTTCGAAAATCGTTGGCCATTTTTCAGCATCGCCGTAGTGTCTGCGTGCGTATTTGCTGAGTGTATCGCCTACTTTTACTTTCTCAGTGGTGATTAGATCGGTCGGCGCACTGAACTGCCAAGGGCCAAGTTTATCCAACACAGGTTTCAACTTTGATAAAGATCCGGGCCGATAATTCTTATCATCGAGTTTCTCGGCTGGCGTTCGCCACCTCCTGAGTGCACTGTTTGAAAGTTGCCAAATCTGGTCTGGACCATCTCGGTCATCGCTCAACAATTGTGTCGCGCTCCACTCTGGATTTTTTTCGTTGATGAGCTGCGCAAATGGGTCTGGTCTTATGCCGTGGATTCGAGTGCCGCGTTCCGTATCAAGCTTCAGTCCAGCTTTTTTTGCCCCGCTTAACACCCAGGTCAACGAACTATCAGAAAGACCCCGTATATCGCCACCGCCGCCCACGGAACCATGCACGCCAGGAAACCAGCGCTCTTGGTAGGGCGCTCTAGTATCTTCATTTTCAAAACCCTTCGCGCCATTCAATTTCGTTAGGTCACCAAAAGTTTCCGGAGGAAACAATTCACGTTTTTCATCAATGGCCACAGCATGGCGGGCATTTTCAACAAAGGAATCGAGGCTCGCATCATGAAAATCATGTCGGCGATTAAGCCAACCGCTGAACGGTATCAGTTCCGGCACACCAAGTGCTCCTACCGTATCCCAAACTCCAAGATATTGGATGCGCATTTGGGGACTACTTCCGCCCTCATAATTGGACAAATTCTGACACCGCCAATCGTCGTCGGCCTGTCCGATGCAAACTTTGTCTGAATACGTTGCACGAAACTGTCGAAGTGCATCACTGGTTGCATCTGCGCTCTCTTCGTAAAGTTTCAACGCTTCATCAATCCGCCCAACATGCAGGCGGTGAAGCGGTCCTACATGACGAATAAAGCCGATGAATGTTCTAGCGGAATATGCGCCTCTCGAAAACCCAAACACATAAATCTCATCACCAGGATCATAATTGAACACAAGGAAACGATAGGCTTCTCTTACGTTTTGAATGAGGCCCTGCCCAAACATCCCACCACGCATCGCATCAAGAGACCCCGTACCAACACCTTCGTCGTAGTGAATTATCTGGGGGATGCCGTCATCATCCATCCTTTGAATACTCGCGGCGGTAAGCACAACATTCGTTGCAAGTTCGGGAACAAGTTTATTCCAGGTGCCATCAAAGCAGAAAACGAGACGTTTCATTTGGGATCTCCAGTTATAGGATATTCACTCACGGACGCAGCAGCGAGGACATGTTGGACCATTCGGACACTATAATTTTGAGCTGCAATCGCACATAAGGAATAGGTACCGATCAAGAACGTGGCATATAGCAATGATCTGCCCATATCGCCGGTCGCCCATATACCGATCAACGGTAATATGGGCACCAATGTCACGGTGATCGTTCCTATGTCTCTAGCAGCAAGATAACGTCGGTGGGCATCAACCACTCCCGCCTTGTCGCGAAATCGGTTATAAATAGAGAAGAAGGTTATATTTTGCAGCGCTTCGTCACTTGGCAAAGGGCCGTAGCAACGTTCCAATTCAGCCATATCTATATGATCGGCTTTAGGGCCAATCTTCGTGAAAGCACGTGAACCTGGAAGTGGATTCGCGCGCCGCCAATGGATGAGCTGATCCCTTCTTTTGGGGGGGATAATGCCCAAAAGAAAAAGCGAAGCGAGAGCTACAACGCCCAAACCGATAGCACCGGGCACTAAAGATGCACTGATGCCCGATAGAATAGTATTAATGTCAGAAAAGTTGAGCTTCTGCGGCAGCATAACAACCCAGATAAAGGCCGCACAATGGAGAACCATTGCGGTCCTAATCAAATATCTATTCTGTTCTTTTAACGAAGGGATCGCTGTCATTTTGTTCCTCCGGATATTGAGCTCATGGCGACAATGCGCTTGGGCGTTAATATGAGCATCACTGTCGGCAATTGGCGCTCAGTTGACAGAGCCCTGGCGGTCTTCAAATCTGTCGGTGACGGCCCGCTATCTTTCAAATGAGTATGCCATGTCCCCAGATCATAAAGGGCCTCGCCGCTTTCACGATGACGGCGCTCGATAGATGACTGGAGACCTTGTACTCCCAGTTCGAACGTATATTTTGTTCGCTTGCTATCTTGCGGCGCGTCAATCAGATCTACGATTGTAATGCTCTTTAGGCGCGAATTTGCTATGCCCAAAATTACTCCACCCGTTTCGACATTCGGATATCGTGCAGCGTCTGCCTTCATATTTTCTATCACGCGTGGTGATATTCGCGCCGACCAGTCTGGCATGTTTATGATGGGGACGACGTCAAACGAGGCCACGCTCGTGCGCGACCATTTTGTATCAAGGTTTTCAATGGAATGTTTTGCGAACCAAATGGCGCCGCTGTCTAAGGGATTTGATATTTCGGAAGCTAGGTGTTCGGATATCATCGCTGACATCGCCGAGAGGCGTGCGTCATTCATTTTCATGGTCAACGATCCGCAGCCTTGACCGGTTGCGACGATGCCAAGCTGGCTATCCTGATCAAACATTAGCTTGTTCTGCTCAGTATCCATTGTGGCACAAAGCTCAGCCATCAGATCACCATGTGACGGATTGTGGTGCTTTCCTTCGGCTAAGAGATAGCCCGCGTGTCCTTCAGCAAGAAGCGCGGTCTCGTAAAAACGGGCAATTTCGGTTTTTGGGATTTGACCGTAAAGTGCATCTCGCACAGCAAGCGATGCAGTGGCGTTCAGCACGGCTTTTGTTCCCCTTGGAATCAAGACCGCTCGTGTTTGAGTTTTCGCTAAATCGGTAATAATATTGCCTTTAGCCACCACCGGTTTTGAGCCAAGGCCTTGCAACTTATCAGCCAGCGCTTGGGCCTTGTTTTCGAACAGGTTATCGGTCCCAAGTTGATGCCGAGCAAGGTTATGAGGCATCAGCTTTCGGTTATCTGCCAAAACTGTCGCAGTTTGTCCTGACCTTACCCAGTGCATAGCTATTTTTGAACCAACACTCCCGCATCCCAGAACGCTCAGATTATCCGTTTGATCAGCGTCTGATAAAGACCTCAGCAGTGCCGGCGTCACACGGCTTAAATGAGTGGCAGGGACCACGGGTTCATCATCGCCAAGCTCAAAAAGATCATTCCAATGTTCATGGGCGTTTATTTCGGTGATGTAAGGGAGAATCTCTATCGGCGATTTCGTGCCAATCAGATTGAATGGCCTACGAACGCAAAGGATGATGCCAATTGGAATAGGCGCTTCAATGTATTTTCCCTGCCACCGACGTCTCAGGTTATCGAAGAAAGCGGCTAGACTTCGTCCGCACCCGAGTTTTTCGGCATGTTCGCGAAGTTCGCTCAAAGACGTTATCGATTCCGGGGTATACTCGTCAGACACGATAAGACTACCATCAGGACGCTTGTCTGGCCAAATGACGCCGGTGATCGTGGCGCCGCGAAAAACAGCACGATCTGAAGCTTTCGACGTAAATTTGTGACGGTTCTTTCCCGTTGCTAACGGTATGCGCACTGCATCTGTAAAGATGGTCGCTGTCGCACCTCCCAAAAGTTTCTCCGTTGGCTCCCCAGCACGCCGAAAAGTTGATTCCCATGTGCAAAAGCCACCTTGCTTCCGGGCAACTGCTCTGGCTTTCTCAGCATCACAGCAAACCCATGCGCCCTTATGTCGTCGCTGAATAGGTTCCCAGCCCTGGGTTTCGTTCATAAGCTTGCTTATGGCAGCCTTGTCGAACCATTCTCCGAGTTGATCAAATAATCTGTACACGCCCGTTTCCGCCAACCCGAAGCTGAGGAAGAACTCGTCCTGATCTTCTTCTACAAGGCAAGGCACCGGTTCGCTTGCAAATGGCATCAGATGAGGAAAGTTACGCGGAAAATCTGGACGCAGCTGAAAATGTGGCGACGACCATGGATAATCATCAGGCAGTGTCACGAGGACAGATTCTATCGGCAATACGCCGCTAGTGCTAATTCCATCATCTGCCATATGCAGCGGCAATCTAACTTCTACATCGAGATGCAGTTCGAACGCGCCGGTTTTCGACACTTTGATAAGGCCAGCTATGAATCGGGGATGTGTTTGTATGGCGGCCAACGCATCCTCTGCCATCCCCTTCTTAACTGTCATAAATCCTAACCATGTCCCCGGGCTTGGGCTCCCGTTGACCCCAGTCCAAGTCCGATCGCTGCTGATTTAGCTTCGGCTTTCAGGCCTTTCACGACACCCGAACTCGTGATCTCGTATACAAGCGGAGCTTCATCCTCATCCCATATATCCGATACGCATTTGAACCGGTTTTCATCGTCTTCGACAATCGAAATATATTCTTGCTTTGCGCGATCACTCGGCGGGTCGGCTTCCTCGGGGTCAATTGTTTGTGAGCTGGCAACAACTATTGCACCTTTTCGTATTTGAGACAGTGCATTGCGCGCATCATCGTTAACCTCAGCATCGTCGCCCATATCGGAAAAACTGTCGTAGCTAAGGCTATGCCAAGAACAGTGGTGCGGCGCCTGAAGGATGTCATAACTTAACCAGTCTGACTGTAGATCACCGTGCTTATCCCAAAGATGTTCCCATATAGCGACTTCAGCGTCTCCGCCTGAAAGGAAGCGACATTTGTCAGCATAGCCGTCACCGCGAATTGAAAACCGGATGACCACTGAAGAGTGATTTTTATCCAGCTTATCGACGTCGTCCACATCGTCGCTAGATATGGGGGCTAGCAGGCGGCCTTCAAATGCGTTTGCTTCCACGCAATTCAGCGAACTGATCAAATTATCTATTGATACGACTATTGCCAAAATATCGTCTGTTTTACCGTCTTCGTCCTCTCCCAGAATTTGAATACGATCACCCTCTGAGCCGATAGCACCTGTCTCGCGAAACAGTTTAACGCGGCGGCGTGCTTCCTGGTCCCAAGCTTTGGCGTCTGGACATAACGTATGGTTTTTGCTTGCCCGGCGGAAAACAATGGGTGAGGACCACATCTCGCTGATAAGGATTTTGTCATCATCCTCTACCCAGTCATCAGGAGCGCCAAGGTGAAAATGTGCCTCAAGCCCTGTGATATGGTCCTTGTCTGGATGACTCAACAAAAAGCCATCCAAAACTAAGCGTCCATCAGAGTCTCGATCCAGTTTTTCCCGCAACAACGAAATTACGTCTGGCGTGTCATCATTGTCATCCTCGCTTGCTTTTCGGATGTTGATGTCAATCAACAATTGCTGATCATTATCTAGCGTTACGAGAGTCATATCCCCATTTCCAACGGGGAAGAATGTTAGCGAGGCGGGCATTATGGATTCCTTGTCTAAGGATGGGAGAAAATATAGTTCAGAGAACGCTTGCACCGCGATTCGCAAACGCTATAGTATCTATATAGGTATAATAACTATTCTGTTCAAGGTTTGAATGGGATTTTTGAGGTATAAATGAAAACAGCAAAGCCAAACAGAGCTTGGGGAATGGACCAACGTCTTGAGTTCATTGAATTTAGATTGTTTTGGGAAGGCGAGTTATCTCGGGCCGATCTTATTGAGAAATTTGGTATCTCTGTTCCTCAGGCGTCAATTGATTTCTCGCGATACAAGAATGCCGCTGCCTCCAATATCGAATATGATGCAAGCAGAAAGCGCTACGTTCCGAGCGAACACTTCAAACCAATATTCTATGTGCCCAATCCGGAAAGATACTTGGCGCAGTTGGTTGCTCTAAAAGATGGTGTGATTGTTCATGATGACACTATGTTTGGGCAGACGCTCGATGTTGATACCGTTCCAGCTCCGGCAAGAACCGTTTCGGCGAGAAAATTACAAAAGTTCGTCCAAGCGATCAAGCAAAGAGGGACGCTTTCAATCGAATATCAATCCATGAATCCACTCCGGAGTGAAGCTCAGTGGCGTGATATTTCTCCCCATGCATTCGCTACGGATGGAATGCGTTGGCATGTCAGGGCTTATTGCCATTTAGACGGCAAACATAAGGACTTCATAATTTCGCGTTGCATCGACGTCGGTGACATCAAATTATCCCCTGCACCGGTGTCAGAGGACACGGAGTGGAATACGAAGTTTACGGTTATCATAGCGCCAAACCCAGAACTAACAGACCATCAAAAAACTGTAATCGCTCGAGATTTTGACATGAAAGATGGGAGGTTGAATTTGGAAGTACGAAACGCACTATTATACTATTTCGACAAGCGGCATCGTTTTGATATCGCAGATAGCAACAAAACCGCAGTTCAAGCTCCGATAGTTATTACCAATCGTGAGGAATATAAAGAAGCGCTGGCCGGCTTGTCCGTATCTGGCGCCGTTAGCAGTGTTGTATAAGCGCGCGAAGCAAAGGCTCACACACTCGATTGCACCTGAATTATGTAGTCTCTAAACTATACCCTCACAATTTTGGGTCACTACTGTTTCTTACATACACGTCGATGCAAACAGGCGCTATGTTGGTAAAGTGATTAATCGGCGATACGATTTAGTGGAACGTTAGTTCCACATAGCCGAGTTGGTGCACGGAAGACGCGCAGCGAGTCTTCCTGCCGAACAAGCGCAGCGCCGGGAGCAAAAGACCCGTGCGCATGCACGGGTACATCTTGCGTAATTCCAACCTACTCATTTAACACAGGTCTTAGCTTTAACTTTCCCAATATGCACAGATGCAACTCCATGCTCTACGCATAGCGTAGCTCCAAGAAAACAAATTACGATAATCTATGAACCAAAAATAAACCCATACACCGGATCATATTAGACAAACAACGCACTTTCTTGTTACATACCACTTACCGGAACGTCACTATTTGTAGACCCACAAATACTTGCCGAAAGCGTAGACCGTTTCATCCAAGCAAAACACTCTCATTAGCGGACCAGACGGAATGATCGTTTGAAGTAGTTCCAAATTCTTGCCCCAGATGCGGATCGCATCATCTTCCCCCCAGCTGAGCAGCCCGTCGCCAAAGGCCATGACGCCTTTCACCAAGCCACCATGGGCATGATCATCGCCCTTATCGTATTCACGCNNCTCCATAAGCATCCCAGCTGACCAGCCCATCGCCAAAGGTTATTATGCCTTTCACCCAGCCCTTATGGGCATGGTTACCGCCTTTATCTGTTTGGAGCTTGCCCTGTGAATCCCAAAAACGGATCGTTCCGAAACCCCAGCTGACTAGCCCATCACCCAAAGCAATAACGCCTAGCACTGCGCCCTCATGAGCTCGGTCATCTCCTTTATCTGCTTGGAGCTTGCCTTGTGCATCCCAAAAACGGACCGCTCCAAAACCCCAGCTGACTAGCCCGTCGCCAAAAGCCACAACGCCTTTCACCGAGCTAACATGGGCCCGATCATCTCCTTTATTTGTTTGGCACTCACCTTGTGCATCCCAAAAACGAATGGCGCGATCCCCTCCCCAACTGACCAACTCATCGCCAAAAACCATAATGCCCTCCACCCAGCCCTCATGGGTATGATCGATTGATCTGATCGCCATGTCTGATTCTATCGGATAGGTTTGCAACGACATTTTTCTTGGAGCGATATTCTCTCCTCTTATCTCTGAATCCCCTAAACATTGCATGACGACATCGGCAAAACTGTCCGAATGCGAATAGTTCAGTCCGCTGATGCTTTTCAATCGAGATTCATTCCCCCGCCAGAATGCTGTCCAGGTTTTTGCGGACTCTGATTCTTTAACTTCATCGGTTAAATGATGCCAAAGGTCACAATGCTTAGCGAGGCGTTTAGAAGCACGGCTCTTATCTTGATCAAGGCGGGCATAAAGAAAATCGGGGTTGTGTAATAGCTCCGCTGCCCTAATTTGATCTTCAACATCCCCATCACTTAAATGCTCTGGAAGCCATTCGAGTGCATAGGGTGACAAGTAATGGCGCGGCCCGCCTTTCTTTTGGGCTCGCCAACTTTTATTCATCCATTTAATTAGCTCTGACTCTGCTTCTTCCGCAACATAACTGATTGGGCCGATGCCTTCGTTTATCTGGTCTGGATGCAGACCAATCACTTGCGCAAATGTTCGCGCCAATCTTGGGTGCGCAAAACTATATGCGCCACCTGCAACAGAAAGCCAACGCGTCACACTATGATCAAGATTTTGCCAATCGGGGTGATCACGACCAAAAAGATTTTCCAATTCCATTCCGGAAACTGTTCCCTTCAACCTGCTCAAAGTTGCAAGAAATGGCTTGATGCTATGCTGCCAAACTGGCTCATTGGCCTGAGCAATGATATCCAGCTGCCCAGCAACATATCCCGCAAATGGCTGCGGAATTGCTCGAATAAAGTCAGTGCGCTGCTGCGATGTCTTTAAGTGCTCAAATTCTTGTTTAAGGTCTTCAATGACATAGGTCAGAAATAGCGGCAGCCCGTCGGTAGCCTTTTCTATGAATTTCGCAAGAGACGCAATCTCCCTGCTATCGGGCGCGATAAGTTCGCTTTCCAACCATTGTTTAACATCATCATTGCTTAGTCCTGGCAACCAAAATGGCTTTTTGCCGATAAGCAGTGTCGGCAATCCCGCATCTACCTGCTCTTGCCATTCATCTAAATATCTTGGTGCCAGATCTTTTTTATCCTTTCGTGCTGATACAACCACAAAGACATTTTTCCGCAATGACATTGCATTGATAAAGGGATGGAACGGCCTGCCGTCATCATCCATATCAGCCTCGTCCAAACCATCCAGAACAATGATCAAAGGATGCTGTGTCGAAAAGTCACCCGTCAACGCATGATGGAGGTCGTTAATCTTCCGATTGGGCTCTTCCGGATCAGCAGAAATCAAAACCGGCGCAATTTGCGCTAACAGGTTTTCGCGCGCTTTTGCCGGATTGACGGTCTTACTCCGACTGTTGGAAATAAAATGATAGGCAACATCATTTTTCAGCTTAGACCGATCTTCGATCCATTTCGCGAGCAATGCAGATTTTCCGCTTCCTGCTTGTCCTGCAACAATGAGCAAACCGTTATCATTTTCTTTTACAAACTTGTCCAATTGCCGCAATTGCGCGGCCCGACCGAAAAATTGTTTGCGTAACTCTGACAGCCTCGATTCAACATCATTTTGAACTTGTCGCCAGTTGGACTCTAATAAAGAAGGTGGAGCAATTGGGGAGGTCGGCTTGTTTTCTTCGCCAGATGCTGGAGAATTGGAAAGCGTGTTGTCATTATACGTTTCTTGTAACGCTAGATAACTATCACGGGGAGACCATTCGAAGACTGTTTCGTAAGTTGTCTTCTTATTGAATATGAATTGCTCAAGGTCAGGTATATGTACGTCATATGCTGGGCTAATCTTTATATAGAAATATAATGCAATGGCGTGCTCAACAGCGGCATTTCTATTTTTACGAAGGTTTTGCAAAACTAAAGAAAATGGAGTTCCTCCGAAATTTCTACCAATTTTTTCCGTTACTTCGCGGGCAAATTCTGTATCCCTCTTTGCATCTCTGCCTTGACTGGCGTTGAAAAGGATATTCCCAACCAATGCCCCAAATTTCTTCGCTCGTTGAGGCGGACCTTCAAGTTGTGTTTTTACCTCATTTTCTATCTTTTGATAGATTTCATTGAGAGAAGAGAATGAAATACTCATAGAGATAAACGCTATTCTGGTTTAGTTTTCCAGAGTGTAGCATTTAGTTTGGTTGAAAATCCAGTTCTGAAGAATTTTCTGGAAATTCTACTTGGATACCGTGTCTCCAAAACTCCTGTTGTACAATATCTCCGCTTACTGGGTCATATTTGATTTTGGCAGGGCCTATACTTCTATGCAATTTTCCAAGATGCCAATAGCTGACTTCCTTTGTTCGTCCTTGTTCATCTCGAAAGATAGTCGCCGGTTTATCTCCAACCCTATGAAATTCGTTGAACGCAAGATGTGACTCGACGATCCATACGCCAGTTTTAGGAGCAATTTTTATCATTGAGGGCTTATCGTCTTCCCGCTGACGTTTTCCGTCTCGCCACCATTGCATCGAGATAATACCGGTCTCTTCGTCATATTCGGTGCGGGCCGGTAAATCGCCCGGACGGTCAGGTTCACCAGTAAGAGCGTTGGTCCACCACTCAGACACGATTCGTCCAGAACGAGCACTTGTTCGAACCTCAACGTTATAATTCTGCTCAATCTCCTCAGCATTCACTGTATTAGTATATCAATACAGCAGGATAAAGTCAAACATTACAGATAGTTGTTTGGCCAAAAATTATTGAAATTGTCCCGATAGTTACACATGCAATCAGCTCATTTTTGGTGTCTTTTAATGAGGAAATCAGCGGTAACGAAGGGCCACTGATTAGTCTGAGCTCATAAGACTTTTGCACTGCGCAGTGTTTCCTTTCCTTCAAAAAAGGGACACTAAAATGAAGAGTGAACTAAAAAACTGCTCCGCAATTACGCGCGGAACGTTATGCGATGATTGCGGCTATATCGGGTACTGTGGGTTCCACGATCGCAAGATTATATCAGAAAAGGAACTCACACCGGAGTTTGTGCGTGATGCAAAGAACACGGCATATAAACTTTCGCAAACCTTTGAACTGAGCGGATCAGATTGGCCTAAACAATTGATTGATTGGTATGACGCTTGCCCGTTCAGGTTTGTTGAGCAAGACAAAAATGGGCGTAAGAAAGAAGTCTTTCTCGGGACTGGTTGGCTATTTATCGATCCACCAACCGAAAGCGGCATCAACCCCGATGATATCGACGTTTCTGAGAATTTGAGAAATTGGTACGAGAATAATTTTTGCACGCCTTGCGAAGGACCTGTGTACATTACCAAGGTGCAGAGATTGATCGTTGCCTTTACAATCATACGCACCAAATTTCCTGCAAGGAGCCGTCACTGGGGTAAAAGACTATCCGATATTTGATGTGCGCAAAACTTTGGAGGGCGGCCTTGTGGTCGCCCTTTTTGATTTCCCACCATCAATAGAACTCAATCAGCACATCACGAATAAGCTGTGTCAGTACTGTGGCTGATACCGTGTTCGGGTTGATAGGCCGTGTTACCTGCTGGCCCTTGGCATAAATCTCTAGTGAGGCAGACGCACTTGTTGGTCCTATGTGGATGCCCGCCACCTCATAGCCGTCATTTGCGGCCCGCTGGATAGCCTCTCGCACGATGGGCCAGCGATTTGCCTTCATACCCAGCAGAACCACTGTCGGGGCATCTTTGGAGAACTGACCCGCCGCAAATCGCACCGAGTTCGGCCCCAAATGACGCCCATCGCTAAGCGGGATTTTTACCGCTTCGACGCTTTCTGGTATTGTTGCTTGCTCTTTCGCCGGTGCTGAAATCGGCGACAGCGATGCAACGAGTATGAATAAACCAAGGGTCTTTGCGAGCCTGGGATTGCGTAGTTTTTCCATTCCTACGGAATGTCAAAGTGCAACATTTATTCACAAACGGTTGCAGCGTTTTCACTATATTTCATTGACTTAATGGACACCTCGCGATTGCCTATCACTGAATGAGCTTTTCAAAAACGAGCATTCATAGGGTTTCTAGAACGCTTGATCGCAACAGACTGTGAATGACTGTTGCGGGCAAATGGAGGTATCAAAATGGCATTTTCTGAACTTGCTGACTGGTCAGTTTTTGATGAGCGCGGGCGGCGTAAATATCTAACAAATGCAGAACGTGAACGTTTTCTTCGTCTTGCCGATACCATGCCGGATCATAAACGCGCGCTGTTCTATTTCTTGGCGTTCACCGGATGCCGGATCAGCGAAGCGCTCAATTTGAGGGGATTCCATATTGATCAGGACCGCAACGTCGTTGCCATCATGACGCTCAAGCGGCGCAAGCGCCATTTTAGGTGCTTACCAATTCCGTCACCTGTGACCCAAATGCTGCTGAAGCTTCCGATATCAATGGAAGCAAGGCTTTGGAGTATTCATCGCACAACGGCTTGGCGCTGGGTCAAGGAAGCAATGCTCCGGACAAATACGGTCGGAACGTGTCATTCACTGCGACATAGTTTTGGGGTGTGGGCTGCAATGTCATCTGCAAACCCCGCCTTTATCCAGCGCTGGTTAGGCCATTCGGATATCGCAACCACCTCAATCTATTTAAACATTTGCGGACAACAAGAAATGGAAATGGCTCAGCGCATGTGGCTGGTCCATTCTGAGCGGCTCGGTTTAAGAGAAGGTAAAGCCGGAAGCATCTGATTGATAAATGGCCTGTTTGTTTTCTTGTGCCGCTTGTCGAGTGTGATCAGCATTCGCATTGGTGTCGTCAGCTCCACCATCGGATTTGGCGGCTGCTTCTGCGGTCATTGCTTTAAGATCGATATCTTCGGATTGGACGGCTAAATCTATGAGTTGCTTGGTATCCAGCATTGCACGGGCTGCTTCCTCCGCCGCGACTCGTTTTTCTGGTGTCGTTGCATTTTCAATTTCGGCCTTCGCTGTTAAAACATCTTCGCGTTCACGCTCCAGTTCATCACGGCGTTTAATAAGCACGTTGCCTTCATTCTCCAGCATTTCGTCTTCTTGCGTCAGGGCGATACGCTGCGCGGCGATGAAAGCCTCTACATAGTTAAGCGAAGCATCTGGATGAACACTTGCCTTCTTCATGATTGCATTATGCTCTGGGTTTCTTCGGTCCAGATCGCCCGCTGCAAGCAAGTCTTCCAACTCTTGGAGCGCGTGCAATTCATCGCCAATGGCGATGCGGCGATCATTGATCCTTTGAATCTCTGTACTGATATCGGCAATATGTTTGTCCAGCTCAGCCAATCGCTCATTCAAGATATCCAATACAGAGCGAACAAAGCGCGCATCTTCGCTGCGCTTCTTCCCGTTGTCTGCCGATATCCAAGCTTCACGCGCTATTTGTTGCGTACCAGACAATATGAACGATGTTGCATTTTCGGGCGCAGTGTTTGCAACAATAGCCTTGGAACGCAGTTCATGCGCATTTGCACTTTCGGCAAAGTCGCTTTTTAGAGATATGGTCTTACCTGTTTGATTGCCGCTTTCCGGCATTCTCCCTCGCTCGCCGCGCCTTTAGGGCGCTGACACCATCATTGTCTCATGTTTCAGGTAAAGATATGGTTAACAAAATGTTGAAACTGGAAGCTAGTTCACTGGGCCGGGTAGCCAGTCTTCCTGCGCATGGCGAACGCGTACGATAAGGATTTCTCCATTATTATCGTCAATTTTGTAGAATATTATGTGTGATTGATGGCGATGCGCACGGATCGGCGGGTCTAACTCTGTCCGAAGCCGAGAAGCTTCGGGATGTTCTGCCAGAAACAGGCAGCTTTTGAGCAAAGATTCCCGATATGCAATTGCTTGATCCACGCCAAAGTTTTGAACCGTATAAAGCGCAATGGCGGTTAAATCCTCTTCGGCTGCTTTGCTCAGCGTATATCCACCCATTTAGGCCCCGCTTGCGTTCTCAATGGCTTCTTCAAATATATCTTCAATAGTGCGGTTGCTGGTGCCGCTGGCCAAACCTTCATCAATCAGCTTTTGCATGGCAGCGATCTTTTCATTGCGCTGCTGATCCTTGCGGATCAAATCACGCAGATACTCGCTATCATTATTGTACATGCCAGAGGCGATCTGCGCCTTGATCCAATCATCCTGCGGCTCTGATATCACAATGGTTTTTCTGATGGTCATCTGTTCTGCTTCCAATTCAAGTTCATACTATATGCGCATTATATCATAACCAAACATAGCTACGCAACTACTCCAAAGCAGCAAGTTTGAATATTTGCTTGTCCATCCTGCCGCGATTCCCGTCCTGTGGCGATGCCTTTGTCTTATCTGTCGTCTTACCTTTTTCCTTTTACCCAACTTCAAGCGCGTGGCCGCGCTGCTCCTCTGGCGTTGCGCTAGTTCCCATGAAGCCGGAAAAGCCAAAACGTTGTCCAGCCTCCAACAAAGGCCTCGTCACAGGGCGAGTGCAGGAGGTAGAAATGAAATCAACATTTAACAAAGCTGCATTGGCGCATCTTACTCTTTCAGATCTATGCGCATTGCTTGCAGAGTATCGCTGTCAGCTAGGCCAAGCTGGATTAGCTGAACGCCCACAAATCGCTGCAACCGTCACCGCCATAGAAATCGCTATAATCATCAAGAGCGGTCCGGGATAACCCCGGCTTAACTCAAAAACTTCTCCAATTTGCACAGATAAACCCATGCGCGATTCTATTGTGGCCTCCTGTCAGAAATCAAACAGGAGACTTTTACATGAGGAAAACTACCTCCAAATCAACGCTTGCATCTAAACTTGAATATAAGCCCGACAATAGCGCGGCAAGTGAGGTGCTGTCCGACATCGATACCGAGATGCAAGCACTGCGGATTCCGTCCGACCGCACCTTGAAACGATATGCCAAGCGGCGCTTGCGTGCTCATCAAGAGGCGATGGCGACGATTAGAGAAAGCGAAGCCGCGCTTGAAGATAAGCTTCAAACCGATTTTGCAGAATTACGCGCCCTGAATGGCGATCCGCTGCCGCTCGAAAGCGATCCAGGCACGGATATTTTCGATGAGCTGAATGACCACGTAAAATCAGCAAAACACATCGATAGGAAGGAATAACGATGCCTGCATCAAACACATATTATGATCAAATGATCTACGCCGAGAACGCATTGGTCAAGAAGCGCAAAGAGCTTCTGAAAACCAGCCTCTGGCTTGCGGCGCTTGGTCTTCTCGCTGCACTGGCCGTCGGTCTTGGGGTATTTGAGGTCACATTAACCTTCACCCTCATGAACGAGATCTACGGCCCGGAACTTCCGGGTGAAGCTACGCCTACCAACGTGATAATTCTCTCGGGTGCGACGCTCGTTGCGGTGGCCGGGTATGAGGTGCTGAAAAACAAGCAGTCCAGCCACCCTGCCCTCAATTTTCTGGAGAATAGCGCATACTATATGGTGCCGATATTCTTTATCGGCATGTTGATTACCTTTGGAATGAGCGACATCGTATCGGCTCCGGTCAATGATGAGATCGTCCTAGATGGTGACAGCCTGATAGATACGCCGGAAGACGGTTCAGGAGGTTTCTCTGAACTCATCCAATCTATCATTGGTACGTTCTCCAGCCTCGCTCTTGGCGGCCTCGTGATTCTGAATCTACTAACGATTAGCACGATCATTGACACCATCAGGACAAAGTTACCGGTCCTGTTGGAACGGCGGCTGCTCGCGAAAGACGCTATTGCTAAAGCCCAAGCCTTTATCGCCAGCACCGGATCACTGGCCGCGGTAAAACGTGAAACTGCAAGGCTGGACCGTAAGTCTAACGATCTCGATCTGGAAGCGGCGGCCGAAATTGAAAAGACCGTTGCACCCACATTGCGCACGCTCAGCAAGATGAAAATCCGTCAGAAGCAAAGCAATCCTAGCCAGCCTGATCCGCTTGCACGGCGCAACGCAAATCTACCGCATCCACTGCCAGATCAAAAGCTGATCGATACTTTTGTGAGCGAGCTGGAAACCAAGCTCTCCAAACTGAGCGGTCTATTTAGCAGCATTTTCAAATAACCCCGAACTAAGGAGAATATCATGTTGAAATTTCTATCTTTGCCCTTTGCAATTTTTGCTGTCTCTGCCTGCTCCACGCAGCCGGAGCCTGAGCATACTGTCTATAAAACCCTACATATCGAGAATGACAATAGCGCTTCCAATTTAGCTTCGAGCGATGAAGAGTTTGCAAAAGTCATTGCGCGGCGAGTTGCGAAACGCATCGCTGACTTACCGCTCGGTAGCTATGTGTCCGTGCGCACCTTTGGCGATGTAAATGGCGATAATAATCTGCGCTACAAAAGCCAAATCACCCGCAAATCCAATCCGGCTGAAACAGTGGCGCGGAACGTGGCGCGCTATATCGTCGCCAATGCGCAAAACGACAAGCCTCGCCAAGGCAAGACCGAGATCATCTCGACCCTGACGTGGGGGGAATATAATTGCAGCGCTGGAGATGAGATCATTTTGCTCAGTGACGGAATCCCTTCGGGCCGGGTAAAGTCACCGCTGGAGGTGGTCAATGGCGAGGAAGCGTTGCCGGAGCCAGAGGCTGGTATTTTGTCGGGCTGTTCGGTTGCCATATGGTCGCTTGGGCGTACGAAAGAAGGCAATCTTTCATCGGTTCAGATCGACAATTTGCGCAGCGCTTGGGAAGCCTGGGTTGTCCGCGCAGGCGGCACGTTTAGCGCAATTACCAATCCATGACATGTGTTTCAGCCAAGAAAACTGACCAGCTTTCAGGTTGGTTTTTTTGCCGATTGGTGGGAGAATATCAATGCCTGATATGACTAGATCGTTCGAAATGATATCTGCCACAGACCTATTGGACTGTCTTTGCAAGTGAATTGACGTTCATGTGAGGTTGAGTTAGCCTTTTAGGCTCATCATGCAACGAAGCTCTATACAAAGGCCGAAAAATCACTGACATCTTTCTCTCGCATAGCAGCAAGGATGCCTCCGTTACGCAATTCTATGCCGATGCGTTTGAACGCGAAGGCTTTGATGTTTGGTGGGATACGAGCATCAAGTCGGGCGAGACCTATGATGAGGCTATCGACAACACCCTTAAAGCGGCAAAAGTTGTGGTCGTTCTTTGGTCCCCCAATTCGGTCATCTCCCGCTGGGTGCGGGCCGAGGCAACTGTCGCGGATCGCAACAAAACAATGATGCCAGTGATGATCGAACCGTGCGAACTTCCAATCATGTTTGAGCTGATCCATACGACCGACCTCGTTCATTGGGACGGAACATCAGATGATCAAGCATGGGCCGTTTTTGTTACCGATGTGCGTCAGATGGTTGCTAAAGAACAGCAACTTAGTGTATCCGAATTGGCGCCGACGAGCTCCACCGCACTCCATCCGATACTCACATCCGGAAAAACCGATGGCCGCGGATTCATGCCCTCGCTTGCTATTTTGCCATTTACCAATCGGTCACGGATCAAAGACGACGATATTTTTGCCGAAGGGATGGTCGAAGATATTGTCGCCGCTCTTTCTCAAAACGAGGTTTTGCGGGTTCTTGGAAGTATCTCCACAGCGCATCTAAAAAAGGGAAGATTCACTGACCTTGCGGCCATTGGTAAGCAACTTGGTGTCAGATACCTCCTTGAAGGAAATGTTAGACGGACGGGGCAGAATTTCCGGGTGACTACACAGCTTGTCGCAACGGCGACCGGCGATCTTGTTTGGTCCGGACAATTTGCGAAACCTCTAGATGAGTTACAGGAGTTGCAGGAGGAATTGGTCACCGAAGTAGCGGCAGCACTCGATGTCAACATACAGGCACTTGATATGGAACGCGCGCTCCGCAAGCCAGCCAATCTGACCGCTTGGGAGGCGGTTCAGCGGAGCGTTCTCGCTATGCGTCGCTTTAATACTGAAGGAATACAAACTGCCATTGAAGAAGCAGAACGCGCCGTCGATCTTGCTCCAAATTTCGCGATGGCTCGTGCGATTTTGGCAAGTGTATCCGCGAATTTATATGCTGTTGGCAACCCAGATGATCCGAAAAAAGTTTCCCAGATCCGGGCTCATGCTGAAAAGGCGCTTGAAATTGACCCTGAGTCGGCAGTGGTTTTATGGTCCATCGCCAATGCCTACGCGCATATCGGGGCCCCCGAAGAAGCCCTGCCTTGGGCGATAAAAGCCTATACTATCGCGCCAGATAACGGCCATGCGGCGTTTAATCTTGGCATGTGCAATGCCATGTTAGATCAGAACGAAGAGGCTATGAAGTATCTGAAAATCGCCTGCTCGATGATGTCAGGTTCCTATATGCAGGTCTGGCCAAAACTTTGGCAATCTGATGTAATGATTCGAGAACAACGCTTGGCTGAAGCAGAAAGTTGTTTGGACGAATGCCTTACATCCGATCCTAATTTCTTGCTCGCACATTTTTTCAAAGCATTGTTGTGTTGGCATGATAGGCGACATGAACAAGCAATCGGAATTCTTTCATTATTACAAAAAGCGGGGTTGGATCGCAGAACGGCCAAACGATTGACGCTCCGTGCCTTGATCAACAATTCTTTTGCTGAGGAAATTCTGGCAGAAAACCAAAAAATGTGGGCTGCCGTTGAAGCGCGGTCGAGCGTAATAAAAGAACCTAAACAAATGCGAGAATGAGCGCTTGGTTGCTGCTGATGATGTCCACTTTGGCCGCAAAAAATGCTGCCTACACGCACATCTTTTTATCATTCTAATAACTTCTCGTAGAAACTTTCTTTCAAAACCGGCAAATGCTCGGACCTTCGGAGCATATCTTCTAAAAGACCGAACGAAGCTTCAAAACAAGATAAGGCCGGAAAACAGAGAAACCGAGTAGGGATTATATACTCAACTAGCCGATGGCAATTTAGATGCTGAATAATCGGCGCGCCACCATCCAGATGACTAATGCAATTAAGTAGTTGCCAATAGATCATTAAAAATGCTTATGCGTGTTGTATGTCGGGGGTGATAGTAAAAGTAGAGGGCAAATTGCCTGCGCCGGAAAACGTTGCGCAGCAGGCAGAAGGCCTTGTGCATACGATGGCAAATCACCCGGCGGAGTCGCTTTTACTCTTTATTTGTGTTATCATCGTCCTTATCTTAATGCCAGGCGGCGTAGGGCCGTCCTTCGTTAAGTACGGAGGGGCCAAACGACGGCAGGAACAAATTCGTTCAGGAGACGTTAAACAGATAACAGAACAGTTAGGCAAACGGGCAAAGCGCCGTAAACGTGGTAAAGCGAAAGGTAAGAAAAAATGATCGATTTAGTCGTTATAGTTTTGTTCCTTGCAATAGTTTCCTTCGGACTAGGTATCTATTTTCGCGTAGCAGAATATGATATTCTTGCCGCTGATCGCGTCTGGGAGAGAATTGCCCCCAATGCTAAAGCCATTGTATCAAATGACGCGTATTCCGACCGAGTGGCATTTGATATTTCTATGTTTTCAGTTTTGGCGGGCTGCGGTTGCTTTACCAACGCAATGTTGGTGATTTGGTTTAAAACTGCAGTTCTCAGAATGAGTCCCGGTAAAGTCTCCGGAAACCCCCTCGCTCCAGAATTGAACGCTTTGCCGGAAGACTTGCGAGGGAACGTTCTCGAATTGTTCAATGATATGATGTTGTTCGACAGTTTGCACGCACCTATCCTAGGGCGCGTTTGCCGCGTGATCTACAGAGAGGCTTTTTCAAGAAAGCTTTACAGACCTAACCTGTCCGATCAAGCTCAAACCAATATTGTATTGCTGATGGCAATGGCCGCAGAAGATGTCGTTGCAAAGAAAGCTAAAGAAGAAATGCCGCAAGGGAATCTAATTGCTGCCTAATCACCCTTTTTCATCAATTCAATTCTAACCTTCAATTTGATCAGGCGTGGTGGCTGCAATTACCAGTTGAACTACCGATGGAGGTAACTCGCCCTTCGAAACCTTCGTAGATAGTTAGTTTTTCAGCTCTTCACTCTCATTGTATTCCTCTTGAAGCCAAGTCCTATGGGCCTCTTTGAGGCCGAAATATGAAGGGCGTGCGTTGGTGACAATTGTTGCGCCTCGACGAACCTGTGATCTGACAGAGTTTTGGAGGGTATGTTCCGAGCGATCTGAAATTGGCTCAGCTCTTACGTTATCATCATTTTGCAAAATGCCTACGCCAATCGATTTTCCCATGACGCCGCTTGCGCCTTTGATCCGTTTGCTGAGGTGCTGATTCTGACCTTTACCGCCAACAAAGGTTTCCTCGACCTGAACATCGAGCCCTAGGACGTCTTCTGCAATTTTGAACCATATTCCAAGAATGCATTGCCCCAGAAATCGCGCAGTATTTTGCGTAACGCCTAATTCACGCGCCATATACGTCGAAGGGATTCCGCTACGAGCGCTGTTCATCATGAAGATAGTCAGATACCATTTTTGGAGGGGTAAACGATTCTCAAACAATACAGTGCCGGTGCGAATACCAAAGTGGCTGCGGTAAGGCCTTAGTTTGCGATCCTTGCACTCAACTTCGTTCGCGCCGCCGGAGTGACCACAGGCAGCTTCATCACCCCAGCGTTGGTGTTCAAATCACAAAACTTCGCAATTCAGGTATTGTGCGTACTGGAGTACGTGAATGGAATTAATTTCCTTTGCCACATATCCGGTTTTCTTTAGCATCTAGATCGATCGGCTCGCTGCTGAATAAGTCCTTCATAAAGGACGAACGCGCAGTTGCTTGCTCTAGATATACTGTAAAGTCATGCGCCTTCTCTTTACCTGGAAACTGCTTCTCATTTCGCGAGAAATCGTAACCGATAAATTTAATATTGCGGCTCGCCAAATCAGAATTGGTTCTCAGCTCACCACAATAGTGATTGGTCTTGTCCACGCCCAAGCCCGTAGAACCGGAACTTGGAAAATCCGGCCCCAGAAAAACCTTTGTTAGAGCTTCGTCATTGGGTTGGATGCTAAACAGAACAGTCGCCCCGGACGATCTAAATCCGGCCTCATATTTTTTATTGCCGACAAATGTCCAATCCGATGTTGCTGGTGCCAACATGCCCACGCGCAGGTCTTTAAATGAAGCAATTGAATTTTGATTCGTGGCATCAGTGTTGTTTCGATATTGAGCAAAATATTTGTAGTCAGAGCCTTGTCCTTTTTGAAGCAATGGTAGAGCGGCTATCGGATCTCCAAATAGAGATCCGACGACAAAAGCCCCCGAGCTATGAGTCAAAAACCGAACGCGAACTGGCGCTGCTTCAGAATTTCCAAGCTCCTTCTTGAGCTCGTGCATAAGCCGCCGCAGCTTAAAGCCCACCAACGGTCCCGCCGCCTGAGCCTTTCTCCACGCATCTACTTTAGTAGTATCGGATTTAAACCCGTCCCAGTAAATTTCGACAAAATGTTGTCGCCGATTGGGAGCCTTATAATCGACTATGACCTTCCTAGCCTCTGTAAATGAGGCTCTTGCTTCTTTAGCTAAATTGTTAAATCCGTGGACCAAGAAAACTAGGTCCAAATCCCCCCCCTCAGCTGCCGCTTTTTGTACAATGGAATTGGCAGCTTTAGCCCAAAGTGTCGTTTGACCATTATGCCAGTCGCCTGTGGGTAGTGAATCGCACAGAATTCTAGCATCTGAAAACTTCATGTCTTGTTCGCACAAGCCGCTTGATGAGTCTTTCATTGCGTTGAGCAGACTGCCCTGATGGTTAGGCATCATTTCATATTTGGGGTTTAATCCCGAATTTGGATATAGATTACCAAATGCGTCGATATATAGGCGCGTGACATCTACTGGGGTCTCTCTCTCAACCTCTTCGAAAAATGTTGAGTTTTGATCGGTGCAGCCAACCATCAAGGGTAAGGCGATAATAAATAATAGCTTCGCTCTCATCAGTGAATCCTCTCAAAGATAATCTGTTTGCGATCATGGGGCATTTGAGCTGCTGGAAAAATCAGCCTCAAAGTGTAAGTTGCACAGCTGAGCGAATACACAAAAATTTCGCTATGTATCTTGCTGTCTTTAAGCGGTTTCAAGTTCGGTATTCAGAGCTTTCAGGGCATCATTTTTATTGTCATGAAGCTCTTTCGCAATTTTACGATAGTTGATATTTCCGCCCTTAGCTGGGACTTTTACAGGGTCAATGTCTCGGCCTTTGAGTTCTGTGATTGCGTTGTTCACACTCGCAATGGCTTTATCAAATTGTTCTTCAACTTGATTTCTAACATGAGTCTCCTCATCCGAACCGCCACCAAAAAATTTGGCGATGAGTCCTTGCATTTCAGCTTCCATTTGCGAGGCAACAACTTCGCCTCGTTTTTGAAGATTTTTTCCCTTTTTCTCAACCTTCTTAATTCCAGCACTAACGCTGCGGATTGCAAAGTGAGGCAGAGTAATCTTTATCTCTAGTACAGTCGTTCCAAATTCAGGCACATCAATGCTGAATTTTCGGTTTTTCATTCTAACCTCTGGAATGTCAGTTTTGATTTTTTTGGTTTTCATCCTGACTTCAGGTTTATGGGCGTACATACATTTCATCTTCGGCGGAATGCCTTGTGGGACTTTTGCTACGCACCATCTTTTCATGACGACTTCGGGCACATCAAATGAGATTTCCTTTGTTTTCATCTTCACTTCGGGGACGTCGAAAGAAATGTCTTTTTTGCGCATTGTGACCGTAGGAACAGTTGCCGAAAGCTTTGTTATTTTCCACTCCACGTCAAAATCCGCGTCAACCACATATTCTAACGCATTTGGGTCTGTCACATCGTCTCCCAGTTCTTTGCCCTCTTTCTCAATCCGGTCGAGTTCGGGTTGATATCTGGCGACAACCGTATCTACTTCCTTTTGAAATTCAGTGTCATTCATCTTCTCGAATCCTTTGTTGTTTAAACCCTCAAGGCAGACTTCTTGCAGTTTTGATTAACTAGGCAGCGTGACGACGGTCACGCATATGATTGATTTTGATGAGGGTGGCGCAATCATCTCCATTGCGACTTCTGTCAGCCTCCGCATTGGGTGTTGAGCAGTCATTTTGCTTCGGTCTGCAACATTATGCACGTAGCCTACGAAGTTAAATTTGATCAATTTGCACATTGCGCTGCTCGGCTTGAGCTATCACTTCTTCATCAATTAATTTTGGAGAATAAACAAATGTCCGGCCCACAGCTATACAACCCGCCTGATCCCTTTGGCCGTGCGACCAAAATTGTCAGTGCCATCTTAGCTGGCGTGACCACATTTTTTGGTTGGCCCATTTTGTTTTACATTAGCGCAGAGGCAATGCGGTCCTATTCAGAATCCAGTTATCCGTTTTTATCCAGCAGTCTAATTGTCTTCCTATGGGGCGCGCTTGTGGCCGCAGCTCTGTTTGGTATCTTTTATCTGCTCATCATGCTTGCGGTAAAATACGTCATCAAACTGGTGGGCCGCTTCTAAGGCTAATCTCTCATTTCCGCTTAATCGGCGAGGAAAATAGCATGTCAAGGAACAATGAGTTTCACCGGGGCGGTTCTGCGCGTTGGGCTACGCTCGGAGAAATGCACAAAGCCGGGTATTTTTCAAAAACGGATCGCAATCTACATATCGGCTTTGCCGAAAGTCAGGCTTTAAGCTGGAATGGCGAAGGCGCGGTATTGTGCTGCGCTCCTCCGCGCTCTGGTAAATTCACCGGCTTTGGCAGCTATAATTGTCTAACTGGTTTTTCGCGGAGCAATCAGATTTTCTTCTCTCCCAAAGCCGAAGAAGGGGTGGTTGGTTTTGACCAGACAGCGGAAAGGCGGAAGTGTTGGTTTGTGTCGACGACGGATCGATATGGCTTGCCGCAACATAGGGTCAATCCAGTTGGCCACATCCATGATGTCAGTACAACGCTCGAAGACGATATGCAGGTCTTTTGTAAAGACGCGCTGCCGGAATCAGGGGGGAACAACAAATATTTTGAGCTAACCAGCCAGCGCCTCGTCGAAGGTCTTGGTCTCACCATCACCGAATGGGATGGAGAACTCACGCTGCCCGCGCTTTATGATGCTGCTAATCTCATCATGCAGGACGATGATGGATGGGAACATTTTGCAAAACATATGCGGCTCTCGCGGTTTGACAAGGCGCGCGCGGTGGAAGCCGAAATAGCGGCGGGCAAAGCGGCGGGCAGCAATGCCTTTTATGGCGTGGTGTCCGAAGTACAAAATGCGTTTTCAGCATTGTCCGTGTCCAATGTCCGCAGGGCCTTCTCACCGCCTTTTGACTTCACCCTGGAACAATGGGTAAATACGCCCAATAGTAATCTTTATCTCAGCCCAGAAGCTGAGTTTATCAAAAACCAAAAGCTGATCTGGCGTTCAGTGCTGAGCGCTATAGCAACGCTCAAGCGCCGCAATATCAATGCGCCCACAATCGATCTACATATAGATGAAACTGTATTGCTGGCTCCCTTTCCCCTCATTGGCGACCTCGTAAATCTTGCCCCTGGCTATGGGCTGAGAACTATCATTGTAGTGCAATCTTTGCGCCAGCTTGATCAGCTTTTCTCGCATGGACGCGAAGTCATCACTGGGGGCGTTGCCGTTCAAATCTATTGGGGCGCCAATGAAATAGATTCTGCGCGCCGCCTAAGTGAGACTCTAGGCAATCAAACGCTTTACTATGATGATACGCTCAAACGCGCGGAAGCGGAACGCCAAGCTAGGCGCGCGGTTGATAATATGCTGCGGGGTGGCGACCCCTTTCAAGCGGGCATTGAGCAAGCGCACTACATACGCGAAGCCAATCACCGCAGCCAAACAACACGCCGACTGCTCCATCCCGATGAAATTATCAATATACCCCAAGGGCAAGGCCTTATCATTGGCACAGGGCTAGAGCATCACATCTACGCGCATTTCCCGCCATATTTTGAGCAGCGCGCATTGGCTGGCCGATTCCTGCCATCACCATTCTTCCCGCCAGATCATAAAATCCGCGTCAAAAGCCTATTCGGGCATAAGTGGCTGCCTGTCTATCGCGGTCCGCCGCCGGACATTTTTGCCCAATTTCCACAATATCAAGGTCACGACCATTTATGGGTTGGGAAGTGACAAGGTCGTCATGATTTTTGAGGAGAACATATATGAGTGTCGAAAGAGGTTCGGCTCATCCCAATAGGTCGCCATCCAATGGCAAGGTTGCGCCAGCAAAGCCGCGAGGCATCACGCATAGTTATCAGACCGGCGCAGGTCTTTATGGCGGGACGCCAGCCTACGAGAAAGATAAGCGTTCATTATTGGAGCGCTTTGCTGAAATTAGGGCCAATCCAAACGATCCAGCGAACCAGCTATACGAGAAGAAGCACCGTGAAGGCATAGAACGCGATAAGAGCATTCATCAAAAGCCAGCATCGCGTCTCCAAGTCGATAGGTTGAAAGCTGACCGCGCAAAGGCTGAGGCCCATTCTATCTATACACCAAACGGCCCTGGCAACGCGCAAACACGCAGCGCCATAGAGTCAGAGCGCGAACGCACCATCCACAATCAAGAAAAGCAAATGAAGAAGGTCCAAGGGCGTGCCCAGAGTGCCTTTGACCGTGGTCGTTAATCAAAAAGGAAATAGTTATGACAGATAAAGAACAACCAAAAAACCAACCAAAGAATCTACGCGAAGGCGCTTTGAATCTAGCCATCTGGAAAAATGATGGCGAGCATGGTCCAAAATTTAGCAGCAACTTAACCCGCAGCTATAAAGATCAAGAAGGTGAGTGGCAAAAGACCTCGCAGCTGCGCGAACAGGATCAGCTTCCAGCCAGCCGCCTGTTCAGCCGCGGCCATGATCATATTCGTGAACAGAAGCAGGAGCGCGCTAAAGCTGAGCGCAGCCCATCACAGAAGCCCTCTCAGGGCCAATCCCAAGGCCAATCACAAGGGCCATCGCGCTAATACGCGCGTATGTAATTACCCATAACCTTTGCGCCCGGCACGCCGTCCATGCGATACTTAACATATAAGCAATGGGAATGCGTGCCGGGTCAGCAATAACCACCAAACAAGGAGGTCGCACACGCATGACTGACACTATCGATCCTAATATCAAAGAAGCTTTTGCCGTTAGCCAAGCCCCGCGCAAAAGGCCTGTTATAGAAATTGATTTTGAGAAATATCTCAAGGTCACAGAAAAGTTTGAGCAAACAGAAGAACAGCAGCGTCAATATATCGCGATCATGCATCAGATCATGCTGACCTTTGTGGACATGGGCTATGACCTTCATCCTGTGCAACATATCCCAGCGCCCAAAAGTGCCTGTGGGCAAGTTGACGAAATGCCCCAAGATGAGGGCGCATCGCTTGCCGATGTGATAAAATCATTGGTCACAGGGGACATAAATCTGGATGATGCTGAATCAGATGACGTTGAACTGGGTGATAATGATCTAAGTGGCAGCAGGTTGCAAAACAGCTTTGACCAAAACAACAAAGAGAAACCGCAAATGGGAGCATAAGCTATGGAAACACAAAATCAAACTGGCTACCCAGTTACCGCTCTCATCTATGCCCGAGTATCTGATAAAAGCCAGCTCAAGGGCAGCGGCCTTCAAAGCCAAGAGCATCGATGCCGCCAATATGCCAAGGCTCAAGGCTACGATGTAGAAGAGGTTTTCCTCGATACGGTATCCGGCGGCAAGAATGATATATTTGACCGCCCTGCTATGCACGGCATTCTAAACTATCTCGATAAACGTCAATATGAGAACAAACGCTATATTGTGATCTTTGATGATCATAAGCGCTTTGCCAGACTGACCGAAATGCATTTGCACCTGCGCCGCGAGTTTGCGGCACGCGGTGCGATTATCGAGTTTCTCAACCTGAAGACTGAAGACACGCCAGAGGGCCGTTTTACTGAAACCATCTTTGCCGCCCAAGCGCAGCTTGAGCGCGAGCAAGGCGGCGTTCAATCTAAACAGAAAACCAAAGCGCGATTAGAGCAAGGCTATTGGACCCGCCGCGCTCCACGTGGATACAAATATATAACTGCAAAAGGCGGCGGTAGGGAATTGATAGTTGATGAACCGATAGCTTCCATATTGAAAGAAGCACTGGAAGGCTTTGTCAGTGGCCGGTTCGCATCTCAAACCGAGGTGCGGCGTTTTCTAGAACGCCAGCCAGAATTTCCCAAAGATATGCCCAATGGAGAATTACGCGCTCAAACTGTTCCGCGTCTTCTCAGGCAGAAACTCTATTCTGGATACCTAGAAGCACCAAGCTGGGGCGTCTCTCTGCGTAAGGCGCAGCATGAAGCTCTCATTAGCTTTGAAACCTTCCAGCGCATTCAGGCTAAGCTCGACAAAGGTGTCTATGCGCCCATGCGTAAGGATATCAGCAAAGACTTCCCTCTGCGCGGCGCTGTGGCCTGTTCTGGGTGCAATAATATGCTCACTGCGGCATGGTGCAAGGGTAAGTATAAGAAATACCCCTATTACCTCTGCCAGAACAAAGGCTGTGACCATCGCGGTAAGGCTGTTGCCCGTGATAAGCTTGAGGACCGGTTTAAAGCCCTCCTCAAACAGCTCACGCCGTCAAAAGAGCTGTTTGAGCTCGCTAAAGTCATGTTCGATGACCTGTGGCAAGTCCGCCAAGCGCAGGCCAAGGAACAGAAACAATCAGCGCGCACGCAAATCGTTGCATTGGAAAAGCAAATTGGCCGCTTGCTCGATCAAATTGTTGAGGCTCAAAATGTCCGAGTCATCAAAGCCTATGAAGGCCGCATCGCAGCGTTAGAAACAAACAAGCTATTATTGGAAGAGAAAGCGACAAAACCGCTCAACAAATCACACAGCTATCGTGATCTTATTAAACTCTCGTTCAAATTCTTGGAAAATCCCCAGATACTCTGGGATACAGGCAACTTCGCACTGCGTAGATTAGTACTCAAATTGGCCTTTTCTGAGCCTATTACGCATGACCGTAATACCGGCTTATTAAACACCAAATTATCGTTACCATTCAAAGCTTTAGGAGGCAATTTTATGCCAGAAAACAAAATGGTGCTGCTAGGGAGAATTGAACTCCCGACCTCGTCATTACCAAAGCAAGGGAAGGCTTTTGCATAAGTCAGCTTTACTCTGGGTTTCAGCGCCGAACCGGCCGGATATTTGCCCTCGACCCACGCGATACCCAAGCCGTGATGAGTTCCGGATTCGGGCTTTTCCTACTGAAGGTGTTTTGGTCCGATAGAAATGGAAAATCCGACCTGCGCTATACCTAAAGACTGCATGGAACGGGCGTGGACAGAGGTGTCCGCTAAACCCGAGAGGGACTTCCCTCTTTGCGCTGCAGCAAGCCGTCAGCAATGGCCGATAGCGGAATATACTATGTGGGTGGATGATTGGCTTCGAGTATTCGAACACTCGCGTGCATGTCGGCAACAATTTGACCTTGATGCTCGATGATGACTCGAGAATGACATGCTTCTGCTGCCGCTGGACGGGAACACAGCTTGTATTCTCTTCGAGCTACCGTCTTTGATGAACTCGGAACGCGACTGTTCTTCTTCTTGGACTTTCAAACCTCTCTGGCGAAATCAGTGTGACTCTAAATACGGAAATTACAACGACCGTCAACGTCGGCAATTTGGGCGGTTCCAGACTGTCCGTTTTGAATTGCACCGTTGGCTGGACTCGAGCATCAATCCATAAAAGATCAATACTCGGGTTCAAACCTATACTCCCTTCGACCAGTTCACATCCAGCTTGGCGGCACCCGCTTCCGCTGCGGCTGTGAGTATATCGTTGGAAAATGAGAGAATCTCACACACAGCTTAACCCGTTTCTGTCGATTGTTATTCTGTTGGTTTAGTTTACATGTCAGTAGCAGTTGCTGGGACAGCCATAGGTGGAGCTTCCGCTCTTATGTCCATATTAGCGACGAAGAGATGAAAGTGTTTGGGAATTAGCCTATGGAACTGAAGAGCATCACAGTTACGAAATTCAAAAAAATTGACTCTATCGAATTGCCCATATCAGCTCTAAATATTCTTGTTGGAGCGAACGGGAGCGGAAAGTCCTCGATTTTGCAAGCGGTTCATCTCGCAGCATGCTTATTACGACAAGCAGCGCGTGTTGACCCAAACTCAACATCGATGGTTCGGGTCAGTGACCTCGATTACCTGCCTTCAGACGAATATTGGCGTTTGGGTCATGGCGCAGATTGGGGAAACAATCAAAACACTCCTTCCTCAAAAATCATTTTTTCCTTTGAGAACGAACAGGAGGAAGTGGCTGAGGCGTACTGTGTAATGAGGTCCGCTAGGAATGCTGGGATATCGGTATCAGGCGAGACCCCGGAAGCAATCAGATCCCAATTTCGTGGTTCAAACAAATTTTTCAGTGGATTTATTCCCGGAATTTCAGGAATCCCAAACCAAGAGCAGAAAAAATCAAAACGGGTAGTACTGAAAGCTTGCTCATTTGGAGACTCCAATGTTTATTTGCGCAACGCATTACACTTGCTGGCACCGGAACAACTGACGCAGATCGAGCAATGGTTGTTGCCGCTTCTCGGCCAAGTCAAAATCCACATCACATTCGACAATGAAAAAGACTTCGATATCAGTGCGGAAGTTGAGATTAATGGTTATAAACGGCCGCTTGAATTGCTCGGGACAGGATATTTACAGCTTATTCAGATTTTTTGTTACATCCTCTTATTCAAACCGAAAGTCCTACTTGTCGATGAACCTGACATTCATTTGCACCCAAATGTTCAGGAGAAGCTTGCTGCGTGTTTGGCAGAAATCGCAAATGAAAAGAATTTGAAAATTCTTATGACCACGCATTCGCCGTTTATTGTTCGGGGAGCGCCTCCAGAAGCCAACATCACTTGGTTAGAAAATGGAGCTGTAAGCAGCGACAACAAAGCTGTAGTCGAGCTCGCCCTTGGGTGGGGGGCATTCGGTAAGAAAGTGTTGGTAATAAGCGAGGACGCAAAAAACGACTTTCTAAAGAAAATCATTGCACAATGGCCAGAAATCGAACGCACTGTCGGCGTTATTCCAGGGCGTGGTTACAAACATCTTTTGACAAAAACAGAAGCACAAGAACTGTTCGAGGCACTTGGCGAGAAATTTAAAATTGTTGTGCATCGAGATCGAGACTCTCTTACCGACAATGAAGTGCAACAATTACAAGCTGACTACGATAGCGACCATATAAAGCTATGGCTTACGGATCAGTCGGACTTAGAGGCATATTTTTGCGACGGTGAATTCGTCAGCCAACTGGCCGGTTGTTCGGCAGATGAAGCAAATGGCTATCTTGATGAGATAGATCAGCAGTATCAAACTGATATTCGGAATCAATTTAACAGCCAAAGAAAAGCCCATAATGAAGAACTGTATCCCGCAGGAGGAAGCCCAGTCAACGAAGCAGTTTGGCAAGCATTTCAACAGCGCCCTTTGCATGGAGCCAAAGGAAAATTTGTTTTTGGGCAGCTGAAAAATAAGGTTCCGAATAACCAGTTTTCGCCAGCAGCAATTATGGCGAAGGGCGATCATATCGAACTTGCCACCTCTTTGCGTGATCTGTTGACAGCAGTTGCACAGAATTAATCACTGTATCCACGCTGCCAGTCAGGGATCTAGTTCATCCACACCATATCTCACGACCGAGAGCCATTGAATTGATAAGTTGTGACGTGAAGCGAATGACGAACCAATATCCGGTTTTGGAGTGGTTGGGAATTGAATGCGATTGCCTGCAATTGGGGCGTTTCCGGAACGTCCGCTTTCAAAAAAAAAGGTGCGGTAAAGCCTACCCGGATCGAAGCAATCCCACCACAAGGGCAGAATGCGCCAATCCGGGTAAACCTCTAATTTACACCCCCTTCGACCAGTTCACATCCAACTTCGCCGCCCCCGCTTCGGCCGCGGCCATGAGCGTATTGCTATGAAGATGCGAATAGCGAGTAGTACTGGCGACACTGACGTGACCGATCATCTTGCCGACCGTGTAAAGGTCAATACCCGCATTGATCATGAACGATGCCGCACTGTGCCTCAGATCGTGCAGGTGAAGGTCATCCTGCCCAGCCAGCTTCCGTGCCTCCTGCCACGCTCGTTTGATGTCGGTATAGGGCTTGCGCGTCTTCGGATTGGGCAAGAGATACGGACAGTCATCGAACTTCGGCAACTGCTTGATGATGTCCACGGCTGGCCGCGACAAAGGCACGTGACGCCCCCTGCCGTTCTTGGTCATGGGAAGTTTCCAGGACCGGTTCGCCAGATCAATGTGCCGCCATTCAGCGTTCAGCAGCTCCGACTTACGAGCACCGGTGAGCAGCAACAGACCGACGATGTGCGTGAGCTGGGTGTTGGTGGAGCACTCGCAGGCCAGCCGAAGCCGTTCCGCTTCTTCACTGGTCAGATAGCGCTCCCGAGCGTTGTTGAACTTCAAGCGCGGAATGTCCTTCACCGGATTGCGATCGAACAGTTCCCACTGCTTCGCCAACACGAACGAGCGACTGAACATGGTGCGGATCTTTTCCACACTGGCTGGAGCCAAACCCCCTGCCCGTTTATCGGCAAGCCACTTGGCAACGTCTTGCTGTTTGATCTCATCTAACCGCTTGGAACCCCATCGCGGAAGGACATGATTATTCATGATTCTTTCGGTGCTGTCATAGCTGCGCTGGTATGTCTTTGCGTGGGCCAGATGTTGCTCGGCCAGATCGGCATAATGCGGGATTGCTTTCTGCTTCTCCTTCCGACCGGCCGGATCGCCTCCCAGCACCGCCTCGCTGCGGATTTTCTGTGCAGCTTTCTTTGCCTGTTCAAAGGTGATGTCGCCGTAGACAGCGATCTTCATCTGTCGCAGTCGGCCGCTCTGGTCGTGATAACGTTGGTAGTAAGTTTTGCTGCCGGTTGGACGGCATTCCAGCACGAACCCAGGAAGGGCGTCTGAGTAGTAATCGGTCTTGCGCTTGCCATCAATGCACGTAGCGGTGAGGCAGAAAGCGGCGTCCAGTTTAGCTTTGGGCATGGTGGTTACCTTTCGTTTCGGTCGGTGGTGATTTGATGGAAATTGCTTGGGTGTCGGCTCGAGAGTTGCCGGGTCTGATGCGGATCTCGACCGGCCGGAAGGGCAGCCCTAAGTAGTCGCAGATGGTAAGCCTGATATGCTGACCGCATCGGATCAACAGGCAGTAATGTAGACGTAGTTGTGGCATTGGATTTCTCCTGTTTAAAATTTGTGATGATGGATGACCCGCAGCGGTGCCGGGCCGGTCGGTGAGTTTTCGCTCGGAGGCCCACCAAAGCGCCCCGCTCAGAGCCGAAACGATGACCGGAGTTCAGTGGTCATCAACGGGATGAGTGGGTGCGCAGAGGGGCAGATTTTGGCTGGTGGGGGGAGGTGGCAGCAAACCCCTCGGACTGGTTAGACCGCAGCTGTGTCTAACCACCGCCGGGAGCAGAGGCGATCAAATTGCCGCCCCTGCCCCCACCTAGCGCAGTGGATCGGCCTAGTAGACTTCTCCGGGAGCGGGTGGCGGTCCTTCGATGGTGCTGGAAGGCGCAGAACCTTGTCGAAGGGGAATACGCCATTTGTCACGGCCCTGGATACGTTTCGGATCACCGAGCAATTCCCGCAACGCAGCACCGCAATCACGGCACTGAGCATTGGTCGGTCGAGCCATTCCGAGAATGGTCGTCAAGAGCTCTGTAGGCGTCATGGCAGGGTTGTGCGGGTCCGTTTTCAATTCCAAATCAAGCACATCTTCAATACGTTCCTGGATAGCGCTGACGACACAATGATCCTTGTTAAGCCGTTCCAGCATGGCTTCCTCATCAGCTGTGAGCCACCACTGTTCACCGGCCTCGTAGTCAATCGCAAGCTGGGCAAAGACCTGCTGCATGTTAATGTCATGCGTATGGTTCAAAGCTTTAGCTCGGATGGTCCACCAGCGAGTATTGCCTGTGGGATCAACGAGGAACTTAGGATCATTTACCGTCCCGTAGAACACCGTCCGCCTAGGGTAGACGATAGTATCACGACCGTAGGGTGGTCGAACCTTATCGCAATCGCTGGTGATAAAGCCCTTCAGTTTTGACATGTCTTTCCTGAACGAACCTTCAAGCTCTGCAATCTCTCCTATCCAGTGAGATATCGCACCGAGCACGGAATCTTTATCAGTGGGATTAAGGTGGTGATCTTCTTTCACGAACTCGGCTCTAAGCTTCTCATCATTGATCAGTCCTTGACCCCACCTTGTTTTTCCGATGCCCTGCTTTCCTTGGAACGTAAGCACCCCTCTGGACTTAAACCGGAACGGCTCCAGAGCAGCAGCAACGATGCTCAGCATCCAACGATATAGTAAGGTGTTTTTCAGATCAGCCGGATAGCCCTCCGCCGTGGTCACCGTAGCATAGAAATCCGACAAGCGATCAACGCCGTCCCAAGGCTTACTCCTAATCCACTCTGCGGCCGGATTGTAAGCATTTGCTTCGGCTATTGGCTGCAAGAACCACGACAACATATTCACTGACATGCCATGCAATATTGCCGCACTGGCAATGGTACTGTTGTGAACAGTTTTGCTATTGCCGTTTTCGTCTACCATAGTAATCTCGATGGTTTTCTTAATCACGTTTTGGCGGACGGTATATCCAAGCTCATCAATCAGAAATGCAACATTCTCAATTGTCGTAGGAATGTTGATTGAGCCGGGACGGGGTGGAGACGGGAACCTAAATGGGTCTATCCGCCGTTGACCGGGAAAGCTATTGCCTGCCCGATCGGTATTATCTTCAATTTGCATGTTGTTTATTCCTTTATGCAATCTTCAATTTGAAAAACTTGCACGAAGGAAATTGAGTCTCAGCCATGCAAGCGGTGCCTGCACTCGGTGGATGGGTCCGAGCCGCCAAAGTCGTTGCAAAAGGCCTTAAAGTAGAACGACGCCGCTTTTTCTTCACGGGGGAAGTTGGCGTCCGTCGATGTAAATAAGCCGATCATCCTGAGAGATCAACCCAGTTTTAGTATATATTTCAATGTGTTGCAGAAATGTCGCTTCATAAGCGTATATGACGCAAACCTTATGCTTGCATCGATTCCTACCGAACGGCTGTTCAGAATAGTCCAGCTTACCGAAGTGCCTTTCTCCTTATCAATCTTGCAGTTTGCGACGTGCCGGTGGAGGGAGTGGGGGCAAAAACCGTTCGATGATCGCCGCGAGAAACGCGCAGCAATTGCCCCATCGAAAAAATGTTTGCCGAATTTGCCGCCCCTGCCCCCACCAACTTACGGATTCGATTCTCCTGTTTTTCCTGCCGCAACGCCCACCGCCACAACGGCCAGCATCAAGAAACCCACCAACGACCAGCCGGGGTAAGCCCGAATGCAAGCCGCCAGCGTCAGTAGCAACAGAAAGCCGATCGTTTCCGCTGGCTTCACGATGAACCCGTAAATCCACGCCAAAGCTAAGCCAACGATGAGCAAATACACGGTCTCCCGCAGCAGACCCATCGCAAGGCAAAACAAAACCACCTTGCCTAAGAAGTTCATTCCGCAAACTCACGGCACATCGCCAACAGCTCTGCATCGGTTTCAGGATGATCTTGGACGAACAGGCTGATCCCGAAGCCATCATCGCTGAGGATGAACACGGCTTCGAACCAGCCGCCATGATCCTCAATCCATTCCCATGACGGGGTGAAGTCAGGATGGCCGTAGCTAGTGCCGTCGAACATGTTGACCAGCAGTGACCAGCCGAGTTCGTTTTCGGCGTCCGCTGCGGTGTCTCCGGCCTGGATGATCAGGAAGTGCGTCAGGTCGCTAAGGTCGATGCTTTCCCATGCGTTCGTTAGCTGCTCAAAGCGCTCGGTCAGCAAGGCTCGTAGTTGGTTGTCGGCGAGCAGTTCGATGGTGCTTTTGATTGCCGCCGTTGAGCGTAGTGAAATCATTTTGAAATTCCTTCCGGGCATAAAAAAAGCCCCCGGAGGTTGTCCGGAGGCTTCAATTAAGGTTGGTTCAAAAGTTAGCTATTTTGCTTACTTCTAAATAAGATACTCTAATTTTCTCGATTGACTGCAGTCTAATCTAACGAAGTTGATACAAATTGGATTGCTGATATCGTATGAAAATTGTAATAGTTTTGAGGGAGCAATAGAGCATGGCCATGACTGAGGTTCAACTAGAGGAATGCCAAATTTTGATAAACAATATGCCAAGCGGCGAGTATCAAATTGAGGATATCTATGGCGAATTCAATAAAGAGAACGGAGATCCCCGAGTCTTCGGAAAAAAATTCAAAAAAGCGGTAGAAGATGGGAAGCTCGAAAATATTGAACTTGGTAGAATAGACCCAGGCGATAAACACTGGCGCTACAATCTAAATGGTTTCTTACCGGACTAGCTTCCAATAATTTAGCGATTTCCTGAGGAAAAGATATTGGAACCGATTGGCAATCAGAGATTTTATAACTTGCTTGATGGTAGCGAACGAGCGAGCGGAGACATCCTCGAATACCAAGGTCCGAAACGGTAGGGGTATAGCTAGACGTCCTTACACATCGTCACGGTGATCATGGCCCAGCCCAATAACACTTGCGACCGCAAAACCCGCTTCATGACTAGTGCTCACGATCCATGATGAGATACCGTAACTGTTTGCTAGTTTCTCGGCTTCTCTAAACAGAGTAATCTGCGGCTGCCCTGACTGCAAAGTAGTAACTTCAATATCCAGAAAACCAATTCCATTACCAAAGCCAGTTCCTAGAGCTTTCATAACCGCTTCTTTGGCAGCAAATCGACCAGACAATTTAGCAGCGCGCTCAAATCCCGTACCAGCACTTAGTTGCTCAGCGGGTGTGAAACATCGCTTTAGGTGATGGTCTTTCGGCTCATTTAGCAGTCGCTCCGTTGACGCGATTTCCACTAGATCTATACCGTGAACCAATTTCATTGGTCGTTTGCAGCTATAGCAATTGCAGTCGCAAGAATTTCTTTTGAGTTAGTGGTAAAGGAAGTACGGAAATCAATAATGCTCTGTTTCCGCATTGCATCTTGTACGCGCCCTCTAGCTCGAACGCTAATCCGGCTATCGTTCACGAGCGACAATTTCAAATTCTTAAAATCCTTTTCTGTCGGAAGAAAAATACCTAGAGACTGCAAAATTGCTCTTTTTTGCGCGACTATTTGCAACTTGGTCGACGGTGACAACAGCGATGCTAGGGCCTCCTCTTCGCAAAGTTCGCTGTCGTATACGTTTTGTGCGCATTCATCTATTTTCACACTGGACGTTCCAAGGCCTGCGGTCGAGCCACGAAGGTCCATTGTGACATCGGGGCAAAACTGAATCTTTCGCTTTTCCAAATCCACCGTAACTGTACCCTGCTCCTCCTGCCTCAGCTTGAAAAATATATCATGCCCTTCGACTATTGCATCTTCCCACTTCTGTGGACGCCCCTAAAGATGCAAGCGTTTTTTTGAACGATTT
>LXYP01000034.1 GCA_001650955.1 Sphingomonadales bacterium EhC05
CCACCGCTTCAAAAATCTTGTGCGGTGAGACTGGCGCATTGAACCGGGTTGTCGGGATGCCCGATTTTCCTTGCTTATCTTCATCCTCTGCCTTTGAGGGGATTTCGGATGTCTTCGAGCCACCCATCAGCGCCGGGAGGAAGTCCAGCAGGGTTTTGGTAATCTTGATCGGGGATTGCACATTACGTTGGATTGCGCGATCCACAATCTCTTGGGTTGTCGGCGCGCGATATCGCGGCTGCGGCTCTTTCGGGATTTCCAGAGCCGGCGTTCCTTTGGTGTCCAAATCGCTGATCGCGTTGAAAAACCGTATTGTTGATATACCATCGATCGCGGCATGATGGATGCGCGTCAACAAAGCAAAACTGCCTTTTTTTACCTCGTCAACATGGTCCATGCCTTCCAGGACATGCATATCCCATAACGGACGATTCATGTCCATCGGACGGCTGTAATGGCGCGCCACAAGATCTGTGAACTGCTCGCGTTTGGCGGGTGCTGCGAGGCGACTATGCGTGATATGGGCATCCATGTCGAAATGCTCATCCGTGACCCAATAAGCATGATCGATGTCCATCGGCAGCCGATGTAGGCGCCGCTGGAATATAGGAGAAGAGTTTAATCTGGATCGGACATGCTCGACAATCTGCGTATATTCCACTTTGCCTGAAGGAGCAGTGGAGGGATCATGAATTGATACCATCATCACATGGCTGAGATTATTAGCCGACTGCAAATACAGAAATTGGGCGTCTTGAGGGGCAAGCTGTTCGATCATCAATCTATTCCTATTCGTCAAATTCATTGCCTGCCAAAGTCAGCAGTTCAATTCTGGCGCGTTCCATCCTGCGCGAAAGACTGCGAAACTCTTGCAACAACGATTTGCGGTCTTGCTGTATCTCTTCGGTGGTCTCGCCAGTCAGATCTATATTTGCAGCTAGTTTTACGCCGTTCTGAAACAACATTTTCGCAATCGAAGCTTCGCTGGTGATACTACGCAACAGGTAAGCGATGCGGCCTTGTTCCAGACATTGATCGACGATCTCACTATCTCCCAGAATTTCACCGGGTTTGAGTGACGCCAAAATCTCCAGTACGATAATATAACTTTCTACAAATGGCAGAAAAACGGCGTTGCTCATCAGGGGTTGAAATCTTGTCAACATACGGTTGAGGGCGAAGCCGCCGCGCTTGATACGTTCCAGCCATTTGGAGTCAGTCCGGTTTAATTCCGTTACCAGATCTTCCTGATATGCCTCTTTTTCAGGATAGAAAAATTCAAACTTAAACAGCTCGCGCAGTCTAAAAGCCTCGTTCCAGAACAGCTCTATATTATCGACCGGATCGCGGTCTGCTTGATGCTCGATTACCTTTAACAGCGAGAGTTCGATCGTCGCCTTTTCAAGGAAATGATGGCTGATTGAATTGCGATAGTAACTGGCGTGCGCGTGTTTTTCGGGTTCTATCGCATAGACTGTCTTTGTTCCGCGAGAAATACGCATCATCAAGCCGTAGTTGACCAGCCTGTCAGCTGGGTTTTCAACCCAGGCTTCCCGCGCGATTGTCAACTCATCGCTCAGCCTGATGCCTCTATCCTGACACCATCGAGTCAGATAATCCAATACGCGTCGCAACTCCATTTGGGTTAGCGCGCGCGGTGCCGCGCCAAGCAAACATAGGCACATCAAGGCATTGAGGGTGATTGGCGTTGCGCGGTTGGCATGCACCGCGATGTCAAAAGCAATCCGCGACAAGGTCAGGGGATCTTCCACATCGGGAGCAGTCGGGAGGATGACGGGTTCGCCCAGATCAACATAAATCCGGCCCATTGGTTCTTTCAGGCTGCGCAGATATCCGATAAACCATTTCAGCGATTCCGGCTGCTTGACCCGGCCGGTTTGTTCGGCAGCATATTCCTCGACATCGCGGATCAAATCCATGCTGGTAACCATGGGATAGATGTGGAGATTCTCAACTCCCGAAGCATGGGCGGCTTCGAGTACATATTTCAGAAGGCCGTAACGCGGCGGCATCAGTTTCCCGAGGCGCGATCGGCCGCCTTCGAACGACCATGATAATGGGAAACGCTTCTCCATCAGATAAGCGATATAGTGGCGTAGCGTTAGCTTGTATAAATTATCATTTGAAAAGCTGCGACGAATAAAGATCGCCCCTGAACCCCGCAATATTCTGCCCAGCACCGGGATGTCCATATTTATCCCGCCAAATGTGTGCAGCATCGGCATGTCGTTCTGGTACAGGACATGATTAGGTACAAAGCCGTCAACATAGGTTTTATGAGTGAACAGGACGAGCGTCGGATATTTGCGGATATTCTTCGACAGTTCGATCAATTCTTCTGAGTTTTGGACCACGCCCTTTTGATAACCCAACGTCAGGGTGAAATTATCCAGTCGCGCGCGCAAATCGATAAATAGCGCGCTAGGAAGCGGGATGAGTTCTTTCAAGATATCCTGCGCCTTCGACCGGACTTTCCCCAATGCGAGTCCTGTTTCCTCCGACTGTTCCTTAAGCATTTTCTTGAATGCCGGCGTCTCATCGATCTCCTGAGCAACATGGCGGGGAACCTTGTACCGGCTGCCGCGCCATTCCCGCTCGCCCATATCGAGCGTCAGATTGGCCTGCCTAATGACAAAACCGGCAAATAAAGAAGCGTCCACACCGGTACTGTCTTGCGTGCGTTCATGAAAGCGCTGCTGCAATTCGGCGATGGTCGCGCTTTTACCGAACAACATTTCGGCATTGTCCTTGTTTCTCCACATCCGTATTTGCGCCCGTATGACGCCAGGGCGGCGGGGGTCTCCAAAAATCAAGTGCCGAAATTTGACCATCTTGCTAGCGGCGAAGCCGGGAATATTCCAAATTGTACGAACTGGCACCACATCAGCTTCCGGATTGTTCGCTAGTACCGACTGCAAGGTATCTAGTTCACCAGAAGATGGATTACTTTCCAGAGCCATTGCCACAGCACAATGTTGGGCCGTTACCGAGCTGTCCTGCAAGGTGGGCCCAAGTTTGCGCAAAACGTAATTGCGCTCGATCGCATTACGTGCATCTACCAGATAAACCATTGTGCGCTCGGGTTTTGGCAATTTGCCTTTCATCGCATTTTCTCTCATCCTGCTCTGCGATGTCCAATGGTTGCATCTACCGGCATATTTCTGGCTGATGACGTTGATCTTCGTCGTTGCCGAGTGTCCGACACGTTCGATTCCAACTGGCTGAGAATTTCATCAATCGCCTGGCTGATGATTGTCGCGTTACGGATCTGTTCGATCCGTTGCCAAGTCTCTAGGCGGCCGGCGTGAAGTGCTTCAGCAATTTCATCCTCACCGGAGTAGTCGAACATCATTTGCCGCAAAGACGATCGTTGAAAGCGGTGAGAAATCGTGATGTCACCCGCATAGTTCTGTCCGGCAAACTGCTGGAAAACCGAAAGAAACGTATCACTTGCTCCGCTGCCAAAGGGCAGGAATATTTTTTGGGAGAAACGCGCCGCTTCCCGCAGGGTGGCAAAAAACAAACTGCTGGATTGTGATAAGATAGATTCATGATCCGATTTGGGGTCGCTGCGCAAATAGGGCGCAATGACACTAAACGGATTAATCTGGCTGACGATGAAATGGTTGACGCCATAAAGACGTGACAGCCGCTTCATTGGTAAATCATCGCCCAATACACCGTCAATCCAACGCTGATTGGGAAGGAAAGGTTTGAGGCTGCCAGCGCTATTCTTTGCCTCAAGCATAACCGGCTCCGACAATGCCGGAATCGTGGCCGATGCCCGGCAGGCAGAACGGATCGTCACATTGGGAGAGGTTATAGCATTGAGCAATCTTGCCCGGTGATGCTGGTCGGCAGATGCTACGGATATATTGATATGACGACCACTATGTTCAAATGCTTCCTGAAAGGTCGTGTCACCAATTTCGTCACCGACCAACTGGTCACACATCTCCGCATAATCAATTTTGCGCGGTAAATTCAGGGAATGGCGAAACGCATCACTCGGCATAATTGGTGAGGCAACCCGGTGTCGCTTCTTGACGAAATGGCCCTTAAGTTGGTCATCTTTCAACAAGGAAAGCTGTGCGCAGATAATGGCGCCAGCGCTTGATCCCGACAGAACAGTGGGTAGCAAATCTTCTTCGACAAGCGCATCAACCACCCCGTGATGAAAGTAGATTAAACCGCCGCCGCCGCTTAGCGTCAGTGCAGAACGACCGTAGCAATGGGAAGCGCGGCGGAAAAAATCTAGCTTGTCTGCGGATGCTATGCGCGCAGCCGGCGCTGCGGCAACCACTTCGAGTGCTTCAACAATTGCCGCGATATAATCCGATACAAGGTGCTTTGTGCCATATTTGGTGCGGGAATAAAGTTTGGGATTGGCCATCCCCGCCATATTCCCATGAATGCCCTCATTGAGCGTAAAAAAGACTTCTTCGATGGCACCCTCATCGCAGTGCTTATTTAACCAGTTGCGCCTTCTGGTGATATCTGCGGCGTCATAGTGTTTGCCGTCTTTGCGCAGCTTCCAGGTAGCCATCCCTGAGTTAACGTCATGTAACCTCGCATGCTCCGCCCATTCCGCATAGCTTATTGAACGCTTCATTTTCTCGTCCAGTTGGAACCCATCTGAATTGACCATGCGTTCCAGAAGGCTCAACGCCTTATCCCCCCACATTTTTTTGCTCCCAATTTTCCTTTTTAACTGCCCAATGCGTTCAGAAATAACGCTCTGACCTCATCGACGTGATTTTGTACGGTCTTGCTTTTCCATTTGCTCGTATCTACCGGCGCAAGCACTTCGACTTTTACCTTGCCCGGCCGCGTACCGAATTTCCCCTTAGGCATAATCGCTGCTGTATTGTGCAAAACTATCGGAACAACCGGTACTCCGGCCTGTATAGCAAGATGAAAAGCGCCCTTTTTAAAGGGTAACAGCGTCCCGTCCACTGAACGTGTCCCCTCCGGCGCAATAACGATTGACTTGTTCTCGTTCTTGATCGCATCGACCAATGGCTGCATCGCAGTAATGGCGTCTTTTGATCTGCTGCGGTCAATCAATACCAGACCGGCTGCGCTTGTAATCTGTTTGAGGAAAGGAACCTTGCCAATTTCCTTTTTCCCCACACCGGCGAGATCTTTGCGAACCAGCTTAACAATCACAAAACCGTCTGCGATGCTCTGGTGATTGAAAATGAAAATGGCAGGCCTGGATTTCCAGAGATTTTCTTCTCCCTGGATAACCAATTCTATACCGGCAAATGCGCTGGAAAGATCGCCAAACAGCCCCAGACCAAAATTCGTCGCATCACGGGTCGAACCCGACAACATTTTGAGTCCCAGACCGGCCCCGAATGCGGTGCCTATTGCGCCCATTGCGAACGAGGAACGAAAATATCCCGATAAATCTGCAAGGCTACCCTCTTTGGCGAGATCCGATTTAGCCATAAACTGTTCCCCTGTTAACAAAATCCGCCAATCTTTAGGAATGCAGCTATTTATAGCGCATATTGCGTATATTAGTAACGCAAAACAACTTCAGATGTCAACTGGTTAACTAGTTTACTGAATTGGATCAGCTATTTTCATTGCTATGTGTTTGCAACGCTTGATGTTCGTCAATCACAGATTGCCGCCATCTCAGTTCGATCGCTTGGGTTATTTCGTCGCGCTCTGCCCATAACGTACGAATGGCGCTGCCCGAAACCAGCGCTGCAGCTGTTCGAACGATTTCATTTGCTCGATCTTCATTATGGTCCAACTCTATAAATCGTTGCGTCCATTCATCATATATGGGTTTCCGCAATTCGGCGACTATCTCCTGAATTCGCGGACGCATTTTAGGTGTCGTGGACGCGTCCAACGTAACGCCCAGTGCTACCCAGAACTGATCACCTAGAAAAAAACTGCGAAAGTCATCGAGCATGATGTCGAGTAGTTCATCGACCGTGTCCGTTGTGCGGGACAGTTTTTTTTCGGCCTCTTCATGTGCGATGGCTAAAGCGTGGCGGATGGCCGCTAAAGTAACACTGTCCTTGTCCGGAAAATGATGAAGCAGAGCGCCTTGGGAAACACCCGCCTGCTCGGCAACAGCCGCCATTCTGAGGCCGCTATGGCCACGTTTAGCAATTACCTGATAAGCTGCGTCTGCCAATCTCTTGCGCATCTCTTCGCTGCGTTCGGCTTGCGTCCGCCGCGGCTGATTGCGTTCCGAAGCACTGCGCGCAGATTTTTCGGTGGCATGGGTTGGGTCAGCGACCTTCATGATTTTCCCTGCTTGGGTTTGAAGTCATACCTCATTCTTGGATCAGTAGCTGCTGTTTGGCAAGTTTGCAGCAAACAGCAGCACTGGGTTCCAAAGCTTTTTCAGCTCCCTTAACCAATCAATATCTATATCCGATTTTCAAGCCATAGACGCGCGGTGTCCCGGGAAAGTCGCTCAGCGTCGAACCAAGAGCAAGCACGGTCCGCCGATAATTCGTTTTTGTCGCATTGTTCACATATCCGGTGACCCGGAAATTTCCGACATCTACGCTGGCGCGGAGATTCAGGAGGCCATAGCCATCTTCACCCGAAAGGCTCGTTGCCCCGCCAAAGACCGGATTTGCTTCGCCCGGTTCATGGAAAAAGTCAGCTAGGAGTGCATAGTCAGCCCCAAGGGTAAACAAATTGTCGTCGCCAAACGGACGGCGCCATTCTGTTCCGACGTTAATCGAATGTTTTGGACTACGAACAAGAGCCGTACCGGAAAAATCGGTTGTCGCGTTGAATATGTAATTGTCATATTTTGCGTCGAGAAATCCATAAGCTATGCTGACATCAAAATTGTCCGACGGCCGAACCTTAATTTCGACATCGACTCCGTCCACCGAACTGGTGGCTGCATTGCTTATCAGGCTAGCCGCTGCGCCTCCGCCCAGATCAACAATTCGTGAGACTTGCAGATTGCTGTAATCATAGTGGAACGCCGCAAGGTTGAATAACAACCTCCGATCCAGCCATTCGCTTTTCAGTCCGATTTCATAAGTTTTTATATCTTCCGGAGCAAAAAGCACATTCGCCTGGCTCGCGGCGAAGGGAACATATTGGAATCCGCCGCTTTTAAAGCCGGTGCTAAAACTGCCGTAGATACTGACATCAGGAGAAAATTTGTATGTCGCGACAATCCGCGGATCAAATGACGTATAAACGGCTGAATTGTCGGTAGTGAAAGGTGTTACGACCAGCGGCACACCAGGAAAAGTGCTCGTTCCCGTCTGGATGGCCCGCTTCTCGTCGCGGCTATATCGCCCGCCCAGAGTCACATCAAACTGATCCGTAATATGGATAGTTGCCTGTCCAAAGACCGCATAGCTGTCAATCTCATAATCTGAAAACGAAACGTCTGTGGGCGTCGCTCCCGTCAGGAAAAAGATCACGCTGTCCGAGCCAAGATCGAATTGATCGCTTCGGCTGCTGCGATCACGATAATAAAAGCCGCCAATAATCCAGTCCAGAGCACCATCAAACGATGCCGGACCGCTGGGATCCGAGGTGATCCGGAATTCCTGTGTAAATTGTTTGGATCGCTCGCGGCTGGTCTGATCAATGACCGACAGCGATGATCCTTCCAGATCACGTGCTTCGCTGGTGTTGAGCTTGCGGTAGGCCGAGATCGAAATCAGTGTCGCGAAATCGGTATCATATTCGATGCGGCCAATATAGGTCTGCGTTTCCCGGTCCAACGTAGGATCGAAAGAGAGGAAAGCGGAGTTTCCGCCGGTATAGGCGATTGGTACACTGCCAGGGGCCGCTAGAAAAACCGAATTCGGATTTGCTGGAGCGGTAGCAGTGGGACCACTGCCGCGGTTGAAGCCTCCGAAGGCAGCTTCATCACCGTCTTTGATATATTCCGCCGTCAATCCGATGCGCAACCGCCCGTCACCCGGTTCAAAGGCAAGCCGCAGCCGACCACCATAATTGTCCTGCCCCTGAAATTTTTTGCCAGTGGCCAGATTGGTCATATATCCGTCGCGATAGGTGCGCCAGCCAGCCGCACGAAATTTGAGGCTGCCATCGGTTGTTATGGGCCCGCCAACGCCACCGGAAATTTCATAGCCGTCATAATTGCTAATGCCGGCTTCGATATTGGCTTCGAAATTGTCCGAAGGTGCCTTGGAAATAACGTTAATGGCACCGCCGATCGTGTTGCGGCCGTAAAGCGTACCTTGTGGACCGCGCAATACCTCGATCCGTTCAATATCGCGCAGCGACCCGAATGATCCACTGGAACGCCCGAGATAAACATCATCGACGAACACGCCGACCGAGCTTTCTGAGCCCGGATCGAAGGACCGGGTACCGATACCGCGTATGTAAAGCTGTGGCCGGGAGGCTCCGAAGCTTCCGAAATAAAAACTCGGCACGCGGGGCGCAATATTTTCGAGCGAGATGATGCCTGTCCGTTCGATCTCGTCGCCCCCAAATGCTGAAATCGCAACCGGTATGTCTTGTATTCTTTCTTCACGTCGTTGCGCTGTGACTACAATTTCATTGGCATAAACATTGGAGTTATCGGTGCTTTCGTTCTGGGAATCGGCGTTTTGCGAAAATGCAGGTGTTGCGGAAAGAACCGCACACATCGCTACGCCCAGGCATAATGTTGGCTTGATCATAATTTTTCCTCTCTTGATGTTGATGGGCTGCTACCCATTCGTTCGTAAACTGATTTACTAAAATCCTTATTTCATGAAGCCGCCCGTTTTGTCCTTCATTGGGTGATCTTCGTCAGAGACTAGCTGCCTGTGACCAGAATCTGCGCGTAACGGTCGCGAATGACCTTTTTGTCTATCTTGCCCGTGGCCGTCAGCGGGACCGATGCCATGATGATCGCATCCGGCATCCACCATTTTGCGATACGCGGCTCCAGCCAATCGCGCAGGTCGCTGCCGCTAACATCGCTGCCGTCATGCGACTCGATGAGCATGATTGGCCGTTCTTCCCATTTGGGATGATATACGCCGGTCACGGCGGCAACTTTTACGCCAGGGCAACCGGCCGCAATATTTTCCAGGTCGATCGAGCTGATCCATTCGCCTCCCGATTTAATAACGTCTTTCTTGCGATCGGTGATCCGCATGAACCCATATTTGTCGATGGTGGATATGTCGCCCGTGTCGAACCAGCCATCGCCGTCGATTGCCGAGCTGTCGGCCCGATAATAGCGTTCGAGAACCCATGGGCCGCGCACCATGAGCGACCCGGACTGTTCGCCATCATGGGGCAGTTCCTGACCATCTTCATCGACAATCTTCATTTCGATGCCGAACATCATCCGCCCTTGCCGGGTCCAGATGATTTCATTCTCTTCCTCTTTGCCCAGCGCAGCCAGCGCGGGTGTTGGTGTGGATACGACGCCCAGCGGGCAGGTTTCGGTCATGCCCCAAATCTGCTGAACGGTAACGCCCTTGCTTTCGAAGCTTTCGGCCATATCGCGCGGAACCGCAGAGCCGCCGATTATTACCCGTTGCAGACTGCCGGTATCTTCACTGCTTTTTTCCAGATGATCGAGATATATTGTCCAGATTGTCGGGACGCCGCCGGAAAAAGTCACATCCTCATCACGGATAAGTTGCTGCAGCGAAGGACCGTCAAACTTATCGCAGGGAAAGACGAATTTGACTCCGTTTATCGTTCCGGCAAAGGGCAGGCCCCAGGCCGTGGCATGATAGAGCGACTGACATGGCATCACCACGTCAAAGGCGGAGAAGCCAAGCGCACCGCTTAGCCCCGCAGCCAGCCCATGCAGGACAACCGCGCGGTGGGAATAAAGCACACCTTTGGGATCGCCTGTCGTGCCAGAGGTATAGCAAAGGAACGCGCCTGCATTTTCGTCAAGCTCCGGCCAGTCATAGCTGTCCGGTTCGGCAGAGATCATCTGCTCGTAACCCAGCCAGCCATCATCGGTGCGTTCTTCATCCGCAAGCACGATATAATGTTCCACCGTTTCCAACTGCGGTTTGATCCGCTCTACAATTTCGGCCATATTGCGGTCGAGCAGCAGGGCCTTGCTCCCGGCATGGTTGATTGTGAAAATCAGATGTTCGTCAGGCAGGCGGGGATTGGCCGTATGCAACACCGCGCCCATGCCAGGGACCGCAAAAAACAGCTCGAAATGGCGATGTGTGTTCCAGCTAAGCGAACTGACCCGGTCTCCGGCGGAGATGCCAAGCCGAGCGAGAGCGTGAGCGGCTTGCGCCGTCCGTCGCCAGGTTGATCCATAGTCATGGCGGGTGATCGGTTCATCGACATTCTTCGAGACGATTTCCTGTGACGCGTGGGCAACCGAAGCAAAACGCAATATGTCGATGATATTGAGCGGTTTGTCCTGCATCAATCCTGGCAACATTTGCGCGTTCCTCCCCGGTTCAATTGCTTTTCAGAAATGGAAGGACCAGTTCTACGAAGCGGTCGCGTTTTTCGATCTGGGTCCAGTGACCGCAGCCCGAGAACAGGTGCAATTCGCTGTTCGGCAGGACTTTGGCGTATTCGACCGACAGTTCGAAGGGAACAATTATATCTTCGCGCCCGTGGACCATCATTGTCGCATGGGGGAGCTGTGACAGCTTCTCATCGCTGGTGGAAAGTTCGGTCAGCCAGCGTTGCCGCGGCTCAGGGAAGAGGCTTGCATATTTTTCCTGCATGCCCGGCTGGATGCTCGCCTGATATCGCGACAAGACGATCTCTTCCTTCACCAGATCCGGATTATGAGCAAAGGTGCGCATCAAGGCGCGCATATTGTCAATGCTGGGCTCGTAGCCCCATACATCTTCCAGGCCCTTGGTCAGTTTGAAATCGGTCCTGCCTGCCGCACCCATCAGTACCATGGCACCGACTCGTTCGGGATAGCGCGTAGCCACGGCAAGCGTGAGCGCGCCGCCATAGCTATTGCCGATAAAATGCGCCTTGGCGATGTTCAGTTCGTCCATAAAGCCGACAATATGCTCGACCCAGCGCTCCATGGAAAAACCTTGAATATCATCAGGGAAATCGGTGTACCCGAAGCCCAGAGTGTCAGGCGCATAGACATGGAAATGCTCGGCAAAATCGGGAATGACACCGCGCCAGTTGGCAAAGGCGGTGACCCCCGGACCCGATCCGTGGATCAGGATTAACGGCATGCCTTCTCCGGCCTCTATATAATTTGTACGAATGCCGCCAACATCGACGCGCTTTCCGATTTCCGGATTCTCAGTCATTAATTTTGTCCGTCCTTCCCTGGATTTACTTACTTCAACCGAAACCAATCAAAGCATTGTCGTGCCGCCATTGACGCTAATGACCTGACCTGTAACAAACCCGGCCTCGTCACTGGCCAGATAGATAACCATCGATGCCACTTCCGCTTCGGTTGCCGCGCGACCCATGGGTATGATGTCCAAAACCTTGTCCACCAGTTCGGGATTGACCCGGCGGACATCTTCCAGTTGCTGGGTCTGCACCGCACAGGGGGCAACCGTATTTACGGTGATGCCGTCACGGGCAAATTCGCGCGCCAGGCCGGTGGTCATGCCGTGCACGCCGCCCTTGGCCGCATTATAGCCGGCATGATCGAACAGACCGTTGCGGACGGAATCCGCTCCCATGTTTATGATGCGCCCGAAACCGGCTTTTTTCATGTGTGGCAATGCGTGCCATGAGCACCATATGGCGGTCCACAGATTGCGATTGATGGTTTCAACCAGCGTTTCCGGCGTGTGTTCGAGAAATGGCGTTATTATACCGCCACCGGCATTGTTCACCAGAATATCGATCTTTCCGAAATGCGCGACGGTTTTTGCAATCAGCGCGCCCGCGACCTCTTCCTTGGCAAGATTGCCATAAAAGGGGAGGCCGGCCTCGTCGGTACATGAATCAGAGCAGGCGGTATTGGCCGCATCTTCGGACAAGTCGCAAAATACGACTTTTGCACCATTTTCGAGTAGCTGGTTCGCAATGGCTTCGCCGATGCCGCGGCCAGCACCCGTTACAATGGCAACGCGACCTTCGAGTGAATATTTATTCATTGGCACCAACAATCACGCCGGTTTTGCCGAACCGGGGATCGGCTATACTGCCCCAGGTGTCGAGCACTTCTGGTTTGGGTTCCAGCGCGCGTGGCGGGCGTTCAGCCTGTTCCGTAATCTCTTCCATCCCAAAGCTATATTCTGCGGTCATTCCGTCCGGATCGAGGAAATAAAGAAAAATGCTGGTTGAGGGTAAGTGTCTTCCCGGACCAAAAACAATCGGTACTTTGGCCTTTTTGAAACGATTCATGCCAATGCCAATGTCGTCAATGTCGGTGACCATGAAATTGATATGGTTCAGACCGTCTTTTTCGCCTTCGAGAAGGGCAAAGCTGTGATGCAGCGGGTTGGGCCAGCAGCGTAAAAAGGCGATGCGGCCCGGTACATGGTCGGAAATCGCAAAGCCCAGATCTTCGACCCAGAATTTATGCGCCTTGGCATAGCTTCTTACGTTGAGCACAACATGGCCCAGTCGTTCGATTTTTGCCAATTGCGGCGTAAAGGGCTGCCTAGCTATTGCCTGACCAACATAATATTCAAGTGTTAAGCCGGTATCCGGATTGTTGAAGCGAAAGGCCCTGTCCAAAAGCCGACAGGACAATTGGTTATCGTCATTCCATGCCGGTGCGTAGCCGCAGGCGTCCACATGCGCGAAGGCCTTGTCTAGTTCGGCATCATTTTCCAATTCGAATCCGACACCGGCGATTCCGGCAATATCGCCTTGGGTCAGAATAATATCATAGGGTTTGTCGCTGCAGCGCAGCCACATTTCGCCGTCTTTGTCTTGTTCCAGTTTCAAGCCCACCAGCTTTTCATAAAAATGCGCTGTCGCGGCAAGGTCGGTAACCTGCAGATGGGCATAGCCGAGCCGGGCATAGCGAATAGGGTGAGTCATATCATTCTTCTCCATCACAATATGATGCTTATGCGCGCATGAGGGCGCAGCGCCTCCATGTCCAGAACACAGGTTTTTTTCGAAATTTTGAGTGCACCATCTCGTTCGACGAGGTCGTACAGATAGTGACCGACGAACAGATCATGCGTGATGTCTTTTGCGCGAGACACGATGAAGGATGCGCGGGCGCGGACGATATCATTCTCTCGCGCGGCTTGAACATTGGTTACCAAATGTCGCACTTTAGAGCGTGGATGTTCGCTGTGAGCGCCTACTTTTCCAAGGCGAACTACGCGTTCTTCCATGCGTTTGCGGTCGTCCATTACGTAGAATAGGGATGTGTCCGGGTCCGCCGTATCGCCATCCACATCATTGGGCGGTACATAATAATGAGCATCATTGGTATACAGCGTCAGCCATTCTGCCAATTGCCAGCTGTCGAGCAAATGTGCTTCGCGGATTAGTAAATCTTCGACCGTCAGACGCAGGATCAGGTTTTCATTCATAGGTTCAATCCTCCGCCGCGGAAAGACGACGATCCCACTCTGTCCAGAAGGCGCGCATCTGCATCTCATCGTCAAAAGATGGTTCACCCTCGCGGGCAAGGCCTTTTGAAATGTCATTATATTTGGCATCGCCGCCAACGGCATAGCCTTGCTGACATTTCTCAATAGCCTCGACATCATCGGGCGTTGCAAAGCCGCCGGGCCCCAGAAACTCGGTGAAGTTAAACAGTCGATATTTCCGCAACCAATCGCTCTCTTCCACCGGAGCAAGGGACCATGCATTTACCTCAAGATAGTCAGGTGCGGTCGGGAAGAATGTCCGTACGGTTATCGCCATGATGTCATTGACCACCAGATTGGGAAAGATGATCATATTGCGATTTTTATGCGCTAATCTGTCGGCTCGCTTCTCGCCCAGCCGCTTTTGCAGCTTGCCGTAAATTCCATCAATCTCGGTCTTGCCTTCTTCTCCCCAGAGCGGCACCCAACTGGCCACCGGCCGGCCCCACGGCGCACTATATTCGATAACCGCATGGCCATTATTCAGATCAATGCCGCCACCTTCCAGCGGGGTCGCTCCCAAGGCGCCATTGGCATTTTTCAAATATTCGAGATAGGTCGAATGGGTGCAGGCGGCGTGATAGCCATCAACGCTGTTTTCAGCGAGCAATTTCCAATTGCCGCGAATGGCATATTCTTGCGTTCCCCCCGTGACCGCCATACCCGATTCACTATGCTCGGAGACAAGGTTCAGATAATCGCCTGCATCGGCCAGATAGGTCGCAAGATCTTCGCCATCATGGGAAAAATTGAGAAAGAAAAAATCGCCAATCCGGTCCAGCCGGGGTACATGGACCATCTGTTTCTGTGGGTCGGTTTTGAAGTCTTTGGGATAGCCCGCCGCACCGGGCAGCGTCATTAAATGGCCGTCTGAGCCGAATGTCCAGCCGTGATACATGCACATGAAAGCTGGCGATTTCCCGTGTCGTTCTCGGCAAACCATCGCGCCGCGATGCGGACAGGCATTAAACAGTGCGTGAAATTCGCCGTGCCGGTCTCGGTTAAACAATATAGGTCGGCGCGCAACTTTACGCGTAAGAAAGCTTCCCGGTTCCGGCAGTTCCGACGCATGGCCGAGATAAAGCCAGCATTTGTTGAAAATCTCGGCATATTCGCGCTCAAAAACCGCTTGATCGGTAAAGGCTTTTCGCGGGACCAGAAATTTATTCTGGCTGGGCTCGGAAATGATTCGGGCGTCCAACTCTCTATCCTCATTTTACGCCCGGGCGACTTTACGGCCTTATTTCCGGGCAACCAGTGATTTGAATTTCTTGCTTGAAAGAAACCGTATGGATGGTATGTAAATGAGAAATGGCAGGCTTGTCAATCTTCTATTATGGCACGCCGTTTAATAATTGGAGAGTGGCAGCCCTATGGATAATTTTGAAAATTTGGCGCATCGCCTGCGTAAGGCTTATTCTGGTGCACCCATTCCGCCGATGCGCGAATTGCTGGGTCCGACCGATGTAGATGGCGCTTATGCGGTACAGGCGGTCAACACACAATATTGGGTGGCCCAGGGCCGGAAAATTATCGGTCGAAAGGTAGGGCTGACGGCCAAGGCGGTGCAGGAACAGCTTGGCGTGCGCCAGCCCGATTTCGGTGTATTATTTGATGATATGGAAATCTCCGACGGCGGCACTCTGGAAGCTTCGCGGGTGATTCAACCCAAGGCGGAAGCGGAGATTGCACTGATTATGGGATCGGACCTGCCCGACCATGTGGTTGATCGTGAAACGGTTGCAGCTGCCACGGCGCAGGCAGTGGCTGCCATCGAAATTGTGGATAGCCGGATTGCCGACTGGAAAATCACCTTTGCAGACACGGTTGCCGACAACGGTTCCTCGGCCATGTATGTGCTTGGCAGCGAGCGCAGGCCGCTTGACGGTCTTGACCTGTGGTCCTGCGGCATGGTGATGGAAGTGAATGGCGAAGTAGTATCCCTTGGCGCTGGTGCCGCCTGTTTGGGGCATCCGCTCGAAGCGGCAACTTGGCTCGCCAACATATTGGCGGAGCGCGGTGAACCGTTAAAGTCCGGCGACTTGATTTTAACCGGGGCGCTAGGTCCGATGGTGACCCTAAATCCCGGAGACAAGGTCAAGGCCAGCATTGGCGGCCTTGGCAGTGTTTCCTTCAACTATCAGGAATAGATGCCATGACTCAAAAAACCAAAGTTGCCATTATCGGTTCGGGCAATATTGGCACCGACCTGATGATCAAAATCATGCGGCTCTCGGAAGTGCTGGAAATGTTGGTCTTTGTCGGAATTGATCCGCAGTCCGACGGTCTGAAACGCGCCGAGCGCATGGGTGTGGCCATCACAGCCGACGGCCTTGACGGCCTTGTCGCTATGCGCGAATTTGCGGAAATCAGCATTGTCTTTGATGCCACTTCTGCGGGTGCTCATGCTCATCATGATGCCATATTGCAGAAAGCGGGCAAACGCGTCATCGATTTGACGCCCGCCGCTATCGGCCCCTATATCATTCCCTCGGTAAATGCGGACAGCCATCTCGATGCCCCCAATGTCAATATGGTGACTTGTGGCGGGCAGGCGACAATCCCGATTGTCGCTGCGATAAACCGGGTGGCCAAGGTCCGCTACGGAGAAATAGTTGCTTCTATCGCATCCAAATCGGCGGGCCCGGGAACGCGGGCCAATATCGACGAATTTACCGAAACAACTTCGAAAGCCATTGTCGATGTTGGCGGTGCGGATCGAGGGAAGGCGATTATCGTTCTCAATCCGGCCGAGCCTCCGCTGATCATGCGCGATACGGTTTTCTGTCTAGCGGAAGATGGAGACCAGAAAGAAATTGCGCGTTCGGTCGAGGAGATGGTCCGGGAAGTGCAAAAATATGTGCCTGGATACCGGCTCAAACAGGCGGTGCAATTTGAGTATATCGGTTCGAATAAGCCACTGCATATACCTGAGATGAAGGACCATGATGGAGGCAATTTTACCGGTCTGAAAGTGTCGGTATTTTTGGAAGTAGAGGGTGCTGCGCATTATCTTCCGGCTTATGCAGGCAATCTGGATATCATGACATCGGCGGCGATGAAAACCGCCGAAAGAATTGCACTACGAATGCAAGACGGGGTCGCAGCATGACTTTTGATCCGACGAAGCAGAAATTATATATTCAGGATGTTACCTTGCGCGATGGGATGCATGCGGTGCGGCACCAATATGGGCTCGACCATGTGCGCAATATTGCACGCGCGCTGGACAAGGCCAAAGTTGATGCCATCGAAGTAGCGCATGGCGACGGTCTGCAGGGGTCCAGCTTCAACTATGGATTTGGCGCACATACCGATTGGGATTGGATAGGTGCGGTTGCAGAGGTGCTGGAACACAGCATTCTGACAACATTATTACTGCCGGGAATTGGGACGATACACGATCTGAAACGTGCCTATGAGCTGGGCGTGCGATCGGTGAGGGTGGCCACTCACTGCACAGAGGCTGATGTCGCCAAACAGCATATCGAATATGCACGCGGCCTTGGCATGGATGTTTCCGGATTTTTGATGATGAGTCACATGGCGGAACCCGATGCTCTCGCCCAGCAGGCCTTGTTGATGGAAAGCTATGGCGCACATTGCGTCTATGTAACCGATAGCGGCGGCGCGATGACGATGGATCAATATGCTGCGCGTGTGCAGGCCTATGACCGCGTGTTGAAGCCTGAGACACAGCGCGGCGTCCATGCTCATCATAATCTTTCGCTCGGCGTGGCCAATTCCATTGTTGCTGTGCAAAATGGCGCCATCCGTGTTGATGCAAGCCTTGCCGGAATGGGCGCGGGGGCGGGCAATGCGCCGCTGGAGGTATTCATCGCCGCCGCAGATGCCCACGGCTGGCAGCATGGAACCGATCTTTTTGCGCTGATGGATGCGGCGGAAGAACTCGTTCGCCCGTTGCAGGATCGACCGGTGCAGGTGGACCGTGAAACGCTGACTTTGGGCTATGCCGGTGTTTATTCCAGCTTCCTGCGCCATGCCGAAAAGGCAAGTGCGGAATATGGTATTGATACGCGGACGATATTGGTGGAACTGGGCAGGCGAAATATGGTCGGAGGACAGGAAGATATGATCGTAGATGTTGCGCTCGATCTGCTCAAGGAACAAGGAAAGTGACGGTCCCGCGCCCGGATCAGCAATTGCTGGTGCAGCAGGCGGCTAGGGCGCTGGGCAATGCGGGTCTGGTCCATGCCTATGGCCATTGCTCGTTGCGGCTGGATCAAGACCATTTTCTGGTCTGTGCCGCCATGCCGATGGGTTTGATTTCGGACGAGCCGGGTACAGTCGTACCAATAGACGGCGCGTTACCCGAAAGCGTGTTGGGCGAAGTGCGTATTCACCAAAATATTTACCGTCTCCGCGCAGATGTAAAAGGTGTCTGCCGGATAATGTCGCCGGCAGTTATGGCCCTGTCTACGCAGGGTATAGTGCCAAAACCACGACATGGAATCGGGGCCTATTTCAGCCCAGATGTCCCACTGTGGGATGATCCACGCCTGCTGCGCAATGATGAAGCCGCGCAGCGGTTGGCCAAGCAGATGGGCGAAAATACGGCGATAATCATGCGCGGAAACGGAGCGGTTGTTGTAGCGGACGATATAAAGAAGGCGGTCACCTTAAGCTGGTTTTTGGAAGATGCCGCACGGATGGAACGCGCTACGAGGATGATGGGGTTTGAACCGGATACCGGCCTACTCTCCCCCGCCGAAGTTGTCGCCCGGCAGGTTTTTGCCGGCGGTGTGGTTGAACGAATGTGGGCATATCTAGGGCAAGGGTGATTGTGTTCGATTGAATTTTGAACTTGTCAGTATCATTTTTGGCGCGACAGCGAGTGTACATCCGTCCCGGTGCCAGAGTGACCGCAGATTGTTCTGGGCGATTGAGCAAATTTTCTACGTGCTCGCATGTTAATTTTGGCTGATGCTTTCTCTACGCAATATCGATTTTGGAGAAATGGAAGGGGTGAGTTCTTTCGCGTTGTGGCGATCTCTGCTGGATTAGAGACAGTGGTTCATGGATTAAATGCAATTCACCGCGGCGAAAAATCAGCTCGTAAGTCCTGGCGCTATTTCTATTGTAGCAGCCTAACAGTTTAGGAACCTATCTGGTTGGCGCGAACGTTAGATCAATGTTGATCATCAAGGATTGCTGCAATCGCTGGAGAACAAAAACAGAAAATCTGCACTTACATTGCACTTACAGCAATGATATAAGAATTCAGCATTTTGAAAAATGGCTGAAAATTGGTCGGGACGAGAGGATTCGAACCTCCGACCCCCACACCCCCAGTGTGATGCGCTACCAGGCTGCGCTACGTCCCGACCATGGGACAGCGTTGCCGCCGTCCAAGCCCGGGCATATATGGTTGTCGATCGCAATTGGCAAGACGTTTGGTTGCCGGGTGACGAGGGCAGGATGCACCGGCTTTCCTGCCCGCGTCATCTTGCCAATTTTACAGCCATTCTTGATGTCTGGGCCAAGGCTACCCATTTGAAGGACACGGCGGTTTTTACCCGCTAATGGATTGCTTTCAGACAAGCTGCATGATAGGCGCGCGCAACATTGTCACAGGGCCATGCGAGCCATTTTCTTGAGTTTTGATTTTTGGGGATTTTTGAATGACTTCACTTCTTATTTCGGCCTCCGCGGCAGGCGCCGATGGTGCAGGCGGATTTTTGATTTCGATCATGCCGCTGGTTCTGATTTTCGCCGTTTTCTATTTCCTGCTCATCCGCCCACAGCAGAAAAAGATGAAAGCGCATCAGGAAAAAATTGGCGCGGTGAACAAAAATGATCAGGTCGTCACGGGTGGTGGTCTGGTTGGCAAAGCGATCAAGGTTGATGATGAATATGTCGAGGTTGAAATTGCCACCGGCGTGCGTGTGAAAGCGGTCAAGGCAACATTGACCGATGTGATCCCGCGCGGCAGTGCAAAACCAGCCAACGATTGAACGCGGTGATATAGAAAGTCGGTTCGCATGTTAGATTTCCCGCGCTGGAAAGTCATTTCCATCTCCTTGCTATTGGTCTTCGGCGTCATGATGTCGTTGCCGAGCGTATTTTTCGGGGAAAGTCACAAATATTGGCCGACATTCCTGCCAGATGAGACGATCAATCTTGGGCTCGATCTGTCCGGGGGTAGCCATATCTTGCTTGAGGCTGATCCGGCGGAAGTTGGATTGATCCGGCTGGAGACGATGGAAGAATCGGTGCGCGCTGGTATGCGGCGGGCAGAACCGCGGATCGGCATTGGCGATATTTCGCGGCGCAACGGCGAGCTGAGCTTCATGGTGCGCGACAGCACGCAAGTCGATGCGGCGCGTGAAGTGCTGCTGACATTGACCGCTGGTTCGGGACTGCCCGGTCAGCGGGACTGGGACATCGAAGTGCGGGACGATACCCGCTTCGTTCTGACTCCCACCGAATCCGGTCTGGAAACGGCAGTCGACAATGCGATGGACACGGCGACCGACGTCATCCGCCGCCGAATTGATGAAATGGGGACGCGCGAGCCGACGATCATCCGGCAGGGCGATGAGCGGATTGTGGTCCAGGTTCCCGGTCTCGACGATCCCGAAGCGCTGAAAGAATTGCTCGGCAAAACCGCCAAGCTGGAATTCAAGCTGGTTGATTTTGAAGCCGATCCCAGCGCGGTGGCGGCGGGACGCGCACCGGTTGGCAGCCAGATTTTCCCTTATCCCGATAATCCTGCAGGCTTTCCGAATCTCGCGGTCAAGCGGCTCGGCGGGATTAGTGGCGACAAGCTGACCGATGCCAGTGCCGGTAAAGATGCGACCGACAATACCGATGTTGTCAACATTACCTTCGACGCGGAAGGTGGCGCGAAATTTGCGCGTCTGACCGAACAGAATGTCGGCCGGCCCTTTGCGATCATCCTCGATGGCGAAATCCTGTCGGCGCCGAACATCAATGAACCCATCCGCGGCGGCTCAGCGCAGATTTCGGGCAGTTTCAACGCCGACAGCGCCAATCAGCTGTCGATTGCACTGCGGTCCGGTGCCCTGCCGGTCGATCTGAAAATTGTCGAAGAGCGGACCGTCGGGCCTGATCTGGGCGCTGATTCCATTCGCAAGGGGATGATCGCGGCGATCATCGGCACCTCTGCCGTGCTCGCGTTCATGGTGATTACCTATGGACGTTTCGGGATGTACGCGAATTTCGCCCTGACCCTGAACCTGTTCCTGATCCTCGGGATCATGGCGATGTTCAACGCGACGTTGACTTTGCCAGGCATTGCAGGGTTCATTTTGACCGTGGGTTCGGCGGTTGACGCCAATGTGCTGATCAATGAACGGATCAGAGAGGAACGGCGACGAGGGCGGCGGGTCGTTCAGGCGGTTGAAGTGGGTTATAAAGAAGCCTCACGCGCGATTTTCGACGCCAATATTACCAATGTTATCGCCGGTTTGCTTTTGTTCATCTTCGGTTCCGGTCCAGTGCGCGGATTTGCCGTCGTTTTGATCATCGGCATCTGTACCTCGGTGTTCACCGCTCTGGTGGTGACGCGGATGTGGGTCGCCTTGTGGTTGCGCAAACGGCGCCCGCAAGAGCTGGTGATATAGGAGGTTATGGGCATGAAGCTTCTCAAACTTGTTCCTGATGATACCAATATCGGATTCCTCAAATGGCGCAATATCGCCATGGGAATCAGTATCTTGATGATCATCGGTTCCTTCGCTCTGGTGGCCGCCAAAGGGCTTAATTTCGGCGTTGATTTCGTCGGCGGGCAGATGATTCAGGTCACTTTCGCCGATCGCGAAGAAGCCCCGATTACCGAATTGCGTGAAAGCATCGGTAAACTCGGTTACGGTGAAGCGACAATTCAACGCTTTGGCGAACCCAATCAGGTTTCAATCCGGATGCGACTTCCCGAGGAAGCAGTCGAACGGCCAGAGGCGGCAAATGAGATGACCGCCGAAATTGTCGGACTGCTGAAGATGGAATATGGCGTTGAATCGACCGATTCCGTGGATTCGGTTTCGGGCAAAGTCTCAGAGGAACTTTTGTCCAAAGGCGTATGGTCTTTGGTTGGCGCGATGATGGCGATTTCGCTTTATATCTGGATCCGGTTCGAGTGGCAATTTGGTCTCGGAGCCCTGTTCGCTCTATTCCATGACGTTTCGCTGACCTTCGGATTTTTTGCGCTGACCCAGCTGGAATTCAACCTCAATATCGTAGCGGCTTTGCTGACGATCATCGGCTATTCGCTGAATGATACGATTGTTGTCTATGATCGCGTGCGAGAAAATTTGAAGAAATATCGCAAGATGGATATCATCGCCTTGCTCGATCTTTCGGTGAATGAGACGTTGGCGCGAACCGTGATGACCAGCCTGACGATGCTAATAGCTCTGGTTGCCTTGATTGTCTGGGGCCCTGACGTGATTTTCGGTTTCTCGGTTGCCATGTTCCTCGGCGTGTTCATCGGGACCTATTCATCGGTCTATATGGCCGCGCCGGTCCTGATCTGGCTGAAAGTTGGGCCAGATAGTTTCGTACCGGCTGATTCTGCCACCGAAAAAGCTGAAAAAATTGGTGGGCCGGAACAGGTCGGTTAAGCCAAGATGGTCGAGCTTCGCAAAGATGTCGATTTTGTCGGTCCGATCATCACCGGTTTTACGCCGACAGGCTTCAAAAGCGGTGATCAGCGTTTTGACCAGGGACTGTTGATCTCTCCGGAACAGGCTGTCTCATGGTCGGTCGCCTCCGATCAAAATCTGGATATTTCCAAGATGCTTGAGGCTTTGGCTTTGTCCCCGGCGCCGGAATTTCTCCTATATGGAAGCGGGCCGCAGATGAAACAGCCGCCGGCGTCTTTTCGCCGGCAAGTCGAAGCGCAGGGCATGGGCATTGAAGTGATGGACAGCCGTGCCGCTGCGCGGACCTGGGGCATTCTTCGCGCCGAAGAGCGCTGGATTATCGGCGCATTTCTGCCGCTGGCCTAATCACTGACCGCTGTCTGGAAGATGTCCAGCAATTGATCACCGTTATTTTTCCAGCTGAAGTCCGCAACGCACGCGCGCACGTCGCTCTGGAGCGGTGGGGCTTCCAATATTCCGGCAATCGCCGTTGCAATGGCCTCTGAAGACGGTTCGACGATCCGGCCCGCAGTTGAACTGGAAACCAGTTCGCGCGCGCCTCCGGCCTCGCTGATGATGACAGGGGTGCCGCATGCCAGAGCCTCAACCCAGGCATTGGCAAGCCCTTCCGATTTAGAAACCAGAATTGAAATATCCGCCGCTGCCGTGAGCTTTGGCAAGTCATCATGATCGACATTGCCGAGAAAGCGAACTCGATCGGACAGGTTCAGTTGCACCGCCAGAGACTTATAAGCTGCATCTTGCTCGCCGCTGCCTGCAAGCAATAGAATTGCGTCTTGAAAGGATGCCATGGCGCGAATCACCAAATCCTGATTCTTGCGCGTGATCAAGGCACCGGCGGTGATGAACAAGGGGCCTTCGACGCCGAGCTGTTGCTTGGCAGCGGCGCGGTCCACCGGCTTGAATTTCTGCTGATCCAGACCGGTGTAATGGACGTTGATTTTGTCGCCATCCATACCGAGATTGACCATGTCCTGTTTGAGCGCGGCAGACACCGCCAGCAATGCCTGGGCTTTGCCAGCTGCCGCCATTATCTGCCTGAGGCATTTGGGATCGCTGCCCCAATGATGAATGTCTGCGCCGCGCGCCTTGATCGTGAACGGGATGCCCAATGCCGATGCCACACGCATGGCCGCAGGCCCGTCGGGATAGAAAAATTCTGCATCAACAATGTCGAACGGCGTCTGCGCGTGCAGCTTTTGGGCCAATGGCAATATCGCTTTGGCGATCTGCCTGGGATTTTGCGGGCCGCCGATTTTTGGAAACAGAGTGAAGCGAGGGCGGTAGAGCTCAAGGCCGCGCCATATTTCATGCTCAGGGAGGGCGGTTAGAGCTGCATATCTCTGATGTTTGCTGAGCGGCCATGGCGCCACGCCAAGCGGATTGATCACGGTGACATTTGTTTCAGGACGGCTTGCCAGCTCGGCGGTTTGACGTTCAACAAAAATTCCGAAATTGGGAGCGGCGGCATTGGGGAACAATGTCGAAAGTGTCAATATGTTGAGTGGCTGGGGCATGGACAGGCTTTAGCGCAAAGGAACTAAAGCTCCCTTACCAGACGGACGGCGACACCAATCCATTCGGGGTCCGAGACAATTTGCTGCCGCGCTCCGCTCCCGAGCGGGAGAATTTGCAGACGATCTCCTTCGCGGCCAATCAGACGGCCGAAGAGAAACCGCCCTGCCGGCCGTGGGACCAGAATATCACGATTGAGCGCGCCGCTATATTGATCAGGTGACCGGCGGGAGAGCCAGACATCATCTCCTGAACGATATTCGCCAATGCTGCTTTTGACTCGCAGCGCTACCATCGCGGGTTCGATGGCAGGTTGTGAGATATTTTCGATTCTTTCGAGCGCATGGGCACCTTTGTGATCCAAGATTGCAGCAACCGGCAATATGTCCTGATCGGGTAGCGACAATAAGGCGCTACTATCGACCCGCAACGCGTCGGCTATCCGGTTCAGCCAGTCCAGGGACAAGGTGCGTGTGCCGGTTTCCAGCCGCCCGATTGTCTGCGCAGTTGTGGGCGGTTCGCAGCGATTTGCGACATCATCCAGAGTCAGACCTTTGGCCTTACGCACGTCTCGGATCCGACTGATCATATTATTTCTCCAAACCTATATGGTTTCTTCTTTCCTACATTATTGCCAAAATGGCAAGAGACATATGGATTGGACCATAGGAGAATATATGCCGTCAAAACATCATGCGAGTTTTTCCGATCCACGGATTCTGGTCGAGCGCGCCTTACCGCAGGATGGTGAAGAGAAGCGAAATCATCCGCGCAAAAAAAGCGGACGCGCAGTGTCACTGTCAATCTTGCCGAGTCTCCTTTGGGCTGGCTGCATGCCCGGGGTCATTTGTCAAACCGGCAATATGATTCAGGGGAAAAGTTGCGGATTGATTGGGAGTGCGCCAATCTTGCTCCGCGTGTCACGATGAGCTGGGACGCAGCGCCGATCAGCGGAGGTCGGCGCAATGCCCCAGGCATCTTGACGCCGACGGAGCGGCAGATAGCGGCCAAGCAGCGGTTCGATTCGGCGATTGACCATCTTGGCAAGGATCTGTCCGATATTGCCTGGCGGATCATCTGTGCAGGGGAAGGGGTCCCTGCCGCCGAGAAAAATCTTGGTTGGCCGGCACGTTCCGGGAAACTGGTCCTGAAAATCGCGCTGGACCGTCTTGGAGACTTCTATCGCTTGCCGGAGTGATCAGGAGGTTGCGAGCTGTTCCACCTGCTCCGCCAGTTCCAACCAGCGCATTTCTGCCTCATCTTTCTCGACGAGCAATGCGCTATTTTCCTGAGTGAGTTTTTCAAAAGTGGCGATTTCTTTGGCGTATAGATCAGGGTTGGCAAGCAAGGCTTCGATTTCGCCGATGCGCAGCTCAATCGCTTCTATCCGGTCGGGCAAAAGATCATAGTCGCGCTGATCCTTGTAGCTCAGCTTTTTCGCGGAACTGCTCGAGCGGGCTGGCTGCTGATCTGTGATATTTTTCTGAGCGCCCGCAGCTTTTTTCGGAGCCTTGGTGTCTTTGCGTTTTTGCTCCCATTCCGCGTAACCGCCCGCAACAATATCGACCATGCCACTGCCATCGAGGCCGAGCGTGACGGTTACCGTGCGGTCGAGAAAATCGCGATCATGGCTGACCAGCAGCACGGTGCCTTCATAATCGGCGATCACTTCCTGTAACAGGTCAAGCGTCTCGAGGTCGAGATCATTGGTCGGTTCATCGAGTACGAGCAGATTGGACATCCGCGCAAATTCGCGGGCGAGTAGCAGGCGTGACTGCTCGCCACCCGATAATGTGCCGACCTTGGCGTCGATCAGCGACGGCGCGAACAGGAATTCCTTGAGATAGCCCTGCACATGTTTCTTGTCGCCGCGGACATCGATCCAGTCGCTGCCATCGGCAAGCACATCGCGGACCGACTTATTGCCTTCGAGCAGGCTGCGCTGTTGATCGATGAACACGCCGTTGAGGGTCTTGGCAAGAGTCACCTTGCCGCTGTCCGGTTCCAGTTCGCCGGTGAGCATTTTCAGCAATGTGGTCTTGCCGGCACCATTGGCGCCAACGATCCCGATCCGGTCGCCACGCTGGATGCGCAGGGAAAAGGCGCGGATGATTTGGCGCTGATTTTCGCCTTCTCCGAAGGCCTTGGAGATATTCTCGGCGGTGATCACCGACTTTGTCCGGCTGTCGTCGTTCTGAATTTTGAGATTGGCGGTGCCCGCGGGGCCGATCATTGCGGCCCGGGCTGCCCGCATTTCCCACAATTTCTCGAGCCGACCCTGATTGCGTTTGCGCCGCGCGGTAACGCCGCGTTCGAGCCAGCGCGCTTCGAGTTTCAGCTTGGCATCAATGCGGTTGGCGGCCTGGGCTTCATCCGCATGGATTTTCTCCATCCAGGCGTCATAGCCGCCGAACCCGATTTCCTGCCGCCGCAGCGCGCCGCGATCGAGCCAGATCGTCTGTTTGGTCAACCGGGTCAGGAAAGTTCGATCGTGCGAAATCGTGATGAACGCGCCCTTATACCGTCCCAGCCAGTCTTCGAGCCAGTCGATCGCACCGAGGTCGAGATGGTTGGTCGGCTCGTCTAGCAACAGCAGATCTGGATCGGACGCCAGTGCGCGGCATATCGCTGCGCGCCGCTTCTCGCCGCCGCTCGCCTTTGCGGCGCGGGTGGACAGGTCGGTGCCCAGTTGATCGGCAATTGCTTCCACTTCGTGGAGGGCAGGGCCCTGGTCGCCCGAAATCGCGAAGTCGCGCAAAGTCTCGAACGATCCGAAGTCAGGCTCCTGTTCGAGATAGACGATATTGGTGCCAGGCTGAATCATCCGCTGGCCCTTGTCCGCCTCAATCTGGTCCGCAATCAAGCGCAGCAGCGTTGTTTTCCCGGCGCCATTGCGGCCAATCAGGGCGAGCCGGTCCCGCGGTCCGACGTGAAGGTCGAGATTTTCAAACAGCCAGCCTTCACCTTGATGAAGCGACAGGTTTTCATATGCGAAGATCGGGGGTTGAGCCATGTCTCAGCGCGTTAGAGGGAAGTGCGCATAGTCTCAAGTCGCAGTTTATATATATGACATTCAGCTTGAGTTTGATAGCGCAGGCAAACTATTCGAATTCTAGTGAGAGGATATCCAAATGATTCGAGCAAAACTGATGATTTCCGCGCTTGTCGTCGGCGGATTTTCAATTTCTCCCGCGATGGCCGCAGATGTCCAGATTGTTGCCCAAAATCCGGTGATCGAACTGAGCGCTTCCGAGCGCGTCGATAGCGCGCCCGATACCGCTTCTTTTTCAACTGGTATCGAATCCAAGGCGCCGACTGCAACCGAGGCATTGCGGGACAATAGTCGCAAGGCGCGGGCCATGATTGAAAAGCTCAAATCGCTTGGGATTGCGGCTAAGGATATTCAAACGACTGGCATCAGTCTGAGCGCCGATTATGATTATGATAATGACGCCCGACAAAACCGCTTTGTCGGATATCGTGTGTCGAACCAGGTGCGGGCGACGGTGCGGGAAATTGACAGTCTCGGCACGATATTGGACTCGCTGGTCAGTTCAGGCGGAGCAACCAACCTCAATGGGCCCTATTTCTCGATTGACGATGATAGCCAGCTCAAGACGCTGGCCCGTCAACGCGCGCTCGAAAATGCGCGGGGACAGGCTCTCAGCTATGCCAAAGCCTCAGGCTATTCAGATGTGCGGCTGCTCTTGATCTCAGAATCAATCCATAATGTTTCGCAACGTCCGATGGTTGCAATGGCCCGAATGGGCAATGCGCCCAACGAATCCGTTCCTGTCGCTCCCGGGCAGGTTGGAACCACTGTTTCTGTCAAAGTTACCTATGAAATGATCCGCTAAACCGTCAGTTCAATCTGAACCGGCCATTCACCTGATGTTAAAAGCGCCACGTGTAGGAAATAGTTCATGACCATCAAATCCGCCTTTCTGCCGTTGCTCGCCTTGTGCCTGACCAGTGTGTCAGTGCCAGCCGATGCGGCTGACCGGCGAGGCGAGCAGAATGAAGCCCGCGCCCAGATGATGGCGGGCAAAGTGAAGCCGATCCGCTGGATCGAAAACCGGATTCTACCGAAAATGGCGGGAAGCCAGTATATCGGACCGGAATTTGATCCGAGCGCGCAAGTCTATCGCCTGAAGTTCATTCGCAGCGGCAGGGTCATATTTGTCGATGTCGACGGCCGGACCGGGTCCATTCTTCGCCAAACCCGTTAGGCCGCTTTCATTATCATTGTGCGTTTTTGGGATGGTGATATAGCTGATCACCACAATATTTGGTTTTCTGGAGGAAATGCATGCGCGTCTTGATCGTCGAAGATGAACCCACATTGGGGCAGCAGCTTAAATCAACATTGGAAGCCAATGGCTATGCGATCGATCTGTCGACCGATGGCGAAGACGGTCATTTCATGGGGTCCACCGAAGATTATGATGCGGTGATTCTCGATCTTGGATTGCCCGAGATTGACGGTCTGACCGTCCTGGATCGCTGGCGCAAGGAGGAACGCAATTTTCCGGTGCTGGTGCTGACCGCCCGTGACAGCTGGTCGGACAAGGTCGCAGGCCTGGATGCCGGCGCCGATGATTATCTCGCCAAGCCTTTTCAAACCGAAGAATTAATCGCGCGTTTACGGGCGCTTATCCGCCGAGCTTCGGGCAATGCCTCATCGGAATTGACTGCTGGCCTGGTTCGCCTGGATACCCGCTCTGGCAAAGTGACGCTCGATGGCAGTCCGGTGAAACTCACCGCGCAGGAATATAAATTATTGTCCTATCTGATGCATCACAAAGGCAAAGTGGTGTCGCGGACCGAGCTGATCGAGCATATTTATGATCAGGATTTCGATCGCGATTCCAATACGATCGAAGTATTCGTCACCCGGATTCGCAAGAAACTCGGGGCGGAGGTCATTTCGACGATCAGGGGGCTTGGCTATAGTCTTGAGGATCCCGAAGCCTGAATGAAGCAAGCCAAATAGACATACCGGTCGATGACCAGGCACCTCAAACCCGCAATCGGCTAGGCACCCAGACAACCGGTTCGCTCAGCCGCCGGATGATCGGCATTGCGGCGGCCTGGATTGCCATTCTGCTGTTTGGCGGCGGCATTGCGCTAGACCGGGTGCTCGCCGATGCGGTCACCCGAAATTTCGACAATCAGCTGGAATATGTGCTGACCGCGATGATCGCGTCGGCCGAAATCGGACCGGATGGCGAAGTGTTCCTCAACCGTCCGCTGGGTGACCAGCGCTTTCTCGAGCCCAATAGCGGACTTTACTGGCAGATCAGCGGGGAGGATCATGATGATTTTCCATCCCGCTCGCTCTGGGATCGCACGCTCGATGCGAATATCACCCATGATGACCAGAATACCCATATTTACGACAGTACCCAATTTGCCGAAGAGCCGCTGCGCATGCTGGAGCGGACGATCATCTTGCCGGATTCGGAAACAAAATGGCTTTTTCAGGTCGCCCAGAGCCGCGATGGTCTGAATGACCAGATTTCCAATATCCGTTCGATCCTGGTCAATAGCTTCCTGATTTTGGCGCTCGGCCTGATCGGCATGGCAGCCTTGCAGACGCTTTATGGCTTATGGCCACTGCGCAAAATCCGCGTCGCCATTTCCGAAATGCGCACTGGCCAGCAGCGCCGGGTGAGCGAACCGATGCCCAATGAGGTCACGCCGATGGTCGACGAGCTCAACCAGCTGCTCGACCATAATGAGAAACAGGCGGAGGAAGCGCGGCGTCACGCGGGCAATCTGGCCCATGCGCTCAAAACCCCGCTCACTGTCATCATGAACAGTGCGACCGCCAAGGCCGATGATCTGGCCGACACGGTGATCCGCGAGGCCGGGGTGATGCGCCGGCAGGTCGATCACCATCTGGCCAGAGCAAGGGCTGTGGGCCGGCGTGGCCACGCCCATAGCCGCGCCAAGGTCTGGCAAAGCCTGCAAGCGGTCGAACGGGCGGTCGGACGGCTGTATCAGCATGTCCGGATCGATATTGATGGCGACCAGGAGGCGGTGGTCTCGGTCGAGCGACAGGATCTCGACGAGATGATCGGCAACCTCGTCGAAAATGCCGCCAAATATGGCGGCGGCAGCGTGTTCGTCACCGTTGAAACGACGGATGATTTTGTCGAGTTACTGATTGAAGATGATGGCCGCGGTATTCCCGAGGAAGAACGCCAGCGCATATTCGACCGCGGCGTGCGGCTGGATAGCGGCAAGCCGGGAACCGGGCTGGGCCTTGCCATCGTTCGCGATGTCGCGGAAATTTATGACGGCTCGGTCTCGCTGGAAGAGAGCGAGGATCTGGGCGGGTTGCTCGTGCGGCTTAGGTTGCCGAAGAGCGAGGTTGCTGAGGTTTAGTGTCAACGCAGATTAAACGACGTTCCTTCTTGCGAGCGGAGCGCGGCAATCCAGAGAAGCACGCGCAGACGCTCTGGATTGCCGCGTCGCGCTGGTCACCGCAATGACAACGGGAAATGAAATTGGTGCACTGTCACCGGAATTTCTAACCGCCGATCCGCCTCCAACGTGTTGAGGCTTTTCTTCTCCTATGCTCCGTGATGATGACCGTCGAGGTGATCACGTTGTCCGTTGAAAACCGGATCGAGTCGACCTTAAAACACCTTGCGTCTTCGTATTCGCCGTAGCAGATGACCTCTCCGTAAGAGGGACGATCTTTATAGTAGATCACGTCACCTGCCGATGTGCCTGCCAAGATGGATGGACTGAGATATTCATTCACGCCATCAGCTCGCATTTGGTAGGTCCAATCCTGCGCCTTTCCTGCAGAGTTGATGCCGGACACGAAATATTTGCCATCAAATGTCGGCTTGGAAAACTTCGATTTTGCTTTGACCGCGCTGGGTTTCGGGGGCTCGGTAATAGGTTTGGCCAACCTCGCCTTAGCGATCTTTGTCTCCGACAACTCCTTCATTTTCGCAGCCAGCTTCGCTTCAGCCACCTTTTGCGCTTCGATCTGTTTCATTTTCGCGGCAAGCTTTGCTTCTGCAGACTTTTCAATTTGCTCGGCCCGCTTGGCTTCTGCTTCAGCCTTTTCCTCCTCTTCCTTGGCTTGCTCACGCCGCTGGAACTCCTCATAGATTGCGCTCATTTGTGAAACCGGAAGCTCTATTGACTCGACGGTTAGTTCTGGCAGCCACATCTGGGTTGCCTGCTCAAATGTGTTTTGCGCCGCCAGATTGGTGTTCTGCCCGGCTTTCGTGGCTAATCTATATTCCCAATTTGCAAAACTTGCCCAGTCGCGCGGGCTGGAGGGGATAAAGTCAGTGCCTTGCTGTCCTGAACCCATGATAATCAGATGCGGCGAACGCGAAATGACTTTTTTCCGTCGGCGTGATTTTGCGCAGTATAAAAATGCGGGGTTTGCAGCCCCTGTGTCTGGTTGACGAGGCCATTCATTGAATCGTTGAAACCCAGTCCGAATTTGTATGACAGTTTCAGATCCACCGGACGCAAATCCGCGAAACGGGCTTCTAAGTCAGGGTATTTGTCAAGTTGCGACAACGCAAATTGGGCGACCGTGAAAAAATGCCCGAGCTTGCAAATTGAATAGGTGAACGTCGCGGAGCAATCCAAAACGACGCAATCATTATTGATTTTCCGGTCGCTCGGAGCGGTCCGGGGTTGTTTCAGTCACAGTGGCAAAAGGACTAAACCCGCCCTGAAAACAGCTTGCATCTTTCTTACACAGGTTCAGCCCCGTTAGGGTCAGTCTCCATTGTCTCTGTTGCATGGAAATTTCACGTGCAAATTTGTCACCCAGCGAGCTGTCGCTACAAGTTCTCAACTTCAATGGACAAGATGTCGGGCTCAGAGGGTGACAATGTATCACCTCTATCACTCTGTCCGGGGATCCAATTTTGCGTCAGTTCGGCGGCGCGCGATCCCCATCACTAGCTGGCGTCGCGGATCTGCTCGTGGTGGCGGATCACCTCGTCGATGATGAAGCGGAGAAATTTTTCAGAAAATTCCGGATCGAGGTCAGCATCGCTGGCGAGCTGCCGCAACCGTTCGATCTGCTCTTTCTCGCGCGAGGGGTCCGCCGGGGGCAGGTTATTTTTGGCTTTATATTCGCCGACCGCCTGGGTGACCTTGAACCGTTCGGCGAGGATGAACACCAGCGCGGCATCGATATTGTTGATACTCTGCCGATATTGTTTGAGCTTTTTGTCCATAAGGGTGTGCCTGCGTTGCTGATCCAAGATCCCGCTCATAAGCGGCTAGGTTGAATTTGCAAAGTGCACGATTAATGCAGTGATTTCACTTGCCTTATAGCGCGCGGCTTGCCACATCGCATCGGATATGGCGGCAACTGTTCATCACCTTGGCCGTGACGCGGCTCCTTCGCTCAAACCTTTGATGGAGCTTGTCGCGAGCGACCTCAATCACGTCAACAGCGTGATTCTTGATCGTATGCAGTCGGAAATCCCGTTGATCCCGGAACTGGCCGGCCATTTGATCGCTGGCGGTGGCAAGCGGATGCGGCCGATGCTGACTCTGGCTGCGGCCAGGCTGATCGGCTATTCGGGCGATCGCCATTTCAAATTGGCTGCTGCGGTTGAATTTATCCACACCGCGACATTGCTGCACGATGACGTCGTCGATGGTTCGGACTTGCGACGAGGCAAGACGGCGGCAAATCTGATATTTGGCAATCCCGCGACCGTTTTGGTCGGCGACTTTCTGTTTAGCCGGTCGTTTGAGCTGATGGTCGAAGACGGCTCGCTGAAAGTGCTGAAAATCCTGTCCAATGCCTCGGCTGTCATTGCCGAGGGCGAAGTGAACCAGCTGACGGCGCAGCGCAAGATTGATACGAGCGAAGACCGCTATCTCGATATTATTGGGGCGAAAACCGCAGCGCTTTTTGCGGCTGCCAGCCGAATCTCCGCCGTCGTCGCCGAATGTGACGAAGAAACCGAGCTCGCGCTGGACAGTTACGGTCGGAATCTGGGAATCGCTTTCCAGCTGGTCGATGATGCGATTGATTATTCGTCCGACAGCGAGACGATGGGCAAAGATGCCGGTGATGATTTCCGCGAAGGCAAGGTCACGCTGCCGGTGATCCTGGCTTATGCCAGAAGTAACGAGGAAGATCGCAAATTCTGGAAAGATGCGATTATCGGTCATAAATCGTCGGACGAAGATCTCGTCCGCGCGACCGGACTTCTGCGGTCGACGGGCGCGATTGATGACACGATGTCACGCGCGCGCCATTATGGGCAACGCGCAATTGACGCGCTCGGAACTTTTTCTGCCGGCAAGGCGAGAGATTCGATGACCGAAGCGGTTGAATTTGCGATATCTCGCGCTTATTGAACTGCAACTCGATAGGAAATTCAGATGGCCGCTAGAATTTACAAGACTCCAATGAATGCGATGCAGTCCGGTCAGGCTTTGACGGGCAAGTGGGTGTTGGAATTTGAGCCGGCAGAGGCCCGTAAGGCCGATCCCCTGACCGGTTGGGCTGGGTCCGGTGATACGCAGCGGCAGGTGAAACTGAAGTTCGGCGATGTCGATGCTGCAAAAGCCTATGCGGATAAATATGGCATCTCTTATTCGGTCGTCCCGACGCCGGAGAAGAAACTGAAACTGCAAGCCTATGCGGATAATTTTCGCTAGATCAGAAATTTCCCGGTTGCAGTAAGAGCAGCAATTTCACATCGATTCCCGCGCCTTCGCCGCGCTTTTCAGTGATAAATTCATCGAGATTTTCCAAAGCGACGCGGTGGACGGTGATATTCTCACCTGCGACACCACCACCATCACCTGTTTTGGTCAGATCTCTCGCCTTGAACAGGGAAAAACTCTCCGACACCATCCCGGGGGAAGAGAAATATTCGCCGCAATCGGTCATGATGGCTGCGTGATATCCGGTTTCTTCTTCCAATTCGCGAATGGCGGCAATGGCGCTGTCCTCATCCTGATTATCGTCATGATCTCCTACGAGTCCGGCGGGTAGCTCGATACAATTGCGCCCCAGAGGCACACGATATTGCTCCACGAGCAGGACGTGACCATCGTCGATCGCCAATATGACGGCTGCCTTGATCCCGCGACTGCGCGAAACATATTCCCATTTGCCTTCGCGCTTGGTGGTGATGAACCGGCCTTCCCACATGACCTCAACGGGCTCATTTTGGTCGCTCAAAGCTCGATCAGCCGGTCGGGTAACTCATTGGGATTATTGTCCGACTTTGGAAAATGCTCGGACAGCACCACGCCCATCTGCTTGACCGCTTCTGCCATGCCCTCGCCGGGTTTGCGATCACGGACGAGGTCGATCAGGGCAACCATCGCATCGCCCCAGATCTCGGGCGCGACTTTATCAACAATCGCCGCGTCGGCGACAATTTCGGCACGATGTTCACGCATCGAGAGATAGAGCAATATCCCGGTTCTTCCGACCGTGCGATGGTCGGTGGACACGCGAAACAGGGACGTTGCCCGGCTGCGAACCCGCGAATTTTTGATCGGCGGAGGGATCAGCAGGAATAATAAGGGCTTCCAGATCAGGATCAGGCGCGTGCCAAAAAATTTGAGCGCCGCTATCACGAAAAGGGCCCAATAGGGCAGGGCAGTGAGGCCCGTCCAGCCGCCGGCAAACCAGTCGATCATGCGGAGGTATATTTCGGGGAACAGGCTCACCACCAGCAATGCGGTGAGGGCAACCAGGCCAGATATCGCCCAGGCGATATCGCCATAATGATCGGACGTTTCGGTCACAATCGTGACAATCTCACCGTCGGTGGATTTTTCCGCTTGCGAGACCGCCGACGTCACGATGATATGATCTTCGGGTGTAAACTGGTTCACTTTTGCCATTACCAGCCTCCTGATGCGCCGCCGCCGCCGAAGCTGCCGCCGCCGCCACCGAAACCACCACCACCAAAGCCGCCACCAAAGCCGCCGCCACCGCCGCCGCCAAAGCCGCCGCCACCACCCCAGATCACGACTGGACCGGAGCCACGGCGCTATTTTTTGCCGTTACGCTTTGAGAA
>LXYP01000035.1 GCA_001650955.1 Sphingomonadales bacterium EhC05
TCTGTGGACGCCCCTAAAGATGCAAGCGTTTTTTTGAACGATTTGACACGTAGTCGGATGCTGCCATCTGTCCGGCCTCTTGGTGCAGCCTTTTGTGCTGCGGGCCCGTATGGGAGTTCGCGGACCGGAACCACATCACCCTAAGCGTGCTGATGAAGCACGGTGGGAAGCCCTGGTTCTTCCGATCCCGTCTCGCCGACTGTTTTGCCATACCCTCCTTCGTCCGCCTGCGTCTTGCGACAACCTCTGGTCTTGGCGGCTAAGCCGTTGCGACCGGAGCTCTGTAATCCTCGTTCTTCGTCAACACTGCCCAGACAATGCGTGCAGTCTTGTTGGCTAGCGCGACTGTTACCAGCATGCGCGGCTTTCGCGCCAGCATCTGTTCTAGCCACGATCCTTTGGGCGCACCGCGCTTGCATGCTTGGAGCACAACCGCGCTGCTGCCGATGATCAGCAGCCTTCGAAGGGTGCGTTCGCCCATCTTCGAGATCGCGCCGAGCTTCTGCTTGCCTCCGGTCGAGTGCTGCCTCGGCGTAAGCCCGACCCAGGCGGCAAAGTCGCGGCCTTTGGCAAAGGTGCCGGGCGGCGGTGCAAGCGCTGTAATCGCCGTCGCCGTTATCGGCCCTATTCCCGGGATGGTCATCAACCGGCGCGCGGTCTCATCTTCGCGCGCGCGCCGAGCGATCTCTCTATCAAGTTCGGCAATGCGTTCATTCAACACTGTCATCTGGTCCAGCAATGTCCTCAGCACCTGTCGCGCGGCCTGAGGGACTGCATCCGGATCGTCAAGCAGCGCGGCCAGCTTCTTCATCTGTGCTAAACCCTGCGGTGCAATCCATCCATATTCGGTCATGTGGCCGCGCATGGCATTGCTGAGCTGTGTGCGCTGCTTGACCAGAAGGTCGCGTGCGCGAAACACCAGCGCTGCTGCCTGCTGTGCCTCGCTCTTCACGGGCACAAACCGCATGCTGGGGCGTTGTGCTGCCTCGCAGATCGCCTCGGCATCGGCAGCATCGTTCTTCTGTCGCTTCACGAACGGTTTGACGTAGGCTGGTGCGATCAACCGAACATCGTGGCCCAGCTTCACCAACTCGCGTGCCCAGTGATGCGCACCGCCGCACGCTTCCAGTACTACCTGGCAACGCGGTTGCGCGGCAAAAAACGGCAACAGCTTCGCCCTGCTGACTTTCTTGCGCAGCAGAGCACGGCCCGACGCATCAGCGCCATGCACTTGAAAAACAGACTTTGCGATATCCAACCCAATTATGCTAACTTCCGACATGGATGCCTCCTTCTAATGATGTTTAACACCGCCATTATGGCACATTAATGCCGTCGCGGGGCGTCCAACCCATCACCCACTTGT
>LXYP01000036.1 GCA_001650955.1 Sphingomonadales bacterium EhC05
ACACTATATGTTCTGTTTTTGTTCGCATTGCAAGAGGGGAGTTTGAGGGCGCGTGATGGGGGTCACGGGTGTTGGGGGTGGAGGGCGTTAGCCTCAAATATCTAAATGGGAAACAACAATTGAGGGATGATTATCATGAAACCTGCATTGTCAGTATTGATCGCTTCAACGTTTTTGGCGGGATGCTCTACTTTACAGCCTCCGCTGCGCCAAATGGCTGTGGATAGCAATCGGCTCGCGGCCGAGGCAGCAGATCAACAAACCCTGCTCAACATCTTGCGAGCAAAAGATCGTCTGCCTATGCACTTTTCGTCATTTAGGTACATTCGAGGTAATCTCCAAGTCACCACTCAAGCCGGACTGGGAGGTTCATTAGTTGAACAAGGTACTCAAATTTTGACTAAAAGCGTTACTGCACCGGCGGGCAAGACAAACGAAATTGTAAATACTCTGTCCAATGGTGTTGACACTTTTACTCCGTCTCTGGGGGTTGCGGTTGTGTCAAATCCAAATTTCGAGATGGCTGTATTTGACACCAAGGAATTTCAATCGGGCATATCAACTCCAGTAAAGCCGTCATTGATTGAGTTTTTTCTAAGTCAGGGGTGGCCCGAAGATTTCCTCACAGCCATCTTTACCGCGACGGTGGATATGGAGATTACGCCCGAAGCCAAAATTTTTGGCGATCAGGAAGTCGTATCTACGTTTCACATCAAAAACGATCCGAAAAAGGCAAAAAACAACGAAGATTATGACTTTGGAAAGTTTATCAGTTTTTTCGAAATGGTACACGTCGAAAAAGAAGGAACTGAAAAAGAAGTAACAGACTTGGAATTGGTATCTGACTTAAACTTGGGAGATATAGCAATATTGGACGGATCTAAGTTTGACATTAAGAAAAAAGCGCTACCACGTAAAAATGTTTCAAATGAATTACTTAAAAAAGATGTCGAAGAATCAATTTGCAGTGTTGGTTCAAAATGTGTGGTTAGAAAAATAAAGGGTGGGAGAGGCATTTCTCTCAAAGTAAGAAGCGGAATCGATGAAAATGGAGAAAGCGATAAAGGCCAGTTCCCTGAGGGTCGATTGAAAGTCAATTTGGTTCGCAAACTGGTGAATCTTATTCCATTGTCTTATAAGTCTATGAGTTACCTTGATAAGCCTAACACAATGCAAGCCAAGCAGGCCTACGAGAAGGCAAAAACGAAATATGAGGAATCGACTGCAGCGCTCAATAAAAGGGCAGATTCAGAAATCAAAGAAATAGCCAGAAAAGATAGTGAAAACCTGAACAATGCAACAAAAAACTATGTCTATGGAAAAATACTGGAAGATAAAGATAATATAAGCCTTGATTTACAATGTAAAGATATCAAAATATTTGATGAATATGATATCAAAAATCGTGGTGGATGCATAATATTTATGGACAATATTGAAGTTGCCAAACTAAGTATTACAGCAGTAATTAGATCTCCACAGTCTATTATTTATTATTTGGGAAAGTACGCTAGATATGGAGACGATTCAGTTTATCAGATTCATAAAACTGGAATTGAAAACACACAAAATAAATGTGGTACGTTTGTAATCAGGTTACAAGAAGGTTTAAATGATGATTCTATTATTTCTACTAAACACTTAGGGAAATACTATTCTATCAATAAAACTAAGCGCCCAGAAGGCTGTGATTCAGTTGATCATCGCGGTTCACAAGCCATTGCTTTAGTCCAGCAATTGGTGAATCTCCAAAAGAGTGCGGAAAGCCTGCCCTCAACGACCGCAATTCAAATAACGCCCTAAATACTGTCTTTTTGCGGTGATTCCAAAAAGGCGCCTACACCCATGCTTATCTCATTCGGTTGAATATTCTTGACGTCATGGAAGTCAATCATGCGGAAATGCAACACGTAATTATAGATTATGGAATATATTCAATCATACTGCTTTGAGCATGGATATCTCTTAGTACCCAACGGACGAGCCTCTCACCTAACCACCCTTAACCCGCCGAAACACCTCGAGATATTTCTCGAAAAACCGGACGTTCTTCGGCGCTCTTTTGCTTTGCATATCGCAGAAGAATTTGCGGTTCCAGCCTTTGGCGCTGCCGATGTGGATCATCGCGTAGACATAGATGAGCAGTCCGGCGGAGAGGGCGAAGGCGGCGGTGGTGCCGCCGATCGCCCAGGTCACGGCGACGACCAGGGGATAGGCGAGAACTGGGAAGGACGTGGCTTTGCGATAATTGAAGATCAACTTGCTGTCATAGGCGGGCAGGCCGAGCTTGCCGAGCAGGACCGCGGTGAAGGGCAACATGATATGCGCGGCCGCAGCGAAGGGTTTTATCCACCACGGGATCGGGGCGAAGGCGATGGTGCCCAGAGCGAGCAGTTCAAACGCCGGATAGCGCAGGCAAAGCAGCATCAATATCGAATAATCATGATGATGTTTGGCGATCATGCGGATCAGCTGATCGACGCCCTCCACTTTATAGCGCCCGGTTTCGCGGAAATAGAAGACATTGTTCGGGAACATATAATATTTGATGAGATCATAGGCGCTGCGCGCATCCCGGACGCTTGGGCGGATATCCAGAGCCCTGGCGACTTCATCGGTATAGTTGCCGTAATAGACCAGATGATCGGTCGGCTTGGGCGGGCGATTGGCATAGTATCGGTGATTATATTTGGTGATCCGTTGATCGATGTCCGAGTGCATCTCCGTACGAAATTCCGGTTCAGATATCATCCGATGGGCCAGCAGACATTGCATTTCACTGACATTATTGATTCCGCCGGTGAACGGACGTGTGAAGCCAATCATATAGATATTGTTGAGTGTCGGCGGGACAACGCCCAGCCATGTCTCTCGCTGTTTGAATATATAGTCATCTTCCGCGTCGCCATGCCTGTGGATCGGCGGGATGGCCGGTTCTTCCGGGCCACCGTCGATGATCATGTCAAATGCGCTGTGGCTGTCGCCATCGCTCAGCTGTTTCGCATCTCTATCGATCTGGGTTGTTTTTTTGTCCCACAATTTCACCAGGCCTTGGTCGACAAAGAACGGCAGATCATTGAGCAGATAGCCTTCAGATATCCGGTCTTCGAGATGCTCTCCAAAATATCTGCGATAAGTATCGATGGGCCAGTGTTTGACCGTGATATGGCCATTTTCAATCGGCGCCCGCGCACCGAAAAAATTGCGCACTTCTTTTTGTGGGCGATTGGACAGCGGGTGGCGAACGCTCATGCTGTCACGGTCCATCAATTTGGCGAATGTCGGCCGTATCATCCCTTGGACATAGCCGCCGTCGATGAGCGCACGATAGCCCCAGCGGCTGATCTCGGCCAGATTATGCACTTCAAACTGATCCATCGTATTATACCGTCCACCTGGATCGAGCGGTGAAAAGGTGACAAACATCTTGTCGAGCGCAATGAAGCCATTGGTGATGAGGTGCACTTTTGCGCCAAATCCGATGAGCTGCGCGATAATCATATTCGCAGAATCACCTGTCGATGTGATCGCTACGGATTTCCCCGCTATGTTTTGATCAATTTTGAGGTCCGCCAAGGTGGCATTCATTTTGCGGCGAAAAGCGGTGGCGACGACAACATGTTGGGCGCGGATATGTCTCCCGTCCGCGACATGGACGATGCTGTGATCGGCATGATTGTCGATTTTGTCGACATGGCCGATCAGAATATTGTCGGCATAGCGTTCGGCATATTTTTTGTGAATCGCATAATATTCACGCGCTGTTGGAAAACCATCCTTCAGCATGCCGTCATGGTCCCGCATCATCTCGACCAGCTCGAAGGAGTAGATGCTGCTGAACAGCGAGCTGACCAGATCGAAATCGAGCGCGTCTGCATCCTCCAGCCGCTTCCAGATTGGAGTCATCTCGGAGATCATCAACCAGCTGATCCCGCTCGCATCGAGTTCACGGATCAGCGGCATCGTAGAGAAACCGCCGCCGACGATCAAAACATCGACCGTATCCGTCTGCTTCATCGGGAATGTCCTTGTTACGGAATTTTACACCTCGACCTTGCTATACAATAATTGGATCGAAACCAACGTCATTCTGCAAGTCAAAGGGTGAATAGTCGAACGGGGGCAAAGAGATTTGTCACGCAGCTGATCTGCAACCGTTGCCGATAATCATGGCCATATTCATCTTCATATTGATCGCCACATTGATCGAAAGCCCAATGGCGTTGGTCGAACATCTCTCAGAGACTGGCAAGATTTTGCTATGCGTTGGGCAGCTGAGTGATGATCCGGAAAAGATATAAATCTTGGGTCGCATCGAAGCTCAACCACGGGGGATGGTGTCATGATGCGGACCAGCAGATTGCTATACTGGAAAAAATTGCCTACCGCATGGGCAAGCTCCTATTTCCAGAGTCATGCATGTCGCGCTCGACCCCTACTGAGCGGGATATCTGCTGCTCTGCTGGCATCATCCCTTGTGCTGGCGCCGGCCCACGCGCAATCATCGACCCCTGCCAGCTCCTCACCAACGCCACCACTGGCCTGCGCCTCTTCGGCGCATCAGGCTTTTGATTTCTGGCTGGGTGTTTGGGAGGTGACAGCATCGGGGCAGGACAAACCATCGGCGGTCAACAAAATTTCCCGGGACCATGGAGGCTGTGTGATCCGAGAAGATTATCGCACCACAGGCGGCTATACCGGAATGAGCATGAGCTTTTACGATATGAAGCGAAAAACCTGGCATCAGACATGGATGGGCGCAGATGGCGGTGCGCTCTATATTGAAGGCGGATTGAACGAGAGCGGAGCGATGGTTCTGAGCAATCGCAATACGCCTTACTATACAGAGGGAAGTCCGGTAAATCGCGTTACCTGGACGCCCAATGAGGATGGCAGCGTGCGTCAGCATTGGCAGAGCTCTCAGGACACCGGCAAAACATGGGCAACGGTGTTTGACGGGCTCTATGTGAAACGCGCCGCATTACTTGCCGAATGATTCCTCGGCCATCAAATCCCGCACAAAGCTAATCAGGCCGGTTTGCCGGGCGCGTCTCATCCGTTCCGTTGCAAGAATTTGCTTCACCTTGGCGAAACAGGCGTCCAGATCATCATTGACCAGAACATAGTCATAGCCATCCCAATGACTGATTTCGCTGGTTGCGCGTTGCATCCGGCTTTCGATAATTTCAGCAGCATCGGTATTGCGGCTTTCCAGCCGGTTGCGCAATTCCACTAAAGATGGCGGCAGGATGAACACACGCACGACGTCTTGACCGGCACGCTGGTAAAGTTGTTGTGTGCCCTGCCAGTCGATATCAAATAGAATGTCCTGACCCGCCTCCAGGCTTTGGGCGACGGGTGCCGCAGGCGTAGCGTAGCGATTGCCAAATACCGTCGCATATTCGAGGAAGCTCTGGTCTGCGACCATTTCCTCAAATTCTTCGCCGCTGACAAAATAATAATCTTTGCCGTGCACTTCGCCCGGTCGCTGGGCGCGGGTCGTGACCGAGACAGACATGGCAATCTCCTCGTCGGCATCCAGCAGCATCCGCGCGAGTGTCGATTTGCCGGCGCCCGAAGGCGACGACAGAACGAATAGCAATCCGCGACGACTGAGGTCTCGCGTGTTGGTGTCGATATCAGAGGAAGAAGGATCGTCGGCCATAGCGGCTATTGGCCGAGAAGAGCTTGTCTCGTCAAGATACAAATCCTCCAAAAGCTGGAATTTTGGACGGTCCCGAAACCATGCTGATGACAGCCAGTTGTTTTGCCGCTATCTCCATTCAATGTTAAAGGGACGCGTCAGCACGATTTTCTATTCGGTCGGTATAACCATCATGGTTGGATGGCTGTTCTATGTTGGCAAGGATATCATCTTGCCGATCGTGACTGCGGTCATTTTGCTGCAAATTCTTTACGCGGCCAGCGCCACGGTCGCCCGGATTCCCGGGCTGGGTCGAACGCCATTATGGTTGCGGGCAACATTGGCGCTCATCGGATTTTTGGCGCTGCTGTTCGCGATGACGCGGATGCTGGTCGCCAGCCTGCAAAATCTCGTCCCGTCTCTGCCAATCTATCAGCGCAACCTCGAAAATCTTTTTGCCCAGTGGTTTGCAACGTCTGATAATGCGGACATCGCGTCATCGGATGTGGCGCAGCTGATGGCGTCGCCAGCAGAAATGCTTGATCGCGGCAGCGATGCCGTGGCGAAAGCGATTAGTGAAATTGCTACCAAATTTTTCAACGAGATTGACATTGCCGCGATTGCCCAATCGGTTCTGTCATCGCTGACCAGCTTTGGCGGATTTGTATTCATCACCATCCTATATGCGTCATTCTTGCTCAGCGAGATTACCGGTTTTCCGGAAAAGGTGCGCCGGGCCTTTGGATCAGATGGCGATTCCACCGACACGCTCAACATGTTCACGCGGATCAACCATGATATCGGCAGCTATTTGGCGACAAAGACGCTGATCAATATCATCCTGGGTTTGATTTGCTGGGCCATATTAATGGTCATGGGCGTTGAATATGCGGCGCTGTGGGCGATCATCATCGGATTGCTCAACTATATCCCCTATATTGGTTCTTTTGTCGGCGTGGCCTTTCCAGCCCTATTTGCCGTCGCCCAATTTGGTAATTTGACAGTTCCTTTGATCGCCACCGGATTGATGACTGCGGCACAGGTGGTTATCGGCAATGTTGTTGAGCCCAAGATGCTCAGCAAATCTGTCAACCTAAGTCCGATGGTCGTGCTGATTTCACTGGCAATATGGAGTGCATTATGGGGTATTCCCGGCGCAATATTGGCGGTGCCGTTCACGACTATCCTGATGATCGTTCTGGCTCGCCGGCCCGGCACGCGGCCAATCGCCGCGCTGCTCTCGAGTGATGGGAATGTTTAGGCCCTAAGCCGAAGCGGGTGGCCCTGGAGGCTTCATCCAAAATGCTGCGACCAGTCCCGCGCCGAGCAATATTATCGCGATGGCAAAAGCCAGATCATAGCTGCCGGTTGCTTCGAAAATATAACCCGCTCCCGCCGGTGCCGCCGCCGCAAATGGCAGCATGACCGGGGCCATGACCGAATTGATGATCGGAAAGGCGCGCTCGCCAAAATAATTTCCGGTGACCACCGGGCCTAGGACCAGCAGGCTGCCATATCCGGCGCCAAAAAGCATGCCCATGGCAGAGAGAAAGATAATATTCTGCCCCAGCCAAAATCCCGACAGGGCAATGGCCATCAGCGAGATCGAGCCGAACAGGGTCCATCGCAATTCAAACTGATCGCCGAGCCAGCCAGCGGGAATGCGGGCCAATCCGCTGCCCAATATTGCCAGGCCCAGGATCGCAGCGGCCTGGATGCTGGAAAGCCCATTGTCGGTCAGGTGCAATATGCCGTGGTTGAGCAGGAAGAAGAAGGTTCCCAGATAGCCCAGAGTCACCAGCATCAGCAGATAGACGGTCGGTGTGCGAATGATCTGTTTCATCGTCCAGTCATGGTCGGTGCGGTGGGTTTTCGGGCGTGCAATTTTCGCGAGCGGATCATTCTCGGCCAGTCTGGGATCAACATTGTCCGGATATTGATCGATATCGCTGGGCCGGTCGATGATGAATTGCGCAACGATCAGCGCGGCCACAACCATCCCGGCCGCAATCAGCCAAGCCGCCCGCCAGCTCTCAAAATAGTCCATCATGCCGGCAAGTGCTGGCTGCGCAAACGCGCCGCCCAACGCGCCACCGGTCATCACAATGCCAATGGCCGTTGACCTGCGGATATTGAACCAGTTGATCATTGCAGTCTGCGAGCAGATCGGACCGGTCAGGGAAAAGGACAGGCCCATGACAACGCCCCAGACCAATATCCAGTGCCACATCTGGGTGACGACACTGACCAGCAGCAGCAAACCCAGCAACATCGTGGCAAGGCCGATTGTCATCGTCTTGCGCACGCCAAAACGGCTGATGAGATATCCGGTCAACGGATAGCAAAGTCCAAGCAGGATCAGCGCAATGGTTTGGGCGAGTGACGCGGTGCCGCGATTCCAGTCCATCGTCTCGACCATGACCGGGAAGACCACGGAATAGGCAAAATAGACGAAGCCGGAAGCGGCAAGCTGGATGAAGAAAAATAGCCCTGCATTGGTCCAGCCATAGAATTTTCGGGCCGGCTGCCCGTCCGTCGCGGTTACCGCCAAAATACTCTCCTATGTCGCCCCGGTTGGCCGATCTGGAGCGAACTTACAGCAATGTCAGTCCGAATCAATCTTACAATTGGGCAGGCAAGCTGGTCGCGGGAGCTGGACTGGAAACCTGAGCAGTTCAGCGGGTTCGCATTATTTTGGCTCTGATCGGTGGCTTGTGCCATTTGCATCTATTTGCGCATCTTCGACCTGAGCCGATCCGCGATTATATGAGGGGAATTTCGCTGGAGTCTATGTGAAATTACCAGACGGAATCAAAGAAACGGCCTGACAAATACAGCGGATCACCTCATCTAATGAGATGATTCCTCCGGCACCGGCTTGCCCTCGACATCGATAATCGCCTCCGATGCAGGGACGTCGGCCGCCTCTTCCTTCGACCGGTCATAGAGCGCTTTGGCGACCATCGCGCCGCCGACCAGCAGGGCTCCCGGGATCGACCGCGTTGCGATCCTGGCCGCCATCACGCCGAGGCCAAAGCCGAGCAGGCCATTGCCTTCGCCGCGTTTGCGGACTTCGTTGCCGACACCGGCGGTAATGATATTTCTGATCAGTGACATATATTCAAACTTCCCAAATCATGATCCCTTGCCGACCATCTGGTCAGGTCTGACATGGGTATCATAAGTCTTCGCGTCAACGAGTCCGAGCTCCAGCGCGGCATCGCGCAATTTTATTCCCGTTGCATGGGCATGTTTTGCGATTTTCGCGGCATTGTCATAACCGATGACCGGGGCGAGGGCGGTGACCAGCATCAAGCTGTTATCGAGCAGATCTTTGATCCGCTCTTCATTGGCCTCGAGACCCTCGACGCAGCGTTCGGCAAAGCTCGACATGCCAATCGAGATAATCTCGATCGAACGCAGCACGTTGGCCCCAATCAGCGGTTTGAAGACATTGAGTTCGAGATGACCCTGCAGGCCGCCGACGGTGACGGCCTGATGATTGCCGATGACTTGCGCTGCGACCATGGTGAGCATTTCCGACTGGGTCGGATTCACCTTGCCCGGCATGATCGAGCTGCCCGGTTCATTGGCCGGCAGGCTGATCTCGCCAAGACCCGAACGCGGGCCGGAACCCAGCAGGCGGATGTCATTGGCGATCTTGGTCAGCGATACCGCCAGCGTGTTGAGCGCCCCGGACAATTCAACCATCGTATCATGGGCCGCCAGTTCGGCGAATTTGTTAGGCGCGGAGGTGAATTTCAACCCGGTGATCTTCGACACTTCCTTGGCGATATGTTCGCCGAAATTTTCAGGCGCATTGAGGCCCGTACCGACCGCAGTGCCGCCTTGCGCCAGTTTCTGCAAGCGCGGTAAAACCGCTTCAATCCGGTCCCGGGCAGCCACCAGCTGCGCCGCATAGCCGGAAAATTCCTGTCCCAATGTGATCGGTGTCGCATCCTGCAAATGGGTCCGGCCGATTTTGACGATCGCTTGCCATTTCTGCGCCTTTTCGGCCAAAGCATCATGCAATTGTTCCAGCGCAGGAAATAATTCTACCTCCAGCGCCAGGACAGAGGCGATATGCATGGCGGTCGGAAAACTGTCGTTGGAGGATTGGCCGCGATTGACATGATCATTCGGGTGGACCGGATATTTTCCGCCGCGGGTTCCGTAAATCGTCTCATTGGCCACGCCAGCGATCACTTCATTGACGTTCATATTCGACTGGGTGCCTGACCCGGTCTGCCATATGGTTAGCGGAAACTGGTTGTCATATTCCCCGGATCTGACGGCGCTGGCGGCTTTTTCAATCGCGGCCGCGATTTCCGGTTCAAGGCCGTGAATGCCGTTCACCCGCGCTGCGGCCTGCTTTACCGTGGCCAATGCATGTATCAACCGGATCGGCATGCGTTCCTGTCGCGGGAAAGGGAAATTCTCGATACTGCGCTGGGTCTGGGCTCCCCAGTAGGAATCGGCAGGAACTTCTATCGAGCCCAAAGAGTCGGTTTCAATGCGGGTGTCGCTCACTTCTTTTTGCCGAAGTCCACCGTCACCACGTTCGAGCCATCATCAACCACTTCCAGCTCCGCTTTGTCTCCGTCATTTCCGGCGGGTTCGTGAACATCCACAGCATTTTCAATTTCTTCAACATGAAATTGAAGGGCAAAATCCACCGCCGGATCGACGAAGGAGGTGATGGCGGCAAAGGGTATATGCAGCATCGAACTGATCTGGTTGAAACTCAAACCGACCTCGAAGCGATCATCATCGACCTTCAGATCCCAATAGCGATTCTGCAGGACAATGGTCATTTCATCGGGAAAGCGAGCGATCAGATGATCGGGTATGTCGACGCCTGGCGCACGGGTTTTGAAAGTTATGTAAAAATGGTGCTCGCCCGGCAAACCGTCCTTCTTGACCTCGCGGAGTACGCGGCCGACTACGGCGCGCAGCGCTTCCTGCACGATTTCGTCATAGGGAATCAGGCTATCGGGTGCATCATCACTCATTTGCCTGTGGTGACGTGATGCATCGCCCGGGTCAAGGGCGTAAAATGAATTTCCTGCGATGCAAAAGCCGCGAAATTCTTGCCTGAATTGTTCAAGCCATTATAGGCGTGTCGCATGAGAACAGCTAAGATCGAGCGAAACACCAAGGAAACCGAGATTTTTGTCGAGCTTAACCTCGATGGGACCGGTCAATATGACGTGTCCACGGGCATCGGCTTTCTGGACCATATGATCGAGCAATTTTCGCGTCATTCGCTGATTGACCTGAAGCTCCGGATCAAAGGCGATCTGCATGTTGATCAGCATCATACCACCGAGGACAGCGCTATTGCAGTGGGACAGGCGATCCACAAGGCGCTGGGCGATAAAGCCGGGATCGTCCGCTATGGCAGTGCCTATTCGCCGATGGATGAAACGTTGAGCCGGGTGGCTCTTGATATTTCGGGACGGCCCTATTTCGTTTGGAAAGCTGGTTTTACCCAGGAAAGGCTCGGCGAGATGGACACGGAATTGTTCAAACACTGGTTCCATAGCGTCGCGGACGCTGCTGGCATCAGCTTGCATATCGAGCTGCTCGACGGCGAGAATAATCACCATATTGCCGAAAGCATCTTCAAGGGCTTCGCGCGCGCCATGCGTCAGGCGGTAGAGCGTGATCCGCGCAAAGGTGATGCCATTCCTTCGACCAAGGGGCAACTTGGTGGCTGAGACAATCGCGCTAATCGACTTTGGCGCCGGCAATCTGCACAGTGTGCACAACGCCCTGAAAGCCGCCGGTGCAGAAGGTGTCTCAGTGACTTCTGACCCTGAACGCGTTCGCAAGGCGGACCGCATCGTGCTGCCGGGCGTTGGTGCCTTCGGCGCCTGCCGGGATGCGTTAGCCGCCATAGATGGAATGGTTTCGGCGCTGGAAGAGCGGGCGTTGCACGCCGCGACCCCGTTTCTGGGAATTTGCGTCGGCATGCAACTGCTGGCCGACAAAGGCATTGAATTTGGCGAGCATGATGGTCTCGGCTGGATAGGCGGTACGGTGAAAGCCATGAAACCTGGCTCCGCTGCGATTAAAATCCCTCATATGGGCTGGAATGATGTGATTCCGACCGAGGGACATGACCTTCTCGAGGCCGGGGAAGCCTATTATTTGCACGGCTATCATTTCGAAGTTGCCGATGCCCGTGATATTCTGGCGAAGACCGACCATGGCGGACCTCTGGTATCTGCCGTCGGGCGCGACAATATCGTCGGGGTGCAATTTCACCCTGAAAAAAGCCAGGCTTATGGTCTCGCTTTCCTCAAACGCTTTCTGGAGTGGAAACCATGATCGTTTTTCCCGCTATTGATCTCAAATCCGGTGAAGTCGTGCGGCTGGCCGAAGGTGATATGGATCGGGCAACCGTCTATGGTGATAATCCAGCTGCGCAGGCGGAACTTTTTGCGGCTGCCGGCGCGGAGCATATCCATGTCGTCGATCTGGACGGCGCATTTGCCGGATCGCCCAAAAATGCGGAGGCGGTTGAGGCGATTGTGGCGAGTTTCCCCGGCTATGTGCAATTGGGCGGCGGAATCCGAAACCGGCAAACGGTCGCACGCTGGTTCGACCTGGGTGTTGCCCGGTTGGTGATCGGCACGGCGGCGCTGAAAGATCCCGAATTCGTCAAGGATATGGCGAAGGAATTTGCAGGCGGCATTGTTGTTGCAGTGGACGCCCGCGATGGCATGGTCGCGACCGAAGGCTGGGCCGACGTGTCGGATGTCAGTGTTCGCGATTTGGCACGGCGGTTTGAAGATGCCGGGGTGGCTTCTATTCTGTTCACTGATGTCGGTCGCGACGGCATGTTGACAGGCTGCAATATCGAGGCGACCGTCGACCTGGCGCGATCGGTCCAGATACCCGTGATCGCCAGCGGCGGGGTCAAGGGCCTGGACGACATCCATATGCTCGCCCAATTTGCCAAGGATGGCATTGAAGGGGTGATCACCGGGCGGGCGCTCTATGATGGACGGCTGGATCTTGGAACGGCTATCGCGATGGCGAATAGATGACCGTCCGCGTTCGCGTCATCCCCTGTCTCGACGTTGCCAATGGTCGAGTGGTCAAGGGTGTCAACTTTGTCGACCTGCAAGATGCGGGCGATCCGGTGGAGCAGGCGAAAGCCTATGATGCCGCGGGTGCAGATGAGCTCTGTTTTCTGGATATCACTGCAAGTCACGAGAATCGTGATACAATTATTGATGTGGTACGCCGCACCGCAGAAGTCTGTTTCATGCCGGTCACGGTTGGTGGCGGCGTACGGACCGCCGATGATGCGCGTGCCTTGCTGATGGCCGGGGCCGACAAGGTCGCGGTCAACAGCGCAGCGGTCGCGCGCCCGGAAGTGGTGAGCGATATTGCCACCCGCTTTGGCAGTCAATGTATGGTCGCTTCGATTGATGCGCGGCAGGTCGAGCCGGGCCGATGGGAGATTTTCACGCATGGCGGGCGTACGCCGACCGGTATAGATGCGTTTGAACATGCCGTCCGGATGGCCGATTTGGGGGCAGGGGAGCTGTTGGTGACCTCAATGGATCGCGATGGAACGCGAGATGGTTATGACCTTGAATTGACGCGCACTATCGCTGATGCGGTGTCCATCCCGGTCGTCGCGAGCGGCGGTGTCGGCAACCTCGGTCATTTGATCGAAGGCGTCACCAAGGGGCATGCCAATGCGGTCTTGGCGGCATCCATTTTCCATTTTGGCGAATATAGTATTGCCGATGCGCATGAAGCTTTGCGCGCCGCTAACCTTTCAGCCCGCAGCTGATCCATATTGAGACAGTCGCGAATAAGCCGATATTAACTATTTCTTTTCACCGAAAATTAACTCTGATCTTGCATTAATGTTTTTGAAACCATTCCGATGCTGTGCCCGCCGCAGTTTTTGAACAGGTAAAGCAAAAACCCGATGGGGGATGTGATGAAGATATTCCATAGTGCGCTTATGATGACGATTTCGGTCACCGCATTGGTCGCGGCACCAGCCAATGCCATTTACCCTACTCTGCCCAATGAATATCAAGCCCAAGATGACAAAGGTGGCAAAGGCAGCAAAGGTGGCAATGGAGGAAGCTCTGGCTCAGTGACGATCAGTTCCACCACCTCTGGTGGTTCCACCTCAACATCAACCGGGGGATCATCAACGAGTGGCGGCTCGACGTCGACTTCCACGGGTGGTGTTTCAACCTCCTCGGGAGGTGTTTCCACTTCCTCAGGCGGTGTCTCGACATCCTCAGGCGGCGTTTCCACATCTTCGGGCGGCGTTTCGACCTCGACTGGCGGCGTTTCAACCTCAACCGGCGGCGTATCAACCTCCACCGGCGGTTCATCCAGTTTTGGCAGCACGTCAAGCAGCTCGTCCAGTTCGAGCAGTTCCAGCTCTTCCAGCAGCAGTTCTTCCAGTTCCTCATCAGGAGGCTCATCCGGAGGACCTTCGGCGAGTTCGACTGGTGGCACTCCGGTACCGGAGCCCGGGGTCCTGGTCCTGTTTGGATTGGGTGCCGGTGCGCTTGCGGCCGGTCGGTTGATCCAGCGACGCCGTAGACGGAAATAGTCAAGAAAAACAAGAATGACCGGCGTTTATCTTATCGCCCGTCTTCAGTTTATCGACGAAACTCAGACTCAGATCATCCATAATCCAGCACCTTGGGCTGATGGTTAATGTCGGTTTAACTTACAATCTTCAGATTTGTAAAAATCCGTTAACCATGGTAGCCCATATAAATCAACAATATCAGAGATTTGGCAAGAAACTTGCGTAGTTCTTCACAGGTATCATTTTTCTTGTGAATGGAGGCGAGCGATGACTTTGACGAAGTTTGCATTCCTGACAGGCACGGTAATGATGGTTTCTTCAACAATTGTGCCAGCTGAGGCCGCCTGGTATTCCAATGATCGCGGCACGGTCAAAGACGCGGGTTCGTCTGGTTGGGCCAGTTCTGGCTGGGGAAGCTCCGGCTGGAGTTCGTCCAGCAAGGGTAGCTCAACTCAGGTCAGCACTTCTACCGGCTCAACTCGAGGGACCAGTTCATCTGGCGGATCATCTTCCGGTGGTGCGCCGGTTCCAGAGCCATCCAACCTGTTGATGCTTGGCATTGGCATCGTCGGTTTGGTTACAGGCCGGTTTGTCGCTAGACGGCGGCGCAAGACACCTGATCGTTCAAAAATAGGGCAGTGACTGTTGTTGGGTCGCGATTTTCGTCATCCAACGGCCATCGCTGCGAATCTCTCAATTTTTCGGATTTCTGCCATGGCGCGCGCGCAATGGCTTGACGAACAGGCCTATGCTCGCGCAAACCGTCGCCAATGACGGATATTTTGAAATCGCTGGAAACAACCATCATCCAGCGCCGAGAGGCGGACCCGGGCAGCAGCTATGTTGCTAGCCTTCGCGGAAAAGGCCGAGCGAAAATGGCCGAGAAGCTCGGCGAAGAGGCGATTGAAACCGTGATCGCAGCGATTCAGGATGATCCGAATGCGATGACCGGCGAGGCTGCGGACCTGCTTTTTCACCTGATTGTCCTGCTCGCGGACATGGATATCTCGATCGATGATGTCACCGCTGAGCTCGCTCGCCGCGAGGGTGTTTCCGGATTGCAAGAAAAAGCTTCGAGAGGAGATGCTTAGTGGCGATTGACCCCACCCAGCCTTATGATGATGACAATATTTTTGCCAAAATCTTGCGCGGCGAAATCCCAAATAAGACGGTCTATGAGGACGAATGGGCTTTGGCCTTTCACGACATTAACCCTCAGGCGCCTGATCATATTCTGGTGATCCCCAAGGGGCGCTATGTCAGCTGGGACGATTTTTCGGCGACCGCGACCGAGTCCGAAATTGCCGGTTATGTAAGAGCTGTTGGCCATATCGCGCGCGAAGCGGGCATGGTGGAGCCGGGCTACCGCCTGCTCGCCAATGTTGGCAAGCACGGCCATCAGGAAGTTCCGCATCTTCATGTCCATATTTTTGCCGGAAAACCGCTTGGCCCGATGTTGATGCGCGGCTAGTAACATATGCAACAAGGCCGCAAAGCGGCAATTAATCGGGGAGTTTATTCATGGCAGGCGCAATAGCACCAAGTGGCGAGGGCTGGTCCTCTCGATGGGCATTCATTCTGGCAGCGGTTGGTGCGGCCGTCGGCCTAGGCAATATTTGGCGCTTTCCAACCCTGGCCGGTGAAAATGGCGGCGGCGCTTTTGTTCTGGTCTATATCGCCTGTGTTGTTCTGATCGGTCTGCCGATGGTGCTTTCCGAAGTCTTGATCGGACGCCATGGCCGCAGCGATGCCTATCACAGCGTCGTTAAAGTCGCGGAAGATTCGGGGGTCAGCCGGAGCTGGGGGATATTCGGCGGATTTGGAATTTTGGGTGCGGCCGCAATTCTGTCTTTTTACAGCGTCGTCGCCGGCTGGGTGCTCTATTATGTCGGCGTTATGGGTGCTGATTTTCTCGGAGCCCTTTTCGCTGGCAATCCGATGGCCGGCGCTCTGGCCGCTGAAAGCCCGGAAACCATCCCCGACCGGATGACGGATCTGTTCGCGAACAATCAACTTTTGCTTGGCATGCATGTTCTGTTCATGGGCGTGACCATCTGGATTGTCGCACGCGGTGTGACCGATGGTATCGAAAAAGCGGCGACGATCCTGATGCCAGCATTTTTCGTTTTGCTGGTGCTGATAACCGTTTACGGCGCGTTCACCGGGGAATTTGCCAAAGCGGTGGCGTTTCTGTTCACCCCGGATTTCTCCAAATTATCCGCGTCGGTCATCAATGAAGCCCTGGGACAGGCGCTCTTTTCGATGAGCGTCGCTTCGGCCGCATTGATCACCTATGGCGGTTATGTCTCTAGCGAGACCAAGCTTGCGCCAACCGCCGTGATGATCGGTTTCGCAGATACTGGCGTTGCGATCCTCGCCGGTCTGATGATTTTCCCGATCGTTTTTGCTGTCGGCCTCGACGCAGCTGCCGGACCAACATTGGTTTTCCAGTCCCTGCCGATTGCCTTTCATACCATGCCAGCTGGATCATTGGTCGGCTTTCTGTTCTTCGTGCTGGTCTTTTTCGCCGCATTGACTAGCTCGATCTCGCTGCTCGAGGCGGTTACCGCCTGGGTCAAAGAGAAAAGCGGGTGGAGCCGTCCGATGTCTGCCTGGATCACCGGTGGGGTGATTTTCCTGGTTGGCGCAGCCTGCGCGCTCTCGCTGAATATCTGGTCTGAGGTTCGCCTGCTCGGCTTTTGGCCACTATTTGCCGATGCCAATATTTTCGACACGATCGACGGGCTGGTCGGCAAGGTGCTGTTGCCGGTCACCGCGCTTTTGACCTCGGTTTTCATCGGATGGAAAGCGGACAAGAAACTGGTTCAGGCCGAAACGGGCCTGTCGGACGGGATGCTGAACGTCTATCGTTTCCTGATCGGCTGGCTCGCACCCATCGCTGTGTTCCTCATCCTGCTCTTCGGCCTGTTTCCCGGTCTGCTCGGATAATCGGTCGGTGGCGCGCTCCAAATCTGCCGGTTGCCCGATCTGCAAAAAGCCGCAAGCTTCGGAATTCAAACCTTTCTGCAGCGCTGGATGCAAGGACCGTGATCTTCTGCAATGGCTCGGCGAGGGTTATAAAGTCCCTGGATCACCGGTTTCGCCGGATCAACTGGCCGATCATTTTGCCAGTGAATCCGGCCGCGACGGCGAGGCTTGAGCGGCGCAAAAAAATCCGCGATTTTGGGCTGGACAAGCCGCCGCCGCCCCGCCTATAGCGTCGCTTCCTAACGGGCCAAGCGCATGACGCAGGCCCAGATGCCCGAGTAGCTCAGTTGGTAGAGCAAGCGACTGAAAATCGCTGTGTCGGTGGTTCGAATCCGCCCTCGGGCACCACTTTTTTCCTTATTTTTCATAGCCTCGCGCTCGGTAGACGGAATGTGGATTTTATCCCTATTTTTCGGTCGGTTAGCGGATGATGATGCGAGGGCTTTGACGCCAGAGACCATTTGTCATCCGCGATATGAGGGCAAATTGGCCAAGTGTCTCGATGGCCCAAATATTGGAGTCCAGATGCACTTTTGGATTTGAAGGGGTTTTAGGCTCCCGCGAACCCGAACATCTTGCGCTGACCGGTCCAATCGAGCGGGATTTTGTTGATGCGCATGATCTTGCGCCCGGTGAGATCAGGAGGTTGTGTTCCATCAACAATCGCAGAGATAATATCGGGCGCCATAAAGCTTAACCTAACAAGCTGCTGCAAATGCCGCTGCTTATAGTGATTGACCAACGGAGATGATATCCCCCGAACCAGAAGGTCCTGCGCTGCAAAGGCATGAGCGATCAGTCTTAGCAAAACCGGATCGGGGTCACGTTTGATCGGTCCGTCATCGGGTGCAATTGCCAATCTCACTTCTGATCCCCTGCTCACCAGTTTAGCTTCGACCGAAAGCTTGATTGTTTGCTCCCGGCCAAGGGGCGTGAATTCAATTTCTATTCTATCGCTATTGATTGAAACTTGAATTTTGTGACGAAGCAACAGTGCCCGTCGGTCACTGATGGACATCGCGGGTAGATCGATTGAGGTTTGGTGATCTAGGTTAATTTGAACTTCCATTTCTCGTGCATCTTCATTTTCTGCGCCACTGTATGCCGCGAGCTGCTGGGCAATCGTATCGATTACCAATCGTTCGATCTCACCTGCAGGCAAGCTCCATTTGGCAGATGAATCTCCAGGAGATGTTCGCGTCACATAGTAACGATAGCGCTTTGATCCTTTCGTCGCGTGTGTCGGTGTCATTGGTCTGCCATCAGGATCGGTAATACTGCCCGTTAGCAAACTAGGGTTGCAGCTCTTCTTTCCCAGTGCGTTATCGTACCGATTTTCAGAAAAGATGGATTGAACACGCTCAAACAATTGATCGGAGACGATGGGTCCATGCGCTCCATCATAGATTTTGTCTTTGTGCCGGACTTTCCCAACATAGATTGGGTTCTGGAGAAGATGGGTCAAAGTGCCAGTCTTGAAGTGGATGCCACCGGCGATCCGTCCGGATTTGAAGACGCGAGTTCTAGTCCGGATATCTTTTGCGGCGAGCTCATCAACTAGCTGTGGTACCGATTTGAGTTCGTTATATCGCTCAAATATATACTGCACAGTTACGGCTTCGGCCTCATTGATAAGCAGTTGGCGTTCCTTCACGTCATATCCGTAAGGAACGCCGCCGCCCATCCACATGCCCTTCTTCTTAGACGCTGCTACCTTATCACGGATGCGTTCTCCGGTAACTTCGCGTTCGAACTGGGCGAAGGAAAGCAGGACGTTGAGTGTCAGCCGTCCCATACTGGTCGTCGTGTTGAAGGATTGCGTGACACTGACGAATGAAGCTTCGTTCTCATCCAGTATTTCTACAATTTTGGCAAAGTCCGCAAGCGCGCGGGTTAGGCGATCCACTTTATAGACCACGATGATATCAACCTTGTCCATTTTGACATCGTCAAGCAGTTGGGCAAGCGCAGGGCGCTGCATGTTGCCCCCAGACCACCCGCCATCATCATAGAACTCTGAAACAGCTTCCCAGCCTACGCTGGCCTGGCTCAATATATAGGCCGCGCACGCCTCACGTTGTGCATCCAGGCTGTTAAAATCCTGCTCCAACCCATCTTCTGTAGATTTGCGGGTGTAGATGGCGCAGCGCTTGCGTTTGGTACGCTCAACCATCGGCAGCCGCTTTAGGTTTATAACCACTTCGCTTCTTCAAACCGAAGAAGCGCGGCCCTGACCAATGCGCTCCGGTAATCTCGCGGGCAATGTGGCTGAGGCTTGCAAAATGGCGACCCGCAAACTCAAAGCCATCACCGCAAACAAGTACATGATAGCTTTTGCCGTTCCATGATCGAACGAGCCGCGTTCCGGTCTTGAGTGATATCGCATGCACGTGGCCAGCTTTACCGGTTCGTTCGACGCGCTTGCGGAGGCGTTCGATCTCGCGTTTGGTAGCGCCCGTCAGGCTACCGTGGACACGCTCTTGCAAGCGGTTGGCGATCCCGCGCCGAAGCAGGTCAGGTCCAATATCAGGTGCAGGCGACTTGAATGTATCGCGCCAGGCAGAGCGCAATTGGGCAGGGGGCATGGTCATGAGTCCCGTCAACCGATTGCTCAGTGCGGTCATGTTGCACCTTTCCCATCTTTATTGATTGGGTTTTGTATTATGCGATAGGCCGTCCCATCATCGCTGCGCTGTTCTCGCGCAACCTCAAAACCCTTCTTTCGAACTCCGGTCAGGAAAGCGCGAACGCTGTGTTTTTGCCAGTTCGTTGCATTGCAAATTTCTACAAACGTTGCGCCTTTGGTTCGTGATAGCATCGTGATGACTTTTGATGATTTAGTTTGGGGTTTTGATTTTGTTGATGACATTGAAAATCTCCAGCTTGGCGCTGGACAGTCCAGCGGTTCCACTGAGCCAAGCCGCGGATCACTTGTGAGGCGGGCGGCTTGTCGTGATCATTGTCTACGACACCAACTACAATGCTCGAACAATCGCCGAAGTCCAGTGGTTTATCTACGAAATAGTGAAAGCTGCATATGGACTTCCAAACGACCTCGAGCATGGATTCGGGCTTGGCATTCACAGATGACGAAATTGATCCGATCAAGGTGCGAACTGGATTGTTTGCACTGATTACCGCGCGGCTCGAAGATGTGCATGAAGTTGCGGTCCAAGGGCAGTCAGAAAAAACGGAGAATGATCAGATTGCTAGTTTCGTCAGCGACATCAGATCGGCTTTGGAGGAAATCCATATTCACCTGGATGCAATTGAACTGATCAAAAGTCGTAATTGCTAGTGTCCGCTAAATCCCAAAAGCGGATGGTGTGGATGGCTCCTGATCGCGGCGTCGCAAT
>LXYP01000037.1 GCA_001650955.1 Sphingomonadales bacterium EhC05
TTATGGCACATTAATGCCGTCGCGGGGCGTCCAACCCATCACCCCACCCCCTTATATAGGGGTGGGTGTGGTGGTGGTGGAGCGTGCGCGGGTGGCCATCTTCCCAGGCCAACGCCTTTCCACTTTTGCAAACTATCAAAGGAGTCCCACCCACATCAAAAAATTGCGCCATTTCTATTCCTTTCATGTGTTTCTAGCGACCGCGCTTCTGCTTTCAGCAGCACGAATCACTGCATCAACTCAAGATTGAGGCCGAGCTTGGAACGCTGCATCGAACAACTCCTCCAGCATCGGATGGGTTCCGCGGCATCCATCGATGACCTCCACTGCCCAATCAAAATATGCCTGACGTCTTTCGAGCGGCCAGTCAGCTGGAGGTGAGGATGCTATGTCACGCAGGTTGGAGGTCTTGTCGGCCAGCTTGATGAGCTTGGCTGCTGTTGATTTTTTAGATACTGTCTCGACCTGTTTGCGCTTGCGTTCCTCTTTCTCGAGAGATTTGTCATCCGTAACCTCCGCCACAATACCTGCAATCTTAGATCCAAAGTGATCTTCAATCTCATCGATAGTGGTTTGGGTATCTTCAACAGTGTCATGCAGTAGCGCGGCTGCAATTAGGGCAGGATCATCTATTTGTGCCTCAATGGAAAGAACGGAAGCTAGGGCTAGAGGATGGTTGATATAGGGGGTTGCATCGACATTCTTGCGTCTCTGATCACGGTGTCGTTCAGCAGCAAATAACGCGGCTTGGACAACCAGCGCAACGGGAGATGAGACTGATTTTTCATTTTCATTTAGCAACATGTTTCTCCTTTTCCACACACGTTGCTTCACCCCCCCCCCTAACCCGTCGAGGTAGATGGAGATATTTGCAATTATATGTGATGGTGATGCCTCTATCTGGAGGCAATGATCGAGGGGTTTTGAACCCCGTATCGATACTTCTTCTTACCCTAATTTTTGGAGCAAATAAATAGGGAGATCAGTAAAAAGCGATTTTGTGCAAAACGGGCAGGTTGAGAACAAGCAGAGACTACATTTAAACATCTGATAATAAACGTTTTTGTTGGGAATCTTGATCCGATAAATCAGGTTGAAGTCGATGCCGATAGCCGTCGATATAGTATCCCATATATCTCCCATAACTCTTGCCACAAAATGTGACCGAAAATGGATTCTGGAAAATCGAAAACTTGCATTTTGAATACCCCGACCTCACACAGCTGCTGCCATGCAAGATCGGGGGTTCGGTCAATTAGTCCTTAGTCAGATTGTAAAGCCCGTCTTCATCACGGATCCAAAGCTTGTCGACCGTCCCTTGCCGATTATGTTTTAGCATCAGTCCAATGTGGCCTTTGTCATAACCCAACTCACTTAGACGGGAGACTATCTCAGAGCCACGCAGAATAATCCAAAGGGGAGACACTAAAGCGGCTGGTCCGGAAACGCCCCAATTGCGGTCACACAGATGCTAAACATCGATGCCCGAAAGCAGACGTCAGTTCGCAAACTGGGTCTTTGGTAGATCGGCAATAGCCGCTGTTCATTCAGTTTCGGGATTTAGATTCGACTTGCGGAAAAATTTCGTGAATAGACAGCAGCCTAAACGCGAACCGCGGGGGGGGCCTCGGAATAGTGAGCGAGATATTATCTTGACGCCTGTTTCAAAGAGGAACTTCACATGACCAATCAACGTACCATATTTATTCGTGCACTTTCGCTCGCGGTCAGCACCGGCGCGATCGCACTGGCTCTGCCAGCTCAGGCTGCCATTCCCATGGCAGCGGTCATTGAGCAATCTTCCGGCGTTTCCTATCTGACTCGACCGGTTAATAGTTCAACTATTATCGCTCCAGTCTTTTTACAGATGGTGCAGCGAGAAGATTCCGATCCCGAGAATGTTGGCACCTTACCGCCCAGCACGACTGAGGCGGAGAACGATGCGGAGGACGAGGCGTCAGAAGAGACCTCAGAAATTATCATTAGTCAGTTGAACCCGCCATCTGGCAACCCGCTGCTCGCAGGTGGGCCTATTGACATCGCGCAGGGCGCTGGTCCCGCCTGTGAAGTAAGTCCTGGGCTTGAATGTGGCACAGGGTCGAGCACGTCAGGAAATGGTACTGCAATAGGCTTAGGTGCAAGTGCCGTAAATAACGCGACCGCGATCGGCCGTGCTTCCAACGCATCTGGCAGCAATTCGGTGGCATTGGGTGATGCCGCTGCCTCTTCGGGCATCAATTCGGTCGCTCTGGGAGCAGACTCTGATGCGACAGCGACAGCCTCAGTTGCAGTGGGACAGAATGCCCAAGCGACCGGCCTTCAGTCCACCAGCATTGGGGCGGCTTCAGACGCGACCCAAGAAAACAGCAGTGCGATAGGATATTTGGCCCAGGCGACAGGCCTTCGATCCACCAGCATCGGGGCGTTTTCCGACGCAACCGCGCAAAGTAGCAGCGCGTTGGGTTATCTTGCCCAGGCGACCGGCACTTACTCCACCAGCATCGGGGCATCTTCCGGCGCGACCCAAGAAAACAGCAGCGCACTGGGTTATTTTGCCCTCGCGACCGGGTTGAATTCGACCAGCATAGGGACAGCTTCGGGTGCGACGGCGGAAAATGCCAGCGCATTGGGTGTTAATGCCCGGGCGACCGCAGTCGATGCTGTCGCTCTTGGCGGAAATTCTGTGGCCAATATTGCCAACACCGTGTCAGTGGGCGCGGTTGGTAGCGAACGCCAGATCAAAAATGTCGCAGCAGGAACGCTGGGTACTGATGCGGTGAACAAGACACAGCTTGATGCAGCAGTTTTGGCCGGTGGCGCTAGTATCTATCTGGACGTCAACAGCGCAGGCGCAGGTGCGGATGCGACAGGCGTGGACTCCATTGCCATTGGTGAAGAAGCCGATGCGACGGGCGATGGATCGATAGCCGTTGGCGCCGATGGCAATGATGGAGACACATTGGGCGCCCAAGCCACACGCGAGGGTTCTATAGCGATTGGAATGGATAGCACGGCCACCGGGGATTTCAGCACGGCCATCGGACGCCGCAGCACGGCCAGCGGGTCAAGCAGCACGGCCACCGGGAATTTCAGCACGGCCACCGGGAATTTCAGCACGGCCAGCGGGACAGGCAGCACGGCCAGCGGGACACGCAGCACGGCCAGCGGGGCGCTCAGCAATGCCGCAGGCAATGGTGACATTGCAAGCGGCGCAGAAGCGACCACACAAAGCGGAGCGGCCCCGACCCATGGCAATATCGCGATCGGATCTTCCTCTGGCGCCGTAATAGACGTTATTGGCGGCACAGCAACCACTGCCAATGGCGGCAACAGCATAGCGCTGGGCACGGCGGCGCAGGCGACGGGGGCAGATGCTTTGGCCTTGGGCGCTTGGGCCGGGGCAACCGGAGAGGATTCTATTGCTATCGGCACGGACAGTTTTGATACTGATGATTTGGGCGCGCAGGCGACCGGTTCACTTTCCATTGCCATTGGTGCGGATAGCACGGCCAGCGGGATTCGGGGCACGGCCATCGGGTCCGACAGCACGGCCAGCAATACTTTCACCACAGCCATCGGGCGCAGCAGCACGGCCAGCAATGTTCACAGCACGGCAGTTGGGGTTAGTAGCAATTCTAGCGGGTTGCGGAGTACCGCCATCGGCTCTAGCAGCAACGCCGCAGGCAATGGCGCAATTGCCTCGGGCGCTGCAGCTACTACGGTCAATGATGCAGGCCAGACCCATGGCAATATCGCGATCGGTAGCAGTTCGGAAGCGGTCGCCAATGGCAACCTCTTCGGAAGCGGCTTCGGCACGCTAACCACGGCCAATGGCGGCAATGCAATCGCGCTGGGCACAGCGGCGCAGGCGACGGGCGCTGAGGCTCTGGCCTTGGGCGCCGCTTCAGAAGGCACGGCTAATTTCACAGTAGCGATTGGCGGCGACGGTAGTGATGCCGATGCATTTGGCGCGCAGGCGACGATGGAGGATAGCACCGCGATTGGCGCAGATACATTTGCTGGCGGCTTGCGATCTACAGCTATTGGATCCGGCGCAAGTGCGACGGCTAATAATTCGTTTGCGCTAGGCGCTGCAGCGCAAGCGACAGGCGAGAGCGCCAGCGCGCTGGGTTTCCAGGCGCAAGCGTCGGGTATTAAAAGCTTCGCGATTGGCCCCCTATCCCAGGCAACAGCAG
>LXYP01000038.1 GCA_001650955.1 Sphingomonadales bacterium EhC05
GTGGTGGCGGCGGAGGCGGAACTTCCGGAGATGTGCAGGAACCCATCATGCTGGCCGAAGCAACCAGCAGCGCTGCAGAAAGATATCTGGAAAATTCTTGTCCCATAGCACACCCCATTTGATGGCCACCATCGTGGCCCTGATGTGCGACCCGCTATTATTTTTCTTTATTAGAACATATTCGCAATAATTTTTCCAGCATAGTCAATCTGGATCTCCAAACACGGATGATTTGAAAAGCCAAGAAGCCCGCGCCAATATCACGCATCGCCACGATATTCGTCGCGCCGTGGGAGCCGGATTGCCATAAGCAGAGCATTGCGAGATCATGCTTTGTCTGCATCAATCAATCACCATCGGGATCACCCTCTTCCGGCGGTTGCACGGCTCCACATCCAGCAAGTCATGTTATGAATCGGTAGACCGGCGGGATTCTCGGTGTAAAGAAGGTCTATATGGACAAGCCCAAACATATTCTCCTGATCATTGGCGGCGGGATTGCGGCCTATAAGGCCAGCGAATTGATCCGATTGATCAAGAAATCCGGCATGACCGTGCGCTGCGTGTTGACCGAATCGGGCGCGCAATTTGTCACTCCGATGACGCTGGCGGCGCTATCGGAAAATGAAGTACATACCACGCTCTGGTCGCTGAAGGATGAAACCGAGATGGGGCATATCCAATTGTCCCGCGAAGCGGATCTTATCGTGATTTGTCCGGCAACCGCAAATTTGCTAGCGAAAATGGCAGGGGGGATTGCTGACGATCTTGCCACAACACTGCTACTGGCAACCGATGCACCCGTGATGGCCGTGCCTGCAATGAATGTACGCATGTGGCAGCATGCCGCGACTCAGCGCAATATCAAACAGCTTCAGAACGATGGCATCATGGTTATGATGCCCGATGAAGGGGATATGGCCTGCGGTGAATATGGGCCCGGAAGAATGCCGGAGCCAGAAGCGGTGATGACACAGATTTCATCTCTGATGAGTTCGGCATTTTCGTCGACGAGCGAATTCGCAGCAAGCGAGCTTGGTGCCAATCCGCTGGACGGCCAGCCCGCATTTGCGCCAGATCAACACCGGCCATTGCATGGCAAACATATTCTCGTAACCGCCGGCCCAACCTGCGAGCCGATTGATCCCGTTCGCTATATCGCCAACCGATCATCTGGCCGCCAGGGCTTTGCCATCGCGGCCGCTGCAGCAGAGGCGGGAGCAAAAGTCACTCTGGTTGCCGGTCCTGTTCATTTGGCAACGCCTGCGGGCGTCCTGCGCGTAGACGTTGAAACCGCCCTCGAGATGGAGGCGGCAGTCGAAGCTGCTCTGCCGGCAAATATAGCGATCATGGTTGCCGCGGTTGCTGACTGGCGTGCGGACAGCCGGTCCGAACAGAAGATCAAGAAAAAGGGCGATGCCCCTGCACCACTTCAACTGACCGAAAATCCGGACATATTGGCTGGCTTGGCACGGCATGCCCAACGCCCGGATTTGTTGATCGGATTTGCCGCTGAAACTGAAAAAATTGCCGAACATGCCAAAGCCAAGCTTGCCAAAAAGGGCTGTGACTGGATCGTGGCCAATGATGTTTCCGGCGATGTCATGGGTGGCGCCGACAATAGTGTGCATATTGTTACCGCCCATGGCAGTGAGATATGGGAGCGGCTTCCCAAACCCGAGGTCGCAAGACAACTTGTCCAAAAAATTATCGAAGAGATCAGCTAGTCCATGTTCGAACCCATCAATATCGCCGTCAAACGGCTCGACCATGCCGGTGATCTGCCGCTGCCCTCCTATGAAACCAGCGGTTCGGCCGGGATGGATATTCGTGCGGCGGAAGAACTGACCATTGATCCAAGCAAGCGCGGTCTGGTCGGCACCGGTTTCGCCTTCGCCATTCCCGAGGGCTATGAAGTTCAGGTGCGACCGCGGTCCGGACTTGCTCTGAAAAAGGGTATATCCGTGCTCAACACGCCCGGAACGATCGACAGCGACTATCGCGGGGAAATCAAAGTGATCCTTGCCAATCTTGGCGATGAACCCTTTCATGTCGGGCTCGGCGACAGGATTGCCCAGATCATCGTCGCTCCCGTGCAACGGGGAAATCTGGTTGAAGTATCAGATCTCGATGAAACGTCGCGGGGGTCTGGTGGTTTTGGCTCAACCGGGGTATAGTTTTGGAATAGGGTGTTTTTGTAAAAGGAAATATGATGATTGAACTTTTTGCCGCTTTTGCACTTTCAAGCGCATTCTCCGCCGCTGATGATATTGAAATCACGAAATTATCCGAAGATTTCTATAATCTCGAACTGGCGCGTTTTGAGAAAAAACTCCCGGTTCGGGAACGGCATGAACGAACCGCAGAACGAATCGCCAAGAAAGCGGATTGCAAACTCCCGACCGATATCGGCTGGGTCCATGCGCGCGTGGATGTCGCGCTGGAAGTATCGCCAACGGGCCGCGTGACTCGCGTCGTTCCCGTCGACACAGGCTGCCGGCAGCTGGAAACCTATGTGATCGAACATCTCACCAAATATGCCGGACGCGATGGCGCGGTGGTGCGCAATGGCGACAAGAAATGGTATCGTCAGGCGATCACGTTTCGCTGGCCTGAATGAGTCCACTCACCGACGCACAGCTCGACCGATATGCGCGCCATATCGTATTGAAGGATATTGGCGGAGTCGGGCAGAAGAAGCTGCTCGACGCCCATATTCTGATCGTGGGCGCGGGCGGGATCGGCTGCCCGGCCATCCAATATCTCGCCGCGGCGGGCGTGGGGGCGCTGACGATCATTGACGACGATGTCGTGTCGCTGTCCAATTTGCAGCGGCAGGTTCTTTTTTCCGAAAATGATGTCGGGAAGGCGAAAGTTGAAGTTGCCAAAGTTGCCGCGCAGCGTATCAACCCTGAAATCAATATTATTCCAATAAATCAACGACTTACCGCGCAACATATCGGAAATGATGCTGCAGCATTTTTTGCCCCGTTTGACGCGATTATCGACGGCTCGGACAATTATCAGACCCGCCTGCTGGTCTCCGATCTCTCGGTCGCACATCGCGTCCCACTGATCTCCGCGGCGATTGGCCAGTTTCAGGGCCAGCTCGGCACCTTCCGCGGCTGGGAAGCCGACAAGCCCTGCTACCGCTGTTTCGTCGGCGACGCGCTCGACCCGGATGATTGCGACAATTGCAGCGAAGTTGGCGTCCTCGGTGCCATGGTCGGCCTGATGGGCAGTTTTGCGGCGATGGAAGCGATCCGCGTGGTCACCGGTTTCGGCCAGGATCCAACCGGCAAGCTCCAGCTGTTCGACGGCCTCGCGCCGTCCATGCGCAGCATCAACCTCCCCAAGGACCCGCATTGCAAAAGCTGCGGCGCCCCAGCCGCCACCTAGCTTGCCTTTTGCTCCCCGTTCGCCGATAATCATCGCCAACAGGGGAGCATGATCATGACCGTACCAGTAACCGCAATGACCGCAGCGATATTGACGCTCTTGTTCATCTTCCTGTCCTTCCAGGTGGTCAAACAGCGGGTCCGCACCGAAACATCCTTTGGCGCGGGCAATGACGAGCATATGGACATGGTCCGCGGCTGCCAGAGCAACCTCATCGAATATACGCCGATCACGCTGATCATGCTGGCGCTACTCGAACTGAGCAGCGCGCATCATCTCAGCTTGATGGTGCTTGCCGTAATCTTCATGATCGCCCGTTTCCTGCACCCTTTCGGCATGCATCAGCATCAGGCCGGGAAAGGCCTGCGGCTCCGTCAGATCGCGATGCTGATGACCTGGCTGGTGATGGCAGCGCTGGCGCTCTGGACCATCTATATCTGCGTGACGGTCAACCTGCTCAGCTAGTTTCGGTCGGGCCCAGGCCAGCCGTATCTGACGAGCCTCGTCGACCGCTTCCGATAAGCGGGCATTGGACCCAATATTCTAGCCCGTTTCGCCGCGCTGATAGCGATCCAGTTCATCGGGATCAAAGCCCTGATCATTGTCGATCAGCGGGTCGCGCAGAAAATCCTCCTCTGGCGGGAGTGTGGTCGCGCGGTTCACCGCCCATCTGCAGGCTTTATCGAGCAGTGACTTATTATAAGAACTGCGTTTGGCCATCCACATCATCAATGCCGCCGACCGTTCCCGTTTTCTGAGGAGTTTCTCGTCTATACTCATTCCGCTGGTTCCATCGCAGAAGCGGGAGCAACCGACTGTTCCGATTGCTCCACCTTGTTGATCCGGCAGGGAACCCCTTTGAGATGCGGGATGCCCTGTTCGCGGTCGAGATAATCTGCATCATCCCGGCAAAGCTGGGCATCGGCATATTTGAGCGCTCCGGAAAGATGCCCCGCGCCTTGCTTCATTTCCGGTTTCCACCAGCCGTGAGGAATGCGGATCAGATCATCCGGCATGGCGTCTTTGATCGCCACTTTGATCGATATCTTGCCCATCTCATTTTCGACCTCGACCCATTCATCCTCTGCGAGATGATATTGTGTGGCGGTCCCGGGACTCACGAATAGCAAGGGTTCCGGATGACGCTTGCGCATTTCCGGAATATGGCGATGGCCGGTTTGAAAAAAGCCGTCTTCCCGCACGCCAGTGAACAGCTTCAGCGGATATTCCGGGTCAACCGGCGGGTCTTCGCGAAAATAGGGCAAGGGATCAAACCCAAGCTCTTCCAATATCGACGATTTGAGTTCGACCTTGCCGCTCGGCGTCGCGAAACCCTTTTTTTCATATTGCCGGAATTTGGGCGGCGCAAAATAAATGTCGGTTTTCTTGACCAGCTGATCAAACGTCATGCCGGTTTTCTCAAGACGATAGTCATAGAAATCCTCGAGCCTGTCCCATGGGACCAATTCTGGTTTATCCAGGGCGCCGGCGAGCAGTTTCCAAAATTCAAATGTGCTCTTGCATTCACCCGGCGGTTCCATCGCTTTTTCTGACGGACGGACCGAGGACATCCAGCCGAAACTGTCCATCAGCCATGGCCGTTCCAACCAGCTGTCGCCCGGCAATATATAGTCTGCCAGTTGCGCCGACGGAGTCATGAAATGCTCGTGCGCGACAATCAGGTCCTGATTCATCATCGCGTCGATGATCAGGGGCATATTGGCGTAGCTCATCAGCGGATTATTGCCGAGGAAGAAAAAGGCCTTCACCGGATAGGGGCCCTGCCCCGCCATTGCGCGGAATGTCGCCGACGGCGTCGCCATATGACAGCCCATGATCAGATTGGCATATTCCTGCCCATAGACGCGCTTGGTCGGTTCCCGAAACGCCTCCTGCCCGCGATAGGTAAAGGCGGGATGCTGATCGGAGCCGAGCTGTTTGGCCTTTTGTGCGTCCGACAGGACATGATGCATTTCAATCGTAGATTCGTTTATAATATCGGGATTGAAACCTTCCAGCCGCTCCCCGCCCGGTACATCGACATAGCCGCAGACCGAACGCAATATGCTCTGTAGGCGGATGCCGGAGGTGCTGTTGCGCTGCATGTCGGTAATCGGGGTCCATGGGATGATCGACGGCCCTTCGGTGGCATACATGCGGGCCGCCTTGGCGATCATTTCCGGATCACAACCGGTAAGTTTTGCCACTCTTTCCAAAGGATATTCGTCAACACGCTTGCGCAGGTCGTCAAAACCGATCGTCCAGTTTTCAACGAATTTCTTGTCATAAAGCTCTTCATCGAGAATGACTTTCAGCCAGCCCAACATCATCGCGGCATCACTGCCCGCTTTCAAAGGAAGCCAGATATCGGCGCGTTCCGCGCTTGAACTTCGGCGTGGGTCGGTCACAATCAGTTTTGCACCGCGCGCCTGAGCTTGCCGAATGAAATTATACATGGGCGTCCAGCTGTGACGGCGGGGATTATGCCCCATGAGCACGATACATTTGGTATTGGCGAAATCCCCCATCGGAAACCAGCCATAGGTGAAACGGTTTACAGCCGCCGTATTGCCGGCACAGAGCGCGACACCGCTGATCCAGTTGGGCGAGCCGACATGATTCATGATCCGACGACCCAGGCCGTGATCGGTTGCGGTGTTCCACTGGCTGGTCGAAACCGCCCAGGCTTCCGGGCCATGTTTGGCAATAATCGCCTTCAGGCGCTGACCAATGTCGCTGATCGCTTCATCCCACGACACTTTTTCCCATTCACCGGAACCACGTTTGCCGACGCGTTTCAGCGGCTGCAAAATACGGGTCGGGTCGGCGAGCCCTTTGGGCGCCATAATCCCCTTCATGCAGATATTGTCGCGGAATATCGGATTGTCTGAGGATCGTATTTTGACGACCCGCCCCTTCTCGACTTCAGCCACGACGCTGCAGGCAATATCGCAGGTTTGGCAGATGGTGCGCTTTGTCGTCACGCCCGGTCGCACCTCCCGCTCCTCAAATTTGGCATCGGCAATGGCTTGCGGATCAAATGGCGGTGCGGCTGGCATATGAGTCTCCCTCTTGGATCGAAATATAGTTAGTCTAAAAAATAGACTTTGTCGAGTCTGGCTGCTATATGCCATTCAACTGAGACAGCAGAACGGACGGACGTGACGATGAAATGGGATGAAGTCAGCAAGCAACAATGTTCGGTCGCGCGCAGTTCCGCGGTGCTCGGCGACCGCTGGACATTGCTGATTTTGAGCGACTGTTTTTTGGGCGTGCGCAATTTCGATCAGTTTCAGGACCGCCTGGAAATTCCGCGCACGACCCTGGCCAATCGCCTGCAGAAGCTGATCGAACACGATGTTCTATATCGGAAGAAATACCGGACTTCGCCAGATCGCTTTGAATATCGCCTGACCGAAAAGGGCCGCGATCTCTATCCGGTGCTCTCGACGATCCTCAACTGGGGCGATAAATATTATGCGGAGGCAGCCGGGCCGCCGATATTGCGGCAGCATATGCCCTGCGGCCATGACATCCAGCCGGTTTTGCAATGTCCCGAATGCGAGACCGCCGTTGATGCGCATAATATTCACGCCCGGATCCGCCCGCACCATGACTCCTGCCCTGACGTGAACCGGGGTCCGGTCTTGCGCCACGGCTAATGTCCGCTTTTGCGCTCTGCGTCGATGCCAGGGTCAGGGCTGCAATATCGCGAAAGCAGGCATTGGTTTAGAAACCATTGGACGAAGAAAATTAGAGGGCTACCAAGTGACAATTCAAGATCTCGAGAAATATCGCATCCAAAAAGGTACTTTTGACGGTTTAGCTATATCTTTGATTCGCTCACCGAAATCATGCGAAGCATTCGGGACTAATCCGACCTTCCGATGATAACGAAAAGGACTCTCTGTTTTTGTCGCTGCACGGATCGCACGTTCAGCAAATTCGCGTGCCGCAACAACTTCTCCTTTTTCATGGGCTATCAGCGCAAAGCTTCCATTCCACATATACTCTGTAGCTGGAAAGAGATGGTCCGATTCTGAGAAGCGGGATGTCAATATGTTGAGCGCATAATCATACTCGTCAGTGAGACGCATCTCTGCAACAAGCACCGGAAAACTAGTGCTGGCAGTTGATATAAAATTGGGATGCGCTGCTTCCCAATCCAAAGCCTGCTTATATTCCGCGATTGCGTCAGTGTCATTTCCCATAGCGAGGTGCGCCTCCGCTCGTACGCACAAGGCTTGGGGTACGTGGAGCTTATCACCTGTGCCGAAATATTCCTCGATCAGGGCGAGTGCAACGGCAGGGTAGCGTTCCGAGAGATAGCCGGCTTGTATTGTCAAATATTGAGGGCGGCCGCTGCGTGATCGAGACAATTTGCGACGTTATGTTGCTTCAACATCAACATTCCATTCCCTGTTTCTATACCAATCGTCTCTTGCCATAATATTTGCATATCATAGATCAGGACGTTGTATAGGCATCCCGTCTCGACTAACTTCACAACGCTCCGGGAATTGTGAACCGCGAATTTCTGGTGTCCGCTTTGGCACCATTGGCAGGCAGATGGATGGGAGAACGAACCCAAATCGCCGACCGCCTTCGCCATCCAGCACGGAACAGATCGAGCCTATAGACTCGCCCCGTCGACGTGCTGGACCGGCACATGTCGCCAGTCGATCCGGTCAAATATCCGCATATTCACCCCCATCCGCCCGGGTGGCGCCGTCCGCGGGGTCCAGTGGGTTGTCGAACCGCAAATCTTGCAATGCCACACCGTCACCGTCCGGTCGCCGCTGACATAGGCGGTGAGCACATCAGCGGCAGCGCTCAGCTCGACCTTTTCGGGGTGCCAATAGCCGCCGATCCAGCCGGTTTTCCGGCATAATGCACAATTGCATTGCAGTATCTGTGCGGGCGGGCCCGGCACGGTGATCTGCACCGCTCCGCAATGGCAACCACCCGTCATCGCTTTTGCTCAACAAAGGCCATGGGACAATATCTCCTCGACCCAGGCCGGCACCAGCTCCCCTGCCCGGCCCATCCGGCTCTGGTGAAAATGGAAACTGCCCTCGGACGGATCGAGATTCATCTCCAATGTCTCGGCTCCATAGTGGCGTGCGCTCTGGACAAAGCCGGCCGCCGGATAGACCGCGCCCGATGTGCCGATCGAGACGAAGAGATCGCACTGGGTCAGCGCCAGTTCAATCCGCTCCATCTGATAGGGCATTTCCCCGAACCAGACGATGTCCGGCCGCAAATGGCCAAACTGGTCGCATTGCGGGCAAGCAGGGTCGAGCGCCATCTGACCGGTGAAGGGCGACCGTCCATCACAGGCGAGACACCAGGCGCTGCTCAGTTCCCCATGCATATGGAGCAATTTTTGCGACCCCGCGCGATCGTGCAGGTCATCAACATTCTGGGTGATCAGCAACAGGTCACCCGGCCATTTTGCCTCGAGCTCGGCCAAAGCCAGATGCGCGGCATTGGGTGCGACCGTCGCCAGCTGTGCACGCCGTTCGTCATAAAATTTCTGGACCAGATCGGAGTCACGGGCAAAGGCCTCGGGCGTGGCGACATCTTCGACTCGATGCCCTTCCCACAGACCATCCGGCCCGCGGAAAGTCGCAACGCCGCTTTCCGCGCTAATCCCCGCGCCGGTGAGGATGACGATATTCTGAATGTCTTTCATCAGCCCATCATAACCGCTCAGTTCACGCCAAGTCGAGAAGCTTTGCACCCTATTCAAAAACCGTTAGTGGTACGCCTGTCGAACCGCGCCTATCTTCCATAAGCGTCCTTCGACAGGCTGAGGACTAATGGGGTGGCAGAAGAATGACGACAATCGGAATTATCGGCAGCAAGGGCCGCATGGGACAGGCGCTGGTCGCCGCCATCGCCGCAGCCGGCCATGACCTTGGCGGCGGCGCGGATCAGGGTGATGATATTGCGGCGCTGATCGCGGCAAGCGATGTGCTGGTCGATTTTTCATCTCCGGCGGCGCTGCAGGCGACGCTCGATGCCTGCGTCGCGGCGAGCACACCGATCGTCATCGGCACCACCGGGCTCGAGGCTGCGCATCACGCCGCGATTGACGTAGCGGCGAGAAAAATCCCCGTACTGCAGACCGGCAATACTTCGCTGGGCGTCAATATGCTCGCCGCGCTGGTCGAGCAGGCCGCGAGCAAGCTGGGCGATGACTGGGATATTGAAATCGTCGAAATGCACCACCGCCACAAAGTGGATGCGCCGTCGGGAACCGCGAAATTGCTGGGCGAAGCGGCGGCAAGCGGGCGCGGCATCGACCTCAATACCCACAGCGAAAGCGGGCGAGACGGTATCACCGGCGCCCGGACCAAAGGCGCGATCGGCTTTGCTGCCTTGCGCGGCGGCTCGGTCGCGGGCGATCACACAGTCATATTGGCGAGTGACGAGGAACGGATAGAATTGACCCACCGCGCCGAGAACCGGATGATCTTTGCCCGCGGTGCGGTGAAGGCGGCAGGCTGGCTGGTCGGGCAAACTGCCGGGCGTTATGGGATGGACGGTGTTTTGGGGATGCTGATGCCAGAATAATTTATCGCGGAACGCTGATTTGCTTGAGCGGCAATGATCGATTTCATTGCGTGGAACAGTCGAACGGCAGGTGCATAGCCAATCCGTCAACAGGACCGCATGAAGCAAAAATCTGCCGAGGCTATGCCCAATGCTCAATATCGAAATCATCACGATCGAGCGGGTCTCGCGAAATTATCACATATTTAGAGTGATAGTAATGATAGATAGATATTCTTTGACATCTATTGTTACGATTGATATTTGTTATGAGTTATATTTGGTGATCTTGAATAATGAAAATTCGTAAATTCGCAGCGTGCGTTGCTGCAAGCGCATTGATTGCTTCCCCTGCCTTAGCTCAATCCCAGCAAAACCTCACACAAACGGCTGCGTCCGGAGTTGATCGGGTAGCCGCTGTCAGCAAAGATGATTCGAAACTTGAAGGCGGAAACGAATCTCTTATCGGAATCTTGGTCGCCGCGTCTTTGATCGCCGGCTTCTTCATCATCGCTGAAACGAGCGATGGCCCATCCAGCCCTTGAGCTGATTGAAAAACCAAAATTTGAAAACGGGGCTATATGCCCCGTTTTTTTGTGCATGACAGCCCAGTCGGAAATATACCGTCCTCCGAATTACGCGTTCTGCGATAGAGCTGCGGTTGTGCAGTTACCGCGGCTTTCGTGATAATATACGGGTGCCGACCGCGATTGATGACAATGATCGGCGCAACTGTCCCCGTCTTCCTGATAACTGGTGTCTTTACATCAAGAGACAGTCAGATTTCTTGGGATAAATTCGCGTAACACACTAGCCGTTGCGAGAGACGAAGGCCTCGTTTCGAAGCCCAAAGAGCCAGTGGATCGCGACGAGACTCATTCCATTCCTGCGGTCTCAATAGATATTCAGGCCAAAGAAACAAATATTTCGGTCTTCAGCTGTTCCGGCGGTGTGACCTGAGGATCGTCCACATATATTTCCCAGGTTGGAGCACCGAGCTTGAGGCCGTTCTTCTCGATATATTCCATCATCAGCCCATAGCTGTGTCTCAGTTCCGAATAAGGCCCGACATGGGTGAAGGTCAAAACCTGACCCGCGGGCGTCACTGCAGCTTTGACCGCGCCGTCCGCCTTGGTGACGGCGTCGGGTGAAACCGTGAAACCGGCGCGAAACGACATTCTGTCGGGATCATAAGTATAATAGACGGCAAGCACCTGAATCGGAGAAATCTGCCTGCTGCTCAAAAAATCCATGACATTCTGAAACGCGCCACCCATTGTCGCGCTGATATCAGATGGGTCCCTGCTGCAACTGCGCTCTTCATAGAGATAGGGCTGTTCTTCGACATTGGTCAGTTTGAATTCAAGCATGATGAATTCTCCATATTGCGGCGGAATGCGACGATCATATCTGCGTAGAAATGAGACAGAAACCAGGAAAACTACATAGTCTCAATGCACAAATGGGTTGAATGCAAAGGTTGGAAAAGCCCCTTTCAGCGATATGACGCGCGCCAATGTCACGACTGGCTTGCCATCGGCCAGAGGACCGAATAGGTCGGCGGGATGGATTTTGACGATCAGTTGCGACGATATTTTGGTACTGCCGATCTGACAAAGGTCCACGCCGAGGCGATGGGTGCAGGCATTGAACGGATGCGCGTCGACTTTGGTTTGGAAAAAGATCGCGGGCGGCGCTTCGCTTTATGGGCCGTGCTCTATATGCTCGGCACTCACCTTGATCTGGAGACTGCTTTTAAAGACGAGGCAGACCGAAATTCGGCGCGAGACTTCATGGATTTGATGGACCGGACCCAGGACAGTTAGCTGGCCGCGCTGCGTTGACTGTTCGACCTGCTAGGGCTGTCCAATCGCCGTGATCGTCAGGATTTCAATCGCATCCTCGCGCCCGGCAAAATCACCAAAGTCGCCCGGCTCGCATCCCATCAGCGCGCGGCTGATCGGTGCGGAAAAGGAAATCAGCGCCTGGGTGGGATCGGCTTCATCATCCCCGACAATCGACAGCATTTTCTCTTTACCGTTGAGCAAGAAGGTGACCTTGGTGCCAAATTCGACCTTTTCGCCACTCGGCACCGGCGGCAGCTCGGCCGTCGATTGCCGTATATTCCAATAGCGCAGGTCGCGTTTGGCGATTTTGAGCGCGGTTTCGTCCGTCAACGCCGCCACTTCTGCCTGCAAAGCGACAACGCGGTCCTTGATCAGCTGCAGCCCGCGCGCGGTAACCCAATTGGGGCCCACCGGAATCGGTAGCTCGAACTTGGGTTCGAGATGCTCGTCATCACCTTCTCTGCGGAAAGCAACGCTCATTGATCAGCTCGCGCTTTTGGGAGTCTTGGGCGTCACCCAGATAGACACAGGCGCGACAAATTTGCCATGCGCCGGCGTGCCGACATCAATCCGTTCGGCCGTGACCCGCTCGCCGGTCTCCAGATTGAACGAGGCCCAGGGCTTGGGCATGCGGCCAAAGCTCATTTTCTGTATCGGACGCCCGGTGGATATGTTCATGATCGTTGCGATAATTGCCATGGATGGCCGCTAGCGATTGATCGGCCCGGCTGTCAACCGCCAGCGGACCGAGCGATCCGAATTTGCGCGCATATGATGCTTGGGATTTTGCGTTGCAAATTCGGATGCAATCACCCTGTCCCGACGATTGTATTTTCTGCGTTGAGCCGCCATGACAGGTGGGATGAAAAAAGCTGATATCTTCGAATTTTACTCCCGCCTCGCGGCCGATAATCCATCACCTGAGACCGAGCTGAATTTCGGCAACACGTTTCAGCTGGTGGTGGCGGTGGCGCTCTCTGCACAATCGACCGATATTGGCGTCAACAAAGCCACACGCTTGCTGTTCGCCGAGGTCACCACACCGCAGCAGATGGTCGACCTCGGCGTCGAGGGACTGAAGGCGCATATCAAGACCATCGGCCTGTTCAACACCAAGGCCAAGAATGTGATCGCCCTCTCCGAGATGCTGCTCGCGGATTTCGGTGGAGAAGTGCCTGCCGATCGCGACGAGCTGGTCAAGTTGCCCGGGGTGGGACGCAAGACCGCCAATGTCGTGATGAACTGTGCCTTTGACGCGGAAACCTTCGCGGTCGACACCCATATTTTCCGAGTCGGCAATCGCACCGGCCTGGCACCGGGAAAAACGGTACTGGCGGTCGAGAAAAAGCTCGAGAAACAGACGCCTGCGCCCTTTCGTGTCGGCGCCCATCACTGGCTGATCCTGCATGGCCGCTATATCTGCAAGGCGCGCAAACCCGAATGCTGGCGCTGTCCGGTGGCCGACCTGTGTCGGTTCAAGAAAAAAACGCCAGCGCCTGCCTAATCTCGGCCTGCACCCGGCAAGTCGTTCAGCTTGGTGAAATTCTTGATCTTGTAAAATCGTCCAGTGACTCGGTATTTCACGATAAGGAGAGTATCATGCGCATCTTCACCCCTCTATTGATCGCCTCGACCGTTGCGGCCGGTGGCCTTGCCCTTGCTAGCGCCAGCGCGGCTGAAAAAGCATCGAAGGACGACAAATATATCATCAAGACGGTTGGCGAACCGAAAAGCTGTATCATGCGATCGAATATCCGCTCCACCGAAGTGATCGACAACCAGACCATCGACTTCAAGATGCGCAATGGCGATATCTACCGCAACAAACTGCCCAGCAAATGCAGCGGACTGAGCTTTAACGAAGCCTTCTCCTACCGCACGTCCACCAACCAGCTGTGCAATGTCGATATCATCCGACCGTTGGACAATACCGCTGGCAGGATCGAAACCCGCGGGGCTTGCGGCCTTGGAAAATTCCAGCAGATCGAAAAGATCAAGCGCGAAAAAAGCGCGGAATAGGGCCTCGGACGGGCACGGAGGAAACGGTCTGAATAATCTATTGGCAAAGCGGCAAATCCGCTGCTAAACGCGCACCCAGCGGTTTACCGCCTTGGCACCCGTAGCTCAGCTGGATAGAGCGCTGCCCTCCGAAGGCAGAGGTCGCGCGTTCGAATCGCGCCGGGTGCACCATATTTCTCAATGACTTATGGCGTTTTTCAAAGTCCTAGATTTCCCATACTCACCATATACTCACCACAGAATAGAGGGCTTTGGAGCGAAGGAGAGCCGTGGCGATCTCCATTCGATCTCAAAAACAATCAAAATTACCATAAATTCAGCCTAGTACAACATATTGTAATCATTGCTCTTATGCTGAGAACTTTTTCATTTATGACTAGGGCTCAACCCTGCCTACAGGGGGGTACAAGCAGCATCTTCTCTGTTATTCGGAAAACTACCCTAAACTACTGATATTAATGCCTTATTTGACATTTCAGTCAATTTCGGCTATACGCCGTGAAGCAAGCTGAAAACACACGTTTCGACGTAGCTTGTTCAACTCACACAAAGGATAGAGAAATGAGAAGGCAACCCGCGAGGGTGCTGGAACCGGAGAGCGTGCGTCTGTTGTTGGCGCATGTAGAAGGACAGCGCCATCCAATTAGAAATAGAATGATGATTTTATTGAGTTTCAAGGCAGGTTTAAGAGCCTGCGAGATAGCCGGGCTTGATTGGTCGATGGTTTTAAAGAGTAACGGAATGGTGGACGATTATATCAGGATCGCACATTATATCGCCAAAATGGGCAAGGCGCGAACCATTCCTATGCATCAAGATATCAAGCGAGAACTTGGCAAACTCAACAGACTTGCTCCCTGCCCTGAGCTAGGACCGATTATCCGGTCAGAACGTGGAGGCAATATGACGGCCAGAAGTGTCGTCAACTGGTTCTCTCAAGTGTATCAAGAACTAGGCTTTCCCGGCTGTTCTTCACATAGCGGCAGGCGTACCTTCATTACCAACGCTGCGAGGCTTGTTGGGCAGTCGGGCGGTTCATTGCGCGATGTCCAAAAATTGGCCGGTCATTCCAGTATCGGACGCACTGGCTAGCCTAGCATCAAGCTTGAACGCGCTTGCCAAAACCACTGAGGCAAGGGTCTACTATCAACGTGCGTGGGACATCATGCATGATCTCAACAATTACACCTATAACGAGACATCCGCTACTGCGGGCGACCTCATTAAACATATGCTGCGAACGGAGGCTTTAGACGATGCCGATACGCTGAGTAAATATGTGCTAGAAAACGCTCGAAAAACAAAGGCCATCGAAGATAGTGAACTCGTCAATTTTTTGTCGATGCGCGCAGCGACGGACATGGCGTTGAATAATTACCCAGCAGCTGACCAGCTTTTCACAGAGGCTTTGGAACTTCTGGAACGTGAACCTGGCGGGGAGTATTCAGAAACACAAATTGCTGCCTATAGTAACCTGGCTTATTCGCTTGAGGCCCAGTCCCGCTACACCGAAGCCACTAATTTACGGCGAAAGGCCGATGATGCGGCGTTAAATAATGTGTTGTTTGGGCCGATCAGTCCGACCCGGTTAGAAACCCGAAGAGCGTTGGCCTCTAATCTCAGCAAAAGTGGCGACAAGGCCAAAGCTGAACAGCTGCTTACAGAGCTACTTTCGCTCTCACAAAGTATTTACGGCGATGAGAATGAGATTACGATCGCCATCGCGAGCAGCCTTGCACATCACTATTTTGAGAGCAGCCAGTTTGATAAGGCCTATGAAACGGGCCTTCTCGCTTACCATGGCACGATTGCTTTATTGGACAAGGCGGCACCATCGGTAAGCGATGACGATTATCTCAAAATTGCTAATGACGTCAGCGCCGCCGCATGGCTTGTTGTGAAGGCCGGACTAAACTCAGCGAGTAATAAAACAGGCAAGGCAAAAATGGTTTTCGAAGCCTTGCAAATGACGGAAATGTCATCAGCTGGCTTAGCGTTCGCCAGGAATTCGCTACGCGGGCTGGCCCAAAATGCTGGGGCTTTGAACGAATATACAGAGTGGCAAAGCAGTAAGCGTGACTTGGCCCTGTTTGATAAACTCGCGGTCGCAAGTGAGACTGATGAAAAAACCTCAACCACGCCGTCACAACGCCAAGCACTGGAAAGAAAAACAGATCAAGCTAGAAAATCTCTGGCCGATAAATTCCCTGCGTTCTTTGATCTAGTGCGAACCGCTCCGGTGCCTCTCAATCGTTTCGTTGGCAAAGCCAGCCTATTGAAATCTGATGAAGCGCTAATAATTGTAAATCCAGGCAAGCTGGAAAGCAGTATTGCTGACAATACCGGCGTTGTGTTTGTCGCTTCACAAGATGGATGGTTCGCATCCAATTTGATGTCAGGTCATGACAGCCTGACCGGATCAATTACAAAAATACATCGCGCCTTGTCCGGACCGGGAAGCGGTGAAACATTGGCAGATGGTTTTGATAAACCGCTTAATGTTTTTGATCGAGATACAGCGTTTAATTTATATCAGTCTCTCTTTGATTATCCAGAAATTACGAGCATTTTGGCCGATAAGAACCGCTGGACCTTAGCGCCCCAAGGGGTGTTTTTGAGCTTACCATTTAGCGCGCTAGTAACCGAAAAACCAGAAGGAGCGGCGGCGGGTGATATCGAACCTAATGCGCTGCGAAATACCAAATGGCTAGGTTTAGAAAAAGCTTTGGCATTGGTGCCATCGATCAAAGCAATCGACGTGCAGAGAAACAAAACCTCAATAAATCCGCAGGGTCGCGATCCATTTTTCGGCTTAGGTGATCCAGCTTTCCGAGGCATCGCCGATCCACCGATAATAACTGACAATCAGGCGCAATCGGCCAATCGAGGAACAGATGGCCCAAACCCTACTAGCTTCTATTTTACCGATAAAACTGCAAATCTTGCAAATTTGGCAAAGCTCTCACGATTGGAGGGTACAGATGGAGAGATTAGAGCGCTTGCCAAGCTTCTAAACGCTGACCCAGACGCCACTGTTTTTCAGCTCAATGCGACTGAAGCAGAGTTGAACAAACGGAATGCATCGGGTCAGTTGGCAAATACCAGAGTCATTGCATTTGCTACCCATGGGTTATTGTCGGGCAAAAATAGCGCAACTATCATTGAGCCCAGTTTGGCACTTACGCCTCCTACGAAAATGCCCGGTCAATTAGTCATACCGAGCAATGATGGCCTACTCACCGTTAGTGAAGCCGCTTTGTTGAACTTGAACGCTGACATGGTAATTTTATCAGCCTGTGATACCGCAGCTGGCGGGACACCCGATGCCGAGGGACTATCTGGACTAGCTAAGGCATTTTTATATGCAGGTGCGCGCTCGTTGCTTGTGTCCCACTTCCCTGTTTTCGACTTCGCTGCACCAAAACTGACATTCGAGGCATTGAGACTGGAGCAAGCAAACAATCTCCCCACTGCTGTAGCAATGCAGATGTCGATGCAAAAAATGTTTGAGGACCACTCCAATGACCTTGACGGTTACTCCTTCTCACACCCTAAAGCTTGGGGCTCATTCGCACTAATCGATGGAAGATAGCGATAGCTTTAAGCCAAGCCTATAGAAAAAGTGTAGGTTATGGGACAAAACAGTGGGCGCGATGATGCGCGAGATACGGCCCATGGCGTGCATCGAGTCCGGAGATCGTCGCGCCTCGGATAATGCCCAATCGGTCGAGATTATCCTGGCTCAGCGTGTTGGAGATGTGCAGCGTTCCGTCGTCATCAAAGGAAATGAGGCCTCGATCGAACAAGGCATCGATATGCACTGCGAGCAAGAGTCCGTTGAAGGGGTCGAGCCGCTCAGCGTTCGTGGAGCTTCGCCACGGCTTGATGTGGGATGCACGCAAGAGCGGAAGGTGGTCAACGTGAGCCAGCGGACATGTCCCGTCCCAAGCGACGACGAGGGCGCTCCGAAAGTCGCCTTGACCGATCCTCGCAGCTTGCAAGCGCTCCTTCTCAGTGAGAGGGTCCTCGGCGGGCGCCACCACTCGCACTGGACCGCCGTCAGTCTCGAGGCGACTTGCGCCCTCCAACAACGCGATCGTAGCTGCCAGATTGGTATCGGAGACGCCGAGAGCAAATCCGTGACGGCCGACGGTCGTGCGATGTGGTGCGATGTATTCCGGAAATTCCCGAAGATGCGCGTTCACATAGCTCCGAGGCGGCTCGACGGTGTCGACGCCTAGAGCCCGAAGGCTAGCTGCCCCGTGTTCGCCTACTATTAGCGGGAGTGGCTGCGGTCTAACGAGCTATCTAGAAATGCCTGCTACAGACAATTTGAATATACGGCTGCGGATATTTTTAGGAGATTGCTATTGAAACATCATTTATTTGCTTTTTCTGCATTAGCTCTATTGGGACTAACCAGCCCGTTATTGGCTCAATCCAACAGCCTGTCTGAAGCAATTGCCACTGACTATGACAATAGTCTGGAAGCATTGTTTATCGATTTTCACAAGAACCCCGAACTGTCTTACAAAGAAACCCGGACAGCATCGATCATCGCACGCGAATGGCGCGCCGCAGGATGGACCGTCACCGAGAAAGTGGGCGGAACCGGCGTAGTTGCCGTTATGAAAAATGGTGAAGGGCCAACCGTTATGTTGCGCGCGGATATGGACGGGCTCCCATTGCTCGAAGATACCGATCTTGATTACAAATCTACCGCGAAACAGATCGGCCTTGATGGCAAGGAAAAAAACGTCATGCATGCCTGTGGCCATGATGTGCATGTTACCTCTCTCATCGGCACCGCTCGTCAACTCGCAGGCTCCAAGGGAAAATGGCGCGGGACGGTTGTACTGATTGGTCAGCCTGCCGAAGAAACATTTGGCGGTGCCAAGGCAATGCTGGACGATGGTCTCTATTCACGTTTCCCAAAACCGGATTATGCTCTGGGTTTTCATGTCATCTCGGGCATTCCTGCCGGAAGCCTGTCTTTGACACCGGGTATCAACACATCATCTACTGACAGCGTCGATATAATCATTCACGGCGTCGGGACACACGGGGCATTCCCGCATGCGGGGAAAGATCCGATTGTAATGGGGTCGCAAATTGTGATGGCGCTGCAAACGCTTGTTAGCCGCGAGATTGCACCCCTGAATCCCGCTGTCGTTTCTGTCGGATCGTTTCAGAGCGGTTTCAAACACAATATCATCCCCAACAAAGCTGTGTTGCAGCTTACCGTTCGATCTGATGATGCCGAGACGCGGAAGAAATTGCTCGATGGAATCAAACGCATTTCAAAAAATATCGCCCGTGCGAGCGGGATGCCTGAGGACAAATTGCCTGAAGTAAACGTTGCCGCCGAGAGCACTCCTGCCGGTTACAGCGATCTGGCATTGACCCAGCGCCTCAACAATGTCTTCACAAAACAGTTTGGAAAAGAGGCAATCTTGTCGATTCCACGAACCGGCATGGGAGGGGAAGATTTTGCTTATTTTGTTGCCCCGAATAGCGATGTACCTGGGCTATATTTTGCCATTGGAGGGACATCGCAAGCCGATCTTGATCGTGCCCAATCGGGCGGACCACCTATTCCGGCCCATCACTCTCCATTTTTTAAAGTAACACCGCGTGAATCGATTATGATGGGAACTGAAGCGATGACTTCGGCTACATGGGAACTTTTACAACCGCCTTCAGATTAATGTCAGCTTCCCAACCAATTTTTGCCGTTCAACTGATTAGATGCCGAATAAAAGCGGCTGGTCGGCAACCGCCCCAATTTCGGTCATTCGCAACAGTCGGATCCTACGTCCACTTTGCGCCCCAGTTTCAGTCATATCTACCCAGTTTCTTAGTTCCTGAAAGCGGACGTTCTCCAAGCCCATTCCGGCCAAGGAGAAAGAAAATGACATATTCGCAATTTGATCCAGCAGCTCAAAATCGAGTTCCGTGGAACTTCGGGGCGAAAATTGGTCGCAATCAACCGATCACGCAGAACTGCAAGTTTGAGCCATCTGTTCCCGGATTTGGCTGCACCAGTGGAGGCCAACCGTATCTTTGCCAGGCTCTCACCAGTCCAATACGCGTCGCGAACTCAGGGAAATCATCATGCTGCCGGACATTGGCGCACTCTTCTATCGGATCCCAAATCCGCGATAGCGTATAAGCAACATATGGATTTGGCTTTTCTAGAACATTCTTCATCCAAAGCTGCGGATCGTCGACCAACAGAAAGCCCCCAACTGATGTTGCAGTTGCCTGCCGATCTGGGTCATTTAATCTGCGCTCCAGCATTTTTTTCACAATCCAACGATATCCGCGCTTTTTCCTAAAATAGGCACCAAACACAAGATGACGGGTGATCGGTGAAGCCAAGGTCGCCTGATCCATAGCATCAAACCCGCCAAAATACTTCTTTATGAACTCTACGCTCTGCTCGGACTTTTCTGTCTGCATCTTCAATGTAGCGACGGCTATTCCGGACGCACCATGGCCAAGGTTGAACGCTTTCTGATAGTAGCCGATAGCCCTTTCAATGTCCCCCAAGGCACGCATAATTCCACCCAGCAGTACGGGATAGATTGGTGAAAGTGGGTTTTGAGGCATCGTGTTGCGAATAAGTTTCTCGGCCTGCTTATGAAGTCCGATCGCCATTAGAGTGAAAGCAAAGTGCACTTCAGTTTCGGAATCACCAGGATGCTCTTCGAGCGCTTGCTCACTGATCATCGCAGCTTCATCAAACCGCAGATCGTGCTCAAAGATATAGGCTTTTGTTAGCTTCGCCAGAGAGTTCGAACTATCGAGTTGCTCGACCTTATCAAGCGCCCTCCGGCTGGCGGCCATATGCTCTTCCCATTGTGATGTCTTTGAGTATTCGGGAAGAACGAAATGCGCCATGGCCAACGCAGCCCACGCATCGGCAAACTCTGGGTCAAGCTCGACCGCGTTCTCAAGATGGTTGATCGCTGTCGGCAAGGTTTGTTGGCCATTGCGCCTGTGATACAATTCGCGCCCTTGGACAAAGGCTGCATAGGCTTTGGGATTGCGCGTCAAATTCTGGGCAACCGATGATGGAACATCGATCTCAATAAAGCGCGATAACTCGGTTAGGATGGAATGCGCAATACGTTCCTGCAGATCAAAAATATCTTCCAAATTTTCGTCATATGTCTCTGACCAGAGCTGAAACCCGTCTTCCCCATTTACCAGTTGAGCGGTGATACGAAGTTTCCCTCGATCACAGCGCAATGACCCTTCGATGACGTGCGCAACATTGAGCGTCTTAGCGACCTCGCGGATATCTCCATTCTGACCTTTGAAAGCAAAGGAGGATGTCCGTCCAGTCACTTGCAGACCGTCTATTTGTGCAAGCGCGTTCATCAACTCTTCGGTCATACCATCTGCGAGATGCTCCTCTGTGTCAGCGCTGAAATTGGCGAAAGGCAGTACCGCGATTGATAGCGGATGCGCGCCAGTTGTTGTTTCAGAAGAGCCAGAACTGCTCTCAACATAATCAATCGACGCAATCAGGCGATAACCGCGTTTGGATATCGTTTCGATATGCTGATGATCGCCGCGCCGGTCACCCAGTGCCTTGCGCAAGAGCGAGATTGCGCGGGACAATCGCTCATCTCCGCCAAAGCCCACACCCCAAACCTGGTCGACAAGGTCTTCCCGGGAGACGACTTCCCCGTGATTGTCAATCAGAGCCTCAAGCACTTCAAGGACTTTGGGCTCAACCGAATAGCAGCCTGCATCGCCTTCGATAACGAGGCTGTCAAAATTGACCTGTGCATTGCCAATACGAACCTGTTTCATAAACCCCAAAACAAAGAATGAATTGAAAGGATTGGAATCACCCCATTTACGTCCTTATACACTGATTTCCTTAGCGGAAAACAGGCCTAAGAAAAACCTAAGAAGTTCCCCAGAATTACCACAGGACTCCGTGCCACCGCTCAGCCCAAAAGCAGCGCCGTCGATATTTGATCGGTATTTCTTTGGGGGGAGCAGGATGATGCAAGCCGAGAGTATGGTCAGTGATCACGAGCTGACAATTCCAACATGCGCAAAAGACGTTACGGCCCAATGGCTCAACCGCGTGCTCGCGCCGCACTTGGCCGGTGCCAGGGTTCTTGGGGCAAAAGCCTGTCCCTTTAGCGAGCCCGGGCAAACAGCCGATGTAGTCGAAATCTGGCTCGACTATGACAGTGCCAGCTGCGTCTTGCCTGACCGGATGATCGCCAAACTCGCCGCAAGCGATCCGGCTACTCGCGATATGTGCAAAATCTATGGGCATTTTGAGAAAGAGGTCAGCTTCTATCAAAACTTTGCTGGAGACGATCTGCCAATTGCGCGCTGTTTTCACACTCAGTTTGACCCGGAAACGCATGATGCGATTATTCTGCTAGAGCATCTCGCCCCATCATACTCCCCGTCTTATGCAATTTCCGTCGAGCAAGTTCGAACGGCGTTCCAACAAGTTGCGCGGATGCACGCGCGCTGGTGGAATGATGGTTTTTTGAAGCAAGATCCAGCGATCGTGCAATTGGATGATATCGACAGGTGGCGCACTGTTGCCTCGGGCGTTGTTGCCGCGATTGATACGGTGCGAAGCCTAGTCGGCTCCCAATGCGAGGCCAGCGTTGAGGTCATGACACTCTACGAGCAGCGGCTAGAGGATCTCGTGCAATTTTGGCAGACGCGGCCCTTCACTCTCTCCCATGCGGATTTTCATGGAAAGCAAATGTTCTTTCCCAATGATGAAGGGAAAGGGAAATTCGCGCTAATCGACTTTCAGTATCCGCTGGCTGGTCCCGGAGTTTTTGATGTTTCAAGGCTGTTGAACCTTGGGCTCGCAGCAGATCAGCGCACTGCGTCACAAACCCAGTTGATAGACGGCTATCTTGAAGCGTTGGCAGCGAACGGCGTTGAGAACTATGGTTCTGACGATTTTCTTATCGACCACAAGCTTGGCACCATGACCACTCAAATAATAAATTTCATCGCCGTTAACCAGACCGATCCCGAATTCATGGCCAAGGAATGCGCCGAATACGGTTTGGACTGGAAGGACGTGTGGCTGCTGCGCGGCGAGGCGATGCTGCGCGAACTTGAGGTTGCAGACTTCCTGCGCGCAATTTGAATATGCCTTCTGGCCGACGCGCTTTCAGGTTCGACCAAGGGCTCCCGCCCGGAGAATTACGCACACTTATTGATTGTTGGGGGTTAGATATATGAAGCACGAAACTCAGGTTGAAATCATCAAGGAATTGATGAGTCAGCTCGACGAAAATCGCAATGTGGACGCAGGCGCGCAATTTCGGTTGCCAACATCGGACTATGTATGCCCCGAACTTGCCGCACACGAATGGCAGGCCTTCTTTCGCGAGCACCCTCAATTTGTCGGTTTAAGCGGTGATTTGCCCGAAGGGGGAAGCTTTTTCACAACGGAAGACTTTGGCACTCCTGTCCTTGCGACCCGGTCAAAGGATGGCCAGTTTCGCGCCTTCGTAAACGCATGCCGCCATCGCGGCGCAAAGGTTGCTCAGGAAGCAAAGGGAAAATCGGCCCGGTTCACCTGCCCGTTTCACAGTTGGACCTACGCAAGTTCCGGCGAACTTCTCGCCGTTGCTGATCAGGACCATTTCGGCCCCATCGACAAATCCTGCATGGGATTGATCGAACTGCCTGCACAAGAAATCGCGGGCATGTTGTTTGTGCATCCCCAACCCAGTGGTGAACTTGATGTTGCCTCATTGCTCGGAGAGGAATTGCTCAGCGAAATGGTAGGCTGGGGTTATGGCGAATACATCCCAGTTGCTGATCTCGACATTGATATGAAGCTTAACTGGAAGCTTGCAAACGACACCTTTGGTGAGACCTACCATTTTCCAAAATTGCACAAGGATACCCTTGGTAAGCTCTATCACGGCAACAATCTTTCGTTCGAGGAGTTTGGACGGCACCACCGGTTTGTGACAGCCAATCGTCGGATTGATGACCTGCGCGACCTTCCCGAAGATCAATGGTCGATTACGCAGGCCGCTTTTGTCCTCTATTACCTTTTTCCGAACATCCAGCTGGTCACCACATCAACGGGAGCGAATATCGCGCGGGTTTATCCTGACCCCGATGGTCCTGGTCGTTCCATCACACGGGTGGTGGGATATTTTTCGCCCCGCGCGCTCGAGCAATATGAGATGGAAGAGGCTAAGGCGCCAGACAGTAACAAACTGGTCGAAGGTCAAGATTTGTACGCGAAAGCGAACGATCAAAATACTATTCGAACGCCGGCTTCGACTGTTGAAGCTTTCGCAAGCACCGTCTCAGCCGAAGACTATGTCATGGGCGAGCATCAGCAACGCGCGGCCACATGCGGCTTGCTTGAGCACTCGATCTTTGGACACAACGAGGCGCCTTTGCATCATTTCCACAAGAGCTACCGGGAAGCGTTAGGCCGTCCCCCTTTGGAAAAGGTCACATAGATTTCAGAGAGAACATCCCTTCGAGGGATAGTGTGACACTGGAAGAACTCTATTCAATCAAGGAGATCGCAAATGTACGGCCTGACCGAATTTCTGAAATCTAATTCCCGCTCGATCCCAAAGCAGATTGCCACCAAATGCGAGGGACGCGAGCACAATTGGTCACAATTCGAGGACCGGGTTTCCAAACTGGCATCCGCGCTCAAAAAATTAGGTATCCAAGACGGCGAGCGAGCAGCCATTCTGGCTCTCAATTCTGATCGCTACTTGGAATATTACTACGCCGTTTGGTGGGCGGGCGGCGCTGTGGTGCCTTTGAACGTGCGTTGGTCGGTGGGAGAGAACGCCTATTCCCTCAACGATTCAGGAGCGAAGGTCTTGTTCATCGACAAGGCCTTCGCCTCGATGATTGACCCACTACAAAGAGACATCGAAGGCCTTGAGACCATCATCTTCATGGACGACGACGCACCCGATGGCGTAATTCAATATGAAGAGCTAATTGCATCGCACCAACGATGCCCCGATGCAGAGCGTTCGGGCAGGGATTTGGCAGGCCTCTATTATACTGGCGGCACGACCGGTTTTCCCAAAGGTGTGATGCTGTCGCATGAGGCCATTTGGTACAACTGCATGGCGGGTTCAGGGCTTTTCGATTTTGGAGCCGACGACACTTACTTGCACGCAGCCCCCATGTTCCATCTCGCCGATGGAGGCCTGTCAGGCACGGCGACAGCCAATGGGCTTTGCCATGTGTTTGTTCCCGCATTTGAACCTGTGGCTGTGATGAACGCGCTAGCCGAATATCAGGTCACACACGCCGTCCTGGTCCCGACAATGTGGGATATGATTATCAACCACCCAGACTTTGACAAAAATAGCTTTCGCACAGTTCAAAGCGCGATGTATGGCGCATCGCCAATGCCAGAGGGGCTATTGCGCCAAATCTTGGAGCAGCTTCCCAATGTGGCTCTGGTACAGGGATATGGCCAGACCGAAATGGCTCCCGTAATAACCGCTCTAGCAGCGGGGTATCACTCGAAAAAGGGCATGGAAGATGGTCTTCTCGCCTCTGCGGGGAGAGCTGTTCTCGGCGCCGAAGTGCGCATTTGCGATGAAGATGGAAATGACCTGCCCAATGGCGAAGTTGGGGAAATCGTCGCCCGCTCGCCCGGCTCCATGCTTGGCTATTGGGGTATGCCAGAGGCAACTGCGGCAACGTTAAACGATGGCTGGGTCAAGACCGGTGATGGGGCCTATCGCGATGACAAAGGGTTCATCTTCATCGTCGACCGGATGAAGGACATGATCGTCACCGGCGGAGAGAATGTCTTTTCCTCAGAAGTTGAAAACGTCATTTCCACGCACCCGGATGTCGCTGCTGTTGCCGTGATCGGAATACCTTCGAAACAGTGGGGCGAGGAAGTCCACGCGATCATCATCCCGGCCGAAGGTAAAGAGCCGACGTTGGAAGAGATCACAGCGCATCTCGAAGATCGTGTTGCGAATTACAAAAGACCGCGCAGCATGACGCTGCGCGATGATCCATTCCCGCTTTCGGGAGCTGGCAAAGTCCTGAAACGTGAATTGAGAGCGCCCTTCTGGGATGGCCAAGATCGGCAAGTGAGCTAAGCGGGAGAGGCCAAGAAATGACCCTCGAAGCGATCTACTTTATCGGACAAACCATTGCAGCCGTCGCTTTGGTTATCTCTTTGATCTTTGTTGGCATTCAGCTGCGCCAGAGTATCCAACAAGCCAAGCGGGTCGAGGCGGCCACCCGCGTAGCGGCCATGCGAGAAGCGCATGGCAACCTTGCCAATTGGTACATGCACACCTCACAGCACCAACATTTGACCAGCCTGATCGGCAAGGCGCTCAATGAATTTGATTCGTTGTCGGATGACGAGGTGGCGCAGTACATCACAAGCGGCATGGCTCTCCTATCTTACGCTCAAAATGCGTTTTACGAATGGCGCGCAGGCGACTTGCCAGACGAGCAATGGAAGAGCTGGCAAGCTGCCTTACAGTTCCTTGCCACTCCGGGCGGGCAAAAGCTTTGGGCAATGCGCCGCCATGGTTTTGCCGATCTGTTTGCCGACTATGTGGAAGCCAATGTGCTGAACGGCGTCTTGCCCGAAGGTGTGTTTTCCTGGGATCGCAGAAATGGCGGCGCGGACAAGGAAGACAAGGAGCCAAACACATGACCGATATCGAATTCATTATGAGCTTCGTTGCCGTTCTGTACGGCCTAGTCCTCGCCAATGTTGCGAACAACATGGCCGATGCGGTGCGGGCGCGGCATGATCTGCCCATCGGGTTCATTCCTTGGGCGATCAGCTTCTATATCGCTGGATCGAGCATTTATTCCTATGGGGTTTATTACGTCGGACGTGAAGAATACCAATTTGATATCTTGTCTATTTCAGCGCTGTTGGCTGCGATAGTGCCCTATATCTTTGTGAGCCGCCTACTCTATCCCGAGCATAAGGATCGGTGGAACTCGGTCGAAGACTATTATCTCGCCAACCGAAAATTGATTCTTGGCGTCATGGCCATCGCGCCCTTCGTCACCATATTTTCGCTCTTCTATAACATAATTGACGTTCCCATTTCGGAACTCGCGATCAGTGTGTTCATTATAGCAGGCACGCCGCTCTTGGCGATGCTCGCGCTTACGTTGACCGACAAGCTGCGCTGGCATCAAGCCGGTTTCGGGTTTCTGATCCTCCATCGCATTGCCATGTTGATCTGGCTTTCCATAGAAATTGGATAAAGGGAGCTAAGGGAAACAAGAATGACCCTCGAAGCGATTTACTTCATCGGGCAGACCGTGGCTGCTTTTGCCATTGTCGGTTCGCTCATATTCGTAGGTATCCAATCGCGGCAAGCCAGCAAAGCAAGCGAGCTGGCAACTCTCCAAATGATGCAGGAGCGGTTTGACGGAGTTCGCCGATTGGTTGTGGCCGATAAGGAACTGGTTGATCTCTATGATCGCGGCCTTCGTGATCCTGTACAATTGACCGAAACCGAATTGGTGCGTTTCCGCCTCCTGCTTTTCATCGCCGTTGAGGGTGCGCAAGCGAGTTTTCTGATCAAAGACAACTTCGATGCAGCACGCGCCCAATTTGAGGCTCTCGACCCATTGTTTTTACGAACCGTAGCAACACCGGGTGGCCGGGCTTGGTGGAGCATGTTTGGCAGCGTAACGCATCCAAAATTTGCTGCCCACATGGACGACATGCTCACCAAAGCGGCAATCAGCCGCAGTGTTACCAAAGAGCATTGGATCGAAGCGCTTAACGCACTCGCATCAGACAATGCAAAAGACAGTATAGGGGCGACGCCATGAAGAACGCAATTAAGGCTGTGTTGGCATTCAGTGGCATTCTTATTGCCTATGCCCTGCTTTGGCCGACGCCAGTTGATCCGGTAGCATGGAAAGCGCCGACTGACGCGGGATACATCGACGATTTTGCGCCGAACACTCGTTTGGCTGATCTTGAGCGTATCCCCCTTGATGGGGCGATCGGGCCAGAGGATATCGTTGCGCGCGAAGAGGATCGAGAGCTGGTGCTCTACGCATCCTCTCAGCAGGGTACGATCTGGCGGATTGATCCTAAGACCAAGCAAGCCCGCGCGTTTGCAGATACGGCGGGATTCCCACTTGGTCTTGCATTCAGCGCGGATGGCGCGTTACTCGTCGCCGATGCCTATCGAGGACTGCTGGCGGTGTCGCGCGACGGACAAGTCCGAGTGCTTACAGACAGCGTCGATGGCGCACCTATCCTATTTGCCGACGATGCAATCGAGGCGGCCGATGGCATGATCTACTTCACCGACGCATCGACCCGTTGGGGTGCGGAGGCGATGGGCTCACCCTTGGCTGCGAGCGAAGCAGACATTTTTGAACAGAGCCGGACGGGACGAGTGCTGAGCTTTGATCCAACCACAAAGCAGACCGCCGTTCTTGTGAACGACCTGAGCTTTGCCAATGGGATTGCGATAGCCTCAGATGGAACGGCGCTTTTGGTTGCCGAAACGGGGACATACAGCGTCCACCGGATAGCTTTGTCGGGCAAGGACAAGGGTAGGCTTGTGCCAGTGTTGACCAACCTGCCCGGTTTCCCAGACAATATCAGCAAAGGGCCCGTCGAGGCCGATGGCACGCAGACCTATTTCCTCGGGCTCGCTGGACCACGTGTATCGATTTTGGATGATCTGTCGGGCAGCCCGATGCTCCGTAAGGTGGTGTCCCGCATACCTGAATGGGCAAGGCCCGAAGCAGCATCGTATAGCCTAGTCCTGCAATTCACGGAAGACGGGAATGTGGCCCGCACGTGGCAGGACGCCAAGGGCGGCTATCCCGCCACCACCGGTGCCATCGCGCCGGGTGATGGGTTTCTCTACATTTCGAGCGTCAATGCACCGGGCGTCGGGCGCATTCCGTTTCAATGATTTAGCGATAGTGGAAAATTGGAGATGAAGATGCGAGTTGCGAAATATGGGTTGGGCGTTCTTAATGCTGCTAAAGCTCGTACTAACCGGCAACCACCAATGGCATTGGGCTGGTTTAAAAGTTCTCATCGCCCATCGCATCATCATGAAGACATGGATGGGCGCAACCATTGAATAGCGCTATGCACCAAAGTCACCCATCCTTGATGACCAGAACGCTTGGGGCTTGCGTAGGTCTTGGTTCCATTGGTCTGCTAATTCTTGGCGTTCAGCCACTCCTTTACAGCATCTATGTACGCAACGGCTTGATATCGGAAGAGCAATTGGGGTTGTTGGCAGCATTTGAAATCGCCGCCATTGCCTTGGGTAGCGCAGCTGGTGTCAGGATCGCCTCAGCGCTTTCGGTCAAATGGGTTGGTGTTATCGGACTCGTAATTTTCGCGATCGGTAACCTCCTGCCCGAAACAATTCCGATCATGCTGGCCAGGCCTTTGGCTGGGCTGGGTGGTGGGCTACTCGCCAGTCTGGCGGCTTTGGCAGTTGCCGCTGCAGTCAACGTCAACCGGTTCACCGCGATTTACCTGTTTGTCCAGGCGGCTAGCCAATATGCAGTCTTGCAATGGTTTTCTGGCGTCGGAGCCTATGAGAGCGCGTTCGACATCCAGGTCGTGTTCGTCATCGTGGCATTGGTTGCGGTCTCAATTCTTCTACCTTTTGTTTCAAACACGTTGGGACAGACGTATAGCTCTGACGGAACAGCAACAGAGGCTGTTGCGCCAAGCCGAACGGGCTATCTCGCGCTGGTTGCCGCCGGGCTTTTTCTGGGAGGGTCAATATGCATCTGGGCCTATCTCGGAGTATGGCTCGAGTTCAGCGGCATTGCACCCGGCAAGGCCGCCCAAATGCTGGCAGTTTGTCTGGCGGGACAAATGGTTGGAACAGTGCTGGCTGGCGTTTTCAGCAAGAGCTCAAAATTTGGATCACGCATCATCGCATCCTCTTTGGTTCTGATCTTCGCGGTTTCCGGTATGTTGTGGATCGGCGTTGAAGACTTGTCTGGCTGGCTGCTGGTGATCCTGTTTGGATTAAGCTGGCAATTTATCGTACCGGCAACGACGGCGTTAATAGAAGAAGCTGATCCCGCTCGTGGCGCCTTGCCATATTCGACGGCTGCCAATTTAACTGGCGCTGCTATTTTCCCTGCTGTTCTCGGTTACTCATTTGCGGCTCAGAATATGGACCACGTTCTGGTTGCTGGAATGGTAGTGATCTTTGCAAGCCTCGTCGTAATAATTGCGATCATGGTGATCAAGCCGCGGAATGGAGATCAGTCTGTCGGGCGTGTTCCGTTTCAATAATGTAGCGATAGTGGAAAATTGGAGATGAAGATGCGAGTTGCGAAATATGGGCTGGGTGTTCTTGGTCTTGTTATAGTCATTTTGGTGATCGCGTGGGCGACATCCCCTGATCCGAAGTTCAACCCGGCGAGCTTTGAGGATAAACAGCTTGTCGATAGCGTAGCCCCGCTTAAACAGGCGAAAACGCTAGCGCAGTTTGTGGGCGAAGATGGCTCAGTGCGCACACTTTTGGTCACCGGTTTTCGGAGTGACACTGTAACAGGCGTCGATCTGACGGAGTTTGGCGGCGATGGAGGGGCCAACCCCTTTGCAGCCTTGGCATCCGTGAGCAACCTCCCCTCAACTCTTGAAGAAGTGGCGGAGTTTCCCTCAAGCGAGGTCACATTCGATCGTCTTCTTCCATCAGGCAGCTCTGGAAACCGTCACATTGGCAGCGGAACGAACTTTCCCGAACATGCAGAAGAATCCAACAGTGAATCGGTTTTTGGCTTTCCAAAGTTCGGCTTGGCGACACCTGCGCGAACCACAGTCCGGCGGCCCGAAGGAATCCTGCTCGATTATGAAGTCGAATTTTGCGTGCGGTTTGACCGTGACATCGCTTCGCTTGAGGATTTCGACGTAGCAGTCAAAGGCGTTTTCCTTTGCGGAGACTTCACCAATCGCAATGCTATTGTCGAGTTGGCCGATCCAGACAATCTGGATTCAGGCTCAGGATTTAGCGATGCCAAAAGTGGTCCAGGCTTCTTCCCCACAGGTCCATTTCTGGTGATCCCCAACAACTTGAATGCATTTGTCTCAGACCTGCGGATGACGACCACTCTAAACGGCGAACCACGACAGGATGCGCGCGGAGGCGAGATGACGCTCAATTTTCGGCAACTGGTCGAGAAGTCGTTGAACGACATGAGCGAACGGCGGTTTGTGTACCGTGATGGCAGAGAGTTTCTCGCAGAAGGCAAAACGATCAGTGCCGATATGTCGCTGATGTCAGGGACGGCCGAAGGGGTTATTTTCACTGGCCCAACACGCGCCGACTATATCGAAATGATCGCCACTTACGTTGCGGCAGGTGGGCCCCTTTCCGGTTCCAGCGTCGACGATATTGGCAAAGCAACATTTATACAAAACGAACTGGCGTCAGGCCATTTCCTGCAGCCAGATGACCGAGTGCGCCACGGCTCCTCTTATCTCGGCAATATCGAAGTGCTGGTAACAAAATAACATTCTGATTTAACGAACAAACTGGGGGCAAAATGGATATTCGGGAATTACAGCGGGCGGCGGGGCCGGGACTTATCTTTGCAGGCTCTGCAATTGGGGTCTCTCACCTTGTGCAATCTACTCGTGCCGGTGCGATGTACGGACTAGCGCTTGTGGGTGTGATCATCCTAATCAACTTGCTTAAATATCCTGCGTTCCGATTTGGAGTGGACTACGCCCACTCAACAGGAAAGACTTTGATCGGGGGATATCGCGAACTCGCGCCTTGGCTACTCATAGTATATGCTGCGGTCGCCCTGCTGATCGCACCGATTGGTGGGGCTGCTGTCAGCGCGACAACCGCGGCAATCCTTGGAGCGATCACAGGCACAGACATATCGCTCGTTGCACTCGTGGTTGGAGTTTTGGCGGGAACCATCGTACTCTTGCTGGTCGGCGGGTACCGCTGGCTCGAACGGCTGAGCACGCTTTTAGTTGCATTCCTCACTCTCGCGACCTTAGCCGCTGCTGCCATTGCGCTTCCACAGGTGGATTGGAGGAGTGCCGTAAATGTCGAATGGTCATTCGACATAACCGCCTTGCTGTTCGTTATTGCCTTGGCAGGCTTTATGCCAACCGCGATAGGTCAATCGGTGGATATCTCTTTGTGGACGCTTAAGTCACAGGAAGATGCCGCGCCGGGTGAGCGACTCTCGATTGGAGCGACACGAGGGGGCTTCCTCGCTGCTTATGGGCTAACCAGCCTGTTGGCTGTCTGCTTCTGCATCATGGGCGCGGGCGTCATGCACTCGGCTCAGATCACGCCGGAGAGCGGTGCAGCCGAACTTGCTTCTCAGATTGTCGGTCTTTACTCAGAAACTTTAGGTCCGGTGCCTGCATTCTTTGCTGGGATCGCGGCATTCCTCGTTATGGCAACGACGATGGCCGGAGCATTTGACGGGATAGCGCGCGGGTACGGAGCCCTTTACCAAGAGTATCGTGGCAATGTCGGCGGTACGCCAAGTCGTGCCAACTATGCCTTCTTTTTAATCATGACAGCGATCATGAGTTTTGCGGTTCTCGCTTTCCTGTTGGAGAGCTTTACCACTTTTATCGACCTCGTGACGTCCATCTACTTCCTTTTGACGCCAACGACCGCCTTGCTCAACCATCTCGTGGTGACGCGCTGCGAGATGGATGATGAACATCGCCCTTCGGCAGGGGTGAGACTACTCAGTCTATGTGGGATCGTTGTAATGACGGCGATGTCAGTGATGTTCTTTGCCCTGAAAGCGGTGTAATTTCATGGCATTTGCGAACCAAAAGAATGACGACAGCGGCGCCCTTGGTCGCACTGGCTTTGCCTGGGCCGTTTTTGAGTGGGCCCGCAACCCCTACTATCTGATGGTCGTTATTTATATCTTTGCGCCATATTTCGCGCGCGATGTTATCGGTGCTGACTTAATTGCGAGCGGTGATCTCGATCATCTTGATGCGGACACAGCGCAATCCACTGCCAATGCTCAAGGCCAGGCAAGCATTGCTGCCGTCATCAAGTGGGCGGGCATCATCGCTGCGCTAACCGCGCCGATACTTGGAGCGGCACTTGATCGCGGTGGGCGATTGAAGCCTCTTCTAGGCGTCTTTTTCGCGCTGATTGCAACTTGCTCAGCACTTTTGTGGTTTGCATTGCCGGGCGGAGAGGGACTGCCGGCCTGGGTGATAATGACCCTGCTGGTTATCGCCTATGTCAGCTACACTTATTCGGAAGTCACGCATAACGCCATGCTTCCCTCTGCCGGTCCGCCCGAGAGCCTCTCCTCAATATCAGGTCTTGGTCTTGGGCTTGGCAATCTCGCCGGAGCGATCATCTTCGGTTTCATTACAATGCTCTTTATCTTGCCTGCAATGATCGGCTGGCCGTTTGCCGAACCGCAGTTTGGGCTGAATATGGATCGGTACGAGCATGCGCGCCTTGTCGGACCCTTATGCGCGGCTTGGATAACATTATTCTCAGCGTACTTTTTCTGGAATGCTCGAGATCCCGGCACACCCGGCGCGAGCTGGATTGCCGCGATGCGTGAAGGAACAAGCGGGCTGATCCAAACTTTCAAAGAGGCGAAACGTTACCGGGAGTTACTGAAATTTCTGATTGCGCACATGCTCTATGCTGATGGCATGGCCGCGCTGCTTGCGTTGATCGCAGTCTATTATTCTCTGTTTCTCGGTTGGGACGTTTTGGAACTTATCATCTACGCTATTTACGCCAGCATCTTCGCATTCGCTGGCGGGCTGATCGGAGGATGGCTCGACAATACATTCGGCGTGAAACGCGCATTGTTGATGGAGATATTCCTGATGGTTCTGAGTTTCGGGATTCAGCTCTCGATCACCCAGGAAAGTCTGCTTTTTGGGGCAATAGAGAACTCCAAAGTTTGGGACAGTATTGTCTTTGAAACCCTTTCGGACCTTACAATGCTCGCACTGGTCAGCCTGGTCGCAATATCTGTGACCGCGAGCATCTCCTCAAGCCGCTCTATGCTCGTCACTCTCGCACCGCCTGGTCGAAGCGGTGAATTCTTTGGCCTGTATGCGATCGCTGGAACCATCACCGTGTGGATGGGACCGCTGCTGGTCGAGACCTTTACCCTTTGGTTTAACGATCAGCGCGCAGGCATAGCATCGATCAACTTGCTCTTCGCAGTGGGTGTCACAGTGTTGCTCAGCGTTAAGGTCGACCGCAAAGCCAAAGCCTCGCATCAGTAGCAATGGCGCATTGAGTTCAAATGCGCCCGTCAGCGCAACGCGTCGGGACATAATCTCAACTCCTCAATGTTAGCGGGCTAGTTTGAGTCACGGCGCAACGACGGAATTTGGGAGTGGAAGTGGATATAGCTATCGCGCGATAATTTTGATAAATCGGCTATAATTGACTATTTGTTTCAGCCGGGGGCTAAAATCGTGGATACAAAAAATCGTCAAATCATTCTTGAGAAGGTACCAAGCGGCGCTCTGAGAGAGACTGACTTTCGGATGCGATCGTCATCGATGCCCGAACCGGGCGATGGTGAGGTTTTGATCAAGACGCTTTACATGTCGCTCGATGCAGCAAACCGGGCCTGGATGAAGGGCCCCAGTTATCGAGACGCGATAGTAGACGGTGATGTAATGCCGACATTCGCCCTTGGGCGGGTCGTAGAATCGAAAGATGCGTCTGTTCCGATCGGCAGTGTGGTTGAGGCGGAGGGCTTATGGTCTGACTATTTTTTAGCGAGGGCAGGCAATCTCAGGATTGTTCCCGATGTCCCTCCCTTGAGTCACCACATGTCAATTCTCGGCATTGCCGGGAAAACAGCATATTTTGGGTTGTTGAATGTTGGCCGACCAAAGGCGGGAGAAACTATCGTGGTTTCCGCCGCTGCGGGATCTGTTGGCAATCTCGTTGGGCAGATTGGCAAGCTTAAAGGATGTCGGGTTGTCGGGATTGCGGGTGGGGCTGAAAAATGCTCTTGGCTGGTCGAGGAACTCGGCTTTGATGCCGCCATAGACTATAAATCAGGAAACCTGTTCAAGGACCTGAAGGCTGCATGCGCTGGCGGCATCGATGTGTATTTCGATAATGTTGGTGGACAGACGCTTGAAACGGTTCTTTTCCAAATGAATCTCTACGGCCGCATCGTATGTTGCGGAGCCATTTCGCAATACGATACAAAAAACCCGATTGGCCCCCAGAATTTGCCAGGTCTGGTAGTCGTCAAGCGCTTGCGAATGGAGGGCTTCATTGCAATGGATTTTCCGGAACATGAGGCAAGAGCCGAAACAGAGCTAAGAACTTGGGTTAAAGAGGAAAAACTGAAGGTCATTGAGGATATCGTCGATGGTCTCGAAAATGCTCCCAGAGCGCTCATTGGGTTGCTGAGTGGCGAGAATCGCGGAAAGCGCATGGTCTGCGTTGCAATGGAGTAAGGCGAAGCCAAAGGTCTGAAATTGGGTCGTCAGGTGAACGTCGGGTTTTCAGCATCCCCGCGATAGAATCAGACTGTCAGCAATCGGCCCAAATCCCGTCGTCATAGTTTGGCATTTGGAATGTCCGCTACCCATCTGTGGACGCCCCTAAAGATGCAAGCGTTTT
>LXYP01000039.1 GCA_001650955.1 Sphingomonadales bacterium EhC05
TCGCTATATCAGCCGGAAATCGGTATTGTTCGAGGTGGCCTTAATCCAATAGATCGCCCAACTGGTAATCAAGCGCTGATGCTATCCGCTCAACAACATTAACAGTTGGATTCCTGACATTGCGCTCAATGCCGCTGACGTGGGTGCGATCAAGGTCCGCTTCGTGTGTCAGAGCCTCTTGCGACCAACCGCCTTCTTTGCGCAGTCGTTTCATATTAACAGGAAGTCTTTGGGGTGCCGCCGATATTTGACTTTTGACTTTTGGCTTTTTTATAAGTACACAAAATATGTACTTCGGGAATCAGGGCCCGGTTAAGTTTCTTGTTTGAATTTATTGGGGATGGTTTCTTTTTGATGGAGTAGGTGATGAGAGCGGAAATAAAGGTACAGACGGAGTTTCTTGTAGGCAGCCGCACATTGCTCGGGTTTCACGAAGTTAGAAGATTGCAAGAAACGGTAGTACGCGATCTCCATTGCTCAATTTTTCTAAAAGAATACAACGGACATCAACTTTTAACCTATGAGTATTTTTATGAAGACGGAAAATCTGTCTTTTGCGTTCATGCGATCTCCAACAAAAAACAACATATCGTCTTTCTAGATTGCCTTCCTACCTTCGATGAAGTGGTTACAAAATGGGGGCCGGATTCACCCGATCCAACTGGCCTAAAGTCAAAAATTTTCAAAAAAATAGGAATTTCTCTTGTCGTAGTTGCACTGCGCGAATTGCTGAAGGGTGCGCTCAGTCAGGGACGGTATACTCAACGCACGTCAACCCAAGCTTTACTAATCGTTAGCAAGGGGCTTTCGATTCGACTGCCTTTCTACTTTTTCAATCGCAATTATGAGGCTTATAGCCTTGATGATAGAGTTTCATTCAATAGCGGGGCTCTCCATGGGGCAGCTAGTGTTGTCGGCCTATCGGTTGCCGATCTCACGAACACGCCAGCGTCGCAAAATATTACATCTGGTATTGAAGGCCAGGTTACCGACGAAAATGGTGCGGCAATTGCCAATGCAACTGTTGAAGTCTCCGATACTCGTACGGGGCAAACTCGCTCGGTCACAACCGGTTCTAACGGTCAGTTTCGCGCAACCTCTCTGGTTCCCGGCGGACCCTATACAGTTACAGCTCGGGCAGCAGGCTTTGAAGGTCAAACGGTTGAAAACCAGTTCATCAACCTAAAGGGCAACACGAATTTTACCTTTGAACTTGCTTCCGGCTCCAACGAGAATGTTATCGTTGTGACGGGTGCTCGCGCAAATGTTTCTCAGCTTGCAGTTGGTCCGGGACCAACATTCAACACCGAAACACTAGAAGGTTTCCCATCCATTTCCCGCGACGTTCGCGATATTGTTCGTCTCGATCCTCGGGTCAGCCTTGATCGTTCTAACGAAGTTGATCGGATTTCCTGCCTTGGTGGTAATGATCGCTCCAATACGTTCACGGTAGATGGCATTGATCAAGCCGACGTGTTCGGTCTGAACGGTACACCGTTTGCAGCGCGTAACTCTTTGCCGCTGCCATTTGGTGCCATTCGCGGAACTTCGGTTGAATTTGCTCCATTTGATGAGGAATATTCCGATTTTACCGGTTGTGCGATCAACGTTGTTGCGCAATCGAATGAGAAAAAATTCCACAGAAGTGGCCTCGTCATCTTCCGTAATGAAGGTTTGCAAGGCGATTCAATCCATGGTGCTAACTTCGCTTCTGAAACGGAGCAGGGGAGCAGTTGGGGCGCTGCGCTTTCAGGAGCAATCATCCCGGACCGCTTGTTGTTCTTTGTTAGTTATGAAGAAACTGATCTTGGCGGCTATCTGCGCTCACTGTACGAAGCTAATGTTCGCGACTTTGGCCGCTCGGGTGCCTTCCTTCCCCATCAGCTCTGCCTAAAGATGACCTATGAGCGTCTGGACGAAACCAACGTTGAGACTGACTATTACTCAGTTCGTCTATATTTCGAATGGATTGATAGTCTTTCAACAGAAGCTTGTTTGTCGCGCGCTGAAGTCAGCGTTGTACAGGGGCCGATACGTGGCGGCGAAGCACAATCCGCTAATCCTCTCGTGCGGCTTACAGTTGGTACACAAGTGTCAAATGGTAATGGAGGCTTGAAAAACGGCGTCCTGTCAAAAGGCCCTGGTATTTTCCGCTCTGATGGTGGTTTGAACTTATCTGCTTTAGGCGAGGGACTGCGGCGCGGTAAGTCGTTTGTTTCCGACTCCGTTGAATCCGTGTTCGGCCTCTTTGATGATTTATCCAAGGAGGAAGATGATTCACTGAATATCTTGTTGCGATATCAAAATGCAAAGACTGGTACGTCTGATAGGTGGACAGTTTTCTGTGCTGGACCTAATTCCACCGAGAAACTTTTGTTCGATGATAAGAAAAATCAGCGAGAAATTCAGTTATCGGATGCCGAACTGTCATTTTTGTATGCAACCTTGTTTCCTAATTATAACGGAAGTCAACCAGTCAGCACACGGCAGGTAAGCGAAAATACGCCCTGTTTGGCTGTATTGTCAGGCAGCAAACACAGTGACAAAGTGCATAGCTTTTCAGTCAAGAACGAAGACTACCTTCGGGAGCTTTTTGATCTCGATGCACTTGCGAATCCCAACACCTCCGTAGTTACCTCAACGTTGTGTGCTGAATTGACGCAACAGGATGGATCGAAGGAGCCTCGGACTGAGGAACTCATTTCATGCCCGTAAAGAAGAAACCAATGTCTAGAAATATTGAGAATATCACAACGTCAAGCAGTCTAGAGAGAATACTCTCAGATATGGATAACATAGGCTCTTCCTCTAAGGTTTTCCTTGAGGTTTGGAACCCCGACATCCGTGCTATTCGCAAAAATGAAAACGTCGCAATGACTCAACGAGAGTTTGCTCAGCGATATGGTTTAGGTTTTGGTAATGTCAGAAACTGGGAGCAGGGGATATCTGTTCCCACCGAATGTTCACGGACACTTTTGTGGTTGATTGAACGTCACCCCAAGCTTATCCTTTCATTACTCGAAAGATCTGATGTCATTTTATCTGAGGATCAGTGAGTCGGAACGGGGTTCCCATTGAGGTAAATTGATTTTTGGTCATGGGTTGGGATCTGTAGGGTTTAATCCACCTTGTTTGAACGACTAAACTAGTCAGTTGCTATATGCAAAGAGCGGTGAAGGTCCAATCGACCGAGGTAGCCAACCTACCTAGGATTGCGCGTGCCTCTCCCAAGGTCACTGACGTAGCTGCGCAAAAACCGGTATCTTATATGATGTCTAAGCCTGATCTGAACGTGATACCTACGACTTTAGCGGTTCGACTTTCAAAGCATCGGCCAATTGTCCAAAAGCATCAAGCTCGGCGGCCTGCTAGGGCGATAACAATTCCAAATGTCCGACTTTCATCGCCATCGCCAGTTCGTAGATTGTCACAATAGTAGGATTGCGCTTCCCCCGTTCAAGATCAGAAATATACTGTTGAGATAGACCAGATAGCTCTGAGAGCTGCTCCTGCGTCAGTTCTTTTTCCTTCCGAATCCGACAGACATTGTCGCCAACAAGTTTCCTCATATCCATAACAAAACTATTGGCGGCCATTGGCGTTCTTGTTTATCAACTATAGTATGTAATTCGTGATTTTGGAGGGGAATGAGCGCTGAAATGCCTCGATAGTGAAACCAACAATAAGATGCAGATTGTTTGTCCTAAATGCCGGAAATCTCAAGTGTGCAGCCAGTCCAACAGCTTACCTATCGAGAAATGAAACGCACCATGAGTCTCATTTTATTAGCATCGCCGAAAATGACGATAAAACCAAACCAACAGAAAGGTAATACTATGACTAAGGATGATACACCCATTGCGGCGAGCAGCGGCAACAAAAGCCGTACGAGAACTATCTTGGCTTATGTCGGGCAAAGCGCCTTTTTCATTCTACTGGCTTTGGCGGCACTAGGCTTCACCAGACAGTTTCCACAAGCATCGATTCAAAGCGCACCGACCGAGATATATTTTGTCGCTTATGGACTGTATGTTCTCGCGGCACTTCTCCATTTTCCATTGGTATTTTTCCGGTTTTCTTCTCGAACCAAACGCATGGTTTATGGTGGAGTGATCGGTTCATTCATTTTCTTGGCAGTAATGTCAGCAATGGTTGTCCAAGCGTTCAATCAGACACCGGAAGGCAAGCGAGTGACCGCTGAGGCTTTAGCTTGGGAAAAGGAATATGCTGAAATAAAGGCTCAGAACAAAGAACAGGATGAGTTTTTGACAAACCTTGAAGATCAGGCTGCAAGCGAGCAAAAGTCACTGGATGCAGTGGAAGATTGCTTTTCCACTTTTGGAAATCGTCTGCCGGACCTTGAAGCCCTAGTGCAGGAAAGGCTGAACAATCCACCTTCCTTCGAACATGTTGAAACAACTGCCATGTCGCAAGATAATGAAGGCCGTAATGTTCAAATGAAATTTCGAGCAACAAATGCCTTGGGCGGCACGATCACTAGCTATGCCTATGCTCGAATTTATAAATCAACCTGCAAGATGGATAGCGTGAAAGTCGCTGAATGAGTGACCGCTTTTTCAAAATTGGAACAAGCCACTCCATCTAAATAACCACCCTCAACCAATGAGCCTCCGGACAACTTCCGGGGGCTTTTTTATGCCTGAAAGGAATTCAACATGATTTCATTACGCACGACGGCTGCGATCAAATGTACCATAGAACTGCTCGCCGACAACCAACTGCGAGCCTTGATGTCAGAGCGCGTCGACCAACTCACCAACGCCTGGGAAGGCATCGATCTGAGCGACCTGACTCACTTTTTGATCATGCAGCCGGGCGACACTGCGGCGGACGCAGAAAACGAACTCGGCTGGTCATTGCTACAAAACATGGTCGATGGCGTTCGATATGGCAATCCTGACTTCACCCCGTCGTGGGAATGGGTCGAGAAGCACAACGGCTGGTACGAAGCAGTGTACATAATCAGTGACGATGGCTTCGGTATCAACCTGTTTGTCCAAGACCACCCAGAAACCGACGCGCAGCTATTGGCCATGTGCCGTGAGTTCGCAGAATGAACTTCATCGGAAAGCTGGTGTTGTTCTGTCTGCTGATGGGTCTGCTCCAAAAGGCAGTCGAAGTGCTCATAGTGATCTTTGCTATTGCATGGATATACGGTGCCATCGTTAAACCTGCAGAGACGTTCGGATTGCTGTTCCTACTAACACTGGCAAGCTGCATCAGGGCTTATCCCGGCTGGTCACTGGCTGGCTTGATGGTGATTGGTATCGTGGTCTGCGTCTGCAATGCCAAGGAACAAGAACCAAACCGATAAGTTGGTGGGGGGAAGGGGCGGCGAGACGGGACGAAACTTTTCCGGCCAGAGCGAATCGGAAGCGCCACTCTCGTCGATCGGTAACAAGTTTCGCTACCCCCTCCCTCCACCTGCAACCGGAAGTTATAAAGTGAACGTTATATAACCTAGGAAAAAGATGTAGATTAGGCCGGAAAACACTTCCAGTAATGAAAAATTATTTTAGCGTCGTTAAACAGGTTTCTTCTTATAAGCCATTGAAATAATACATTATTATGAGATTTCGATTTGACATCAGGCGGTCGATTCGGTAGCTCGTCACTCGGATGCCCACTTCATCTCTGAAGAAAAAGCAGCATCGTTCTTTTGAATGCCTTTTGCAATGACCTTGGAAGCCCGGATCGTCCGCCCGGTGCAGCGCTACTTGCATGGCTGAAAATCATTTTTCTTCGTGCAAGTTTTCAAATTGAAGATTGCATAAAGGAATAAACAACATGCAAATTGAAGATAATACCGATCGGGCAGGCAATAGATTTCTCGGTCAACGGCGGATTGACCCCTTTCGGTTTCCGTCACCACCCCGTCCCGGTTCAATAAACATTCCGACAACAATCGAGAATGTAGCCTTTTTGGTGAACGAACTTGGATACACCGTCCGTCAAAACGTGATCAAGAAAACGATCGAGATCAGTAGAGTTGATGATAACGGTAACAGCGTGACTGTTCACAACAGTACAATCGCCAGTGCAGCAATATTGCATGGCATGAACGTGAATATGTTAACGTGGTTTCTGCAACCTATCGCTGAGAAAAACGCTTACAATCCTGCCGCTGAATGGATTGGTAGTGAACCTTGGGACGGTGTGGACCGTCTGCCGGAGTTCTATGCTACGGTGATTGAAGCAGATGGCTATCCGCCAAAGATGAAGGAAATCCTTCTGTACCGCTGGATGCTAAGCATCGTGGCGGCTGCTTTGGAACCGTTTAGGTTCAAGTCCAGAGGTGTCCTGACGTTCCAAGGAAAGCAAGGTATCGGTAAAACTCGTTGGGGCCAGCGCTTAGTCAACAATGAGGAACTAAGGGCGGACTTGGTGAAAGAAGATCATCACCTAAATCCCACTGAAAAAGATAGCGTGCTCGGCGCAATATCTCACTGGATTGTTGAGATTGCTGAGCTTGAGGGATCCTTTAAACGGGATATGTCCAAAATGAAGGGCTTTATCACCAGTGATTGCGATAAGGTCCGGCCACCATATGGTCGTGATACTATCGTCCATCCTAGGCGGACAGTGTTCTACGGGACTGTAAACGATCCTAAGTTCCTCGTTGATCACACTGGTAATACTCGCTGGTGGACCATTCGAGCTAAGGCACTGAACCACACGCATGATATCAACATGCAGCAGGTCTTTGCTCAGCTTGCGATTGATTACGGCAAGAAGGAGCAGTGGTGGCTCACTGATGACGAAGAAGCCATGCTTGAACGGCTTAACTTGGATCATCGTGTCGTCAGCGCTATCCAGGAACGTATTGAAGATGTGCTTGATTTGGAATTGAAAACGGACCCGCACAACCCTGCCATGACGCCTACAGAGCTCTTGACGACTATTCTCGGAATGGCTCGACCGACTAATGCCCAGTGCCGTGATTGCGGTGCTGCGTTGCGGGAATTGCTCGGTGATCCGAAACGTATTCAGGGCCGTGACAAATGGCGCATACCGCTTCGACAGGGTTCTGCGCCTTCCAGCACCATCGAAGGACCGCCGCCCGCTCCCGGTGAAGTCTACTAGGCCGATCCACTGCGCTAGGTGGGGGCAGGGGCGGCAGTTTGATCGTCTCTGCTCCCGGCGGCGGTTAGACACAACTGCGGTCTAACCAGTCTCTGGGGTTTGCTGCCACCTCCCCCCCCACCAGCCGAAATCTGCCTCGCTGCGCACCCGCTCACCCCACCGATGGCCCCGTACCGACGCCGCCGGAATGGCTCTGAGCGGGTCGCTCCGGCGGACCTTCAAGCAAAACTCACCGACCGGCCCCGGCACTGCTGCGGTCACTTTCACCACCACCTTAAACAGGAGAAATCCAATGCCAAAATTGTACCTTCATTACTGCCTGCATATTTCCAGGCGAAAGGTTCGACCAAGACACCGAAGGCCGCTTTCCAAGGCCTTTGATCGCTGCTGCTTCGGTTGCCGTTCAATTGGGAAGCTCTTGAACGGACACCCAAGAAACAAGCTCATCTTTCACCACACCAAAACAACGAACGGAATTCACTATGCCAAAAGCTAAACTGGACGCCGCTTTCTGCCTCACCGCAACCTGCATTGAGGGTAAGCGCAAGACCGACTGGTATTCAGATTCTCAGCCTGGGTTCGTATTGGAATGCCGTCAATCCGGTAGCAAGACGTACTACCAACGATACCATGACCAGAGCGGCCGATTGCGGCAAATGAAGATTGCTGCGTACGGAGAAGTCAAATTCGAGGAAGCCAAGAAAGCTGCACAGAAAATTCGCAGCGAGGCGGTGCTGGGAGGCGATCCGGCCGGACAGAAGGAGAAGCAGAAGGCAATCCCACTCTATTCGGATTTAGCGGCTCAACATCTGACACACGCAAAGACTTATCAGCGCAGCTACGACAGCACCGAGCGGATTATAACTAATCACGTGCTGCCACGTTGGGGCTCCAAAAGGTTGGATGAGGTTAAACAACAGGCCGTTGCCCAGTGGCTTGCCGATAAGCGGGCGGAGGGTTTGGCTGAAGCCAGCATCTTGAAAATACGTTCCATTTTTTCGCGCTCCTTTCAGTTGGCTAAGCAGTGGGATTTGTTCGATGGAAACCCCGTGAAAGACATTCCACACGTGAAGTTCAACAACGCAAGAGAACGCTATCTTTCGGCTGAAGAATCCGAAAGGCTCAGGCTTTCATGCCAGTGTTCGTCCAATCCGCAACTCAAAAATATCGTTGGATTGTTGCTGTTGACCGGCGCACGTAAGTCAGAGTTGCTCAATGCGGAATGGCGACATATCGATCTGGTAAAGCGATCATGGAAGATTCCTCTAGCCAAGAATGGGAGGGGTCGACACGTACCGCTGAGCCAAGCTGCTGTGGACATAATCAACCAACTGCCAAAGTTTGATAGTTGTCCGTATTTGTTACCCAATCCGAAGACGTTGAAACCCTACTCGGACATCAAGAAGGCATGGCAGAAGGCCCGTAAACTGGCAGATTTGGAAGACGTGCACCTGCATGATTTGCGCCACAGTTTCGCTTCTATGGCCCTAAACTCAGGGGCGAAAATCGACCTTTACACCGTCGGAAAAATCCTGGGTCATCAGAGCATCGCCAGTACTGAACGCTATTCGCATTTGGCCAACGACACGCTCATGGCAGCAGCGGAGGCAGGGGCAGCCAAACTTGATGTGGATTGGAGCAGCTAACTATCTAGTCGGACCTGATTGAGCTTCCTTCGCGGGAGCTTGGTCAGGTCCGGTTTCTCCGCATTTTTTTTCTCATGGTTGAAACGAAAAAGAAGGGGCCAAGTTTGGCTCCATGAATTAACATCTCAGCGGCTTATAAGTTGATCACCCATTATGGTTGAGCCAGCAACCTGTCATCAATGACCCGCAAGCGTCGCACTAAAGCGGCTCTTTGCGTCTCATAGGCAGCATAGAGTTGGTGCGTGGCAGCGGAAACACCAGCAGTCTTGGATTCTAGCTCATTCACCGCCTCGCTTGACGAGGCATTCGCAGCGGCGATTTCCTCGTCAGTCCAGTTGCATTCCTCAGGATTGCGGTCCGCATACTCAGGCCTATAAATTACCCACAAGGTTTCTTCTAGTTGGTTAACAGCGAACAAGAGTTCGGCCTTCTGCCCTTCAATCGATTGCACGTCATGAGATGTGATGAACAGTGCCTTCAATGAAGCCTGAACTATACCGAAATCATTGTGTCGATCATTGGCCCAATCACAAACACTGTTCGGAACTCCGTGATTGTCGAAGTGATAAAGATTGGATTGCATATCAGTTAGCCTCTTGGCTACAATCTTATGAACGCCTTCGCGATGAGCGTCCAACTGCAAAATCATCTCGCCGATGGTTGATCGCACCATAACATTGTTCTGTGCCCGCATCAGTGACAACTGCTTGTAAACCGGACGTAATGCAAAGAAAGCTGCGCCAAAGGCCAAAGATCCAGTGATGAGGGTTTGCCATTTATCCATAAATGCAACAAAGATATCGAAATAACTCATTTGAACACTTGCCTTTTACATGGCGACAGACTCATCTCTATCGAAACAGAACTGATTATGCACCAATACAATTTTTCCTTACTCGCATTTGGCTAACTACACGCTAATGGCTGCTGCGGAGGCCGGAGCCGCCAAGCTGGACGTGAATTGGTCGCAGGGTGTTTAACGTGAACAGAAACGGACCTGATTGAGTTTCCTTCAGGGGAGTTTGGTAAAGACTAAAATTTTCGCTAGAGGTGTTCCTAATTCAATGCCAGTATTACAGAAAGTTTATGGCAGGCAATCTGTTTGACTTCATGAAGGACTAATTTTCAATGGCGGTAAAGGAAAATAGCGACTTCCATCTCATATCATTTACTACACGGGAGTTCAAACTTCCCTTGTTCGATCAGAAGAACTTTGATGTCGGTCCTAAGGCATCAGTAATTATAGGACCAAATGGATCAAGTAAGAGTCGTGTTATTGCTGCATTAGTAGAAGAATTTATCAATGTTGATGAATTGAGGCGCGAGCATTTAATGGACGTTAAGGAACGTGATAACACCAAATCAAAATTTAGAATATCCAACGAGTTGCTTTTTAGTTCGTCGCCTGAAGAGTCTAAATCTAAGAAAGACGGATCTGAAAATGAAGATGGATTTCAAGCACAGCTAAAATACCGTTTAGAGAACGCTATATGGACTGTTGAGCGCATTGATCGTTCGTTATCTGTTTGGAAAAACGGAAAGCGGTTCAATAAGGCAAATTTTCCTTTTCCTGACCGGGCGATCGCCGTCGCCCATCTTCCAACCGATAGATTTAAGTTCACTCGAAATAGGAAAGACGATTTTTATGTCTACTTAGGTTTGAGGCAGGCAACCAACATGACAACCACGGGCGCTATTGAAAGCAAAGTTGTCCTTGGCTTTATTGATGCCATTAGACGCAATCAGGCATCGGCCATCTTCAAGAACTGGTTTTCAGATCTCGAACTGAGCGCGCATGTAAAAGTAGAAATCGGCTTCGCGAGGAGAGCAATGTATGAGGTCGACAGCTTGCCGGAGTTTCGCGAAAACGTTTTAGTAAACCTTGAGCGGCACGCTCGTGGCCGACGGTCGCTGCGGGGGCCAGACGTGGACAAAAAAATCCATGAGATAGATCGTTTCTGGTCTTTCTATCAAGCTCTTCGCTCATTTCCAATTCTAAAAAGAAAAGCACGCCTCCGCTCGGTCCCGAGGGCTCATGCTATTGCATTTGATCCGGAGTATTCTCCTCAGATATTCTATGACTTTGACGTTTCGGAGATGATTGATCTAGGAAGGCGTCTGTATATCATATCGAATACTGCCCTTGTTTTTTCTAAGTCTGGGCATGAACTTCAGTTCTCGGAATTGAGTTCTGGTGAACAGCAAATATTGGGAACAGTGATTAGATTCGTTGCCGAGTTGGGGCGCAATTCAATAGTAGTCATCGACGAACCAGAAGTCAGCCTTCATCCAGCTTGGCAAAGAATGTACCTACCTCGAATTCTTCAGACGCTGAAGCAATTTCCGCAAACCCACGCGATAATTGCTACACATTCCCACTTCATGGTTTCAGATGTCTCAGAGAAGCAAGCATCACTGACGGTGGCTACGAATAATCCAGATTCTCGATTCGTGTCGTTTGAAGGTGATGTTTTTGGCAGATCTCCAGAGAACATTCTCTATCGAGTGTTTGGCATTGCTACGACAAGTAACTTCTATGTCGAGCGAGATCTTACTAAGGCTCTCAGAATAATTTCTGGTGTGGATCCATTTGACTTCCGACAACTTAGCGCAATCTACGAACGTCTTCAGGTGGTTAACGAGCCAGACAATGAGGCATTAGTTGAAATTTTAAATCGAATTGAATCGGTTCTCGAACGGGGCGTTAGCTAATGCTCAATCTGATGGCGTGCGCCAATGTCCCTGCGACGACCCAAAAATCTGTCAACGCTGTTCTGAGACGACGACAATCGCAATCATGGAGCAGTCAAGCAAATAGTGTTTTGAGCTTCAAATCTGTAATCATGGCGCATGGTCTTGCAGTTCAAGATTCTCGATGTGTTTGGTGTACTCTCAAGATTTCTGAAGAAGGGCATCGTACAGCCCACCGTGACCATATCGCTCCGAAAGGACAATATAACCAGTGGACCTTTTTACCAGTCAATCTCGCTATAGCCTGTGAATATTGCAATGGTTTCAAAGTCAAAGGCGAACTAAACACTGTTTCCGTTCCCGCAGATCAGTATAATCATTCAGAATTTTTGATTGTCCATCCGTATCTTGATGACACTAATAACCATATCCGTTTTGTAGACAATACAGCTGGGTATCCCATCCTGATAGAAGGGATTTCAGAGCGGGGTGTTTGGACGATCGAGAAGATGGCGCTTGCTTCGCCGTACATAACCAAACTACGCGCTCAAGATTTTGTTTTCGCGCGAGAAACTGAAGCGCTTGCGGCGGGGGAATTGGAGCTATTGAAACGTGCGGTCGACCGCCACACTTAATTACCGTTAGTGTTGAAGTGAGGCTGGTTTTGGTTAGTTCTTTAAGGAAATCATACTGCCAATCAGTTTCGTAGGTATAGCGCAGGTCACTTTTGCCATTTTTATTGGATCAAAAGACTTTCACTAGTAAAAGCTCTTATCCGGAACTTGCCCCAGCTTGGGTATCGCGTGGGTCGTCGGCAGAAGACCGGCCGGTGAGGGGCTCAATCCCATAGTATTACTGGCTTTTACAAAAACCTTCCCTTGCTTTGGTAATGACGAGGTCGGGAGTTCAATTCTCCCTAGCAGCACCACCATTCTTCCTAGATTTCAGCGTCTCTAGGCCACAGACCTGTGGGCGAATTTACTCGCTATATATCAGTGGGTTACCTGAAGATTGCTCGCTACTACCGTCCACAGAGACCGTTTGGCACCGGCGATACCGGGGCAAAATGCCCATTGATCTCGATGGCCCGAAACGCTGGCACCGGATGCACTTTCAGATATTGATGAATTGAGGGCTTAGTTGAACCCCAGCATGGCGCGCTGCGCCTTCCAGCATAGCGGCAAATTGCCCATGCGCAATATCCTGCGCCCGGTGAGATTTGGCGGTTGCGATCCATCAATGATGGCCGAAATGATATCGGGAGCCAGATAACTGAGCCGGGTCAATTTCTGTAGATGAGCCTTGCTGTATTCTGTGATCATTGGAGATGGTGTTCCAACAACTAAAAGATCATGTGCTGCAAATGCATGAGCTATCAATCGCAAGAGCACCGGATCAGGATCTCGTTTTAAATTTCCATCACCCGGAGCAATGGCCAACTTCACATCCGAGCCTCTGCTGACAAGCTCTGCCTTGACGGTTACGGATACGGGGTCAGTATTTTGATATGGGATGAAGACTATTCCTATCTCCGCCTCCTTGATCTGAACTTTGGTTTGACAGTTCAGCAACATCTCACGCTGCTTGGTGATGCACATATCAGGCAAGGCATCCGCCATATCTGATCGATCATCGATCTGTTTGGAAAGATCCGCTGCGGTTTCGTTACCATTTGTAGCGGCTGAACGGAGATGGTCTGCAATCGCATTGATCACCAATCGTTCGATTTCACCGCAGGGCATCCTCCAGACCGAGGTTTTGTTTTCAGCTGGTTCTAGCCGGGTTGTATAATAGCGATAGAGCCTCGCTCCTTTACGCGCCTGCGTCGGTGACATGGGGCGACCCTCTGGGTCAGTGATGAGGCCGGTCAACAGACTCGGGTTCTCGGATTTCTTGCCGAGGGCATTGTCGCGGCGATTGGTTGCAAAGGTTTTTTGCACCTTATCGAAGAGTGCTTGCTCGATAATGGCTTCATGCTCGCCATCATAGATGGCGTCTTTATGTCGGACCTTTCCAGTGTACACCGGATTATGGAGAAGCTTTGTGAGTGATCCAGCGCGGAATGGAATGTTCCCGACAATCCGCTCGCCCTTATACAAACGCTGCTTTGTTCGATAACCATCTGCAGCAAGCTCGTCGACAAGCTGCGGCACTGATTTGAGTTTGATATAGCGTTTAAACATATGACGGACTGCTTTGGCTTCATTCTCATTGATCACCAGCTTGCGATCTTGAAGATCATATCCAATGGGAATGGGTCCACCCATCCACATGCCTTTCTTCTTGGATGCCGCGATTTTGTCCCTAATCCGCTCTCCGGTTACTTCCCGTTCGAACTGGGCAAACGAGAGCAGGACATTCAACGTCAACCGTCCCATGCTGGTTGTAGTATTGAACGACTGGGTAACACTGACGAAGGAAGCCTCATTCTCGTCGAGTATCTCAACGATCTTGGCAAAGTCAGCTAGCGAGCGGGTCAGTCGATCAACCTTGTACACAACAATGACATCGACCTTTCCTGCTTTCACGTCGGCCATTAGCTGGGTGATGGCGGGGCGGTTCATCGAACCGCCTGACCAACCACCGTCATCATAGAGCTCGGGAACAGCTTGCCATCCCTCACTGGCTTGGCTCAGGATATAGGCAGCACAGGCCTCACGCTGCGCGTCGAGACTGTTAAAATCCTGCTCCAGTCCATCCTCAGTTGATTTACGTGTGTAGATGGCGCAGCGCAGCTTTTTGGGTTTGTCAGACATTGGCCGCTGCCTTGGTTTGATATCCGCCGCGCTTCTTCAATCCGAAGAAGCGGGGCCCGGACCAATGAGCGCCTGTTATCTCGCGGGCAATATGGCTGAGACTCATATAGTGGCGCCCCTCAAACTCAAAGCCGTCATCGCATACGAGCACATGATAGCTTTTGCCGTTCCATGATCGAACCAGGCGCGTTCCGGTCTTCAGTGAGATGGCATGCATGTGACCGGCTTTGCCGGTGCGCTCGACGCGTTTGCGCAGCCGTACTATCTCCCTTTTGGTCGCGTTTGCCAGATTGCCGTGCACACGTTCCTGCAGGCGATTGGCGATGCCTCGGCGCAGCAGGTCTGGTCCGATATCAGGCGCTGGCGATCGATAAGTATCGCGCCATACGGAACGTAGCTGGGCAGGGGGCATTGTCGCTAGTTCTGCTAACCGCTGTTCGAGTGGAGTCATGAAACAACCTGCCGTGCTTTCTGATCCGGTGTCTGCGTGATCCGATAGGCAGTAGCATCATCGCCGCATTGTTCACGGGTGAGGACAAAGTCCTTCTTACGGAGGCCTGTCAGGAAGGCACGAACGCTGTGCGTTTGCCATTTGGTTGCTCGGCACATCTCGCTCAGCGTTGCACCCTTTGCTCGTGTCAGTAGAGCGATGACTGTTGCGGACTTAGTTTGCGGTTTAGATTTTGTGGTCGGCATATTGGGTCTCCGGTGTTGGAACCGGACTGTCCGGCTCTTCCACTGACCCAAGCCGCGGATGGTACTGAAGACCGCGCGGCGCGTCACATTTGATACATGTGTCACCAACAGCAATGCTCGAACAAACACCGAAGTCCAGCGGTATATCTGCGTAACGCCCAAAGCTGCATATGGACTTCCGAGCGACACCGAGCATGTGTTAGATCATGTCAAACATCGATGAAGACATTGATCCGATCAAAGTGCGAACTGGCCTGTTCGCAATAATCACCGCGAGGTTAGAAGATGCCACCGTGTTCGCCGTGAAAGGCCAATCAAGGGATTTGAAAACCGCCGAGGCCAGAAACCACATCACCGATATTCCATCTATCCTGGATGAAGTGCAAATCCAATTGGATGCTGCAGAACTGATCGAATAGCGCTGGCCAGCGTAATGGCTGCTTTGAACATCACACGTCGATCTGAAAAATCAAACTGAATGGCAACAACTGGGTGATGGGTTGGACGCCCCGCGACGGCATTAATGTGCCATAATGGCGGTGTTAAACATCAGGCCACCTCTAAAAATGCTCTTTCGTGTGCGCCGATTTTCTGA
>LXYP01000040.1 GCA_001650955.1 Sphingomonadales bacterium EhC05
AATAATCCTTGCAATGAGGGAGCCATCCACACAGGACATTAGATGCCAATCGATTTGATAACCCAGTTGCCTCCAGACTAGGCAGCTCGCGGCGGGGTTTGGAGGATAGCGCCAGATTCCTTTCTTGCCTCCTCTGTTTCGTGCGTCGAGATGTCACTTTGCACCCTAAACTAATTCAGGGTTCCAAAAGCCGATGTTTCAAATAACTTAAAGCCCATGGGCAGTCTGATTAGCAGCGCTGTTAGGGGAATATATTTGTAGCTCTCATCGCGCCTTTGCGTTGCTTAGATGCGCTGATTTTCAGTCTCCCAATTTAAATTAAGGCCAATTCTGGTCGCGGATCATCGTCGGTCCGTTTGAACGAACAGAGAGAATGATATCATGACCATATTGATCGCAACGCACCGTTCGAAAAAGAAAATCGCAACCTTGACCTGCCTCAGCCTCAGCGCAGCATGGTTGGTTGCATCGCCTGATGCTGCTCTGGCCCAAACCACGACCCCAGACAGCATAGTGGTGCTTCCCGGCAATCCGGGCGACAGATTGAAAATTGAGAATGATACATTTGGTGGAGCTTCGGTAGGTAATCTCGAGTTTACTGAAGACGAGAAAGATGCGCTTCAAAAGAGGATCCGCCAGATTGCGCTCAGTGCGAGAAATCAAGACAGAAAAGAAGCGCTTATTCAGCAGGAGGTAAACATTGCTCTGCTGAGGAAGGGTATTGATATCAACCAAAGCACCAACGGATTGGGCGATGTATTTGGCCCATGCGCGCAGCAGTTTGACCCGATCACCGATGCACTTGCGATTACCGGCAGCGGCTTCTCACTCGCGGGCGGAATAATCGAGGCGTCGACGGGCGGCGGTACGGCGGCGTCTGTGCCTGGTATTGTTATTGGCCTTGTGGGCGATGGTATTGGTCTGGGGAACGACGTCTTAGGAACCTATGTCAACACGCTTGATTTCTGCAGTTCGACGTTCACCGGTACAGTTACAGGGCTAGCGAATGCCAATTTCGGGCAGGGTGTTTCCACATTCGGTGGCGCAATCACTCTTGGCAATCCTGACGGTCAATCCTATCAAGCCGGTATCGCGTTGGGTGGCGGAGCTGTTGCCGGGGCCGGCACAGGCGGTGTTTTGGCGCGCAGTGTGACCCCAAGTTCAATCGCGGTCGGCAACGGGTCATTGGCGCAAAGCGAAGCAAGTCTTGCCTTGGGGAATGCCGCAGGTTCATTGGCCACTGCAGCCACAGCCATTGGTGCAAATTCAAGGGCAACCGAAGTTGAAGCGACAGCGCTTGGGACAGGGAGTGCCGCCAGTGGAGGGCAATCAACCGCGCTCGGGAGCAATTCAACGGCAAGTGCCACCAATGCAATTGCGGTTGGCGGTCTGTCCGAAGCAAGCGCAGCCGGAGCCATTGCAGCGGGCAATCTTTCCCGCGCGCAAGGCGAACGATCCGTTGCGATTGGTCAAGATAACCTGGCTGGTGGGCAAGATAGTATCGCTTTGGGCTATTTTAGTTCCTCAACAGGAGACCGTTCGGTCTCCATTGGTCTCCTCTCGGATGCAACAGTTAGCAATGGGGTCGCTATTGGCACCGAAGCGCAATCACTAGGTGTGAATTCTCTGGCCTTCGGGGCCGCAGCTCAAGCCGCAGCAGCAAATTCGATAGCGGCAGGCCGGAGCGCCAATGCGCTTGCTGGGCAGGCCGTCGCAATTGGCCAGAATGCGCGCGCAACTGGAGAGGGTAATGTCGCAGTGGGCGCGGATAGTGCAGTCGCCGGTGAAGGTTCGGCGGGCTTCGGTGACGGCGCGACTGTTTTTCTTCGCGGCGGTATCGCCATTGGCGCAGATGCGCTTGCTGACGGTATTAATGGCGTAGCGGTCGGCCGGGATTCATCTGCTGGTCAATCGACGGTGGCCGTTGGCGCAAATGCCTCAGCCAGTCAGAATGGCGCGGTCGCAGTCGGCAGTTTTGCAGACGGTGGGGGTCAGGGCGCAGTTGCATTGGGCAATGGGGCTGGAGCTGACGGCATCGGGGCTATTTCGATAGGTTTGGCAAGTGGTGCGAGCGGCGGTGTGTCGGTTGCATTGGGTCAGCGATCCCGCAGCTCTGGGCGTGCTTCAACAGCGTTGGGGGCAGAGAGCGTAGCAAGCGGTAGCAACAGCATTGCTCTGGGTAGCGGGTCTGAAGCGAGTGACGATAATATCGTATCGGTGGGATCATCTTTGATCAAACGCCGCATCACAAACGTCGCGGCGGGTATAACAGCAACCGATGTTGCTACAATTGGGCAACTTAACGCGGCGGTTGCCGGCGTAGTGCAGGGGAATACTCCTTATGTGAATATCAACAGCGCCGGTGCGCCGACTGACGCCTCAGGAATCGAAGCAATTGCAATCGGCGGCAACAGCATTGCCTCTGGAGACAGTTCGGTCGCAATCGGAAACGGTGCGATGGCAGAAAATGGTGCCGCTGTAGCCATCGGACTTGATAATATCGCCAACGGTGATGGGGCAGTGGCTATCGGTGATCCCAATGCGGCAACCGGCGAAGGTGCAGTCGCTCTGGGCAAAGATAACACAGCAACCGGGGATGGCGCGCTGGCCATTGGAGATACCAATAGCGCAAACGGCGCTGCTGCGATCGCGATGGGGCAAACAGCGAGCGCAAATGCCGCTGGAGCGCTTGCGCTCGGTGGCTTGTCCAATGCGCAGACGGTAAACTCGGTGGCGATTGGAGCGGAGACACTTTCACAAGGCGCGCGGAGCGTGACACTTGGTTACCAGGCGGCCGCATTGTTTGATGATTCTGTCGCGATTGGATCTGGCTCTATTGCAAGTGCAGCGAATACTATTTCGGTTGGTGCTTCGGGATTTGAAAGACGGATTACCAATGTTGCTGATGCAACACAGCTGACCGACGCGGTCACTCTTAGTCAGCTTACCACCGCCATTGCGGGTGTTGGCGGCAGTGGCTCTAACCCCTATCTTGAAGTGAACAGCACGGGAGCCAATGCCGATGCATTGGGCGCTGATGCGATTGCACTGGGCGGTGACAGTGTTGCGACTGGTGAAGTGTCGGTAGCCATCGGGGCACAGGCAACCACAACAGCCGATACGAGTGTAGCCGTTGGCAGTGGATCGCAAGGCAATGGCATAAATAGCCTGGCTTTAGGCACTGCGGCTCAGGCCAACGCGCTTGAGAGCGTCGCGCTGGGCGGTGGATCAGTGGCCAATGAAGTCAGCACTGTTTCCGTTGGCTCCGCTTCAATCAAGAGGAAGATCACAAATCTTGCTGCCGGAACTACCGCTAATGATGCTGTAACAGTTCAGCAGCTCACAACTGCGGTTTCGGGCATTTCTACAAGCGGCAGTCCGTTCTTCAACTACAATGATAGTGATGGCAGAGCGCCGGCCAACGCCTCAGGCAACAGATCGTTGGCAGCAGGCGGCGGTGCAAGGTCTACCGGAACCGATTCTACAGCAATTGGGGACCTTGCAGAAGCCAGAGGCGCGATTTCAGTTGCCCTTGGAGCTTTGACCGAAGCTGCCGGTCAGCAATCCCTGGCAGTCGGTACCGCTGCTGAAACGGATGGATTGGGCGCAATCGCGGTTGGCGGTTCTGCAGTTGCCGGCGGCCGGGAATCAACAGTTGTAGGCTTTAGAGCTAAGACTTCTGCACGATCGGCAACCGCGCTAGGCGGTCGTAGCATGGCAATGGCACAAGAAGGCACAGCCCTTGGTGCTGAGGCTATGGTTAGTGCGCGCAATAGCATCGCTGTCGGCTTCCAGTCGCTAGCGAGTGAGGAAAACACCGTTTCATTCGGCATTGTTGGCGGCGAACGAAGACTGGTCAATTTGGCCGATGGTGTGAGCGCGACTGATGCTGTTAATGTCGGTCAACTCGATATGGTGCGGAATCTTGCTAACACCGCCCTAATCCAAAACGCGGATCAGGATATTGTGATTGCCAATGCCGCGACGCTGGCACAAAATGCGGTGGATCAGAACGTGGCGCAGGACATACAGATCAATGGTAATACCGCCGGGATAACAGCGAACGCGGCAACCAATGTATTGCAAGATGCACAGATTGCAAATATCAACTCGCTTGCAAATACTGCTATCGCCGCGAGTGCTGCGCAAGGTCAGGCGATCCAGGATAATGCAGATGCTATTGTACAGGTTCAAGCAGACAATAGTGCTCAGGACAGCCGTCTCGATCAACAGTCCACGCGGATTGCAAGCAATAGTAGCCGGGTTGATACCGCCATTGCGCAAAACGTAACGCAGAGTGCAGCGATAGCGTCAAATGCATCGAGCATTTCCAATAATGGAACGCAGATTGCGCAGAATACAAGTCAAATCACCACAACGACAACGATTGCAAATAATGCTCTATCGCAGGCAAATGCTGCTGTTAATCAAAACATCATTCAAGACGCAGCAATAGCGACAAACGCTGCGGACATTTCTAGCAACAGCATTCAAATCGCACAGAATGTGACGCAAATTACATCGAACACAGCGATCGCCAATAATGCCCTCTCGCAGGCAAATATTGCGATTGATCAGAATATCACTCAAGATGCGGCAATTGCGACAAACTCAACGAGCATAGCTGACAATGGTATTCAGATTGCGCAGAATTCTGCGCAAATCGCAGCCAGCACAACAACAGCAAATAATGCCTTGTCTCAAGCAAATGCCGCTGTTGCGCAAAATACGGTTCAAGATACCGCGATCTCGACAAACGCAACGGGCATTTCGAACAATAGTGCGCAAATTGCGGTCAACACATCGACCGCCAATGATGCTCTGTCTCAAGCAAATACTGCAATTGTGCAGAACACGGCTCAAGACGCGGTTATTGTGGCAAACTCGTCTAACATCTCCGACAACAGCATTCAGATTGCTCAGAATTTCGCGCAAATCAACACCAACACGTCGATTTCCAACAATGCGCTTTCACGAGCGAATTCTGCAATTGCGCAAAATACACTTCAGGATATGCAACTTGGCGTTGTCAGTGATCTGGCAAACACTGCATTGGGCCAGAATGTTGTTCAGGACGGAAGACTGGATAGGTTGGAATCTGGCTTTAACCAATTGGGCGGTGCTATCTCCCAAGTGAACCGTAATGCAAATGGCGGGATTGCAGCGGCTCTTGCATTGGGTGGCACATATATGCCGCCAGAATCTACCTTCGCTATCAACTTCAACTTGGCAACCTATCGCGGGGAGCAAGGATTTGCTGGTTCGTTGGTCGGTAAGGTTTCAGAAAAAATATATATTACCGGTGGAATATCGGGATCAACCGTCAAAGGCTCCACTGGTGGTAGAATTGGTATCGCTTTTGGTTGGTAGAGGCGAAGTTGTGGCTCCGCAAACGACAAGCTTTTACAGAAGACCGGCACCTTTCGCCGCATTCAATATCAGCTTGTTTGAATCGACACCCAGTTTCCGGCGCATCTCAGCGATGTGGAATGAGACCGTCGGCATCGCGATCTTCAATTTATATGCGATTTCTTTGTTGGTTTCTCCGACTGATAAATAGTGGAGGATTGCGGCTTGACGAGGAGAGAGTTCCACTTTGGGTTCGTCCATCTCTGCGAGCATGTTCGAGACGCTGCCGGAAACATAAGTTTCGCCGCGATCTATTGCTTGAATCGCGTCAATGATAATGGAGGAGGGATCATTTTTGCGTACCACTCCGCGTGCCCCCATCCGCAGAGCAAATGCGAAGTCGCGCGGATCATCTTGTCCGGTTAAAATCAATACCGGCATCTGGTGGACATCGACAAGTTCAGCCAGCAAACTCAACCCATTCATGTCAGGCAACCGGACATCAAGGATCATTAAATCAGGTCGGTTTTTAGAAACTTGCTGAATAACGCCCGCGCCAACATCCAGTTCAGCAGAAATTTCAAAATCGTCCAATCGAGTGACTAGCAATCGGCACCCGGCGCGGGTCAGTTCATGATCATCTACGAGAAGAATGAACCGCTTCACGCTTGCGAATTCTCTCTTGATTTTGCGCTGTCAATTTTGGCGAGAACCACGGGATGTTGCAGCATATCGAGGCTGACTGGCTTGAGCAGGGCAAGCGACCCAGTTGCGGAAAGCCGGTTGCGGGTTTTTGCTGTGGGATCACCGGTAATCGGTAATTGCAGGGACTGCGGATCTGGGATGGGTTCGACCGCGATATCACTATTGATCACGCCTATCCCTTGCGTACGGGCTTCGCTCATAAACGCGTCGATACCGCACCCAGGAGCCGTCGAGATAGCAGGCAGGGTAACAAAAATACTCGATCCGCTGCCTTGCTTACTCTCCACTGTGATCGAACCCCCTAACATGCGCGTGGCCTTGAGAGCCGCGGCAAATCCGCTGCCTGATCCATCCTTGCTATCATCCGCGCGCAGCCTTCCATCATCGCCGCTCGTCAACCTTTCTACAAACTCCGGGCTCATTCCGCATCCGGTATCACGAAACGCGATGATTATATTTGCCTCATCGGTCGTCACAGCGATGGTAACCGAGCCACGATCTGTATATTTCGCGCAATTGTTTAGCAAGTTTGACAATATGCGAGCGCAAATGGCGCGATCGGAAATCAATATGGTGTCATCCTTCGCAGGCATAGTCAGAACCAAGCCCTTTTTCTGAATGATAGGGCGGTATATCATTTCTATCTGGTTAAGGAGGTCATGCAGTTCAAACCGGCTCAGCATGACAAGAGACAGGCTGTCTCCCACCGAGAGAGGTCCGCTCATGCCAGTTTGCGCGATATCGTCTAGCTGTTTAACGGACGCTTTAAGCGTTTGCGTAAGCGCGCTTGGTAAGTTTAATTTCTCATCAGATTCAGCAAAATCAACGATGGCATTGAGCGCTAACATCACTTGTTGGCTGTCGTGCCCTGATGCATGCATCAAATTATCTTGATCGCTGATAGTTGCCAGCGCGCTGGCCTTTTCTTCACTAAGTTGGAGCTGCTCTTCAAGACTGACAATCAGATCGCGTTCGGATTGCTGCTTATCGATCATAACTTTCCGCATATGCAGCACCATCGTCATCGTCATCAGGAGCGAGACGATTACGCCGACCGGGCCATAAAAATACGAGTCAAACGGAAGGGTTAAACCAAGGTCGAGCAAGGCAATAGTGAAATAACCACTGAAAACAGCCATTAGCGTCCATGCCAATAGCAAGGGTATATATTGCTTGCCCAGTCGGGTAACTGCAATTACGCCAACAAACGGCAAGCCGAAAGTGTAGATTGTCAGTGATACCGGCACCGGATAACCGGCCAATCCCAGCAGCCATTCGGAGGAGGAAGTCGCCGCAGCCATGATCAACGCCAATGTCGCTGCAAGCAATATCGCAAGCCATTTGAGCATCTGATCCAGACGCGGTAGATTGACCGATGTGTCCAGCAAACCGCGCGTAAATTGAACCATTGCGAGTCCGTATAAACACGGCATTATCCAGCCGAGAGAATATATCCATATACCCGCATCGTGCAGCAGATAATGGATCGAAAAGCCGTTGACATGCACAACAAATGCCGCGTGATTTAACTCGGCGAGGGCGAGCCACAGATAGTGTCGGCCGGAGGTGACCAAATAAAACAATGTTGCCACAAGCATGAGCACCAGCATGCTGGCGGTCGAGGCGGTGATCGCGGCAATCTTGAAATGTTGTTGTTTCAGTGCGGTGACGGGATCGTTAATCCGCAATGGCAAAGAAGATGAATGAACACCCCTGAAGACGACAACAAAATAACGCGTTTCGCCTGCTTCAAGTTGAAAGGGGTGAGCGAAGCCGTGATAGGTTTGAAGATGTTCTCCCAAATCAGCGTCGCCGCGATCCCTGATGATTTCGACCCGGCCATCACGCAGTTCAGCAAAAGTGAGTTGGGGCAAGCCCGAACGTTTGGTAAAAAGCTGCCATTGGCCTGCTTCACGGCCTGCATTTTTCACTGCAACCGTGAGCAAAAAGCGCGTACCCGGGGAGCCATAATTGCTGATGCTGCTTTGCGAGAACGTTGCGTCGGCAGCAAAAAAAGCAAGATTTTCAGCCGTCAGTTCTCCGTCAAAGTTCGATGCAAAGCGAATAGCCGGCAAGAGGTTGACAAGGCCTTCTCCCGCTTTCAATTCGGCGGGCGGCGCAAATATTCTTGCAAGCGTGCTGTTTGGAGAGACAGCTGGCGGGTTGGCAACCTGTGCGACAGAATTTTCGGTGGTGCCCAAATTTGTTTGTGCAATTGCGAAGCCGCTCCATCCCAGACTCGCGGAAAGCAGGGTCGCAATGGCACATATGATCGTGAATGCCCATTTCATCGCGTAACTCGCTCCCCAGGCGCTGACCCTAAACCAATTTACTATTGCTCGCCAACGAGAAAAGGAGGCTTCCTGCTTCAAGAAGCTTGTTTCAAAGGAGCAACGAAGGGAGCGGGTTTAGGAGCACTCAGTTGACAATCGAATTGGCTTTCTCAGCAACGAGGCGCATCTTCAAAGTCTTGTCTTCCGCAGAGAAGTGATGAGACCGCGCGCCGGTTGATGACCATCCCGGGAATAGGGCC
>LXYP01000041.1 GCA_001650955.1 Sphingomonadales bacterium EhC05
AGGCCACCTCTAAAAATGCTCTTTCGTGTGCGCCGATTTTCTGATTCAGTAGATTTGAACTGAGGAAGGATTTTGCACCATGGGTCAGCCAGGATTATTTGATTTGAGCCGCCGTTATGCAGGCCTGGACGCGGCGGGTGATCCGTTGGTGGCGATAGCAGCGGCAGTACCCTTTGAGCTGTTCCGAGGGAAGCTTCAGCGTGCGCTTGTCAAAGGCGGTTTGCGCAAGGCGGATGGGGACCGCAAAAGTGCCGCAGGGCGCAAACCCTGGGATGAGGTTCTGATTTTCAAGATATTGGTACTTCAAGCGCTCTATAATCTGTCGGATGACGCGATGGAATATCAGCTTCGCGACCGGCTTTCATTCATGCGTTTTGCCGGGCTCGGCCTGGAGGATGCGGTGCCCGATGCCAAGACATTATGGCTTTACCGAGAGGCGCTGACCCAAGCGAAGGCGGTGGACAAGCTGTTTCACTTGTTTGATAACTATCTCAAGGACCAAGGCTATCTGGCTATGGGCGGTCAGATTATTGATGCCACCATCGTGCCTGCCCCGCATCAGCGTAACTCGCGTGACGATAATGCGAAGATCAAAGCGGGTGGGACCCCGGCGGGATGGGAGGCGCACCCCGCCAAGAACCGCCAGAAGGACAAGGATGCCCGCTGGACCAAGAAGCATGGCAAGTCGCATTTTGGATACAAGAACCACATCAACGTTGATCGCCGCCACAAGCTGGTGCGGCGCTACGCCGTCAGCAGCGCCTCGGTGCATGACAGTCAGAAGCTGGATGATGTGCTTGATCGTGCAAACACTGCCAGCGGGGTCTGGGCCGATAGCGCTTACCGCAGCGAGGCTAGTGAAGCGGTGCTCGCCGAGAGCGGCCTGACCAGCCACATCCATCGGCGCGGATCACGGGGTAAACCGCTCACCAGCGCCCAAGAAGCCGCCAACAAGACCCGCTCAAAAGTGCGTGTGCGGGTCGAACATGTGTTCGGATGCCAGCACAGCATGGGCGGCAAGTTCGTGCGCACCATCGGCATCCTGCGGGCGACTACGAAGATCGGGATGCAAAATCTGGCTTACAACATGCGCCGTCTGGTCGTGCTCGAACGGGCGGCAATCCTCGCTACCTGAGGCCAAAGGCCAGAAAGACAGGCTGCATCAACCCAAAACAGGCTGGGGGAAACCCAAAATGATCCGACTTCTGGCCAAGTGAGGATATCAAATCGCTATATCAGCCGGAAATCGGTATTGTTCGAGGTGGCC
>LXYP01000042.1 GCA_001650955.1 Sphingomonadales bacterium EhC05
ACGCTTGCATCTTTAGGGGCGTCCACAGATGGGAAGCGGACATTCGACCGTTCCGATACGGGCGACGTCTATCGGGCCGTTTGCAGACTGTCGGCTTTGGAACGCCGATAGGTACAATTTGACGTTAAGGGTTCCATCTATCAGCCATATTGACCAATCGGGGATTTGAATGGACAAAATGTCACATGTGTCTCAATCACACATGCACCTTAGCAGTTGTTCAGCCACGTCAGTTCCGCAACTCCAGTCGTTCAACTACCCCCCGAAATTCTTCTTTTTCTTTCTCAAAGTAATAGAGCGACGGCGCCTCATAGGTGACAAGATAGAGTTCCCCATCAACTAGCGCACCAAAACTTTCGCCGCGCCGTTTCACCTCATCGTCTGGATTCGTGTATGAATACTCGAAACGAATACCATCTTGGCCGATAAACTTAGCGGGTTCCTGCAAACCGATTTCGAAATTCGGTATACCGTATTGTGTTCGATACGTTCGCTCGAGCAAAATCGGAATGTCGGGTAGCAGCATGTTGGCTTGGACCTTAGGGAGCGGTGCCCGTTTCTTGTGCCGCTCTTTGATAAGAGGTTTGTCAATTGGCACTGCACCATAGAATGCGATGCGGTTGAGTTGGTGCCCGTCAACGCTCCAGACCTCTTGGTATTTTCCTTCTTTTTGTTGCAGCCTGTTCCACTGTTGTCCTGATATCGCCGTAAACGTACCCTTGGCCACTTTTCGGGGTTCACCAGGTTCGACAATTTTGTGTGCCGATACCGGCGAGCTCACAATGGCAGCCGCACCGATTAGAAGAAGCAACTTGTTTTTCATCTCACTCATCTCCGTTTGGGACATACATCCTAATTATTGCAGCATCAGGCGCGTCTGGATTTTGCGCAAGGTAACGCTCTAGATATTCGGCTCCTTCTTTCCGACGCCCACTTTTCACTAGACTCAACCCTAAACCGCGCAGGACCTCAGAGGTTTCGTGTCCCTTATCAATAGCGTCCAAATAAAGTGTAGTCGCAGTAATCAAATCTCTTGGCTTTCCTCGCGAGGCAAATAACTCAGCACGCGCCAAAACAAGTTCCGGAATCCAACCAGTGACACCAGCAATATTTCCCAAAAGATACTCCGTACCACCGAAATCGTTCAGTCGAACCTGATCGGCTAAAAGCTTTGGAAGCCATGGACGAATTGCCTCAAAGTAAGCTGACTGCTCTGCATTGCCGATGTCCCCGTACTCCATAGATTTCTCGAGAAGGTAGTCGGCTCGATCCAAACTAGTGGGGTGCGTATCGAAAAAACCCGCACGGTAGCGATCTTTGCGCCTGATCTTCCTTCCTGCTGCGCGCGCGTCAGCTTCTTCCATAAGATATTGCCAAACCTGTGATGACGCTCGGCTAGGATATGGGCTTTGCCTAAGATACTTAAGCGCGAGAAGGTCGCCTTGGCGCTCCATGTCGCGGTTGAATCTAAATATAGACCCGACAAGCGAGATTTGCGAGTTGCGCGTGTCAACGACCGCGGCATTGCCTAAGACCACGGTCCAAGCCAGTAAGTCGGAAGTTGAACGGCGATTCTTAAAACCCTGAAGGCTATGCCGAAGCTCAAAATGTGCGAACTCATGAGCCAAAACGGATGCGAGATTCGCTTCGCTTCTAAGACGAAGTAGAAGCCCAGACCAGATTGCCATAGCGCCATTGGGCATCATGGATGCGTTGAAGGCCGGGATGTTCAATATATAGATGCGTACGCCGTCGCATCGGTCATTCCCAACTGTGCTACAAAGAATGCGCCGAACGAATGCATTCAGCTCTTCGTCGTCAATAAGATGTTCCGAACGCTTATAGAGTAACTCAAGTTCGTCGGCCTGGCTCCAAAGTCCTCTTTCATCGACAGTTGTGGGTTCATATGCTGGTACATATGGCGGGAGCGTCTCAGGTTCGGCGGCGACGGTCGGCGCCGCAACTAACGCGGCTAGAACAACACTGAATCGTTTCAACCACATCGGTCAATCCTCACTGTCACTTGATCCCGGGAACCCCTCTAAAAGCTGTTGCACTCGCTTCTCGGCTCCCTCGACTTTTCGCACATCCCCACCCATTGCGAGGTCTGCGTTTAACCATACCAAGTCGCCAGTCTTTACATCCACTAAACCAGCCATTCCGATATGTTCGCCCGATTGCACAGCGGTCCCAAAGCCAGCGACGGCGCCCAGAAAACCCGCAACTTGTAGTAGTTTTCGGCCAGTTGAACCGTACGCATCCTTGGTCCGAATTAGCAACACATAGTCGAAGCCTTTTACTGCTTCTATGTCGGCAAGGTCCGGACCCACTGACCATTCAAAAGCTTTGGACTTCTTTTTCGTTGGCAGACGGTTTCCCGGAAAAAACTGATACTCAATCACGGAGCTCGCGACCGCGCCGAAAAGAGCATGATACTGAACCAACTCTCGACTTTGATGCACATTGTCGAGACTTAATCTGACAATCTCATTTCCAAGTAACTCCTGTTTGCGAGCTAGCTCAGCTTCAAGATTTTCCTTTGCTTGCTCAGTCCAATCAGCGTTGGGTTCAAACATTCCGCCAGTTGATTGGGAACCCACTCGTACGCTCGGTTCTAGCAATGCAATTCGAACCGACCCAGGCTCCAATTCAAAACCTTCCTTATTCCCTGTTTTCTCCTGTGCAGAGAGATCGGATGAAGCGAAAGCCAGATAACAAAAAAGTAAAATAAACCAAAGTGAGCGAATTTTGAACATTCTTTTCCCCCTAAAACAGAATATTTATGCAATATCGACTCGGGTTATGGCAATTTATTTGTCGTAAATATGGTCTTCAATGCTTGATGGTTGCAAATTGGATTAATAACGAGCCGTCAACTTTGATATCTATTGAACTCAATTCAGGAGGGTTGATTCAAATATTTTTACGAGGTTCTAGCGAGCATTCTAGATTTATGGCGGAGAAATCATGTGCTTCGGATAATTCGCGCAACTATCTTGGTTTTGACGGCAACTGCTGTACAACCGCTTTTGGCTCAACCATCGGATAAGCAAATCCGAGAACGCATCATCGAAGAGAACATAGCTCGTTACTCTGGAAGTTGCCCATGCCCTTACAACACAGACCGTGGCGGCCGCAAATGTGGTGGTCGTAGTGCCTGGAGTCGGCCAGGTGGCAAGTCACCGAAGTGCTTCCCCAGAGATGTCAGTGATGCTGAAGTTGCAGCCCATAGAGCAGCTGGCAGTTAGTCACGTAGCTTCGTACAATGGGCCGTTTGCTGACTGTCCGCATTGCAATGCGCAAGGGGGCTAGGCTGCCGCTCTGCTAAGAATTGATACCCAGTCATCCCTTCGGTCGTTTAAACCAATGCTCTACACCTATCAGCGGCGTGGTTCACCGAGTGCTTCTACGATACGGCATTTACCAATCCGTTCGCTATCGCACGCGTTGAGTAGATGCGACAACTCCGCCCGCAGCAATGTGAGGTCAGCTATCTTGCGATCCACATTAATAATATGCTCGCGTGCCATTGCATCGACACCGGCGCATGGCTGGTCATCATCGACCGCCAAATCGAGTAGTGAGCGCACCTGAGCCATGCTAAATCCGAGGTCGCGTGAACGCCGGATAAATGTTAGCTTTGCCAAGTGCACAGGTGAATAATCACGATAGTTTGCATCAGTCCGGTCAGCGGCGGGCAAGATGCCTTCGCGTTCATAATAGCGAATAGTCTCCACCTTTGTATTCGTTTTCTTCGCCAATTCACCGATAAACATTTCTTGACCCTATAGAGGCTATAGGGTGCATATAGCTTTGCGACTCGAAACTACAAGAGACGCGTTCATGTCCAAATCCTGCTGCGATATTCCCGCCGATACGGGAAATAGCCACAACGACCCAAGGTGGCGCCGGGTGCTGTGGTTTGCGCTATTTGCAAATGCCGCAATGTTCGCGGTGGAAATCGTCGCAGGTGTGGCGGCGGATTCGCGCGCGCTGCAAGCCGACGCGCTGGATTTCTTCGGCGATGCCGCCAATTATGCCATTAGCCTGTTTGTCGCCGAAATGGCGCTTAGCTGGCGATCCCGCGCGGCGCTAGTCAAAGGCGCTACGATGTTGGCCTTTGGTCTATGGGTGATCGGTTACGCGATTTATGGCTTCTTCACCGGGTCCGAGCCTGAACCACAGACGATGGGGATGATCAGGACGTTGGCGCTAATCGTGAATATCATCGTCGCGCTAATGTTACTACGATTTCGTAATGGCGATGCCAATATGCGCTCCGCCTGGATTTGCTCTCGCAATGACGCGGTCGGTAACATAGCAGTGCTCGTTGCGGCGCTGGGCGTATTTGGCACGGGCAATGCGTGGCCTGATTTGCTAGTTGCATCGGTTATGGCCGGTCTGGCCATATGGGGAAGTATCGACGTGTTCTCTTAAGCCAGAAAAGAACTCGCGCAGGTATGACTTACGCGCCGAAATTTATCTTACCAATTACGAAAGAACTCTAATGATCCGTTCCCTCCCGTATTGGCGGCTGATCGCCTCTGCTATCCCAATCTTCCTTAGTGTTCCTGCATTCGCTCAAGACTCTTCCGGCACTGACCACCCGGAGGCCGACCATGCGGACGATCATGACAGCGAGGAAGCTGAACAGGTAATCATCGTGCAGGGAACTCGCAACCGTCGCCGCGTGCAAGATGAGCCGATCCGCGTCGAAGTGATTGTGGGGGAAGAGATTGAGGAAAAGGCGATCATGCGGCCCGGCAATATTGCCATGCTGGTTGCGGAAACCGGCGGCGTCCGGGTGCAAACCACGTCACCTGCGCTCGGCGCTGCAAATATCCGGATCCAGGGTCTGGAGGGGCGATACACACAGCTTTTGGCTGATGGCCTGCCGCTTTACGGCGGCCAGGCCGCGTCGCTCGGCCTGTTGCAGATACCGCCAACCGATTTGGGACAAGTAGAAATTATCAAGGGTGCGGCTTCCGCTTTATATGGACCATCCGCGCTTGGCGGCGTAATCAACCTGATTTCCAAACGTCCCGGCGATGCGTTTGAAGCCGAGATACTGGCGAATGCGACCACGCGCGGCGGGCAGGATTTGACCGGATATATCTCTGGCCCGTTAACAGGCAAGTTAGGCATGTCGCTAACCGCTGGCGCGCATCGCCAGACCGGTCAGGATATTGATGGTGACGGATGGTATGACATAGCCTCCTATGACCGACTGACCGCCCGCCCTCGATTGCAGTGGGAAGATGGTAGTGGCAGTTCCTTATATCTTACGCTTGGCGCGATGACGGAAGAACGGACCGGCGGCACGTTGCCGGGCCAAACCGTGCCCGATGGAACATTCTTCGCGCAAACACAGGATACGGAGCGTTTTGATGCCGGGATTGTCGGCGAAACACCGATTGGCGATAGCTTGACCCTCCACCTTCGCGCGTCCGCCATGCGGCAAGATCATCAGCACCGTTTTGGCGCGGTGGTAGAAGATGACCGGCATCAAAGTCTTTTCGCCGAAGCGTCTGCCTCGGGCGGGAGCGGTGCCACCACTTGGGTCGGCGGGATCGCCTTCCAGTCTGACGCCTTCCGTTCGGAAACATTCCCGGCATTCGATTACAGTTATGATGTGCCGGCCATATTCGCGCAGGTGGAACACGAGGCGACTGTTGACCTCACTCTGGCGGCGAGCGGGCGGGTGGATTTTCACGATGAATTCGGCACCCAGTTTAGCCCGCGTCTATCGGCTCTATATCGGCCCGGCAACTGGACGATCCGCGGATCGCTCGGCGGCGGCTTCTTCGCTCCCAATCCCTTTGTCGACGAAATCGAGGCAGCCGGACTTTCACGGCTTGAACCCCTCGGCGATCTCGAGGCTGAAACCGCTACGACGGCTTCGCTTGATGTTGGCTATGCTAGTGGTCCGTTCGAGGCCAGTGTGACAGTATTCGGTGCCAATATCCAAAACGCAACACGGTTACAGAAAATCGCACCGGACCGAGTAAGTCTAGTTAACGTCGACGGAACGACTAGAGTGCGCGGATCAGAATTGCTTGTCCGGTATAAGGAGAACGGTTTTACGGTGACAGGCAGTTATGTCTATGTCGATGCTCGCGAACCTGATCCTTCCGGTATTGGGCGGCGCGAAGTTCCTCTGACCCCGCGCCATACTGCGGGACTTGTTGGCATGTGGGAAGAGCATGGCAAAGGGCGAATTGGAGTCGAGGCCTATTATACCGGCAAACAATCGCTGGAAGACAATCCCTACCGCACGCGCAGCAGACCCTATGTGCATCTGGGAATTCTGGGGGAAGTAGTCTTGGGCCGGATCAGCCTGTTTGCCAATGCCGAGAATCTGCTCAATGTGCGGCAGACACGCTACGACCCATTATTGTTGCCGCAGCGCGATGCAGGCGGACAATGGACGGTTGACGCTTGGGCACCGCTCGACGGGTTTACTTTGAATGGCGGCTTACGGCTTCGATTCGGTGGCGAATGAAGACTGCTGTTGCCGGGGCATTGGAGAATTGGCTACTGATCGCCACTTGCCTAATTGGAGACTGCGCATCGAATGACCGCTTCCAAGATTGTCTGAGTTATTTTGGAATGACCGGAATTGGGGCGCGAAGCGGACATCGAACTTGCCCAGTGAGAATGACAACTACTGGGGCGGAAGCCGACGGGCAGTTTATACATTTCTAGTGTCCGGTTTTGCGCCCTTAGCGGACATTAGCGTTGTGGCTGTTTTATCCCGAAAGCGGATGGTGTGGATGGCTCCTGATCGCGGCGTCGCAATGCGCCATAATGCAGTTGTTATCGTAAACTGCGAACACAA
>LXYP01000043.1 GCA_001650955.1 Sphingomonadales bacterium EhC05
CTTGCGTCATCCCGAGATATAGTCGCTGGCTCGCCAGGCCGACTGATGGGACTCCCGACCTCAATTGAACGATATCACCGTTATTGAAGGCATTATTGGTTTTTCGGACACTGTCATCTTCCATTTCAGCACTCCAATCGTAAACTTCTGCCCGCTTTCGAAGGCGACGCAGAATCCACGCAATATCAAGAGGGCCGGCACGAACAAGGCTAGCGCCAAATTTTCAAAACCATCAAACATCATCATTCATGATCCCCTTTTATTTATCCCCCACCAAGATAAAGGGTGCCCATGCTGCTGGATGTGCTTTGGTTGTGTCGGTGCTGTCGTTACGGATATTCTGCATGGCCTTCTGGAAGGCCTGTGCCCTGGAAAGGGATGCAGTCTTTTGCTGGTCGATGGTATCGACCGTGATGGTGGAGGCGACATCGTCTCTCACCGGCCAGTGTGAGGCGAGCAGGTTTCTGGCACCGGCATAGAAGAAGGAACGCGCAAGGCCGGAGAGACCGGGCGCGCCCTTGCCATCACCTGATGCTGTGTTGCAGGCAGACAGGATCACCCAGTCTGCATTGAGATTGAGGGTTGTAATCTCTGATGCTGTGAGAAGGCCATCATCTTTCTCGCTCGCTGTTTCTGGCGGGGTAAACACAAGGCCCGGTTCTGCGGCTCCTGTTATCTCTCCGGCAAGTACGCCGTGGGTGGCAAAGGCAAGGATACGGCTGTTCGACAGATCAGCATTCTTCACTGCTTCCTCTGTTGCAGCTGCCTGCATACGGATAGAGCTTTCTGGAGCGCCAAGGCTCACGCGCAGGTTCTTCAGCTCTGTTGCAGTACCGGGAAGACTGGGCAGTGCCTTGAGGCTGGCAAGGTTTACAACGCCTGCGCCTTCTGCACTTCTTGTGCCGCGCACGAACAGATCATCAAAGCCGGTACCGCTTCCTCCTGCCGCTACCTTCTTCACAGGGGCGAGAACCGGATCGCCAAAGCCGTCAAAGGGACGCATGGCCTCATTGTCATTAGCCGCCTTCTTCGACTGCAGGCTGCGCAGCAGCTGCAGTGACTGCAGTGAGGGTATCTGTACCAGCGCATACTGGTCAGATAGCCACGGTGTATTACGCAAGGCCTCCGGATCATCGTCCTCGCCTTCAGGCGGCGCAGTCACCAGAATAGACAGTGGCAGCGAGGTCAGAGAGCCTGCTGCGGCCACATAGACATGGGTCTTGCCCTTCAGCTTGTCAGCCACCGGCTCGATCAGTGCCTTATAGAGCTCATAAGCCGCAGTCCTATCAAAGGCCTTGTCATAGTCTCTCGACAGCGGATTAACCTGCTGGTCCAAGCCCTTCCGAAGATCAGCGACTGCATTCTCTATATCCTCCGCCTTCAGCTCAGAACGGTGCCACTTCAGGCCTTCGCCATCCTTTGTCACCGCCATCACGTGCGTACCGAATTCAGATGGCACCAGCAGCAATGCTGCCTCGTCAACGCCCAGTATCGCCTGCGCCTCAGGAAGAGACAGAGGCTCGGGGCGGATCAATGCAAAATAATCAGGAGCGTCGGCACGAAGGCGGGCGTCAATCGCCTGCATCCGTGCCTCAAGATAATCGCGCCGTTTGCGTAAATTAGTGCGCTTGGTGTCTGCCGTCTCTCCGCTCTCCCCCAGCGCTGCTACCAGCGCCTTGTCGGCTGCTGTCCACTGATCCGACAATGATTGGCGCTCTATCACACGATCTTCAAGTTCTGCACTCACACGTCCGGCCGCCTTGCGCGCGGCTGTCTGCGCTACCGCGCGGCTAACTGCGCTACCCAATGCATCTTGCAGTGCTGTAAACGCCTCGACACGAAGGGCTACTTGCTCGTCCTGTTCCAAAAGGGTTGCGCCCGCCGCAAGTGCCTGAGGATGCAATCCGGGCCCACGTGACCAAGCTGCATCAGCGAAAAGACGAAAATGGGATGATTGGTAATTGGCCTGATATTCACTATACATCTCATCATTAGGCATGAAGCCAGAATTTGATCTTTGATTGAGAACCGCAGAAAGCATCATTCGGGAAGGCTCAAGAGCCAAGTGCGATATAACAGGGATGTGAAGACGATTAAAAATAAGGTTTACCCTGGTTTCATTCGCATCCAGATGGGTCTTACCCAATACGCTTTCACGAAGCCTTAGGGCCTCATGGAAAAAACGATCTGCTTCGTTGCGTCGGCCCTGCCCCGCGATAATTGACGCATAATTGTCAAGGTCCGCCAAAACCTTAGGGTGCCTAGGGCCCAATTCCTGGAATCGGAACAGCAAAAATTCTGCTTGGAGAGGTTCTGCCTCTAAGTTTCGCCCCAAGGAATGTAATACTTTTGCATATTGGCTGCCAATCTCCTTGGTTCGCGAATTCATTTGAAACTCATCCATATTTAATTGAAAAGCTTCCGCAAGGAGAGGCTCTGCTTCTGCAGGCCTGCCGAGATTTTCTAAAGCCAGTCCATAAAACGCAATACTGTTGATCGTCCTGGGATGTGACGAACCAAGCCTCATTCGTCTCAATCGAAGCACTTCAGCCAACAATGGTTCGGCTTCGGATGTACGTCCCAAATTTTGTAAAACTGATGCATAATTGTTTAGGCTTACCAGGAATTCTGGATCCTCGCTTCTCAGTCGTTTCTCCATAACCATTGAAAAGAGAGGTTCAGCATCGTTTGGCCGCCCAACTGCCAAGAGTGCCGTAGCATAATTGTTTATAGTATTCAGTGTTTGTCGATCATCATCACCAAGTTGATCTCTAGATAATCGAACTGCTTCTGCTAGAAGTTGTTCTCCATCAGGATACTGACCAATTTGTAAAAGAAACAATGCATAGTTCCCCAAACTACTCAATGTATTGGCGTGCATTACGCCGTGTTCTAGCCGATCTCTCCTCAGGACTTCAGCAAAAAGCGGGCCTGCGCGATTTGGGCGATCCGCCCTAATAAAATCAAGTGCGCTTGACGCAAGTTCTGAAGTCGAACGCGGATCATCTTCCGCGCTGACAGATTCTACAACACTGAGATCGCCATCATAGGCGTAATTTTCTTCGGTTGCAGCAAGTTCAACCTCTGTTGCAGCAAGTTCAACCTCTGTTGCAGCAAGTTCAACCTCACAATTGTCTTCACCCGTATCTTCTTCGACACTGACAGATTCTAGAACACTGAGCTCGACGTCATAAGCATAATTTTCTTTGGTTAAAGCAAGTAAAGCCTCAGTTGCAGCACGATCAGCCTCGACTGCAGCAAGAATAGCCTCACAATTATATTCACCCGTATCTTCTTTTGCGCTGACAGATTCTACCACGCTGGGCTCGCCGTCATAGGCGTAATTTTCTTCGGTTGCAGCAAGTGCAGTCTCAAAATTGTCGTCTTCCGTAGTATATTCGGCACTTACAGCTTCTACACCGTCATCGAAGTAATTTTCTCCGATTGCAACAAGTTCAGCCTCGGTTGCAGCAAGTTCAGCCTCACAATTGTGTTCATCCATATCGGATTTCGATGTAATAGAAGCCCAAACAGGCGAACTAATTTTTACCGCGTGAGTAATTTCAGTATCTACTCCTTTCAGAATTTCGGGGTGGCTCGGGCCCAACATCTTTTTTTTCAACCGCTTAACTCGTGATCGAATTGCAGAAGCCTCATGTGTCCGTTTCAGCGCTTCCAGTGTGTCAGCATATTCCTTAAGAGCGGTTAGAGTGCTAGGATGCTCCTCTCCATACAAGCGACGACGAATTCTTACGACCCTATCGTAGAGAGCGTAAGCTTCTTCGAATTCCTTTTGGTAATAATGGAAACTGGCAGTTTCGATAAAACTACTTGCTTTAACCTGTAGCAAAGACGTTGCGCAGTGACTCAGCTTTGAATTTTCACTAGTTGGATTTTGTGCCTGTGCAATTGTTGGCAAATATAGGATCGATACCAGAACACAAAAGGCGATCCGGATACACATGGAGAAGCCACGTATCTTGTTTAAAAAAGTACTAGAACAGTTGATAATCGTGATTGAGCTCCGTTACAGTCATGCGCGCCAGCCAACCGGACACATGAATATGTGACCGGCAGAGAGTTTTGAGGTTTTGAAAGCCTCGCAGCAGGAAATTGCCTGCTGTGTGCATAGCCTAGCTAACCGAAAGATTAGGAGCAAGGATAACTCCGCCAGAAAGCCAAACTGCGAATACTCTCTAAAGCCAAGAAGAAAGTTGAACTGGTCAATCCTTGGTCTCCTGCAGGACTGGTTTGCTCGATTATGGCCTGTGTCCGTCGTCAGAACATTTGGCAATGATGGCTGCGTATAATTACGTTCATCTGAAGCCTCTTGCTGTTGCGATTTTAACTCTTCAATTTTTACTTTTAGGACTTGAGCCGGTTTGGCTTTGGGTTGTGCTAGAACCTGCGACGGTGCAACAGGAAGAAGAAACAAAGCTACAACTAGAAGCATTTTGTATCATTGCCCTCAGCCCTCCCCGTCCTATCTTGCATAACGAACTATCGATAACCCGGCATTGTCACATTAATTCCTTCAATCAGCAAATCAGCGTTTATTCGGTGATAGTCGGCCTGGCGAGCCAGCGACTATATCTCGGGATGACGCAAG
>LXYP01000044.1 GCA_001650955.1 Sphingomonadales bacterium EhC05
CCATTAGAAGTTTCTCGTATCAATGACCGCTATCCACCCACTTTGCGACGTTAGATGGAAACCATGTTGCAATATAAGCCGCCCGTCGGCAAGCGCCCCAACAGCGGACATTTGCTTTAGTCCAGTCTAATTTCTGCTTTGGGCAGTTGATTTCAACCGATCGTCGCAACACTTTAGTCTTTTGAGAGAAAATGGAGTGTTTGAGATGATGTATAGAAAGCAGACATCGATTAGTTTTGATCAAACAAACTTGAAGCCTTAGCTTCGGCTGACTGCCATTGCTCCGAAGCTAGATACATCATTTTAAAGTTGCCAAACCTCAAATTGCCATATTTAAGCCAATAAATGTAACACCAATCCGAGACAGCCTCTATGACAGTCAGTGAATACATCATCCTGTTTTCGTCGATCCTGATCGGGCTAGCGATCGCCGACCTTTCTTTAAGCCTGCATAAGATGTTGCGATATAGGAAACGAATCCGCTGGAATCTAATTGTTCCGACTTTAGGTTTTGTCATACTTTGTTCGACGTTGAATCTGTGGTGGTCCGTTTACCAGAAATATTCCGCTTTGGAGTCCATTTCCTTTGTTGAATTCCTCCCGCAGGTATTAATACTGGTGACCTTTTTTTTGCTTTCCGCGTCGGTGTTCCCCGATGAAAAGCCGGAAGAAGGTTTTGATCTTCAAGACTTTTATATCGAAAATAGAGCTCAATTCTGGGGCCTGTTTTCCCTCTTCCTATTCCTCATGGTTTCCAGCGCGGCCATAACAGCAATCAGCGAAAATTGGTCCTTTTCAGAATATATTGCAAATTCAGGCGGCGGTATTATCGCTTTGGTGCTCGCGCTGTTCCTTACCAAAACAAGACGTATGATTTTCCACTGGTTAGCAGTGGCCTTTTTATTGTTTTCTATCGGTAACATCTGGTTCTACTTGGTATTAGCATAGGCTCTACGACCGTTTCCCATCTGTGGACGCCCCTAAAGATGCAAGCGTTTTTTTGAA
>LXYP01000045.1 GCA_001650955.1 Sphingomonadales bacterium EhC05
ATTGCGACGCCGCGATCAGGAGCCATCCACACCATCCGCTTTTGCGCCCTAAGCGGACACTAGCCTGTAGGATAGACAGTGACAAAAAGGGCGATTGAGATTGCTCTCAACCGCCCATCTCCATTTCTGGAGTGTCAGCTTGGTTATGCTCTACAATCGAGCCGTTCTTGAAGCCAATCTAACACTTCCTGCAACACCCAACCAACTCGGTTCGGGCCTAGCCGTACCCGCTTGGGGAACTTACCTGCCTTTTCCAATCTGGCTATGTGTTGTGGGCTGTATAATACCAACTCCCGTAACTCGACTTTTCCTATAATCCTCATCATAACGTTCTCCGTGATAGAGAGCGTCATGACGCCCTAGGGTTTGACAATTCCCATGGGAGCGAAGGTTGTATCATTAATTGATTTCGGTGCCAAATCGAGGTCGGCAACATCGCGATGAAGCAGACGGTATCAAAAACTCCACAAGCGATAAATTCATTCAACAACCAATAATTTTAGGAATAGTGATTAAGAATAGGCCATTTAGATGATGGGCTAAATGGTGGGCTAATTTTTCCATTTAGAAAAAAATTCAATTATATCAGAGGTATATAAAAGAAAATGGCTCCCCGAGTAGGATTCGAACCTACGACATTTCGATTAACAGTCGAACGCTCTACCGCTGAGCTATCGGGGAACAGGCTCGATTGTGGACCGAGACTCTTGTAGTGAAGCGCGCCTATAACAATGTCATTTGCGTCCCGCAAGCCATCAAACGACAAATTGTTCCATTGCAATGCGATCATCCAATGCATGTTCCGGATCAAACAGCATGGTGAGCGACTGGGCGCGGTCTATTGCGACTTTGACACTGCTTACATCGCGCACTTCCTGCTGGTCGCCAACCGCACTAACCGGCCGTTTTTCGGGGTTGAGCACGCGGATATTGATTTCCATCTTGTCGGGCAATATCGCGCCTTTCCAGCGTCTCGGCCGGAATGGACTGATTGGCGTCAGGGCGAGGAGATTGCACGAAAGCGGAAGAATCGGGCCATTGGCCGAAAGATTATAAGCAGTGGATCCGGCCGGCGTTGCGATCAATACGCCATCGCACACCAGTTCCTCCATCATGATCCGGCCATTGATCTCGATTTCCAGCTTGGCCGTCTGCCGGGTTTCCCGCAGCAGCGATACTTCATTGATTGCAGGCAAGGTGAAACTGGCACCGGAAATCGTTTCCACTTCCATTTTGAGCGGCTTGACCTTGAACGCACGGGCGGAGGTTAGACGCTCCATGAGGTCATCCATATGCCAGTTGTTCATCAGAAAACCGACGGTGCCCAGATTCATCCCGTATACCGGCATGATTTTTCGGCGGTTGAGCATCTGGTGCAATGTCTGGAGCATGAACCCATCGCCGCCAAGCACGACCGCGCGATCTGCTTCTTCGATAGGAACCCAGTCCACAAGGTCGTGCAATTTTTGGCCGGCTGCTTGGGCTTGGGGTGTCGGGGACACGATGAGTGCCCATTTTTCATTATTCATCCGCCGGTGACATTCATATGACGCTCCAATATCTCTGCGGACCCGTTAAGCTGAGCATTGAAATCGTGCCGCAGCGGTTTTAGCTTTAAAGCCTGCTGGAGCAGTTGGTCAACGGCAGTGATACCATCCTTGCGGATTGCGGCGCGCAGATCGACATGGGCATTATGGCCGAGACACATGAAAATCTTGCCGTCCGTCGTGAGGCGAAGCCGATTGCAGTCATCACAAAAATTGTTGCTGAGCGGTGTAATCATGCCCAGGCGCAAATCCAGTGGCTCTACGGATACATAGCGCGCCGGACCAGAACTGCGATGAGGGATTGGTTTGAGCGTATATTGATCGTTCAAGGGAGCCAGAAACTCTTCCGCCGAAATATGAGCCAAGGTTCGGTCAGCACCAACATCGCCAAGCGGCATGGTCTCGATTATTGTCAGGTCATGACCGTTAGCGGCACAAAATTCAGCCATTGGCAACAGATCGGCTTCATTGAAATTCCGCAAGGCGACCATATTGATTTTCACGGTAATACCGGCGGCTTTGGCTGCGGCGATTCCATCAACTACCGTCTCGACTTTCGCGCCACGTGTGATCTCGCTAAATCGGTCAGGGTCCAGAGTGTCCATGCTGACGTTAATCCGTCGCACGGCATGATCGGCCAAATGGTCGGCATATTCGGTCAGCAGCGAGCCATTGGTGGTCAATGTCAGCTCTTCAAGTTCGCCAGATTTCACTTTGCGGCCGAGACGTTGGATAACGTCTTTCATGTCTCGCCTGACAAGCGGTTCGCCGCCGGTCAGACGGATTTTCCGAATCCCGTGGCTGATGAACCGTTCTGCAATCAGGGTAATTTCTTCCAGTGACAGCAGTTCGCTTTTCGGCATGAAGGTCATTTTTTCCGACATGCAATATTGACAGCGGAAGTTGCAACGATCCGTGACCGATATCCTCAGATAGTCAATTTTTCGACCAAAGCCGTCTTGCATTATCTATCTCACCCTAAAATCAACCTATTTTCTAGCGATTACCGGCGATGCAAGCAACGGCATATAAAGATTTACCTGCTATAGAAAAAGATAGGAGCCATCTGTTTTCAACTCGCGGCATATCATGTTCGAAAGGAATTTATAGTTCATCCGTCCCACTTCTCGAAACTGGGTGAAGACCGTTTGAGAAACGTGTTTCTGCTGTCTTTTGACGACCGTGACCCGCTTGCAGCCCAAATATCGGCTTTTGGCTGGCGGGTCAGTGCTGCCCGTCGGGATGATAATCTCAAGACCCGTTTTCTATCTGCCCATGCGCTGATTGCCGTCATTGATGTTAGAGATGCAGATGGCCGGGGATTGCATGCGATTCAGGATCTCACGCCGCTTTCCGTCAAAGGCGGCTTTGCGATCATTGCGCTTGGGGATGAGACGAGTGATTCAGAGATCGCTCAAAAATGCTTGCGCAGCGGGGCCACTCATTTTCTCGATATTGCGAACCCCCATGCCGATTTGCGATCGGCCATCGATTTTGCCTATCGATATGTTGAAAATGTTCGAGGAGGCGCCGAAGTCGTGCAAAGCTTCCATAATATGTTCTCTGAGTCGGACGATGCGTGGTCCTATTCAACATCCGACTTGTCCAAAAATTGGGTGAGCGACCATTTGCAGCGACGTCTCCCATCCTATGATTTCCAGCTCTATCCGATCACCGCGATCTATCGACAGCTTTCCAAGCGGGAACGTGGCCGGGCTCGCGGCGCAATGGGACGTCTGAAAGATGGCTCGGCGCAGGCGGCGGTTCCGCATGAGATCGATGGTGAACGGGTGATCCACCACCTCCATCAAACCGATGATCGCCTATATGGTCGGATCGAATATCTGGCGCCGGAAAATGCTGATAAGGATTGGACGGATCGCGATATCCTGTCGGGGCTTCGCAATTCATCCGCGGCTCGTGTTTGGATCAAGGATCGGCTGAGCTCCGGGAAACAAATTGGTCTGATCGCCCTAGGTCTGAAAAATTTCCGCACAATCAACGCCGCCTTCGGTCGTTTGATCGGAGACCAATTGTTGCGGGTCATCGGTCAGAGACTGATGAGCGAAACCAATCGCCAGAATGTGGATGAATGTCTTGTCTCGCGATTTGACGGTCAGAATTTCCTGATTTCAATCGCTTTGGAGAACGACCAGAGCCCGATTGCGGACCTCGCGGAACATCTTTTGCAGTCCGTTTTCGCACCTGTCGAAATCAATGGACGAAATATCCAGATGATTGCTCGTGCAGGCATTGCGTTGAGTATTGATTCTCGAGATGAAGGCCTGCTGCTGCGCAGAGTGAGCTTGGCCTTGGCGGAAGCCATCGCTGCAGATGCGGTATTGCTCAAGGTCAACAGTGCTTCGGATGCCGATGTTGCGCTCGAACATCAATTGGAAGAGCAGTTGGCCGAAGCGATTGATCGGGGTGACATCGTTGTCGCATTTCAACCACAAATGAAGGTGGAAACAGGTCAATTGGTCGGTGCGGAAGCGCTCGCCCGCTGGGATCATCCTGAATATGGCCTGCTGGGAGCTGCAACGCTTTTTGCTGTCGCCGAACGTGCCGGTCTAATGGCCCAACTTTCGATGCATATTCACCGCCGCGCACTTTCCGAAGCCGCGCAATGGCCCGATAGCCTGTCCTTCCTGAGGCTTTCGATAAATACGACAGCTATTGATTTGGCAGCGCCCGGCTTCGTCGAACAGATCTTGGATCAGGTCGCAGAATCTGGCTTCCCACGAGATCGCCTGACTTTGGAGATCACCGAATCTGAACTGATCGGCGACATGGCCAATTCAGTATATAAATTGTCTCAACTCCGAGAGCGGGGAGTTCGGATCGCGATTGATGACTTTGGCACGGGCTATAGCAGTCTTGCCTATCTCAAGGAGCTACCGCTGGACTATTTGAAAATCGACAGCGGTTTGACTGGAGATATTGGCGGGTCTGCGAAAGACCGGGTGGTCGTCCGCTCGATCATCAATATGGCGCATAGTCTCGATCTTTTGGTCATCGCGGAAGGCGTCGAAACGGAAGCCCAACTGGAACTTCTGGCCGCGCAGAATTGCGAATATTATCAGGGGTTCCTGCGATCCAGCCCGCTCCCGCCAGAGGAATTTGAAATTTTTGCCCTGCGCAGCAATTAGGCGATTTGCTTGCCCGCCAGTTTGGACAAGCCGGTTGTCAACTGGGTCAGGCCATGGAGCCTTGATTTGGGATCACGCCATTTCCGTTCAATGAACAGCTTGTTGTCCGGACGAATGCGGGCAGTCCCTTTCAACCGCTCCACATAAGAGAGCAGCCCGGGAACATTAGGAAATTTGTCTTTGTGGAAGCTGACCAAGGCTCCGCGTGGACCCATTTCAATCTTTGAAATACGGGCTTTGACGCAGTTCATCTTGATCTGCATCAACTTGAGAAGATTATCCGTTTCTACAGGTAGATCGCCAAATCGATCAATCATTTCGGCCGCAAAAGACTCTATTTCGGGCAGAGTTTTGAGGCCGTTCATCCGGCGGTAGAGACCCATGCGAAGCGAAAGGTCGGGCACATATTTTTCGGGGATCAATATGGGAGCGTCGACCGTGATCTGCGGCGAGAAGCCATCGGTGTCGGCTTCGAGTCCGGCCCCTTTGGCCTTCGCCTCGAGGATCGCATCCTCCAGCATCGATTGATAGAGTTCAAACCCGACTTCACGGATATGCCCGGATTGTTCGTCGCCGAGAAGATTGCCGGCACCGCGAATATCAAGATCGTGACTGGCAAGTTCAAATCCGGCACCCAGACTGTCAAGGTCGCCAAGTATTTTTAGCCGTTTCTCGGCTTTTTCCGTAATGATCCGGTCTTTTGGGGTGACCATATAGGCATAGGCCCGCGTTTTGGATCGTCCGACCCGTCCGCGCAGCTGGTAAAGCTGGGCGAGACCAAAGCGATCCGCGCGATGGATGATCAATGTATTGGCGCTCGGGATATCGAGGCCACTTTCGACAATGGTCGTGGCCAATAGAACATCATATTTGCGGTCGTAGAAAGCGGACATCCGTTCCTCGACCGTGGCCGGTGCCATTTGTCCATGGGCAATCACATAGTTGATTTCCGGTGCATATTCCTTCAGAAATTCTTCGATATCCGGCAGGTCTGCGATGCGCGGGACCACGATGAAGGATTGTCCGCCGCGATAATGTTCGCGCAGTAGCGCTTCTCGCAGCGGAATTGGATCCCACGGCATTACATAAGTTCGTACGGCAAGCCGATCGACGGGTGGTGTCTGGATAACCGACAATTCCCTCAAGCCGGTCATTGCCATTTGCAAAGTCCGCGGTATCGGCGTGGCGGTCAGCGTGAGGACGTGCACATCCGCCTTCAACGCCTTGAGGCGCTCTTTGTGAGTTACGCCAAAGCGTTGTTCCTCATCAACGATGATCAATCCCAGTCGCTGAAACGCGATGGATTTCGCGATCAGTGCATGCGTTCCGATAACGATATCGACCTCACCACTGGTTAGCTGTTCGCGGGTCTTTTTCGCCTCGGCTGCGGGAACCAGACGAGATAGACGTCCAATTTTGATCGGAAAGGGACGAAATCGTTCTTCGAAATTGGTGAAATGCTGGCGCGCCAGAAGGGTTGTCGGGGCAATGATCGCGACCTGCATACCGGCCATCGCGGCGGCAAAGGCGGCACGCATGGCGACTTCGGTTTTGCCAAAGCCGACATCGCCACAGACGAGCCTGTCCATGGCTTGACCTGATGCCATGTCACCAAGCACTTCTTCAATCGCCTGCTGCTGGTCATCGGTTTCCTGATAGGGAAAGCGGTCGACAAATCCGGCCATTTCGCTGGCCTCGATCCGCGCCGGATTGGCAGGTTGCAGAGCCCTGGCCGCAGCTGTTTTGAGCAGCTCATGCGCAATCGCACGAATACGCTCTTTCAGTTTCGATTTGCGGCGCTGCCAGCCTTCTCCGCCCAGTCGGTCGAGGACAACACTATCACCGCCATCTCCGTAGCGACTGAGCACGTCGATATTCTCAACCGGCACATATAATTTGTCGCCGCCCGCATATTTGAGATGCACACAATCATGCGGGCTTTCCCCCACAGGAATGGATACGATCCCTTCGTAAAGGCCGATACCATGTTCGAGATGAACCACCAGATCGCCCTGACCAAGTGCCGACAATTCTTCGATAAAGGCATCGCTGCTTTTGCGGCGTTTGGATTTTCTCACCAATCGGTCGCCAAAAATATCCTGTTCCGTCAGTAACGACAGACTTTCGGTGCGGAAACCTGACGACAGCGGCAATATTGTCAGAACGATCGCACTATCGGAAGAGAGGCAGGAGTCCCAGTCGTCGCACAGAGCCGGTGCTTTGACGTCATAATCCTTCAACAGGTCAAACAGCCGTGCTCTCGATCCTTTGCTATAGCTCGCGACAATTGCTTTGGAGCCGGTTTTCACAAGACTGTTGAGATGGGCACCGAGCGCTTGATATATATTTTCGTTTCGGGCTCTTTCAGGCGAAAAATCGCGCGGCGATGAAACGGACAAAGAGGCGACCGATTCCGACTCCGGCTCATCAAACTCACTCAGCAGATGAATGGGTGAATCATTCTGCTGTGACGCCCATTCATCGACGGTCAAATATAGGGATTCAGGTGCAAGCGGTCGGTAGCTTGAGAGATTGGCTTTGTCGGCCTCGATCCGATTTTTATAATAGTCGGCAATTCCGGAAAACTGTGCATCGATCGCGGCGGAGCTTGCAGTGTCGCGTAAAATGGTCGTCTTCTCGTCGAAAAAATCGAAGATTGTTGCAAGACTGTCTTCGAGCAACGGAAGCCAATGTTCCATTCCGGCCAGTCGGCGGCCTTCGGATATTGACTGATAGAGCGGATCGCCGGTTGCCACTGCACCAAAAAGATCGCGATAGCGGGTGCGAAACCGGGTAATGCTCGCGTCGTCCAGCAGGAATTCCGATACCGGGAGCAGATCAAAGCCGTCGATATTGCCGACCGTGCGCTGATCATTAGGATCAAACTGACGCAAGGTCTCAATTTCATCCCCGAACAGGTCGATCCGGAGCGGCAGTTCAGCGCCGGGAGGGAATAGATCGATCAACCCACCACGGGCTGCAAACTCGCCACTATCGGCCACAGTATCGACGCGCACGAAGCCGTTGGCATAAAGGAAAGAGATCAACTTTTCCTGCTCGATAATGGTGCCGGGTTCCAATCGGGTCACCAGTTCCCGAACCCGATCAGGCTGCAATACTCGCTGAGTTACAGCGTTGACGGTTGTCACAACCAACAGCGGTCCTTCATGCGGCGCGGCAATCGCGGCCAGTGCTGCTAGACGGTCTGCACTTGTATGAATGGCCGGGGATGCGCGGTCATATGGCAAACAATCCCAAGCCGGAAATTCAATGATTCGCAAATCAGGATCAAAGAATCGGGCAGCCGATGCAATCGCGCTCATCGTCGCATCATCGGTCGCGATATAGATCGTCCGACTATCTGAATCCGTGGCTATTTCCGACAGGCACAGCGGACGATAGCCAGCAGGCACACCTGCCAGCGTCATCCCGGTACTCGAGGCACTTAGTCTATCTATGAATTTCATCTAAAAAAGCTTTTGAGTCAGTAATTTAAGGGTCATTTTGTGGCATCAATGAAGTCTAGCTGCTGCATCGCATCCATCTGTTTGCCCTTGAACTGTTCCGGAACAGGCAGCGTTCCAATCGCCCAAGCCATGACATCGACATCGTCATGCGACAGCAGGGCTTCGAACCATTCCATCTCCTCCTCGGTCCAAGTTTGACCATAGCGATCGAAAAAACCACCGATCATGAAGTCGGCTTCCCGAGTGCCGCGATGCCACGCGCGAAATTGCAGCCGTTTCAGCTTTATATCGCGTTCCATATCCGATGCTCCAACTTGGCTGGCATATTGAGCCAGCGAGGGTATAAAGGCGGATAGACATGCGGCCCGAGATACTCAATCCATTATTTGGTGAAACCCAGTCGCTCAAGGGCGTCGGCAAGGCACTCGCCAAGCCGCTCGAGAAATTGCGTCTGACACGGGTCAAGGATCTGCTCTATCATCAGCCCAGTCACTGGATGCGCCGGAAACGGGTGGATGAACTTGATGAGATCGATGTTGGTGAGACAATCATCGTCGAGGTAACGCCGGTCGATTACCGCTCCGGCGGGCCCCGAAGCCCGCTCCGGGTTCATGCCACGGACAAAGTTGGGAATTTCATCAGCCTAACCTATTTCGGGCGCAACACCGGCTGGCCAAAGAAGCTCTTGCCGCTGGGCGAACCGAAAATCATATCCGGCAAGCTGGAACGTTATGGCGATGAGTTGCAAATGGTTCACCCGGATCAGGTGCTCGAACCCAATCAGGTCAATGAAATCGCTTTGGTCGAACCGATCTATCCATTGTCGGACGGGCTCGGCAACACCCGCATGCGGCAATTGATCGACCAGACGATCGAGCTGGCGCCCGAATTGCCGGAATGGATTGAACCCAGTCAATTGGCGACAAAAAAGTGGAAAGCCTGGCGGGAGAGCGCTGTTTCACTCCATCGGGTGGAAGGTGAAGATGCGTCAGAGCGTCTCGCCTATGACGAGATTTTCGCAAACCAGCTTGCCTTCATGCTGGTGCGCGCAAGCAACAGGAGCAAGAAGGGTGTGCCGATCAGGGGCGACGGAAAGCTTCGAGATCAACTGCAATTGCCGTTCGAACTTACCGGTGCCCAGAAACGCTGTATTTCCGAGATTGAAAGCGATCTCGCGCAAGCTGCGCCGATGTTACGGCTGCTGCAAGGCGATGTCGGCTCGGGCAAAACACTGGTCGCTCTGATGGCTTTGCTCAATGCGGTGGAAGCAGGACATCAAGCTGCATTATTGGCTCCTACTGAAATTTTGGCGCGGCAGCATTTCGAAGGGCTGCAAAAATTGTTGACTGGAATGCCGGTGAATCTGGCGATCCTGACGGGGCGTGACAAAGGGAAAATGCGCGAATCCACCTTGATGGGGCTTGCTGATGGCTCGATTGATATTCTGATCGGTACCCACGCGATCTTTCAGGAGAAAGTGCAATATCGTAATTTGGCGGTGGCGGTGATTGACGAGCAGCATAAATTCGGTGTGTCTCAGCGCTTGATGCTGACGCAAAAGGCGGCGCTGACGCCTCATTTGCTTGCGATGACTGCGACACCGATTCCACGGACACTGACCTTGAGCCAATATGGTGAAATGGATGTCTCCCGGATCGACGAGTTGCCACCGGGACGTCAGGCGATTGAAACGCGGGTCATTTCCGACGGCCGGTTGGCGGAAGTTGTCGACGGATTGGAACGACATATCGCCGGCAGTGGCCAGGCATATTGGGTTTGTCCGTTGGTCGAAGAGAGCGAAAAAAGCGATCTTGCCGCTGCCGAAGAGCGTGCGGCCACGTTGAGATCGCGCTTTGGCGACCAGGTTGGTCTGGTTCATGGACGCATGAAAGGGCCGGAGAAAGACGCCGTGATGGAACGCTTTCAGAGCAACCAGATCAAGATATTGGTGGCGACCACGGTCATTGAAGTGGGAGTCGATGTCCCGAATGCGAGCCTGATGGTGATTGAAGCTGCTGATCGTTTCGGTCTCGCCCAGCTCCATCAGCTGCGCGGACGCGTGGGCAGGGGCAGCGCAAAATCAAACTGCCTGCTGCTGCGCGGAGAGGCGTTGAGTGAAACTGCAAGAGCACGGCTGACGCTGATGCGCGAGACAAATGACGGCTTTCGCATTGCCGAAGAGGATTTGCGCCTTCGTGGCGCTGGAGAATTGCTTGGGACCCGGCAGTCCGGAGAGGCGGGATTTCGGGTGGCTTCTCCCGAACAGGTTCAGGAATTTATTGGCCCGGCAACGGATGATGCACGCTTGTTGCTGGATCGTGATGGAGGCCTTGATAGTCCACGAGGACAAGCCGCGCGTCTCGCACTGTACCTTTTTGAACGTGATTGGGGGGTGAGTTTGTTGAGAAGTGGTTGAACCTAGAGATGCTCGACCTTGTCCAGCATCGCGACAAAATCCGGTTCGCGGATCACTCTTTCAAATTCAAAGCCTGAACGGCCCTGATGCGACCAGACAAGATAGGCTTCAATCCGTCCGATAACCGGCAGGCGCACGACCATGCGATCACCTTTTTTCATGTCGATCGGATCCGTCAGCATCATCCCATGAGCGGAAATATTTGCGATCCTTATGCGAAATTCGCGATCAGGATAGACTTCACAGAGCGTCTCGAAATCAACAGCAAACCGCGCCGCGCGGCGTAAATCGGCCGACGAGTGATGCGGTGCCTTGGTCATTGTTGCGAGCTCCAAACAGACATGATTGTCTACAATAATGGATGATCAACAACAAAAGGTAAAAATCCGTAAACGGACCCGCAAGGACAACCGGACTAGAGCTTGCGCAATAATCCGTGTTTTTTCTTGCCAGCTGAAATTTTCGTTTCGGTATCGCCGAGCGATATCATCTGATCAACATCATGGACCGGCTCGCCCTCAATCCTGGCGCCGCCGCCTTTGACCAAGCGTTTCGCTTCCCCTTTGGAGGCGCAAAATCCAATGCCGACCAATGCATCCAAAATTGAAAGCTCGGACGCGGCTGTTTCGAAAACCGGCAAATCTCCGCCGGCATTGCCTTGCTCAAACGTCTGACGTGCGGTTTCGGCAGCCAGTTTTGCTGCATTTTCACCATGGGCCATTGTCGTAGCAGCATCCGCCAGGATTTTTTTGGCCTCGTTGACCTCTGAGCCTTCCAGCGCTTCCAGTCGTGCGATCTCGCTCAAGTCAATATCGGTGAACAAGCGCATGAACTTGCCGACATCACGGTCGTCGGTATTGCGCCAGAATTGCCAATAATCATATGGCGACAGCCGGTCGGCATTCAGCCATATTGCACCGTCGACCGACTTGCCCATCTTTGAACCATCCGCCTTGGTAATCAGGGGCGTGGTGACACCAAATAGCTCCGATCCATCAATTCGGCGTCCAAGCTCAATGCCATTGACGATATTGCCCCATTGGTCGGACCCGCCCAATTGCAGCTTGCATTGATATTGGCGAGACAGTTCCAGAAAATCATAGGCTTGCAGGATCATATAGTTGAATTCAAGGAAGGTCAGCGGCTGCTCACGTTCCAGTCTGAGTTTTACCGAATCAAATGTCAGCATGCGATTGATGGTGAAATGGCGCCCGACATCGCGCAAAAACGGGATATATTCGAGACGGCCGAGCCAGTCATCATTATTGACCATTATCGCATCGGTCGGGCCATCGCCGAACGTCAGAAAATTCTCGAAACTGCCCCGGATTTTGGCAAAATTTGCTGCAATGCCTTCATCATCCAGCAATTTGCGCACCTCGTCTTTACCCGAAGGGTCGCCAACTTTCGTCGTTCCGCCTCCCATGACCACAATCGGCTTATGTCCGGCCTGTTGCAGGCGGCGCAGGAGCATGATTTGAACGAGATTCCCGACGTGAAGCGAATCGGCTGTCACATCAAAGCCGATATATCCCGGGATGACGCTTTTCGTCGCGAGATTATCCAATGCATCGGCATCGGTTAACTGGTGGATATAGCCGCGATCATTCAGTAGACGCAGGAGATCAGATTGATAATTGGTCATAGATGGGTGCGTTACATGGGGACAACGAAAGTCGCAATATGCGTTTGAATCTGCATTGCCATCCAGCCACTCCGGATCCGGCGATCGAACAGATCACCGTCCAATGGACGATGAGCGAGGCTGGAGTGATATGGCTCAGATATCGAGCCGTCGGTGATGTCGCGCAAATCCAACCGCCAAATAATCTGGATCAGCTCGGGCGGATGGACAATTTGTGGCGGACGACTTGCTTCGAATTATTCCTCCGCCAACCCGGACAAGAGCGCTATTGCGAATTCAACTTCTCTCCATCGGGTAACTGGGCGGCCTATGGCTTCAACAGTTATCGCGCCGGAATGGATCCGCTGGCAATGGTGCAAACGCCGGAAATATTCATGGATGTTGGTGATATGCATATGGATATGGAAGTGATCTTTGGATTGCCTGACCTCTGGGTGCACAACGAGTTCGATGCGAGCCTTTCCGCCGTCATCGAATTGCGAAATGGCGAGAAATCTCTCTGGGCTTTGGCTCATCCCGCAGGTAAGCCTGATTTTCACCATCGAGATTGCTTTATGCTTAAAATGGAGGCCGCGGGACGCTGATGAAATTTGGAATAGACCGGTTGATTGAAGACGCGGAGCTGCGCAAACCTCTCGCGGGAAAGCGGGTCGCTTTGGTCGCGCATCCTGCTTCGGTAACCCGCGATCTGGTGCACAGTCTGGACGCCCTGTCAGCTCTCGACGACATCAACCTGACCGCTGCATTCGGTCCGCAGCACGGACTGCGTGGCGACAAGCAAGATAATATGGTTGAGTCGCCAGATTTTGTCGATCCGGTTCATCGGATACCGGTATTTAGTCTCTATGGAGAAGTGCGCCGGCCAACCGGGCAATCGATGAGCACATTTGATGTCGTCTTGATTGATTTGCAGGACTTGGGCTGCCGCATCTACACATTTGTGACCACCTTGCTCTACATGCTTGAGGCGGCAGAAAAGCATGGCAAGACGGTCTGGATATTGGATCGTCCCAATCCTGCGGGCAGGCCAGTTGAAGGCACGACCCTGAAGTCCGGCTGGGAGAGTTTTGTCGGCGCCGGACCGATGCCGATGCGGCATGGTATGACTATGGGTGAAATGTGCCGATGGTTTGTCAGCCATTACAAGCTCGATGTCGAATATCGCATAATCGAAATGCAGGGCTGGCGGCCGGACGGACCGGGATTCGGTTGGCCCACCGATCATATATGGATCAATCCGAGCCCCAATGCGCCCAATGTTAACATGGCGAGAGCTTATGCTGGAACGGTCATGCTTGAGGGAACCACGTTATCGGAGGGCAGGGGCACAACCCGGCCCTTGGAGCTTTTCGGGGCGCCCGATATCGATGCACGCGCCGTCATTACCGAGATGAACCACATCGCTCCCCAATGGCTGGAGGGCTGCAAATTGCGGGAAATTTGGTTTGAACCGACATTTCACAAACATCAGGGCATATTGTGCAATGGTGTGCAGATCCATGCCGAAGGTCCTGACTATTCTCACAATCTATTCCGTCCTTGGCGGCTGCAGGCGCTGGCGTTTAAAGCGATCAAGAATATCACGCCCGGCTATGATCTTTGGCGTGATTTTCCATATGAATATGAAGAGGGCAAGCTGGCTATCGATGTGATCAATGGTGGTACGGCTTTGCGCAAATGGGTCGATGATCCATCGGCTACCGCCGAAAATCTCGAAGCCCTTGCCGCTTCAGACGAAGGGAATTGGCGCGAGAGGATCGCAGATCGGTTGCTCTATTGATTATGTTGCGGTGCAACATTGCGCTTGCATTGCGCGTGAAACCTGATAATTTTGGCAAATGTTACCGAGCAAACAACTTTTCGAAGGCATCGCGTTGAAAAAGCGCATCGCTGCAACCTATAATAATACGGCCTTCAAATTGGCGCCGCATATTCTATATACGCGTCATGATGAGATGTATGTGGATGCAGTTCCATTGGAAAAAGAGGGATTGCCACCCCGCGAATTGAAGCTTGGCACATTCAAACTATCGGGCCTGAAAGACGTCGCTGTGGTCGATGAATCTTTTGAACTTTTTGATATTTTTGACGCGGCAGCCGAAAAATATGATGGAACAACTCTGCTTGCTGTCGAAGCTTAGCTCTTCAACCCTGTTTCCGGGTCAGTTCCTTCATTGCGTCACCAAGACCATCAACGGTTAACGGGTACATCCTGTCATTCATCAGTTCACGAATGATTTTGACGCTCTGTGAATAGCCCCATTGCTTTTCCGGCACCGGATTGAGCCAGGCTGCGGCTGGATAGGTGTTGGTCAGGCGATGCATCCACGTCACGCCAGCCTCTTCGTTGAAATGTTCAACCGAACCACCGGGGTGGGTGATTTCATAAGGGCTCATTGACGCGTCACCGACAAAAATCAGCTTATAATCATGTCCATATTTATGCAGAACGTCCCAGGTGTTGGTGCGTTCAGAAAACCGTCGCCGATTGTCTTTCCAAAGGCCTTCATAGGGGCAATTGTGAAAATAGAAAAATTCGAGATTCTTAAACTCGCTATTGGCCGCGCTGAACAATTCTTCGCAAAGCTTGATGAACGGATCCATCGAGCCGCCAACATCGAGGAAAAGCAGAAGCTTTACCGCATTGTGGCGTTCAGGACGCATGTGAATGTCCAGCCAGCCTTGTTTGGCAGTGCCGTTGATCGTGCGGTCCATATCCAGTTCATCGGCCGCACCTTCCCGGGCAAATTTCCGCAGGCGGCGCAAGGCCACCTTGATATTGCGCGTGCCGAGCTGCTTGGTGTGATCGAGATTCTGGAACTCGCGTTTGTCCCAGACTTTTATCGCTTTTTTCTGGCCGCCGGCGCCGCCGATCCGCACGCCTTCGGGATTATAGCCTGAATTGCCATAAGGCGAGGTGCCGCCGGTCCCGATCCATTTGCTGCCACCCTCGTGCCGCTTCTGCTGTTCCTCGAGACGCTCTTTCAGCGTCTCCATAATCTCTTCCCAGCTGCCCAGCGCCTTGATCTCTTCCATCTCTTCTTCAGACAGATATTTTTCAGCTACGGCCTTGAGCCAATCGAGCGGAATATCCTCTTCTGCGGTTCCGTAGGAGGTTTCGATGCCTTTGAAGACTTTTGAGAAAACCTGATCGAAGCGATCGAGAAGCCCTTCATCTTTGACGAAAGTTGCGCGCGACAGATAATAGAATTCGACTGGATTTCGGCGGATCACCTCTTTGTCCAGCGCTTCGAGAAGAACCAGATGTTCTTTGAGAGAGGCCGAAATTCCGGCGGCTCTCAATTCGTCCATGAAATTAAAGAACATCGCTTTCTCTCCGCTTAACGCGCTTCGCGTTTCGCCATGAATGCCAAACGTTCAAACAGCATTACATCCTGCTCATTTTTCAAAAGCGCGCCATGAAGCGGTGGAATTGCCTTGGTCGGATCCTTGGATTGCAGGGCTTCGAGAGGCATGTCTTCGCTCAGCAGCAATTTCAGCCAGTCGAGAAGTTCGCTGGTGCTTGGCTTTTTCTTGAGGCCCGGAACATCGCGAACATCATAGAAAATATCCATCGCCTTTTTGACCAAAATGCCCTGAATGTCAGGGAAATGCACATTGATGATTTCCTGCATCGTCTCGCGATCCGGAAATTTGATATAGTGGAAGAAACAACGGCGCAGGAAGGCGTCTGGCAGTTCCTTTTCATTATTTGACGTGATGATCACGATCGGCCGCTCGGCAGCCTTGATCGTCTCTTTGGTCTCGTAAACATGAAATTCCATGCGATCGAGCTCTTGCAGCAGATCATTTGGAAATTCGATGTCCGCTTTGTCGATTTCATCAATGAGCAAGACTGGCAGTTCGGGTGCGGTGAAGGCTTCCCACAATTTTCCCTTGCGAATATAATTGGAGATATCATGAACACGTTCATCGCCCAACTGGCCGTCACGCAACCGCGCAACCGCATCATATTCATAGAGCCCTTGATGCGCTTTTGTGGTTGACTTGACGTTCCACTCGATCAGCGGCGTTCCCATCGCTTTGGCGATTTCATAGGCCAGCACGGTTTTGCCGGTTCCGGGTTCTCCCTTAACGAGGAGAGGGCGTCTGAGAGTGACGGCAGCGTTAACGGCAACCTTCAAATCGTCGGTTGCTACATAATCCTTGGTACCGTCAAAACGCATATGCCTGTGTCCCTTGTCGTGATCGTCAAACGCAATCGAATAGGGAAAGCAGCCGGTACAGGCAAGTTAATCATTTAGTTAAGATGACAGGCTTGCGCGGGTCGAGATCAATAGGCAGATCGTGTTTCCCGGCGTGCCGAAAGCAGTTGCCACAGGCCACGATGCTGGCTGAGAAGCTGATCTGCTCCGAAACGTATCGCCCGGCCGATCGCGGGAGACTGCGCGAGAATTTGATTGAGTTCATCGGTTGCTTCATCGGTTGGGAATTGCGCCGAACGGGCCTCAACACCAACCCGAATTGCAATTTTCTCGAGCACCGGACGCAATTTTTTCCAATCCAGAATCATCGCAAAAGCGGAGCCCAAAGCGCAACCATTGCGATCAGACTGGGACAGCATCTCGAGTGCTTTGCGTTGCCCCAATACTGCGGAATTGCTCTGATCGTCGCGGCTGACTCCCGAAATTGGTCCGGCTGCAACAGTCAGTTTGGTGATGAAGGAACGCTCGGCAGCAAAGCCGTCCATTGCTTCAATCAGCCATTCCCGAGAATTTTCATCGGCAGTTTTGGTGGCAGCATAATCGATGACACCAGGATATCGACCGTGCAACACACATATATAATGAGCGATATCTGCGATATCAGCGCCACTCAAAATGCTGAAATCGTTCGATATCGACTGAACATATGGAGTCGATGCGCTGCCATGTGACAAGATATGACTAGATAAGGATGGCTGGTTCGCCGATACCAAATTATATTTTTGCATAGCGTTCACATCACCCTGACACTCTGGCGGACATGTATGAAGCATATCCGATAGATAAGGTGTATAACGGTTAAACCTAAAGAGCCGGTTTATCCCGCGTTAGGGTTATGCAAACCATGTTTCTCGCAAGCTAGACCAGCTACTGATCCAGAAAACTGCGCATTTTGCGACTGCGGCTTGGATGTTTCAGCTTGCGCAATGCTTTGGCCTCGATCTGCCGGATACGCTCGCGGGTGACGCTGAACTGCTGGCCAACTTCTTCCAGCGTGTGGTCGGTGTTCATGCCGATACCAAAGCGCATGCGAAGGACGCGCTCTTCACGCGGCGTGAGGCTCGCCAGAACCCGCGTAACGGTTTCCTTGAGATTGGCCTGAATCGCAGCATCCACTGGAATAATCGCATTTTTATCTTCAATGAAATCACCAAGATGCGAATCTTCTTCGTCGCCAATCGGCGTTTCGAGCGAGATCGGCTCTTTTGCGATTTTCATCACTTTGCGCACTTTTTCCAGCGGCATCGAGAGGCGCTCTGCCATTTCCTCCGGTGTCGGTTCGCGGCCCTGTTCGTGGAGGAACTGGCGCGACGTGCGCACGAGCTTGTTGATCGTCTCGATCATATGGACCGGGATACGGATTGTCCGGGCCTGATCGGCAATCGAGCGGGTGATCGCTTGGCGAATCCACCAGGTCGCGTAAGTGCTGAACTTATAGCCGCGGCGATATTCAAATTTATCGACCGCTTTCATGAGGCCGATATTGCCTTCTTGAATCAGATCCAGAAACTGCAGGCCGCGGTTGGTATATTTTTTTGCGATCGAAATCACGAGACGCAGATTGGCCTCAACCATTTCCTTTTTGGCGATCCGTGCTTCGCGCTCGCCTTTCTGGACCATGTTCACGATCCGGCGGAATTCGCTCAGTGACGTACCCGTCGCATTAGCAATATCAGAAATTTCGGATCTGATGCGTTCTACCGCATCGGCTTCTTTCTCCGCAAAAGCGGCCCATTTCTTATCGGTCTTCTTCATGCTGGACAGCCATGCATCGTCCAGTTCGTTGCCGATATAGCTTTCCAAAAATGCCCGGCGCGGCACTTTGTGGCGTTCGGCCAAGCGCAGCATCTGGCCACCAAGTGCGGTCAGGCGGCGATTGAAGGAATAGAGCTGATCAACCAGAAATTCGATTTTGTTTGCGTGAAACTGAACGCTTTCGACCAGCGCGGTCAGCTGGACACGCAAATCGTGATATTTTTTTTCTGAAGCCGCTTTGAATTCATCGCCCGCAGCGAAGGCTTCCAACCGGGTTGTCTGCAACTTCGAAAATTTGGTGAATACTGAAGTGATCTCGGCGAATTTCTCGAGCGCCTCGGGTTTGAGTGCTTCTTCCATCTGGGCGAGGGAGAGCGTATTGTCCTCTTCTTCTTCTTCTTCCCGTTTGACGCGCTTTTCTCGCAGTTCGGACTCTTCGTCGTCATCGTCTGCGCCCGCTTCCGGTTCATCCTCGACTTCATCGTCGTCCTTATAGGAAGGTCCAGCAGTTTTCTCGCTGATTTCGCCGTCGTCGTCGTCATCTTCCTCGAGATTTTCCGGAGCAGGATCCTTCGATAACATCGCGTCAAGATCGAGAATTTCGCGCAGTTGCATCTCGCCATCGTTGAGGGCGGTCGACCATTCGATGATCGCGTTAAACGTCGTTGGACTTTCGCACAGTCCCCAGATCATGGTGTCGCGGCCAGCTTCGATACGTTTGGCAATCGCGATTTCGCCTTCACGGCTGAGCAGCTCGACAGCTCCCATTTCGCGTAAATACATGCGGACGGGATCATCTGTGCGATCTCCCGCAGCTTTTTTGGGCGCGGCAGCTGCAGCTTTTTTCTCTTTGTCCTTGCCGTCAATTGCAGCGACTTCGTCACCGGCCATTTCTTCGGCCGCTTCTTCGTCATTTTCGACAATGCGGACACCCATTTCGGAAATGGAAGACATCACATCTTCAATCTGTTCGCTCGCCATCTGGTCCTGGGGCAGCGCTGCATTCAGTTCGTCGATCGTCAGATAACCGCGCTTTTTTGCTTTAGCGAGCAGCTTTTTGATTTCGCTATCGTTCAGATCAATCAACGGTTCGTCTTCCGTTTTTGCCATCTTCGGTGCTTTACTTGCCAATGCCTGAGGTCCCTAACTTTTAAACTAAACCCAATGTTTAAGCGATATCGTCGAGCTGTGTCAGCTCAACCAAACGCTCATGAAATTCTTGCTTCGCTTCCCTGAGGCGCTGCTGCTCCGCATAACTTTCCTCGGTAAGATCATCCTGTACCCGCCGTGTTGCTTCTGCCAGAGCCGCTTCCAGTCCGGGGCGCGCCGTAACCACTTTAATCGCTTCTGCCAAATCCTGATGTGCCCGCTCGATCAAATCTGACGAGGCATCTTCTGGCAGCTTGCGGTTGAAAGTGAAATTCAGCGCGTCGGCCCGTAACAGCCCTTTTGCGACATTATAACAATCTGTCTGTTCCAATATGGTAAGAAGGGCCTGCATATCAAGCGTTTCTTTGCCCATGGCGCAGTCGATCAGCTCACTGAGCAGCAATTGCAATTGCGAATCGGCGAGTTTGGCAATGCTCAATTCTTCAAAATGCTTCGAAATCTGCGATGGATGACGAATGAGACCGCCCAAAATCCCTTTGGCAATTTGCAAGTCATAACCTTCAATCAGGAATGATTTTGTGTCATCCGTGGGCCGGTAAGAGACAAATTTCGATTTGAAGTTGCGATTGCCGGGCTGAAAACGCTGCCCCTGCTGTTGATTATCGCGTCTGGCGAAGAAGGTCGCTTGGTAGCGCTCCTGAAAATCCTGCCGATAATGTTGCGCGATATCCTGATTGCCAATGTCGCTTATGTGATCGGAAACCCGTTTCTTCAAACCCGCTTTGGCTTCCGGGCTGTTCAGCGGTTCCGCCTCATATTCGACCTGCCAAATTTTATCGCCGAGCATTTGCGGCTTGGCGATCAATGCGGCGAACGCCTGCGGGCCATCGGAGCGGATCAGATCATCCGGATCCTGACCTGTCGGCAGCGAAATGAAGTTGAGACTATGGGATGGCCGCAAGATCGGCAGCGCGCGCAGGGCGGCGCGCATTGCAGCTTTTTGCCCGGCATTGTCGCCGTCGAAACAGAGGATCGGCGCTTCAACCATTTTCCAGATACGTTCGATCTGGTGCTCGGTGAGCGCGGTGCCGAGCGGGGCGACGACATCTTCAAAGCCGGCCTGCGCCAGCGCAATCGCATCCATATAGCCTTCGACGACCAGGATTCGCCCGGTCTGTCGCGATGCGGGGGAGGCTTTGTCGAGATTATATAAGGTGCGGCCCTTGTCGAACAGCGGCGTGTCAGGCGAATTGAGATATTTCGGCTCGCCATCCCCCAATATCCGTCCGCCGAAGGCAATCACCCGGCCGCGCGGATCGCGGATCGGGATCATCAAGCGGCCACGGAAGCGATCATAAGGGTCTTTATCTTCGACCTTGATCAGCAGGCCGCCCTCGATCAGCAGATCGATACCGTGGCCAGACAGAGCGTCTTTCAGCTTGCCGCGCGAATTGGGCGCAAAGCCGAAACCGAACTCGCGGATTGTGTTCTCGGCAATGCCGCGGTTTTTGAGATATTCCCGGGCCTGCGCGCCTTCGATGCCGTTGAACTGGGTGACAAACCAGTCCTGTGCTGCCGCCATGACGTCATGAAGCGTGGCACGGGCTTCCTGGCGCTTTGCAGCTTGCGGATCAGGGGCAGGGACTTCCATCTGCGCTTCGACGGCGAGATCCTTGACTGCGTCCATGAAGCCCAGTCCGCGCTGCTCGGTCATCCAGCTGATCGCATCGCCATGGGCGCCGCAACCGAAACAATGGTAGAAGCCCTTCTCGTCATTGATCGTGAAGCTGGGCGTTTTTTCGTTATGAAACGGGCAGCAGGCCTTAAACTCGCGGCCTGCTTTTTGTACCTTCACCGTTCGCCCGATGAGCGTCGATAGCGTGGTGCGCGATCGCAGTTCTTCGAGCCATTGCGGAGAGAGGGTCATATGGTGTTTTCCGCGTCTCGACTCCGTTCGAGATGAACGGCATTGTCTTTGTCTTTCTCCCCGTTCGTCTCGAGCGAAGTCGAGAGACGTTCTTTGGGTGGCTTCGCAAAATAGGACAGCTTTTCCCAAGCGCTGGCAATCAAGGCGCGCTTTTTGGCTTGAGACCATTTCTTGACTGCCAGTTCGGCGGTCAAAGCTACTTCCCGGGTGGGGAATTCTTCTGACCAAACCAGTTCTAAAGGTCTTCGCTGGCTCGTGAAGTTACAAAATCCACCGCTGTGATGTTCAGCCATTCTGCGCTCCAGATCATCCGTGTGACCAGTATAGAACTTACCATCTGCGCATAACAGTATGTAGGTCCAAAAGGCCAATTACGCCTCCCCCAGATGTCTCGACTTCGCTCGACACGAACGGAGCCGAATCGGTCTCACGATAGCGCTGCCTTTACCATGGCGCTCGCCTTGCTCATGTCGATTTCGGTGCCGTGGCGCTTTTTCAATTCGCCCATCACCCGGCCCATATCTTTCATGCTGTCGGCGCCGAGTTCCACCTTGATGCCGTCGATCAGCGCGGCGGTGTCCGCCTCGCTCAGCTGGGCGGGGAGGAATTCCTCGATCACCGCCAGCTCATATTTTTCCTGTTCGGCCAGCGCCGCGCGGCCACCGTCTTCGAACATCGCAATCGATTCGCGTCGCTGCTTGGCCATTTTTTGCAGGACATCGGTGACCATGCCATCATCGTCCGGCGCCGTATCTTTGGTCCGCAGTTCGATATCCTTGTCCTTGATCTTGGCGAGGATCGACCGAGTCGCGGCGGTGCGCTCCTTGTCTTTGGCCTTCATCGCCTCGATTTGCGCGGCTTTCACGGAGTCGCGAATCATAGGAACCTCTTTATTTTGGAGTAAGCGATAACTGTAGCGGGAAGATTCCTATTTTGATAGATTGTGTCGGAATTATTTCGACCCTAGTGGGCATGAAATTTTGCGCCCATATCACAGCAGAAAGAGCATCTCATGAGTCAGTCAGATATCCCCGAAGCACCCAAGGGCGCAACTGGGATATTGCTATTGGCCGATGGCACGGTTGTGTGGGGCAGGGGCTTTGGCGCGACCGGTTCAGCGGTCGGTGAAGTCTGCTTCAACACCGCAATGACCGGTTATCAGGAAGTGATGACCGATCCGAGCTATGCCGGACAGATCGTCACGTTCACCTTCCCCCATATCGGCAATACCGGCACCAATGACGAGGATTTCGAGGCCGACGTGCCCCATGCGCTGGGCTGTATTGTCCGCGAGGATATCACCGCACCATCCAATTTCCGCGACCAGAAGCCGTTTGACCAGTGGATGGCCGAACAGGGCCGGATCGGCCTGAGCGGCGTCGACACCCGGGCTTTGACCCGGCGGATCCGGGAAGCGGGCGCGCCCAATGCGGTGATCGCCCATGATCCCGACGGCCAGTTTGATCTGGACGAACTGCTCGCCAAGGCGCGCGCCTGGGCCGGGCTTGAGGGCGCGGATCTGGCGATTACCGTGACCGGTTCCCAGACCAAGATCTGGGATAGCGGGATATGGCGCCTGGGCCATGGCTATGCACCTGTCGAGGCAAGCCACTCCGTTCGTCCTGAGCCTGTCGAGGGGCCTGGTTCAAACGCCGATCATATTTCGACAAGCTCAGCACGAACGGCTACCGACCCGAATGCCGCCGCTAAGGGAAAAGGGTCTAGCAGTTCGGAAGTTGACCAAATTGACTCCCAGAACGAGCGTCCGCATGTTGTCGCCATCGACTATGGGGCGAAGCGCAATATCTTCAGAAACCTTGTGAAGGCAGGCGCTAAAGTCACTGTAGTTCCTGCTGAAACATCATATGATGAGATCATGGCATTGCAGCCAGACGGGGTCTTTCTGTCCAACGGGCCCGGTGATCCGGCGGCGACCGGGAAATATGCGGTCGGCGTGATCCAGCAACTTCTCGAAGATGACATGCCGCTGTTCGGAATCTGTCTCGGCCATCAGATGCTGGCGCTGGCGGCAGGCGCGAAAACGGTCAAGATGCACCAGGGCCATCGCGGCGCCAATCATCCGGTCCAGCGCATCGGCGGCGACTGGGACGCGACCGAAGGCCTGGTTGAGATCACCAGCATGAACCACGGTTTCGCGGTCGACAGCGCGACATTGCCCGACAATGTCGTCGAAACCCACAAGAGCCTGTTCGACGGCAGCAATTGCGGCATCTCGATCACCGGCAAACGCGCCTTTGGCGTTCAATATCACCCCGAAGCGAGCCCCGGCCCGCAGGACAGTTTCTATCTGTTCACAAAATTTGTCGAGGGATTGGGCTGATGTTCAATGTCACTTTTCACTATAAGACGGGAGAAAGCGAATGACGAACCTTGTGAAGATGGTGGGCGGGCTTCCGCTTGGCTTTTTGGCGCTGACCGGAATGTCGTCGCAAAGCCTGTCTCAGGATGATTTGAACGCAATTGCCGATGGCTGCAGTTTCCCGCGCAGTGCCGTGCTGGCCGAAGGCGATAATCGGGTTGGCCTCTACGACGATCCCGATGATGCCGATCAGGCGGCAGGCGCGCAATGCGTCTATGATCAATTGAGCCAATGGGGCGTCGAAATTGTCGGCTCGAGCACGGAGTCCGGCGAAAAATAATGTCCTGCTGTCGCGACATTGGAATTTTCTTAGTCAATGGCATGGCGATCGTTGACGGAGCCGATCATTGCGGGGCTAGCATGGGTCGGCAGGTTCGTCGCGGCGCGCTGACGCATTTTATCGGAGTATTGAACCAATGAGTGGCCCGATTGATCCTGCGCATCTCGCCGAAGAATGGGCGATTGATGATGAAATTCTCGAGAATATGGCGGCGGGCGGCGATCTCGCCCATGTCGTGCGCGAGATTAATGTGCAGTTCGTTGGCGCTGTCGCCCATCTCAACAAGCTGAAAAATGACGCCGCGAAATGGGGCTTTCATACCGCGGTTGTTGCCAAGGAAGAGGGGCAGTGGGAGATTGAATTGCAAATTGATCTGGACACCAAGCGGGAGACTATCCACGAACTGACACGCAAAAGCCTTGAGATCGAAAGCGAATATGACATCGACCATGATGGTTGGGGTTGCTTCGCCTGCAATGAAAATGGTGAGATTTCTGACGAGAATCCGGCGTGATGGGGGAAACGGGTGCCCTATGAAGAATCCAAAACCGTCAAGCTGGTCGGGAAGTTCTTTGTTGTTTTCTTGCTTCTATTATTTTTCATCATGCTCTTTCATGAACGAATGCAAAAAGCATATTTTGATTTGGTCTTTACTGGTTGCCAGAAAATCAACGGGCTGGAAAATGTTGTTTGGCATGAGGTTTCTTCGTTCGACGCAGAAGTTCGCTATTTCTACGGGACAAACAATGTCGAGATCTCGTTCACGAAGTGCGTCAGCTTCGTGGCCGGTTTTCTTGTCGAAGACAAAATTGCACAGATCGATGCATATCGACCAGATGCAAAAACAGCATTGTCACGCTCCGCCTCTGGCGAACTTTACGGTCAGCCGAACGAGATCTTTGGCTTTGCATTTATTGAATATTATGGCGCTGACAGCCAAGACACTGAGAACGGATATTAATGCCCAAAAGAACTGACATAAAATCCATCCTTATCGTCGGCGCGGGTCCGATCATTATCGGCCAGGCCTGCGAGTTTGACTATAGCGGCACGCAGGCGTGCAAAGCGCTCAAGGAAGAGGGTTATAGGATCATCCTGGTCAACTCCAATCCGGCGACGATCATGACCGATCCGGAAATGGCCGACGCGACCTATATCGAGCCGATCACGCCGGAAATTGTCGCCAAGATTATCGAAAAGGAGCGCCCCGACGCGATCCTCCCGACAATGGGCGGGCAGACCGCGCTCAACACCGCGCTGACGCTCAACAAAATGGGTGTGCTTGATAAATATGGAGTCCAGATGATCGGCGCCGATGCCGAGGCGATCGACAAGGCCGAGGACCGCGAGAAATTCAAGGCGGCGATGGACAAGATCGGTCTTGAGAGTCCGCGCTCTGCAGTGGCGCATAGCGAAGCGCAGGCGCTCGAGATTTTGGAAGATATCGGCTTGCCGGCGATCATGCGGCCAAGCTTCACCATGGGTGGCACCGGCGGCGGCGTCGCTTATAATCGCGAAGAATTCATCCATTTCATCCGGACCTCGCTGGAAGCCTCGCCGACCAATGAAGTGCTGATCGATGAGTCGCTGATCGGCTGGAAAGAATATGAGATGGAGGTTGTCCGCGACAGCGCCGACAATTGCATCATCATCTGCTCGATCGAAAATGTCGATCCGATGGGCGTGCATACGGGCGATTCGATCACGGTCGCGCCGGCGCTGACCCTGACCGACAAGGAATATCAGATCATGCGCAACGCCTCGCTGGCGGTGCTCAGAGAAATCGGAGTCGAAACAGGCGGTTCCAACGTACAGTTCGCAGTCAATCCGAAGGATGGCCGGCTGGTGGTGATCGAAATGAACCCGCGGGTGTCGCGCAGTTCGGCGCTGGCGTCCAAGGCGACCGGCTTCCCGATTGCCAGCGTCGCGGCAAAATTGGCGGTCGGCTATACGCTCGACGAAATTGACAATGATATTACCGGTGTGACCCCGGCGTCCTTCGAACCGACGATTGATTATGTCGTCACCAAAATTCCGCGCTTTGCCTTTGAGAAATTCAAGGGCGCCGAGCCGTTGCTGTCGACGGCGATGAAGTCGGTCGGTGAAGTCATGGCGATTGGCCGCAATATTCATGAATCGATGCAGAAGGCCCTGCGCGGTCTGGAAACCGGGCTCGACGGCTTCAACCGCGTCCATGCGCTGATCGGCGCCCCGCGCGAGGATATTGCCGCAGCGCTCGCCCAGGCGACGCCAGACCGTATTCTCGTTGCCGCGCAGGCGATGCGCGAAGGCTTTGGCGATGATGAAATTCACAATATCGCGGGCTTTGATCCCTGGTTTCTCGCGCGAATTCGTGAAATTATCGATGCCGAGCGGGATATTCTCGACAATGGCCTGCCGAATGAGGCGGACGCACTGCGCGGGCTGAAGGCGATGGGCTTTTCCGACAAGCGTCTCGCCAATCTCGCGGTTGACGCGGTCCATGTCGCAGGCGGCGCGGGACGTGCGGTCGCCGGCGGACGTGGTCTGCTGCATGACGCCATTGCTGCCATGGCGGGGGCGACCACTGAAGATGAAGTCCGGGCGCTGCGGCACAAACATGGCATTCGGCCGGTGTTCAAGCGGATTGACACCTGTGCGGCGGAATTTGAAGCCAAGACGCCCTATATGTATTCGACCTATGAAGCGCCGATTTTCGGAGCGCCGGAATGTGAAGCCCAGCCGTCTGAGGCCAGGAAGGTCGTCATTCTTGGTGGCGGTCCCAACCGGATCGGGCAGGGGATCGAATTTGACTATTGCTGCTGCCATGCCTGTTACGCGCTGGCCGATGCCGGCTATGAGACGATCATGATCAATTGCAATCCGGAGACGGTGTCGACCGACTATGACACGTCCGACCGGCTCTATTTTGAGCCTTTGACCGCGGAAGATGTCTTGGAAATCCTCCATGTCGAGCAGAGCAAGGGCACGCTGGCCGGGGTGATCGTTCAATTTGGCGGCCAGACTCCGCTGAGTCTGGCAGCGGCGCTCGAAGCGGCTGGCATTCCGATCCTTGGCACCACACCCGATGCGATTGATCTCGCCGAAGACCGCGAGCGCTTTGCCAAGCTGGTCAATAAATTGGGCCTCAAACAGCCGGAAAACGGCATGGCCCGGACCCGCGACGAAGCGGTGAAAATCGCCGAACGTATCGGCTATCCGGTGCTCATCCGGCCGAGTTTCGTGCTCGGCGGCCGGGCGATGGAGATTGTCGACGGTCCGGCGCAGCTGGAAGATTATATCAATACCGCCGTGCAAGTGTCTGGCGATAGCCCTGTACTGGTCGACCAATATTTGCGCGATGCGATCGAGGTTGATGTCGACGCGATCTGCGATGGTGACGATGTGGTCGTCTGCGGCGTGCTGCAGCATATTGAGGAAGCCGGGGTCCATTCGGGCGACAGCGCCTGCACGATCCCGCCGCACAGCCTGCCGGCCGAGATTATCGCCGAAATGGAACGGCAGACCGCAGCTCTGGCTCATGGACTGCAAGTGCGCGGCCTGATGAATATCCAGTTTGCGGTGAAGGATGGCGAGGTCTATCTGATCGAAGTCAACCCGCGGGCCAGCCGGACGGTGCCCTTTGTCGCCAAGGCGATTGGCGTGCCAATTGCCAAGATTGCAGCCCGGGTGATGGCGGGCGAAAAGCTCAAAGACTTGCCAGTGATTGATAGGAATATCGACTATATTGCGGTAAAAGAAGCGGTCTTCCCATTCAGCCGTTTCCCCGGAATCGATCCGGTTCTCTCGCCCGAGATGAAATCCACCGGGGAAGTGATGGGCATTGACCAGAGCTTCCCGATTGCCTTTGGCAAGGCGCAAATGGGCGCGAGCAATCTTTTACCGGACGCGGGCACGATCTTCATCTCGGTCAAGGAGACCGACAAGAAGGTGATCGAACCCGCAGCGCGATTGGCGGAGAAGCTCGGCTTTAAAATTGTCGCGACCAGTGGCACGGCCCAATATCTTGCCGAGCAGGGGATCGCGGTCGAGCAGATCAACAAAGTGGCCGAAGGGCGCCCGCATATTGTCGACCGGATCAAGGACGATGATATCGCGCTTATCTTCAACACGACCGAAGGCTGGCAGTCGCTGAAAGACTCCAAATCCATCCGCGCGGCGGCGTTGGTTAGCAAGATTCCAATCTACACCACGGCAACCGCTAGCGTTGCGGCAATGGAGGCGATTGGGGCGATGCGCGACGAAACTCTTGAAGTTCGCTCGCTTCAGTCTTATTATAGTAGTTCGCAGACTTAGTTTCCCGACATTTTGTCACACTGCGGGCGCGTTGCATAGCAAGAGCGCCGGATAACTGTTTTGACGCTGCGCCCCTTGCATTTGGGTCGGGCAGACAGCGGATTGTAGAAGAAAGGCCAAAATATGGCTGTTGAAAAAGTACCGATGTTGCAGGAAGGCCATGACAAGCTGGAAGCAGAATTGAAGGCGCTGAAAATTGAGCGCCCGTTGATCGTCGACGCGATTGAAGAAGCGCGCGCCCATGGCGATCTGTCGGAAAATGCCGAATATCACGCGGCAAAGGAACGCCAAGGCCAGGTCGAGGCAACCATCGGCGATCTCGAAGACAAGCTCAGCCGGGCGCAGGTGATCGATCCGAAAACGCTGACCGGCGACAAAGCGGTGTTCGGAGCCACGCTGACATTGCTCGACGAAAATGACAAGCCGGTCAGATATCAGCTGGTTGGACAGGCCGAAGCCGATGCAAAAGCTGGCAAGATCAGCTATAATAGTCCGATCGGCCGGGCGATGATCGGCCGGAATGTGGGTGACGAAATCGAAGTCACCGTGCCATCGGGCGACAAATATTATCTGCTCGAAAAAATCGAGTTTATCTAAAGCCAATGAACGTACCAAGCGGGAAGCTGACCAACGGGTTGATCATCGCCAATGTGCTGGTCTTTCTGTTGATCTGGCTTCTCGGCTGGGAACAGCAGGCAGTGCTGCGCGGCGGCCTGTTTCCTGTTCGACTGAGCGGCGAAATTATCGACAGCGCGGCGCATGGCTGGATGGTGCCGGCCTGGCTGACACCGCTGTCATCGGCTTTCTTGCACAGTGGATTCATCCATATCGGTTTCAATATGGTGATGCTGCTGTTTTGCGGACGTTTTGTCGAGCAGGCCTTGGGGCCACAATTGATGGCTTTGCTTTACCTGTTTGGTGCATATGCCGCCGCTTTCGCCGAATTTGCTGTGGATAGCCAATCGATGATACCCGTGATCGGGGCGAGTGGCGCAATCTCTGCGGTGATCGGGGCCTATGCGATGCTGTTCGCGCGCAATCAGGTCGAACCGCTGGGGCCGATACCTGGCTATGTCGTGCGAATAATCTGGCTGTCGCTGGCATGGATAGCGATCCAGCTGATGATCGGAGTCGCGACCAGAGGTGGTCTCAACGGCATCGCCATTTTCGCGCATATCGGTGGATTTGTCGCGGGCGTGCTGCTGACCCGCCCGCTGCTTCAGTGGCGCTTTCGTAGCGCTTAAGCGTTTTCGGGAAGTTCCGGCTCAAGCAGTTTGTGCAGATGCACGACGACATATTTCATTTCGGCATCATCCACTGTCCGCTGGGCCTTGTCGCGCCACGCCTCTTCGGCATCTTCGTAATTTCCGTAGACGCCGACGAGATCCATCTCATCGAGATTTTCGAAATCAACGCCGCGCGGATCTTTGACCCTGCCGCCCATGACGAGATGGATTTTGCTACGTGATTCGCTCATTTTCTATCCTGATTCTCTGTTTTGACTGCATCCTGTGCAGCGACCATCGCGGTCTTAGCAGCGTCAATCGCCTTGCCAAATAAATCTTTGAGCTGATCACGTAAATTGTCGTTGGTCAGTCCCATTTCATTGATTTGATCTTTGCTCGCATCCTTGGCCGCCAGATAGGCCGTTTTTGCGGTCTCGTTAATCTTCCGGCCCGCACCGCCGACAATTTTCTTCTCTGCCTTGCTCTTCGGCAACAGCGCGCCAATGATCACGCCGAGCGCCGCGCCGCCAGCGACGATGGCAAGGGGGCTGTTGGTGATGGTTTCTTCGGATTTGGCGACGGCCTTTTTGGCCACATCCTTGGTCACGGCCACTTTGTCGGCGGCAATCTCGCGGCCTTCGCCAAGCAGCGCGGCGGCGCGCGCCTTGCTCTCCGACATTTTCTCGCGGACAATTTCGGTGCTTTCGCTGGCTTTCTCGCGCGCATTTTGCAGCGTTTCCTGCGATGTTGTGCGGGCGCTATCCAATGTCTCGCGAGACGCAGCGCGGGCCTTTTCAATATTATCAGTCAATCTACTCATGGTTCATTCCTCGGTGGGATTGTCATTTGTCGCTTTATGATCAGTTATCAGCTTTGCCAAGGGTTTGCGCAAGGCAATCAACGTTGCGGTCGCCGCCACGGTCGCGGTAATGCCCGGATGGGCCTTCACTCCGACGAGCGCCGTTTTGCCGGTTTTCAGGACCTGATCCAGCGCCCTGTCTTTGGCTTCTTCGACAAGATTTGACGGACGAAACCTTTCCCTGGTTTCCGTCGCATTGTCCTTCAGCTTCTCGCGCGCCTGGCGGCGCTCCATTGCCAAATTGCGCAGGTTGAAAATATCGTCATTATTGCTGGTCATCAATCATTCTCGTCAAGAGGCAGTTTTCTAGCCCGTTTAATCGCGATATTCATCAACACCAGCGCGATAAGCAATGTCGAACCGGTCAGCAGACCGGTGGCTGCGATCGGGCCAAGATAGTGCGAAAGGATCAGCAATATCCCGAGGATCAGCGCCACAAGGGTCATGATCCCAACGACCATGGCAATGCCAAATAGCATGAGGACCTGTTTCGTGGCGGTCAGGTTGACCGACAATTTGGTGCGATAATATTCGACTTCGGCAATGGCCAGCTTGCGGGCGTCATCAATCAGATCGGTCAGCTGAAATTTCAGTGATTTATCCGCCTCGGCGTCTGGCCGCGCGGAATCATCCTCCGTCAAGGGGAGTTCGTCATCCGAAACTGAATTTTTGCGCTCGTCCAACATCTGTCACCCGCAATGCCTATTTGCCAAACTCACGCGTCGCGATCATCCATTCCTGATTTGATCAAACGGGATACGAGGAAGCCAACGACAGCAGCGGCGCCGATGGCGACAGCTGGGCTTTTCCGGACAAAACCACGCGCATCCTCGACCATTTCGTCGATTTCCTTCTTGTTCAGCTTATCGGCAAATGAGGAAACTGCATCGGCGGCAGATCGCGCATAGTCGCCATATTTCTCGCCGACATTGTCGTCGATGGTCTTGGCGCTATCTTCGATCATCTTGCTGAGATTATCAATTGCGTCGCCGGTCCGTTCTTTGCCTTGATTGGCAGCAGATTTGGCTTTGGTCAGCGCACGTTCTTTCAAATCACCTGCCACGGCTCCGGTTTCGGCGGCTGCGCGTGTCGCGCCTGCCTTGAGCGGTGCGGCCTTGCGCGCCGTCGCGGTACGTTTTTCGGAGCTGTCTTTTTTCGCTGCGGCTTTACGCGCTGCAGGCTTCTTCGCTGCTGTCGTTTTCTTTGCAGTGGTTTTCTTGGCTTCTGCCATTTGAATATTCCTTCCTGAATTGCCCCTTGCCGACGCTCTGCAATCATACTGTAGCATGATCGCGTTTCCCCTAATAAACAAATGGTATCAATTGCTTTTGAATCAAGTGTGAACAGAGAGCAGAAAAGCGCGTGTCACGCATTGCAACGAACCTTTCATCGCGATAAGGGCGATGCCTGTATAGATTTTACTTCAGGAGCCGCCGCCATGACCGCTATTATTGATATTCACGCCCGCCAGATTTTGGACAGCCGGGGCAACCCGACGGTCGAAGTGGATGTGTTGCTCGAAGATGGCAGTTTTGGCCGTGCCGCTGTCCCGTCAGGCGCCTCGACGGGCGCCTATGAAGCAGTCGAACTGCGCGATGGCGACAAAGATAAATATCTTGGCAAAGGCGTGCTCAAGGCGGTTGCGGCCGTCAATGACGAAATCCGCAATGAGCTGCTTGATCTGGACGCAGAAGATCAGGAAGATCTCGACGCGACGATGATCGCACTGGATGGCACCGAAAATAAGAGCCGTCTGGGTGCCAATGCGCTACTCGGCGTGAGCCTGGCCGCCGCCAAAGCCGCCGCCGATGCGCGCGGCCTGCCGCTCTACCGCTATGTTGGCGGCGTATCTGCGCGGGTTCTGCCGGTTCCGATGATGAATATCATCAATGGCGGTGAACATGCGGACAATCCGATTGATTTCCAGGAATTCATGGTCATGCCGGTGGGCGCCGACAGTCTTGCCGAAGCCGTGCGCTGGGGGTCGGAAATATTCCATACGCTCAAGAAAGGCCTGTCCGAAAAAGGTCTCGCCACCGCAGTCGGCGACGAAGGCGGCTTTGCTCCCAATCTCGGTTCAACCCGCGATGCTTTGGATTTCGTCATGGCTTCGATTGAAAAAGCCGGCTTCAAAGTCGGTGATGAAGTGGTTCTCGCGCTCGATTGTGCGGCGACTGAATTTTTCAAGGACGGCAATTATCATATTTCCGGCGAAGGCAAAATCCTGTCTCCGGCGCAAATGTCCGACTATCTCGCGGACCTGTGCAAGGATTATCCGATCAAATCGATCGAAGACGGCATGTCGGAAGATGATTTTGAAGGCTGGAAGCTGCTGACCGATGCCGTCGGTGATAAGGTGCAATTGGTCGGTGACGATCTATTCGTGACCAATCCCGCCCGCTTGTCGCAAGGCATCGAAGATGGTCTGGCCAATTCGCTGCTGGTGAAGGTCAATCAGATCGGGACGCTTTCGGAAACGCTCGAGGCGGTTCGCATGGCCCATAATGCTTCATATACGGCGGTGATGTCGCATCGTTCGGGTGAAACCGAGGATGCGACCATTGCCGATCTTGCGGTCGCGACCAATTGCGGTCAGATCAAAACCGGAAGCCTCGCGCGGTCAGACCGGTTGGCAAAATATAATCAGCTTATCCGTATCGAAGAGGAACTCGGGCAAGTTGCGCATTATGCAGGTCGCTCGATCTTCGGTTGATCTCAATTGAGATCGGTTTGGGAGCGAATCGTCGCAAAATAGCAAAAAAAACCGTTAACGCACTTGCCAGCGAATCAGTTTTCTGATTCAAGCTGAAAGCATGGCACATCGCGAACAAATTACCGGATTGATCAAGTCGGCGCTCATCCCAGGATTCGCGCTGCTGACTCTGCTGGCTATCGCGGGCTATGCGGTGCTCGGTCCGACCGGAATTTTGGCGTGGGGCGAATATCAGGCCGAACTCGAAACGCGCAGCACTCAACTTGCGCAATTGCAAGTGGAGCGCGATGCTTTGCTGAACCGGGTCAAATTGCTCGATCCAAAAGGTGCTGACCCCGATCTCGTCGGTGAATTGTTACGCAAGGAAGTCAACGTCATTCATCCGGATGAAATTATCATCCCATTGAAGTAACAGATGTTACCAATCTCAAAATATCATCGCTTTTGCTCCGACTATTGACTCTAATCGCTTGGGTAACGAACCAGTTTTGTCTATGCTCCAACGCAAGATAATAACAAGGAGTTGAACGAAGTGGCAAAGCCCCCCCGGAAAACACCCGCTGCCAAAAAATCGCCAGCTGCAAAAAAATCTGCACCGGCGCGCAAGTCTTCAACTCCAAGCAAGCCGGTGGCCAAGACGACAGGTGGTTTGAAAACGCCGATCTACAAAGCCACCAAGGCTGAGCTTATGGATTTTTACGAGCAGATGCTGCTGATCCGTCGGTTTGAAGAAAAAGCCGGGCAGCTTTACGGGCTCGGGCTGATCGGTGGCTTCTGCCATTTATATATCGGCCAGGAAGCCGTAGTAACCGGTCTTCAATCCGCGATCGAACCCGGCAAGGATAGCGTGATTACCGGCTATCGCGATCACGGACATATGCTGGCGTGCGGGATTGATCCGAAAATTGTGATGGCCGAATTGACTGGCCGTGCGTCGGGAATCTCAAAGGGCAAGGGCGGCTCGATGCACATGTTCTCCGTCGATCATGGCTTCTATGGCGGACATGGAATTGTCGGCGCGCAAGTGTCTCTCGGCACCGGTCTGGCGTTCGCGCATAAATATAAAGAAGATGGCGGCGTCTGTCTCGCTTATTTCGGCGATGGTGCGTCTAACCAGGGGCAAGTCTACGAGAGTTTTAACATGGCGGAACTCTGGCAGCTGCCGGTTGTGTTTGTGATTGAGAATAACCAATATGCCATGGGTACGAGCGTGAATCGGTCTTCCGCGGAAGATCAGCTTTACCGGCGCGGTGAAAGTTTCCGGATTCCAGGCATGCAGGTTGACGGCATGGACGTGCTCGCGGTGCGTGGCGCTGTCGAGGAAGCGCTGAAAGATGTTCGCGGCGGCGGCGGCCCGGTATTGATGGAGCTGAAGACCTATCGCTATCGCGGGCATAGCATGTCCGATCCGGCCAAATATCGCAGCCGCGAAGAAGTCCAGAATATTCGCGAAAAATCCGATCCGATTGAACGATTGAAAGCCATGCTGATGAAGCAGGGCGTGGCTGAGGACGAGCTGAAAATACTGGATAAAAAAGTGCGGAAAACAGTCGCCGATGCGGCTGATTTTGCGGAGGAATCTCCCGAGCCTGAACTGGCCGAACTTTATACCGATGTGCTGGTGGAGCAATATTGATGGCTATTGAACTGAAAATGCCCGCCCTTTCTCCCACCATGGAAGAGGGGACGCTTGCCAAATGGTTCGTCAAAGAAGGCGACGAAGTGAGCTCAGGTGATATTCTGGCCGAAATTGAAACCGACAAAGCGACAATGGAGTTTGAGGCGGTGGACGAGGGTGTTATCTCGAAGATATTGGTGGCCGAGGGAACCGACGAAGTTCCGGTTGGAACAGTGATCGCTGAGATGACCGGTGAAGATGAAGAATCAGATTCTTCTCCCGCCCCTGCACGCGCCGACAAGCCGAAAGCAGAGCCGGTTGCGGCTCCTGTAACTGCTGAAACAGCGCCGCCCGCGCCGGTGTCCCGTGCATCGGATCCTGCCATCCCAGACGGGACGGCGATGACGTCACTCACCGTGCGCGAAGCCTTGCGCGATGCGATGGCCGAAGAAATGCGCAAAGACGAAACAGTCTTTGTGATGGGCGAAGAAGTTGCCGAATATCAGGGTGCCTACAAGGTTACGCAGGGACTGCTTGACGAATTTGGTGCCAAGCGGGTGATTGATACGCCGATTACCGAACATGGTTTTGCCGGCATTGGCGCTGGTGCCGCCATGGGCGGTCTCAAGCCGGTTGTTGAATTTATGACGTTCAACTTTGCGATGCAGGCGATTGATCACATCATCAACTCCGCCGCCAAGACCAATTATATGTCGGGCGGACAGATGCGGTGCCCAATTGTATTTCGGGGACCAAATGGCGCCGCTTCGCGCGTCGGGGCCCAGCATAGTCAGAATTACGGACCCTGGTATGCCGGCGTTCCTGGTCTGATCGTTATCGCGCCATATGATGCGGCCGATGCAAAGGGGCTGCTGAAAGCTGCGATTCAATCACCGGATCCGGTTGTCTTTCTCGAAAATGAGCTGATCTACGGCCGTTCGTTCGATGTGCCGCAAATTGATGACTATACGCTTCCGATCGGCAAGGCGCGGATCATGCGCGACGGCAGCGATGTCACGATTGTGAGCTATTCGATTGGCGTCGGCCTGGCACTCGAAGCCGCCGACGTCCTGGCCGATGAGGGGATTGATGCCGAAGTCATCGACCTGCGCACTCTGCGCCCGCTGGACAGCGAAACTATTCTCAAAAGCCTCGCGAAAACAAATCGTCTGGTTGTCGCGGAAGAAGGTTGGCCAACCTGTTCTATTTCAAGCGAGATTATCGCATTATGTATGGAGCAGGGCTTTGATGATCTCGATGCACCGGTGCTGCGGGTGACCAATGAAGATGTGCCTTTACCCTATGCCGCAAATCTCGAAAAGGCGGCGCTGATCGATAGCGCAAAAATTATCGAAGCGGTGAAAAAGGTCTGTTACGTTAAGTGATCACCCCGTAACGATTGCAGGTCCACAGGTCACCGGCAGAAATATTGCTGGAATTGTTCATCGCGTGATCGTCACGTTCGCGGACGACGAATGCGCTTTCATAGCGGATCACGATATCACCAAAAAAACGGTCTGAAATCAGCGGCTTATAGTCAAAGACAACTTCGACAAAATTGACTGCGGTGATTGTCGTCGCCGTAATTTTCTTCCCGGTCGGCCCCATGCCGGTAGCGAGGCTGGCGTTGGTTCTGCCATCTCCCTCAACACCATAGGATGAGGCATATTTGGTATTTGCGCCATAGCAGCGTTGCCAGCGTATCCATTGACCTTCGTCAGACCCGCTCAACCCATTATGTTCAAGATTTGAGAGGATCACCCGCGTATTTTCCGAGAATTCGATACTTTTGCCGGTTAAACTGGCTCCAGTGAAGATTTCCCTGATATCCGCCTCGTCAATCGACGTGCGCACGCGGGAGGCATTATCCGCGACGAGCATTCCGATCTGACTGATCTGCATATGAGACACCGCTAGATTCGCGGTTTCCATCCCGCCCAGGCCAACGGTCAGCAAAAACGGGGCGGTGAAGGCAAATTCCACCAACGCCAGCCCGCTAGTATCGTCCCTGAGTCTTTTGAGAATCGAAATATTCATGGTTCACAAACCTCCGGATCTGCGACTTGGCTGCCATAAGGCTGATTGCGAACAGCCGTGGCATTATAATTTTTTATCGTCGATTTTCCGCCGATCATGGACGCTATCGGAAACAGGCGAGGGGATGTAATCGTGACCTCATAATAGACAATATCGTCTGGACCACCGGTGCCGGCGACGCCAAAATTGGTATCAAAAGTGCCATTGCCATTGCCATCGAGGAAACAGTCACCACTATCGATGACGCCATCGCCATTGTCATCATAGGTGATTTTCTCCGGCTTGCCGACATTGGTGAAATCGAAGAAGCTACCGACGTCCACTTCGACAACCGAACCTTTCAAAAGCAGCGGATCAAGTGCATTCAACACCTCGGTCTTGATCGCATCCTCGGTCATCCCGCCGACAGATGATTGACGCGCGATCTTGTGCATTTGTGATTTTGACACCGTGTCGAGATAGCCCTGATAGCCGATATCCATGATCCCGAGCATCAGCAGCATGAACGGGCCTGCGATCATCGCGAATTCGACCATTGTCGCGCCACTTTCGTCTCGCTTGACGCGACGGATGAGAAATTTCCTGATCATTATTCGTCCAATCTCAAGCCGCCGATTTTTTGTGCGATATTGCTAAACGCCGAGATCATATCGGCTCGGTTGGAAGCCGGAGTTGCATGATCGGCGCTGCTGGCGCAGTTTTCCATATTTGAAGTGACGGTCGTCACGCCAAATTGAACCACCCAAATTGTCCAACCCTTGGCTCTCGCAGCTCTGCACATCAGCTGAAAACGCTGCGCCTGACGGCTTTCGAGTTCGGAATTTGAGGCGTTTACCGCTGCGATGCGATCGTCCTGGGTTGCCAGACCATAGCTGTCATAATTTGATGTCCTGATGGTCATCGACCCGTCCGTCATGAACACAATATGGCGTCCGATCGAGAAGCCGTTCGGGGCCGAGCTATTTTCGGCAGCGAAGAGACCGTCGTCGGACAACAGCCGTGCGCCCCAGATCATCCCAATGGCATGATTGGTGAAGCCTTGGGCTTGCAGCCCGTCGATATAGCTTTGAAGATCATCAGAGCTGCCCTCGTCATAAGCGGTATAGCTGGCCAGCTTGCGCGATGCGGGCGGACAAATAGCCGAGTCACCGGACTTGCTGATTTCCCAGCCATTGGTCGAACTGCTGCGATCATACATGACATCGCGCCAGAACGGTCCCCAGCGGGATGCTGCATCGGTCGGCAGCAGATCGATATCGAGATCGAGGGCGCCCGCCGGAATGGTTGTCGTCGCAGTCACGATGGTATTGTCGGTCGTCCGTTCTTCAATACAGCCATCCCAGCGATCCATTTGCACGCCTGTCTCGGTCGGACGTTGCGCGGCCGGGTTCGAAGGGTCGATCGAATTGACATAAGCGGACACATCATGCTGGAGCTTTCGATAGTCCCAGCGCTTGAAGACGGCTCCCGGGATCGTGCCATCATAGGTTTCGTAAACATTGGTCGTCGTCGTCGTGGTGTCGGTTTCGGTCGAGACCTCGCGTACGCAGGTGCGGTATCGCCCATCATCCGATTTCCGGTCGCCGCCCCAGCTTTCATGGCTATATGTGATGGTTGTATTGCCGCTCACAACAGGGTTTCCGCTTGGCGAAGGATACCACCACCGGTTTGAATTATCCCCTTCGCGGCGATATCTGGTAGCATTGTTCAGACTGAAATTGTTCCGGCACTGACCGCCTCTGGTAAATTGGATGGTCTCGTAAGTAACAACAGTCGAGATGCCGCCCGTTGTCGTCGTTTCGGTCACTTCATAAACAGGCCGGCGAGATTGGTAGGACCAAATATCGTCTCCAGCGGTCCCGGTGCCGCCAGCTAGCCACGCTGGATTGGCATTATACAAGATACTGCCGACATTGACTGCGCTGGAATAAGGCACGAATCCATAGCGGATCTGCTCGCCCGATGAGCCGCCGCCAGGACCGAGAATATCGTAAAAGGCTTCAACGGATTCCTGCAAAGCTGCGAGCCTTGTCCCCCCGCCAGATACGCCAGATCTCATCGAACCGGTGACATCGAGCACCATCATCACGTCGACATTGCCGACATCAAGACGGCTCGAGCAATCGGCTGCGATTACCATATGCTGATAACCAAAAATCTTCATCAAGGTGGTTTGGATCGTGGTTCGTGCATTGCCAACGACAGTGCGCGGTGATGCTCCATCTACAAATTCGGAGACGTTCGCAGAGATGACATTGCCATCGCTATCCACGACAGTTTCATCAAAATCCGTTGAATCAAAAGACCCCTCGGGAAAGTTGAAAGAGAAATATTTATTCGCTTCAGCAATGTCGGCTGCTGTCATCGTATCCTGGGTCATATTGCGCCGAGCAGCCAATGCGCCAGCATCGCAGGCGAGTTGCAACCTTGCTTTCGCCATATAGGCGCGGCCGATATCAACACCACCACCCACGAGGCCGACGATCGGGAACATCGCGGCGGCAGCCATCGCAAAGGTATTACCCGCATTATTCTTTCGCAATCTCTGCAAAAGCGCTGTGGTCGATGTTACGCCATTCTTGCCAAGCATATGCTGTGGCCCCCTGAGCTAATTTGACTGAACGTGGGAAATAGCTGGAAAAGGGTAAGCGGGAGCCGAAGAGGAATGGTTAAAGCGATCTTTACCTTGATTTTGCACGGAAAACTGGCAACCGCAGCATCATGAAAGATGTGCATCAACAGCTCCAACCGCTGCAACAGTTGATCATTGCCTATGCAAGTCGCGCTGACCGCGCGCGCTATGCTTTCTTGTTCGCGCTGGATGGGCGATTCGCAGAGATCATAAGATCGACGACCGAAACATTGATTGGACAGATGAAGTTAACCTGGTGGCGGGATAATTTAACCAAAGCCGCTGCAGATCGGCCACTCGGAGAACCTCTGGTGCAGCAGCTCAACATGCTGGAAGCGCAAGATATTGACCTTCAGCCATTGTTTGCGTTGCTTGACGGTTGGGAAGTCATGCTGGATGATTTTCCCTGGGACGACCGGCTGTTTGATCAATATGCTGAAGGCCGGGGCGAAGGCTTTTTCGGATTTGCGCTAAATGGAGTCAGCGATTTGCAAGAACCCCAGAAACAGCTCGCGAAAGCATGGGCCTTGTGGGATTTTGCACGGCATTGTTCTGATCATGACATGCGTCAATCCGTATTTGATCGTTGTGGCCAATTGGTCCGCGATGCCGCGCCGGTAAAATTTGATAGAACCGGTCGTCCGCTCTCGATTCTGTGCCAATTGATCGAGCGGGATGTTAGATTGAACGAACTGACCGCGGATCTTTATACTCCATCAATAGCCGGTAAAATCATCTGGCACGGGATCACCGGTCGCTAGGATCAGGACTCTAAATTCGTTCCGCCAACGGGAACTTGCTGATGACAAAATTTGCTGCCGGGGCTTCTGCGATGCTGCTGATGATGACCGCCGGGCTGTTTGTCTGGATGGGCGCCCATAGTCAGGACAATCCGATCCCCGAAGCCCCGCCGCCGCCGGAGCAAGTTGAAACCGAAGGGCTGCCCAAAGCCATATTCGATGACGAGACAATAGGTCCACAACCGCCGACACCGCCCAAGGCCTATAAAGCATCGCGCGAGGAGCGGCGCTTTAACCGCTATGATCGCAATCGCGATGAGATAGTTACGCGCCTGGAAATGATGAGCAGCAGAACCAAATCGTTCAAGGCACTCGACACAGATGGCAATAATCTGCTGACCTTCGAAGAATGGGCAGTGGCCACCAGTGATCGCTTCACGGGTGCGGATAGAGACGGCAATGGCGCATTGACGCGAGTAGAATTTCGCACAACCCGCCCCAAGCGGACGGCATCCAAATGCAAATGCTAGATTGCCTGGCTAGATCGGCATATTACGCGGGTTGAAGGCCTTTTGAGGCCAGGGGGCGATACCATTCGGCAAAATCGGTGCGGGCGCGGGCGGTATAAGCTTCTTTACGCTCTTTCTTTTTGACCCGTTGTTCAAACGGCGGGAAAAGGCCGAAGTTGACGTTCATTGGCTGATAGTCGCGCGCGTCTGCGCCGCCGGTAATATGGGATAGCAAGGCACCGAAAGCGGTGGTTTGGGGAGGGTAGGGGAAAATTTCACCTTTGATCTCGGCGGCGACCATCCGACCGACCATCAGGCCGACCGCAGCGCTTTCAACATAGCCTTCGCAGCCGGTAATCTGACCGGCAAAGCGGATATGCGGCGCTTTTTTGAGGCGCATTTCGGTGTCGAGCAATTTGGGCGCGTTGATGAATGTATTGCGATGGAGTCCGCCCATTCTGGCAAATTCCGCGTTTTCGAGGCCCGGAATAGTTTTGAGCAATTCGGCCTGCGCGCCATATTTGAGCTTGGTCTGAAAGCCGACCATGTTCCAGAGCGTGCCCAGCGCATTGTCCTGGCGCAATTGCACAACCGCATAAGCGCTCTCGCCGGTATGGGCATTGGTCAGGCCAACCGGCTTCATCGGGCCGAAACGCAAGGTTTCGGGGCCGCGTGATGCCATCACTTCGATCGGCATGCAGCCTTCGAAATAGGGGGTGTTTTTTTCCCATTCCTTGAAGTCGGTTTTTTCGCCATCAAGCAGTCCCTGGATGAAGGCGTCATATTGGGCCTTGTTCATCGGGCAGTTGATATAATCCTTGCCATCGCCTTCCGGACCAACCTTGTCCCAGCGGGACTGCATCCAGGCAATATCCATATCGATACTGTCTTTATAGGCGATCGGCGCAATCGCGTCGAAAAAGGCGAGCGAATCTTCACCAGTCGCTGCGCCGATGCTTTCCGCCAGCGTCATTGCGGTGAGCGGGCCGGTCGCGACAATTGTCAAACCGCTTTCCGGAAGCTGATCAATCCGTTCGCGGACGATTTCGATATTCGGATGGTCACTCAGTCGCTGGGTCACGCCCGCGGAGAAATGATCTCGGTCGACGGCCAGGGCAGAGCCCGCGGGCAGGCGATGGGCGTCGCCCTCGCTCATGATGATCGAGCCGAGGTCGCGCATTTCCTGATGCAAAAGCCCAACGGCATTCTTTTCTGCGTCATCGGAGCGGAAGCTGTTTGAGCAGACGAGTTCGGCAAGCCCGTCGGTCTGATGGGCGGGCGTCATATCGCCACTGCCCCGCATTTCGGAAAGGCGCACTTGCACGCCTGCTTCCGCCAATTGCCATGCCGCTTCTGTTCCGGCGAGCCCGCCGCCGATAATATGTACCTGATTCATGGGCGCCTTAGTGTTGTGGTAAGAAGTGAATGTCAATCTGGCAGTCGGCGCATTTGCATGATAGATGCGTTTTTGAAGGGAGCTTGGTCATAGAATGAAAAGTGCGTTTATTGAGTCTCGGCCCTTTTTGCTGCTGAGCCTGTTGTTCGGGATCAGCTATTTCTTCGTTAGAGACTGCAATATCCCGGGACTCTATCTCATGCTCTGGAAAGGTGCGGGAGTTGGGTTTCTCGCCGTCTATGCGCTGGTGCGATTACACCGGATCGACGGCAAGATCGTCGGGGCGATCATGGCGCTGGGTGCGGTTGGTGATATGGCGATCGAATATGACCAGACGATGGGCGCCATCGCGTTCCTGGTCGGGCATATCTTGGCGATCCTATTCTATTCTCGGTTCCGCCGGCACAAATTGGCATTCAGTCAGAAGCTTTTTGTCATCCTGCTGGTTCCGCTGTCCGTTCTGATCGCCTGGACCTTGCCATCAGATCGCGCGGACGCCTTGGGCGTCGCAATATATTGCCTGTCGGTTGCGCTGATGGCGGCGATGGCCTGGACCAGCCGCTTCACCCGCTATCAGGTGGGCGCAGGCGCCATTCTTTTCCTCGTGTCTGACATGTTGATATTCGCGCGAATGGGGCCGCTGGAAACCAGCATGATCCCGGAAATGCTGGTGTGGCCACTCTATTATTTCGGCCAATTCATGATCGCGACGGGAATTGTCAGGACGTTACGGCACGAAATGGCTTCGGAAAGCTCTGATCCCGTTCAGGCTTGAAACGCGGCAATTGTCGTTCTGTGCAGAAGCCGGTCATGACCGTCATATCCGCCGGTCGCGCAGTGGAGGACAGATCGGTTGTCCCACATCACCAGCATATTGGGCTGCCATTGATGGCGATAGACAAATTCGTCCCGGCTTTGCCACGCATATAGTTGCTGGAGCAAGGGCAGGGCCTCCTGCTGGTCCAAGCCTTCAAAGCCAATGATATAGCCCATACAGCTAAACAGTCCGAGCCGCCCCGTTTCCGGATGCGCGCGGATCAACGGGTGACGTTCGGTTTCGCGAGCGGATTCGTCGGGACGGATGGCCATGCTGCGGCCTTCATCCTTTTCGCCATAAGCGCCATCCGGGGCATAGGCCATTTGGGCGCTGTGAATCGCGGTCAGGCCTTCATATTTTGCACGCATCTCATCGGGCATCGCATCGAGCGCGGCATGCTGGTTGGCGAAACATGTGTCGCCACCGACCGGCGGGATGGTGAGTCCCAAAAGACAGGTGCCTGCTGGCGGATGGGCCTGAAAGCTCCAGTCGCTGTGCCAGTTTTCTGCAAATAGCGGGCTTTTTTCGTCGGCATCGCGCCGGATCGCGGCAATATGCTCGCGGCCCTCTATCGGATCGAAGAAGGGGTCATGGCCAAAGCCGCCAAAATATTGTGTGAACCGTTCCAGATCATCGTCGGACATATTCTGATCAGGAAAAGACAAGACATGATGTTTCAGCCAGGCGGCGCGGATGTCGGCGACTTGGCTGTCGTCCATTGGCTGGGTCAGATCAACGCCGGTAACGGCAGCACCGCAAGCTTGATCGGAGATGTTGATTTGGATCGGCATAGGATATTCTTTCTCATTTCTAGGCAGCAATATGACTTCACCACGGCAGGCCGCATAAGTCCAATTTTCCGGTTCGCTGGGCCGGTCCCGCCAGAGGCAGGACCATCTCGTTGCGGAAGGCGAAGGGACCGGTTTTGCCGTGCTGCTCAACCCGCATTTCGCCTTCAAACAGGGACCAGCCCAATTTGCGGTAAAAGCCGATATTGTGATCTTCGCAGAAGAGCAGCGCGAAGACGCAATTTGCCTCGGTCCGCAACAATTCCATCACATGGGACATCACCTGTTTGCCATAGCCAAGGCCCTGATAGTCGGGGTCGGTCATCACCCCGCCAATCCCGGCGACGCGGGTCGGCTGGCCATCACAGAATATCTCGCGCTCATAGATGCCAGCCACGGCGCGGACCATGTCGTCAATATAGAGCAGAACCCGGCGTTCGGCATTGGCCCATTCGATCCCGTGCATCGGTGAATTTCTGAGCTTTTCTGGCGGATAGATCCGCGCTCGCATCGGTGCGATTTCGGGCCAGCTCTGCGCGCCGTCTTTGACCAAAAAGACCGGCGCGCTTGAGGTCATGCTTCGGGATCGCCCCCGGTTTCCGGTTTGGCCGTATCTTCGGAAGGTGCTTCCGTTGCCAATTCTTCCGCGATCAATTCTTCCGCTTCATTCTCAGCCTCTTCATCTTCGTCAATCTTGGCGGCTCCGACAACTTGTTCGCTACCCGCCACATCGAACAGTCTGACGCCAGAGCTGTTGCGACCAATGACGCGCATGTCGGCGACTTTCATCCGGATGAGCTTGGCCTGATCGGTGACGAGCATGACCTGCTCGTCATCAGTTGCGCGGAAACTGGCGACGACGGTACCGTTACGCTTGATATTGTCGATGTTGAGTATGCCTTGACCACCGCGACCGGACTGGCGATATTCAAAGGCGCTCGAGCGTTTGCCATAGCCATTTGCGCAGACGGTGAGGACAAATTCTTCATTCTCGGAAAATTCGGCCATCCGTTCGGCGGACAGTTCCGACTCATTCTCATTATCTTTCCACGGCGCGGCTTTGAGATATTGATCGCGCTCTTCCGTCGTCGCCTCAAATCCCTTCAAGACCGACAATGAGATAACTTCATCATCATCTTTCAACGCTATGCCGCGGACCCCGGTGGACGTCCGGCTCTGGAAAGAGCGTACCGCATCGCCAGCAAAGCGAATGGCCTTGCCATTGTTCGTCGCGAGCAGGACATCATCATTGTCCGACAGCAATTTCACGCCGATCAGCCGATCATCGCTGTCCTCGTCAAATTTCATCGCGAACTTGCCATTAGATGGCACGTTGGTGAAACTATCCATGCTGTTGCGACGGACGCCGCCTTTGGCGGTTGCAAACATGACATGCAGCGCCGCCCATTCGGCTTCATCTTCGGGCAATGGCAAGACGGTGGAAATCGTCTCACCCTCTGCCAAGGGCAGAAGATTGACCATCGGGCGGCCTTTGGTTTGCGGTCCACCTTCAGGCAGTTTCCAGACTTTCAAGCGATAGACTTTGCCGTGCGTCGAGAAGAACAGCACCGGGGTATGGGTCGAGGTCACAAATAATTCGGTGACCGCATCCTCATCCTTGGTCGCCATGCCGGCGCGGCCCTTGCCGCCGCGGCGCTGGGCGCGGAACGTGTCGAGCGGGGTGCGTTTGATATAGCCGCTGTGGGTGACGGTGACGACCATTTCGGACCGTTCCATCAAATCTTCATCTTCCAGGCCATCCCAGGCGGCGGTAATTTCGCTGATCCGCGGTGTCGCAAATTGATCGCGCACGTCTTCGAGCTCTTCGCGCATCACCGCGTAGAGCTTCACACGATCCGCCAGAATTGCCAGATATTCCTCAATCGCAACGGCCAATTCTTTCAGCTCGTCACCGATTTCTTCGCGGCCCAAGGCAGTCAGTTTCTGCAGGCGCAGGTCGAGAATCGCCTTCACCTGGATGGCCGATAATTTATAAGAATCGCCCTCGACATCGGTCTCGGTTGCTTCGACCAGCCGGATATAGGGCGCGATTTCGGCAATCGGCCATTCCCGCGCGAGCAGAGATTCGCGCGCTTCGGTTGGCGTCGCTGATCCGCGAATGATGCGGACAACTTCATCCATATTGGTGACGGCGACCACAAGGCCGAGCAAGACATGCGCCCGATCGCGCGCCTTGTTCAGTTCAAATTTCGTCCGGCGGGTGATGACCTCTTCGCGGAATTTGACGAAGGCCTCGATAATGTCGCGCAGGTTGAGCACTTCCGGCCGTCCGCCCCGGATCGCCAGCATATTGGCTGGAAAACTGGATTGGGCAGGGGTGAAGCGCCACAATTGGTTGAGTACGACATCTGGCGTCGCATCGCGCTTGAGCTCGATGACAACCCGCACGCCGGCACGACTGGATTCGTCGCGAATGTCGGACACGCCTTCGATGCGTTTGTCCTTTGCCGCATCGGCGATTTTTTCAACCAAGCCGGATTTGCCGACCTGAAAGGGAATAGAGGTCAGGACGATCGAACGTTTGTCGCCGCGGCCTTCCTCGATGACATGACGCGCGCGCATCATGATCGATCCGCGTCCATCCTTATAGGCGGCTCGCGCACCGGATTGTCCCAAAATCAGCGGCGCTGTCGGGAAATCCGGTCCCGGAATAATCTCGATCAATTCATCGATCGTAATCGCCGGATTTTCGATATAGGCGAGCGACGCGTTGATGACTTCGCCGAGATTATGTGGCGGGATATTGGTCGCCATGCCAACCGCGATACCGCCAGCACCATTCACCAGCAGATTCGGGAAGCGGGCAGGCAAAACATTCGGCTCTTGCCGGCTGCCATCATAATTGGGAACAAAATCGACGGTATCCTTGTCGAGATCGTTGAGCAGAAAATTCGCGACCTTGTTCAGCCGGGCCTCGGTGTAACGCATCGAGGCAGGCATGTCCGGATCCATCGAACCGAAATTTCCCTGACCGTCGATCAGCGGAACCCGCATCGACCAATCCTGGGTCATCCGCGCTAGTGCCATATAGATCGCGCTATCGCCATGGGGATGATAATTGCCCATCACATCGCCGACAATTTTTGCGCATTTGCGATAGGGTCGTCCGGCGACCATTCCGCCTTCTTGCGACGCAAACAGGATGCGCCGGTGAACCGGCTTCAGACCGTCGCGAACATCCGGCAATGCGCGGCTGACGATGACGGACATCGCATAATCCATATAGCTGGATTTCATCTCATCGACGATGTCTACCGGTTCAATATCGGAAGAGGATGGTGGAGTGGTTTGTTCGTTCACAAACGGGCCTTTTTCATGGGTTTTGATTGTCGATTCTTCTAGGGGAATGCCGCGGCAAAAGCTAGCCTTTCGGCATAGCTTTCCAATATTGAGACAGCATCGAAATCAGGGTTTGATTTCTTCTCCGTCCCAAGCAAAAACCTTGCCGCTATCTGCGGGTTTTAGGCCATCAAGAACATCCAGAAGTTGTAACGCCGCACGATCCGGATCAAACAATTTTCCGGGCGGCACATTGGTCTGGAACGGCTTGCTGAGCGACGTATCAACGGTCCCGGGATGCAATGCGACAATGATCGATCGTTTGTTTTTCCGTGACCATTCAATTGCCAGATTGCGGATCATCATGTTGAGTGCCGCCTTGGCCGCCCGATAGCCATACCATCCGCCCAGGCGATTGTCGGAAATACTGCCAACCCGAGCCGAAATTGCAGCAAATTTGGTGATATTTTCCTTGGGCATCAATGGCAGAAAATATTTGGCGACGAGCGCCGGGCCAATCGCATTGACCTGATAATTTTCGGTTAGCCAGTCCTGATCCAGTTCGCGAAGGCTTTTTTCTGGTCCGCGCGTGTCACTGTGAAGCAGCCCGGTTGCAACAAATATGAGGGATGGCGATATTCCGCTGTCTTTGAGGAAGCTTGCCGCTGCGCCGATAGTTTGCTCGGACTGGATGTCCAAATGAAACGGGCCTTCGCTCGTTCGGGAGAATCGGACTACCTGATCATATTCATCTTCGGCCTCGACCGCATTTGCGAAAGCGCAGCCGATTCCGCCGGACGCGCCAATGACAACCGCTGTTTTGCAGGTCATGATCGAATGAAGCGCAAGCTGTCATTGGTGCTGGTCGACGGATCAAATGCATAGCCGTCGCTATCGAAACCCAGCAATGCTGTGGGGTCGGTGAGGTGATTTTCGCAAATGTAACGCGCCATCATGCCACGGGCCCGTTTGGCTTCGAAACTGATAAATTTCGGACCATCGGGACTGTCTTTACGAAAATCGACTTCGATAATGCGGGCATTCAGTTTGCTTGCGTAGGGTTTGACGGAGGCCCAATATTCATTGCTTGCGAGATTGACGATCACCCGCTGCCCGGTCGCAGCCATATCGCCAACCAGTTGCGTCGCGATTTTGTCTTTCCAGAAGTCGGTCAGCTTCTTGTATCTCGGCGCCCATCTTGTACCCATTTCCAGACGGTGGGGACGAATCGGATCGAGCGGGCGCAACAGGCCGTAGAGGCCAGACAAGATCCTCAGGTGATTTTGTGCGAAATCCAGCGCTTCCGGTTGCAGGCTCTGTGCTTCGAGCCCCGTGTAAACATCGCCATTATATGCAAATATCGCGGCACGCTCCGGCTGATCGAAAAACTGGGCGTAACGGCCTCTGTTCAGCTCAATCAGATTATCGGAAACCGGCATGATCTGCTTGAGTTTCGTTTTGGAGAGATTGGAGATAGCTCCAACCAGACGGGAAGTCTCTTCTGGAAAATAGTTTTCCGTCGCCTGAAGTTCAGGAATGGTACTTTCAAAATCCAGAGATTTTGCGGGAGAAATGACAGCGAGCACGCGATTTTACCTCTTTATACAATTCATCTAGGCATCAGCCGTTCGGCGACCGGGATTGTTCAACATCCATTCAGCGGATTTATCCTAGAAAAGCCTAGAAATCTTGGTAATAGAGCCAAGACAGTTTGTGGTGCAACCATATTCTGGGCAGCTTGCCTGCCCCAGATAACAATAATCTATCCGGAGGATTTTTATGCGTTTTCTATCTCATTTTTCGATGGCCGTAGCTTTGGCTGCAACAGGCGTCGTGGCAATCACGGCATTGCCGCAGGACGCCCAGGCCCAGAAGAAGAAGAAAAAAAAGGACGAGGGCTCAGAAGTCAAGATTAGCAAAGAAGTCCGGCCCAAAGTTGCTGCTATTCAAGCCGCCATGGCGAGTGAGGCACCAACGGCTGCCAAACCGCTTGTGGAAGCGCTGCTTGCAGAAACTCTGGGGGCGGACGATATGTTTGTCGCTGGAACATTGGCGATTCAGCTGGGCGGTCAGTTGAAAGACACCGGCCTGCAGGAACAAGGCATTATCGCTTCGCTTAACAGCGGAAAAACGGCGGCCGCCCAATTGCCCGCATTTAATTTTTTCGCAGGTAACTTCGCTTATGGCGCCGAACGCTGGGCAGAAGCGGCTCAACGGTTCCAGGCAGCCTATGATCTTGGCTATCGTCAGAATAATATCGAGCCGTTGCTGGCGGAAACTTATTTCAAACGAAATATGTTCCCTCAGGGTCTGGCCAAATGGGACCAGATATTGGCAGATGCCAACGCGTCCGAGCCCAAGGCTCAGGAAGCCTGGTACAGAATGGCGCGCGACCGCGCATTGGCCAGTAAAGATGCCGGGCTTTACGCGGTCTGGGCGTCCAAATGGGCTGCGGCTTATCCGTCCGGTGACTCATGGGGCGATGCCATTGCCGCCAGTCGCAGAACCTCGCAATCCGACAGCATTCAGAATCTCGAAGTATTGCGCTTTATGAAGGCCAGCGATTCTCTCAGAACGGCCAGAGATTATCGGGAATATGTGGAGGAAGCCCAGCGCAAGAATCTCTTCGGTGATATTGTTGCGGTGTTGGAGCAGGGTCAGCAGAAGGCCATTCTCGCGTCAAACAATCCGCTTATCGCTGAATATCTGGTGCCCGCGCGGAGCAAGATATCCGAAGATCGCGCTTCTTTGCCGCAGGCACCGTCGGCCGTCAGAGGATCGGGCAGCAGTTCGGTCATGATGAATTTTGCTGATGTTTGGCTGGGTTATAAGGATTATGCCAAGGCGTCGGCCTTTTATGAGGCCGGGCTTGCCAAAGCTGGTGCAGATATGAATCGCGGATATATGGGTATTGGAACGGCGCATGCCTATGCCGGTGATTATGATGCAGCCAAGGCCGCCTTTGCGAAAGTATCTGGTACCCGAGCACCGCTGGCAAATATGTGGCAGACCTGGATCGGTCAGCAATCAGCTGCTGCGGCCCCGGCGGCGGCAACTGCTGAGGTTCCTGCGGAACCCGCTACATGATCTGATTTTTAAATTTGCGAAAAAGGGCGCTTCTGGCGCCCTTTTTTATCCTTCAATGGGTACGCCAGGCAAATGTTTGGCGGATCGGATTGTCAGGGAGGTCTTGACGCTCGCAACATTGGGCGCTGCAGTGAGCTGACTGGTGAGGAAACTCTGGAATTGCTGCAAATCCTTGGCAACAACCTTGAGGATGAAGTCGATCTCGCCATTGAGCATATAGCATTCACGCACCTCGGGCAGCTGCTGGACGTGATCTTCGAACATCTGGAGGTCTGCTTCGGCCTGGCTTTTCAAGCTGACCATGGCAAAGACGGTAATGGTATAACCCATTTTCGTCGGATCAATCGCTGCGTGATAGGATTTTATGACGCCTTCATCTTCCAGAGTCCGCATCCGCCGCAAGCAGGGGGGCGCCGTCAGCCCAACGCTTTGAGCTAATTCTACATTGGTAATGCGACCATCGGTTTGGAGTCGATCCAAAATTCTCAGATCAATCTCGTCAAGGTTTGTATCAGCCATTGTAATGTAATTTCCGTTCGCGAATCATAGGAGCGTTATAATATAATTAGAATTCCCAGCAATGCTATCACGATTGTCCCACATTGTGACGCGGCTTATTCGGTTGTTCCAGTATCATTTTTAAACGGTTATCAATCCGTTAACAGTTGCGAAAAGTAACGACCATTGGGATAACCATTTTGCGCTTCGATGACCGCCTCAACACCGTATTAAAAGGGTCGCTGCCTGAAGGGCTTGCGGCTGCCCTACAATGGCGACAAGTAGCTGATCTCCTAGCACAAAAGCCTGGTGATCTGGCAAATGAAGACGTTCAAATGGGGCTGACTCGGCTACGTGATCTGCACGACCGGGTATCCGAATCGGACCGGCTTTCGGCTGTGGAGGCCCTTGATGGGCGACTGCGGTCCGCGCCACTGCTTGTCTATCTATGCGCCGATCAAGATTCGATCTGCGATGCGGCCATTGCCGGTGCGGATCTTTCCGAAGAGTCGCTCGCTGACGTTTTTCCCCAGCTTTCTGCGCGAGCCCAATCTCGCTTGAAATCGACCGGACAATTTGTCGAGAAGCAGCGAGAAGCCGAAGTACCGATAGCGATTTACGCGCAGGACCATCTGCCAGCGTCGGATTCTCAAACAGTTACAGATATCGACCCATCACCGGAATCCGGCAAAGGCGAGGGGGAGGAAACGGCCGAAAATTCCCAGATCAGCGCGCTTGTAGACAAGATTGCAGATTATCAGAAGAATCGATCGTCCGAAGCCGCGCGGCTGCCGCGTGAAGATGAGCAGGTCACTGCTCTTGCCGCGGCACCGGCGAATGAAATCAATTTTGAAACCGACGAGACGGGCACGATTATCTGGACCGAAGGTTCTCCGAAAGGGGCGATAATCGGAGTAACCATCGCGCAACCCACTTTCGATGACGGTCCCGGACCCGACGCTTATGGCGCGGCCGCCTTTCGTCAGCGCATGCCGCTGGAAAATGCCAGAATGCGGCTGTGTGGCGCGCAGAGCGTTGCGGGTGACTGGCGGATGCGAGCGATTCCCTATTTTAGCGAGGACAGCGGGCGATTCAAAGGATATCGCGGAATCATGCGCCGGCCCAATGCTGCCGAAGATGTCGGCGTCGCTGCGATCGACTTTGATCGTCAGGAGCAGCTTCAGCAACTTATTCACGAACTGCGAACACCGCTTAATGCGATCATTGGTTTTAGCGAAATCATCGAGCAACAGCTGTTCGGGCCAGCATCCTTTGAATATCGCACGCTGGCGCGCAGTATCATGGATGAAGCTCGGCGATTGCTGACGGGATTCGAAGATCTGGATATTGCAGCGAAAATTGACTCCGGGCAATTGGTTGATGAGCCTGGTCTGACCGATCCCAATTGGCTGTTCGATCGCATGGCGCAGCGGCTACAAAGTCTCACGCATAGCCGCATGGTGGAGTTGAGCATCAGCAAGGCGGAACCCGTTCGGGCTTTCGCCATGGATGAGCCATCTATCGAACGAATCTACGCGCGGCTGCTCTCAGCGGCGATTATTTCCTGCGAAAATGGCGAAGCCCTGGTCGGTGAATTGCGCACCCGTATCGGGATCAACCCGATGAACATATTCACTTTGTCGCGCCCATCGAGAATAAAGGATATTTCGGAAAAACAACTGCTTGATCCGTCGCAAGGCATTGATGGAGACGAGAATGATTCTTCACTTCTGGGGCTGGGCTTTTCGCTGCGATTGGTCAGAAATCTCGCTCAGGCAGCGTCGGGTTCTCTGACGATCCAGGCCGACAAGATTGCCTTGACCCTACCAGCGGCTCGGACTAGCGACATCAGCATTCAGGAAACTGAAATTGAATAAATTATCCGTTCAACCGGATATCCAAACTATTTTAGAGGTAAATGACACCATCAGAAGAGTCTGCTCTCCGGGAATTGCCCGGACTATTGCCCCATAAGCTGGGTCAGTCGGTCAAATGGCCGGAAGCTTTTGGCCGTCGGTTCATGATTACTGTGGATACCGAAGAAGAGTTTGATTGGGAAGCGCCTTTTGAGCGGTCAGGCCATACGACCGTCACGGTTCCGAAGCTCGAACGCTTTCAGCAATTTGCAGAAAAATTCGGGATTAAGCCGGTCTATTTTATCGATTATTCGATCATTGAAAGCGATGAGGCGGTTGCCTTTTTGAAAAGAGCGGTGAGCGCTGGCATCGCCACGGTTGGTGCGCATTTGCATCCATGGGTCACTCCGCCATTTGAAGAGCAGGTCAATAATTATAACAGTTTTGCGGGTAATCTTCCGGTCGAACTGGAAGAAAGGAAATTGGTCGCACTCCGCGATGCTATTGCTGAAAAAATTGGTGTTCTTCCAACAGCTTATCGTGCCGGACGCTATGGCATCGGACCTCAAACGGTTGAGATATTGCAACGACTGGGCTTTGAGATCGACAGCAGTATCCGGTCGCGATTTGACTATAGCAGCGCCAGCGGCCCGGATTTCACAAAAATCGGATCAGAGCCATTTTGGTGGCATGGCGAAAATCAACTGCTCGAGGTTCCGTTGACCACTGTCTATTCTGGAATGTTCCGGAAACAGCCAAATTTTCTTGCGAAAATCATGAACAGATATCCCGTTGCGAATGCCGTCTTCGCCCGCAGCAAGATCCTAGATCGTATTCCGCTGACCCCTGAGGGCGTGTCAGCGCGTGAAACCAAGGAAGCAATAGACGTGGCACTGGATGACGGCGTGCGGCTTCTCGTATTCTCTTTCCATAGTCCGTCCTTGTCCGCTGGTCATACGCCTTATGTCCGGACGAGCGAAGACCTGAATCAATTTTATGATTGGTGGCGCGACATTATCAATCATTTGACGCAAATCGGCGTCATGCCTGTTGATATGGAGGATCTGCTCCTCTCCGCGAAGCAGGCAATTGCCTGACTTGAAAGCTTGTTTGGATTTCTCGATTCATCACGCTTGCCAAATCAGCATCGCTTCCGCTATCGGGACGAACCGTTGAGAGCGGCGTTGAAAAACTTATCTCAAACGGGCCTGTAGCTCAGTTGGTTAGAGCTGGCCGCTCATAACGGCTAGGTCGGGGGTTCGAATCCCTCCGGGCCCACCAAATCTTCCGATATTTTTCGGCCGAGAGGCCGATAGAGCTGAAAGCGAAGCCTGTCTGTCGAAGCCGTGCGGCAGAATGGGCGCTAACGGTTCACGACTTGTGCGGAACCGTAAAAAACCTTTTGCATTTCCCCGACTCACCGCCTAGGGGAAGCGCGCGTCGGGGAGTGGCGCAGGCTGGTAGCGCACCTGGTTTGGGACCAGGGGGTCGCAGGTTCGAATCCTGTCTCCCCGACCATTTTCATCATATGAAAATCATACGATATTCTGGCTGGTCGCGTCCCGGTCATCGGCTAGCTGCCGCTGGACACTATTTTCCGCCAGAGCCGATAGCCTTTGTAGATCAGAAAAATGCAGAGGATCAGCACCGCTGATGCGATGATCAGCGCGGCCGCAGGATTGGTGAACGCGAGCACCAGCAGGCCTCCGGTGGCAATATCTTCGCCTGTCGAAACGACGGCGTTGCTGACCGGCTCGGGACTCGTGTTGACCAGGGCGCGGGCGCCTGCTTTTGCGCCATGACTCATTAACGCCGCGCCGCCGCCGAGAAGAAAGCTGATGACTTGCCATGCCGGGTCGCCAGAATCGACGACCGCCAGCGCCAGAAGCGCGCCGCCCAGCGGCCGGATGACAGTATGGATCGTGTCCCAGATACTATCCAGCCACATGATTTTATCGGCAAAAAACTCGGCGAGCGCGCCAAAGGCACTGATTCCCAACACCCAGGGATTGGCGAGTGCATCGAGTATCTGGAGATTTTCGGGCAGGCTGATCCATTGTAAACGCATCGCCAGACCGGTTATGAAAATGGTGAGATAGAGCCGCCAGCCTGACAACAGGCTGACGCTTCCCGCCAATCCCAACAGTTCTACAATTCCCATGACGCGAGCTTGCCATGCGATGGCGGGTTTGGCAAATCAACGCGACTGGAAAAGGCAGGAATTCACTTGGCAAAGCGGTGCCATGCTGTTCATAAGAAAATATGAATGATGTTTCCCAGAATAACGATGCGCCCAGGCTTGATGCGATTACCGGCAAGCCGATGCCGAAACCCATTCCAGCTTCAACATTGGTGATCTTTCGAGATCAACGAGGCGTTGCGGCGCCAGAACTGTTGATGGTCGAACGGTCAGCCAAAATGGCATTTGCGGCTGGCGCGGCGGTTTTCCCGGGCGGACGGGTGGATCAACCCGATTTTGATTATGCCAGGGCGCTTGGTCATGGCGATATTGAAGAATATGGGGCGCGAATCGCCGCGATCCGGGAATCGATCGAAGAAACCGGCATTGCGGTGGGCGTAGATGGCGATCTCAACGCCAAACGCGTGCTCGAGGCGCGCGAAGCGCTGCACGACGGCACGGTCATCTCCGATATTTGCAATCAGTTCGACTGGCAGCTGGAACTGGACAAATTGGTCCCGTTCACCCGCTGGTGTCCGCCATTTGCCGAAAAGCGGGTTTTTGACACGCGTTTCTATCTGATCTCGCATGATGATCATGACGCCCAAGCGACGGTCGACGAGACCGAAAATTACAATCTTTTCTGGGGCAGTGCCGCAACCGTACTCGGGCGCGCCGAAGCCGGAGAAGTGAAGATTATCTTCCCGACCAAAAGAAATCTCGAACGGCTCGCCCAGTTCGGATCCTTCGATGATGCGGCAGCCCATGCCCGGCAGCATCCTGTGGTGATGGTCTCGCCAACGATCGAAAAACGCGATGACGGCGCGCATCTGTGTATTCCCGAAGGTATCGGCTATCCGATCACCTCCGAGCCGATGGATGCGGTGCAGCGCGGATTCAAAAAATAGAAATTGGGGAAATGGTGCGCCCGGCAGGACTCGAACCTGCTGCCTCAAGATTAGAAGTCTCGCGCTCTATCCAGATGAGCTACGGGCGCTATGTGCAGAAAACCCCTGTTTTCTGCGGGTTTGACGCCTAGTCGGGTTTTGGTGAGTTGTCAATAAGGGGACAAAAATCGTCGCACAGCCGTCGCACAGGAATCAGCACTTTTTGTTCAATTTTCGAAAAATCCCAGAAAACCGGGAAATACTTTGAAATTGGCGCGTAGTCAATAATTCGTCGCAGGGAGATTTCTTGCCAGCGAACAATTAATCTCGCACCCTTCTTTCCAACCGGTGGTCATTACGGTGTCCGCTTTGGGCGCAAAAGCGGACATTAAAAATAACAAAGCTGCCGTTCCGCTAACGACCCAAAAGCAGGCTTTCGCGTTTACTCCGAACATTGTCGGCATTGGTTACCAAGGCGGACAACGGAAAAGTGAAACTAGCGTTCACTTTCTGCCGTAAACACCCACCGCTTCTTGTACGCGCTCAATATAGTCTCGCAGAGATTGTTCTTGATTCATCCTCGCCGAAACCCAAGTTTCAGGTTGATTGTCCATGCTGGAAGCCAGCATGCTCGCAACCGTAAAATCATAGATTGTCATGCGATCTGAAGCGATATAATTGTGATCAGTCAAGCGGGCCACCAACGCTTCGACGTCGCGATCCAGAAATGTCTGCTGCTCTTCAAGACTGTGTCGTCCCAATCCATGCAAATCGTAAGTCTGGCGCATGCGCCGCCGCCCTATCAAAGGCACAATCGTTCGAAGTGGCCACGGTAAACTGCCAAAAAAATCGCGTTTCACAACTTCAAACCATTCGTCATCCAGCCAGCGTGAAGCAACGGTCAACCAATAGAGATGATCCTCAACAAGCCGCGTAAAAGCGGTTCCAGTTGCGACTTCTTCCGTCGTCAATTGACCGAACAATCTACCATTGGTCTTGCTGTCTAGATGGCCGAGAATTAGTTCGGAATCTGCAATGATTCCGTTGTCGTCGAGCCAGGGAGCTTTGCCTTTCGGAGCCTTGTTCAATTCCAAAGTGGTCTTGGATTCAAAATCAAGCTCGAGGTAGGTTAAAGTCATTTCCACCTTCAAGCAGAATGGACTTGGATTGCGCTGACCGAATGCAGGTGGGAGTGTATAGAGGGTGACCACGCCATTTCCTTTTTCAGATGCCAAGCAAAGGCCTGTGAATCTCAGATAGAAACTAAACCGTTACCGCCCGTTTGGCTAGAAGTCTAAGGGCGCTTGATACCTTAGAACGACCAAAGAGAGAAACTCAATGCTCTAATGTCCGCAAACCACCCCAATTTCGGTCATTCGACGAGGTAAAAGCTAACGTCCGCTTTCGGGATGAAGCGGTCGTTTTTGGAAAGCCGTCTTGTCGAACCAGATGAATGCGCTCGCACCGGAAACGATGTGGTCGCGTTACCGTTCAGGTTTATTATTTCGAACATGAACGGTGCGACAAAAACCGAGATTTGCCGCAATATTGCGCGGAAACTTTCTCTAAGTCATTGAAATATTTAGATGGTAATTGTCTTAGAAGTCTCGCGCTCTATCCAGATGAGCTACGGGCGCCAATTTCCCAAGCGTTTTAGCGATGTTTTTGATCGCTGCAAACCGCCTATCGATTTCGCGGCTCATATATATTGAATTGTTGCAGGGGCGGGTTAAGATCGAGCGATGAGCAATGACCCGATCCAGCGCGTGAGCGCCAGCAACAAAGCCGGTTACCGGTTTCGCTATTATGATTTTGTCATGGCTGCATTTGTCACCGTGCTGCTGCTGTCCAATGTGATTGGCGCGGCCAAGCCGACGTTCATCATGATCAGCGGTGAGCAATGGGTCTATGGCGCCGGGATATTATTCTTTCCGCTCGGTTATGTTATCGGCGACATCCTGACCGAAGTCTATGGCTATGCGCGCGCGCGCCGGGTGATCTGGGCCGGTTTTGCAGCTTTGCTGTTCATGGCCTTCATGAGCTGGGTGGTCGTCTCCTTGCCACCGGCGGCAGGCTGGGAAGGGCAGGCCGCCTATGAAAGCGTGTTCGGGCAAGTTCCCCGTATCGTGGGCGCCTCGATTGTCGCCTTCTGGGCCGGAGAATTTGTGAACAGCTATGTGATGGCCCGGATGAAGGTCTGGACGCAGGGCAAGGCCTTGTGGAGCCGCACCATCGGTTCGACGGTGGTGGGGCAGGGTGTCGACAGCCTGATCTTCTATCCGCTCGCTTTTTGGGGCGTGTGGGAACCGTCGGTCGTGTTTACGGTGATGGTCACCAACTGGCTGCTTAAAGTGCTTTGGGAGGCGGTCCTGACCCCGGTGACCTATGTCGTGATCGGCTGGCTGAAACGGCATGAGGGCGTTGATGTCTATGATGAAGATACCAATTTCACACCGTTTAGCACATCGACGTAAAGGCCTATCGCAAAAGGCCCTTTCTCTCCATGGCGCTGCTATATAGGAGCAGGATGACAGCGACGATCGGGATTAAAACCGGCATGACCCAGCCCTGGCTGGAAATATAGTCCATATATCCGTCGAGAATGAAATAGCCCAAAAACTGCGCGGTAACCGCGATCAGTGAAAGCAGGAACATTCTGACCGCCAGACGCTTTTTAAGGAGCAGGAATATCGATCCGAGAAAGCCGGACAGAACGGCAACCGGAAAGGCGGCGGAATGCCAAAAGGGCTGGCTGGCGATCAGCTGCTGTTCGATTTCTGTCAGCGCGGCAAATTGCGCAGCGCTCATCAATGCCTGCTGAATATAGGCCCCGACACCCAGGCCATTCCAAAGCACGGCCAATATGCCTGCGGCCCAAAACCAAATCGGTGTCTTTATCTCTTCGGTCATCATATCCTCCCTGATCAGGGCCATAATGCAACTCCGATCGTCGGTGCACAAGGCAAATGACTCAACAGAAAATAGTCGCGATATTCGCCTGCAGCGTTAAACAGGAGCGATGGTTCATCTCAACAAGCCGATCATCATGACAGCGCTGATGGGTAAAGCCGACTTTGCCTGGGCCGACCGCATGCGGCGCCAATATTATCCTGCCGAGCGGAATGTCGTATCGGCACATATCACGCTATTCCATCATCTCCCGCCGCAAGCGCTGGCAGAATTGAAAGCGTCGATCGTCGAACTGACCCGGACAGAGCGAAAGCCGATAGCGAGTTTAAGTGGATTGCTTCACCTCGGTCGCGGCGTCGCCTATCATATCCATTCGCCGGAATTGCTCGATATGCGGATGGCGCTGGCCGATCGGTTCCACGGATTGTTGACGGCGCAAGACCAACAGCGTCCTCGCCTTCACATGACCATTCAAAACAAGGTGATAGCCAAGGAGGCCAAGCAGCTCTGTGATATATTGTCTGCGACATTCGAGCCACGCCCCCTTGAGATCAGAGGCCTGGGACTGCAATATTATCTCGACGGACCGTGGCAGGATATCGGATCTTGGCCGTTCCGCGGCGGTTGAACCGACGCGTCAGATGACTCCCACTTCCTTGATCGGTATGTCGGTATTGACCAATTCTTCCTTGTCGAGCGCCAGCGCTCCGACCACCACTTTCCGGCCTTGAACATAGTCTTTGGTGGCATTCACGCAATCCAGTGCGATCACCTTGTCGTCGCGGAAATAAATCACTGAAAAGCTGCGGTTTTTAGGATCGCCACGAACGACAGCATCATCAAAACCGGCCGAGATGCCGACCGTCTGCAATTTGAGGTCAAATTGATTGGACCAGAACCAGGGCACGGAATCATAGGAACAGTCTTCCCCGATAATGTCGAGCGCCGCCACTTTCGCCTGATCATTCGCATTTTGCACCGATTCCAGCCGAATCAACGCGCCGCCGGCATAGCGGTTGCTATGCGCGGCACAGTCGCCAATCGCATAGATATCGTCGAGGCTGGTGCGGCAATGCTGATCGACATCGACACCATTGCCCGCGACCGCGCCTGCCGCAACCAAAGGTCCGGTTTCCGGGATGATGCCAATACCGACAATGATCATATCGGCAGGCAATGTCCGCCCATCACCAAGTTTGACCGCCGTCGCGATGCCATCGTCATTTGTCTCAAATCCTTCGACGGTCGCATTGAGTTCGACGCCGACACCATGGCTGCGATGCTCGTCCTCATAAAATCGCGACAAGGGTTCGCCAGCCACTCGCGACAGCACGCGATCCAGCGACTCAACAACCGTAACTTTCTTGCCCAATTTGGTCAGAACCGCGGATGCCTCCAATCCGATATAGCCACCGCCGACGACGACGACATTTTCGACTTTGGGCAGGGCGGCGATAATCTTGTCGACATCGGCCCGCGACCGGACGGCGTGGATGTTTCTTGCCTGACTGCCCGGACAATCCAGCATACGGGGCGATCCGCCAGTCGCCCAGATCAACTTGTCGAACGAAATCTGTTCGTCACTCGATAGAGTCACGCTTTTGTCCATTGGATCGACTTTGGAAACCCGGCATCCGGTAACCAGATCAATATTGCGTTCGGCCCAGAAACTTTCAGGACGGAGCAATATTCGTTCAAACGGCTTGTCTCCGGCCAGATATTCCTTTGACAGCGGTGGTCGCTCATAAGGCGGATATTTTTCATTGCCGAGCAAGCCGATCGTGCCTTCAAATTTCTGCTGGCGCAGCGCGATCGCCGCTTGCGCGCCGGCATGGCCCGCGCCAACAATCAAAATATCATAATATGCGTTCATATTTGCCCCTTTATGCCGAATGGCGGCACGGAAAGCGCTATTAGCGCGGATGAATGGCATCGTGCAAGTTCTAGCGAATTTATCACGCCAGCTTGTTGACCACAATCAACGCTGTGACTATAGCGCCGCGAGCAGCTGCAAACATGTGCGGCTATGACATGGTATGGCGAAGTAGCTCAGCTGGTTAGAGCACCGGAATCATAATCCGGGTGTCGGGGGTTCAAGTCCCTCCTTCGCTACCATAACAGACATTCAGCCATGGTTGATGACGAGGCATGGAGCATATTAGGTGCGGCCGAATCAATTGCGGAATTCGGATCGCTTGCTCTTGTCCCGGTCAATTTTCCAAACATCTGGTTTTGTAATATTTTACGCATTCGCTCGGTAGCAATATCGTTCGATCTCTGCCTAACGTCTAAATCACCGCTGCCCGGCTCGCCTTTCGCTTGCGGATTCACAGGATATCTCGATCCAGATCGGTGGGAAGCTGGAACCGGGAACCGCGGTCCGATGGTGTCGGCATGCCTACAATCGATTCAGCCTGTCTTCAGATCACCCGGGCTTGAAATGAGAAATGCTTTGGTTACATTGCTCAAGCCGGGCGATCGGCCGATGAGGGGATGAATGAATGTATGGGCTTACTGAATTTCTGAAATCCAATGCCAGCTCAATCCCCAGGATGATTGCCACCAAATTTGGGGAGCGCAACAAAAGCTGGTCAGAATTTGAAGATCGTGTTTCCAAACTGGCAGCAGCGCTCAGAAAATTGGGCATTCGAGATGGTGAGCGTGCCGCCATTCTGGCACTCAATTCTGATCGGTATCTCGAATATTATTACGCTGTCTGGTGGGCAGGTGGCGCCGTGGTTCCCCTGAATATACGTTGGTCGGTTGGAGAAAATGCCTATTCCCTGAATGATTCAGGAACCAAACTGCTCTTCATTGACGAAATGTTTGCACCGATGATCGATGGCATAAAGTCAGAAGTCGATGGCCTGGAAACCATAATCTATATGAATGATGATGATGCTCCGGATGATGTTCTTTGCTATGAAAGCCTCATTTCTTCACAGCAGCGATGTCCAGATGCAGAGCGTTCGGGCAAGGACCTTGCTGGTCTTTATTATACCGGCGGCACGACGGGGTTCCCAAAGGGGGTCATGCTTTCACATGAAGCCCTCTGGTACAATAAAATGGCGATATCCACGGCTTTTAGTTTTCGGGAAAACGACACTTATCTCCACGCCGCGCCTATGTTTCATCTCGCCGACGGCTCCTTCTCGGGCGCGGCCACGGCCAATGGCGTTTCTCATGCATTTATTCCTGCGTTTGAACCCATGGCTGCGACAAATGCACTTGCGGAATATAAAGTTACGCACACTGTCCTGGTGCCAACAATGTGGGATATGATCCTCAACCACCCAGAATTTGACAGCAACAGTTTCCAGACGGTGCGAAGCGCTCTTTATGGTGCCTCGCCCATGCCAGAAGGCTTGTTGTGCCAGATTATGGAACAGCTTCCAGATGTGGCGCTTGTGCAGGGATATGGACAAACGGAAATGGCTCCAGCTGTGTCCGTTCTGACAGCTGACTACCACAATAAAAAAGGTCTGGCTGACGGTCTTCTCAGCTCTGCAGGGAAGGCTACCACGGGCGTTGAAATTCGCATATGTGATGAAAATGGTAACGATCTGCCGAACGGTGAAGTTGGAGAAATCGTCGCTCGTTCACCGGGATCGATGACCGGCTACTGGGGGATGCCAGATGCCACGAAAGCGACTTTGCAGGATGGTTGGGTCAAAACTGGTGATGGTGGTTACCGCAATGAACAAGGGTTTATTTTTATTGTCGACCGCATCAAGGACATGATTGTCACGGGCGGAGAGAATGTGTTTTCTTCGGAAGTCGAAAACGTCATTTCAACTCACTCTGATGTCTCCGCGGTCGCCGTGATTGGCATACCATCGGAGCAGTGGGGAGAAGAAGTCCATGCGATCATCATCCCGTCGGACGGCAAAGAGCCCTCATTGAATGATATTGCTGCGCATCTCGAAGGCCGTATCGCAAATTACAAACGACCCAGAAGCCTGTCGTTGCGCCATGAGCCTTTTCCACTTTCAGGCGCGGGCAAAGTGCTCAAACGCGATCTAAGAGCGCCTTTCTGGCAAGGTCATGATCGCAACGTGAGCTAGGCCCGGCTGCCCAGATGGAGCCGGATCAATATGCTCGTTGCTACTCGAAGTAGCTGGCCACCTTCACGACGCTCAAAAAGATGAACATAATCGCGACGCCGGCCATCCCGATGAGTTTGAGCATGTCTCTATTCATCGTCTTTGGGAACTTTCTGTCTTCCATTGTGGTGCCGCGGTGAAGATCACCATTTTGCGAGCGACTCAAACAGCCTAGCTTGCTGCCATGCTCTTATTCAACGCGCGTAAAAGCTGCAATATAAACAATCAGTTCGATTACCCATAATCTCTAATCATCAGTCATGGCCGCTTGTCCGCCGACAAATGGCGCTGGCTTTGGCCAAATTGAAGTTTGAAACGGATGGTGCCTGGCCCGCATAGCTTTGGGGGGAGGAAGCTATCCGCAGGTGACAGAAAGGATCAAACGACATGTCGCCGAATGATGATGCTTGCATCACCGGATTATCGCCGCCTAATATTGGTTGGCAGATGACTGCAAATATCGCGTGCCCAATATGGTCCGATTTCTGAAAATATCTGAATTTAACCAATATCTTAATAGGGAATCTAGTGACCGAAAATTTTTTGTTTCTGGATTTTGGGATTCGTGCCGGCGCGATGACAGCCATGTTTCTGGTTGCGTTGATCGTGTTGTTTAGCCGGGCAAAGCTGGCCTTTAAAGTCGCTATAAGCTTGATGATCATGGGGGGAATTGGTCATTTGATGGCCGCATCGCCCTATATTTTCCCCAATGCCGGCAATTTGCAGCCTGTTCTGAAATTTTGGTCGCAAACAGCGGTGCTTTGGTTCTGGTTCTTCGCCTTGACCTTGTTCGACGAGACAATCCCCAAACGGCTGCTGACGGGATTGTGCGTTATTTTCGCAGCCATGTGGTTTATCATTTGGACGTTACCAGAATGGCGGAATGCGGTCATTGTTCCACATCATTTGCTTTCGATTATATTGATTGTTCACATAATCTGGCTCGCCATATCTGGGCTAAGAGATGATCTTATAGAAAGTCGTCGCCGTTTGCGGATATGGCTGGTGATCACGATCGGACTGATCGTGCTTTCCATATCAGTCTCGATTAGTGACGGCTATTGGTCATCCCGGCAGTTGGGCTGGGGTATATTTTCTGCGATAGCAATTTTGGGGGCAGCGATATTCGCGGGCCTGACATTGCTCGGGATCGATCAAAATTTGATCGCTGAAGACTTAGGCCGCGACAAACCTCTTCGCAGTGATGATCTGTCGCCATCGGAGAGAGTGCTCAATGAGAAGCTGCTCCAATATATGGAATCTGGCTATTATACGACGTCTGGACTGACAGTGCGTGCTTTTGCTGCGGAGCTTGGCGTGCCAGATCATAAACTCCGCACGCTGATCAACGGGAAGCTCGGTTACACGAATTTCTCTTCTTTTTTGAATCACTATCGAATCGAAAAAGCAAAAGAACAGCTCGCTCACCCTGATTTTGTTGATGTGCCGATTTTTACCCTCGCCATGGATCTGGGCTATGGATCATTGGCACCGTTCAACCGGGCTTTTCGAGAAGAGACCGGCATGTCACCCAGCGACTTTCGAGAAAGAGCAATCGCTTGAAAATGAAAAATGTCGATCATTTTTAAAATCGATTGCCATTTTTCGATATAGCGGAGCCATTCCTTGTTCGTACCGCCATGATGTAGCTTCACACATTATGGGAGTGACGCATGGATAGCCTATATCAAATGATTTCGGAGCATTTTGCCGGAGTGTTCACTTTCGGGCTTGGCCGCTATCTCATAGCGGCAGGGCTTCTTTCATTGATTCTCTGGCTTGCAAAAAATTGGTCTGATAATCGCCGTATTCAGAACCGTCGCGCGGGAGTTAGAGATTATCGGCGTGAGATATCTTCATCTTTGAGAACCGTGTTCATATTCGGTTTGACAAGCCTCACCACCGTCGTGATGATCAAGTTTGGCTGGGTTAGCAAATTGGATGGCCCCATCAATGGTTGGCTTTTTGGCGTACAACTTGTCGCGATCATCGTCGCGCATGATGCCTATTTCTACTGGATGCACCGCGGGTTGCATCTAAAGAAAATGTTCAAATTTTCACATCTGCATCACCATCAATCGCGGACTCCAACGCCCTGGGCGGCCTATAGTTTCTCTCCATTCGAAGCGGTTACTGAGGCGGCATTCGTGCCAATTTATTTGTTGTTCCTAAGCGTGATCGGAGCGCCCATCTATGGGCTCGTCATTGCGCTTTTCCTCGTACATATGATTGTTCGCAACGTGATGGGACACGCGGGTGTCGAGTTGTTCCCAGCGGGTTGGACTAGAGGCCCCTTTCGCTGGATGACCACCACCACGCACCACGATCTGCATCATAGTCACGGCAATTCAAACTTCGGCCTTTATTTTACATGGTGGGATCGGTGGATGGGCACCGAGCATCCGGAATATCTGGCGAAATTTGATCTGGCCGTTGGGAATCGTGACGCGAAGATTCTAGGTGGAGAGAAAGCAGCCGTCTTGTCTGCCGATCGTGCTGGTTGATATGGATCGCACGCAAGCGCCGGCACAAGGGTCCAAGTCGCTTTTTCGATGAACAATCCCTCGGTGGACGGAAGAGGACGAGAAAAGCCACCTGGCAGCATAGCAGGGGCTAGACGGGGCGGGCGTTGCCAGGCCTAGCTTCTGCCCCGATCAGCAAATCTGCGGCAAAGAACTGACTCCCTGTGAAGACCGCAGAACAGATTCACTTTTCGGTATAATCGACAAGATGGCCCATCAGACTGCCCGGAATGACAATCTTCCACTATTTTGCCACATGGCCGCGAAGAGCTATTCCGTTTGTCTTGTGTTCTCGAGCGGCAAGGCGGTCCGTCTCTATGCGAATGGCGGCTGATCCGATATTTGCTTAAATATTGGTACTTTGCGGGATTCTGGATGGTTGCAGATAATTATATATATGGCCATTCGCATAGCTTCCCCGGCTTTTGATGTCCGATTCAATGCCCTTGAGCGTCATCCGGAGCTGCTTCAGCGGTGCTTTGGTTTTCTCATTCTTGAAATAATCGGTAACCGACCGCAGTCTCTTATCGGTCGATGAATTGTCATGATATTTGCCCAGCGTGGTATATTGTGAGCTCGCCAAAATGCTGAGCGTCTGCATGACTTCCTTAAAATGTGCTTCATTGGGCAGATAGCTTGTTATGTCGGCCGGGCCCTCAAAATAGTCATGATAAATTCCGGCGGGCAAGGTTTCGCCAAAATGAGCTTGCGAAAAATTCACGGCCGCGTGCTGAACCGAGGCTATGAATATGATCCCGCTTAACGCTTGGACCAGATATGCGCGCGTATGGATCTGGCCATTCAGCGTCTTGCCATTGCGATATTCGCCAAAGCCGTTGATCTTGCCTTCTGTGACCAGCGTCCTTGCCCAATGCTGCAATTCGCAATCATTCTGAACGGCGGCATCATCTTGATAATAGATGTCGACATATCGGCAGACCCAGTCTGTCAGCGCATTCCATAGCTGGCAACCATCTTCCAGATAGGGGTAATCAAAATCAAGACCATCGCTACCCTTGTTTCCAGGACTTACATGGAGAACCGGAATATTGATTTTCGCCGAATCGGCATTGCCGGAGGCCCCGATTCTCTCTTCGCGAAAATGACCCACGCCGCGATTTGCGATGTCTCTCGGGAAAATGCTGTCATTGAACCGATTGGCGGATCTTTGGGCCAAGGCCGGGTCGGCTCGCAACGTCTCGCTGTCGTAAATACCGAAAACTTCCTGGGCGACCAATGTGATGTTCGATGCCATTGTCCCGGTGAAATTCAGATCAAAAACACCGCCATTTTCGCTTTGTGGACTGATGTTGATCAGGTCGGTTGTTGCGAAATCCGTGATGTTGATTGTGCCTTCGAAATGCGGCCGCAGCAACACGCTTATCGGATGCAATTTTTTCGGCAGGCATTTGCCCGTTGCAACGGCAATTGACTCCATCACCAAATGCGTTCTGCCGAGATGGGCGATCACTTGATGATAGTTGATGTCTGCATTTTGCACGATGAATTTCGCGATTTCCCAATCGGGGTCACCGGGTTGAACGATAGCCGATTTGGCGCCGCGTTTAATTTGAATTGCGATCGGTTTTAGATATTTGCCATCGGCTTCAAACAGAGCCTTGGGCTGATATCCATATCGCTGCCGATCGCCCGCCTGATGATCTTCATTTGCGCTGACATGATCATTGTCGACCAAAATGCTAAGCGCGTGATAGTCGAGCGAATAATAGGATTTTCCTGCTTGCATGAACTTTCCAAATGTTCGGTCAGAACCCACTTTATGCAACATGGAGGGGTTGACCCCTCCCACCCGCTGATAAGCAAAATATTCATCTGATATCGATGTGGCGCCCTGTTTGTCTTCATCGCGCTTCAACGCATCGACCGCCTTGGCCGCGAACTGCAGCGACCATAGAGATGCGGGATGCCAGTCATATTTTGAGCTTTGGTTCAAAAACCGGCTAGCGAGATTCTTCGCGTCACTAAACCCGAGGTCACTGGTGTTTTTCTTGGCGCCGGTTTTTTGGAGGCCCAGGCCTTTCAGGGTCAGGCCATTGGCGCTGGCGTCGCCTGAGGGAAAATCCCATTCGATACACTTCCCGGCAGTATCATATTCGTAGATCGTATCTTGCACCCGGGAACTTGTCGCATTGCATGTTACGACAGGAGATTTTACCGCATCCTGCGCTCTGGCCGTGCCTGCCAAAGGCAATATTAACAGGCCGCCCAAGGTTGTGCGGCGGCTCAGCGATGGGCCAATAATGTGGGGCATGACAGGTGCTTTCGATCCAATTGGTAAAATTAAGTCGAACGGCCGGGCGGATCGCAATTCACTCCCCCAAGACGCGCAACTGACGCTGGTTGAGCGAGCCATATGGTCGCTTGCATGTCAAGCAATAGTGCCTTAGGCCACCCGAAATCTCAGTCGAAAACGTCTGAAATGCTTACAAAAAATCTCTCGTGCATTCGCTTGCACCTGCAGGCAAGACGCCAATGAATGGGGAGTTTCATGCAAGTCAAAAAAATCACCTTTACCCGACCGATTTGGGCATTTGCAGCCTTTGGCGTGCTTGCATGGAATATTCCGACATCAATCAAGGCATTTGGTACAATCACGGAAGCAGGCCAGAATGCCGAACATGGCCGTATCACCCGCCATGCATTGGCCTGTCAGCCAGAATCAGCCCCGGGTTCCTGTTTCGAGGAAAAGACTCTGGATAGCCTTGCGGGAAAGCCTGGCAGCTTTGGCGCTGTTGGCGGACCAGATCGCGGGCGTGGCATGTTGACGTCTTTCGCCCATTGTAGCGCCGGAGACTTTCTGGATGTTTCCGGCTATCCGCGAACCAAAGCCGAGGCAAATGCCGGTTTGGCAGAATGCCGGACCTATATGGTTGAAAATCTGTCCCATGCCGTGACTGATGCGGCAGATCTGTTGGACGATCAAAATGAAATCCGTCCACGAGAGGTTTCCAGGACCTTTGGTTGTATTTACCGGGGCAGCACCCACGGCCGCGCAAAATGCAATATTCTCGCCCATATGGGACGCATCTTGCACGCGTCGCAGGATTTTTACTCGCACAGCAATTGGGTTGATCTGCCAGATGATGCTCTCGCTATTGATGCCAAAAATCCGCCAGGACTTGGACAGCGCGGCGCGGCACCCTGGCTTGATCTTCGCATCACCGAACCGGTCTTTCCGGACGGCCTGATCTCGGGCTGCTTCGACAATGTGTCATTTCTGGATGAAAATCGGGGCTGCCTTTACGGCGATGACGGTGCGCACCGAGTCAGACATGCAGATGTTGCCAAAGATACTGGGATCATTGATCCAGAAATTGGCATTGGTTCGTCCAAGCGCGGAGCCATGAATGGCAATTTCCGCCGTGCCGTTGAAGCTGCGATTGCCGATAGTGCGGACAAATGGGCGACATATCGCGAATTGTTGATCGCGACATATGGCGCGGAGCGCGGGGCGAAAATGATTTGCGCCCTGACCAGCGATGAACCGGTCAAATCATGCAAAAAGGGCAATCTGTAATCACTGTCGGCAAAGGCCGGATAGCAGGCAGTTGGATGGCACTCGCAGCATGTATCGAGGCCTGGCCTGTCCAATTCAAACAACTGCATAATATAATTTTTGGGGAGATAAATATGCCATTTTTTACGAGGTCAAAACGTCGGTTTGTCGCAATTGGAGCGGTGATCGCCGCTGTCACAAGCGGGGCCGCTCATGCCGAAAATCTCACCATATCAGCGATGAACCCCGCGAAAAATTCCGCCGCCGCCAGCGTCAGTTCGGTCATGGTTGAGCGGTTTGATGGGCCCGATGGCACGGAACTCAGCTTTGCGATCGAAAAGGCGCTGCGAAGTGCCAAGATTGACGGACGGCCCTATTTTCAAATGACCGCAGATTCTTCGCGGTCCGAAGCCGTAATTTCCGGCACGGCGCGGGTCAGCGTCGATGAATTTGATCAATATCAAGCGCGCACCAAATGTGTCGAACTGGACGCGAACGATCAATGCATCAAAAATAAAGAGATCAAGATTCTCTGCACGAATAAGGTCATGTCTCTGACGAGCGCGATAAGGCTGACCACCACGGATGACGGATCGATAATCTACTCATCCAATAAGGGGGATCAGAAGGAGATTATTTTCTGCCCCGACGTCAAGGCCACCCTGACCACCGAAAGCCAAATTCAATCGATGATAGATGACGCTGCTCGTTCGGTTCGGCGTGATCTGGCCCCAAGACAATATGATTATAAAGTGGCGCTGCAAGAACGCCGCAAAGGATTGCCCAGTCAATATAGCAAGGCGTTCAAGGCAGCGGTGAAGCTGAGCAGAAGCAATCAAACTGCCTCATGTGCGGCGTTCAATGATCTTTATGTCGCAGCACCAGAAGCAAGATCGGTGATCTACAATGCCGCGATATGCGCCGAGCGCGCTGGCGATTTTGACCGAGCCATCGAATTGTTCACCAAAGGCATAGGCCGATATAGCCTGTCAAATTCTCCGACCGAATCCCGAGATCGGGTTCTGCGGGTTCGGAAAAACTATCTCGCGGCTATCGAACAAATCAACGTTCGCTAGTCTCCAAATACCGCGACAGAGAAGGACTTCATCATGTGGATCAAAATAGCACCGGTCATTCTGGTTTCCGCGTTCATGCTCAATGGATGCGATGCACAAGAGCAAGAACAAATGACACCGTCATCGGCCGTGACAGATGAAACGATGGCTGAACCAGAAGCCAAGAAAACCGACAGCATCGATAGTGACGTGACGGTGGCTCTTGCCGACGAGGAAAAGCCGGCCTTGCCCAATCCTCTTGGCATCAAGCCACCGCGCGGCAAAATTGCCAAATGCAAGATCACGAGGGCGGATGACATTTATCAGGGACCATGCCGGTTTCAATCCGAAAAAGGCGGCTCTTTCAGCGTCGACATGGATGATATTTCAGGAATTCAAGACGATATCATCAGCATTGGCGTTGCGATCATCGAACAGGACAAAGCCGAAGTGAGAGGTCTGACCAAGGACGGCATCAATTCGCGATGGGGCGAAGCCCAACGATCCGAAACAGACAGGGCGTGCTGGACAGGAGTGGATTTTGAAATCTGCGCTTATTGACAACTTCCAGCCTCATCCAGGGGAAGATAATCGATTGTCGGCGGTCGGGGAAAGAGCGGTTGGGATTGGCCTTGCTTATATCCTAGTCAAGTCATCGTCGCCGACCGCAAGTCAATATAGGGCCCCATCATAGGGGGCAATCGAGAGGATAGAATATCAATGGCGCGGTCGTGGCGCAATTTCTGGATATCCTCCGAAAGGGTCAGAGCAGAAGAAATCGCCATATTGAAGCGCCAAGCTTGATCAAGCTTTGGCCTTCGTTTGATAAGTACAGCTAGCCACAAATTTGGACGGACCAAGACGGCATGCCCTATTTTCTGCGTTTTTTGCGATTGGCATAGCGCGCGTCACGGGCCGCCTTTTTCTCGGCCTCGGTCAGTTCCGGGGCTGCTTTCGGCGCTGCTTGCTCTTTTGCGGCTTTCCGCTCTGCCTTCAATTGCTCGAAAGCGGCGCGTTTCTCTTCGCGTGCGACCGCCTTTTTTTGCTCGCGCGCAAGCTGGGCTGCCTTGCGTTCGGCGATCACTTCGTCGCTGAGCGGCGGCTTTGCCTTGAGTTGTTTAAGCGCCGCCTGTTTGGCCTTGGCCGCCATTTGGGTGCGTTCTTGGAAACTGGGTTGTGAAAATGCCGGCATGTGAGTTCATTATTCCTTGATTGAGCGATGGAGTGTCATCGTCGGTCTATTGGCGAAAAGCTTTGCAAGTCGTACAGTCATTAGCGTCGTCGGGCAATGTTTAAGCATCCGCACAGGATGAGGGCTGGGGCGGTGGATCGGGATTTTGGTTCACCGCCGCACCAGCCACAGGTCCTCAGTGGCGGTTTTCGAGTTTCGTCATGTCGATCCGCCACCATCGAAACCAACAAAAACCGCCGCTTCGTCGATTGGCTTCCGGGTAGAGATCACCTGATTTGCCGGAAAAGTTTCGTCCGGCCAGCCCAGTGCGATGCTTTTCATGATCACCTGATCATCGGCGATCCCGGCATGTTCGCGCACGACGGGCGATTGCATGATGCCCTGGCTGTTGATCACGGTGCCAAGTCCGCGCGACCATGCCGCATTGACAAGTGCGGTGGCGACAGCTCCGCAGTCAAATGGCGTGTCGTCGCTCTCGTCCAATACCCGATCATAAGTGATGATCACGCAGACCGGCGCGTCAAACTGCCGGAACCCGCGCATCACCCAATCCTGCCGGGCATCCTTGTCATCGCGTTCAATCTTCATCGCGGAGAATAATTGCTTGGCAACGCCGATCTGTCGGTCGCGGTGCTGGCCCGCAAAGGCCTGACCCGTTCGGAATTCGCGAGATTGCGGAACCCCGGCCAGCATCCGCTCCGTGTTACCCTTTCGGATCTTTTCAAGAGGTTCGCCGGTGATGACATAGAAGCTCCAGGGCTGGGTGTTCATCGACGACGGCGCGCGCATCGCCAGTTCGAGAATCTCTTCGATAAGCTCGCGCGCAACCGGATCGGGTTTATAGCCGCGGATGCTGCGGCGGCCGAGGACAACTTCATCAAATTGCATTTATCGCTCCATAAAATTATCGTCGATCGCTAGCCGATAGACGCGTCCATGAATAGCCCCGTTTCAAGAGTTGGAAAATCTTCGTCAATTGCCTTGCTGTCGCGGCCAAAGCGTCACCAATGCGGGTCAAAGATTCGGCCGATCCGCCCAGGATTATCGGGAAGCGCTTTTGCGGGCAGTCAGCTCGCGGAGCGTCTCTTCGTGCTTGGTCCGGTCAATCTTGTAGAAACTGATAATCCCGATGACCGTCAGAAATAGTCCCAATATGACCGGTACATAGACTGCGCCCAAATTCCAGAGGGTTTCGTCCGACAATTCGCCCTGCTGTGCACCTGCCGCGACACCGACTGCGGACAGAATGAACCCGGCGATGACAATGCCAAAGCCTTCGCCAAATTTTCGCATGAACGTGGCGGCGGCAAAAAACAGGCCTTCCGAACGATTTCCGGTTTTTGCTTCACCTTGCTCGACCAGGTCGGCCATCATCGAAGCCGCGAGGATTTGATAACAAATGATCAGGCCGACATCGAGCGTATTGGTGATCAATACCAACCAGAATATCTCGGGCGTTCCATTTTCCGGAAGCACATCAAGTAGCCGCAGGAATATCGGCAGTGGTGCGCCAATGAATGCGATCAGGCCAACGATTAGAGCACCGCGTTTTTTGCCCAGTTTTCGCGTGACAATTGGTGCCAGCGCGCCGCCGATAAACGCTGAGAAAAACACCCCTAATGTGACCATCCCAATTTGTTGAGCCGTGAATCCCCAAAAAAACGTTGAGAAATAAAAGGTCAAGCCCGCAGCTAAGCCGCTGGCGGTAAACGCGATCAGAGATGCAGAAAAAAGAGCAAAAAATGAACCGCTTGCAACTGTTTGGTAGATCTCCTTGAAGATCATCTTCAAGCTCATTTCCCGTTTTGGCGGCGCAGACCGAAGGTGCGGAATATAGCGGTGAGTGCCAAGTGCGGATATCATGATAGCGGAAAAAATCACCAGTGACCCAACAAGCCCGTAAAAAGCATAAGCGTCGGGGTTAAACTGCCCGTTGGCATAAGCGACGGTGCCAAAAGCCGGAAAAATCAACGCGAACGCGACAACCGTCATTGTATTTCCGCCTGTCCAGCCGAAAAAATAGCGATAACTTAATATCGTGCTGCGTTCGTCATAATTGTCCGTAAGTTCCGGCGCTAACGCCGTGCTGGGCGTCTCATAAACTGTTATAAATGTCCGGATCGTGATTGCTAAGACGACGATGTACCAGAATAAAGCTTGGTCGCTCCATCCCTCTGGCGGTGTCCAAATGAAGTAATAGCTTACCGCGACCGGGATTGCCGCGGCATACATGAATGGATGGCGTCGTCCCCATTTTGACCTAAAATTGTCTGACCAATAGCCAACAATGGGATCACTGATTGCATCGAAAACCAGCGCAATAAGAATAGCCAGGCTGACGAGCCGGGGATCCATTCCCACCACCTGTGCATAAAATAGCAGCAGAAAATATTTGAGACCTGCATCCTTGGTGCCATAAGCAACTGAGCCAAAGCCATAAGCAATTTTTGTCCAAAATGATGGCTTCTGTTTAGCGGCGGTCACGCTGATGAGTCAGCCAAATAATTTCTCCTGATCGGCAGTTTATTCTTATATTTCAGTACTATATCGCAAGCATATGGAACCGTCAAGCATTGCCTTGTGTAACGATTGCAGACGTTAGCAAGTCTCAAAAAGCTTACTCATATTCCAATCTTCCCCCGAAGATTTCTAATCATGTGCTTGACCGATTTTCCGAAAATGATACTCGCTGTCACCGAACATCGCATCGATAGCGATGAGGCGCTTGTGATAGTGACTAATGATAAGTTCATCGGTCATGCCGACGCCGCCATGTGATTGGATCGCATCTTCACCAATTGCGCGACCAAGCTTTCCGACTTGGCCCTTCAATATCGCAATATCGCGAGCTGTGGATTGCCCCGCCTCGGCTATTGCGGTTGTGTAGTAAAGGCTCGCACGGGCCTTTGTGTACGCGATCTTCATGTCAGCTAGCCGATGCGCGATAACCTGAAATGAGCTTATCGGTACATCGAATTGTTTGCGGGTAGCCGTATATTCGCTGGTCGCGCCGAGAAGAGCTCCCATGATACCGACCGCTTCGGCGCTCAATGCGATCATTATATCACTTATCACTGCCACCAGAACGCTATATGCATCATCCAAAAGCAGCTGTTCGGCCGAAACCTGCACTTTGTCGAACTGGATATGGGCCGCACTTCGGCCATCAATCGTTTGGAAGCTTGTGATTTCAATACCATCCGTTTTCGGATCAACCATCATCAAGGCCAGTCCCGATTTCTCGCCTGCAACGCCGGACAACCGAGCCGATACAACAAGAATATCAGCTTCTGCACCGTTCAGAACCAACCGTTTTTCGCCATCTAGAAAATAGTTGCCACCGGATTGCTGCGCACCGAGCGTGACAAATTCGGGAGCTGCCGTGCCCCGTGCCTCCTCATGGGCAAAGGCCGCAATCGCTTCACCGGCGATGATTTTCGCTAGCCAATCTTGCGCAACGTCATGGTCGCTCAACGCCAGCGCCCGGCCTGCGAGCAGAATCGATGACATGTAAGGTTCAACCAGTAAATGCTCGCCAAAGGATTCGGCAATGGCCACGACATCCGCGATTGAGCCCCCCAAGCCGCCTGTCTCCTCGGAAAAGGGCAGTGCGAGCAGACCCAGTTCTGCAAATTGTTGCCAGACCTGCTCAGACCATGGCTTCTCCGAAGCCACCAATGTTTGACGGGCCTTGAAATCATAAGTCTTGTCGAGAAAACGCGAGACGCTGTCCCGCAACATTTGCTGTTCTTCGGTGAACGAGAAATCCATGTCTAAATCCTTTACCCGTGCGACACGGTGCGTGCGATCAGGTCGCGTTGCACTTCATTGGTTCCGGCGTAAATTGTCGTTGCCCGGCTATTGAGATAAAAAGGCATTGATACCAGATCGAGATAGGTTCCCAACGGTTTGACATTGGCACCAATGCGCAACGCGTCCAGTTCAAGCGACAGGCCTTCCAGCCCCGAAATCTGGGTCATCATCACCGATATCCGCTGGATCAGTTCTGAATTCATTGTTTTGTTCATCGACGGAAAAGCCGGGTCATTGGCAATCTCATGACCGCTGATCGCCAGTTTTTCAAAATGCTCCATCGACGCAATGTCGGCTTCCAGTTCACCGATATCGCGCTGAAAGACCGGATCGTCGATCATATTGCCGCCAAAGGGGGAAGCGGCGTCACGAGCAGCGTCGCGAATATGCTCTATATAGCGTTTGAGCGTCGGACTTTGCGCAGAACCGCCACGCTCGTGCGTCAACAGATGTTTGGCAACGGTCCAGCCGTCATTTTCTGCGCCAACCCGGCCCGATTGCGGAACCCGGACATTGTCAAAAAAAACTTCACATTGTTCGGGAAAGCCGTCGAGTCCTTTGATTGGACGAATGTCCATGCCCGGATAGTCGGTGCGATCCAGCAGCAGGAAGGTAATTCCTTGCTGTTTCTTGCCTGCATCACTGGTTCGGACAAGCATGAACATCCGGTTCGAGCGATGTGCCAAGGTCGTCCATATTTTGCTGCCATTGATGATATAATCATCGCCATCTGCCCGGGCACGACATTTGAGTGACGCGAGATCGGAACCGGCATTGGGTTCGGAATAGCCTTGTGTCCAATAATCTTCGCCCGATAATATGCCCGGTAAATATTTGGCTTTCTGGTCCTCGGTGCCAAGGTCGATCAACAATGGTCCAACCATTTTTATGCCATTGGGCAGCAAGGGTGGAAGATCCCGCTTGCGATATTCCTCGGCAAAAATATAGCGCTGTTCGACTGACCATCCGGTTCCGCCATATTGCTCCGGCCAGTCTGGAGCGGCCCAGCCTTTTGCGTTGAGAATGGCCTGCCAGGCGGTGGCTTGATCAAAATCCGCAAAAACGCTGGTCACCTTGCGACCCGCTTCGCGGATCGCATCGGTTGGCGCTTCGTCCAAAAAGGCGCTTATTTCGGCACGAAAAGCGATCAGCTCAGAATTGAAATCAATATTCATAAATTCCTCTGGATTGGCTGGTTCCGATCATCTCACATGAGTTTGATCAATTAGGCAAGTGTCAGATATGCCGGTCGAAATTGTTGCGCTGCTGTGCGGATCAATCAAAATCGTCGCAATCCACTCAAGCCTGCTTTGATGAAATTCCAGATTGGCTCAAGCGGGCTGCTGTTCTGTTTCGCTTTGCTTCCTCTCGGCGCTCGCATGCCCTTGCTTGGCCGGAGTCAACGCATCTCCATTTGGATGGCGGCGATTTGCTCCAAACTCTGATTGCGCGGGGTCCCGCTGAAGCCGAAAAAATAGGATCGACCGGTTTCGCCCTGGGGACCTTGATCGACGATATGAAAGACGGCGGTGGCAAGGTCTTTGGCTTTCATACCCGCATCTGCCTTTTCGGCAGACACGGCCCGCAACATCGGCGTGTCGACAGCCCCAAAGCAAAGCTCATTCACCCTTATGGATTTGTCCTTAAGTTCCGCGGCCCAAGTCTGGGTCAACCGCCAAAGTCCGAACTTGGCGCAGTCATAGCCGGTCGAACCAACGATATAGGAGAGATAATGATCCTTATCCATATGTTCGGTATTCATATTGATGATCACGGGACTGGCAGATTTTTCGAGCAGCGGGACCGCGGCGAGCGTGCAACAAAAAGCCGCATGGAGACCGGAATCAAGCGCGGTCTTGAATGCCGTCACCTGGCTATGATAATCACCGGTGGTCAACGAACTGTCATTCCAGACGGCACAATTGTTCACCAGCAGATCGATATGATCAACTTTACGGTCGATTTCATCGAATATCTGACGGACGGCTTCGGGATCACCGGCATTGGCGGCAAAGCTGGTGCACTGGCCGCCGGCTTCAACAACCAGCGCATCGGTTTCGCGATTGCCGGTCGCGTCAAGGTCGATATTGAAAACTTGACCGCCCCGTTCGCCGACCGCCTTGGCTATCGCCTGTCCGATGCCCACGGCACCGCCCGTGATAACGAGAACCAGATCTGACATGACTTATCTCCTGCCTGTCCACCAGCTGGCAATATCGAGCGGATAGCGTTGCTGGGCGATTTTCATATTTTCTTCCATATCATCTGTCAGTGCGGGGTCGCTTGTCGGGACCAATCCACCGCCGGCGCCCTTGACCGGATCAACATATTCCAATCTGATATCGGCAATTACATCTGCGAAATCATGACCTTCATGATGATCGGACATTTGATGGCGATAAAAGGCCCATTTGTCCTCGAAGGACAGCAGGCAATAATAGAAATTTTCTTCCTGTCCTTTCCAATATTCGTAGCGCGTCACTCCGGTTTCGGTGCTGAGCGTCTGTGTCACCATATCTTGGGTAATGGCTTCGAATTTTTCCAATTTATCGGGCCGGATGCGGATATGCGCGAGCAATGTGGTCATATATTCTCCTGTGCCTTGGTGAAATGCAGGTTGAGCTTGAGCGTGCCGAGCATGATGCCGGGTTGATGCAGGAAATCATTGCCATCGCCGAAGGAGATGTCATCCAGCCGATCGAGCAAACGGTTCCAGGCGATTGTCTGTTCCAGCCGCGACAGGCCGGCTCCCGGACAGATACGAGGGCCAGCCGAGAAAGCGAGATGCCTTGTCACCGCTTTGCGATCGAGTTTGAGCTCTTTGGCATCTTCAAACTCGTCGGGATCGATATTGGCTGCCCCCCAGCGCAGGTGAAGCGTTGAACCGGCAGGTATTTCGACGCCCTGAAAAATTTCATCCTGGCTGGTTATGCGGGTCGAGAGGCCTTGCGTCGGTGATCGCAGCCGCATCGATTCTTCGATGAATGTGCGAATGAGGCTGCGATCCTGCTTGAGCCTTTGAAACAGGCCCGGTCGTTCGCAGATCAGCTGGGCCTGTTCAGCTAGCGCATATTGCGTGGTTTCAAGACCGCCGATCAGCATCGCATAGACCACCCCATTAATCTCTTCGTCGGTGAGCTTCCGATCGAGCGCCCGATAATCTGTCTGCGTCAGGAAGGAGATCATATCATCCTGCGGATGTGCACGCTTCTCTGCGGTTTTTGCGCGCACATAGTCGCCAAATCCGTCGAGCAATTCAAATTTCTCTCGGGTCTGCTCCTCGGTCAGCTTGTTATTATGTCCGCAGCCATGAACAAAGGCGAGGACCTGGGCATTGCCCCAGGATTCCAGTTGCGGGATGTCTTCCATCGGAAAGCCCAGAACAGAGGCCATGGTGCGCTGCGGCAACGGACGGGCAAATTGTTTGACGAAATCCAATTGCGCATCTGCGATCCAGCGATCGATAAGCTCGTCAACATGGCCCGTCACCATATGCTCATGCCGACCGGCACCGGGACCGACCCAGGGATCGGTGAGCTCCTGACGATGCGCGCGCCATAATTCCTGTGTCGGCCGGAGCGAACAGATTGAAATGATCATCGCGTCCAGGCCCGGCATGTCCTGTGGGAGATGGCCGGTCTTTTGAATCTGGTCGACCAGCAGCGAAAGCGTCGGCGGAAAGCGGTTCCAATTTTTCACGACACGCGAAATATCTTCATATTTGGACAGGATGAAAGCATCTTTGTCGGGTGTCAGTCCTTCACCCGGCAGGCGCATGACCGGCGCTTGTTGATGCAGTATATCATAGGCGGCATACCATTGTTCTGGCGCGCCGGGGCCGAACAAATCAACTTCATCAGGCGTGCGTGGACATTGCAGTGCTGCTGCCTCTTTCTCGGCCAAACTCTCCTCCTGACTTATCTGTTTATGTCGTCAGATAATTGCGACCCATAGAATAGCATTCTGAGATTTGGTGCCATTGGTAAATTGAAGAGGGCAGGGAAGGCGGGATAGGCATTCCGCTTTTGACCGTTTTTGGTTGTGCGTTTGCAGGCAATCGCTCTGGCCAAATATCATAGCCAATTTCCGCACCGAAAACCGATTGAGATTGAGAGACTGATTTGCAGTCTCAACTGTTTGTGATAGTCGGATGACGAAAATCGAAATATGAGTTTTGTCGTCATGTGCTGCCATTGTTTCGGCGCACGCAAATGACCTAATAGGAGAGAAAAATGTCTGTCATCACCACAGAGAAACACCAGAATATATTGGTGATCGTCTCGAACAGCCCTCCGGTTAATGCGCTCGGCGCTGCCGTCCGTCAGGGATTGGTCGATGGCATTGAACAGGCTCTTTCTGACGAGGAAGTTGAGGCGGTTGTCATCCGCTGCGACGGGCGAACCTTTTTTGCCGGCGCGGATATTACGGAATTTGGCAAGCCGATGAAAGGCCCGAATTTGCTCGAGGCGATTGATCGGTTGGAAGCGAGCGACAAGCCGGTGGTCGCAGCCATTCACGGGACCGCTCTGGGCGGAGGTTGTGAGGTCGCTCTGGCTTGCCATTATCGAGTGGCCGTCCCATCGGCCAAAATTGGCCTGCCTGAAGTGAAATTGGGCCTGATCCCAGGAGCGGCTGGAACGCAGCGTTTGCCGCGCGTGGTCGGCGCCGAGGCAGCCCTGCCGATGGTCGTGATCGGCAATCCGATTTCTGCCAAAAAGGCCCATGCTATCGGCCTGGTCGACAAGCTGGTTGGTGAAGACAGTCTCGACGAGGATGCGATCGCCTTTGCACGCGAGCAGATTGGCAAGCAACCACCGCGCTCTTCCGAAGGGACAGCCAATGAAGACGGGATCAAAAATCCTGCGATATTTGACGAATTCCGCCAGAAAAATGGGCGCAAGATTCGCGGGTTTGATGCTCCCGAAGCTGGCATTCAGGCGGTCAAGGCGGCCGGCGAACTCTCCTATGCCGATGGCGTGAAGCGCGAGCGCGAATTGTTCACCAAGCTTATGACCGGCACCCAGTCGGCGGCGATGCGCCACTATTTCTTTGCCGAACGGGCAGCGAACAAGATTGACGGCATTGACCCCAAGATCGATCTGATCCCGATCAAGAAAGTCGGCATTCTCGGCGCAGGCACCATGGGTGGCGGCATCGGCATGAATTTTCTCTCTGCGGGCATTCCGGTGACGATTGTCGAGCTGAAAGAAGAGGCGCTGGACCGCGGTGTCAATGTGATCCGCAAAAATTACGAGAATACCGCCAAGCGTGGCCGGATGACCGAAGAGCAGGTCGAAGGCGCGATGAGCATATTGACGCCTAGTCTCTCCTATGACGATCTCGCCGATTGCGATCTGGTGATCGAGGCGGTGTTTGAAAATATGGATGTCAAAAAGGAGGTGTTCACCAAGCTGGACGGGATTGTGAAACAGGGTGCGATCCTTGCCAGCAATACGAGCTATTTGAATATCGATGAGATTGCTGCAGTGACCAAGCGGCCAGAATATGTGCTCGGCCTGCACTTTTTCTCGCCCGCCAATGTGATGAAATTACTCGAAATCGTGCGTGGTGAGAAGACCGCCGATGACGTGTTGATGACGGCGATGAAACTGTCCAAGAAAATCGGCAAGGTCGCCGCGGTCTCGGGCGTCTGTCCCGGATTCATCGGCAACCGGATGCTCAGCCCGCGCCAGGAACAGGCCAATCTGATGATCATGGAAGGCGCCAATTATTGGGAAGTCGATGACGTCTTGCTCGAGTTCGGTTTCCCGATGGGGCCGTTCCAAATGTCTGATCTGGCTGGTGTCGATATCGGATGGCATCGTGATCCCGAACGGATCGAAACATTGCGCGACGCGCTTTGTGCCGTTGGCCGCTGGGGACAGAAAGTTGGTAAAGGTTTCTATGATTATGATCAGGCACGGCAACGCACGCCCTCTGATGAAGTGAAACAGATTATCGCCGAATTTGCGGCCAGAGCAGGCAAGGAACAGCGCGAAATTTCGAAGGACGAAATTCGCGCACGCCTGCTCTATCCGATGGTCAACGAAGGGGCGAAAATCCTGGAGGAAGGCATGGCGCAGCGCGCGAGCGATATCGATGTCGTCTGGATCAACGGCTATGGCTGGCCGCTCTACACCGGCGGACCGATGTTCTGGGCCGATACGGTCGGGCTCGAAAATATTGTTGCCGACCTGAAAAAACATGATCTGCCGGTTGCGGATATGTTGCAGGAAAAAGCAAGTACGGGCGGCAGTTTCAACCGATAGGTTCGCATTATCAATTAGGAGAATATGTTTGTCAGCTGAAGCAATAGATCCGCTGGAAAAGTGGACACCGCCTGCTGGATGGCCCGTCAGATCCCGCAAGGATGTGGATGCATTATTATGCGCGCCGGGCCAGCCGTTTGAAATGGAAATGGTCGATATTGATGGGGTGTCGACCCGCGTCTGGAAAAATGCGCTGCCGACGCTCGCGGCGATGGCGGAACATGCGCGCGGTCATGGCGACAGCGAATTTCTGATATTTGCCGATGAACGTGTCACCTATGCCAGCTGGTATCGCGCCGTCGCCGCTCTCGCGGTGGAACTGCAGAAAATCGGCGTGTCCAAGGGCGACCGGGTCTCGCTGGCAATGCGCAACCTGCCGGAATGGCCAGTGATTTTCTTCGCGGCAGCTTCGATCGGTGCGATTGTTGTGCCGCTCAACGCATGGTGGACGGATCAGGAGCTGGTTTTCGGTCTCGCAAATTCCGGGACCAGCGTGCTGTTTTGCGACGCCGAGCGATGGGATCGAATTTTGCCGCATATGGCGGACCTGCCGGATTTGAAACATATCATCGTCGCGCGCAGTCAAGACCCTTTGGCCGGTCCGGCCCGCACGCTGGAAGAATTGATCGGTCGGCCTAATGACTATGCCAGTCTTCCCAATCAGGATATACCGGACATGAATATTGCGCCCGATGATCCAGCGACGATCTTCTACACCAGCGGGACAACTGGCCAGCCCAAGGGGGCGCTTGGTACGCATCGCAATCTCACAACCAATGCTATTTCTGTCGGCTATTCCGGGGCTGCTGCGGCATTGCGACGCGGCGATGAAATTCCCGAACCGACCGTCCGGGTCATTCTCACCGTTGTGCCGATGTTCCACTGTACGGCCTGTTCAGCGATCATGATGCCGACGGTTCAAGGGGGGCATAAGATGGTCTACCTGCACAAGTGGGACACGGTGCAGGCGATGGAAATTATTGAGCGGGAAAAAGTCAATGCAACGGGCGGCGTGCCTTTTATTGCGTGGCAGTTGATCGAACATCCGGACCGCGAAAAATATGATCTGAGCTCGATCGATTCGATCAGCTATGGTGGAGCACCGTCCGCGCCCGAACTGGCCCGGAAAATCTATGAAGTCTTCGGCGCGCTGCCTGGCAATGGCTGGGGCATGACCGAGACAATGGCGACGGTGACAACGCATAGCGCTGAGGATTATCTCAATCGTCCGACCAGCTGCGGCCCTCCAGTGGCCGCCGCCGATCTCAAGGTGATGCGCGAGGATCTCACTGGGGAAATGCCGACAGGCCAGGTTGGCGAACTTTGGGCGCGTGGCCCGATGGTGGTGAAAGGCTATTGGAACCGTCCTGAAGCAACCGCCGAAACTTTTGTCGATGGCTGGGTCCGAACCGGTGACCTTGCGCGACTGGATGACGAAGGCTTCTGTCATATTGTTGATCGCGCGAAAGACATGATCATTCGCGGCGGCGAGAATATCTACTCATCCGAGGTCGAGAATGTCCTTTACGATCATCCTGCGGTAATGGATGCCGCTCTGGTCGGCATCGATCACAAGACATTGGGTGAAGAACCGGCGGCGATGGTGCAACTGGTTCCCGGGCAATCGGCGAGCGAAGCGGAATTGCAATCATGGGTGCGCGAACGTCTGGCGAATTTCAAAGTTCCGGTAAAAATTCTGTTCAGCAATGACAGTCTGCCGCGCAACGCCAACGGCAAGATATTGAAGAAGGATCTGAAGTCGCTATTCTGAGGATGAATCGCTTTGCGGTGTCAAACGGATCAGGCCTTCTTGCACGGCGGATGCGACCAATTTGCCATCCTGTGTGTATAGTGAACCGCGATTGAGACCGCGCATATGGCCGGTCCAGTCGCTGTCCATCACATAGCATATCCATTCATCCATCCGGAAGTCATCATGGAACCACATGGCATGGTCGAGGCTGGTCGAGAATAAGCCCGGCGTGGTCCAGTGCAGGCCATGGGGTATCATCGAGGTTGAGAGCAGTCCCATGTCCGATGCAAAGGCCAGAGTTGCACGGTGGGTCAGCGGATCATCGGGCAGCGGCGCAACGGTCTTGAACCATTGATATTGGCGCGCAGGTTCGCTTTTGCCTTCCGGACGGAAGCTGCGGACCTCAAACGGCCGCGGCATGCTCATTCGCTCGATATATTTGTCCGAAACCTGGGGATTGCGGGCGATCTGCTCCATCGCGCTCATACATTGTTCAGGTGGCAGAACATCCGGCAGTGGGACTTGATGATGCAGCCCTTCGGCAGGTTTTTGAAACGAGGCGGTCAGGTTGAATATGACTTTGTCATTCTGCCGGACCACGACTCTGCGGTTGGAAATACTGCGTCCGTCAAAGTCACGGTGTACCCGGAAATGCAGCGGCTTTGTTTCGTCTCCGGCTCGCAGAAAATAGGAATGCAGAGAATGAATATTCTTCTCGTCATCCACGGTGCGATCCGCCGCGACAATCGCTTGCGCGATCACTTGTCCACCGAAAATGCGCTCCCGCGCCGATGAACTGAGCGCGGGAAACACAAATTCGTCCTCAGCATCACCCGTGAGCGTGAAGGTGCGGAGCAGTCCGGCTATCAGCTTTTCCGCAGACACGGAGGAGCGGTTGGCCAAAGCCTCCGACAATCGGCGAGCGACTTGCTCGTCAGTTAGTTGATCCAAAATGGCTTTCATTCCTTAAAATGCAACGGACTTCGAATATCCTGAGTTTTCAGGGATATATTTCGAACAGTCCGGCGCCGCCCTGACCGCCACCAATACACATGGTGACAACGCCCCATTTCGCACCGCGACGGCGACCTTCCTGCAGCAAATGCCCTGCACAGCGCGCACCGGTCATGCCGAACGGGTGGCCGATCGAGATGGAGCCGCCATTCACATTATATTTTGCCGGATCAATGCCCAGACGATCGCGGCTGTAGAGACATTGGCTGGCAAAGGCTTCGTTCAGTTCCCAGATGTCGATATCGTCAACCGTCAGACCTTGCCGTTCGAGCAATTTGGGGACCGCAAAGACCGGACCGATGCCCATTTCATCCGGCTCACATCCGGCGACGGCCCAGGATACAAAACGACCCAGAGGTTTCAGGCCGCGGCGTTCTGCTTCCTTGGCTTCCATCAAAAGAACAGCCGCAGCGCCATCTGACAATTGGCTGGCATTGCCTGCCGTGATAAATTTGTCTTCGCCCATGATCGGTGGCAATTTGGCGAGGCCTTCCAATGTCGTGGTCGGGCGATTGCACTCATCGCGATCAACCGTGTAATCGACGATGCTTTCTTCTTTGGTTTCCTTGTTGACCACTTTCATCTTGGTCTGCATCGGAACGATCTCATCGGCGAACAGGCCTGCCTCTTGCGCTTTGGCCATCCGCTGCTGTGATTGCAGGGAATATTCGTCCTGATATTCGCGGCTGACATTATAACGCTCGGCCACAATATCGGCAGTGTCGATCATCGGCATGAAAATCGCCGGAGCAATTTTCAATATTTCTTCGTCGATGCTGCCTTCTGGCGCACGCGTGCCCTGCATCGAGATGCTCTCGACGCCGCCTGCAACAACACAATCCGCGCCATCGCCGCGAATATGATTGGCCGCCATCGCGATGGCCTGCATGCCGGAGGAACAGAAGCGATTGATGGTCGCACCGGCCGTGGTTTTGGGAAGGCCGGCGAGAAGCGCTGCATTGCGACCGATATTGGGCGCGCCGTGGGAAACATTGCCGATCAGGCTGTCATCGACAAAGTCGCTTTCCACGCCCGATTTGGCAACCGCATGTTTGATCGCATGGGCCGCCATCGTCATCGGCGGTGTAATGTTAAAACCACCGCGACCTGCTTTGGCAAGTCCGGTGCGGGCGTAGGATACGATGACTGCTTCACGCATAGTAAAAACCTCCAGTTGATAGTGACGACCTAGTTGCAATCGAAGCGGTGTCAAGAGCACGGCAATGATGCGGCTGAAACAGCAGATGAGATGAGCGCCGAAAATGAACGGCAGGCAGATGTCCGCGCGATGTTCTGGGCAGGGCCGCAGCGAGTTCGGATATTATCCTGCGTCTGTTCTGCAATGAAATCCGATGCAGCCGGTCACCAAATCTCAAAAGACAATATGCGACAGTCTATCGGGAGAAAAGGAGCGATAGATATCCGGATGATTTGACTCGCTGGCTTGGACCAAGTCGCAGCGCTTGCTTCGGCAGCAATGCTGCAGCATATCATTGAGGGTAGGCGGTTCTCAACACCCGATGACCATTTCCGTTCGATCGCAGCATCGCAATGCTCAATTTGGCCTGCTGGACATTCAAGCCCTCGTTCCGGGCAAATGCAACAGCATCGTCATAGGTAAATTCGGTATCTTCGAACGCACATCGATTTCCTGCGTCGTAACTTTGCTGCCGGACATAAGGGACATCATCGGCAATGCCATTCATGATCTTTCTGCCAATTGTATATTTGCCCTCCAGGATATCCGTGTTCCAGAGCGATGCCACCATTTTCGCATCGCAAAAACCATAGTTGGAACTGGCATATGCCTCCCATGCCCGTTCTCTGCTGGAGTCCGGCGTGTTGGAATTCTGTCCCGCCAGCGCTTGGTCGAGCGCATTGGTCACATAGGCCGAATTGCCGAGAGATATTTGTTCCGTCATGATCGCTTTGGCCTGGGCTATTCCAACGCCCCAGATATTTGCGATGGCCAGCGCATTTTCATAGGCATATTCAATCTCTTCAAATGTGCAGCGATTGCCGGCATTGCGGCTGTCCCTGAGATAGAGCGGAACATCGCTCGCAAGACCATTTTGGATCTTGTTCAAGATGAACTCCATGCCCGCCTGGCCATCCTTATTCCATAATTTGCCGATCATCACCGCGTCGCAATAGTTATAATCGGATGCATAGGCACCAAAGGCATGCCAGAGACCATCGCCCGACTCGTCAGTCTGATGCTGGGCAACAGCCGGGGTGGAAATCATCGCGGTGGACACCAGAAAACTGGCCAGCAGCTGCTTTTTGAAGGAATATTTTCTATTGAACAACATGGCAGGTCTACCTTTGATATTTGAGAATGCGTCAACCCAGAAAGTGACGGGCATCGTCACGCGCTTTCATGCAACAATGTTCGCCAGTCGATATTGTGATACACTTTAGCATAAGTTATTCAATTCATTTGTGATCCAACGGCTGCGCAGGCCAGTGGTTGCAGGTGATTCAAGTCTGCGGATATTGAGATAGCCAGTCGCCCTCGGAAACGGCATTGTTGCTCTAGTTTACGATCGATAAATCAACTAGTGTTAGAAAAGCTTATGCACGAACCGTCTGATGTTCCCGTTCCTAAACAGGCTGTAGACCGAGAGGCGCTCTTGGAGCGGCGATTGGCGCGCAGCGAAGCGGCGCGTGCCGAAGCAGAGCAGCTGCTGGAAACCAAAAGCCGCCACCTTGCCGAAACCGAGGTTGTTCTCTTGCAAAAAGAAGAACAGCTGCTCGAACGGGTTAACCGCCAGACTCTGTCGCTGATCAGTGCGCAGAAACTTGCCGATGTGGCAACTTTCCATGGCGATGAAGACAAACGTTTTATCGGTTCGAACAATTTCGCCGATGTGATCGGGTCCAAAACTCCGGTCACCAGTTTCGAGCAGTTCGCAAAAATGGTGCATCCACAAGATCATGAATAGGCGATGGCGGTTCTGTCCGCAGCTGATCGATGGGAATTGGTGGATAAAAATGTCGAACGGGATTTTCGCTTTTGTGATGATTATGGCAAGGTCCGCTGGCTGAGATGGTCGGTCACCCAAAGCCAATCGGCCGATGGCCAGCGGTTTTTCGGCTATGGTGCGGTTCGCAACATCACCAAGGAGCGCAAGGCCGAACGCCAGGAACATGTGATGCTCAAACTCAGCCAGCGCCGGGCTGAACAACTGCAAAATCTGTCGATTGATTTGAAAAAGGCCCGGGAAGAAGAAGAGCAGAAAAGCCTTTTGCTCGGCCAAAGACTGGCCGATATGGAAATTATGGGCGTGGCGCTAGAAAGCGCGCGTGCGGAAGCGGTTGCGGCAAATCAATCAAAGTCCAGATTCTTGGCGATGATGAGCCATGATATCCGAACGCCGATGAATGCTATTCTGGCGACATTGGAATTGCTTAGCATCTCTGACCTGACCCCCGACCAGTTTAAAAAAGTGGAGCTGGCCCGCAATAGTAGCGACCAGCTGCTGTTCTTGCTGGCCGATATCATCGAATATGCGCGGACCGACGGGTGGAAATTTGCGCTGAAAATGCAGGAGCTGGAGCTGCCATCGCTGATCGAGAAAGCAGTGGATACCTGGCAGCCGCTGGCCAGCAAGAAGAAGCTGGATATTTCCGTGAAATATTCTCCTGACTGTCCGGAATTCATCCTTTCCGATCCCACGCGCATTCGTCAGATCATCGACAATTTCATCAGCAATTCGATAAAATATACCAATGATGGGCAGATCATTGTTGAAGCTGAAACATTGTCGAGAGACGATCGGAATTTCCTGAAATTATCCATCATTGATTCCGGGCCGGGAATCGAACCCGATATTCAGAATCGACTGTTTGAGGATTTTCATCGCGGCGATGCGGCGGAGAGTGAGATCGAGGGGACCGGCCTCGGACTGTCTATCTGTCGGCGTATCGTCAAGGCGATGGATGGCGATATCGGCGTTGACAGCGAGATCGGCCAGGGCAGTTCATTCTGGTTCATTGTGCCGGTGATTACCAGCGACGGCTCCCAGCTCGCGTCGATCAAAATGCCTTCGGTTGCCCCCAATCGGATTGAGATTGCTGGCCGTGCGCCCAAAATACTTGTCGCCGAAGACGTCGAAGCCAATCAAATTGTGATCGTGGCGATGCTCGAAACCATGGGTTGTGAAGCGGTCGTGGTGGATGATGGTTCAAAAGTTCTGGATGCGCTTAACCAGCAGCCATTTGATGGTATCTTGATGGATGTATGGATGCCGACCAATGGCACGGATGCGACACGGCAGGTCAGAGCCAGCAAGCGGCACGCCAATATTCCGATTTACGGCGTGACGGCTTTTGCGGCTGACGACGAACGTTCGGCGATCTTGGCCTCGGGGATGGACGGCGTGATTTCCAAACCGATCAATCTGGCGGGGCTGCATTATGCCATTGGCCAGATTTGTGGGCTGGCGGGTGAAATCAGCCCGTCCAATCCGGACAATCCAAAATCCGTGCCCAACTTTGGCCGGGTTGAATTTGTCGATATGGAAAAACTTCGGGAACAGCTGTTTTCTGTGCCCGAGTCTCGACGGAAGCTTCTGATCGATGCGGTTTGCGATGACCTCAGAAACTGGCACAAAAAATTTGAACAAGCCTGGCTCGAACAAGATGAAGCGGGCGTAAAATCCGCCCACCATGCGTTGCGCGGTGTCTGCAATGGATTTGGCGCATTTTCGTTGCTGGAAAAGATCGATTCAGTTCATCAGAAAGGGAAAATAGGTCAGGAAGAAGACATATTGCCCATATGCGCTCTTCTCGATTTTACCGTCGACGCGATCAATCGGTTTGACCCTGGATCGGATTGATCAATGGCCTGAATCAATTGGGCTGGTCTAATAGGCCCCTCTGCCGGAAATGACGGCCGAGAAGGTCTGGATGATGAGTTTCAAATCTCTGAACAGCGACTTGTTGGAGAGATAGTCCAAATCCATCTCGACTTGTTTTTCGAACGGAATATCTGCGCGCCCGGAGACTTGCCAAATGCAGGTCAATCCCGGTTTCCCGTTCAATCTGCCCCGTTCACGATCCTGGTAGGAAAGAACCTCATTGGGCAACGCGGGCCGCGGGCCCACAACCGACATTTGTCCCGACAGAATATTGAGAATTTGCGGCAGTTCATCGAATGACGTCCGACGGATCAGCTTCCCAATCCGTGTGATGCGCGGATCATTTTTCATCTTGAAACAGACGGAGTCGCGTTCGTTCGCGTCTGCCAATTGAGCTTTCCGCGCCTCGGCATCAATATACATGGACCGTAATTTCCAGATTTTGAAAGGCCGGCCATCCGCCCCAATCCGGGTTTGGCGGAACAGGGGAGAACCGCGATCTTCGATGGTGATGAGCAGACAAATCGCGGCGGCGAGTGGACCAAGTAAAACCAAGGCCAGCAGCGCGATCGAAAGATCCAGAGTGCGCTTGGTAGCCGCGGCATATTGATCGGCATATCCCCGAACAACAAACGCATCTGCGAGCGAATGTCCGATGAACAGGAAGTTGCCCCAGAGATAACGCCCCGCCAGACGGCGCGGCTCCATGGCCAATCGCCAGACCCATTCCATACCCGCTTTTCTGACGAATGCGGGTGCGCGGGCGATATTGTCTGAATAATAGTCGAACAGTCCGCCAACTCCCATGATCACCGGCACGTTCAATTGATCTCGATATTTTGCGATCCATTTTTCCTGCACCGGAACCCCCATGCCGACCATCAGGATCGATGCACCCGACCGGTTGATCCGGTCAATGATCTGCGCGTCGCTATCTTCGGGAAAATAACCATTTTGGGTGCCCGCAAATTCGAGACCTGGAATCCGGTTCCGCATATTCTTTGCAGCAACCGAGGCGATGCCGGGCTTGCCACCGAGCAGAAAAATGGATTGGCCAGCATCGGCTGCGGCTTCACAGATATGTGGAAATAAGTCCGTACCATTGAGATTGCTAATCGCGTCGGTCTTGGCGAACCGGCCCGCTAATCGCAAACCCGAACCATCCGGTAGCAGGGCGTCCGCAGATCTGAGTGCATGGGCATATTCAGGATCGCGTTTCATCACGTTGATGCAATGGGCATTGATAAACTGGACAATATTCCTTTCGCCCTGGGCTCCGGCGCTGACGATTTTTTTGGCAATCTGTCGCAAAGACCCATTGGCAAGTGGGAGTTTGAAGAGCGAGGTTGCCGCTTCGTCATATAATGCAACCGCCAGATTCGAGATATGCGGGCGACCGATCAACAGCGGCGATATCCGTCGACTGTCGTTTTCCGATAGGCTGGTGACTGATTGATACATGCTCATGATGTGACTCCAATTTGATTGGTCACCTCACCGCAGTTCTCATGCCAGAATGAAAAACTACATTAAAATCAGTAGTTTGTATGGTTAGCAGAAGAATGATAATCCCTAGTCATTGCTCAATACGCAAAGATATTTGCAAAATGCGAGAAGATGATTTCACTTTGCAACAGCCGATCCACAGTAAAATTTCTGATAACCATCTGAAGCCACGGCAAAGCGGGATTCCCGAATTCTGGCACGACATTTGAACTGTTTATCCCAACTCAAGACGGGATTAGCTTCATGACAATTGCCACCACCGATAATCAAAGCAGCAGCGCGCATTCGATCATGCGCGGTTTGCTTGCATTTGGATCGGCCGAGCTTGCCAATCGTATCGTCCGGATATTGGTTGTTATCGTCATCGCCCGGCAACTGGTCCCCGAATTGGTCGGTGTTGCGGCACTCACCCTGAGCCTGTTTGAACTGATCCGGGTGATCGCCAATATTGGCGTCGGACAGAAGATCATTGCCGCGAGCGATCAGGCGCTCGAGTCCGTATGCAATGCCGCTTACCGGATATTCTGGTGCTGGTGCATGCTCGTTGCTGCAATCCAGTTGATCGCTGCCGGAGCGCTGTTCATCTTTTTTGATCAAGGACTGGCCGCTCAAATGCTCGCCGTCCTGTGCGGCGTCTATTTTTTCATGCCCGGCGGTCTTGTCCAGTGCTTCCGGCTGATGCGATCCAAAAAGCTTCCGACCGTGGCGCGGATCGGCGCGACGCAAACGATAGCGGATCATCTCCTGACAGGTTTTTTGGTGTTTTTCTGGCCCAATCCATGGGCGATTGTTTTGCCGAAATTGCTCACGGCGCCGCTCTGGCTGATCCTGATGCGCCGCGCGGAATCCTGGTCCTTTGATCCGGGTTCTGCCCCGGCTCCCTATCGGGATATGCTGAATTTTGGTGCCGCGATATTGGTGACCGATATTCTGCTGGCGCTGCGCAACAATCTCGACAAGCTCATCATCAGCGCCTTTCTGGGCGTGAGCGCTCTGGGCAGTTACTATTTCGCTTTCAACGCGGGCATCGGCATCGTCGGTGCTCTGGCGACAGCTTTTGGCACGGTGATCTACCCCCATCTGTGCAATCCCGACGGGCACCGTCGATCAAAGGACATGATGCAGTACATCATTGCTGCAGCATTATTGATATTCGGAATGCTGACTGCCGCGCAGTTTTTTCTCGCGCCAATCTATGTGCCGCTTATTTTCGGCGCGCAATGGGTCCACGCCATTCCATTGATCCAGATCTTGTCGCTTGCGGGCATTCCCTTGGCGATGGGCGCTATCGCCTCCGCCTATCTTCGCGCGATCGACCGCGCATCCCTAGATGCCTGGTGCGGACTCTGCGTTTGTATTCTTGCCCTCGTCGCGATGGGCATCGGTGCTCAGTCTGGTTTGATTGAAGCCGCGACCGGCTGGGTCCTGGGGACCACGATGGCGGTCGGCACTTACACGCTCATCTTAGCGATCAAATCACAGTTGAATCTCAAGGAGAAAGCTCATGTCTAAACCTTATTTTTCGATCATTTTACCGGTCTATAATGCGGCCGCCCATTTGGTGGCGACAGTTGAATCCGCATTGTCTCAAACAGACGGTGATTTTGAATTGATCATCGTTGACGATGGATCAACCGACGAGAGCTTTTCGATATTGCGGGGTTTCGCCTGTAACGATCATCGCATCAAACTCGTCGCACAATCAAATGAGGGTGTTTCGGCGGCGCGGAACCTTGGGCTGGAAATGGCACGAGGAATATTCGTCGCCTTTCTTGACGCTGATGATTTGTGGCGACCGCAAAAGCTCGCGGCGCATCGCAAATATCATGAGGACTATGGCAGTGTTGACGCCAGCTATGCGAAAATTGCATTTATCGATCAAGATGCTGCGGACGGTCTCGACGCCAAGACATATTCGACTGTCCCAAAAGGGCTGCTGTCGGTCGACCAGATCATCGCCGAAAATCCAGCCTGCACGATGTCCAATCTTGTGGTGTCCAAACAGGCGATTGATTCGTTCGGCGGGTTTGAGTCAGGCATGTCCTATGCGGAAGATCAGGAATGGATGGTGCGGATGGTCAGCCGGGGATTTTTGATTTCCGGCATTGACGAACATTTTGTCGACTATCGGCTCAGTCCCAATGGATTATCGGTTGATCTGCAGTCCATGTATGCCGGCTGGCGCCAGTTGGCGATGAGATATTCCGATGCCCATGATCTATCCTGTGCCGAAGCAATCTATTGTCGCTATCTCTCCCGGCGCGCCTTGCGTGCGGGCGCGCCGGCCAGAGTGGCACTCGCTTATGCGATGCAGGGCATACGCTCGGACCGTCCAGCATTTTTGCAAGATCCACGCCGCGGCTGGTTGACACTGATCTCAGCCGTCTCGGCGCTTATCATCCCGCGATCTGTCCGCATTCATCTGTTCGCCTAAACTTTAGATATATAGAGGAAAATCCAATGACCTATCCCGCAATTTCGGTCGTCATGCCGGTCTATAATGTCGAAGACTATGTTACCGCGTCGATCGAATCCGTTCTGGCGCAAACATTCACGGACTTCGAGCTGATCATTGTCGATGACGGTGGCTCAGACAACAGCCTGATGAAATGTGCCGTTTTTGAAGACCCTCGCATCCGGATTGTCTCGCAGTCCAATCGCGGTCTGGCCGGAGCTCGCAATACCGGCATTGCCGAAGCGCGTGGCGAGTTGATCGCCTTTCTCGATTCCGATGACCTGTGGGATCGCGAGAAACTGGCGCTTCACAAGATTCATCTGGACAGCAATCCTCAGGTTGATGTGAGCTACAGCGGGTCGCGGTTCATCGACAAGGACGGCAAGATGCTGCGCCAGGCGCAAAGGCCGAAGCTCGAGAATATCTCAGCTCGCGACATTTTAACCCGCAATCCGATTGGCAATGGATCGGCACCGGTGATCCGCAAAAATGCGCTTTATGCGGTTGCGTTCATCCACCCCGACGATTCCGACCGGACCTGTTTTTTCGACGAGAGTTTTCGTCAATCTGAAGATATTGAACTTTGGCTCCGTCTGGCGTTGACTGGTGGCAGTGTTTTTGAAGGTATTGAAGGCTTGCTGACCCGATATCGGGTGTTTTCCGGCGGACTTTCAGCCAATATTGCGGCGCAATATGAAAGCTGGAACCGGGTCATCGCCAAGACCGCGGCAAATGCTCCGGAATTTGTCTCGGAATTTGGCGATGAAGCGCGATCATATCAATTGCGCTATCTGGCGCGGCGGGCGATCCAGATGGGCGATGGATCATTCGCTCTGTCGCTACTCAAAGATGCGATCGGAATTTCGAAAAAGCCGCTGCTGTCGGAACCGGTCAAAACAATCACGACCTTTGCTGCGGCAAATGTCATCCGGTTTTTTCCGCCAAATCTGGTCGCCAGACTGGCTGCCAGCTGGACCGGTGGAAAGGCTGTCGTATGACCCATCTTCCGAAGATCATTCATCTGATCGACGATATTTCGCTCGGCGGCGTAACCAAGAGCCTGGCATTGTTCGAACATCCCGCGCTGGGTCGTCAATATGATTTTGCAATCGAACAGGTCGATCCCGATTGGGCGATCGCGCCGCGGTTGAACGCGTCCGTCATTGCCGTGCATTTTTCTGCCAGCTGGAAAACAATTCCGTTTCTCTACTCCCTGGCGTCGCGCAATCCCGATGCCAAGCTGGTCCTGGTTGAGCATAGCTATTCGCGCGAGTGGGAAGCACTGAAAGTGCCTGAAAAGCTCAGGTTCCGGACAATGTTGAAACTGGCCTATCGCATCTTCGATCATGTCGTGTGCGTTTCGGCGGCTCAAGCAGACTGGCTCGAAGAAGCCGTCGACCTGCGCGGACCCAAGCGCCGGGTCATCTATCCGTGGAGCGACATGTCGGATCTCGCGCGTCTGGAGCGGCCGCATTTCTCGTTGACCGAGAAGATTGTGATTGGCGCCTATGGGCGATTTGTCGATGACAAGGGCTTTGCAAATCTCGTATCGATCATCAACCGCATGGGCGATCAGAGCCCAGTGCAGTTGCGTCTTGGCGGTTTTGGTCCCGACGAAGAGAAGCTGCAGCAACTGGCGGCGGGCAACTCGAATATTTCCTTTTACGGCCAAGTCGACGACGTCGCCGACTTTATCGGACAATGCGACATTATCGCGGTCCCGTCGAAATTTGAAGCTTATGGACTTGTCGCCACCGAAGCACGTCTGGCAGCCCGTCCGATTCTGGTATCCAGTGTCGGCGGCCTTCCTGAACAGTGCGACGCGGCGGGTATTGCTGTCGATTTTGACGATGCAAAGGTGGTCATCAAATTGCTCGAACGAATCCATTATCTGCCCCTCGTGAACATGTCGGTGGCCGGACGTGAGGAGTGCCTGCGGGTAACCGAGGACCGGATCGAATGCTGGATGCATCTTCTGGGTGGCCTGCTGGTCCAGTCGAACCAGAAAAAGGTCGCATAGATCATTGATCTGACGGATCGTTACGCCAGTTGAAAGAGGCCTTTGCATCGTGCAAGGGCCTCTTTTTTTGCGACATATTGCAGGGTTGAAGTCGCTCGCTGGATGGCTCTCCTGTCATCGGAAGACGCTAGCGGTTACATGCGAAGCGCGACGCGCTTGTCTGCCCGCGAGCGTCGGTGCCTGCTGTCGATGATCGGGCAGCTATCGTGACGAGCAGCCTAGCCGGCCTTATGTTGCAGCGCTTTGCCGATCAGCATCAATGCGGGCCAGTAGAGATAGGCCAGGGACTCGAGATTTTCGCCAAAGCTGTACATCAGCAGCAAAATGATCATCGACAGACCGACGCGCGCGGCGGGGCTGAACAGTGCAGTCCGGACCAGCAGCACCAGGCTTATCGCCATTGGGATCGCAAGCGCGATCAAGCCGAGAATGCCTTTGACGAACAACAAGCCATACCAGCTATGGTGGCTGCCAATCGGCATATATTCGACGAGATGGGGGCCGCGCTCGACGATGCCATGGCCAAACCAGAAAGCCTCATTCTGCCAGCGCTCAACCGCAATGCGTCCCAATGTTTCGCGCACGCGGGTGGAATCTGCGCGCGCGCCGGAAAATTCCGATTGGGCGAGATCCAGAAATGCCAGAATATCGTTGGCAAACCAGCCCGCGAGCAAGATCGGCACGACCGCGACAAACCAGATGAACGGACGGGTGATTTGCGAGAATATCAAAGCAGTTGGAGCGATAACCACCAACCCGACCAGTGCGAGTCTCGATTGGGACAAGAATATGATCGCGAGCGCTGCGGCAATGCCCCAGCTTTTCCAGCCTCTGTCGCGTTCTTGTAGCGCGCAAATAAAGTAGACGAGGCCAACCATGCCCGCTGCGGGCGACCAGGGCGCAAAAAATTGCCAGCGCGGCGATCCCGAGCCCGGTTCCAGCGTATATAATGTGGTTGCAAAATATTCGGAACCCGAACCGCCGACGATCTTCAGCGGCGAGACCCATAATGTATCCGGCAAGCCGATAAATGGTGCCGCGAGAAAGATCGGCAACAGCAAGATCGTATATTTCCCGGTACGGCAAATCGCCCGGTAGATAATCTCTGAACGCACCGGCAGGACCGCTCCGGCGAAAATGAACAAGGCGATCAACAGCCAGCCTTTGGCCCAGCCGATCGAAGATTTGATGATGGCACCGGTGCCGAGACCAAAGTTGAGATGACCGGCGACCAGAATGATCTGCATTGCGGCCATCGCAAATAGCCACATTAAAATTGACCAATGCGGAGGTTGGAGACGTTTCGCTTCGGGCAGGGCCGGTGCGACGAAATAGAAATATAGCGCCAGCAGGGCCAATGCGCACCCGAGCACCGGGCCTGCGATATAGAGCCCGCCAACCAGCCATAATAGCCATGTGGCTAAAATGGTGTGATGGACTAAACGCTCGGGGCTATTTTGCGGATGATTGTCTGTCTGAACCATAATAGTGCTAACCCCATGAGAATGATGAAAGTGGCTCCTATCGCACCGACCAACGCCAGTATGACGGAGGGGCTTGAAGGGGAATGGGGCAGGGAGGGTTGCTCCAGTGTCTGGACCAGCGGATAGGATGCAAAGGGATCCTGTTTGTTCATGTCGATGCGCGCGAGAGCGGACGAAAAGACCGCTTCCGCGACTCTGTGGTCGCGCACGAGATCAGCCAGTTTCGAGGCTTGCTTGACCAAGTCGCCGCTTCTGGCAGACTGATTGGCAATATCTCCCCGAATTTCGTTCAGTCCGGCGCTGGCTCCCGCCGTCTGGGTATTGGCAATCACCAGACCCTGCATCAGATTGGATCGGCCATTGGCAACGGCGATATCGACAGCATTTAGCACCGCCGTCTTGCTGAGCCCGGTGAGCGTGCGTCCTCTCTTGGTGAGCGCTTCGCGCAACTGGTCGCGCTCGGAATTTGCTTGTACAAGGTCGCCATGGTTTTTGCCGAGCGTTGCCTGTTTCTCCTGGGCGGCTACTTCGAGGGTGGCGTAGCGGTCGGCGAGTTGTTGAAACACAGGGTCCGAACGCAAGCGCAGGGCGGTGTTCGCGCCGCTGGCACCTTTGCCAAGGATCGCAGAGAAGCGGCTAGACTCGGCAGATCGCTGACGCAATGTGATCCGGGCTTCGCGCTCTTGTTGCCGCAGGGCGTCCATATTGGCAATGCGCCGATTGAATTGATCGAGCGAGACCAGTCCGGTTTTTGCCTGAAAGTCGAGCAAGGCTTGCTGTGTGGTCCGGACCTTTTTTTCCAGCTGGACCAGATTTCTGGTATCCGAGCTTTCGCGCATCTTGGCTTCATCATTGCGCAGATCGTTCAACTGACTCAAAAAACTGTCTTTCAGGGCGATCGCCCGCTGGTTGGCCTCGGCGCCATCTCGCCCAGTGACTTCGACCTGGATCAAATTGGTCTGATCGATCAATTTGATCGTCGGTGCCGGGAATTGCTGCACCTCATCATCGGTTCGTTCGGCACTTTTGCGCAGCGTGATATCCGCCATCAGCAACCGTTTGTAATTTTCCGTAGGGCTCAGGCTTGCACTGGAAAATGCAGAAGAAACCGATGATTGGGCTTGGCCAATACTTTCCACATTGAGGCTGCTGCCGGCTCCGGACCCCGGCAAGATCAGGGTAAATTTGCTGCTATATTGATCGGGTACAAACGCCAGATATAAAACGGTCAAAACCCAGATGGCCGCAATCCACAGGCCGGCGACCTTCAGATAACGCTTGTGCCGCCGCCGCATTGGCGGCCGGCTTTTGAAGGCGATCCACAGTCGTTCGTGAATCCCTGGCGGATCGATGGTCTCATGTTTCATGATCAATCAATATTCTTGAGGAGGAAATAGGGGGAGGCTGTTTCGCCAACGAGGCTGATGACATCGCGGACATTCATCGCAAAACTGTCGTAACAGGCGAGACTGTCTCCTGGCATCAGATAGGGATCCTTCTGATCGCGATTGGCATAGCGGACCAGCTTCTCGACCGAACGCTGAATGACCACCGACTGGCCGGTTATCGGGTTGCGCGACATCAGCACAACTTTGCGTGCTGCATTCATCCCCGAGCCACCGACGCAATTGGCCGCGACCATTGCTTGAGACAGGCGGGTTCCATAAGGCAGGCTGGTTGAGTCACTGTTGATTGACGAGGATGAATTGCTGGCCGCAGGGCGAGACAGGTTAGACATATAGACCCTGATGCCCGGCGCGGTGACTTGCGATGGCTTGACCAGCGCATCCTGAAAGCAGCCGCCGGATCCAACAATAATCCGGTCATTCGAAGTCAGTGGGATATCATCGATCGCATGACCGGAAATTGCACCGTTCAGATCCACTCGTGTCCATTGGTCACCGCGGACAAGATATACTGCTGACAGATCTGCATCGGGGCGGATACCGCCCGCGGCCCGCAGAGCGACGGTGAGCGAGCGCCGTAAATTGCGGTCTCCGGAATCGCTGTTGCTCAAATTCACGCCCCGCGTCTCGGCCTGACGTTCGCCAACCCGGATCATCCCGGGTTCGAAAACCGCCCCGCTGACCGCAACGCTGACGCCGCCCAGTTCCGCAAGGCGCAATCTGACACTGTTCAACAATCCGCGGATCAGGCCTTCTTCGACCAGCTTCCGGGCAATGAGCCTTTCTGCCTCGACAACCGTCTTCCCGGTCAATTGAATATTGTACCGGCCATCGAGCGTCACGGTACCATTGGCTGCCAATACATAGGTGCGCGAGAGACTATCCTCATCTCCCGCGATATTCAAACGGACCCGGTCACCGGCAGACAATAGGTCAGGCTTTGCGGCAAACATCCCCGAGCTGACTTCATTGGCAGGAAGCTCAAGACCGGAAAGGGAAGCCGGACGACAAAGCGATTGAAATGAATCCTGATCGAGAAACTGTTGCGGTGCATATTGACTGTTGATTGGGTTGGCAGGACGTTCCATCGTCGCACAACCGGACAAAAGTGCAGCCATCACAGCGATTGAAATTGTTCTATTTGTCATATCTCACCTGAAAATTGGTTCAGGGTCATCATAGCAATGGCCATGCCAGTTCGACTTTACCGCCATTTGTGGTGGTTAAATAAGAGGTAACCCAAATTAATTGGTCGATATTTGCATTTTGCAAAGGATATTATTGCATATTGCAACAGCTGCTATATGCAAAATGCGAAAACTTGGACTGAAAGTCGCTGAATTCCGCCATTCGCAAATTGGCATAATATCTGCTTCGGACCTGTGAAGAGGGAACTGTTTTAAAGGAATAGATTGAAATGAAGGGCATTGTCTTCACAGAGTTGGTCCGGTTTATGGAAAAGGTGCAATCAGCAGAATTTGCTGATCTGGTGATCACGGGCGCCGCCTTGCCCAACGAAGGGGCTTTTACATCCATCGGCAATTATCCGTCGGAATATGCGCTGGCCATGGTCGCCAAGGCATCGGAACATTCAGGGATAGATGCGGCGGAACTGTGCCGCTTGTTCGGGAAATATCTCTACGGGCGGTTCACCATTCTTTATCCCTATATCATGGAATCCTACAAAAGTGCCGAAGCTCTTTTGACCCATGTCGGAAGCCACATCCATGCAGAAGTCTGCGTGCTTTATCCGGACGCGAAACCGCCGCAAGTGACCGCTGAAGTGGAAAATGGAGAGACCACCGTTCGCTACCAGTCGCACCGGCCAATGGCTGCCATTGCGCTGGGATTGGTTGAAGGCTGTATGGAACATTATGATGACGATCGCGCTTTGGAATGGAGCTTTGCCGAGGATGGGAAATCGGCCGTATTCACAATCAAGGGATAAGCAAATGACGGACAATAAAATATTGATTGTCGAGGATATCGCATCTCTATCCATTGCCTATGCAGGGCATTTGGAGACCGCGGGCTTTGCCTGCGTCATCGTCGATAATCTGTCCGACGCCAGCGTCCAGTTACAAACGGGTAAACATGGATATTCAGCTGTTCTGCTGGATTTGCAATTGCCCGATGGCAATGGCCTGGACTGGTTGCAAAATGAAGCGGAACTGATCGCCGAAATTCCGGTGATTGTCGCGACATCCGACGGATCCATCAATCGGGCGATCGATGCCATGCGTCTCGGCGCCTATGATTATATTGTGAAGCCCTTGTCGCCCGCCCGCCTCGTGACCGCCATGCGCGGTGCGGCAGAAGTCAGTCAGCTGACTCAGAAAGTGGCGACGCAAAAATCGCCTGCGATCGCCAAGGTCGATGCAAGCCGAGCAGGGTTTATCGGCGAGAGCCCGTTGATGAAAAATATCTACGACCAGATCAAGAAAGTTGCACATTCGAAAGCGACCGTCTTTATCACTGGTGAAAGTGGCACCGGAAAGGAAGTTTGCGCGGATGCCATTCACCGATCCGGTGCGCGATCCAAGAAACCTTTCATTGCGATCAACTGTGGCGCCATTCCCGAACATCTGTTGGAGTCGGAACTTTTCGGACATTTGAAAGGGTCGTTTACCGGTGCGATTTCTGACCGCGTCGGCGCGGTTCAGGCGGCACATGGCGGCACGCTATTTCTCGACGAGATTTGCGAGATGGAATTGAAACTGCAAGTCAAAATGTTGCGGTTTTTGCAAACCGGCACGGTGCAGCGTGTCGGTGCAACACAGGCAGAGAATGTCGATGTGCGGATTGTCTGCGCGACCAATCGCAATCCGGTGCAGGAAGTTGCAGAAGGACGTTTCCGCGAGGATCTCTATTATCGATTGGCCGTGGTCCCGATTCAACTCCCGTCGTTGCGTGAACGGGGCAGTGATATCACTCTGCTGGCGAATAGTTTTCTGACCAAATTTGGCAAAGAAGAAGGGAAAATATTTGCGCCTCTGACGCTCGAACTGTCGCAGAATTTTGAACGTCATAGCTGGCCGGGCAATGTCCGGGAGCTGCAAAATCTGATGCGGCGGGCTACCGTGATGTTCAACGGACCGAATCTGGATGCAAGTATCACGGCCGAATTTAGCGACAGCATATCGAGATGGGCGGAGCCGGCAATGTCGCAAAATGCGGTTCTGACAGATTCCGCTCCCGCCGTTTCCGCGTCGCTGAACATCAGCAATCTTGATGGAATGACGTTGAATCAGATTGAGCAGATCGTCGTCGAACGCGCAGTGGACAGATGCAATGGCAGTCTCACCAAAGCGGCGAAATCGCTGGGCGTTAGTCCATCGACATTATATCGGAAAAAGGAAAAATGGGATCTGGCGCAAACCACCGATTGATCGGAACGGAAATGCGCAACTGATATTTTTCATCGCAGGTGATCGTTCATTCGGACGAGCTATATTTTTATTTTTTCCAATGACTTAGTTGGCGTTCATGCGATCCTCCTGACCGAGGAGGTCCAGCTTTCCTACATCCGCTCACCGCGCGCGATTGCCCCGATCACTTGTCATGGGCCGAGTAGGATGTAAAAAAGTCACACGATCATTGGCCCGCACGCTGCGCGGCAACTTCGCAACTTTCGCCCGCGACCATGCATGCGATGATGTACCGACCATGTCTCGCAGGGGACCAGGAATTTATCCGGGCAGAAGATTTGCGCATCGCGGCAAATATGACAGGTCAATCGGCCTCCCCCAAACGTCTGATGATAGCTGAGTTATCTGCTGTAACAGCGATTCTTCTGCTTTCGCCACTTGCCCTTTGGTGGCTGTCATCCTTATGTGATGACGAAACACAAACACCAACGAATCCGGGAAGTTTACATGGCTGAAACATATCGCACAAAAATGCTCATTTTGGGTTCGGGCCCCGCTGGATTGTCAGCGGCAATCTATGGCGCACGGGCCGGACTAGAGCCAATTGTCGTGCAAGGTCTCCAGCCCGGCGGGCAGTTGACCATCACCACCGATGTCGAAAATTACCCCGGGTTTCGTGATGTTGTGCAAGGGCCCTGGCTGATGGAAGAAATGCAGGCCCAGGCCGAGAAAGTCGGCACCCGGACGATTTTCGACACAATCGTCGATGTCGACATATCTCAGCGGCCATTCCGGATGACTGGAGATGGCGGTGATATTTATGAAGGCGATACGCTGGTTATTGCGACAGGCGCGCAGGCGAAATGGCTCGGCGTTCCGGGAGAAGAAGAGCTCGGTGGGAAGGGCGTTTCGGCTTGTGCGACCTGCGATGGGTTTTTCTATCGCGGGAAGAAAGTCGTCGTGATCGGCGGCGGCAATACGGCGGTTGAAGAAGCGCTCTATATGACCAATCATAGCGATGACGTCACGCTGATTCACCGGCGGGACAGCCTCCGAGCGGAAAAAATCCTGCAGGATCGTTTGTTCGCCAATCCCAAGATTTCAGTGTTGTGGAACAAGACAGTCGAGCGGTTTGTCAGCGGCGGAGAGCCTGCCGGTCTGGTCGGAGTGGACCTGGTTGATACGGTCACCGGTGAAAAGTCCCACGAGCTCGCGCATGGCGGTTTTGTGGCAATCGGCCATGCGCCAGCCACCGAGGTATTCAAGGACCATCTCGATCTCATCGACGGCGGCTATATCGAAGTCGAAGCGGGCACGCCCAAGACCAAAATCCCCGGCCTCTTTGCCTGTGGCGATGTGATGGATCATGTCTATCGCCAAGCCGTCACCGCAGCAGGTACCGGCTGTATGGCTGCGCTGGATGCGGAGCGGTTTCTTGCCGAAGAGGCGTTCGAGCTAATGGCCGCTGAATGACTAAGTGGATTTGAGCATTTTGAGGACCTGAGCATATAGCCACTCGCGAGCTGTCTCATCCGCGAAGCTATGAGACGCGCTGTCGAGAGCGGCAATATCGATCGCGGCGTTTTTCTTCGCCATGTCAAAATCTTTGCTGTCCCAGGCCGCGAGAAATGCGCGGGCAGTGGTGTCGCGTTCTGCCAATAGAATGGCGGTTGGCTGGTCAATGCTGAGCAAAGCATCGCGAAGTTGCAGGGACAAAGAGCTGTTTTTTTGTTTCTGAGCTGCTCGTTTCAATCCCGTTAGGAGTTTTTTTAAGTCGATCTGACCTGACAGCAAGTCCAGGATCGTACGCGGATTTTTGATCCGGTCCCAATAGCGGGCTCTGATTGCCGACGGTGGCGGGCTTGTCGATTCCGATTCAATATCGGGCGCCGCCTCGATGACCCAAGGGTTGGCGAGAATATAGCGATCGATACCGGTTTTGGGCCCGAAGAGCGCCAGTGCGGTGGCGGCGTCGCAATTGCCGAAGGCGCATATCGTCGAAATTTGCGGGACTTGATCCCGGAAAAATGCGGTCGCCGAACTGATATCAGAAAGGCTTTGTGAAAAGCCGAGATTGGTCCCGCTGCTTTCGCCAATTCCCCGGCGATCATAGCGTAATACCGGAAATCCATTTTTCGCTAAATCGTCCGCCAATTGCGCCATGCCGCTATGTGCTCCGGAGCGAATTTCATTCCCGCCGCTGACGATCAACAGTCCAGTGGAACCGTTGGCGCCATCCAGTGTGACGGCCAGTTGCTCGCCTTCGCAGTCAATGAAATGATGCGTTCGCGTCATTGACCAATCCAGTCAGCCAGGTCTTTTGCGATGGCTTTGGATAGGCTGATGTCCGAGTCCGGTTCCGCGCGCAGCCACAATGCGGAGCCTTCAAGACCAATGTCGCAGGGCTTGCTATCGGTTAACAGCCGGGCCACCCGCTGATTCTGCAATTCGGGCGGGTGAGCGGATTGCAGCTCGGAAAATAGAGTCGGGTTGATCTGGTTTCCTGCCAATTCGACGGGTTTCGTCTTTGCCAGTTCTTCCAGTTCCGAGACTTTGGTGATGACCCCCGATTCTTTGTCGGAGGCAATGCGGGTGCGCATCATCGTTCGCAACAATGTTCGGCCTTTTATCGGGGAAAACTGCCAGTGATCGGCGGCAGGCAGTAAATCAACGGCCAGGATACCACCGCGAAAAGAGGCGATATGGTTGGTTTCCATGTGGTCAGCGCATGATTGGACCGATTCTTGCCAAAGAGATAGGGATGCTTGATCTCGCGGCAGCATGCTTTCGTTGGTCCCGGGCAAATCCATCAGACATGTCGATATTTCCCAATTGGCCAATGATCGCATCACATCGATCAACATGCGCCGCATCCGGTTCATTTCGTCGAACAGGGGAGGAACTATCAATATTTTCGGACGACTGGGTTTTCCGGCCAGCAGGCACAATTCATGAAATTCTCCAATCGGGTAACTGGAAAATTCAATCGAAGAATTCACTCAGCCACTTTCATTTCTGCAAAAGCAACCAAATTGCCGAATGTATCGAATAATTCTCCATCGACCTCATCATCGTCGATCATGATGTCTAGACGGTCTTCCAATTCGGTTAGAAGGCCAGCCACTGCCATGCTGTCGAGTTCAGGTAGAGCGCCAAAAAGCTCTGTCTCCGACGTAAACTCGTCGACTTGTTCTTGGCTTAGACCCAAAATGTCCTTCATAACTGCGCGCACAGCGGCGTCTGGAGTCAAATCGACTTCATTCTGCATCTAAATATCCCGAATCCCAGTTTACGGCGCTTCCCTAATCGGAACGAGGCCCGCCGACAAGACCTGAGGCATAGTGCCGCAAAATTGGTAGCCATGCCAATGGGTGGTTGGGCCAATATAATTCTAGTCGATAGCGTTCTCGCACGTCTTCCATCCATTCGCGCTTATACGGGTCATTTCCGGTACCAAAATCGATCATATCTACGTGATCCACGTCGATAACATGCTGGAACATCGCAACAGACAATAATGTGCCGGGAGAGGATTTTGTTGCATGTTCGACATGGGCAAGTTTGTGAATCAGCGCTTCACCATTTTCAACTGTCCAGAATTGGGCCGCCACCGGTTCGCCATCGATATAGGCCAGCCCGAGCCGCATGCAGCCAGCGAGCGCCTCTCGCTGCGCCACATGCCGCAAAAACTCGGGATTTCCTTCTTCTGGTTTCCAACTACGTTGGTAGACAGAATTATAGTCATTCCAGTCGTCTTCCGAAAATTCCTTCTCGATCCGCACCGAAACCAGGTTTTTCTTGGCTTTGCGCCTGACTGTATTGCGTAACTGCCCTGGGCGATCGCCCCAATATTGGTCGAATGTTCGGCCTTTGACGTTAAGAATATGATTGTCGTCAACCTTAGATCTAAAGACGACCCAGCCTGCCTGTTCAAAAGCCCGCTCAGTCAAATTTGCGCTGGCATCCTCGTCGGGCATGGGAGTGATCTCGATAGAATGGGCGTATTTGCTCAGTTTTTTTGCCAATCTGGCAAGCAACGCCAATTTGGTTACTTCATCATAGTCTCCGGAGAATATTGGTCGATAAGTAAAATTATACCAGTTCGCGAGAGCCGAATATCGGCCTAAGCCATTTTTGACCAAGAAGATCCAGGCGCTGGTGTCGCCGTCTTCGCAGTGCACGATCAAGGGTTCCCGGTTAGGAAGGCAAAATTGATGCAAACCCTTGATCCACTCCAGCCGATCAAAGAGTGACTTCTGAACGGATCTTCCCAGCTTTTCACCTGCAGCGGCTTGCACCGACTGAAAATTATTATGATATTCACTGTTCATGGTTAATGTCGTGTCTAACACAAATTCACTCTTGTTATCATAGGTCGTCAATTTGAACATCGAAGCCCAAAATGCTGCTTTTCCTCTAGACCATCTCGCCATCGGAGAGCATCCGGAAGCGACAGCACTCGTGACTCGAAAAGCGACTCTTAGCTATAAGATGTTAAATCATCGTGTCGGCTTGCTGGGGCGTTGGTTTCAGAATCAAGGTCTGGAACCAGGAGATCGCATTGCAATATGGCTACCGAAAACCGAAATAGCCTGCATCGCACCTTTGGCAGCGGCTCGTGCCGGATTAATTTTTGTACCGATAAATCCAGCCTTGAAGCCCGGACAAGTGCAATATGTTGTCTCAGATAGCGGAGCGAGGCTATTGGTAACCAACGGGCCACGGTTGAAGTCGCTTGATGGACTATTGATAGATAATGACTGCACTGTTGTTGATGAAACCGCCGTCAATGACGCTTTGGATGCGATTCCCAATGCGATGGCTCCTAGCGATCAGATCACCAATCTCGATGATTTGGTAGAAATTTTATACACCAGTGGATCTACGGGCCAACCGAAGGGCGTGATGCTGAGTCATGCAAATCTGAGTCTGGGAGCGGTCAGTGTTGCCCGCTATTTGCGACTCACGCCGCACGATCGAACGCTCTGTGTATTGCCACTCAGCTTTGACTATGGACAAAATCAACTGCTGTCCACTTGGGTTGCGGGTGGCTGCGCCGTGCCGCTTGATTACCTGACGCCGCGCGATGTGACGAAGGCTTGTGCTAGAGAAAAGATCACCACATTGGCAGCTGTACCGCCGCTATGGGTACAACTTGTCGAGCAGGAGTGGCCGGAAGAATCGCTCAAATCCCTAAAACGCCTGACAAATAGCGGTGGTGCATTGACGTCACATCTTGTCAAACAGCTTCGACAGATTTTCAAACAGAAAACTGACATTTACGCGATGTACGGATTAACCGAGGCATTTCGTTCGACCTATCTGGAGCCTCAGCTGATCGATGACAATCCCACCAGCATGGGGACTGCCATACCTTTTGCGGAAATCATGGTCGTAGACCAAAATGGAGCCGCCGCTCAGCTTCATCAAGAAGGCGAGTTGGTTCATTGCGGCCCTCTGGTTGCCAAAGGATATTGGCAAGACCAATCACGAACAGCTGAACGGTTTAAGCCGGCGCCCAATTCATCAAAATATGGCGGAACGGCGGTCTGGTCAGGTGATACAGTTCGGCGTGAAGCGAACGGATTGCTCTATTTCGTCGGCCGAGATGATGCGATGATCAAGAGTTCGGGAAATCGGATCAGTCCTACTGAAATTGAGGCTGTGGCCGTCGGGTCGGGATTGATTGCCGAAGCCGTCGCCCTCGGAGTGGCCGATGATCGCCTCGGGCAGGCGATCTGGCTTTACGTTCGAGCGAATGACGTTGATTCTGACGAAGATGAGCTAGCTGCCGAGTTGAGGCGCTATCTAAAGCAGAATTTACCGAATTTTATGCATCCTCAAGATATTATTACTCTCAAAGCATTTCCAAAAAATCCTAACGGAAAGCTGGACCGCAACTTACTCATGCAGATGGATAGGGAATGACAAAAGTAAAACCAGTGGGGCCAATCCCGATAGGTTATGAGGCTTTGGATGGAGAGCTATCCATTGGCGGATTCAAAGCGAGTATTCTTGTCGCTCAACACGGATCGCCGCTGTTTGTTTACTCGCAGAGCCACCTCAATCGGCGGATGGATAAATTGCGTGCGGCTATGCCCCGCGAATTGGACATTCACTATGCCATGAAAGCTAACCCGTTCGAGCCGTTACTCAGTCATATGATCGGCCTGGTTGACGGAATCGACATTGCATCAGGTGGGGAATTGGCAATTGCTCTCCAAGCCGGCGCATCAGCAGAGAAAATCAGCTTTGCGGGGCCGGGCAAGCGTGATCAGGAATTGAAACTGGCAATCGACGCAGGGGTGACGATCAACATCGAATCTCCGACCGAGTGTGATCGCGCGCTGTTTATCGGGGCAGCTGCGAAGACGCGTCCCAAATTTGCAGTTCGCGTAAATCCAGATTTTGATCTCAAAGGGTCTGGAATGAAAATGGGTGGCGGTGCGAAGCCTTTCGGGATGGATATCGAACTCGTGGCGCCAACTGTCAAAAGAATCATGGCGGCAAATGCGGAGTGGCATGGCTTTCACATTTTTGCCGGATCGCAGGCGCTTGAAGCCGACTCAATCATTGAAACGCAAGCGCATACATTGGATCTGGCGTTTCGCCTTTCTTCGGAAATCGGACAGCCACCCAATCATGTAAATCTTGGCGGTGGCTTTGGCATTCCGTATTTTCCGAATGACGAGGCCGTTGACATCGAGAAAGTGGGGGCGGCGCTCAAGGCGCAGTTTTCCAAACTTCCCAAGATAATGAGCCAGACTCAATTCGCGATAGAATTGGGTCGCTATCTTGTCGGAGAAGCTGGCGTTTACCTGACCCAAATTGTTGATCGCAAAGAAAGCCAAGGACAGACATTTCTCGTGACCGATGGCGGATTACATCATCAATTGGCGGCAAGTGGCAATTTCGGAACGGTTATCAGACGCAACTATCCTGCCGCCATTGCAAGCCATTATACTGCAGAAGCGACCGAAACAGTGTCGATTGTCGGTTGTCTATGCACGCCATTGGATCGCTTGAGCGACCAAGCTGCAATGCCAAAAGCGAATGTCGGAGACATTGTCGCGATCTTCTGTGCCGGTGCTTATGGCGCGACCGCAAGCCCGGCAAATTTTCTTGGGCAGGGGCCGGCAAAGGAAATATTTGTTGAATGATTTCAAAGCTGTTCTTTGCAGTCACATTTGAAATTTGTTAACCTGAAGTTCAGGTAATCCTAACGCTATATTCACTATTTTCCAGCATAGCCATCTCGTGACTTTGCGTGATCTCCCGTTTCCCATGCGGAAACGGGTCACTCACCAAGGGGCTTAGACGAGGTAGAAAAAATGATTTTTGCGTTCAAAAACAAGAAATTACCGAAATATATGCTCGGTGCTGGATTGGCCTCGATCGCGGTGGCTGGCTGTTCGGGTTCTTCTGGGGGTCCGCAATTGCCACCCGCGTCCTTTGTGTCGATGCAAGAAGGCCCAGGTGAAGAATATGTTATTGGACCGCTTGATGAATTGACGATCTTTGTCTGGCGCAATCCGGAATTGGGCGCAAAAGTTCAGGTTCGTCCTGACGGTCGGATCACCACGCCTTTGATTACCGATATGCCGGCAGTCGGCAAGACACCAGCCATGCTTGCGCAAGATCTGAAATTGCAACTTTCTCAATATATCAATGAGCCGCTGGTATCGGTGATTGTGAACAATTTCTCCGGGACATTTTCTCAACAAATTCGCGTTGTCGGTGCCACGGAAAAGCCGGCATCCATCCCTTATCGGGCGAACATGACCTTGCTGGATGCGATGATCGCAGTCGGCGGGCTGTCTGAATTTGCTTCTGGCAACAAGGCGCGCCTGATCCGCTTCAACCGGGGAACAGGGCAGCAACAGGAATATGCACTTCGGATCGGGGATCTCCTGAAACGTGGTGAAACGCGAGCCAATGTCATGCTGCGCCCCGGTGATGTGATCATCATTCCAGAAAGCATGTTTTGAATAGTATCTATCCACTTAACGAGGATCAGAAAATCTGATGAACGGTCTTTACGACGAATTTCGCATTGCAGTGCACAGCGTCTGGAACCGACGCTGGATAGCCTTGGGCATCGCATGGGGTTTTTGCCTTTTGGGTTGGCTGGTCGTTGCGCTGGTTCCCAATAGCTATGAATCCAAGGCTCGTGTCTTTGTCGAGATGCAGTCAATCCTGTCTGACAAAGTGGGCGTCGATTCGCGCGAACGTAAGAAGAATATGGAGCGCGTTCAGGAAACCCTCGCTTCGACCATCAATCTTGAGAAAGTGGTGCGCGGTACCGACCTCAACCTATCCGTTGCCAGTGATCGTGAGCTGGCCGGGAAAGTTGAAATGTTGCGTAAAAATATCGTGATCAAATCCGAAAAAGACAATCTTTTTGAAATCACCGCAAATTCGTCATCCAGCAATCTGTCGGACGCGCAAAACGCAATTCTGGCGCGTGAAATTGTCCAAAAGATGATTGATATTTTTGTCGAGGAAAATCTTTCTGGTGATCGCGATGAAACGACACAGACGATCAAGTTCCTTGATGGTCAGCTGGCCAACCGGGAGAAGAAACTGCAAGAGGCAGAACAGAAAAGAGTTCAGTTTGAAATGGAGAATCTTGGTCTCCTGCCTGGGGTTGGATCCATCAGTCAGAGGATGGAGGCTTCCCGCCAGGAACTGCGCCAAGTCGAAGCCCAGTTGAGCCAAGCATCTGGCTCGCTTGCTGCCCTGAATGGTCAACTCGCCGGTACGCCGTCCACCATTGCGACACCAGTTTTTGGAGGTGCCGGCGGCGGTGGAGCCCGGGCGAAACTCGCTCAAGCTCAGTCAAACCTCGCATCCGCCCGAGCTCGAGGATGGACAGATGGTCATCCTGACATAACTGCGATGAAGAATGAAATTGCGGCGCTGCGTGTACAGGCCGCGAAAGAGCCAGCCGGGGGCGGTGCATCAAGCTATCGCACACCAAATCCTGCATATAGTTCACTTCAAAGCATGAGGGCTGAACGGCAGGCATCAGTGGCTGCATTGCAGGCACGGAAAGCCGCGCTGCAGGCCGATATGACCCAGCTAGCATCGCAACAGACTTTGGAACCGGGCGTGGCCGCCGAAATGTCACGGATTAATCGCGATCATGAAGTGCTGAAAGATCAGTATAACAAGTTGCTGGCGGACCGTGAGCAGATTGAATTGCGCGGCCAAGTGGAAACGCAAACCGACTCTGTCAAATTCAAAGTCATTGATCCGCCATCCAGTCCGCGTTCGCCTGCGGCACCGAACCGCCCATTGCTTTTAGCGATGGTGCTGTTTGCCGGTATTGGCGGTGGCATAGGTTCAGCGTTTGCACTTGGTCAGTTACAGACCAGTTATCCAACAGCTGCCAAGCTCGAAAAAGCTAGCGGGCTACCTGTTGTTGGTTCGGTCTCTCAAGTCTTGACCAAGGCTCAGCGTGAAATTCGAAAAAAGAAGATGCGCTTCTTTTACGGCGCAGTTGGATCACTTGTTGGCATATTCAGTCTGTTGATGGTGGTCGAATTTGTCCAGCGCGGAATGGTGGCCTGAGGGAAAAATTATGAACAAGTATAACCCTCTCAATGAATCACGATCACTGCTCGAGCGGGCCGCGGAGATATATGATTATGTTCCGGTTGTTCGAGATCAGGCGGGAGAATCAGACGAGTCAAGACTCCTGCCTCCAGAAAACAGCCATCAATCTCAGCCGACTGCCGGATCAGTGCCCGTTGCGGCTTATGCTGGGCCGCGAGTCATCGTTGATCGCGACAAGCTGAGAGAAGCTGGATTTATTGTACCAGATGGTCCGGTAACTGGTATATCGGAAGAGTTTCGGATCATCAAACGGCAGCTGCTGCTCACAGCCAAAGGCAGTCAGCGGCAGGCTCCGGTGCCGCATGGCGAGCGTATCTTGATTTGTTCCGCTCATCCGAATGAAGGCAAGACTTTTAGTGCGCTGAATCTGGCCTTGTCGATTGCCGCGGAAAAAGACAATGAAGTCCTTCTGGTCGACGCCGATTTCGCTAAACCCAGCATTTTGTCTAGCCTCGGTTTGGAAGGCAATAAAGGTCTCATGGATGCGCTTGCTGATCCTGAACTTCCAGTGGAAAACTGCATTATCCATACTGACATTCCAGGTCTCGCAATTCTACCTGCCGGCGATCAAACGAACGCCGATACCGAATATCTTGCCTCGTCTCGGACAGAGCAAGTGCTCAATCGGTTGACCCAGAATAACCCCAACCGGATCGTTATTTTTGATTCACCGCCGGCTTTGTCAGCGTCACCGGCGTCGGTCTTGGCAACCCATGTAGGGCAGGTGCTGATGATCGTAAAAGCCGACGAAACAACCGAAACAGCTTTGCGCGATGCATTGAGCTTGATGGCCGGCTGTGAACATATTCAACTGCTTCTGAATGGCACGAAATTCTCGCCAACGGGACGCCGGTTTGGATCATATTATGGATATGGAGAGTAACCCATGACCCTGCGTAGACTAGTTACAGGCCTTAAAATTGGAACGGTATTCGTGCCGATCGTAGCTGTTATTGCTCAGCCCGCACACGCACGCGATCGCAACGTCGAGATTGCACCTTATATCGAGGTGCAGCAAGTCTTGGTGGCGGATTTGAACAATGGCACTGATGTGCTGACTTATACGTCTGTGGCCGCCGGGATCGATGCGTCTATCCAAACGCGGCAAGCTGAGGCGCAAGTGAATTTGCGATATGAACGTCGCTTCTTCTATTCTGATGGGCTCGGCGATGATGACATCGTATCTGGTTTGGCGCGCGTTGGTGTTCAACTGGTTCCAAATGTCCTCTCTCTGGAGGCGGGTGGCATAGCGACACGCAGCCGGGTTGATCTGCGCGGCGCGGCGCCAACAAATACGGTTGGCCAGACCGATAATGTCACGCAGGTCTATTCGGTTTATGCAGGACCAAATCTATCGACCAATATCGGTGCCCTGGATGTCAATGCAAACTATCGTGTCGGTTACACGAAGGTGGAAAGCGAAGAAACTGGGCCGCTGCCACCCGGGCAGCTTCCGATTGATATTTTTGATGACAGTATCAGTCATTCGGCAAACGCAAGTGTCGGGATGCAGCCAGGTGAATTGCCCTTCGGCTGGTCGGTAAGCGGGGGATGGGAACGCGAGGATGCCGATCAACTGGACCAGCGCTTTGAGAATAAATATGCCCGGGCCGATGTAACTGTACCAGTATCCTCGACACTCGCCTTGGTCGGCGGTGTCGGCTATGAAGATATCGAAATTTCGGAACGCGATGCTGTTCGCGATGCGAATGGAGACCCGGTGTTCGATACGGACGGCCGTCTGGTCACAGACCCAACCTCACCGCGTCTACTATCCTATGATCAAGACGGGATTTTTTGGGATGCTGGCGTTTTATGGCGCCCGAGCCGAAGGACAACACTCGAAGCTCGTGTCGGCCAGCGCTACGGAAGCGAAACCTATTATGGCAGCTTTGGATATCAACCAAATGAACAAACATCTCTGAACCTGTCGGTTTATGATACTGTCTCCGGATTTGGTAGTTTGCTGAATGACAATTTGGCATCGCTGGGAACCAGTTTCTCAAGCAACCGCAACCCGCTTAGCGGTGAACTAAACGGTTGCGCGTTTGGTCAAGGAAGCAGCCTGTGCTTCAATGATGTGCTGCAGTCTGCTGCATCTTCATCATTTCGGGCTCGCGGGGTAAATGCGCAGCTGGCCTATAACCATCAGGGTTGGGAAACCGGTCTTGGTATAGGCTATTCGCGGCGCAATTTCTTTGCTTCGCAATTGGGTGCTCTCCCTGCAGTCGATGGCCTGACGGATGAAAATTATTATGCCAATCTTTTTGTCGGCAAGCAGATTGATGCAAGGTCGAGTTTCGACACGAACTTCTACGCAAATCTGCTCGACAGTGGATTTGCAGGCGCGCCAAATGTTCTCGGTATTGGTGCCAATGCAGCATATTATCGCCAAATAATTCCAGGTCTGCAGGGAACTGCCGCCGTTGGTCTGGACAGTTTCAAGCAAGACGGGTTTGACAGCGAATTAACCGCATCGGCACTATTGGGTCTGCGCTATGATTTCTAAAAAAATCAACTTCATGGTTGATCGGAGATATGACAATGTATGAAAGTCATTATGGATTAAAAAGTAGGCCTTTCCGGTTGACCCCGGATCCGCATTACTATTTTGAGAGTCTAACTCATCGCAAGGCGTTGTCCTATCTCGGCTATGGACTGGCCCAAGGTGAAGGCTTCATCGTCATTACCGGTGATGTTGGTGCAGGCAAAACGACTTTGGTTGGCCATTTGATGGCAACAATAGACAAAGCCCGCCTCACGGCAGCAAATATTGTAACCACCAAATTGGATAGTCAAGACATCGTTCGCGTCGCAGCAAACCATTTTGATATCGAAACAGATGGGATGGACAAGGCTCAATTGTTGAGCGCATTTGAAGAGTTCCTCCACAGCGAAGCACGTGCCGGACGGCGTAGCTTGCTCATTGTTGACGAATCTCAGAACTTGCCCACCGGAGCTCTTGAAGAATTACGAATGCTCTCTAATTTTCAGCTGGGAGGCCAGGCACTTTTACAGGTATTCCTTCTTGGGCAACCAGAATTTCGAGACTTGCTGAAAAACTCTAACCAGTTGGAACAACTTCGCCAGAGAGTGATAGCACAGCATCACCTGGAACCAATGGCGGCAGACGAAATTGAGCCATATATCACACATCGCTTGTCAAAGAGCGGTTGGTCGGGTCGTCCAAAAATTACGTCTGATGTCTTTCGTTTGCTATATTCTGAAACGGGTGGCGTTCCTCGCAAGATCAACAGTTTGATGAGTCGCGTGCTGCTAATGGGAGCGATCGAACATGCAGAGCTGATTGATCAGTCTTTGGTTGGCCGAGTGCTTGCCGATCTGAATGGCGATGAAGTCGATATATCCGTCGCCGCGGAAGCGCCGGTACAGAGCGACAGTCCTTTGTGGCAAAAACCCAAGAAATCTGTTTCAAAGCATGAGCCATCGAACGATGATCCCATATCGGCGGAACCCAAGCATGTTGTTCCTGAGCCTGAGCCAATCGGGAAAGCAATGGTGGAAGAAATCGATCGATCAAATGTCGCATTGAATTTGGACCCTGAGCCGATGGGACAGGCAATTCTCGAACGCGTCGATAATATCTCGAAACGTTTGGCTCTGCTGGAAACACGGATGAACGGTCAGGAAGAAAATCTTCATCGTGTCTTGACCATGCTGATAGATTGGGTCGAGAGCGATGCCCAGAGCAAGGAAAGCTATGTTAATGCAGGACGCGCGGCCTGAATCTTTTGAACGGGCTGGAAAGGCGGATGCTTTGTTCAACGCCATGTCGGTTGATATTGAAGACTGGTTTCAGGTGGGCGCCTTTGAAACCGTCATCGATCGTGCCGATTGGGATCGGTTAGAGCAGCGCGTAGAACGCAATAGCGATGCAGTGCTGCACCTGTTTGAAGAAGCTCAAATCAAGGGCACCTTCTTCATCCTGGGCTGGGTTGCAGAACGCCATCCAAAGCTGATGCAGAGGATTGTTGCCGCTGGCCACGAAGTCGCCAGTCACGGTTATGACCACAAGCGAGTTTTCAATATGACGCCTGATGAGTTTGGCTCGGATTTGGAGCGCAGTCGGAAAATACTTGAAGACAGTAGCGGACAAAAAGTCATCGGCTACCGAGCCCCGAGTTTCTCGATCGATCAGCGTACGCCTTGGGCACATGAAATTCTCGCGGAGCACGGATATCATTATTCCTCAAGCGTGGCCCCGATAAACCATGATCACTATGGATGGGCTGGATCACCGCGCTTCGCCTGGAAGCCGATCCAAGGCTCTGACTTGATTGAACTTCCGGTGACCACTGTAAAAATCGGCAATCGCCTATTGGCTTCCGGCGGTGGCGGTTTTTTCCGCCTGCTACCTTATTCCGTTTATGATTGGGCGATACACAAGATTCACCAACAGGACGGACGCAGCGCGATATTCTATTTCCATCCTTGGGAGATCGATCCGGGCCAACCGAGAGTAGCAAATGCTCCGTTCAAATCGAAAATCCGTCATTATACAAACTTGAAGGCCATGCGCGCGAAGCTAGCACGTGCAGCGCGTGATTTTAAATGGGGGCGCATGGATGAGTTGGTTGCGCTGGAAGCGGAGATATTGCGATGAACATGCCTTTTTCTCCACAAGCATTGTCGATCCGCATATTGGATCACAGAGACGAAAATGAATTGGCGCGCATCGACGGCTTTGTGAAATCTAGTCCGCAATCTACGCCATTCCACCGTTCTGCCTGGGTTCTCGCAGTTGCAAATGCATGTGACCATGAATGGCGCTATTTAACGGCCGAAGATTCTGCAGGTAATTTGCAGGGCATTTTACCACTGCATTTAATCCATTCCAATCTATTTGGCCGCGCGCTCGTTTCGTCAGGATTCGCCGTCGGTGGCGGTATCCTGGCCAACAGCAATCAGGCAGAAAAGCTTCTCGCAGATGCGTCCTGGGAACTGGCGGAACGGCATAGTTTCCCTTCGATAGAACTGCGTGGCGGATCTGCCCCCGATACGCACTGGCAAATCAAGAAAGGCATATATGCTGGATTTGTAACGAGATTGGCTGAGAATGATGAGCAGCAATTGCTCTTGATCCCTCGCAAACAACGAGCTGAAGTGCGCAAAGGCCTGAAGAATGATCTTACGGTGCGCATTGGGACAGAAGCGCAGGACCGGTTAGACCATTATGCCGTCTATGCAGAAAGTGTACGTAATCTCGGAACGCCAGTTTTCCCGAAAAAACTGTTCGACGAGGTTCTTGATGCATTCGAAGGCGAAGCCGATATCTTGACTATATTGGATCAGAGCAAACCTGTTGCCAGCGTTTTGAGTCTATATCATGGTGAAACCGTCTTGCCTTATTGGGGCGGCGGTACATGGGATGCACGCCGGCTTCGTGCCAATGATGTGATGTATTATGCGTTGATGAATCATGCACGAGAACGCGGATGCACATGTTTTGATTTCGGCCGTTCCAAAATTGGTACCGGTGCCTATTCTTTCAAAAAGAATTGGGGTTTTGACCCCGAACCCTTGACCTATGCCGTTCGCACCGCCGACGGTGAAGCTGCGCGCGATATCAATCCAATGAGCGCAAAATATCGTCTGCAAGTGGCACTTTGGCAGCGACTGCCGCTTGCTGTTGCAAATCGGCTAGGACCGATGATTGCAAAAGGTCTTGGTTGATGGAGGAAATATTATTCCTGACCCATCGCGTACCTTGGCCGCCCAATCGTGGGGACAAAATTCGTTCGCACCATATATTGCGTAAGCTGATGAAATATACCGATGTTCATTTGGCGTGCTTTGCAGATGACTTCAGCGAACGCGATTTGGATAGCGATATTAAAACAGATCTCGCTTCTTTCAAGCCTGTGTTGCGATCCAAGCCGAAATGGGTTGCCGGGATAGAGGCGTTGGTTTCTCAGAAGCCAGTATCACTGACATCTTTTGACGATGCGGAAATCCGGACATTTGTCGCGCACACCCTAGCGCATCGGCCGATCGCCTGTATTTTCGTCTTCTCGGGGCAGATGGCGCAATATATTCCCGATGATTATAACGGCCGCGTTGTTATGGATTTTGTCGATGTTGATAGCGCGAAATTTGAAAGCTATGCAGCAGATGGCAGCGGTCCGATGGCTTGGATAAATCATCGCGAAGGTCGCTTGCTCAAGACATTTGAATCAAATGTTGCTGCGCGATCCGACTGTTGTTTGTTCGTCAGCGAAGCAGAGGCCAGCCTATTCCGGACGCGCGCCGCATCATCCGCCGAAAAGATCGTAGCTGTCGGAAATGGGATTGATCTTGATTTTTACGACTCAAAGGCCGTAAAAATTGAGAGCCCTGAACGGGATGGTTCGCTATTGGTGTTTACCGGGCAGATGGATTACCAGCCCAATGTTCAAGCGGTTACCAGCTTCAGCAAGCAGGTAATGCCAGAAATTCTAAAGATCCATCCCGGTGCCAAATTTGCCATTGTTGGCAGAGCTCCGTCATCGGACGTGAAAGCGCTTGATGGCGCGAATGGTACTGCGGTGATTGGCAGTGTGGATGATATTCGGAGCTGGATTATTGCAGCGGATATCGTCGTAGCGCCACTGCGCATTGCCCGCGGAATTCAGAATAAAGTTTTGGAAGCGATGGCAATGGGCAAGCCGGTCGTAGCTTCGGCAGCAGCAGCAGAGGGCATTGAGGCACAGGATGGACAGGATTTCCTGGTCGCGAACAGAATTGAAGATGAAGCGCAGATCATCTGCGATCTGCTTGCGGATAATGGCAGGATGACTGAATTGGGCAAAAATGCTCGATCGCTTATTCGCTCTTCCTATACTTGGGACCGTCAGTTAGCCGAGTTACCGTTCATTTGTGGACTAGAACCGCAAGACATGGCGGAGGCGGCAGAATGAGCGGTGCGACGATAGAACATTCAACGCCCACGTTTGAAAAAGCAGATGATTCATCGATATGGCATCAGCATCTTCGAATGCTTGCGGTTGCATCGCTTGCTATCCTCGGCCTGTTTTGGCGTGATGGTTGGCAGATGGTCATAACCTGGTGGGATATTTCGACCTATAATCATTGCCTGTTGATCCTGCCGATCTTGTATTGGTTGATCCATCAACGCCGCGATGAACTGGTCAAGATAACGCCGCAGATATGGATATGGGGACTGGCTTGGGTTGGCGTCGGTTCCTTTGGATGGCTGCTCGGCGATGCGGCGGGCGTTTCGTTGGCACGCCAGCTTGGTCTTCTCATCATGTTGCAGGGAGCTGTGATAACAATCCTTGGACCAACAGTAACTCGGGGGATCATATTTCCCTTATTTTACAGCCTTTTTCTTGTCCCGTTTGGCGAAGAATTTGTGCCATTGCTGCAAACTCTAACGGCTAAAATGTCGATGGTTTTTCTTGGTTGGGCTGACATCCCAGCATTTATCGACGGCATCTTCATTTCCACACCAACCGGCTATTTTGAAGTTGCTGAGGCTTGTTCGGGTATTAAATTCCTGATTGCGATGTTCGCATATGGGGCTTTGGTGAGTAACGTCTGTTTCAAAAGCTGGAAGCGGAGATTGCTATTCATGGCCGCAGCCTTGATCGTTCCGGTGATCGCCAACGGTATCAGAGCATTTGGAACCATCTACATCGCCCATCATACATCTATCGATTTCGCGACTGGCTTTGATCATATTTTCTATGGTTGGTTCTTTTTCGCATTCGTCCTGATCATTGTCATGGCGATTGGCTGGCCATTTTTCGATCGCAAGATTGACGATGAAATGATTGATGGCGACCGTCTGGCAACGGTCCCAGAAATTGGTTCAGTTCGGATAGATAGCAAATATGTATTGGCTGGCCTGTCGACGATCATACTCGCGCCGCTCCTTTGGACATCGCTGTTAGCCGCTCAAACTTCCACTATTCCCGATCAGATTTCCCTTCCGGACGTCCCCGGTTGGGAGCGTGTAGAATATCAACCGCTCTATGATTGGGAACCTCGATTTGATGGCGCCAACCACAAATTGCTGGGTCGTTATCGGAATCAGGACAGCGGACTGGTCGCAGATTTGTCAATCGCCATATATGATCGCCAGGAGGACGGACGTGAGATTGTTGGCTACGGACAAGGTGCGCTTGATCCCAACAGCGAATGGGCCTGGAACCGAAATTTGAGCGCGCCGGAAAACGGCAAGGCAATCGAATTGATCGCGCCGGGACCCGTGGTCCGTGATGTCGTGTCTTTTTATCGGATTGGCGGCAAATTAACCGGCAGCGGTTCGATCGTAAAACTGGAAACGCTGAAGACCAAATTATTGGGCGGTGATCAACAAGCTGTTGCCGTGCTCGTTTCATCCGAACAGACTTTGGAGCAGTCGCCCCGAGCTGCCATTGATGCATTCTTGAAAAATCTTGGTCCAATCGACAAATTGGCTGACGAGATGGCAGGGCTGCGCTAGGGCGCACATCATGTGCGGAATAGCTGGTATTTTTCATCTCGAGACGGCCAAGCCGGTTGATCCCGCACGCCTAAGGAAAATGACCGATAGTCTTGTCCATCGGGGACCAGATGGATCGGGAATATGGACAGCCCCTGGGGTCGGACTCGGTCACAGAAGACTCTCGATCATCGATCTGGAAGGTGGTGCGCAGCCGATGCTGACACCAGATGAGGCGCAGGTCCTGTGTTTCAACGGTGAGATCTATAATTTTCAGGACGTGCGTGCTGAGCTTGAAACTTATGGACACGAGTTTCACACCGACAGCGATAGTGAAGTCATTCTATATGCATGGCGGCAGTGGGGCGTTGATTGCCTGAAACGCCTCAACGGCATGTTCGTTATCGCAATCTATGATCAACGCACCAAGCAGATGTTTCTGGCGCGTGACCGGCTGGGAGTCAAACCGCTTTTCTATGTACCGGTTTCGGACGGAAGCATCATTTTTGGCTCGGAGCTCAAGGCCCTGCTCGCCAATCCGCTTTTGCGACGAGAGCCGCATTTGCCCGCGGTTGATGATTTTCTGGCGTTTGGATATGTTCCGGACCAGACGTCTCTGCTCAAAGGCGTGAAAAAGCTTCCTGCCGGTCATTATATGCTGCTCGAACGCGGCAAGCCCGAACCGGCACCGATTCAATATTGGGATATGGATTTCAGCCAGCGCAGCAAGGCATCGGCGGGGACGCTGGAAGAGGAACTGGTGACATTGCTGAAAGACGCGGTGGGCTCGCGGATGATCGCGGATGTCCCGCTGGGGGCATTTCTCTCGGGCGGCGTCGACAGCAGCGCGGTCGTCGCCTTGATGTCGGAAAAGAGTCGGCGACCGGTCAAGACCTGTTCGATCGGCTTTGATCAGCAATCGCTCGACGAAACCGGCTATGCCCAGACGATCGCGGACCGGTTTCAAACCGACCATCGTTCACGCACGGTCGCGGCTGATGACTATGGGCTGATCGATACGCTGGCCGACCATTTTGACGAGCCGTTTGCCGATGGCTCGGCGCTGCCGACTTATCGGGTCTGTGAACTGGCGCGGGAGGATGTGACCGTGGCGCTCTCGGGCGATGGCGCGGACGAGGCGCTGGCCGGCTATCGCCGTCATGTTTTCCACCATGCGGAAGAGCGGGTGAGGGGGATGATCCCGCAATCCTTCCGTGGCCCGGTCTTGGGGTGGCTGGGCAATATCTATCCCAAGGCGGACTGGGCACCACGACCGTTTCGCGCCAAATCAACCCTGCTTTCGCTCGCGCGGAGCGGGGCAGAAGGCTATGCCGAGGCAGTCGGAGTAACCACGCCATCCCAGCGCCATGCGATCTATTCGAGCGACATGATCCGGCGACTGGATGGCTATCAGGGCGAGTCCCAGATGATCGACCTGATGGAAAATGCACCGGCCCAGAACGGTCTCGATCAGGCCCAATATGCCGACATGAAAATGTGGCTGCCCGGCGATATTCTGACCAAGGTCGACCGCACCAGTATGGCGGTCAGTCTTGAGGCGCGCGAACCATTGCTCGACTATAAGCTGATGGAATTTGCCGCCAGGCTCCCCAGCAATTTGCGGGTGCGCAAGGGGCAGGGCAAATATCTGCTCAAAAAGTCGATGGAACGCTATTTGCCGCAGGACATACTCTATCGTCCGAAAATGGGCTTTGTCACGCCGATTGCCCAATGGTTTCGCGGACCGCTCGCCGACGAGGCGCGCAATATTTCCGAAGCGGGCGCGCTCGGCCGGATGGGCTGGTTTGAACCCAAAGCGCTCCGCAAGATTGCCGATGATCATATTTCCGGCAAGTCGGACAATAGCCGCTTATTATGGCAGCTGCTGATGCTCGACAAATCGCTGTCGCGTCTGTTCAATCTCTAGTCCCGGAGCGCTCGTCGTTACGATCAATCCGGATAAAATGCCTCGACAAAATAGAGCCCGTCGGGCGGCGCGTTAAAGCCCAGGGCATCGCGGTTCCTGGCCTCCAGAGCATTTCTAAAATCCTGCGCGGTCCACTTGCCCGTGCCGACCAGTTTCAGTGAGCCGACCATCGAGCGGACCTGATGATGGAGAAACGAACGCGCGATAACCTCCACTTCAATCTCGTCACCGAAGCGGTTGATAGCGATGCTGTCGAGCGTCTTGATCGGGCTTTGGGCCTGACAATGGGCGGACCGAAAAGTCGTGAAGTCATGCTGGCCGACCAGGGACTGTGCAGCTTCATGCATCGCCCCGGCATCGAGCCGCGGCGCGACTTGCCAGCTTAGCCCCTTATCGATGGTGAGCGGTGCGCGGCGATTGCTGATCTTGTAGAGATAGCGTCTGCCGATACAGGCGAAGCGCGCATGCCACGCCTCATCAACAATCTTGCAATCCAAAACTGCAACCGGATTGGGGCGCAGACCAGCATTCAAACCCTCGGTCAAACGGAATGTTGTCAGATCGGTTTCGAGATCAAAATGCGCGCGCATGCCCAGTGCATGGACCCCCGCGTCGGTGCGACCCGCAGCAAATACCCGCACTTTCTGCTGGGTGATTTTGGTGATCGCTTTCTCAACCGCTTCCTGAACACTTGGCCCGTGATCTTGATGCTGCCAGCCCATGAACGGCCGCCCATCAAATTCCAGCGTGATTGCAAAGCGGGTCATCACAGCAATGTTCCCACCGGCAACTGGCTGCCGTTGAGAAAATCGGCCAAGGCCATTTTGGGCTTACCCGCTTTCTGGATTGCAACAGGCCGGATAGCTTTGGATCCGCAGGCAATAGTGAGGTTCGCGTCGATGATCGTCCCGGTTTCACCGCTGGCCTCGACAATCTCGCAGCTGTGAATGCGATATCGCGCGCCTTCAAATTCAAAAAAGGCACCGGGCGCCGGATTGAAGGCACGTATCTGCCGCTCGACCTGTTCTGCTGATTGAGTGAAATCTAGCCGCGCTTCTTCTTTGGTGATTTTCCTGGCGTAGGTTGCTGCTGTATCATCTTGAATGACGGGTGGATGATCGGCGCTGGCAGAGAGATATTTGACCATCAATTCCGCCCCGAGGATCGCCAGCTCGTCGGTCAGTTCACCGGCGGTTTTATTATCAACCGGGGTTGATGATTTCAGCAGCATCGGTCCGGTATCGAGTCCGGCTTCCATCTGCATGATGGTGATCCCGGTTTCCTGATCTCCGGCGATTATCGCCCGCTGCACCGGGGCGGCTCCCCGCCAGCGCGGCAAAATCGAACCGTGAATGTTGAGGCAGCCCATTTTCGGACAGTCCAATATCGCCTGCGGCAAAATCAAACCATAGGCTGCGACGACCGCTGCATCGAGATTGAGCTCGGCAAAAGCCTGCTGCTCTTCGGCGCCTTTCAACGAAATCGGGGTGCGGACTTCCAGTTCCAATTTTTCGGCGGTCTGTTGAACGGGGGAGGGGCTCAGCTTCTTGCCGCGACCTGCACGGCGGGGTGGCTGCGAATAGACCGCAACAATCTCATGGCCAGCATCATATAGGGCCTGCAACGCCGGAACCGCAAATTCCGGTGTTCCCATGAACGCGAGACGCAATTTCCGGTTGGTCATGATCGAATGAAATTCCTGCGAAAGTTTACCAAATTGACTCTCAGGAAGGTTGAATCTCTGCCATTTCCAACATTTGGACGGCCAGAATCCAACATTCCAGATACTTGCCAGAGCGCCATGCCATTTTTTGTCCATGTAGGACAGCGGGATTTGGCCTTGGCAGGGCGTTGCCAATGGCCCTAAAGGTCATGCCATGGCATCGCAAGAGATTGAAAATCTGGTTCAGGCGCTCTCCAAGCTCCCCGGTCTCGGCCCGCGTTCGGCGCGGCGAGCGGTGCTCTATCTTTTGAAGCGTCCGGAAACCGCGATGCAGCCGATTTTGGCGGCGATGGAACGGGTGAATGACAATCTCAAAACTTGCGGCGTCTGCGGCAATGTCGATACGCAGGATCCCTGTCAGATATGTACGGACCCGCGGCGCGATGAAAAGGCACTTTGTGTTGTCGAAGAGGTTTCTGATCTCTGGGCGCTCGACAAATCCCGACTATTCCCCGGGAAATTCCATGTCCTCGGCGGTAAGCTCTCGGCGCTCGATGGTGTGCGACCGGAGGATATCGGGATCGACAAGCTGATCCAGCGTGTCGAAGTCGGCGGCATTGATGAAGTCGTGCTGGCGATGAATGCAACGCTGGAAGGGCAGACGACGGCTCATTATATTGCCGAGCGGCTCGAAAACTATCCTTTGCGTTTGAGTCAGTTATCGCACGGCATTCCGGTTGGCGGCGAACTGGACTATCTTGATGAAGGCACTTTGGCTCAGGCGCTGCGATCGCGGCGTCCGGTCAACAAGGATTGATTGCCGGCTTGCTTGACGAATCCCCGGCAAATCCCTAAATTCCACCTATGTCCATTTTACCGATCCTCGAAGTGCCTGATCCGCGCCTGAAAACCGTTTCCGAACCCGTCACCGCTTTCGATGACGAGTTGAAGACGCTTATCGCCGACATGTTTGAAACCATGTATGATGCGCCGGGTATCGGGCTTGCCGCGATTCAAGTCGGCGTACCCAAGCGGATTTTGGTGATCGACCTTCAGGAACCGGTTGAGCATGACCATGATCATGAGCATGGCGAACATTGCAATCATGAACATGAGGTGATTAACGACCCCCGCGTGTTCATCAATCCCGAAATCCTCGATCCGTCGGAAGATTTGAATGTCTATAGCGAGGGCTGTCTGTCGGTTCCCGATCAATATGCCGATGTCGAACGCCCCGCCGCGATTACCGCGCGCTGGCAGGATGAGACCGGCAAGCAGCATGAAGAACAGATCGACGGCTTGCTCGCGACCTGTATCCAGCATGAGATGGATCATCTCGAAGGGATATTGTTCATCGACCATCTCTCGCGTCTGAAACGCCAGATGGTGCTCAAGAAGCTCAACAAGCAGCGTAAAGATCAAGGGATCGCGGCTTAATCCTACATCGCTATTGCGATGTCATAGAAAGTAGGATATACTCCTTTTGTTCTTATCAATAGGAGGGGCTTTACGATCAGTCAGAAACATCTAAGTTAAACATTGCTTGAGAACGAGTGCCAGATTGATGGGTATCTCTTGACACAAAGCGTTTGCCCTCTGAAAACAATAAAAATAAATAGAGTTGCACGTCAGTAAGTCATACGTCGAAATCTCTCCGCCCAAAATTTTTCAAGCGAACATATGAAATCCAATCACGAGGATACTAGCCATGTGCAATGGTGAAGTGGATTTGCGTGTTTTGGACGGTCAATGGTATTGGTTTCACGTTGATTCCAATGGTTCTAAAGTTTGCCAGTCTCGCCGCAGCTTCAAGTCTCGAGGCTCAGCACTGGATGACTATGACAACTGTAAAGCGGACTATATGGCTTTGCTCCGTTGTCGGAACCGTTTTGACTAAACAATTCGCGTCGGTGAGCAGCTCCAAGCTGCTCACCTCCCGCGTAGGAGGTATATTTTGAATCCGATTATAGTAGTCGTTGTCGTTGTGGCAGCGTTGTTGGGCGGCCTTGCGTTAGGTTGGCTTTTAGGCGGCAAGCCCGCCAAAGATGCGGCGCAGCTGGCCAAAGACGCCGCCGAGGCGACCGATGCATTGCGGATCACGCTGGATGGCGTCCGCGATGAACGCGATGCGGCGAAAAACGAGCTGTCAGCGCTGCAAGCCGATGCCCGCAATCACGAGAAACAGATTCAGCAATTGATGGAAGCGAAAGAGACTCTGTCGGCGCAATTTTCCGATATTGGCTCGAAAATGCTCGAAACCGCGCAACGCCAGTTTCTCGAGCGCGCCGATCAACGCTTTGATCAGGCCAATGAGAAAGGCGGCGCAAAAATCGCCAAATTGCTGCAGCCGGTGCACGAACGTCTCGCGACTTACGAAGCTTCGATCACCAAGATCGAGAAAGAGCGGACTGAATCCTACGCCGGGATCACCGCGACGATCGAACAGGTCCGGCAAGGGCAGGACCGGGTGCAGCAGGAAGCGGCCCGGCTTGTCAATTCGTTGCGCAATGCGCCCAAATCGCGCGGGCGCTGGGGCGAGCAGCAGCTCAAAAATGTGCTCGAGACCTGCGGTCTGGCCGAGCATACTGATTTTGTCACCGAGCTCAGCGTTGATACCGAAGACGGGCGACTGCGGCCCGACGCGATTATCAATGTTCCGGGCGGACGCAAGCTGGTGATCGATGCCAAAGTCTCGCTCAACGACTATCAGGATGCCTTTGAAGCCGAAGAAGAAGACGCGCGCCGCTTTGCGATGGCGCGCCACTGCAACAGCATGAAGGCGCATATCGATGGACTGTCTAAAAAGGCCTATTGGGACCAGTTTGAAGATGCGCCCGACTATGTGATCATGTTTGTCCCCGGCGAGCATTTTCTCGCCGCGGCCCTGGAACATGAGCCAACGCTGTGGGACCATGCGTTCGAGAAGAAAGTCCTGCTCGCTACACCAACCAATCTGGTGGCCATCGCGCGTACCGTTGCGGGGGTCTGGCGCCAGGAAAAAATGGCCGCGGAAGCCAAGCAGATCGGGCAATTAGGCAAGGAAATGTACGACCGCCTCGCAGTGGCCGGAGAGCATCTCAAACGTATGGGATCGGGGCTGGGTTCAGCGGTCGGCAATTATAATAAATTTGTCGGCAGCTTCGAGCGCAATGTCATGGCGACCGGGCGCAAATTTGCCGAATTGCAGATTGAGACCGGCAAGAAGGATCTCGAGCCCGTGCCCGAAGTCGAAGCCTTGCCGCGCTATTCCAGTGAAGTCGAAGCGGCGCTGATCGAGGATGACCGCGAGCTCAAGGCGGATAAAGACGACTAGCGCTTCTGCGCTGAGCCCATTTGCTCTGAGCCAGTTACTCCTTTAGGCCCGAGCCAATTACTCCGTTCGCCCCGTGCTGATTAGTCCGTTAGCACTGAGCTTGTCGAAGTGCGCTTTTCGGCAAACAGGTCCTTCGACAGGCTCAGGACGAACGGATTGGACATAAGGCTCAGACTGAAGGGCTAGCAACTAGCTAAGGCGCGCCATCCGGACCTTCAGTAAAATCGCCGCCGCAACCGTTTAATGTGCCGCTTCTGCTCGCTTCAACCTTGACCGTATCGGCATAGGTCCGGTCGCTCATTCCGTCGCTACATTCAACGCCGGTACTGATATAGATGTTGATATTGTCGACATCGGAGAAACCCTTGACTTCCCAGCCAGCGTCGGTTTTTTTCATCCGCTGCACGGCAAGGGTGAAATCATTGCCTTCCATAGTGGCGAAGATGATCTGGTCGCCTTTGATCTGCGCTGCCCATCCCGGTTCGGTGCCCAATGCGCTATAGTCCCCCAGTTTCTCTTCAACGACCGGCGCCTCGACCGCTTCGTCACAAGCCGCGAGCGACAGGGCCGCAACGACTGAAATCAATATTCCGTTTTTCATAATCATAATCCCCCAGGCAGGAGAATATCACATTCGACCGGAGAATCCCACTTATCTTGTTCGGCGCTGATTGAGCAGCTCATATGCCATGACCGCGGTCGCGACCGCGGCGTTGAGACTGTCGGCCTTGCCCATCATCGGCATTTTGACCAGCGTGTCGCACTGGGCTTCATATTCCGGGGGCAGGCCCTGTGCTTCATTACCGACCAGCAGGAACGTCGGGGCGGCATAGGTCACCGCCTGATAATCCGTATCGGTGTTCAGGCTGGTGCCAACCAGCTGGCCGTCGCCGTTGCGCAGCCAGGCGATAAATTCTTCCCATGGTGACTGGACGATCGCCTGAGTGAACACCGCGCCCATGCTCGCCCGCACGGCTTCGACCGAAAACGGATCAACACAATCATCGATCAGGATCAATCCGCCAGCGCCGACGGCATCGCCGGTGCGCAATATCGTGCCGAGATTGCCGGGGTCCCGCAGCGATTGGGCGACCAGCCAGATATTCGCCCGCGCGCGATCGAGCGATGTCAGCGGCGTCGGATGATCTTCATAAATGCCGACGATCGACTGCGGGTTGGATTTTCCGGAGAGCTTGGCGATAATCTCTTCGCTGGTCTCAATCACTTCGCCACCCGCTGCAAAGGTCGCCTGTTCGATTTTCTGGGCGAGCGGATGCAATTCTGTGCGCTCCACGACCACCAGTAATTTGGGTGTTTTGCCTGCGTCCAGCGCCTCGGTTAAAATCCGCAATCCTTCGGCGAGAAAATGACCTTCTTTCTTGCGATGCTTCTTTTCCCGCAAACTGCGGAGCCGTTTGAGCGTTGGATTCGAGAAGCCAGTGATCTGGCGACGTTCGGTGGAAGCCGTCATCGGCTCAGTCTTCGCCGAAACCATCAAAGACCAGACCCGCGAGTTTTTCCAGCGCAGTCTCTGAACCTTCACCGGATACGACAATCTCGATATGATCGCCTTTGGCCGCGCCCAGCATCATCAGACCCATGATCGAGGTGCCGGTGACTTCGGACGAATCCTTGGTAACCTTGACGCTCAAATGTGCGGGCAGCTTGCTGACATAGGTGACAAATTTGGCGCTCGCCCGGGCGTGCAGGCCGCGCGTGTTGGTGATCTCAACAGTCCGACGAAATTCGCTCACGCATCGCTTCCCAATATTTCAGATGCGACGCTGATATATTTTTTCCCAGCCTCTTTTGCTGCGGTGACCGCGTCCTGGATTTTCATCACCTTACGGGTGCCATCCAGGCGGATCAGCATCGGCAGATTGACCCCGGCGATGACCTCTATCTTCCCTCTTTCCAACAGTGAAATCGCGAGATTTGAAGGGGTTCCACCGAACAGGTCGGTCAGGATGATCACGCCGTCCCCCGAATCAACTTCGGCGACCAGATCGGCGATTTGCTGGCGGCGATCCTCCATATCATCATGGGGGCCGATGCCGATGGCAACGATTTTTTTTTGCGGGCCGACGACGTGTTCCATCGCAGTGACAAATTCAAAGGCGAGACGCCCATGAGTAACAAGAACCAAACCGATCATTGCGATTAAATTTCCTTATGGCCCTTCAAATTTTGCATTGATTCCAGCGAAGCCAAAGGCCGAGACGCCAAATCGCGATGGGAAACATTGGGCGAAAATCCCCCACCGCGCAAGTTTTTGCTGAGCTGCTCGGCAATATGCACCGATCTGTGGCGTCCACCGGTGCAGCCAATACCAATATTTACATAGGCTTTTCCGGCAGCGCTATATTTGGGCAGCAGAAATGTGAGCATGTCTTCAAATTTGGCCATTGCCTCGGCATAAGCCGGATCTTTGGCAATATATTCCGCAACGTCCCGATCAAGCCCGGTCATCAATTTCAACTCGGGGTCCCAGAAAGGATTGTTCAAAAAGCGGACGTCGAACAGCAGATCAAGATTATTGGGGATGCCACGCGAAAACCCAAAACTGCTAATCGACACCGTGGTGATCGCTGTATCTTCCAGCGCAAAATGCTCTCGAATCTGACGCTGTAGATCATTGGCGGACAGATCGCTGGTATCGATCAGATGGTCCGCCCATCGCCTGAGCGGCGCCAGCAGCGACCGCTCCAGCGCGATACCTTCTTTCGCCGGGCGGTCGAGCGCCAGCGGATGTCGCCGTCTTGTTTCGGCATAGCGTCTTTCCAGCTCATCTCCTGCGCAATCGAGGTAGAGCAAGGATATCCGATAGCCGTCATTTTGCTGAAGCTGTTTGATCCGCTTGATCAGTCGATCGGGCTCAAAGCCGCGGGTACGGCTGTCGAAACCCAAGGCCAATGGCGGGTCATTGTCGCCGCGAGAGCTGGACGGGGGGGTGTTGAGCAGGCCTTCGACCAGATGAAAGGGGAAATTGTCGACCGTTTCCCAACCCAGGTCTTCCAGCGTCTTGAGCGCCGTCGATTTACCTGCACCGGACATTCCAGTGGCCAAAAGAACAGTCTTGATCGGAACATTGGTCATCGCTGCATATCCTTTAGCAGCTTTTGCAATGCCATTTCCACCTTGATCGGTGCGCTGCTTTCCATCGCGTCAAGCCTGATCGAAGGCACGGCTTTTCCAAGAAAGATATTCTGCTGGCTATCCATCGGAAATCTTTCGACTTGTTGACCCAATTGAACTTCCATCTTCAGTTCGACATCCGCAACATGTCCGAAATCAAATATTCCCAGCGATCTGATTTCGAGTTTTCCAGCCAATTTTTCCGGTCCACGCAAAGAGATTCGATCGTCAATGTGCTCGAGAATCACTCTGTCATCGCTAATTAAAATCGCGCCTCGGTCAATCAAGCGCAGCGCAAGGTCCGATTTTCCGCTGCCTGATTCTCCGGTGAAAATAACCCCATATCCGGCAATCGCAATCGCGGTTGCGTGAAGGGTGATGTCCTTCTCGTCCGACATTAAAGCGGCTGCCCACCTGCTTTTGGCAGTCGCACTTCAAAACAGGTTCCTGGCTTATTGTCCCGTCGGTCGAAAACCTGGATCGACCCTTCATGGCCTTCAATGATGGTCTGGGCAATCGACAGGCCAAGGCCACTGTGGCGTCCAAAATCTTCTGTTTCAGGCCGGTCGGAATGGAACCGATTGAAGATAGTCTTGCGCTGTTCTTCTGGGATGCCCGGCCCCTGATCGGAGATATGGATGATCACTTCATCGGCATCTGGCGTCGCGAGAATCTCGATCAAATCCCCTTCTTTTGAAAAAGACACGGCATTGTCGAGCAGATTGCTGAATACGCGCTCCAATCGTCCGCCGTCGCCCATCACCATGGCAACGTCACGACCGGGCCGCGCGAAAGCGATTTTTATCCCCTGATTTGACATGCGTTGCTCGCGCGAGGCCAGCAATTGCTCGATCATCCGGCCAACATCTATGCGCTCGAACATCGCGCGCGCCAGTTCCGCGTCGACGCGCGAGGCATCTGAAATGTCATTGATCAGCCGATCAATCCGCTGGACATCATCATTGGCAATATCGAGCAGTTGCTTTTTTAGTTCGGGATCATCAACTCGCTCCATGCCTTCAAGCGCAGAACGCAGCGAGGCGAGCGGATTTTTAATCTCATGGCTTACATCTGCCGCAAATGCTTCTGTCGCATCAATCCGGTGGCGCAAGGCCGCGCTCATATCCGCCAGTGCCCGCCCCAGCTGCCCAATTTCATCGCGCCGGCCCGGCATTTTCGGGATCGATATTTCCGTTGAACGGCCCATGCGTACCTGCACCGCCGCGCGCGCCAATTTGCGGATCGGCCGCACGATGGTGCGAGCGAGAAACAGCGATAATAATATCGAAACGACCGCGGCGGCGAATATGACCAATATCACGCTCGATCGCTCGGCCCTGACTATCCTGGTGATGTCCTTGGCATTGGAGGTCAGCAACAGGCCTTCTGACGAATTTCCCTGGGATATGGCCGCGACAATGACGGGTGTGCGATCGGGGGCAAAGCTGACGGAGCTTGTCGGTTGGCCGGTTTTTCGGGCCAATGACAATTCCTGCCAGGCAGAGAAATTGTCTATTTCTGGCTCGGCATAATTGCCAATGGGCGCACTCAGAACCATATTTTCGATTGTCTGGTCCAATATGCGTGCGGCATCTTTGCGCCACGGCTGCGTGTCGGGATCGATGAATTGATAGGTCGGTTCGGCCAGATCGAAACTGTCGACAATCTTGCTTCCATCGGCGCCATAAAGTCGAATGCGGGCGTTGAGATGCTGGGCGCTGCGGACAATCAGATCGGACTGGTCGATAGCTGTTTCAGACTCCAGAGCGTCACTAATGATGGTCAGCTGCAAACGCGCCTGTGCCAGTCGCTCTTCGGTCAGGCTATCGCGATAATTGTTGAGATAGAAGAGGCTTCCCGCGAGCAATGCGATCGCCAGAATATTGACGGCCAATATTCGCGTGGTGAGCGACAGTCGCGCCGACCATCTGAGGGATAGCCCGCCATCTAAAGGCGGCTTCCCGATCCTATTCGGTGTAACGATAACCCGCTCCGTATAATGTATCTATGGCATCAAATTCCGGATCTGCTTCGCGGAACTTGCGTCTCAGCCGCTTGATATGACTGTCGATCGTGCGATCATCGACATAGACATCGTCCTGATAGGCCGCATCCATCAACTGGTTGCGGCTTTTGACGACACCTGGGCGGTTGGCGAGTGTTTCCAATATCATAAACTCTGTCACGGTCAGGGTGACGCTATGGCCCTTCCATTTCACCAGATGCCGGGCAGGGTCCATTTCAAGATCCCCGCGCAGCAAGGGCTCGGCTACTTCTTGGTCGAGATCGTCGTCAGAGGCCTTCATCAGTTCGGTCCGGCGCAAGATCGATTTGACTCGGGCAATCAGCAGGCGCTGAGAAAAAGGCTTTTTAATATAATCATCTGCCCCCATCGCCAGTCCAAGAGCTTCATCAAGCTCTTCATCCTTCGAGGTCAGGAAAATCACCGGCAAATTGCTTTTTTCCCGCACCCGGCGCAACAATTCCAAGCCGTCCATCTTTGGCATTTTGATATCGAATATCGCCAGATCGGGCGGATTGTCCAAAATGGCGTGGAGCGCGGCTTCGCTATCGGAATATACCCGGGTAACAAATCCCTCAGATTGCATCGCAATTGATACAGAAGTGAGAATGTTGCGGTCATCATCGACTAAGGCAATATTGGCTGCCATCGATATCGGGACTCCTTAAGCGGGCGGTTATGTTTGAGCAGGTGTTCACGATCTAAATCAAGCGGTCGCCGCTTACAAGTTGAGACATTAAAGCAGGCCCTGCCGAGATACCAACTCTATTTGAAATCTCGGACCTCATTTATGATATAGTCAGCCCAAGACATTTGACCGACTCGAAATCGTTCGATAAGCGCCTCTTCAAATCTGCCTCACCGGCAACTATCCAATCCTGATTCAAGCTCTAGGGGAAACATCGTGCCAAATGCGTCGTCGATTTCATTAAACGATCAGGGATTTCATAATAGTGCTGAACAGCATTGGAATCTCGGTACCGCAGCGTTGGTCGAAGCGGCCGTCTCTCGCGGTGAAGGCCATCTGGCCAAAGATGGCCCCTTGGTGGTCGAGACTGGCGCGCATACCGGGCGCTCCGCCAATGACAAATTTATCGTTCGCGATGACGAAACCGAGAATTCGGTTTGGTGGGGCAAGACCAACAAGAGCATGACATCAGAGCAGTTCACCGCTTTGAAGGTCGACTTTCTGGCTGCCCTGAAAGAAAAAGACACATTATTTGTGCAGGACCTATTTGGTGGTTCGCAGCCGGAACACCGCGTCAACGTCCGCGTGATCAATGAAAAAGCATGGCATAATCTTTTCATCCGGACGATGCTTGTACGTCCTGAAGCCGAAGAACTGGCCGGATTTGCACCAGAATATACGATTATCGATCTGCCGAGCTTCAAAGCCGATCCCGAACGTCATGGCTGCCGCAGTGAAACGGTTATTGCGGTCAACCTGACCGAGAAGCTGATCCTGATTGGCGGCACGGCTTATGCCGGCGAGATGAAAAAGTCGGTCTTTGGTCTGCTCAACTATCTCTTGCCACTCGATTCGGTGATGCCGATGCATTGTTCTTCGAACATCGGTCCAGAAGGCGACACTGCAATTTTCTTCGGCCTGTCCGGTACGGGGAAAACCACGCTGTCGGCGGATGCCAGCCGGACGTTGATTGGCGATGATGAACATGGTTGGTCCGATACCGCTGTCTTCAACTTTGAAGGCGGTTGCTACGCGAAAATGATTCGCCTTTCTGAAGAGGCCGAACCAGAAATATACGCCACCACCCGTCGTTTTGGTACGGTGCTGGAAAATGTCGTGATGGACCCCGACACGCGCGAACTGGATTTTGACGATAACAGCAAGGCGGAAAACACCCGCGGCGCTTACCCCATTGATTTCATCCCCAATACGTCTGAAAAGAATATGGGTCCGGTTCCCAAGAATATCATCATGCTGACTGCGGATGCTTTTGGCGTTCTGCCTCCGATCTCCCGGCTGACCCCGGAACAGGCAATGTATCACTTCCTTTCCGGCTATACGGCGAAGGTTGCTGGCACCGAAATCGGTGTGACCGAGCCAGAAGCAACCTTCTCGACATGTTTCGGTGCGCCGTTCATGCCACGTCATCCTTCGGTTTACGGAAACCTGCTGAAAGAGCGCATTGCAAAAGGCGGTGTGCGCTGCTGGCTGGTCAACACCGGTTGGACCGGCGGCAAATATGGCGAAGGCAGCCGGATGCCGATCAAGGCGACCCGTGCCCTGCTCAATGCGGCACTGGACGGCAGCTTGAATGACGGAGAATTCCGCATCGATGAAAATTTCGGATTTGAAGTTCCCGTCACGGTTCCGGGTGTCGACAGCGCGATTCTCGACCCGCGTTCAACCTGGTCCGACGCCGCCGCTTATGACGAAACGGCTCAAAAATTGGTCAAACTGTTCATCGATAATTTCGAGCAATTTGCCGAACATGTGGACGCGAATGTCAGAGAAGCGGCGCCAACTGCGGCCTAAGCAAGGCTGATAGATAGCTATAGAGCTCAGATGGGATAGCTCCTGTCTGAGCATGAAATCGACATGCGTGAGATCTTTGTCTGACGCAAAATCGATCGTCCCGCGCACGCGCCCATTGCTAGCCAGATGCCGTACGGCTTCCGAATGCGTCATCGGAAATGGCGATATGGATGGACGCTGGCGAAAGTCCGTCGGCCTGATGTTGGTCCACCATATCAGTGAAAAACTCATATCCGAAAATCTTCCGCGCGGGCATCCAAGCGACAGCTTTTGCCTTGACCATCTCACCGATGATTTGGCCCAGTTTAAAATTTATTTGATGGACGGCGGGCACGTCTTTGCCGTGCAGCAAGTTTTCGCTCAGGCTGATCGAGATATTCGGCAAATTGCCGGTTTCCGGCGCGCAGAATATATATTCAAATCCCCTGCGGGATCGATCTGCGATATTTTCTCCTGTTCTCTGGTGGGCGATGACAAAAGTCATTCCGCTGAGGATCAATTCGATCAGTTCCAAGCCTTGATATTTGGCCTGGTTCACCATCAGTCCGTCATCCGAGAATCTATCGAACTGCAGATCATTCAGACTGAATTTGTCATCCAGTTCGGCGAAAATGAACAATGATGGCTCTGGATGCACAGACGGTTTCCGTTTCCATTATCTACAAGATCTTTGTTGCCATTATGTTCTCAATCATCGGATTTGCAATCGGAAAATCGCGACTATTGGATAATGACTTGAATTGAAGCGCTAAAAAGGCTTCTGTTCAAGCCGAACTCGCTGACGGATAGAAAATCATGGACGACTGGCTATTATCGATTTTAATGCTCGCTGGCGCTGCTCTGCTGGTCGGCGGCGTCTATATCTTGCGTAAAGGCACCAACAGGAAGCAGGGCCTGCTCATGCTCATCGCCGCAGCGGTGATGTTTGCGAATGTCGGAATCTGGCTGATCCCGGCGCCGCAAGCCAATGCGCCGGTCGAAAGCTCAAACAGCGATTAGGCTATTTTATCGGTGAATCGGGCGCCAGTCGCATGTCGAGATAATTGTCGATCGAACCCATGAGCAGCTCCATCTCATTCTCATAAAAGTGATTCGCGCGGGGAATCTCGTCATGATGGATGGTGATATGTTTCTGGGTGCGGAGCTTGTCGACGAGCTTTTGGACGGCGCTTGGCGTGACAACTTCATCATTGACGCCCTGAACGATGATCCCCGAGGAGGGGCAGGGGGCAAGAAAGTTGAAATCATACATGTTCGCGGGTGGTGACACCGAAATGAAACCGCGGACTTCCGGGCGGCGCATCAACAATTGCATGCCGATCCAGGCACCAAAGCTGTAGCCCGCAATCCAGGTTGTTTGCGCTTCCGGATGAAAGCTCTGGACCCAATCAAGAGCCGCTGCGGCATCAGATAATTCGCCAATCCCATTGTCAAAAGTGCCCTGAGAGCGACCGACACCGCGAAAGTTGAACCGCAAAACCGCAAATCCACGTTTGACGAACGTCTTGTACATCTCTTGCGTGATGCGATCATTCATCGTCCCGCCGGCTTGCGGATGGGGGTGCAGGATCATGGCAACAGGCGCACGATCGCGAGGTGGAGGGCTGAAACGGCCCTCAAGCCGTCCTTCGGGTCCGGGAAAAATTACGTCTGGCATGGATTTTTCAATTCTGTGATCAAGATTTCTATTCGCACGGCGTCAAAAGTAGAATAGCTTTTGCGCTGAATGTAGCGTCTATATAGAGAGGCTTTGTAAATTCGCAACTCAATCCCGCAACCGCTAGCAAAGGTGCTCATGCGCACATATGACTGATCAGAAGCGTATATATCTCGATTATGCGGCCACCACACCGATATTGGATGCGGCAAAGGCGGCCTGTTCGGAAGGTTTTGACCTCTGGGCCAATCCGTCTTCGCCCCATCAGGATGGTCGTGCGGCGCAATCGATACTTGAAAATGCGCGCAAGCGTTTCAAAACGGCAATTGGCTGGGACGGGGAAGTGATCTTCACAAGCGGCGCCTCGGAGGCGATTGCGATCGCGCTGGGCCAATCGAAACCGGGATTGCAATATATTTCACCGGTCGAACATGATGTGGTTTTGCGATTTGGGCGCAATGCCAAGATCTTGCCGGTCGATAGCAAAGGCCAGGTTGTGCCTGCAAACCTCAACCATTTGCTGAAAGGTGCAGATCAACAGGCGCTGATCGTCATTCAGTCGGTCAATAATGAAACCGGCGTGATTCAGGATCTGGCGGCCTTGTCAAAAGTGGTCCGCGATCGTGGGCATATATTGCTCGCCGATTGCGCCCAGTCGGCGGGAAAAATGCCGCTGCCGGATGCCGATATGATCATTGTCGCTGGGCATAAATTTGGCGGACCTCCTGGCATTGGCGCGCTGCTGATCAAAGATCTGAAACTGCTCAACGCCCGGGGTGGCCAGGAGCAGGGCTATCGCTCGGGCACGCAGAATCTGCCTTATATCATGGCGATGACCGCTGCGCTCGAGGCCCCGGCCAACTGGGCTGGACGAGCGGCCGAGCTACGCAAGCATCTCGATGATGCGATCAAGAAAGAGGGGGGCGCGGTGGTTGCCGAAAACGCCCCGCGCATCGCGACCATCGCCAGCTATCATATGCCAGGCGTCGCCGCGAATACCCAGCTGATCAAATTTGATATGGCCGGTTTCTCGGTCTCGGCGGGCAGCGCCTGCTCCTCCGGTACGTTGAAAACCAGCCATGTGCTCGAAGCCATGGGCGTCGAACCCAAGATTGCCAGCGAAGTCATCCGGGTGAGCATCGGTCGCGATACGACCCGAACCCATATCTATGCTTTCATCGAGAAATGGAAGTCGATTTTCACTGAAGCACGGCGGGCCTGACCCATCCGGAAACTCCCGATCTATCTCGATAATCAGGCAACAACCCCGGTGGCCCCCGAGGTGTTTGACACGATGGTGCCCTGGATGCGTGATCATTATGGAAACCCGCACAGCTCGCACATTCTGGGAAGACAAGCAGCGGCGGCAGTTGAAGTGGCTCGCGAACAGGTCGCGGCGCTATTGCCTGCAGCTGGCCGGGTGCTGTTTACCGGCAGCGCGACCGAAGCGATCAATCTCGCTTTCGGGACAGTTCAGAAGATGCGTCAGCAGGCGCGCGACCAGATCATCGTGCTGGATAGCGAACATGCTGCCGTTCGCGATACGGCGCTTTGGTATCAAAGGCAGGGGTTTGAACTGGTCTTGCAGCCGGTCGAGTCCGATGGCCTGGTGTCTCTGGAGGCGTTGGAGGCGGCTATCGGGCCAAGAACCGCGCTTGTTGGATCGATGCTGGTCAACAATGAGATCGGGGTTATCCAGCCTGTTGAAGCGATTGCCGCATTGGCTGATCAATCTGGCGCGCTGATGCTTTGCGATGCGGTTCAGGGCTTTGGTCGGCTCGATATCCCCGGTCATGTCGATATGATCGCGCTCTCGGGGCATAAGATTTATGGACCCAAGGCGATTGGCGCGCTGTGGGTGCGCGATGGCGTTGAACTGCCCGCATTGATTCACGGTGGCGGACAGGAGCAAGGCATCCGGTCGGGCACTTTGTCGCCTGCTTTGTGCGTTGGCTTGGGCAAGGCGGCCGCTCTTTGTGCGGAGCGCATGGATGCGGATCATGCGCATATCGCAAATCTGGCTGTCAAGGCGCGTTCACTGTTCAGCGACTGGACGATCAATGGCGCGCGCGATCAGCGATATGCCGGCAATCTCAATATCCGGCGCGATGGTCTCGATGTCGGACGGCTGATGTCTGACGTGCGGGGCGTGGCTTTTTCCGCCGGATCGGCTTGCGCCAGCGGGTCCGGACGGCCCAGTCATGTGCTCGCCGCACTGGGGCTGGACGCGAAGCAGATTAAATCCTCTATCCGTCTGGGATTTGGGCGTTACAATAGTCTGGAAGAAGTTGAACAGGCGGCTTGTCTGATCAACGATGCAGCGGAGAAACAGTTGAGATGACTCAGGTCATAGTGAATTTTGTCAGCGCAGGCGGCGATACAACCGTGACGGCGACGGCAGCAGAAGGCGATTGCCTGCTGACCGTCGCGCAAATCCATGATCAGCCGCTCGAAGGTACGTGTGAGGGACAGATGGCCTGCTCGACCTGTCATGTGATCGTCGATGCTGACGATTTCGCCAAACTGCCGGAAGCAACCGAGATGGAAGAAGATATGCTCGATCTCGCAGCTGGCGCGCGCCGCACCAGCCGGCTGTCCTGTCAGATCACGCTGACCGCCGCGCTTGATGGTCTGACCGTCCATATCCCCTCCGAAAGCCACAATATGCAGGGCATATAGCAAGGATGCTAGGACGCCGGGAATTCATGCTGTCAACGGGCCTGTTGCTGGTCAGTGGCTGCGTCGCAAAGTCGCAAAGCGGAGATCAGGGCGCGCCAGAATCTGCGCTATCAGGTGTTTCGGAAATTGCAGAGATCGAGCAGAATATCGGCGGGCGACTGGGTGTCGGCTTGATCGACGGAGAGGGCGCGCTGATCCTGGCGCACCGGGGTGATGAACGCTTTGCCCTATGTTCCACTTTTAAAGCGGCTTTGGCATCGGTGCTGTTCGCGGCCCATGCAGCCGGCACGGTCGATATGTTCGCAAAATTTGCCCTCAAGCCGGCGGACCGTGTCCCATATATGCCATTTGTCGACAAGAAGCTCGCCGCCAAAGAACCAGTGTCATTGCATCAGCTTGCTGGCGCGGCGGTCATGACCAGCGACAATGCTGCGGCCAATCTGATCCTCAAAGCGACTGGTGGTCCGGCCGAATTCACCCGGTTTGTTCGAGCGCAGGGTGACGACGTCACCCGCTTGGATCGGATCGAGCCTGAATTGAACGAAAATGCCATCGGCGATCCGCGCGACACAACCAGTCCGGTTGCGATGGCCCGGCTGATCAAAAAGCTTGCGCTCGATGACGCCGCTCTGGACATCGACAAATTGACTCTGCAAAATTGGATGAAGGCCAGTAAAACCGGCGCGTCCCGTATCCGGGCGGGGCTGCCCAAAGGCTGGCCGGTGGGTAATAAGACCGGTACTGCCGCGGGCGGTATCGCCCGCAATGATATTGCGATCATCTGGCCCGCAACTCCCGAATATGCAGCGAAACCGGTGACTTTGACCGTCTATGTCGATCGTCCCATGGCACCGCCCGAGGAGGTTGATGCAGCGATGGCGGACGTTGCGCGGATCGCGGCACGCCTCATTTCGTCGTCGCGCTAGCTTTCCCGTGAAACTCCGCACTTGAATTACGCGTGGCTTCTCGCCATATGCGCCTCGGGAGTCGGGTGGACGTAGTGTTCGCCAACCCGGTCAGATCCGGAAGGAAGCAGCCGTAACGATTTTTCTGCGGGTCGCCCGGCTTCTACTCAAAAAATTGCAAGACATTTTCGCAGACGATGGACTATTCCACCAGCGAATCTGTCGAGACATGGACCTCGATCCTGTCGCCGTCATTCAATGGCGTAACCGCGCGACCAAACCAGACATATTTGTCGGATGGCTTAGCGAGAATATTGCCATATTTTTGAGCCGCCGCCTGCGGATCATATCCCATCCAGGCCAGGGTTGACGGAAATATCTGGCTCGCACTGCGATTTGATGTGATCGAAGCTGGAAATTCGCGCGTAATATATTCCGGCAGAAAGGCGATGAGCGGGATCGAGAATTCTTCTTTTTCAGGATTTGTCGAACAATGTGGCATCACATTTTCCGCGATTTTTTGTCCATGATCAGATGTGTAGACGATCGCCACTTTCTCGCGATCGACACCGTCGAGCAAGGCGTCGAAAAATCCTTTCTTAGAATAGGAAATTGCCGCTTCATATTGCTTGCCCAATGGGGCATCTTCCGGGACGGAGCCGGCAGGATAATGGTCGCGATATTGGAAGTGAACGCCGCGCAGGACCGTATAGATATATTCCTTGTCCGCGGTTTTCAGGCGCGCATTCAGCTGGTTTGCAATTTTGAGATCGGTTTCCATCCCGGCTGCTGCCGAATGGATTTCGTCGATCAATGCCAGCTCTGGTGGCAGCAAGAGATTTTGCGGTGGGCCGGAGACCTGTCCGTCGATCAATATTGTACGATAGCCTGCCTGTTTCGCATATCCCCAGATCGACGGCGTCTTGCGCAAGTCGGTATCTGGATTGACGTTCATCACATCGACACCCGAGCGCATCGCAACATGGGCAGGTGAACTGCAGTTTGCCAAAGCGGCGACATTGCCGAAATCAATCGGCTCGAAACGCTCTATGTCGGGCGTTATCAGCTTCGAAAAAGCATCATGATTGACGCTCTCATCGACAATAATGACGATCTTTTCGATCGAATCCTGTGCATTTTCCGGAACCAGTTCAACCGCGCCTCTTGCAGGCGGCGGCGGGACGGTGAGAGTCTCAATCGCAAATCCATAGATATTGCGTTCGGCGGCTTTCGGGCCGGGTGCTCCCAGACTGAAAGCAAGCGATGGCAATAATAGGCCGGTCAAAATGACGATCATCGGAATGGGAGCGCTCATCCGGCCCGGATTTTGTGCAAAGACCGACTGAAAGACCATTCTGCAACCCGCGAATGATGCGAGGGCTAGCAGCACCTTTGCCAGTCCAATGGCTGCCGGAAGGGTGAATTCGCCCGCCGCATTTCCGGCCTGCCGCGCTTCGGTGAGCAGCCAGTTGAATCGCGGAAGGTCGATGATATCGCTGAGGATCTGACTGAAGATCACGTTGATCGTTGCTGATATGCCAATCAGCGTCAAAGCAAGCCAGAAAAGCCGTTTGGGCAGGAAAATCAGGCCGACGAGCAGCGCGATGGCCTGCAATCCCATGGCGACCAAGGCGATTATCGCGCTGTGATAATCATTGGCGGCCGCGCGATAGAGGATCGACTGGACGAGGATCTGCTGGTTGATCAGCAGATATCCGGCGCAGAAAAGAGCAAAGCTCAAGCCCATATAGAGTAGATTTTGTCGCAAGCCTGCCAATCCCCGTAAAATAGGGGTTTTACGAAAGTTTCCTTTATTTTTGGTTAGAATATCCAAAGCTAGTTTTTAGGCTTCGACAAGCCGGTGCGGGTCGCCTAAACTCGATTTTCATGTCCGATTCATCTGATATTTTTGCCGCCAGCGGCGTTGATGCGCCAGCGCAGCCCGCACCGGGCTCTGCGCAACCCTATCGCGTTTTGGCGCGAAAATATCGGCCGACAAATTTTGCCGAGCTCATTGGTCAGGACGCGATGGTTCAGACGCTCGGCAACGCGATCAAGCGGGATCGCCTGGCCCATGCTTTTCTGATGACCGGAGTCCGCGGGGTCGGGAAGACATCGACCGCGCGGCTCATCGCCAAAGCGCTGAACTGTATCGGGGAAGACGGGCAGGGCGGCCCGACAATCAGTCCCTGCGGGACTTGTGAACCCTGTCGCAGTATTGCGGATGGCAGCTTTATCGACGTGATCGAGATGGATGCCGCCAGCCACACCGGCGTCGATGACGTCCGCGAGATTATCGAAGCCGTGCGCTATTCTTCGGTCTCTGCGCGCTACAAAATCTACATCATCGATGAAGTCCATATGCTGTCGAAAAATGCGTTTAACGCATTGCTCAAGACGCTCGAAGAACCGCCGGCCCATGTGAAATTCATCTTTGCAACGACCGAGGTCAACAAGGTTCCGATCACCGTGCTCTCTCGCTGCCAGAGATTCGACCTCAAGCGGATTAGCGCCGAGCAATTGTCGACCCATTTTGGGATGATCGTCGAAAAAGAAGGCGTCTCGGCCGAGCAGGAAGCGCTCGATCTGATTGCACAGGCAGCAGAAGGGTCGGTCCGCGACGGCCTGTCGATCCTCGACCAGGCTATTGCCCATGCCGATATGGACGGCGACGGCGAAGTGAAGGCCGCACAGATCCGCGATATGCTTGGCCTGTCGGATCGCAGCGCGATTCGCCGGTTATTTGGAAATCTTCTCGAAGCAGATTCGTCGGCGCTGCTGGATGCCGTGGCCGACCAATATCGCATTGGGGTCGAGCCGCTGTCGCTGATGAACGGCCTGCTCTCGCTCTGCCATCAGGTCACCTTGTTCAAAGTGGGCAAGGCAAGCGATCCGACTCTTTCGGAAGACGCCAGGCAACAATTTGCAGCCTGGGCGGAGACGCTTTCCTATCCCGTGCTGCATCGTCTTTGGCAATTGCTGCTCAAGGGCTATGAAGAAGTCCAGCAGGCCCATTTGCCGCGCGAGGCCTGCGAAATGGCGCTGCTGCGCGTGGTCTGTGCAGCTGAAATGCCGGACCCGGGCAAGCTTGCCAAAATGCTCGAACGGGGATCGCAAGGCGATGCACCTGCAACGCTTGCCGGAGTGCCCGGTCAAGCAGAGCCCCAGCAAAGCGCTCCGGTTGCAGAACCCGCTGCCATGTCCGCCGCACCGCCACCTGCCAAGCTGGCCAGTATCGCAGAGCCGGTCGCTGACAATCCTGAGCTTCCTCGGCGGTTTGAAGATATTGTCGCCATTGTCGGACGCGCGTCACCTGTGCTCGAGAGCATCTTGATTGCCGATATCCGCGTCGTACGTTTTGCCCCGCCCGAAATCATCTTCCAGTCCGCCCGGTCGATCGCCGATACGGATTTGCGGAAGATCGCGGACATATTGAAGGTCGAGACGGGCGCGATCTGGACTCTGGCTGTCGGCGCAGGAGAGGCTTTGCCGAGCATCGCCGAGCAGGCGCAGCAGTTGCGGGACCAGCAGCGGCAGGCCATATTAGACACGCCTTTGGTGAAAGCCGCCTTTGACGCCTTTCCCGAAGCCCAATTGCTGGACGATGATGACCGATCCCAGCCCGCATCAAGGAGCGCTTAGACATGAAATCGATGGAAGAAATGATGAAGGCGGCTCAGGAAGCCGCGCAAACCGTGCAAGTCCAGATGGAACAGGCCCAGGCCAAGCTCGAGTCGATTGAAGTCGAAGGCCAGTCCGGTGGCGGTCTGGTGTCGGTCAAAGCCACGGCCAAAGGCAGGATATTGGGCGTCAAAATTGACGACAGTCTGCTCAAACCTGAAGAAAAAGGCATTTTAGAAGATCTTGTTGCGGCTGCTTTCAATGATGCCCGCGACCGTGCGGATGCGGTGAGCAATGAAGAAATGAGCAAGATGAGCAGCGGCATGCAGTTACCCCCAGGTTTTAAACTGCCATTTTGACAAGATATGGATGTTCGTCGCTTCCTGCTTGAAGTGATGTTGGAACGCCCCATATAGGTGGAATAGCGCCGTTTTGCGCAAATCGTTGGAGTATCCATGTCAGAATCCGAAGCCAATCCTACCCCTGAAACCAAAGCACTGCCCTTATTGCCTTTGCGCGATATTGTCGTGTTCCCCAATATGATCGTACCGCTGTTTGTCGGTCGCGACAAATCGGTGGTGGCGCTGGAACAGGCGATGGAATCCGACAAGGAAATTTTCCTCGTGGCCCAGCTTGATCCAGCAGAAGATGATCCGGCGCAGGATCAGCTCTATGATCTCGGCGTGGTGGCTTCCGTATTGCAATTGCTGAAACTGCCCGATGGCACCGTGCGGGTGCTGGTCGAAGGCAAGCAGCGAGCGAAACATACCGCCTTGGTTGATCAGGAAGCCGGCTATGTGCTGGCGTCAATCGAGCGGATCGAGGAAAAGACGGCTGAAGGGCCCGAAGCCGGGGCTTTGATGCGTTCTGTGGTCGAACAATTTGAGAATTATTCCAAGCTGAACAAGAAAATGCCGGCGGAAACCGTCGTCCAGTTGGGCGAGATTGACGATGCATCACGCCTCGCCGATGCGGTGTCGGCCAATATCAATGTGAAAGTTGCCGACAAGCAAAGCCTGCTGATGGAAGCCGACGCGCTCAAGCGCCTCGAAATGGCCTTTGCGTTCATGGAAGGCGAGCTTGGCGTGCTGCAGGTCGAGAAGAAAATCCGTGGTCGCGTCAAGCGCCAGATGGAGAAGACCCAGCGCGAATATTATCTCAACGAGCAGATGAAGGCGATCCAGCGCGAGCTCGGCGACGGCGAAGAAGGTGAAGGCGATGAGCTCACCGAACTGGGCAAGAAAATCCAGGAAACCAAATTGTCCAAGGAAGCCAAGGCCAAGGCCTCGGCGGAGTTGAAAAAACTCAAGGGCATGCAACCCATGTCGGCCGAAGCGACCGTGACACGCAATTATCTGGACGTGCTGCTGGGTTTGCCATGGGGCAAGAAATCACGCCTGAAAAAAGATCTCAAACAGGCCGAAGAAGTGCTTGATGATGATCATTTTGCGCTCGAAAAAGTCAAAGAGCGGATCATCGAATATCTTGCGGTGCAGTCCCGTACGAACAAGCTGAAAGGCCCGATCCTGTGCCTCGTTGGCCCTCCCGGTGTTGGTAAGACATCTTTGGGGCGGTCAATCGCACGTGCCACAGGGCGGGAATTTGTCCGCCAATCGCTGGGCGGCGTCCGGGATGAAGCCGAAATTCGTGGCCATCGCCGGACCTATATCGGATCATTGCCCGGCAAGATCGTGTCGAACCTCAAGAAAGCGGGCACGTCTAATCCCTTGTTCCTGCTCGACGAGATCGACAAATTGGGCCAGGACTTCCGTGGCGATCCCGCATCGGCCCTTCTGGAAGTGCTGGATCCGGAGCAGAATGACAAGTTCCAGGACCATTATCTCGAGATTGATATCGATCTGTCCGACGTCATGTTTGTAACCACCGCCAACTCGCTCAACCTGCCACAGCCGTTGCTCGACCGGATGGAGATCATCCGTCTCGAAGGCTATACCGAGGATGAAAAGGTCGAGATTGCCAAGCGGCATCTACTCGACAAGCAAATTGATGCCCATGGCATGAAGAAGGAAGAATTTTCCCTTCGCGAAGACGCATTGCGCGACCTGATCCGCTATTATACGCGGGAAGCGGGCGTTCGGACATTGGAACGGGAAATCGCCAAATTGGCCAGAAAAGCGCTGCGCCGGATATTGGAAGGCGAATATAAGAGCGTTGAAATCACGCCGGATAATCTCGCTGAATATGCCGGGGTCCGGAAATTCCGTCACGGCATCGGCGAGGAAGAAAATCAAGTCGGCGCGGTTACCGGACTGGCGTGGACCGAGGTTGGTGGTGAATTGCTGACGATCGAATCCGTCACCGTTTCCGGCAAAGGCCAGATCAAGACCACCGGTAAATTGGGCGAGGTGATGACCGAATCTATCCAGGCCGCCTTGTCCTTCGTCAAAGCGCGTGCGCCAATATATGGGATTAAGCCGAGTATTTTTGCGCGGAAGGATATTCACATCCATTTGCCCGAAGGCGCGGTACCCAAAGACGGACCATCGGCAGGTGTCGGACTGGTCACCGCGATTGTTTCAACGCTCACCGGAATAGCGGTGCGCCGCGACGTGGCGATGACCGGCGAAGTGACTTTGCGTGGCCGGGTTCTTCCGATCGGCGGTTTGAAAGAAAAATTGCTTGCGGCGCTGCGCGGTGGCATCAAAACCGTATTGATACCGGCTGAAAATGAGAAAGACCTGGTCGAAATTCCCGATAATATCACATCCCAACTGAAGATCATTCCGGTCAGCCATGCGGACGAAGTCTTGGCCGAAGCGCTCGCCGAAAAAGTTGAGCCGATTGAATGGAGCGACGCGGATGAACTGGCAAGCCATGCGGCGGCCCCGGTCGCAGATGATATTGGATCCATTGCGCGCCACTAGCGGTCATTTTTCGTGATTCGTTTGCCGTCGATTTTGCTCCTAGAAACGCCTCAAAATGGCGTAAGTTGGCCGATATTCCGGGTTTTTGGGTGACAAATCGATCTTGGTTGGGAAAAAAGCACGTTTGGCCCAGAAATTGGCGGTTTTCCTTTGACTCACGCCCCTAGTTTCGTCTTACTGCGCGCAGACAAAGTGCGGTTCAAAAGAATTGCTAGATAGAAGGGGGGATTCCCAATATGAACAAACAGGATCTTATCAGTAACGTCGCAGATCTCAGCGGCCTGAGCAAAAGCGATGCCGGCAAAGCGGTAGACGCAGTATTTGATTCCATCACAAGTGCACTGAGCGGCGGCGGCGAAGTTCGTCTCGTTGGCTTTGGTACATTCTCAACGTCAAAACGCAAAGCTTCAACCGGCCGCAACCCGCGTACCGGTGAGCCCATGCAGATTCCTGCATCGACTCAAGCAAAATTCAAAGCCGGTAAAGGCTTGAAGGATGCCGTTAACAAATAAAAATTAGGAGCGCTCGAAAGGCGCTCCATTTTTCATTCGCGCTTTGGTCTAAGATTATAGGCGGGTACTCAAAAGGGGCCCGCCTTTTTCTATGGGCGCAGAAATTGACGGGGATTGAATATCTGAGAATCGCGGCGCGTCGCATCATCGAGATTTGTCGGGATATAATCCCCGGATCGTTCGTTTCTGAGAAAATGGCAGATGCCGAAATGCTGGTCGATGGTTTCATCCGGTCGATTCATTTTGATATATCGGGCTGACCCTGCCGGGATTGATTGCGGTCCTTGGCATTGTTAATCCAGGTGGAGGCGATTGTTCCACGGTCAGGTCGATGACTGGTCGTCAATCAGAGCTTGTTCCAAAAGCTAAGCTCCACGGGCGCCACTAGGTAAAAATACGTAATTTGTTTTATAGATATTACGTGCAAGTTTTTTTTGCATCAAGAACCGCCTGAAAATTAAGTCAATTCAAGCGATTTGAGGCTGATGTATGAGATATGCGATCGCTCTTTAGAGGTGCACGCAATGATGAAAGACTATCTGTTCGGGTCAGGAGCGATCGTTTGAAGATGCTGATCAGCTATCGAAAAAAGCTGCTTTATTCAGGGCTGGCCGGCCTCGCTATGGCGATAGCAGTCGTAACTGCCTGGTATATCCTCAATCAACAAGAAGATAATCATGTTGAAAGAGTGACTGCTTCGACCGCTTTTGGAGTGGAGGCATTGTTGAGCAAGGATATCGAAGGACGGATCGTGTCGCTATCTGGCCTGGCCAATCACTGGCAGGGGTCGGACGAGGCCTATCGTGCGCAATGGGAGGTAGAGAGCAGGAATATCTATGATGCCCAGCCGGGATATCGGACGATTGGCTGGATAGACCCTTCGATGCATGTTCGCTGGCTCACTCCGGTCTCAGGCAATGAAATCACTCAGGATTTTGATTTGAGACTGAATCGACCGGCCTTTCTGGCAGCAGAACAGGCGAAGGAAAGCGGCAGGTTAATTTTTTCAACACCGCTTGAATCGGTCTTACGCGGAAAAGGCATGGGCCTTTATGTGCCGGTCTATGATCCTCGCAGCAAACAGTTTGATGGTTTGATCGGCGGCTTAATACTATTCGATCCTCTTCTGCAGACTGCGGTGCCTCAAGGCTTGCTGGCGCAGCATGATATCGTGATTTCGGTGAATGATGAGCCTGTCTATTCTTCGACTTCTGCCGAGCAGCCAGTCCGTGCTAGACACCAACAGCAGCGCCGCTTCAACATTGGCAATCTGGAATGGACGGTTGCACTGACGCCCAAGCAGGAATTCCTGCAGCTTGTTCACTCGCGGTTCTTGACGATCATGCTGGTCGCAGGTTTGATCTTGAGCGGATTAATGGCTTTAACCGTCTATCTCGGTATTTTGGCGGTGAATCGAGTTCATCAGGTTGGTGAAGTCGCCGATCGCATGGCGATATTGTTCAAAAATCTGCCTGGCATGGCCTATCGATGCCTTAATCAACCCAAGTGGCAAATGGAGTTTGTCAGTGAAGGTTGCCAGCAATTGTCCGGCTATTCGCGAAGCGATTTTGAGGATGGGCGGGTGAGTTGGCGCGATCTAATCGTTCCCGAGGACCGCGATCTGGTTTGGCAAAGGGTACAGGAGGCTGTGCTCTCGGATCAGGCTTTTGAGCTTGAATATCGCATTTTGACTTCAGATGGCGAAGAACGTTGGATATGGGAGCGCGGTCGACCCACCGACATGATGAATGACGATATTGTCTATCTCGAAGGCTATATGGCCGACATCACCGGGCTGAAAAGCGCTGAAACTGAATCGATAAAAGAAAAAGGGCTTTCAGACGCGATTGTGAAAAGTGCGCTTGAGGGCGTGATAACGGTGGATGCCGATGGCATTATCGAGGCATTTAATCCGGCTGCGGAGGAGATGTTCGGATATGCTTCAAATGAAGTCATCGGGAAAAATATTGAGATACTCATTCCGGCGGAACGACGGAAAGTCTATTGGAAGACCGTAGAAGACTATCTCAAAACAGGCGATCGACAATCGTCAAATTCCGGAAATGTGACTTATGGACGGCGCAAAGATGGGTCTCAATTTCCTTATGAGGGCTCGATCAACCAGATTGAACATCAAACTGAACAAAAGCTTATCTTCCTTATTCGTGACGTTTCCAATCAGCGAGCGATTGAACAAGAAGCGCGGGAACTCCAGCAAAAACTGGCGCATACGGAACGTTTTCACACGCTTGGTGAGATGGCCAGCGGTATTGCCCACGAATTGAACCAGCCCCTTACAGCTGTATCCAATTACATGGCGGCAAGCCGGGACATGATAGACGATACCGGCCCGGATATCCGGGTCATTCTCAAAGAAGCGCTGAATGAAGCATCATCCGAGGCGATACGTGCTGGCAATATCGTCCGGCGGCTGCGCGAATTTATTGCCAAAGGCGAGGTGAGCAGGCAAATCTATCCCGTGGCAAAGCTTGTCGAGGATGCGGCGACTATTGGACTGGTTGGGGCCCGTGAAAAAAGTATCGACTGGTCGATTGATATTGATCCAAATTCAAATAATGTGATGGCTGACAGCGTTCAGATTCAGCAGGTCATTGTGAACTTGATGCGCAACGCCATTGAAGCGATGGAAGACAGTCCGGTCAAACATCTCACCATATCTGCGTCGCCGATATCAAATGGCTATACTGAGATCCGGGTCGAAGATAGCGGAAGCGGCATTTCCGAGGAGATTAGCGGCACATTGTTCAGTGCATTTTCCAGTACAAAGAGCAATGGAATGGGTCTGGGTCTGTCGATTTGCAGGACGATCGTAGAAAGCCATGGCGGCGAGATCACTGCGGAACCCGGATCAAATGGGGGCACGATATTTCGTTTCACCCTAACGCAGGTTACGGACTAAATGTCCGAGTAATGACGCACAGCCCGGAGCAGAGCGCCGTCGGTGGTGATCGATTTTCAGAATTATGCCGATCGCGTGGGAGCCCGATCAGTCGGTCCCGGCTATTCTGATTTTGGAGAAGGATGGTAGACGCTGCAGGGATCGAACCTGCGACAAGCTGATTAAGAGTCAGCTGCTCTACCAACTGAGCTAAGCGTCCATTATCCATGGCGGATGAGAGCTATATAGGTCGGCTTTTCCGGAACGCAACGTCTGCGTTGAGAATTTCAACCGAATGCACCGCCCTGTCTTCCCGGATGACGGTCGATTGACATTAATATTCCTACGCAGATCATGATCGTCATCATCGATGAACCGCCGTGGCTGAGGAAGGGCAGGGGAATGCCGACCACCGGTGCCAGTCCCATGACCATCATCAGGTTGATCGCGACATAGAAGAATATCGTGATCGACAGTCCGGCGGCGCATAGCTGCGAAAAGCGGGTTTTGGCGCGCAACGCAACGCCGAGTCCCCATCTGAACAGCAGGAAGAAGCAGAAGAGCAGAGCAAATCCGCCCATCAGTCCCCATTCTTCGGCCATGGTTGCAAAGACAAAGTCGGTGTGGCCCTCGGGCAGATAATCGAGATGGCTTTGGGTGCCATTCATGAATCCCTTGCCAAATATCCCGCCGGATCCGATGGCGATTTTGGACTGGCTGATGTGATATCCCGCGCCGAGCGGATCATTTTCGGGATTGAGGAACGTGGTCACGCGGCGCTGCTGATAGTCCTCCAGCGCAAAGAAATAGGCGAGGGGCGCCAGGATCGCGATGGCTATGCCGCCGCCGACAAAAAGCCGCATCGGCAAGCCCGCCAGGAAGGCGATGGTCAGGGCGCCGGCGACGATGGTGATGGTGGTCCCCAAATCAGGTTGCAATAGGACAAGCGCGCAGGGCAGGGCAAGCAGCAGCAGCAGTGGCCAAATCGCGCCCCAGGTGCGAATCTGGCTGGGCGGCAGCAGGTCATAGAAACGCGCCACAGCGAGAATGATTGCCACTTTCATCAATTCGGACGGCTGAATTCGGATGAGGCCGAGATTGAGCCAGCGCTGGCTCCCTCCGCCGACTGCGCCGATCAGTTCCACACCCAGCAACATGATCACGACAACAATATAGACCGGGAAAGCGATGCTCTTCCAGAAATTCTCTTTCAGACGCGACAATATGATCGCCATCGCCAGAAAGACCAGAAACCGGGTGATATGAAGCCCGGCCCACGGCGTGAGACTGCCCCCCGCTGCCGAATATAGGACGACGAAGCCAAAGCTCGCCATGACGAGCAACAATAAAATGGTTCGCCAGGGAAGTTGCGCAATCGGCGCTGGGACGAAATCGTTCAACGCTTATTCTCCGGCTGCGGAACTTGCCGCCTCGGAATCGGCCGTTGTGGGGGCCTCCGCGCGTCCCTCGGACAGCGCCTTTTCCAGTTCAGCTTTGTCTCGATAGGCCGCGAGTTTTCTGTCCATCCGTTCGGAAATCGTGCCGCCCCAAGACTTTTCCATGGCGGTCAGCATGTTCATCGCTTTCTCGCGATCATAGAGATAAGTGAGCACGTCTCTTGCGACCGGATAGGCCGAGCCCGATCCTCCACCATGTTCGATGACAACCGACGCAGCATAGCGCGGATTGTCAAAAGGCGCGTAACAGACGAACAGACCGTGATCGCGAAACTTCCATGCCACATCACTGCCGCCACGCCCGAAATCCAGATTGACGACCTGAGCGGTACCGGTCTTGCCAGAAAGCTCGACATTATCCACCGGGAGTTTTGCTCGCCCGGCCGTGCCTGGACCATTGACGACGTCTCGCATCGCTTGATGGACATAGGCGAGATGCTCGGGATCAAGGTTGAGCAGTTTCGCCGGCTTTCTTTCGTCATTGAGCAAGAGATGCGGCATGATCTCTTTGCCTGTCGCAATGCGTGCCGTCATCACGGCAAGCTGGAATGGGTTGACCAGCATATAGCCCTGGCCAATGGTCGAATTGACGGTGTCATAGGCCTGCCAGGCTTTCCCGAATTTCTTCATTTTCCATTGGGGATCCGGGATGGTTCCGTAAAATTGACTCGGAACCGGTATCGGGAATTTTTGGCCGAGGCCCAGTCGGTTGGCCATCAGCGCAATCGGGTTCATTCCGATTCGCTGAGCGAAATGATAGAAATAGACGTCACAACTTTGATAAATGCCCTTGGCCATATCGACGCGGCCATGGCCGCCGCGCTTCCAGCATCGGAAAGCGCGATTACCGACACGAAGACTGCCGCGACAGGTGACCGATTCATCAGGATCAAGACCCGCTTCGAGAAAGGCCAGCGCAACCATCGGCTTGACGGTCGAACCAGGCGGAAACAGGCTTTTCAGGGATTTGTCGAGCAATGGTACATGGTCGTCTTCGCGTAACATCCCATATTCGGAGACCCCGATGCCATCTGAAAAACTGTTCGGATCGAAGGAGGGCATCGACGTCATCGTCAGGATATCGCCGGTCTTGCAGTCCATCACCACGACGGATCCGGACTCAGGGCCCAGTCGTCGTGCGGCATATTCCTGCAAATCAATATCGAGCGTGAGCTGCAGCGCCTTGCCGGGAACATCTGGCCGCGAACTCAATTCTCGGACAATCTTCCCGCGCGCCGTCACTTCAACTCTTTTGGCGCCGGGCTTGCCCTGCAATCGATCTTCAAATGTCTTTTCCAGACCGTCTTTGCCCAATCGATATCCAGGGGTGATCAAAATCGGATCAGGATTATCCTTATAGTCTTCAGATGAGGGAATCCCGACATAGCCAACCAGATGACCAATCGCGGCCCCGGTTGGATAATTTCGGGAGAATCCCTGTCGGGGGGATACGCCGGGCAGATCGGGCAGGCGGACGCTGACGGCGGCATAATCTTCCCATTCAAGCCCCGTAGCCACTTGTACAGGCTGAAAACTCTTGGCTTGTTCGAGCTCGCGATTGATCCGGTTGATCTCTTCCTGGTCGAGCGAGAGCAAGCCGGCCAGTGTCGCGATGGTTTTTTCTTTATCCTCAAGCCGGTCGGGTATGATATCGACGCGGAAATCGGTCTTATTATTGGCAATTGGCTTGCCGTTGCGGTCGATCAGCCAGCCTCTGCGCGGAGGGACCAAGGTCAAATTGACCCGGTTGCTTTCTGAAAGCAGCTTATATCGTTCATTTTCTGCCACAGAGATATAGGTCATGCGACCGGCGAGCAGGACGCCAATGCCGATTTGCAGGCCGCCAACAATGGTTGCGCGACGTGAAAAGGTCATCGCCTGCATCGCGCTGCTGATCGTTTTGGGTGTCTTCATGTCGCTACCCGCCAGGAGTCAATGGCTCCGATCACGCGCGCGATGAATGGATAGAGCAAAATTGACAGCAATATTTGCGGGATAAGTATGTCCAGCCGCAAAAGGTTGGTTTGAAAATCAACAATGAGCATACCCCCAATTAGCACAAAAATGATCGCAATGGAGGCAATCAACCAATCCTGCCAATAGTCTCGTCTTATCGCTTTGCGGTCGATAGATTCGAGGACGATGAAAATCACCGACCAGAGAAATGCGGCGCTTCCTATCGGTTGGCCGCTAAATATATCATCCACGAAGCCCAAAGGAAAACCGGCCCATACCGGCCAGAAACCCGGACGAATCAAGCGCCATGCCAACAGCACCAAAAGACCGAGTGGCGGCAAAATGGGATAATCCGTGATGATCGAAAAAGTGGTGATCATCGAACCGGCCACGACCGTTGCTGCCGGAATCATTTTGATGCGCCATTGCGATGGTTTGCGATCAAGCCGCGATCGGCGAGTTCGGACCACTATTCACCACCTTCAATGTCAAATTCAGATGGGATATCCTCACCGATCTGACGTACGGTTTCCGCCTGAAATATGGGTTGGACGACGACATGGCCAACTTTGGCCGGGTTGGCCAATATCCGGGCTATTGCGCCGCTTTCATTCTTCCGGATGACCACCGCGACGGGAATTCCGGGGCTGTACAGGCCGCCGCTACCCGAGGTGATGAAGAGGTCTCCACCCTGAAATGGATTGGTGCCGATGTTGATTGGTTGAATGTCGACGGTGCCATCGCCAAGTCCGGTTGCAAAGGCCGGCAGGCTATCGTTCGCGCGCTGGACCGGAGTGACATTTTTCCCGTCGGAGACCAGCAAAATGCGCGCGGTGGTTGGCCCGACTTCCAGCACCCGGCCGATCAATCCTTCTGGAGCGCGCACGGGCTGGCCTATTTCAATACCACTGGCGCTTCCTAGTCCGAGCGTCGCGATCCTCCGCGAACTGGAGGCGGTCGAGCTGATCAACCGGGCCATTCCGATTGCGTCGGGAACTTCCTGATCCAGTTTGAGCAAACGTTTGAGGCGTTCATTTTCCTGTTTGAGCGCCCGCGCTTCCAATATTTCGATCCGGCTCTGCTCAAGTTCGCGTTTCATCGCCGCATTTTTGGAGGCTGCGTAGAAATAAGCCGATATCTGGTCACCGGCATTTCCGGTGGCGCCACCAACTTCGGACAGGGTCTTGCTGACCGGTGCCGTTGTTTCTGCGCCAATTGTCCGCAAAACGGAAAAGCCTTGGGGATCGATGAATGAGACAAGCAGCAGGAGCAAGCCAACGACTGCTCCTAAAATGCCCAGCAAATAGCTTGCGAAAATACTATATTGCGCCCGCTTGGAAAATCCTGGGCGCCGGTTTCTTGGCGGCGCCATCCCTGCTCATCCTTTCATTCTTGGCAAAATAACGATCATGCCGTGGTCAGCACTCCCCGAAACATCGGATCTTCCATGGCCCGGCCTGTTCCGATCGCAACACAGGCGAGGGGATCTTCGGCGACCGTCACCGGCAAGCCGGTTTCGTCACTGAGCGCCGCATCCAGACCAGCGATCAGTGCGCCGCCGCCTGTCAGTACGATGCCCTGATCGACAATATCGGCAGCCAGTTCTGGTGCTGTATTCTCAAGCGCAATCCGCACGCCTTCGATGATCGTGCCAATGGGTTCGCTGAGCGCTTCGGCGATTTGTCCCTGATTTATCGAGATTTCTTTCGGTACGCCATTGACCAGATCACGTCCTTTGATGTGGATCGTATGGCCGATACCGTCAGCAGGTGCCTGCGCGACGCCAAAGTCTTTTTTGATCCGCTCCGCCGTCGTTTCACCGATCAGCAGATTATGATGACGACGCACATAAGATACAATTGCCTCGTCCATCTTGTCACCTCCGGTGCGCACCGACGTTGTATATGCCAGACCGCGAAGCGACAGCACCGCAACTTCGGTCGTTCCGCCGCCGACGTCGACGACCATAGAGCCGATAGGTTCGGTGACCGGCATGTCAGCGCCGATTGCTGCTGCCATCGGTTCTTCAATCAGAAATACCTGACGCGCGCCGGCGTTGGATGCGGCATCACGAATCGCACGACGTTCGACCGAGGTCGAGCCGCTGGGCACGCAGATCACAATTTCGGGATAGCTGAACAATTTGGCTTTGCCGTTCACCTTCTGGATGAAATGTTTGATCATCTGCTCGGCAACGTCAATATCGGCGATCACGCCATCGCGCAGCGGACGGATGGCCTCGATGCTGTCCGGCGTCTTGCCCATCATCATCTTTGCATCATTGCCGACGGCTTTGACTTTCTTGATCCCGTTGATGGTTTCAATTGCTACCACGGAGGGTTCGTTCAAAACGATTCCCTGACCGCGTACATAAACAACCGTGTTCGCGGTGCCGAGGTCGATCGCCATATCTTGCGAACGAAACTTGAACAGATTTCCAAACATATTTTTGTCCGTATTTTATATTCTTGCAGTCATTTCTGCATCAATTTACCCTACCGCCGATCAAGCTGAACATGCCATGAAAATTGCCATGGGAATCACTCAGAAAATCAGGGGTCGCTTGGCAAGTTCGCTTGGGCTAGGAACGACAATATGTCAATAAGAAGACTTCCCAATAGCCTCATAAACCGGATCGCTGCCGGGGAGGTGGTTGAACGTCCGGCCAGCGCTCTGAAAGAGCTCGTCGAAAATGCAATTGATGCCGGTGCGGGACAGATTAATGTTCGTCTGCACCAGGGGGGCCTGGACCTTGTCGAGGTTGCCGACGATGGCTGCGGGATGGGCCGGGACGACATCGCATTGGCGCTGGAACGCCATGCAACGTCCAAGCTTCCCGACGAAGCCATTGAAATGGTGACGACAATGGGTTTCCGCGGAGAAGCCTTGCCCTCGATTGCGAGCGTGTCGAAGCTCACCATCGAAAGCCGGATATCCGGCGCAGATGGCTGGTCGCGGGTCATCGATCATGGCGAATTGGTGCATGAAGGCCCTGCGGCGATTCCACCAGGCACAAAAGTTCGTGTGGAACAGCTTTTTGGCAAAGTTCCGGCAAGACGTAAATTCTTGCGAACGGCGCGCAGTGAATATGCTGCCTGTGTCGATATCGTCCGCCGACTCGCAATGGCGCGGCCCGATATCGGCTTCACACTTGATCATGAGGGGCGCAAGGCAATTGCCGTACAGAGCGGCGAAACCGGTCCTGATCGGGTGGCCGCGCTAACCAATCGCGAGCTTCGGGCCAATAGCGTTGCGGTCGATCTGGTGCGTGAAGATGTCACATTGTCCGGCGTGGCCGGCCTGCCAACCTATAACCGTGGTGTGGCGGATCACCAGTTTCTATTCGTCAACGGACGCCCGGTGAAGGACCGCTTGCTGGTCGGGGCCGTGCGCGGCGCTTATGCAGAAATGCTGGCCCGCGATCGGCATCCGGTTGTCGCTTTGTTCATCGACATGCCGCCCGAACTGGTTGACGTGAATGTCCATCCGGCGAAGACCGAAGTGCGCTTTCGCGAGCCCTCAATGATCCGCGGCATGATCGTCAGCGGCTTGCGTCGCGCGCTCGATGAAGGTGGTTTTCGTGCAGTCCAGCGACCTGCGGAATCGGCGCTATCCAACTGGCAGAGTGAGCCGCTGGCCTCCAATCCCCAAACCAGTATATTTTCCAACCAGAGCAAGACAAGTCTCGCGCAACAACCCTATCCTCGGGGGGCTCCTGCTCAGGCCGGAGAAAATGCCTTTGGCGCGATGGACCGTGCTGATGATTTGGCGCCGTTGATGGGGCGAGCCGAAGAGGCGGTGGAGCCGGTGCCAGAGGCCACACATCATCCGCTGGGCGTCGCTCGCGGGCAGATCGCGAAAACCTATATAGTCGCAGAAGCAGAAGATGGGCTGGTCATCGTCGACCAGCATGCGGCGCATGAACGTCTCGTGCTGGAGCGGATGCGAAAGGCGGTTGAAGGCGGTTCTGTCGCCTCACAGGCGCTGTTGATGGCAGAAGTCGTTGAATTGGACGAAAACGCTTGCGATCGTCTTGATTCCCGCGCGGCAGAATTATCCGAATTTGGATTGGAGCTGGAGCGTTTTGGGCCGTCTGCGATGCTGGTGCGGGCGACGCCGGCAATGCTGGGGGCAGGTGATGTGAAAGGGCTGGTGACCGATCTGGCGGATGAACTCGGCGCCTATGATGAAGCTCTGTCGCTCAAGGAACGCATCGACCATGTCGCCTCGACGATGGCCTGCCACGGATCGGTGAGGGCAGGGCGGATATTGAATGTCGCGGAAATGAATGCATTGCTGCGGGAGATGGAAGTCACGCCGCATAGTGGCCAGTGTAATCACGGACGACCAACCTGGGTCAAGCTCGCGCTTGGCGATGTCGAAAAGCTGTTCGGGAGGAAGTGATCCAATCCTGCAGCAACTTCAAAAGATGATCGAAACCATTGCTTCTTTGGTCAACTGATATAGGCCTTTCGCTGGAATGAAACGGGAGTTTGTGATGATATACCGCAATGCAGCCTATGCAATTTATGCTTTGGCGATGACAAATGCGCTTGTCGCTATGCCTGCTCATGCCGTCAATGAGGTCAAGGCCCAGCCAGCCGCAAATTCGTCATCACATTCCGAAAATCCGGTTGCGACCTCTCCCGACGCCGACATCGATTTGACCGGCTTCTGGACGCAAGGTGGCTATAAAATCGTCTATTTCGAGCAGGACGGCTCGCGCTTGACGTCCCGATATACCAAGCGATCAGCGGACAATAAAAAGAATGAAATTGATTTCACGGCAACCATTCATGGAAATCTGGTCTATGGCGCCCATCGCGCCCCGTTTTCCCGCAAGTTGCAGAAAAAATGTGCTCATCAAATATGGGTCGGAATGGGTTTGACGCTGGAAGCAAATCACAGAAAATTGACCGGATTTCGAGGCAACCGGACGGTCGATCCGAAAAATTGCGAAGTTGATAATAGCGAAACCGTCGATATCATTTATACGCGGATGGTAGACGCAGACGGTAATCCGCTAAAATAGGACGGAGCCGGAACCGGCTGGCAATCAGGGGTCAAGCAGCTGCTCAAAAGGCGCGAGACTACCGTCATTCGGTGCGGGGGCGATGCCGGTCAACTTGGCCACCAGCGCATAGATATTCACATTGTCGAATATATCCTGCTTACCGTTGGCTCTAATTGCCGGGCCATTGGCCAGAAAAAAGGCGGTCATGTCCGGATGCCGATGATCATAGCCATGGCCACCGCCAATGCCGGTCATCCATTCCGGAACATCCTGATAGGCAACCCAGCCGACGTCCGGCAGGCAAAGGATTGATGGCACGCGCGCATGGGTTCCATATTGAAAATGGGCTGGAATATTATCCCGTTCCCAGCATTGCATATGTTCGTGATCCTTTATGAAAGCGGCACGGATGACGCTGAGATCATTTTCCAGCGGTTCAATTCCGGCATAATTGCCACCGGTGATCAGCCGATATTGATCCCGCGGTAATATCTGGTCGAGATAGATGATCCGATCCGGTGAGGTTTCTGTCATGCCATGATCCGATACGATCACGATATTCGCGGGCTGGTCCAAATCTGCGAGATTGCGAACCAGAACCCCGATATTCTTGTCCACGTCAGCGATGGCAGCATTGAGCTTTGGGCTCGGCGCAGGGCCAAAAAAATGGCCAGCGGTATCGACCGTATCAAAATATAGGGTGACCAGCCTCGGCCTGATTTCTGTTGGACGACGCATCCAGTCGATCACGGCTGCGATCCGTCGATCATTGGACAGCGACTGACTGAATGGCCACCAATCGCTGGGGCGTATGCCATCCAGTTCGACTTCCGATCCCGGCCAGAACATGGTGGCTGATCGGACGTCCTGCTTTTCGGCCGTGACCCATATTGGTTCGGACTGGTTCCACCAAAATGGGTCGGTTGTCGACATTTTGAAGACTTCGCCGGGCCGGGCGAGATCTTCCATCGTATTTCCGACGATGCCGTGATGATCTGGCGTTCGTCCGGTGACCAATGTCCAGTGATTGGGGAACGTCTTGGTCGGGAAAGAAGGGCGCATCGGCCCATAGGTACCGGCGCGCGCCAAGGCAGAAATATGAGGCGTAATCCCGCGATCCAGATAATCGGGATGGAATCCGTCGATCGAAATCAGGATCGTCACTGGTTCACGGGCTTCTTGGATGGCAGGACTGTCATCCTCATGCTCTGGTGTTTTTGCAATGGCTTGAGCCGCGCCTGTACTGAGTAGCACAGCAATTAGAACATTCAGAAATCGTCGAATCATGAGGTTTTTCTCCAGAACATGATTCTGCTTAGCGCGATTTTATGACAGATCAGACATTGAATTTGAAATTCATGATATCGCCGTCTTGCGCGACATAATCTTTGCCTTCCTGGCGCAGTTTTCCCGCGTCACGGGCTGCCGTCTCGCCGCCCAGCGACACAAAATCATCAAATGCAATTGTTTCTGCCTTGATGAAACCACGTTCAAAATCGGTATGGATTTCGCCAGCGGCTTCCGGTGCTTTGGCGCCCTTGTGCACGGTCCAGGCGCGCGCTTCTTTGGGGCCTGCGGTAAAGAATGTTTGCAGGTTGAGCAGTTGATATCCGGCGCGAATGACTCGGGCGAGGCCGGATTCCTCCAGGCCGAGTTCGGCGAGATATTCGCTGCGTTCTTCGGCGTCCATGCCAATCAGTTCGGATTCGATCGCCGCAGAAACATTGACCGCTTCCGCGCCTTCTGCGGCGGCTTTTTCGAACACGGCAGCGCTCAGCGCATTGCCAGCGGCCGCGTCACCTTCATCGACATTGCACACATAGAGAACAGGCTTGGCGGTGATCAGCTGCGATTGGTCAAAGACCCGCTGCTCTTCTTCATCCTTGGGTTCGGTCAAGCGTGCGGGCTTGCCCTCGCGGAGCAGTTCGAGTGACTGGCCAAGCACGCTGATCGCGATCTTGGCTTCCTTGTCGCCGCCGCGGGCCTTTTTCTCGAGGCCGAGAAAGCGCTTTTCGAGGCTTTCCAGATCGGCGAGCAGCAATTCGGTCTCGACCACTTCCGCGTCTGAAATTGGATCAATTTTGTTGGAGACATGCTGAATATCATCATCTTCAAAGCAGCGCAGCACATGGACGATGGCATCGACTTCGCGGATATTGCCGAGGAACTGATTGCCCAGACCTTCGCCCTGCGAGGCGCCTTTGACGAGACCAGCGATATCGACAAAGGCCAGCTGGGTTTCGATGATCTTGGCGCTGCCGGCGATTTCCGCAATCTGGTAGAGCCGCGGGTCGGGCACGGCGACCTGACCGACATTCGGTTCGATCGTGCAGAACGGATAATTTGCCGCCTGCGCCGCCTGTGTCTCTGTCAGCGCATTGAAGAGCGTTGATTTTCCGACGTTGGGAAGCCCAACAATACCGCATTTAAAACCCATATTTCATTCCCTTATTTGCCGAGGCAATAGATAAATATCCCGTTCCTGACCATCTGGAAACGCCTCGCGCGCGATGATCTTGCCGCCTAGTTTTTTTGCCAGTGACTGGGCGGCCTGATTATTGTCATCCATATGTGTCTCAACTTCCGGCCAGTTCCATTCATCATATGCATGGGCAATTATCGCCTGAGACGCTTCAAGTGCATAGCCATTTCGACGCGCTTCGGGGATGATCCACCAAGTCAACTCGCGTCTCGGCCAGGTGTCAGGCCAAACCAGACCACAGCCACCGATCATCTCTCCGGACGCCTGTTCGATGATCGACCACATGCCGTAGCCTTTTAAAACCCAATGACCCAAATCGCTCGCCATGCGCCGCCAGGCCAGTGCGGGTTCCAAAATGCCTCCATAGAATGAAGACGCCTCGGCGTCGGCATAGAAATCCCGATATACCGGGAAGTCTTCGAGCTTGGGCCCTCTCAACAATATTCGATCGGTTTCGATCAGAGGAATTGCAAGTTCCATTCAGTCCTGCATCCTCAACGCCAATTCGCTCATAAAGCGCGCGTTATTGCCTTCCGCCAACCAGTCGGCCTCGGCGGCTATTCCGCCGAGCATCTGCGCCAGATCGTCAATTTCCGCTTTGGTATAATTGCCGAGCACATGGCCATGGACGCGCGACTTGTGTCCCGGATGTCCTATGCCGATTCTCACGCGCCGGAAATCGGGACCAATATGGGCGTCGATCGAACGCAAGCCATTATGGCCAGCCGTTCCGCCGCCAATTTTAACCTTCACCTTAAACGGTTCGAGATCCAGCTCGTCATGGAAAACCGTCACATCCTTGGGTTCGAGCTTGTAAAAGCGCATCGCTTCGCCAACGCTCCGACCACTCTCGTTCATGAATGTCGCGGGTTTCAGCAATAATATTTTTTCAGATCCGAGCCGTCCTTCGATCGCCCAGCCCTGGAATTTCTGCTTTGGCGCAGGAAAGCGATGAATTTCTTCCAGCGCGTCAATGACCATGAAACCGACATTATGGCGGTGAAGCGCATATTGTGCACCCGGATTGCCAAGGCCGACCCATAGTTGCATTATCTGACACTTTCTCCGCTTAACTTGCGCCCGTAATGGACAAAAAAACCGTCCATGCCTTGAAATTCAGCATGAACGGTTTTTCGTTACATTGTTTGTTGCGTAAAGGTCTAGCCCTCGGAGCTACCTTCTTCGCCGCCTTCAGCGCCCTCTTCGCCTTCTGCGCCTTCTTCAGCTTCGCCTTCTTCGGCTTCGTCATCAGAAGATTTCAGTGCAGATGGTGCGGTGACACCAGCAATGGTAAAGTCGCGATCCGTGATCGAGCTTTCCGAACCTTTGGGAAGGGTGATATCCGAGAAGTGAACGGAATCGCCGATTTCGAGGCCGGTTACATCTACTTCGATCTGATCCGGGATCAGGTCAGCATCACACATCAGGTCGAGTTCGAAACGAACCACGTTGAGCACGCCGCCGCGCTTCAGACCAGGCGATTCTTCTTCGTTGACGAAGACCACTGGAATATTGACCTGTACCTTCGCGCCCTTGGCGAGACGGAAAAAGTCAACATGGAGCGGGCGATCCGAAACGGGATCAAAAGCAACATCCTTAGGCAGCGCGCGGGTGGCCTTGCCGCCCACATCCACCATGACCAGCGAGTTCATGAAGACGCCAGTGGCGAGCAGCTTGTTCAGCGCTTTTTCTTCGACATGAATCGGTTCGGCATCTTTTTTATCGCCATAGATTACGGCAGGTACACGGCCTTCGCGACGCAGTGCACGGGAGGCTCCCTTGCCAGCCCGTTCGCGAGGCTCGGCTGAAATCGTCAGCTGATCACTCATAATGTTACTCCAAAATTAGTTTTTCTTAGATTTCCGCCACGCCTCCAGGGTGCTCATGGTCGGAAAGAGCGCGCTATAAGCAGCAGAGCGGCGGAAGGCAAGGGTTTTTGCCGTTGTGAACGGGGCTAACGGAAAAAGCCGATTTGCGAGCTGGTGGCCAGCAATATGCCTTTCTGAGACCATAGTTCGACGCGGCCATCGGTTGCGCTATTTCTGACGGTGGCACCGGTTACGCGCAGCAGCATGAAGTCTGATCCCGCCGCCGCGAGATCTTCCTCGCTGGCATAGATATATGTCGCCATCGACACGGTCGAACCCGGGCGAAACTGCTCGGTCACAAAAAATGTCCGCGGCATCGGGGTGTCGCAAATCGAGAAAAGGCTGATCCGATCAACCGGACGTCCGTCAGCTTCCTTGATCCAGACGATGGCTTCGGGGGATTCATTGACCGCAAAGGGCATGCCTTTTGCGATCCGCTGATCATAGCTTGTCACCCATTGCGGTGCCATCGGGTTGACGGAAGGCAAGGCAATGGAATCCTCTGGCAATTTGGTGGCGGGAATCTCGACTTGATAATCTATGTCCGTCGGGCGGCGGCTGCTAGTGATGATGTCTGCGGCATTTGTCATCGATCCATTTTGTGCCAGTTCTACGCGCCAAAACTGCGTGGAGGAACCGGCCCGTAGCAATTTAACGCTGATTTCAACTTCGCCCGGTCCGACACCAGTCATGAAGATCATCTGCAGCGATACCAGCGGTCCCTTGCGCTCCGGGTGCAGGTTGACGGCCTTGGCCGCAATCGCCGCAACCCAGCCGCCAAAGGCCATGCCCGTCGGATTGCGGTAAAAATCACTCGCGTTGATCGTGAAGCGATCTGCCTCATCCGCAATGATCGCGGTTTCCCGGTCAAAAATAAATGTCATAATTCACCCTGATAGTTGAAGGCTGTTCGCCCATCATTGTATTTTTTCGATCTTATATCCGCGCTTTGCCAGCATCTTCTGTACCGCGTCTGGCCCGACGAGATGGGCCGCGCCAACTGCTACAAATGATATTCCCGGCTGTTTGAGCCGCAGCGCCAGCTGGTCCGCCCAGTCAATATTGCGGGCAATCAATATATATTCCCGAATTTTTGCATCGGCGAGAATGCCGCCTTCCGACAATTCCACCAGCTTGGCACTGTCGCCCAATATCCAGGCATTGAACAGCTGTTCAAATGACTGCTGGGCCTGATCCGCTTCAGAGACCACGCTGACCAGCATTTGGCGCTGCTGGGCCTCGGGCAGCTGGTCGAAATAGCCAAGCTGTTTCTCGATCGTTTCCAGGGCCTCAATCGGTTTGTTCAGCGCCTTGAACTGATCGCTCAACTCGCTCTCCACGCCGATACCCGAGCCCAGACCCATATTCGATGTTTGTGCAGATGCGAGATGCAGGGCCGCCGCCCATGTTTCCAGACGATTGAGGTTGCGCTCCGATACGTTGGTCTTGTCGATAAACTCTTCGAGCTGGCCACGGAACGAGGGTTGCACACGCTGTTCGATAGCAGGCTGATCCGGAGAAACTGCGAGTTTTGAGAATATCTTGGCCGCGTTTTGTTTGTCTTCGAGGCCCACCACTTCAACAATCAGCCGATCCGACGAAGATATGGCCGATTCCAATTTCGGAGTCCGCCAGGTCACGTCCTTTGGCAATATATGGATCGTGCCGAACATATAGGCAGACCCTTTTTGATCTGGCCGCGTGCCGGAGACTTTCCACAGCCCGGGAGTCCCGTTATTCGCGATATTCAGATCAACCTGTTCCGGCCTGTTGTTGCAGGCCGATAGGCCGCAGGCAGCCATGAAGGCGAACAGGAAGGCAAAACATCTCATGACAATCATTTGGGTGCTCTTGCGGCCAATTTAAAGCTCGGGATTGCTTGGTCTAATATTCTATCCGTTCGGCATTATAGTCTTTTTTGGCCAGAAATGCCTGCAAACTGTCTGTTCCGGCAAGATGACCGGCGCCGACCGCGAGAAATACCGTGCCCGGTTCTTTCATCCGCTTTGCCACCCATTCGGCCCAGTTGGCATTTCGGTTGACCAGCAGAGTTTCATAGAGAATCTTGTCCTCCAAACCCGCATTCATCATTTCCGCGAGCGCTTCGACATCGGCATTGGCCCAATGGGCGACCATCGCATTCATGCCCTCTGCGCTCTCCTTGATACTGTCCACGGTGAAGTTGAGGAACCGGATTTGCACCTCTTCTGGCAAATTGTCGAAAAAACCCAATTGTTGTCTGGGTGTTTCCAGACCAACAATTTTAAGACCGCGCGCTTCGGCTTCTGCAACCAGCGATTTTTCTGCGCCCTGATTGGAATCATATCCGCTTTTTAACAATGGCATCAGCGAGAGATTGACACTGGCAAACCACGGATCGAGCGGATCGAACGATCCCACCGGCAGGCTCAAATCGGTCATGGTTTGCTCGTAATGTGCCCGATCATCCGGCGTCAATTTGTCACGCAGCGATATGCCGCTTTTGTCGATTGCCAGATCGTTGACGATTTTCACCATTTCGGCGGGGGCAGGCTGGATCATTTCGATCACAAGTTCTTCCGAGCTATCAAACGCCGTCTTCACCGCTTCATCAAACCAGGTCAGTCCCGGTTTCAGCAGGTGAATGGTGCCAAATAGATAGATCGTCGTGTCATCGTCAGAAATGACCCATAATGCGGGATCCGGGTCATCGGGCATGACTGGTGGCACATATGTTTTGTCTGCTTCTTCGGCGGCGACACTTGTCTCTTCCAACACGGCGCTAGTCGTTGCTTCCGCAGCCCCGCGATCACCCGCAGAGGCCAGCTCGTCGCGCGGCGTGACGCAGGCGGTGAGCAATATCAGGAGGGTCAATATCAGGTTGGATGACCAGCTACGCGTCATATACTTTTGCTCCAATCATGTGATTTGCGCTTCCATTCATCATTTGAACCGAGATTCATAGAAAATTTTGCGCGAGCGTCGCGACCGCTGGCCAGCGGCAGATGAATCTGTTAACTGACTGGTTAAACCAAGGAGCGACCCCATGAGCCAAGTCCACGCCCGAACCTGCCATATTTGTGAAGCCAATTGTGGCGTGCTGGTGGAAGTGGAGGGGCGCGAGATACTCTCGATCAAGGGCAATCCCGATCATGTGCTGAGCCGCGGGCATATCTGTCCCAAGGCAACCGCGATTGCCGATCTCCAGGATGATCCCGATCGTTTGCATCGGCCAGTGAAGAAGGTCGATGGCCAATGGCAGGAAATTGGCTGGGAACAGGCCTTTTCTGAAATTGCTTCCAAGCTCGCGACGCTGAAAGGCGAGGGCGCCAAACCTGCCATGTATATGGGCAATCCGAGTGCCCATGACTATGGCATCTCAACCCAGATCGGTCAGCTTCGGCGCGCGATTGGGCTGAAAAATATCTATTCTGCCTCGACGCTCGATCAAATTCCCCATCATGTCGTGCAATATCATATGTATGGCCATGTCAGTCTCGCCGCCGTGCCGGATATCGACCGTTGTCAATATCTGCTGATCATCGGCGGCAATCCGGCGGCGTCCAATGGCAGCATCTGGACGGTGCCGGACTTCAAGAAACGCGCGAAGGAAATGCAGGCGCGCGATGGCCAGATGGTGGTTGTCGATCCACGCCGGACAGAAACCGCAAAACTGGCCGATGCTCATCATTTTGTGAAGCCGGGAACCGACACGGCCTTGCTGATCGGGATATTGAAAAGCCTGTTTGATGCAGGATCGGTCGATACGTCGCGGCTCGATGACATATTGGATGACAGCTGGGCAAAAATTGCACCCGCGCTCGCCGGTTTTGATATCGCGCGCCTATCTGCCCATTGCGGAATTTCCGCTACAGATATGCAGAATATGGCGAGCGAACTGGCGGCAGACCAGCCTGCTGCGATCTATGGCCGGATGGGCGTTTCGGTATGCGAATTTGGCACGCTCAACCAGTGGCTGATCCAGGTGATCAATATAGCCGCCGGAAATCTTGACCGGGTTGGCGGGACGATGGTGCCCGAACCGGCGCTTGATACGATCAACCTGGTTGGCAAGGGATCGGTGCGCATGGCCGACACTGTCCGCGGGGAAATGCCCTCGGTGATGAGCGAATTGCCGATGGTGACCTTCGCTGACGAGATGCTGCGCGACGATGAAGAGCGAATCCGCTCGCTGTTCGTGGTGACTGGCAATCCGGTGCTATCGTCGCCAGATGGAGCGAAACTCGACCGCGCGCTCGAGACGCTCGATCTGATGGTCTCGTTCGACATGTATGTGACCGCAACCAGCCGCCACGCCGATTATATCCTGCCACCGTGCGGGCCGCTGGAAAAAGACCATTATCCATTTTTCTTTGGCCCGCTCGCGATCCGCAACTATGCCAGCTATTCTCCGGCGATATTTGAGATGCCAGAAGGCGAGAAGGCGGACTGGGAAATTATCGCGGAGCTGGCGCGTGAGATCATGGCGCAGAACGGTCAGGATATTCCCAATATCCGCGAGCCGCGCGATGTGCTGGATGGCATGTTGCAAAGCTCTCCTGCTGGTCTGACGCTCGCGGAAGTCGAAGCGGCCCCCAATGGGATTGATCTGGGAGCCTTGCGGCCGTGCATCGCCGATCGTCTGCGCACCGATGACCGGAAAATCCAATGTGCCCATCCGGATTTTCTCATCGAACTGGAAAGATTCGCCGGATCGCTGGAAAATGAGCAAGCAGATGCGCTGCGCCTGATTGGTCGCCGCCATGTCCGCCAGAACAACAGCTGGCTGAGCAACTCCAAACGCCTCCAGAAGGGCCCCAATCGCTGTACAATGATGATGAATCCGGCAGATGCTGCGGATCGCGGCTTGGCGGATGGCGACATGGCAACCGTCGAAAGCCGGGTCAACAGCGTCGATATCACCGTTGAAGTGACCGATGACGTCATGGCGGGTGTTGTCTCTATTCCGCATGGATTTGGTCATCGGCGCGATGGGGTTAAACTATCTGTAGCCCGCGAAAACCCGAATGTTTCGCTTAATGATCTAACCGATCCGAAAAGCTATGACCGGCTGTCGGGCAATGCGATATTGAACGCGACGCCGGTTACGGTTTCGAAAGCGGAAGAATTGGTCGCGGCGGAGTGATCTCGTCATTCCGAACTGGTTTCAGGAGCGCATAAACTTCTCGTTATCCTCAACATGTTTCAGGAGCTGATGCGATCGGGAAATGCCAAAGGGATGCTGAAACAAGTTCAGTATGACGAATAAGCTTGCCGCATAATCAATCCTCCCTTGACCCTCTGCCGCCCTTTCGCCAAAGCAGCGCTTTGATATTGCAGCCGCGAAGAAAGCTCTGATTTTGACCGATATGAAGCCTCTCAGCTTCCAGCAGATTATCCTGAAACTCCATCAATATTGGGGGGATCGCGGCTGTGCGATTCTCCAGCCCTATGATATGGAAATGGGGGCCGGGACGTTCCACACGGCAACGACATTGCGCGCCTTGGGGCCAGACCCGTGGAAAGCCGCATTTGCGCAGCCTTGCCGTCGTCCGACCGACGGCCGCTATGGCGAAAATCCCAACCGGCTGCAGCATTATTATCAATATCAGGTGATCCTCAAGCCATCGCCTCCGGATATTCAGCAGCTTTATCTCGACAGCCTGTCGGTGATCGGCATTGATCCGATGCTCCACGATATTCGCTTTGTCGAAGATGACTGGGAAAGCCCGACGCTCGGCGCCTGGGGCCTGGGCTGGGAAGTCTGGTGCGACGGTATGGAAGTCACCCAATTCACCTATTTTCAGCAAATGGGCGGCTTTGACTGCAAACCGGTTGCCGGCGAGCTGACCTATGGTCTCGAGCGACTGGCGATGTACATCCAGGGCGTGGACAGTATTTATGATCTTGATTATAACGGCGCTGGAATGACTTATGGCGATATCTTCTTAGAGAATGAGAAGCAGATGTCGGAATGGAATTTCGAAGTGGCCAATACGGACAGCCTGTTTGACCTGTTCAACAAGGCCGCAGGCGAGTGCGAAAATTGTCTCGACAGGAAATTGCCGATTCCGGCCTATGAGCAGGCGATCAAGGCGAGTCATATCTTCAACCTGCTGCAAGCGCGCGGCGTGATCTCGGTCCAGGAGCGGGCGAGCTATATGGGCCGCGTACGCGATTTGGCCAAAGGCAGCTGTGAAGCCTATATGGCGAAAAACGGGTGGACCGCGTGATGGGTTTGAACGCATATTTTTCCTCCCTGTTGCGCAGCAATGGGGAGGTGGCAGCCAGAATGGCTGACGGAGGGCCCCCTCCGCCACGCTGCGCGCGGTCCCCCTCCCCGTGTTGCGCACAGGGAGGAAAATCATGACCGACTTCCTCCTCGAACTGCTCTCCGAAGAAATTCCCGCACGCATGCAAGCGAAAGCGCGTGCCGATCTTGAACGTCTGTTTGCCGCGCAAATGGCCGACGCGGGCCTGAAAGCCAGCGCGATCACCGTCTATTCGACGCCAAGACGACTGGCGCTCATCGCCAAAGACCTGCCGGCGCAGACCGCAGCGGTCAGCGATGAAGCCAAGGGGCCACCGGAAGCGGCGCCCGATCAGGCTGTCGACGGCTTCTGCCGCAAAAATAGTGTCACCCGCGATCAGCTGGAAGTGCGCGACGTCAAGGGACGTCCGACCTATTTTGCGGTGATCAACAGGCCCGGCCGCGATAGCAAGGATGTTCTCGCAGAAGCCATCCCGACGATCATCAAAGCCTTTCCTTGGCCCAAATCGATGCGCTGGGGTGAAGCCAGCCAGAGCAGCGAGAGCATGCGCTGGGTCCGGCCGTTGAGCGGCATTGTCGCGATTTTCGGTGACGAGCTGGTGCCATGCGAGATCGACGGCTTGACGTCATCTTATGACACTGTCGGGCATCGCTTTCATCATCAGGCCCAAGCCGTTAGTGGTGAGCCTGTCGAACCACGCCTATCGGACGAGAAACACCCTTCGACAAGCTCAGGGCTAACGGGTATCACCATCGGCAATGCGTCGGACTATGCCGAGAAGCTGCGCGCCTGCCATGTTCTCGTCGATCATCAGGAGCGTCAGAATATCATCCGCGAGGGCGCCGCCAAGGCGGCTGCCGATGCCGGGCTGGAGCTGGTGCAAGACGAAGGCCTGGTAATCGAAAATGCCGGCCTGACCGAATGGCCGGTGCCTTTGCTCGGCGCGTTTGATCCGGCCTTTCTCGATGTTCCTGAAGAGGTGATCCAGCTGACGACGCGGGTGAACCAGAAATATTTCATTTGCCGTGACAAACAAGGCGCTTTGGCCCCGAATTTTGTCTGCACGGCGAATATCGCGGCCAGCGATGGCGGCAAAGCAATTGTCGCGGGGAATGAAAAAGTCCTCGCCGCGCGGCTCTCTGACGCGAAATTCTTCTGGGAACTTGACCAGAAGACGCGTTTGGAGGATCATGCAAAGAAATTGAGCAACATCGTGTTCCACGAGAAATTGGGAACGGTTGCCGACAAGGTAGAGCGTGTGGCCAAGCTGGCTGAGTGGTTGGCGTCTTTAGAAGGGACTGGGTTACTCCGTGCCGACCCGGAACAGACCAAGCAGGCCGCACGTCTCTGCAAAGCCGATCTCGTCACCGAAATGGTCGGCGAGTTCCCCGAGCTGCAAGGCTTGATGGGCGGCTATTATGCAGAGAAAGAAGGGCTTCCGGTAGAAGTCTCGCAAGCAATCAGAGATCATTACAAGCCGGTCGGGCAGGGCGATGATGTGCCGACCGATCCGGTGACCGTGTGCGTGAGTCTGGCGGATAAGCTGGATACGTTGGTTGGGTTTTTTGCGATTGATGAGAAGCCGACTGGATCGAAAGATCCATTTGCTCTTCGGCGAGCCATGATAGCGGTAGGAAATATCGTTCAAAATCACGGTGTCCGTTGCTCCATGACCCAGCTTTTTGATAAGGCCCTTAGTCTGCATTGGGAAACGCTATTTTGCGGAGACGAATTAGTCTTGGGTTTTTATCCAGGACCAAATTTCAAAGGAGTTGTGAACAAGTTAAGGGAACTCGGCGAGATCGATCCCGACTGTATAGTCATCGGCTTTAAAAACCCTGACGAGATAGAATTAAAAGGATTGTACTCAATAGGCACCACCCATGAAGACGTCTGGGATACTCCAAAGGTTGTTGACTATGATCGTTTTCGTGATTGCTTGAACAGCGAGTTAGTTGGTGATGAAAGATTGAATGCTTCCTTAATTCCCTTTGCGGTCGAACGCCTAAAAGTCCAGCAACGCGAAGCAGGCGTCCGTCATGACCTGATCGACGCGGTCTTCGCGCTCGGCGGTGAAGACGATCTGGTGCGCTTGCTCGCCCGGGTGAAGGCTTTGCAGGCGTTTGTCGAAACTACGGATGGTGAGAACCTGCTCGCCGGCTACAAGCGGGCATCGAATATTTTGAAGAAAGAGGATGGCAGTTCCGTTCGTGTCGAGCGAAGTCGAGACACGGATGCGGCAGGAGAAGGTCTCTCGACTTCGCTCGCGACGAACGGGCAATTGGGCTCCGCATCAAGTGCAGATCCCGATATTACACAACCACTCTCCTACACGCCCGAAGCAGCCGAAAAAGCGTTGATCGATGCGCTCGACGCGGCCCAGCCGGAAGTGACCGCTGCGCTCGCGGCCGAGCGTTTCGAAACCGCGATGACCGCTTTGGCGGCGCTGCGCGGGCCGATCGACCAATTTTTCGAACATGTGACGGTCAACGATGACAACTCAGACAAGCGGATAGCCCGGCTTGCCCTGCTGTCGCGTTTTCGCGATGCCGTTCATCAGGTCGCGGATTTTTCAAAGATTGAGGGATAGTTGGCAATTGCTGCATAGCACGATTAATTTTGTAAAACTGGGTTGCACAGTTTCAAAAGAGTGGATGGGACAAAGACAATAATGACCCAATATATATATCGTTTTGGTGGCGGAATCGACGCTGATGGTGCGCCATCTGATTCAACTGAAGCGCGCAACCTGCTCGGTGGCAAAGGCGCGAATCTCGCGGAAATGGCCAATATCGGCCTGCCGGTACCGCCCGGCTTCACGATTTCCACCGAAATGTGCACCAAGTTCACCCAGGAGGGCGGCGAATATCGCGACAGTCTGAGCAGCGAAGTTCCGCAGGGCGTCGCGCATATTGAAGCGGTCACCGGCAAGATATTTGGCGATGCTGCTGATCCGCTGCTGGTATCGGTGCGGTCCGGAGCCCGTGCCTCGATGCCGGGGATGATGGATACGGTCCTCAATCTCGGACTCAATGATCAAACGGTCGAGGGGCTCGCCAATATCTCTGGAGATGAACGTTTTGCCTGGGACAGCTACCGTCGGTTCATCCAGATGTATTCCGATGTTGTGCTCCAGCTGGACCATGATGCCTTTGAAGAGGCGCTAGAAATAGCTAAGGAAGACAATGGCTTCTTCACTGATACGGAGATGGAGTCTCAACATTGGAAGGCGCTGGTCACCGAATATAAGAAGCTCGTCGAAGAGCAATGGGGCCAGCCCTTTCCGCAGGACGTCAATGATCAGCTATGGGGCGCGGTCAGCGCGGTGTTCGGCAGCTGGCAGGCAGAGCGAGCCAAGATTTACCGCCGACTCAACGATATTCCGTCCGAATGGGGCACGGCAGTCAATGTGCAGGCGATGGTCTTCGGCAATATGGGCGAAACCAGCGCAACCGGCGTGGCTTTCACCCGCAATCCGTCAACCGGCGACAGCGCTTATTATGGCGAATGGCTGATCAACGCGCAGGGAGAGGATGTCGTGGCCGGTATCCGGACCCCGCAATATCTCTCGAAAGCCGCGCGCGAACAGGCCGGTGCCAAGCCGCTGTCGATGGAAGAGGCGATGCCGGAAACTTATGGTGAGCTGACCAATGTCTTCGACCTGCTCGAAAAACATTATCGCGATATGCAGGATATCGAATTTACCGTCGAGCGCGGAAAACTCTGGATGCTACAGACCCGTTCGGGCAAGCGCACCGCCAAGGCGGCCCTCAAAATCGCTGTTGATATGGCCCATGATGGCCTGATTACCGAAGAAGAAGCGGTATTGCGGGTCGATCCGATGGCTCTCGACCAATTGCTGCACCCCACGCTTGATCCCGAAGCAAAGCGTGATGTGCTGACCACCGGTCTGCCAGCCTCCCCCGGCGCGGCCAGTGGTCTGATCGTATTTGACAGCGATACCGCCGAACGGCGGACGGGCATGGGCGATGACGTGATCCTGGTGCGGGTCGAAACCTCGCCCGAGGATATTCACGGCATGCACGCGGCCAAAGGCATATTGACCGCCCGTGGCGGCATGACGTCACATGCCGCCGTGGTCGCCAGAGGCATGGGAAGACCTTGTGTTTCCGGCGCTGGCTCGATTTCGATCAATAAAGAAACGCGGACGATGAAGGTCGGCAATCGTGAGCTGAAAGAGGGCGATCTGCTGACCATCGATGGCAGCAACGGTCAGGTGATGGCTGGCCGCGTGGAAACGATCCAGCCCGAACTGGTCGGCGATTTTGGCGTGTTGATGGTCTGGGCGGACAAGGTTCGCCGCCTCGGCGTGCGGACCAATGCCGAGACACCGCTCGACTGTCAGGTGGCGCGTGACTTTGGCGCCGAAGGCATCGGCCTGTGCCGCACCGAACATATGTTCTTTGACGCGGCCCGGATTACCGCAGTCCGCCAGATGATTCTCGCGCCGGATGAAAATGGCCGGCGCACGGCTCTCGCGAAACTGCTTCCCGAGCAGCGTAATGATTTCCGTCAGATATTCGAAGTCATGGTCGGCTTGCCGGTAACGATCCGCTTGCTCGATCCCCCGCTGCACGAATTTTTGCCGCATAATCAGTCGGATTTCGAGGAAGTCGCAATAGCCGCCGATGTCGGCGTCGAAACCCTGAAACAGCGCGCCCATGAATTGCACGAGTTTAATCCGATGCTCGGCCATCGCGGCTGCCGTCTTGGCGTCACTTATCCCGAAATCTACGAAATGCAGGCGCGGGCGATTTTTGAAGCGGCGTGCGAAGTGGCGGAACAGAGCGGGAAAGCCCCAATTCCGGAAGTGATGATTCCACTGGTCGCCACCGCGCGCGAACTTGAATTGATGAAAAATGTCGTCGACCGCATGGCCCAGGCGGTGTTCGCCGAAAAGGGACGGGAGATTGAATATCTCGTCGGCACCATGATCGAACTGCCGCGCGCCGCGCTGATGGCGGACAAGATTGCCGACCATGGCGAGTTTTTCAGCTTTGGCACCAATGACCTGACCCAGACCACATTGGGCGTCTCCCGTGACGATGCGGGCCGGTTCCTGACCCAATATGTCGACAAGGGCATTTTTCCGCGCGATCCGTTTGTCAGCCTCGATATCGAAGGGGTCGGCCAGCTGATCGAAATTGCGGCGCAGCGGGGCAGGGCAACAAGGCCTGACATCAAGCTGGGTATCTGCGGTGAACATGGCGGCGACCCGGCTTCGATCGCCTTTTGCGAGAAAACCGGGCTCGATTATGTCAGCGCATCCCCTTATCGCGTACCGATTGCCCGCCTGGCGGCAGCACAGGCGGCATTGACGAATAGATAGTCTTGACCCTGGCTTGGTCTGTCCGGCTTGTGAATGACATCACAGTCTGCCAGACTTGGCCTCCAAAGGATGGGCCATGTATCGATATTGTCTGATATTAGCGATTTTCATATTCTTGTCGCTGTCACACATGGCAGAGGCGAAACGGGTTGCGCTGATCATCGGCAACGGGAAATATGAACATACAAGCATTTTGGCCAATCCAGCCCGCGATGCGCAACTCCTGGCGCAGGCGGCGGATCGGGCGGGATTTGATGATATCACCATCGCCCGGGATCTGTCTGTCGAAGGCTTTCGAACGGCGCTGCGCGACTTTCGCAAAAAGGCCAATGGCGCCGATATCGCGATGATTTATTATGCCGGCCACGGGATCGAAGGGCAGGGCCAGAACTGGCTGATCCCGACCGATGCCGAGTTGAATGACAATTTCGATCTGCCCTATGAGGCGATTGCATTGGACCGGGTAACGGAATCCCTCTCCGGCGCACAAGTCCGCATGGTTGTGCTCGATGCGTGCCGCAACAATCCCTTTGCGCGCTCCTGGAAATCGGGAACCCGGGCGGTCAGTCGAGGATTGATAGGCATTGAGGCGGATGATGTACTGGTCATCTACGCGGCGGCGCCCGGGCAGACCGCCGCTGATGGCGATGGCGACAATTCTCCCTTCGCAACCGCCTTGGCCAAGAGATTACCCCAAGCCGATCTGCCAATCCAATTGCTCGGCGGTTCGGTGCGCGACGATGTGCTGATCGCCACGGGCGGGTCTCAGCGGCCGTTTGTCAGCGCCAGCATCACCGGGACCCCGATCTATCTGGTCGGCGACGGGCCCGGAAATCAGGCGGAAACGCAGATTGCTCCGCCATCAAATCCGGTGCTCGCGCTCGATGAATTCGCGTTAGACGCTTTGGCCTGGCAAGGGGCGCTGAGCGCGGGTTCGCTGGCCGCTTATGCCAATTATCTCGAGCAGTTTCCGGGCGGCAAATTTGCCCGCTTGGCGAGCGAGAATATGGCGAGCCTCCGCCAGGGCGAAAAGGATGGCGCCGCAACAGCCTATACGGGGATGGTCAAGGGCTTTCTCCCTGACCGCTATGCGGTTGCGCAGGGAGAAAGTTTGCCGATCGATGGCATCTGGACCATTTCCTCGATCAAGAAACGGATACGCATCGAGAAAGGCCGCGCCTATGCATTGGATGGATGGACCCATGCCATTGTCTTCAACATCCTGCCGGATATGGTGGTTCTCCAAAATTTCAAACGCAATGGACCGGGACGCTATGAGGCCGAGGATCTGCCGTTGGTCGCAAAATCGGAGATGAATTTGCGCGCCGACGGCAATCTTGATGTGAAGATCAAAAGCTTCCCGTTTCCGACGACTTATACGCTTATTCGGGAAACTCTCGATGACCCGGAGGCGATGGCAGCGGAGCAGGCTATACAAGGTCAATAAAATTGACAGAAATGGGTTGCCAGAAGAAACTTCTGCCCCTATTCGCACCGTCTGGTTAGCGCCCATAGCTCAGCTGGATAGAGTACTTGACTACGAATCAAGGGGTCGGGAGTTCGAATCTTCCTGGGCGCGCCACTTACCTTTCTTTCGAACATTGCCCTTTGGTGCACTTGCGCCAGACTTGGCCGTGGCCTAGATGTTTGGCGTTGTGTCCATGGAAATAAAGGATTTCCCTTTTGGCTGATTATTCTGAAAATATTGCCGATGCGCTTGCTGAGCGCGAAGCGCGAAAACTGCCGGTTCCCGATGATGTTCAGGAAGCGGTGCGCACCCTGTTGCGCTGGGCTGGCGATGATCCGCAGCGCGAAGGTCTGGTCGATACGCCCAAGCGCGTCGCGCGCGCCTGGAAGGAATATTGCGAAGGCTATGGCGAAAACCCGGCCATGCATCTGGCGCGGACGTTTGAGGAAGTCGGTGGCTATGATGAACTGGTCCTGCTCAAAGACATTCCGTTCCATTCCCATTGTGAACATCATATGGCGCCGATCATCGGCAAGGCAAGCATCGCCTATATGCCAACCGACAAGGTTGTTGGGATTTCAAAGCTCGCCCGCGTACTCCATGGTTTTGCGCGTCGCTTGCAGGTGCAGGAACGACTCACCGCCGAGGTCGCCGAATGTATCTGGGACAATCTCAAGCCGCATGGCGTCGCCGTGGTCATCGAAGCCAGCCACAGCTGTATGACCGCCCGCGGCGTGCGGACTCCTGGCGTTGGCATGATCACCAGTCGCTTGCTGGGCTGTTTCCTTGACGATGCGCGGAGCCGGAAAGAAGTTATGAGCCTGATGGGCTATTGAGGCGCGACTGAGCGGTCAAATTTGGATCATTCCATCCAGCGCCGCATGAGATTATATTGTACGGCCTGCAGCCTGGTATAATTTTCGTGGCGCATATTTAGGCCTTCGAGCGCCGCGACTTCGTTGAGCTCATATAGAAGATTGCGTTTCATCACGTCGCGTATCTTGCTCTGGATGAATGTGATCGCCACCATCCGTTCGCCTTCGGTCACCGGTTCCACCTCGTGGAGCGTGTAAGATGGATAGGCGATCGCTGTGCCCGGCGTGCCCTTGAATCGCATGCCGGCCTCGCCCTGGGTGACATGCAGCGCACCGCCCTTGCAATCGCTTACATCGCTGAGAAAGACGGTGCAGCTCAAGTCCGACCGGATCGGGCCATCGGGAAGCGGGATGATCGCGCTGTCGGCATGCAAGCCGTAATTCATGCCGGGCCGGTAGCGGGTGATCAGCGGTGGTGCAATTTTTTCGGGGAGTGCGAAATCGACAAATTCGGGATTGGACATCAACGCATCAAGCAGGATCTGCGAGGATTTTTCATAGCCTTTGACGTCATGCAGTTGCAGATTATTCTTGATCTTGCTGTGTGGATTGCTGATCTTGCCATCGACAAATTGCGATTTTTCGGCGATGTCCTTCAGTTCATTGACTTGGGCCTGGTTGAGTAAGCTGAGTTGTTTGAACATTATCGCCTCGTTTCAGCTGTTGCCATTGCGGTCGCAATCAGCGGTATGTCTTGTGCCAGATTTTCGACCCATAGCAGCGTGTGACGAATATCGTCAGCATGAATTTTCGCAGCTTCGGCCAATAGTTCTTCCCGGAGGGATGCGCTATATTCAAATTCCGGGGCCTTGGAGTAGCTCGTCATGATCGGACTGGCGATCAGTTCCCGTGCCTCTGTTTCGGAAAGGTCGAGCTGAAAATCATGCGCTATAAGCGGCAGTTGCCGCAATGGCTCTGCCAAAAATCGATCAAAGTCGAGCCAGCTTATATGGGCGTCCGGACAGGCGCTTTGGGTAGCGCACAAAGTCGCCATTTCGCAAATCCAGCCAAGCGCGATGGTCTGAACGAGCGACAAGCTGTCCTTGCTGGGAAATTCGCATCGACAAAGCTGGGCAAGCCGCAACAGTCTGATATCCGCAAGGGCGGCGGCTTCCTGTTTTGAGGCATCGCCCGCCAATATCGTCTGCAGATAACGTTCCAGCGAGGTGAAAAGGAATAGAGCATCTCCGCCGTCACGCAACAGCGGCTTGGCGAGGGGGCTGACAAAGCTGCTTGCCTTGATCATGACCCGTTGACCCGGTTCAAAGATCCGCGCAAGCCAGGTCTCAACCTGATCCACCACCGGTCCGAGCTGGGCAAAGCTCCAAGGGATGTTCGCGGGCTGGGTCACCCAGGCTTCCGCGATTTGCCGCAAAATCGCCGGTTCGCGCAGCGCGAGAACGGCGGGATGTTCGCCCAGCAGGCGGGATATCAAAGTCGATCCGACATGACCGATATGGAAGATATATTGGGGTTTGGGACAGTCAGGAAGCGCAATAGCCGCGACATCGGACCAGCGGACCACTTGCCGCTGCAATTCCGGCGAAAACATCCGCTGATCGAGAAAACTGGCCTTGCGATAGGCCTCTTCCGAAAGGGTCGAGAGCAGGATTTCTGCTTTTTGCAAATCCGCGAGATGCGGAAATAATGTCGCATCTTTTGCAAATATGTCTTGCCATGTCGCGGTCATGGGCGATCCCAAAGAAAAAGCCCGAAACCGGATTGCGATAAAGCGACATTCCAGTTTCGGGCTTGTTCAAGCATCTTATCTGTCAGATTAGTCTTTGGCTTCGGCTTCTTCGCTTTCAGCAGCTTCTTCGGTTTCCGAGGAAGCTTCGTCAGACGCGCCGTCATCAGATGCGGCTTCTTCGCCGTCATCTTCGCTTTCAGGTGCCAAAGCAGCGCTCGCCAGTTCCGCTTGCTCTTCTTCGAACATCTGGGCGATCACGTCGATGCCGTCTTTTTGCAGATCAGCTTCGTCATCAGAACGCGCAACATTGACTTGAACGGTTACCGAAACTTCAGGGTGAAGACGGATGCGAACATCGAATACACCAAGTGTTTTGATCGGCTTTTCAAGCACGACCATGCTTTTCTCAACGACTGCACCGTCTGCGGCCAAGGCTTCGACCATGTCGCGAACCGAAACAGAACCATAGAGCTGGCCACTGGCGGATGATGCGCGGATCAGGACGATCTGCTTGCCATCAATGCTGCCAGAAGCGCCTTCGGCTTCTTTGCGTTTCTCTTCATTGTCCGCTTCAATCTGCTGACGGTTGGCTTCGAAAACCTTCTTATTGGCTTCGTTGGCGCGCAGGGCTTTCTTGTTCGGCAACAGATAGTTGCGGGCATAGCCGTTTTTGACTGTTACAACATCACCGATGCTGCCGAGTTTCTCGACTTTTTCGAGCAAAATAATATCCATTGGTCTTGCTCCTATTTCACGAGATAAGGCAGCAGGCCGAGATGGCGAGCGCGTTTGATTGCTTTGGACAATTCGCGCTGCTTCTTGGCGGACACTGCGGTGATACGACTTGGTACGATCTTACCACGTTCGGAAATATATCCGGACAGGGTTTTCACATCCTTATAGTCGATTGCGATGGCGTTTTTACCGGAAAAGGGGCAGCTTTTGCGGCGACGGAAAAATGGACGTCCCATGTTTTAACTCCTTCTTTTCTAGCTTAATTATCGTCGCGACGCGGTTTGCGGTCGCGGCTGTCGCGTTCGGGCTTGCGCATCATGACCGATGGGCCTTCTTCATGTTCGTCGACACGAATGGTCAGAAAGCGGATGACGTCTTCGCTAATCCGGGTCTGACGCTCAAGCTCTTCGATAACGGTGCCAGGTGCTTCAAGGCGCAGCATGACATAATGCGCTTTGCGGTTCTTCTGGATTTTATAAGCCAGCGTGCGCAGGCCCCAAGTCTCGGTCAACATGACCTTGCCGTCGTTATCTTCAACAATTTTGGTAGCTTCCTGAGCGAGGCTATCGACTTGAGACTGGCTCAAATCCTGACGCGCCAGGAAGACATGCTCATACATTGGCATGTGTATATTTCCTTCATTACCACCGATCGCTGACGCCGCACCATGCTGACACGCCCCTCCGGTTTTCTGTGTTTTCCGGCAATAGGAACAGGTCGAACTGCGCAGAAGCGGCGCCTATGGCGGATTCGCTGGACGATTGCAAGGGTGGATCTAGAAGGGCTTCCTGGTGAGTTGGCCGACTTTCAAGTGGAAACCATTGCCTCTGCCAATGCCAATGAAATGAGAATGAAAGGCCGGGCATTTCTAACCAAATAGCGAGCCTCGAATGAATTATTCACGGAGCTAATATGATTTAAACTTGAAATCTGTCGATGATCATCAGTCTATAGCTACAAGTCCATGATCACCGATCAACGTAAATGGTGCCCAGGCGTTCGGGTGCGCCCATGTATCATTGTCGCTGTCGGCGGATCGGTCATTGCGAATTTCCGACATCGCACGCTGAAATGCTTCCGCACGCGATAGGTTTTTCCTGTTTTCCGCGATTTCAAGGGTTCGAACGGTCAATTTTGCCGATACATCGTCCCGAACTGGCCAGTGCGATGCAAGCAGGTTTTTGGCTCCGGCAAAGAAGAACGCCCTTGCCAGGCCGGATAATCCGGGAGCTCCGCTGGAACCATCTCCGCTTGCCGTATTGCAAGCTGACAAAATCACCCAATCGGCGTTGATTTCAAGTCCAGCGACTTCGGACGAAGTGAGCAGCCCGTCATCCAATTCCGTTGGCTCTGCTGGCGGCGTGAAGACGAGACCTGGCTCGGCCGCGCCGTTGATTTCACCCGCCAGCAAGCCATGTGTGGCCAGCGCGAGAATATCTACATTAGACAAATTCGCTGTTTTGAAGGATTGTTCGGTGGCATTATTGGCGAGTTTGATGCTTTGTTGCGGGGCATGCAGTGCTTCGCGCATTGCCCGCAATTCGCGCGCGGTACCTGGCAGTCGCGCCATCGTCCTGAGCTGTTCAATATCTTTCAGAGCAGTTCCTGATCGAGAGAGATTTCCACGAAACAGCTGGCTGAAGGTCAACGAGGAATCATGTCCTCTTATTTGGCCTTTTTTCCCGCGGACGTCGGCTTGTCCAGTCAAAACCGGATCGCCAAATCCCATGAATTTGAGCCTCTCTCCCGCATGAATTGGGCTGCCTCTCTCCCTCAAAAAAGCCAGTGACTGGATCGACGGAATCTGAATCAATGCATGTTGATCAGCAAACCATTGTGTCCCGCGAAGCGCTTCGGGGTCCCCATCTCTGCCGGTCGGAGCTTCGGTTACAAGAATGCCGAAGGGCAGAGAGCTGAGAGAATCGGACGCGGCGATAAAAACATGTCTTTTGTCAGCTAGCAGCTGCGATAGCGGCTCTACCAGTTCGGTATAGAGTGAAAAGGCGGTCTTGCGATCATAAGGATAGACACCTTCGCCTTGCTGTTCCCATTCCAGAGATTCAGCAATGGGGATGTCGACATTGGCACCAACATCCCAGAGCAGGCGGCGGGCCTTGCGACCAACTTGAAAGCTTGTCTGGTCCGAGCGATGCCATTTCGCCCGTTCATGTGTCAACGCAACAATATGCGTGCCAAATTCGCTCGGCACGATGATCAACACCGCTTCGTCGGGTTTCAGCAAAGCTTGGGATGCTGTCAGATCAAGCGGCTCGGGCCGAATCAACTGGAAAAAGTCAGGCATGACCTCATCAATGTCGAAATTCAATCCACCGATCCGTTCAACGATATCCTTGGTCTGTTTCCGTAATCCGGCGATCAAATCAGTATCCGGCTTGATGGGATTGATCAATTCCGACGCCAAGTTGGTTTGAACATGATTCCAATCATCGATAAGTTTGCGGCGGCGTTCAACCAGCGCCAGTACCCGAGGCCCCAAATCAGCGGCCCGTTTCTTTGCATAATTGTCGGCCAGCGCTTGGGTTGTCGGATTGACCGTGGCTTGTTGCAGTAGAATCAATATTTCGCTGATCGTCTCGTCATCGATTTGACTTTCCTCGGAAACGGCCGAATAAACCGCGTCCGCCATGATTTTGAACGCCGTGCTATGGACGGTCATGTTCAACGCATATTGCCGATTCAATGTTGCATTGAAGCCAATCCGTTTTCCATGGGCCGTAATTTTCTCTATGGCCTGCTTGGCCGGACCGGCGGCGAGATGTCGCTGATTGTCACTGGCAAGCCTTGCAACAGCTAGGTTTTGGAGAAAGAGCGCCATTCTGAGGTCGGTTCCCCAGATATATTCTTTCTCCAGCAAAAGAACTTTTTCCAATTCCGCTATCGCATAGCCGCTCTCTCCAGCGATAGCGGCGATAACCGCACGATTGTTGCGCACGGAAATTGTCGTCGGATGGGTTTCTCCCAATATCTGAACTGATAACTCAACAGCTTCGTGTGCAAGCTGTTGCGCTGGTTCTATTTGACCCGATGCAAGCTGAAGTGCCGCGAGATTGCTCAAGGTCGTCAGTTGCCGAATATCTGCTGGCCCAAGACCCTTTTGAAAAGATTTATAGTGGTCTTCCAGCAGTTTCAGTGCACGGTGGCTGCGGTCTCTGATTGCCAGATTATTGGCCAACCCATTGATCGATTGTGTCGGAATGTCGGTCGCCAACGCGTTGAGGCTTGCGAAAATGGCATAGGCTTGTTCGAAATAGCCGGCAGCTGCATCAAAGCGGGAAAATTTATCCAGCACCATTGCATGTTCCAAATTGGCCCACGCATATTCACTGGATTGCGGCCCCTCATCAAGCGCGTCCACCAACGCAGCTTCGGATGTCTCCAGCGGTGACCTGCCGAATTCATCATAGCCTTCCAGCATCGCGATACCGGTTGCCGTTAAACCTTGCGCTCCCATTGCCAGTTGCAGCGCCCTCGGGTGCAGCGCTCCGACGATGTTTCGGCGAAGATATCTTGCCTTCGCGTATAAGTCTCTGATTTCCTTCTGCTTATCAAAATGTTGCTTTTTTTCTGATGCTTGCAAGCGATGTGGCGGACGTCCTTGCAAATATTGCCGGGAGATCTGGGACAGTAGACTTGCTCGATCAATCATGCGCGTGATCGTTCTGGGATGATATGGTCCCAAAACAATCGTGCTTATCTTGAGCTGTTCCGCGCTCAATCGATCAGCGATGCTGAGTTTTCCGTTAATCGTCAGCAAGCGCGTATAGCTCGACATTGCTTCGCTCGCTCGCTCACTTTCGATACCGAAATGCTTTTTGATCAGCTCCGTCGCCTGCGCGACAATTGGTTCTGCTTCCTGCTCTCGGCCTTCATAAGAATAAGCCATGCCATATTTGAGGAGAAGCGCAGCAAATTGCCGCGAATTCTCGCCATATATTGTGGCTCCCAATTCTTTGGCGCTTTCGGTCAGCGTCAGCAGCTTATCGAATTCATTTTCCTGCTCGGCCTGGTCTGCTTCCGTGAGAAGCGCAGAAATTTCTACATCCAGTTCGAGGGGCTGAGCTTGCAAGGAGGAGGATAGCCAGAACGAGCAGACGAATGACGTCACAATTGCATGACGAAATAGCATTAGAAACAAAAGATCGTGCCAGCGAGCGAGATTGCGAGGATCATCTGAGCGATGGTCTACAATCAATTACCGGATGTCAAAGAATAGATGAGCGACGTGATCGAAAGTCCAATGCAATCAACCGCGGCTCAATCCTGCATCCGGCGCAAGTCCTTCTGCGCGCAGCAGACGCGAGCCAGCTATTTTTTCCTATTTAGGAAACCGAACATGTCGCCAGCCACTTTGCGCATCTGGATCTCTTCCGAACCCTCGGTAATCCGGTAGCGCCGATGGTGGCGATAGATATGTTCAAATGGCTTGTGGCGGGAATAGCCCATGCCGCCGTGCACCTGCATCGCCCGGTCGGCGGCGTCGCAGCACAGGCGGTTTGCGCGATAGTTGCACATGCTGACCTGCGCAGAGAGATATTTGGCGACGTCAACCTTGGCCATGCCGTCCATCTTCGATGCGGTGGCGTAGATCAGCTGTCTGAGCATCGCCGCCTCGGTGTGCAGTTCGACCAGCGGAAATTGGATCGCCTGATTGACCGCCAGCGGCTTGCCGAAAGGTTTGCGCTCTCCTGCATATTTGACCGACTCGTCGATGCAATATTGCGCGGCGCCAAGCGATGAGGCGGCTTGGCGGATGCGGTTTTCGTGGACGAAATGCTGGGCGCAGGCGAGGCCCATGTCGAGATCGCCAAGCACTGCGTCCGCTGGAATCCAGACATTGGTATAGGAGCATTTGGGGTGGTCGGTGGGCATGTTGAATGTCCACATATATTCACCGATTTTGAAGCCTTCCGCATCAACCGGGACAATGAAACAGCCAATGCCTTTGGCATCGCCATCCTTGCCGCTGTGCCGGGCAAAGGTCATGACGTGAGAGGCCTTGTGCAGACCGGTGGTCCACATCTTATTGCCATTGATCAGCCAGCCGTCGACCCCGTCGCGGGTCTCGCGCACCGCGGTTGTGTCCATCCAGGTTGCATCCGACCCATGATGTTCCTCGGTCAGGCCAAAGCACCAGCCCATTTTGCCCGCCAGCATTGCCGGGATATAGTCGGTTTTCTGCTGGTCCGTGCCAAAGTCCCGCAGCATCAGGGGTTGCACGAGATTGCCGACAATCGAATTTTCATTCTGGAGATCATTGTGCAGGCCAAGCCCTTTATGGGCGAGATGCTCGCGGATCCGGGCCATGCCGAGATTGCTGCCGTCCTGCCCGCCAAATTCCTTGGGCAGAGCATAGCGATAATGGCCGGCTGCGTCGGCAACCTGCTTCATTTCGATGATCAGATCTTCCCATTCCTCGGTGGGCAGACCCTGATCTTCCCAATTGGTCCGGGCATTTTCGCGGCGATGGTCAAAGAAACGCATATTGTCGTCGCGCTGTTCGATCGGCTTGATCTCAGCCTCGATAAAATCATCCAGAACCACCAGATAATCTTCTATTTCCTGTGGAATTTCAAAACTCATATCATTGACTCCATTTTTTAAGCGCGACCTTCAGGCCAGCATATTTGGGTTGATCGATAGACAGGCGTTCGAGTGCAGATAGCCGCAGATGATCCCACAGACCGGGATGTACTGGACCTATCTGGCCTTGTGAAAGTGCATGACACAATTGTTGATGGTCGAATCCGATAGCGGCAAGCCGTTGCTCCGCGGCATATTGAAATACAGGGCCGAGGCTGGCCTGCCGCCCGGCGATGCCGAGCGCATTGCCCGCCACGCGTGATTGAAAACGCTCGTGTCCGGTGAGCTCCGGTTGTACGGTCTTCTGATTCCATTCGCCAAGCGCAGTCAGCAATTCGCTATAGCTGATTTCGCCTTTTGCGTCCGGCTGATCGGGCAACTGCCAGTCGAGCGACGTGCAAATCTCCGGTGAAAGAATTTCCTCCAATAGCAGAGCCAGATCGACTTCAACTTCGGAGACCCGGCGACCGATGACCGTGCGTTCCAAAGTGCGATCGCCGTGGCTACGCCAGATCTGACCCATTAACAGGCAACTGGTGCCCCACCATAAGGTGGAATAGATCAGCCAGAAGCGAAACCGCTCCGGATCGACGCGCATGCCGCTGAATTTTGCATAAGCATCCAGGAAATTGTCCGCACTGGCAAATCCCCCCGCCACTTTCTCATAATGGCCAAAGCGCCAGCTTGGGGTGCAAAGATAGGCGAGATCCTGGACCGGATCGCCGAGGCGCGTGAGTTCCCAATCCAGCACGGCCGACATGCCGGAAGGCTGGATCATCAAATTGCCCATCCGGAAGTCGCCATGGACGACGGTCCGTGCTTCGCTCTCGGGCGCATTTTGGTTCAGCCAGCGAAAGGCATATTCGAACATCGGTATCGCCGCACCAATTTCATCATAGCGGTCGCGCTGTTGTTCCAGAAGTTGTTTTGGCGACAGATATTCCAGGCCGTCGGGCAAAAGATCGGGATTCATATTGTGAATATGAAAAAGCTCTTTGGCACATTCGATGGTCAGCTTGCTTTCCGCTTCGGCAAATTCCGGATTGCCAAGAATTTTATGCGGGAGAGTTTCGCCCTCCGCCTTGTCCATGATGAAGCCTTCGCCCAATTCGTCATCCGGTTGAAGCCGTGCACGCACCGTCGGCGCGGTCACACCAGACTGGACGGCGAGATCGATGACGTCGGCCTGAACGGCCAATGTGATGCCGCGCATTCCGCCTTCATCACTGGCGATGCCGCTGGGCAACCGGCGGAGTACAAATGATTCATCATCATATAGGAAGGACCAGCTTTCCATGCTCGCCCCGCCGGACAGCCGCTGAATATCCGAGACTTTGCTGTCTGCGCCAAATTGTCTTTGGCAAAAAATTTGCAGCTTCTGTTCAAAACTCTGTTGGTCCATGACACGGACTTAATTGACCGATTAGATTTTGACAATTGCTCAATAGACCAGTGTGATGAGTTCGCCCGGACTTGCAAGCACCGCCAATCGGTCCTACCTGCCAGTCAGCTATTTCAAGTTGAAGAGGGTCGATATGAGGGCATTTATTTTTCCAGGGCAGGGCAGCCAGGCAGTCGGTATGGGCAAAGCCCTTGCAGAAGCGAGCAGCACAGCACGTGAAGTTTTCGAGGAAGTCGATCACGCGCTCGAACAAAATCTGTTCAAGCTGATGTGCGAAGGCCCGGCAGACGAGCTGACGTTGACTGAAAATGCGCAGCCGGCGATCATGGCCAATGCGATTGCGACTTTGCGGGTGATGGAAAAGGAGGGCGGTAAAAATCTCTCTGATCTGTGCGAATATGCCGCTGGCCACAGTCTCGGCGAATATTCCGCGCTCTGTGCCGCCGGCGCCCTGAATTTGACGACCGCCGCCAAATTACTCAAATTGCGCGGCCTGTCGATGCAGAAAGCGGTTCCGGTTGGCGAGGGCGGAATGGCGGCGTTGTTGGGTGCGGATATCAAGAAAGCCTCGGCGCTGGCGAAAGCCTCGGCGCAAGGCGATATCTGCACGGTCGCCAATGACAATGATCCGACTCAGGTCGTGATCTCCGGCCATATGGCCGCGATCGAACGTGCGATTGCGATGGTCAAGGATCATGGGATCAAGCGCGGTGTCTTGCTGCCAGTGTCCGCACCGTTCCATTGTTCGTTGATGAAGCCCGCAGCCGAGGCGATGGAAGAAGCGCTTTCGGAAGCCAGTATATTGCCGCCGGCGGTTCCGATTTTTGCCAATGTCACCGCGGCGGCAGTCTCTGACGTTAATGATATTCGCCAATTGCTGGTGGAGCAGGTAACCGGCACCGTCCGCTGGCGCGAATCGGTGGCGCATATGAACGAGAGCGGTGTGGAGCAATTTGTCGAATTTGGCGGCAAGGTGCTGACCGGGATGGTCAAGCGCATCGCCAAGGATGCCGAGACGATCAGCCTGGTTTCGATGGATGACATTGAAGGCTTCTTGGCGACCGTCTAGTAAAGCTCAGACCATAGAGATTAGGAAAAAGACATGTTTGATCTGACAGGAATGACCGCATTGGTAACCGGAGCATCCGGTGGCATCGGCTCCGCAATTGCCAAATCGCTGGCGAGCCAAGGGGCGACAGTCGCGATTTCGGGAACGCGCAAGCTGACCTTGATGGACCTCATTCCCGAACTGGCCGGTGACGGCCATATTGTGATGCCGTGCAACCTGTCCGAACCCGAAGAGGTCAATGCACTGGTGCCCGATACCGTCAAAAAGCTCGGCAAGCTCGATATTCTCGTCAACAATGCTGGCATAACCCGCGATGGTCTGGCGATGCGGATGTCGGATGATGACTGGTCGGATGTCCTGAGAGTCAATCTGGAATCCGCCTTTCGCCTGGCACGGGCGGCGGCGCGTCCGATGATGAAGGCACGCCATGGTCGAATCATCTCGATTACCTCGGTTGTTGGCGCAACCGGCAACCCCGGCCAAGTCAATTATGTCGCGTCAAAGGCGGGACTGGTCGGCATGTCAAAAGCTTTGGCCCAGGAACTCGCAAGCCGCGGTATTACAGTTAATTGCGTATCTCCCGGCTTCATTGCATCGCCGATGACCGAAGCGCTGACCGACGCCCAGAAAGAGGAAATCAACCGCAAGATTCCAGCGGGGAAAATGGGCGAGGGCGGTGATATTGGCGCCGCTGTTGTCTATCTTGCCAGCAATGAAGCGGCTTATGTCACTGGTCAGACGGTGCATGTAAATGGCGGGATGGCGATGATTTCCTGAATTTTTATCCGAAAACTCTGTCCCGGACTGAATAGGCCATCACTTGCTCTTGCCAGCAAGGCTGCATCGCACTAGGACAAATTTGAAATTCAATCCTAACGAAAGAGGACTTCTCATGAGTGAGACCGCAGACCGCGTAAAAAAGATTGTTGTGGAACATTTGGGCGTTGAAGCCGAAAAAGTGACCGAAGAAGCGGCGTTCATCGATGATCTTGGCGCAGACAGCCTCGATATCGTGGAGCTGGTGATGGCGTTTGAAGAAGAATTTAGCGTAGAAATTCCTGATGACGCAGCCGAGAAGATCGCTACCGTCAAGGATGCCATTTCATTCATCGACGCCAATAAGGGCTAATTGATTTTCGGATGCCTCCTGTTTTTCAGGTCGGGTATTTCGGGGCCAATGATCGCTAAAAACTGTAAAAAGCGGCTCGCCGGCCCAGGAAGATCTTCCTGAACCGGTGGCCGCTTTTCACTAAGGGTAGAAAACCCGTTTGAAGGAGCATATTATGCGCCGTGTAGTTGTAACCGGTCTGGGTTTGGTAACGCCGCTAGGCGGGGATGTGGAAACGACTTGGAGCAATATTCTTGCTTCCAAATCCGGCGCAGGTAAAATTACCCGCTTTGATGCCTCCGACCAGAAATGCCACATCGCCTGTGAAGTGAAGCCAGCGGATCATGAATATGGATTTGATCCCAATTTGCGCGTCGATCACAAAGTGCAGCGGCAGGTCGATCCCTTCATCATCTATGGTATTGATGCGGCAGGACAGGCGCTTGAAGATGCTGGACTGACCGACATGTCCGAAGAAGAAAAATATCGTGCGGGTTGCTCGATTGGTTCGGGGATTGGCGGATTGCCGGGCATTGCAAGTGAATCGATCGTTTTGAACGAGCGCGGACCAGGCCGGGTCAGCCCCCATTTTGTCCACGGACGGCTGATCAACCTGATCTCCGGACAGGTTTCGATCAAATATGGTCTGATGGGCCCCAATCATGCGGTGGTGACGGCATGTTCAACTGGTGCACACAGTATCGGTGATGCCGCGCGGATGATTGCGCTGGATGATGCGGATGTCATGCTCGCAGGCGGAGCAGAGGCAACCATCTGCCCAATTGGTATTGCCGGCTTTGCGCAGGCCAAGGCGCTGTCAACCAAACGCAATGATGATCCCACGGCGGCTTCCCGTCCCTATGACAAAGACCGGGATGGTTTTGTGATGGGCGAGGGCGCCGGTGTCGTCGTTCTGGAAGAATATGAGCATGCGAAAGCGCGTGGCGCGACAATATATTGCGAAGTCGTCGGCTATGGCATGTCCGGTGACGCCTATCATGTCACCGCGCCTCATCCGGAGGGAACCGGCGCCTATCGGTCGATGGAAATGGCGCTCAAACGGTCTGGCCTGAGCACGGCCGACATCGACTATGTCAACGCCCATGGTACTTCGACAATGGCGGATGTCATTGAACTGGGTGCCGTGAAGCGCCTCTTTGGCGATGATATCAAGACGATGTCGATGAGTTCGACAAAGTCAGCCATCGGACATTTGCTCGGTGGCGCAGGGGCGGTCGAAGCCATTTTCTGCATATTGGCTTTGCGCGATCAGATCGTGCCTCCGACGCTCAATCTCGACAACCCGGAAGACAGCTGTGCCGATGTTGATTTGGTTCCGCATTTTGCCAAGAAGCGCGAAGTGAAAGCGGTCCTCAGCAATAGTTTTGGCTTTGGTGGAACCAATGCCAGCGTTATTATGAAGGGCATCTAAGCCGGTGCGCCGTCTCGGTTGCCTCATCCTGATAGCGGCGGCAACCGTCCTGGCCTTCATTGCCTGGAATTTTGTCGATGGTTGGAGCGCGAGTGGTCCATTGGATCACGAACGGACGATCATCATAAAATCCGGCTCGAGCCTGTCGATGGCCGCCAAGGCAATGGAAGCCGAGGGTGTCATAAAATCGGCCGATGCGTTTCTCAACCGGACCAAGATTTTCGGCGGATCAGAGCCTATAAAGGCAGGAGAATTTCAGATTCCTGCCGGAGCAAGCAACGGTCAGATCCTCGACATATTGCAGGGCGGAAAAACCGTGCAGCGATTGGTAACGATACCCGAGGGCACGCCGTCGATCATCGTCTACGAGAAATTAATGGCTGAAGAGCTGCTCACCGGGGATATTCCGGTCCCCGCTGAAGGATCTATCCTTCCCGACAGTTACAGCTTCGAACGCGGTGAACCCCGTGCTGATGTCGTGCGCCGGATGCAGAAGGCTATGCAGGATACGCTCGCAGAGCTTTGGCCCAAACGGACCAAGGAAAGCGTGGTCAAAACGCCTGAGGAAGCGATCATCCTCGCCGCCATCGTCGAAAAGGAAACGGCTCTCGCCAGAGAGCGCCGGACCGTGGCTGGCGTATATGGCAACCGCATTCGCAAGAATATGATGCTCCAGGCCGACCCGACGATCATTTATCCGATTACCAAAGGGAAGCCGCTGGGCCGGCGGATCAGGCAATCGGAAATTGCGCAGGTCAATGATTATAATACTTATGCGATGATTGGCCTGCCCAAAGGGCCGATCGCAAATCCCGGAAGAGCTTCGATCGAGGCGGTACTGGACCCCGCAAAAACCAAAGCACTGTTCTTTGTCGCTGATGGCAAAGGGGGGCATATTTTTGCAGAGACGCTGAAACAGCATAATGCCAATGTCGAAAAATGGTTTGCGATAAGGCGAGAGCGCGGCGAAATGTGAGCTGCTCGGCCGTTGTCCTTGATACCAAGGCGCGGCTTTCGATAATTATTTGATCGAGATCCAGCCTAAGTGGGAATCATCTTTCCAAGCGAAGTTCCGGACAGCCAGGCACATTCCACGCGCGGACCCAGCAGCCAGTCGCCACAGACGCCCAATTGCATCTCTTCGGAATAGAGAGCGGAAAATTCGGTGCGTCCAGATCGCGCATAGCGCCAGCGATGGGCCGATCGCACCAAGGGCGCGGGCAGCGTGATGCCGAGCAGTTCAGCCAGTCGGTCTTCGAGTATTTTTGCGACCGCGTCTTGGTCATTCTCGACATGATCAATCGACCATTGCGGCGCGGCCTGGACGACCCAGCTCTCTCGCCCCATCCGACCCGGTTTGTCCGAATTGCGCGCGGCCCAGCCGATCACCCCATCGTCACGCAAGATTATCTTGCCGGTGTTTAAAGGCTCGTCATAAGCCAGCATCAACGTCCAGCAAGGCGCAGAGACGGTCTTGGCGGCGATCGCTGCAAATTCAGAACCTGTCGGTGCGAGCAAGTCTGCTGCTTGTTCCGCCGGAATGGCAAGAATGATGTGATCAAACGGCTCGATCAGCGCGCCCTCGCGAAATTTGAGATGCCAGCCGTCTTCGCCTTTGAGCAACGCTTCAATATGCGCAGACCATGTGACGTCATGCCGTCCAGCAAGCTGTTTGACCGGCGCGTTCATCGTAGGAACGCCAACCCATGCATCCGCACCAGCCGCGGGCCAGCGCGCGACAATTCCGGCATCAGACCATGTTTCGATCAAGCTCTGAAAAGAGGGATCACGAGCCGTGAAATATTGTGCGCCATGATCGAAACTGACTTGCCCCGAAGCGCTGTCTGTCCGGCGCGTCGACATCCGGCCACCCGGTCCTCTTGCCTTGTCAAACAGGCGTACCGAATGTCCCGAAGCGATCAGTTCATCCGCACAAGCCAGGCCAGCCAGTCCGGCCCCGATGATCGCAAATTTTTTCATTCCTAGTCTTTCTGCCGCCAGATGATCTTGCGGCCCTCGCATGAATATGTGGGCAGAACAATATGTCCGGATGGACGCCTCAGCGATAAGCTCAAATTTGGCAAATTCTTCTTAGAATTGAGGGATTGTGCCGCATTTTGATGATCTAGGACGATGAAGTCGGTTGAAAGCCCACCCGATGATGATTTCAGGGCTTTAGCGGATCATCGGATTATTGCTGGCCGCACGACCATTGCCGCTTATCGGCCGACAGATATTGCCGGGCCTGTGTTCAGCCGGGCAATATCTAAGCATTTTCCATCTGTTTTGAGGCAACTATTTTTCGCAATACCAGCATTTTCAGGAGCTTATGCTCTACTCCTCGCCAAAGTTCGCGAAATGCGCCGCCGCTTTTGCTCTTTGATGCGAAGGCGCCAACCGGAAGCTTCTTGTCCGTCATCCTCTCGATATCACTTGCGATAGAGACGACCGGCCAGTTTGGATGTTCTTCCATTGCCAGTTTATGCATTTTCCGGCGCCGGTCGACCATCGAAAAGACGGGCAGCATCGGCGGATGATGACCTCGTTTCAGCCGCATATAGTCGCGAATTTTGTAAAAGCCCCGCATGGCAAGTGGCGAAGGCACGACGGGAACGATCACCAAATGGGCAAATTGCATGATCCGGCGATTGGCTTCACTGAAGCCGGGCGGGCAATCCAGGATTATCAGGTCAAATTCTTCTTCCAACTCGGAAAATAATTTGCTGAGCCGTTGCTGCTTTGCAAAAGAGACGAGAAAATTTTCGGTCGCGCGAATATTGGCGTCTCCCGCCAGTAAACTCAATTTTGGGAATTTGCTCAAGCGAATCTGCTGTCGGACATTTGCGATGCCCATCGAGAAATTGACTGCGTTGGTCGGGGCGATCTGATGGCCATTGACCATCATCCAGCTGCTGTCCCCTTGCTCGTCGAGTTCCCACAATAGAGTTCGATATCCATTTTGGACCGCCTCCCAAGCAAGATTTATGGCAAAAGTTGTTTTGCCAACCCCTCCCTTGGAATTATATGTCGCAATAACGGCCATAGTGCAGCCTCCACAGTCAGCCGATATCGATTTACCGCTGTTGCCGACAGATTAGATAGGATTGCGAAAATCACGCAAGTTCGTTAACTCTATTTGCAATCTGACTGCGCCGCTGTGAAAGAATTGGTCGACCTATCTTATTGAAATATAGTTGAAAATATATTTCGATTGATATCGTCATGGCGTGTAAAAATACGTAAATTTTGTCCAAATCGGCTGAAAATGACTGTCTGGAGATTGCCCATGGGAGAATAGTGGCGAGTCGCCAATGGCGGCGAAAACCAAAATTTGGCGTTTATTTTGAGACATTTCCTGTTCAAGGATGCCACATCGCCGCATCATATCCCAGGCCAGGATGCGGCTTGGGACTGGCACCATATAGGTTCACGTTCGACGAGATGGTCGTTCAGGACATCATCGAAATCATCATGTGCGATCCGGCGCGGCAGCATTGTCGTGATGACAATTGCCGCGCTGGATCATTATCGAAGCTAGTAGTTAAACCGCGTTTTCAGGCTGTCGCGCGCTTCGCGATATTCGCCGGTAAACTGATCGACCATGTCCTGAACGCTCATCACGCTGTTGATCATGCCGACGCCCTGACCGCAGCCCCAAATGTCTTTCCAGGCCTTTTTCTCGGTATTGCCACCAGAGCCGAAGTTCATCGTCTTATAGTCGCCTTGCGGAAGATTATCGGGATCCAGGCCTGCCGCTTCGATCGACTGGCGGAGATAATTGCCCTTCACGCCCGTGAACAGGTCCGAATAGACAATGTCGGATGCTTTGCCTTCGACAATCCCATCCTTATATCCCTGATCTGCATTGGCTTCCTTGGTGGCGATAAAGGCCGAACCGGCATAGCCGAGGTCGGCGCCCATGGCCTGAGCTGCCAGAATCGAGGCACCGCTGCCGATCGAGCCGGACAGGGCGATTGGACCATCAAACCATTCCCGAATTTCCTGCATCAAAGCGAATGGCGACAATGTCCCGGCATGGCCGCCTGCGCCAGCCGCGACGGGGATCAGCCCGGTCGCGCCTTTTTCAATCGCTTTATGCGCGAAGCGATTGTTGATAATGTCGTGCAGGACAATCCCGCCCCATCCCTTGACCGCGGTGTTGAGGTCCTCAATCGCACCCAGCGAGGTGATGACAATAGGAACTTTCCACTTGGCGCAGGTCTCCATATCCTGATCGAGACGGTCGTTGGATTTATGGACGATCTGATTGACCGCAAAGGGCGCTGCCGGCTTGTCCGGATTGTCCCGGTTCCACGCGGCCAGTTCCTCGGTAATCTGGTGCATCCATTCGTCGAGCATCGACTGCGGACGGGCGTTGAGGGCAGGGAAGCTGCCGACAATTCCGGCCTTGCACTGCGCAATGACAAGTTCTGGTCCGGAGACAATGAACAAGGGAGAACCGATGAGCGGCAGGCGAAGATTGTCGAAAATGGCTGGTAAAGTCATGAGAACCCCTGTTGAGAATCGTATGAGTCGGACATAGCCCAAGCGGATGCAGATTCCACTGTTATTTTAAGCGGTCAGTTAAATGCGATTGACCGCGCTGAGCAATGCTTCGACCGAGGCGCGGGCAACATCGCTGTTGATTCCGACACCATAGAATTCCTTGCCGTCGCCTGATTTGCATTCAACATAGGCTGCGGCCTGCGCATCTTTGCCGGAACCCAGCGCATGTTCGGAATAATCCTTGATCTCCAGCGTGATCCCGAGCGCGCTTGACACCGCATCGACGACGCTGGAAATCAGGCCATTGCCGCGCCCGCTGACCGCTATTTCTCCATCCGGCCCCTGGATCTTGCCGACAAATATCCGTTCGGAACCGGTTTTGCGTTCTTCATAGTCGATCAGCGCATATTGACCGCCGCCATCGAGATGATAGCGTTTCTGAAATGCACTCCAGATATCGGCAGAGGACAGTTCGCGGCTCGTTTCATCGGCCAGTTCCTGCACCGTCCGGCTGAAATTGGCTTGCAGACGCTTGGGCAGTTTCAGGCCGTAATCCTGTTCCAATATCCACGCGATGCCGCCTTTGCCGGATTGGCTGTTCACGCGGATCACCGCCTCATAGTCGCGACCGATATCGCGGGGGTCGATCGGCAGATAGGGGACGTTCCAAAGTTCGTCATTGCGCTGGTCCTGCGCTGCAAAGCCCTTTTTGATTGCGTCCTGATGCGAGCCTGAAAAAGCGGTAAAGACCAATTCACCGGCATAGGGATGGCGTTCGGGAACCGGCAATTGATTGCAATATTCAACGGTTTTGACAATCTCGTCCATATTCGAAAAATCCAGCTTGGGATCAACGCCTTGAGTGTAGAGATTCAGACCAAGTGTCACGAGATCGACGTTGCCAGTGCGCTCGCCATTGCCGAACAGGCAGCCTTCGACCCGGTCTGCCCCGGCCATCATCCCCAATTCGGACGCAGCCACGCCCGATCCGCGGTCATTATGGGTGTGGAGGCTGATCACCACATGCTCGCGCTTGCTGATATTTGTGCACATCCACTCGACTTGATCAGCGTAGATGTTCGGCGTCGAGGCCTCGACCGTTGCCGGCAGATTGAGGATCAACGGTTTTTCCGCAGTCGGCTCGATAATGTCCATCACCGCTTCGACCACTTCGAGGCTGAAATCCAGTTCGGCTGTCGAGAAAGTCTCGGGAGAATATTCAAAATGCCAGTCGGTGTCGGGATATTTTTCGGCCTGTTCGCGCAAGATTGTCGCGCCCTGCTTGGCGATATCCTTGACGCCGTCCTTGCCGAGTTTGAACACAACATCGCGCCAGGCGGGTGAAACGGCGTTATAGAGATGCACGATCGCCTGTTTGGCCCCTTCGAGACTGGCGAAACTGGTTTCGATCAGATCACGGCGCGATTGGGTCAATATCTGCACCATGACGTCATCGGGAATTTTACCGGATGTCACCAAGCCGCTGATAAAGTCGAAATCGGTCGCGCCGGCCGCCGGAAACCCGACTTCTATTTCCTTGATCCCGATTTTCACCAGCAAATCAAAGAAACGTTGCTTTTTCTCGGCATTCATCGGATCGATCAGCGCCTGATTGCCATCTCGAAGATCGGTGGAAAGCCAGCGCGGGGCTTGGGTGATCGTGCGGGAGGGCCATTGCCTATTGGGCAAATCTATCTGGCCGAAGGGACGGTATTTCTGGGATGGACTATGATGCATATCGCTACTCTTATGGTTCTTGAACATGCGCGCAAGGCACAATTCGCTGGTTTTCTCTAATTTCTGGAAAATCATCCCTTAGGCGGGGCGCTGCGCATTTTGGGCAGCAGCAACGGTACGCCTAAGGGCGCATAAGTCGTAGTAGCGAGAGAGCTTTTAACCTCGTCATGCTTTAGGTTTTATCCACGCTGTCGGATAAATCAACCGCGGCGCTGCATTTTTTTTGAATATACTGAAACCTTTTGCGGGAGCATAGCGAAGCTAGGATGAGTTTAACGCAATTGCAGAACGAAATTACCATCTTGAATTTGGATTTGTAGAAGGAAAATTGAAATGAAAACATCGATTATCGCCATTGCCCTGTTGGCAACCGCCGTGACAGCCTGTTCCACAGAACCGGCCTCAAATGCTGAAACGACCGAGGCGGCGATGTCCGCTGAGCTGGTTGCTGATCTCGGCGGAGAGCTCCAAGGCCCCGTCTACACCAAGAATGAAGGCGAAACTCTCGCGCTGACCGGCTATGATGCGGTCAGCTATTTCAATGGTGATGCGCCGGTTGAAGGCAGCAAAGAATTTCGGGTTCGTTACCAAGGCTTTGACTATCAGTTCGCGACGGCTGAAAATGCAGCGATATTTCAAACCGATCCTGCAAAATATGCGCCGCAATATGGCGGATATTGTTCTTGGGCGATCGGCGCCAATGACGCGCTCGCGCCTGGAGATCCAACAGTTTACCATATTGTTGATGGAAAACTATATCTCAACTTCAGCAAAGATGTCGCCAAGCGCTGGACCAAAGATGTCCCCGGCTTTATCGAAAAGGGTGACAAAAATTATCCGACCCATGATGCGAGCGAACATTATACCAGCTGATCGATAACTGGTCTTAAAATGAAAAAGGCGGCAGGAGCAATCCCGCCGCCTTTTCTATGTCGGTGATATGGGGGCTTAGTTTTTTTCTTTGTCGACCAGCTTGTTGGCGCCGATCCATGGCATCATCGCGCGAAGCTGTGCGCCGGTTTCTTCGATTGGATGAGCGGCGGCCTGTTTGCGCGCGGCTTTGAGCTCGGGTTGGCCGGCACGATTGTCGAGAACGAAATCCTTGACGAACCGTCCGGATTGAATGTCGGCCAAAACCCGTTTCATTTCGGCTTTGGTTTCGTCGGTGATGATCCGTGGCCCGGTCGTAATATCGCCATATTCCGCCGTGTTGGAGATGGAATAGCGCATGTTGGCGATACCGCCTTCATAGAGCAGATCGACGATCAACTTGGTTTCGTGCAGACATTCGAAATAGGCCATTTCCGGAGCATAGCCAGCTTCGGTGAGCGTTTCGAAACCAGCCTGAATCAAATGAGTGATCCCGCCGCAGAGTACCGCCTGTTCGCCGAACAGGTCGGTTTCGCATTCCTCGCGGAAATTGGTTTCGATGATTCCGCTGCGACCGCCGCCAACGCCGCTGGCATATGCGAGGGCAACGTCATGTGCGTTCCCGGAAATGTCGCGGTCAATCGCGATCAGGCAAGGAACGCCGCCGCCCCGCTGATATTCGCTGCGGACCGTGTGGCCGGGGCCTTTGGGTGCGATCATGATGACATCAAGATCTTCGCGCGCTTCGATCAGACCGAAGTGAATGTTGAGGCCGTGAGCAAAAGCAATCGCGGCACCCTGTTTCATATTGTCATGCAGATCATCGGCATAGATGGCGGCTTGATGCTCATCTGGTGCGAGGATCATGACGATATCTGCCCAAGCGGCTGCGTCTTTGTTGGTCAGAACTTTGAAGCCGGCAGATTCTGCCTTTTTCGCGGTTGCCGAACCGGACCGCAGCGCAATGGCGACTTCGCTCACGCCGCTGTCGCGCAAATTCTGGGCGTGGGCGTGGCCTTGGCTGCCATATCCAACAATCGCGATCTTCTTGTTTTTGATCAGGCCGAGATCGGCATCAGCGTCATAATAGACTTTCATTTTTCTTCCTTATATTCAGATATATTATATTGGGTTTTTGGCAATTTCGGTGGCGGTCAAATCGCTGAAATACGGGCTCCGGCATGACCTTGGCAATTAGGATCAACCATGGTTCACGCGGCGTCCGGTCCCCGGGAAATGGCGACAACGCCCGTGCGTCCGACTTCAACCAGGCCGACCTCGCGCATCAATGCAACGAACGTCTCGATCTTTCCCGGTGTTCCGGTAATCTCGAAGATGAAACTTTCGGTCGATGCATCAACAATGCGGGCCCGATAGGCATCGGCCAGGCGCATCGCTTCGATACGATTTTCGCCCTTGCCAGCCACTTTGACCAGCGCCAGTTCGCGTTGAACATGTGGTCCGGACTCAGTGAGATCGCGCACGCTATGGACCGGAACCAATCGATCCAGCTGCGCAATAATCTGTTCGATCACATGGGGAGGGCCGTTGGTGGCAATCGTGATCCGGCTAATCGCGTGATCCTCGCTGATATCGGCGACGGTGAGGCTCTCGATATTATAGCCGCGCGACGTGAACATGCCAGCAATGCGCGCCAAAATGCCCGCTTCATTGTCTACCAAAACGGCCAAGACATGGCGTTCAACGATTTCATCCTTGATATGCATTATACAAGAGCCTTTGCTTGGTCGTCCATTGTGCCCTTCACATCTTCTGGGGACAATAGCATTTCGGTATGCGCCGCGCCGGACGGAATCATCGGGAAACAATTGGCCAGTTTGGCGACTCGGCAATCCACCAGCACCGGGCCATCGGTTGCGAGCATTTTTTCTATGCCCGCTTCCAGATCAGCCGGGTCCTCGATCAATATTCCGGTCCAGCCATAGCTTTCCGCCAACTTCACAAAATCTGGCAGGCTATCGCTATAACTATTTGAATAGCGGCTTTCATATGTCAATTCCTGCCACTGGCGGACCATCCCCATATATTCATTGTTGAGGATGAAAAGCTTCACCGGCAGGCGATATTGTGTCGCGGTGCCAAGTTCCTGGATATTCATCTGGATCGAGGCTTCGCCGGCGATATCAATCACCAGCGCATCCGGATCACCCAATTGCGCACCAATCGCCGCGGGCAGGCCATAGCCCATCGTACCGAGCCCCCCGCTGGTCAGCCATTTGTTCGGCTTTTCAAAGTCGAAATGCTGCGCGGCCCACATTTGATGCTGGCCGACTTCGGTGGTGATGATCGGATCGCGTTCATGGGTTGCTTCCCAAAGCTTGCGGATCGCCAGCTGTGGCATGATTTCTTCTTTATTTTCCGGATATTCGAGGCAGTTCGTTGCCCGCCACCCGGCGATACGCGACCACCATTCCTCATAGCCAGGACTGGAAAATCTGCGGCCTTTCAATACGGCGAGCAATTGTTCCATCACCCGTCCGACATCGCCAACAACCGGAAGATCAACCCGGATCGTCTTGTTGATCGATGACCGGTCAATATCGACATGGATCTTCTTGCTATTGGGCGAAAATGCGTCAATTCTGCCGGTAATCCGGTCGTCGAAGCGGGCGCCGAGACAGATGACAAGATCCGCCTTGTTCATCGCCATATTGGCTTCATAAGTGCCGTGCATGCCGAGCATGCCAAGCCATTGGTCGGAGGCTGCCGGAAAGGCGCCCAGGCCCATTAATGTCGATGTCACGGGACAGCCGACGAGCTGGGCCAGTTCGATCAATGTTTCGCTGGCCTCGGGACCACTGTTGATTATGCCGCCGCCGGTATAGAAAACCGGGGCTTTGGCGGCCATGATCATTTCCGCAGCCTGGTTGATGACCTGATAGTCACCTTCGGTTTGCGGCTGATAGCGGTTATTTTCCAAGCCTCGGTGGCTGCTAAATTCAGCGGCAGCTACCTGGACATTTTTCGGGATGTCGATGACTACGGGTCCGGGACGGCCCTGGGTGGCGATATGGAAGGCCTCCTGCACCACCTGGGCAAGATCCGACGGATTTTTGACCAGATAATTATGCTTGGTGCAGTGACGGGTGATGCCGATTGTATCGGCTTCCTGAAACGCATCGGTTCCGATCAGATTGGTCGCCACCTGTCCGGTGATAACCACCATCGGGATACTGTCCATGAGCGCATCGGTGATTCCGGTGACGGCATTGGTCGCACCGGGGCCCGAGGTGACCAGAACGACACCCGGCTTGCCGGTGGACCGTGCATAGCCCTCTGCCGCATGGGTTGCCGCCTGTTCATGGCGCACCAGAATATGTTTGATCGTGGGATGTTGATATAAGGCATCGTAAATCGGCAGAACTGCACCACCGGGATAACCAAAAACAGTATCCACGCCCAGACTCAGCAGGGTTTCGACCAATATATCTGCGCCGCTTTTTTCGGCCACTACACACTCCATTTTCTAGCTTGTCTTCGACTTTGTGCTGCCATGATGCAGCCCCGCAAAATACGCAAGACTTTGTTAAACGCAGGCTCGGTACAAGCCCTATTATTCTGTGTCAAGGATGATTATTGTAATAAAGTTTCAATATCATTGAACTTATCAACATTTATGATCTCTGTATATCGCGGCCAATCCGCCGGGCATTGATTGCGAAACCAAGTATATTGGCGTTTGGCATATTGCCGTGTTGCCGCTTGCGCGATGGCCGCGGCGGTTTCGAGATCGCTTTCGCCATTGATCCATTGGGCAATTTCGGGAACGCCAATCGCTCGCATGACCGGGCAATCGGGAGACAGATCGCGATTGAGGAGCTGTTCCACTTCCTGCTTGGCTCCATTTTTGATCATCAGATGAAAGCGCTGGTCGCAGCGCGCATAGAGCCAGTCGCGTGGCGGCAGGAGAACCAGCGGGTGGAGCCGGATAGCTGATCCGATTCCGCCGGTTTTTCGCTGCTGCCAATGATGCAGCGGCTTGCCGGTCGACCGGCTGACCTCCAACGCGCGCTGTATTCGCGTCTTGTCGGTTGGATTAAGCCGGTTCGCCGCCTCCGGATCGGCCATTTGGAGCAGCTCATATGCCTCCAACGCCTCCAATGCGCGAACTTGCGCGCGAATCTCGGGATCAATATCCGGTATCGGCGCAATGCCGTCGAGCAATGTTCTGACATAGAGCCCCGTTCCACCAACCAGGATCGGCAGTCGATCGCGGTCGTGCGCTTCGGAAATCGACGTCTTGGCGTCATGAGCCCAGCGCGCCGCAGAACAGGCCTCTGCGCCGTCGATATAGTCATAGAGCTGATGATCGAAACCCTGCATTTCCGAGACCGTCGGTCGCGCACTGACGATCTGCAGGTCACGATAGACCTGAGCACTATCAGCGTTGATAATGACCGATTCCTGATTTTGAAGGGCTTGCTTTTTCGCCAGTTCCAATGCCAATGCGGATTTCCCGCTGGCCGTTGGGCCAACAATCAATATGACATTCTTGTCTTTCTTTGGAGAAACCATGTTCATCGCAACGCTCATAGCAACAGAAAAGCTCGAAAAGGGAGAGCTAAGTTCTGCACAGGACAGATTGAACGCTGCCGGGTGCGCCGTTACCGGTCTTTCCGACGTTGTCGATAACCGTGTGGCAGATATCTTCTTCTCCGGTTCCGCCAAAGATGCCCGAGCCGCACTGGAAGGAATCAAGGATTTCATGGATGTTGCGGTCCAGCCTCTGGAAAACCGTCAGAAAAAGCTGCTGATATCGGACATGGATAGCACCATGATCACCGTTGAATGTATCGACGAACTGGCTGATTATGCGGGTATCAAGGGCCAGATTGCTGAAATCACCGAACGCGCGATGCAGGGTGAGCTCGACTTTGAAGAGGCTCTGCGCGGGCGTGTTGCCCTGCTCAAGGGACTAGAGACGTCAGCCATTCAAAAATGTCTGGACGAACGGGTCACAATCATGCCGGGGGCCGAGATTTTGGTGCGGACCATGCGCAAATTTGGGGCTGAAACAATCTTGGTGTCTGGCGGATTTACAAAATTCGCCAAGCCGGTAGCAGAAATGATCGGGTTCCAGTCCTTTCACGCCAATATTCTTGACGAAGATAATGGTCAGCTCAATGGCGGTCTGGTCGGCGAAATCGTCGCCGCCGCCGCGAAGAAGAAATTGCTCGAATCACGCGCCGAAGCCGCTGGCCTGGCCCTGCGTGATTGTTTGGCGGTCGGCGATGGTGCGAATGATATTCCGATGATTGAGACATCAGGAATGGGTGTGGCTTATCACGCTAAGCCGAAGGCCGCCCTGGCCGCAGATGTTGCGATCAATTCCAATGATTTGACCGCACTGCTCCATATGCAGGGCATTTCCTCGGACCAATGGGTCTCGGACTAGAATCCGCCTATCGGGCTTTGATGATGCAGGCGTTGCCAGATGCTTTAACGTTTCTGCACATCGACTCCGCTTGTGAACGGCTCACAAAGGGCCCTGCCTGCAATCGCGTGATCCCGCCCGCTTTCACGAGATAGGGTTGGGTCGTGCTCAAGCCCGAGACCCGTCCCTCAAGTCTGGTCCAGAGGTTCTTGGCCTTGTTTTCATCTCTAAAAGCTCCCAATTGAACGCGCCAATTGCCCTCTGCTGCGGCTCGAACCGGCGCTGATGCGATGGCCGGTGCCGCCGCTGGGGCCGGGTTTGTCGCATAGGTTACGCCAGGCGCCGTAGGCGCAGGTCTTGGCGCGACTGGCGCTGGTGTCGGGGCTGGCAATGGAGCAGCCACTTGTGACGGAGGGAGTTGCGCGGTTTGAACAGGGCTAGTAGGTCCCGAAGAACGCAGGCCACCGATCTGGGCAGACCGTGCGCGCTTTTCACTCTGTTCCATTTGACCCGCCAAATCGATCGCCCGCCGGCGATCCTCAATCGGAATGAATTGATCCATCTGGGCCATGTTCGATGTGGCCTGCGGCAATCCCTGGGCAGAAGATCGCGTCATCAATGCATAAGCCTTGACCCAGTCCTTCTCGACGAAATCGCCATTGAAATGACCGGTGCCCAGGACATATTGTGCGCGCGGTTCGCCGCGATTTGCCGATGCCTGCAGATAAGGCAGGGCTTCGTCACGACGATTGGCTTGAAACAGGATCAGGCCATAATTGTCATTGGCCTGCAAATGTCCTTGATCGGCCGCTTTTTTATACCAGCTTTCAGCCTGCCGCAAATCCGTGGGCACGCCGCGGCCCAATTTATAAGCCTGTGCGAGATTAAACTGCGCATCCGCATCGCCATTGGCCGCAGGACCGCGCCACTCTTGCAGAGCGGTTTGATAGTCGCCGCGCCCCCAGGCATCGACTCCGGCTTTGACATCCGCGAAAACAGGAGCGGATACTGTCAGAGCCGATGATATAAGCGCGATTCTGAACAATTTTTTGGCCTTGGTCATGGATTCTTCCCTGTGTAGCAAATCGTTGCGATCATATATCGCCGAGATATCAGCCTGACGCTAATATGCATAGACTCTTGAAGTCTAGTAAAATCCATATGAGCGGATCATGAATCCAATTTTAACATCGTGTAACTTTTTTCTGCAGATTGTTAAAATCATCATGGCGGCGTTAACCCTATATTAGCCCTGTTCTGCCAAAAAGGTTCCCGAGTAGCGTTTTCCGGCATGTTTGTCAGTAAACCAACCCAGAATTGGACAAGGGGAATAGCGTGCGAGTTCTAGCAATGGCGTCGCAAAAAGGCGGTTCCGGAAAAACAACGCTTTCGGGGCATCTGGCCGTGCAGGCGCAGTTGGCCGGGGCAGGGCCAGTTGTTTTGATAGATATTGATCCGCAAGGTTCTCTTGCCGATTGGTGGAATGAGCGGGAAGCGGAATTGCCCGCCTTCGCGCAAACTACCGTTTCACGACTAGCATCCGATCTCGCAATCCTGCGTCAGCAAGGATTTAAACTCGCCGTCATCGACACACCTCCTGCCATTACCATGGCGATCCAAAGCGTTATATCGGTTGCCGAACTGATTGTTATTCCAACCCGGCCAAGTCCGCATGACTTGCGAGCTGTTGGCGCAACCGTTGATCTATGCGAGCGGGCGGGCAAACCTCTGCTCTTCATCGTCAACGGTGCCACACCAAAAGCCAAGATTACTTCGGAAGCCGCCGTCGCCTTATCCCAGCATGGCACGGTTGCGCCGATCACCGTTCATCACCGGACTGATTTTGCCGGCTCGATGATTGATGGACGTACGGTGATGGAAGTAGACCCATCCGGCCGCTCCGCACAGGAAGTGATTCAGCTCTGGAGCTATATCTCCGATCGTCTCGAGAAGAATTTCCGTCGCACGATATTCAGCGCTCCGGCCATGGCTCAAAATGTTAATCCCAACCTGCAACGTCCTGGTGGCAATTTCGGCCGCCGGGTTGTTGGGTCTTGATGGGAGAGACTGATAATATGAGTGATTCAAAACCTCTGGCTTCTCTGTCCTCCAGCCTGCTCGCACGCAAAGGCGGCGCGAAGCCGGCCATGCGTCGACAAGGCTTTAGCATTCCTGATCCGTCTCATGATCAACCTGAAGATGCGCAAGAGGATCTTGGTTGGAATGATATGGGCTATGATGTAAATCCCGATCATAGCGATCATCCAATCGCCGATGAAGACGCCGCTATTCACTATAATCCTTTGGCTGGCGCCATCCCGGAAACCATTCCCGCTGTAAAACAGCAGCAAGAAGAAATTGCGGCCAAGCTCGGCGCCCAGTCCCATGAGGAACCAGACGCGATATCGCATGTTGTTGAAACGCAGCCGGCGCCCGTCCCGCTCTCGATTTCCCGCGAAGTTGCGCCGATTGTAGAGCAATCGACAATCGCCGAAGCAGTGCCAGTTAAACAGCGAGATACAAAAAAATCTCGGCCTGCTCGCAAGTCCCGCACACGCAAAGCAAAAGCTGCCTTTACGCTGCGTCTTGATCCTGAACGGCATTTGAGACTTCGCTTGGCGACAGCAGTTAAAAATGTTTCGGCGCAGCAGTTGGTAACCAAAGCTGTCGACGAATATTTGAGAACTATCCCCGAACTTGATGATCTGGCCGAGCGAATTCCGTCTCGCGGGGCATCCTGAGGTGGACGCAGATAATAACCGAACCAAATGAACGAATTTTTTACGAGGGCTTAGAAATGAAACGCGATATCTTATTGAAAATAGCAGCTTCGTCGTTGGTGTTTACCTCCGTTCTCACGGGCTGTGGTCCAGTGGGAAACAGCTCTGTTGCATCGATGTCCAGTAAACCTGCATCGGCCAAAGATGGTGTGAAATATGCTAAGAAAGCAGAGAAAGCGATGGCGAAAGGCCAGCTCGAAAAGGCAATCGCTTATGCTGAGCGATCTGTTGCTGGAGTTGGCGACAACCCTGAAACCCGAGCTTTGCTGGGCCAAGCCTATATGGCAGCCGGACGCTTTGCATCTGCAGAGCGCAGTTTTCTGGATGCCATGGAGCTCGGTAAAAAAGATGCGCGTTTGGTATTGACCCTGAGTCTCGCGCAATTGGGACAAGGGAAAGCAGATGCTGCAAAACAGGTTGTTAAAGAAAATCGTCAATATCTCCCGATTGCAGATTATGGTCTAGCGCTGGCTTTGGCAGGTGATTCAAAAGCAGCCGTCGACATTTTGGAAATGGCGATCCGCGACGCAAATGTTTCGGGCCGTACCCGGCAGAATCTCGGTCTAGCTTATGCGCTAGATGGTCGCTGGAAAGAAGCCAAATTGATGGCGGTTCAGGATATGCCCGCTGCAACGGTTGACCAGCGTATGATGCAATGGGCCCAAATGGCACGTCCGGGCGCGTATCAGACCCGCGTCGTTGAAATGTTCAATGTAACCCCTGCTGCCGTCGACCCGGGTCAGCCCGTTCGGCTCGCGCTAAATGCCGAACCTTCGGTCTTTGCCCAGTCACCAGAGCAGGATTATAGCCGCGAAGTGGCAAGCTTTGATGGGAATGAACCTTTGCCCGCTATTGGTCCTGCACCAGTCGAAGGATCAGACGTCGATTTTACGGCGAAGGAAAATAACGTCAAAGTGACCCAAGTTGCGGTGCCTGCAAGCGTCGTCAAGGCACCGGTGAACAAACCGAAGGTCACGGCGGCGCCAAAACCGGCACCTGTTGCTCCCGCAACCAAATTTGTTGTTGAAAATGAAGCACCGCAAGTGAAATCGGCAGCCGCGACGCCAATGCCGGTGAACACGCCCGCGGCAAAGGCGATTGCAGCTGCTCGGCCAATTTTGCAGAAAGTGGCTTTCCAGCCGACTGTCAAACAGGTCACCCGGTCCTCAGGGACACATCTTGTGCAATTGGGTGCATTTTCATCCACGAAGGGCGCCCAACGCGCCTGGGGTATCCTGACCGCACAAAATAGTGATCTGGCGGCTTTTCAACATGCCAGTTCGCGGATCAATGTAAATGGCAAGACGCTATATCGTTTGGCAGCCATGGGATTTGGTAACGCGAAATCCGCCAAGGCGATGTGCGACGGAATCAAAGCCAAAGGTGGAAGCTGTATTGTTCGGCATACCAAAGGCGTCAAAAGAGTTGCGCCCACCCAGATGGCGAGCAACGCGCCGAAGAAGCTCGCTTCTCGCTAAATCCAAGTTAGAATTTGCAAAGGGCGGAACAGCTAGATAGCTTTTCCGCCCTTATATATTGCTTTGACACGGCCTTGCGCGGGGAGGCCATGGAACGGCGTATTGCCGGCTGCAGCCGCCATCTTGCGGGTATCGACTTGCCATGGTGCGTCAGGATCCACGAGAATCAGGTCAGCCTCATATCCGGCAGTCAGAGACCCGGCTTTGACATTGAGCAAACGGGCAGGATTGGCGGACAATAGTTCAAATAATCGGCCGATGGATATCATCCCATCTTTGACCAGATTGAGCGCCAGCGCGAGCAATGTTTCCGCGCCTGCCATGCCTGGTTCTGACTCTGCAAAGGGCAATCTCTTGTCTTCCGGCCCGCGCGGATCATGTCCCGAAGAGATGATGTCGATCGTGCCGTCGGCGATCGCCGCGATACAGGCTTGGCGATCATCTTCACCTCTCAATGGCGGCGACAATCTCGCAAAGGTCCGGAAATCGCTGATTGCGATATCGGAAAGCAGGAAATGGGCCGGAGTGATTCCGCAGGTGACGGGGAGACCCTGCGATTTTGCTTTGCGGATCAGGTTGAGACCGCGTTCGGTCGTGACCTGGCGGAAGTGAACATGTGCGCGGGTTTCTTCGACGAGAGTGAGATCCCGCGCGATCGAAAGGGCTTCTGCCGATGCCGGCGCGCTGGCCAAGCCCAGTCTGGTCGCCGTTTCGCCAGATGTGGCTACGGCACCATTGACCAGATTGGCATCTTCGCTGTGAACGATGAGCGGCAGGTCCAGCGATTGGCAATATTGTAACAATTTGAACATCAAGCCGCTGTCGGCGATCCATTGTCTGCCCGTCGATACTACACGGGCTCCCGCGTCTTTCATCAATCCGATTTCAGCCAGCTGTTTTCCAGCCAGGCTTTTGGTTGCCGCTGCAATCGGATGAGACCAAAGATCTGGCTTTCCGATCGCGCTATTATGTTTGATCATCGCAGGCAGATCGAGGACCGGGGACTGATCGGGCATCAATGCGGCGCGCGTAACCCCGCCAAAATGAAATGCGGGCTTGTCGATAACGAAAACGCCGAGATCGACGATGCCGGGGGCCAGGAGCAGTCCGTTGCAATCAATCTTGTCAGATTTTGACTGTGGTTCGGTGCCGCCCACTGTCTCGATCAGGTCGCCGCTGGTCGCCAGTGAGCCGGTCATTACGCCTTGTTCAGCCGATCCAACCAATTGGGCGTTTGTGAAATATTTGCTCATGCCCAACCCTCCACGCCGCGGGATCGTCGCGTCAATATATCCAGGCAAGCCATGCGCACAGCTACGCCCATTTCGACTTGTTCAGTAATCGTCGACCGATCAACATCATCGGCAACGTCGCTATCGATCTCGACGCCGCGATTCATCGGGCCAGGGTGCATCACCAGAGCATCGGCATCAGCCAGCTGCAGGCGCTCCTTGGTCAAACCGTAGAGATGATGATATTCGCGCGGGCTGGGAATAAAATCACCGTTCATTCGCTCGCTTTGCAGTCTTAGCATCATGACGACGTCGCTTCCGGCAAGCGCGCGATCAAAATCAGTGAAGACTTCGACGCTCATCCGGTCCAGCGCAACGGGAAGCAGAGGGGCCGGGGCACAGACCCGGACTTTTGCACCCAATGTCGTCAGGCAGTAGATATTGGATCGCGCAACCCGACTGTGCATCACGTCACCGCATATCGTGATGGTCAGACCGCTGATATCGCCCTTGCGGCGCTGAATTGTGAGCGCGTCGAGAAGCGCCTGTGTCGGATGTTCATGCCGACCGTCGCCGGCATTGAGGACCGGACAGTCGACCTTGTCAGCGATCAGTTGCACTGCTCCGGAACTGCCATGCCGGATGACAATGGCATCCGCCTTCATCGCATTGAGCGTCACTGCTGTATCAATCAGCGTTTCGCCCTTTTTGATACTGGATTGGGCCGCGTGCATGTTGACCACATCGGCGCCCATTCGTTTTCCCGCGATTTCGAAGGAAAGCAATGTTCTAGTGCTATTTTCGAAAAAGGCGTTGATCACCGTCAAACCATCCAACCGATTAGCATGTTTGCTGGATTTGCGGTTCAAATCGACCCATTGTTCCGCCTCTTTGAGCAGGAATAATATCTCCCAGGGTTGCAAACCCGCGATGCCCAATAGGTGATTATGTGGAAAAGCATCCGATCCAGCAGGAAACTGATGCGACGTTGCCATTTTCTGGCCTGATTGTTTCGATGTCATTAAAGCGGGTGCTATAAAGGCATCACCCGATTGCGGCAAGCCCATCAATCGCGCCTTGCAAAATATAAGCAGCGGCCATCTTGTCGATGACTTCGCTGCGCCTTTTACGGCTGACGTCCGAGGCAATGAGATCACGTTCGACAGCTTGGGTGCTCCACCGCTCGTCCCATAGCAAAATGGGGAGGGCCAAAATCCGCAGATTCTGGGCGAACGATTTGGCGGCCTGCGTTTGTTTGCTGATACTGCCGTCGAGATTGAGCGGCAGCCCGACGACGAGCCCGACAACATTCTGCGCGGCGATAACTGTTTTAATCTGTTCCAGATCTTTGGAGAATTTTGTTCTGCGAACCGTTTCCGCTGCCGTGGCGATGGTCCACTGCGCATCGCATAATGCCAATCCGACCGTCTTGGTGCCGACGTCCAGACCGAGCAGACGCCCGCCATCGGGAAAGCCAGCTCTGAAGGCGGACTTGTCGTCTGTCATCAGCGCGCGAGAAATGCTGTCATCCTTCTCGATACATCGTCGCGCACATTGCTCCAGAACAGGCTGTAATCATAGACATGATAATTATTGCCGGGAAGCGCATAGGGACCCATTTCGGGCGGATCTCCGATCAGCAGAAAACCCTTGTCATCGCATCGGGCTGGAACCGCTCCGGCGACCAGTGTCGCATCGCTTAAATCGCCATTGGGCACCAAAGTTCCGAGATTGTCATTCGCTGTGGCGGTCGAATCGGTCGTGCCGTTGATCGGATTGGTGCACAGCAATTTGGTGCCTTTGCGAGGCTGCCCGTTAAAGCCAATGGTCATCTCATAGACCTCAATGATACGGCCATAATCTGCCGGTTCCGCAAAGCTCTCCCAGCTGAGCAGACAGCCCGTCTGTTCAGCGTTTTCGCAAATATCGAGACCCATTGCCGGGACATCAGCCTCAACCGATACCGGCCAGCCCACAATATATGCGGCTACAATTCGGTTGGCGAGTGGCGTTCCGGCCGCCCGGTCCTTGAGCAAATTGGTCAGATGCAGGCTCCCCTGGCTGTGTCCCGCGAGGATGATTGCTTTGTCATCAGGAATTTCGAGCAAAAAATGATCAAAAGCGGTGAGGACATCGGCATAGGCGGCATCCAAAGCCTGTTGCCCCTCCGGTTTCTCGGTGAGAAAGGCGCCGAGCGTCGCCTGACGGTAGCGCGGCGCCCAGACATCGCCAATGGCACTAAAGGCACTGGCTTGTCCGCGCAGGAATATCCGCGCGCGCGCTTGTGATTCGGCATCATCAAGCGGCGCATTCCAGCGGTTCTTTTTCAGGAAAGATGTCGGATGGATGAAAAATACCGCCGCTTTGTCTGCTTGCGCGATTGCCGGTTCCGACTCTTCGAAACCGGTTGGCAACCACAGAGCGGGATTTCCCTTGACGAGTTCAGGGCGAGCCAACCACATTTTGACGTCGGCATAGACGTTGTTCTCGAGCATTTCCTGAGCCGTAAAATCGGCGTCCGGTACGAAAGCGACTTCCATCAGTTCTTCGCCATAGATTCGGAATACAAATGCGCCCGCGATCACCAGGATGATCATGCTCGCTATAAAATAAAGAAATTTCCGCGCCAAAATAAACTCCAAAAGCCCAGTTACCGCCTCATTCAACTTGAAGCTGCTTCGCGCCAGTGCTAGCGGCGCTCAGTACACAATGTTTTTCCAAATTACCGCAAAAAAGATGAACTGAAAAAGAATGAATCATGTCCGTCGATAAAGAAACCGTAAAAAAGATCGCAAATCTGTCGCGTATCGCGATCAGCGAGTCAGAAGCCGATGCTCTGGTTCCCGAGCTCAACAATATATTGGGCTGGGTCGAACAATTGAGCGAAGTCGACACGAAAGATGTCGAGCCGATGACCGCCGTGATCGCCAATAAGCTGCGTTTGCGCGCCGATGAGGTGACCGATGGCAGCAAACGCGACAAGATTCTCGCCAATGCGCCGGTTGAGGAACATGGCTTTTTTGCCGTGCCGAAGGTGATCGAATGATAGTTTTCGCGATGCATCTAACCGTTCGGGCTGAGCTTGTCGAAGCCACCCCCTTGCGCGAAACGCGTCCTTCGACAGGCTCAGGACTAACGGAAATAATATGACTGAAATATACGAACTGGGTATCGCAGCCATCCGCAGCGGTGTCGCCGATGGTGAATTTACCGCGACGGAAGTGGCCGAGACTTTCATTTCGCGGGTCAGCGCCGCCAAAGAGCTGAACGCCTTTCTGGTCGAAACCCCGGAACATGCGCTGGCAGCTGCAGAAGCGACCGACAAAGCCAAGGCGGCCGGCGAGACGCTCGGCAAAATGGCGGGCGTCCCGATTGGCATGAAAGATCTATTCTGTACCGAAGGCGTCACAACCACTGCGGCAAGCCTGATTTTGGACGGTTTCGTGCCACAATATGAGTCGACCGTTTCAGCCAATCTTTTTGCAGCCGGGGCAGGGATGCTGGGTAAATTGAATATGGATCAATTTGCCATGGGTTCCTCCAACGAAACCAGCGCCTTTGGCAATGTAATTTCGCCCTGGCGGCGCAATGATGGTGGCAATACGGACCTGGCCCCGGGCGGCTCGTCCGGCGGCAGTGCCGTGGTAGTATCCGCGCGCATCGCACCGGCAGCAACGGGCACCGACACTGGCGGTTCGATCCGCCAGCCCGCTGCATTTGTCGGCATCACCGGCTTCAAGCCCACTTATGGGCGCTGTTCGCGCTGGGGCACGATTGCCTTTGCCAGTTCGCTCGATCAGGCCGGCCCGATGGCCCATGATACCCGCGATTGCGCGATCATGCTCGGCGCGATGGCCGGCTTTGATCCGAAAGATTCGACTTCGCTCGAATTGCCGGTGCCGGACTGGGAAGCCGCATTGAACAGCGACTTGCAAGGCAAGAAAGTCGGTATTCCCAAGGAATATCGCGTCGACAATATGCCAGCTGAAATTGATGCGCTCTGGCAACAGGGCATCCAATGGCTGAAAGACGCAGGCGCGACCATCGTCGATGTCTCGCTGCCGCACACCAGATATGCGCTGCCAGCTTATTATATCATTGCGCCTGCCGAAGCCTCCTCCAATCTCGCCCGCTATGATGGCGTTCGTTATGGTTTGCGTGATTTGCCCGACGGGGCCGGGCTGCAAGACATGTATGCCGCGACTCGCGAAGCGGGTTTTGGTCCGGAAGTGAAGCGCCGGATCATGATCGGCACCTATGTGCTCAGCGCTGGCTATTATGACGCTTATTACACCCAGGCCCAGAAAGTCCGGACGTTGATCGCTCAGGATTTCGATAATGCCTGGAGCCAATGTGATCTGCTGCTCACCCCGACCGCGCCGAGCGCGGCCTTTGGGCTGGGCGAGAAAAGCGATGATCCGCTGGCGATGTATCTGAATGATGTGTTCACCGTGCCCAGTTCGCTGGCGGGACTACCGGCGATGTCGGTCCCAGCGGGACTGGACGGGCAGGGGCTTCCCCTCGGCCTGCAGATCATTGGCAAGGCATTGGATGAGCAAAGCGTGTTCAACGCCGGATTGGCATTGGAAGAACGCGCCGGATTTGTCGCTAAACCTGGACAGTGGTGGTGAGTATGACCGAATCAAAATATCTAATCCAGGGCGCAACCGGTGACTGGGAGGTCGTGATCGGCCTTGAAGTCCATGCGCAGATCACCTCCAACGCCAAGCTCTTCTCTGGTGCGTCCACCGAATTTGGTGCCGAGCCGAACACCCAGGTCAGCCTGGTCGACGCGGCAATGCCCGGCATGTTGCCGACGCTGAACGGCGAGTGCGTCCGTCAGGCGGTGCGTACCGGTCTCGCGATCAATGCGCAGATCAACAAATATTCGCGCTTCGACCGCAAGAATTATTTCTACGCCGATTTGCCGCAGGGCTATCAGATTTCCCAGCTCTACCATCCGATTGTCGGCGAGGGCGTCATCCAGATTTCGCTCGATGAAAAAGACCCGGATGCGCATGGCAAGGCGATTGGTGTCGAACGCATCCATATCGAGCAGGATGCCGGCAAGCTGATGCACGATCAGCATCCGACCATGTCCTATGTCGACCTCAATCGCTGCGGTGTGGCGTTGATGGAGATTGTCTCGATGCCCGATATGGCATCGCCCAAGGAAGCGGCGGCCTATGTCCGCAAGCTGAGATCAATTCTGCGCTATGTCGGCAGCTGTGACGGCAATATGGAACAGGGCTCGATGCGCGCCGATGTGAATGTGTCCGTCCGCAAGCCGGGCGACGAACTCGGCATCCGGACCGAGACCAAGAATGTCAACTCGATGCGCTTCATTCAGCAAGTGATTGAATATGAAGCCCAGCGCCAGGTTGATGTCATCGAGGATGGTGGCACGATCGTGCAGGAAACCCGCCTGTTCGATACCGACAAGGGTGTGACCCGTTCGATGCGGTCGAAGGAAGATGCGCATGATTATCGCTATTTCCCCGATCCTGATCTTTTGCCGCTCGAACTCGAGGATGACTTCATCTTTGATTGCAAGGCGAGCCTGCCGGAACTGCCCGACGAAAAACGTGCACGCTATAAGAATGTCCTCGGTCTGAGCGCTTATAATGCGGCGGTTTTGACGGCCGAGCATGAAACCGCCCGATGGTTTGAAGAATTGCTGGAAACCTCCGAAGCACCCGAAAAGATCGCCAGCACCGCGGCCAACTGGCTGACTTCGGAACTTTTTGGCGCGCTCAACAAAATGGGTGTCGGCATTGAGGAAAGCCCGGTCTCGCCAGCGCAAGCGGCGGAATTGCTGGGACTGGTCGCGGACGGCACGATTTCCGGCAAAATCGCCAAGCAGGTCTTCGAGATCATGCTCGAAAGCGGTGAAGGCGCGGCCAAGATTGTCGAAGAGCAGGGCTTGAAACAGGAATCCGATACGGGCGCGATCGAAAAGGTCATTGCTGACGTGATGGCGGCCAATGAAGATAAGGTCTCAGAATATCGCGGTGGCAAGGACAAGCTGTTCGGCTTTTTTGTTGGTCAGACAATGAAAGCGATGCAGGGCAAAGCCAACCCGCAGGTGGTGAATGAGCTGCTGAAGAAGGTTCTGGGATAAACTGACAGGTCATGGGCAAACCGCTCTTGCCCTTATCGCGCCTTTCAGCTAGGCGCGCGTGTCAATCGAACTTTGTTGGAAATTTGACGGCTTAGCTGGGCGGGCGTGGCGGAATTGGTAGACGCGCCAGATTTAGGTTCTGGTATCTTCGGGTGTGGGGGTTCGAGTCCCTTCGCCCGCACCAAGTTAAGTAGAAAATTTCTGACTGACACACATATTATGAAGGCTTTGTAGGAAAATCATGCAGATTGTTGAAACGCTGAACGAAGGCCTGAAACGGGCCTATGACATCAAAATCACCGCGAAAGATATCGAATCGCGGGTCGATGCGGAGGTCAAGAAAATGGCACCGCAGGTCAACATGCCCGGTTTTCGCAAAGGCAAGGTCCCTGCCAATCTCGTGCGCAAGATGCACGGCGATGCGATTATGCAGGATGCGGTCAACAGCTCCATTCAGGAATGCGTTCAGAAAACGATTGAAGACAATAAGCTGCGTCCAGCGATGCAGCCTTCGGTTGTTTCCAAAGACGGCAAAGAAATTGATCCCAAGTCGGGCGATGATGTCGAGTTGAAAGTGGAACTCGAGATTCTTCCCGATGTACCAGCGCCTTCCATCGAAGGGCTGAAGCTGGAACGTCTGCAGGTCGAAGCCGACAAGAAGACGGTCGACGAAGCTCTCGAAAAATTTGCCGAAAGCCAGAAGCAGTTTGAAACGGCTGCCAAAAGCTACAAGGCGAAAATTGGCGATCAATGTCTGATCGACTTTGAAGGCAAAGTCGATGGCGTGCCATTTGACGGCGGCAAAGGCGAAGGCATGGCGATCGAGCTCGGTTCCGGCCGCCTGATCCCTGGCTTTGAAGACCAGTTGGTCGGCAAGAAAGCGAATGATGAAGTTCTCGTTAAAGTGACTTTCCCAGACGATTATAATGTCGAGGATTTGAAGGGCAAAGATGCGACATTTGATGTCGTGATCGGCGAAGTGCAAAAGCCTAAAGTTGCCAAGGCTGATGATGAAATGGCGAAAGCCATGGGCCTTGAAGGCATTGATCAGCTGACTGAATTGCTCAAAGGCCAGATCGAACAGGAATTAAACGGTCTTACCCGCACTCATATGAAGCGGAAATTGCTCGATCAACTGGCGAGCAGCCATGATTTCGAAGTTCCGCCATCGATGGTCGAAGCCGAATTTAATCAAATCTGGCAGCAGCTCGAGCAGGAAGCGGCTCAGGAAGAAGATCCAGAAGCCGCCAAGAAAGAAATGGACGACGAGAAAGACGAATATCGCGATATCGCGGTTCGCCGTGTTCGTCTCGGCCTGCTTCTGTCCGAAATTGGCCAGGCCAATGGCGTGGAAGTCAGCCAGCAGGAAATGTCCATGCTGATTCAGCAGGCGGCCCAGCAATATCGTCAGGAAGACCGTCAGCGCTTCATGGAATATATCCAGCAGGATGCCATGGCGGCCGCGCAATTGCGTGCGCCGATGTATGAAGACAAGGTTGTAGACTTCCTGTTCGAAAAAGCTGAAATTACCGATAAAAAGGTGACGCGCGACGAGTTGGAAGCTGCAATCGAAGCGGAGGACGAAGCCGAAACCAAGCCAGCTGCCAAGAAGAAGGCTGCGGCGAAGAAACCGGCTGCCAAAAAAGCGCCAGCCAAGAAAGCCGCAGCGAAGAAACCGGCGGCGGCCAAGGCTGATGATGCCAAGGCACCAGCGAAAAAAGCACCAGCCAAAAAGCCAGCGGCAAAAAAAGCTGCAGCGAAAAAGCCGGCTGCCAAGAAATAGGCTGAACCAGTCACCAAGCCACAAAAAAGGGCTCCCAAATCGGGAGCCCTTTTTTTGTCAATAATCCAATCCTGCTAGAATTTGACCTCGCTCGCCTTGTCGATGACGGTTCCCAATATGCCATATTCCTTGGCTTCGTCGGTCGACATCCAGTAATCGCGGTCAATATCTTCAAGCACACGCTCGATAGACTGGCCCGTCGCTTCGGCGATTTTCTGGGCGATGCGTTCGCGCATTTTGACAATTTCTTCGGCCTGAATGGCGATGTCCGAGGCCTTGCCGCCTGCGCCACCAGAAGGTTGGTGGATGAGGAAACGGGTGTTCGGCAGGCAGAACCGCATTTTGGGTTCGACACCGAGAAAAATATGGGTGGCGATGCTGGCGACCCAACCGGTGCCGATTACGGCGACAGGCGATGAAATATAGCTGATGATATCGTGGATCGTATCGCCCGATTCGACATGACCGCCCGGTGAGTTGATCAGGATCCGGATCGGATCATTGTTCAAATGGTCGAGATATAATAGTTGCGTGGTTACCCGCTCAGCCAGTTTCTGATCGACGCCGCCAAAGATTAGAACGGTCCGCGTATCGAGAAATTTGGCCATCATCATGGCCATCGGGTTGGATGCTCCACCCTCATCTTCATCCTCGGCGCGAAAATCTGGAATGGATGGCGAAAAAGATGACATAAAATTCTCCTGAGAAAACGATGGTTTTTTAATATTGTTTTGCCATAGCCGCAGGATAATTTGCACGCAACGCCATCATGGTGCAATCGGGACTTGATTGCTGGGCGATGAGACCAGATATAGACGCGTATCAACCAAAAGGAATTTTCATGAATCCGTTCGACCGTGGCAATTTTAGCAATCCCGTGACTGATGCCCTTGTTCCCGTAGTTATTGAGCAATCCAATCGCGGGGAGCGCAGCTTTGATATTTTCTCCCGTCTGCTGAGAGAACGGATCGTGTTCGTAACCGGGCAGGTCGAGGATGGCATGGCTTCGATCATCACCGCGCAATTGCTGTTTCTTGAATCCGAAAATCCCAAGAAAGATATCTATCTCTATATCAACTCACCTGGCGGTGTCGTCACTGCGGGCATGGCGATTCACGATACGATGCAATATATCCGTCCACGCGTTGGTACGGTCTGTGTCGGGCAGGCGGCGTCGATGGGAAGCTTCCTCCTGGCCGCTGGCGAGCCCGGTATGCGCATGGCCACGACCAACGCCCGGATCATGGTGCATCAGCCTTCCGGCGGTGCTCAGGGCATGGCGTCGGACATTGAAATCCAGGCCAAGGAAATTTTGCGGATTCGCAGCCGGATGAACGAGCTTTATGCCAAATATACCGGGAAGAAGATCGAGGAAATTGAAGCGGCGATGGATCGCGATACTTTCCTCGAAGCCGACGAAGCCAAGGCTTTCGGCATTGTTGACGAAGTATATGACAAGCGCCCCAATCCGGCGGAAGATGATAAATAAGCCGTTAGCGCTATCCTAAATGAAATTTAAGCCGAATGTGATAGCGTTGCTTCGCGGCTGAACCAGCAGCGAAAAAAGCTGTAGCAATTTGGATTTTGACGGCTAGATTAGAATATTGGCCGGTTTAAAGGACTTTTTATGACGAAATTAACGGGATCCGATTCGAAGAGCACCCTATATTGCTCGTTCTGCGGAAAATCCCAACATGAAGTCCGTAAGCTAATAGCGGGCCCAACCGTGTTCATCTGCGATGAATGTGTTGAGCTGTGCAACGACATCATTCGCGAAGAGACCAAGGGCGCGGTGACCGGGCGCAAAGATGGTGAAGTCCCGACACCGCAGGAAATCTGCGATGTGTTGAATGACTATGTGATCGGTCAAGCGCGCGCCAAACGGGTTTTGTCGGTGGCTGTCCACAATCACTATAAGCGGCTCAATCACGCCGCCAAATCAGGCGATATCGAACTGGCCAAGTCCAATATCCTGCTCGTGGGTCCGACCGGTTGTGGTAAAACGCTGCTGGCCCAGACGCTGGCGAAAACTTTTGACGTGCCGTTCACGATGGCTGACGCGACCACATTGACCGAAGCCGGTTATGTTGGTGAAGATGTCGAGAATATCATCCTCAAGCTGCTCCAGTCTTCTGACTATAATGTCGAGAAGGCCCAGCGTGGCATCGTCTATATTGATGAAATCGACAAGATCAGCCGCAAGGCCGAAAATCCGTCGATCACCCGCGATGTATCGGGTGAGGGCGTGCAACAGGCATTGCTGAAGCTGATGGAAGGCACGACCGCCAGCGTGCCACCGCAAGGCGGCCGCAAACATCCCCAGCAGGAATTTCTGCAGGTCGACACGACCAACATCCTGTTCATCTGTGGCGGCGCATTCTCCGGGCTGGAAAAAATCATCGGCGACCGTCTCGAAGGCAAGTCCATCGGTTTCGGTGCGCATGTTGCAGCTCCCGAAGAACGCCGCGTTGGCGAGCTATTGGCTCAGGGTGAGCCCGAAGATTTGCTCAAATTCGGACTTATTCCCGAATTTGTCGGCCGTCTGCCGGTCATCGCGACTCTAGAAGACCTCGACATCGATGCGTTGGTCACCATTTTGCAGGAACCGAAAAACGCTCTGGTCAAACAATATCGCAAATTGTTCGAGCTGGAAGATGTGGGATTGACCTTCACCGATGATGCGCTGCAGGCGATCGGTCAGAAGGCGATTGAACGCAAAACCGGCGCGCGCGGATTGCGGTCTATTGTTGAGAATATCCTGCTCGACACGATGTTCGATCTGCCCGATTTTGAAGGCGTCGATGAGATTGTGATCGACAAAGATGTTGTTGCTGGCACGAAAGACCCGGTGAAGGTGATTGCCAAGAGCAGCAAGGCCAAGAAGGAAGACGCGGCTTAGAAATTTGATGATCTGAATATCGGAAAGTTTCGGGCGAAATGGATTCAAAATCTGTTGGCTATCAATGGCCTAATCTTGGGAGCGCCTTGCTCAGCTCTTGCTGACCGTTAAGACGATTGAAATTTTCTACTTGGTTGGAATTGCATTTCGAGAGTTGATTGTGATGTGCTCATCAGCATTTTCATCGAAAACTGGCCAAAAAGTTATGAATATTGAAATTGAAACAGATCCGCTTCAGCGAGATATGGACATATTGAGCCAAGGGATAATTGATTATAATCAATCGGAAATCCCGGACTTGGAAGCGAATGAAGCTGAGGTAAAGTTTTTCGTTTTTGCAAAAAATGACACGGGGCAGATCATCGGCGGGATCAGGGCCGCTTGTTTCTGGAATACATTGCATCTCGAACTCTTGTGGATGTCCGAAGAGTGTCGCGGTAGTGGAATAGGAAAGCGACTAATTAGTTCGGCCGAGAATTTTGCGATCGTAAATGCTTGTGAGCAGGCTCTGGTTGAAACCACCAGTTGGCAAGCAAAGCCGTTCTATGAAAAAAATGGATATGAGCTTATTGCGACATTGAATAATCGTCCCAAAGGACATTCTTCTCACTATCTGACGAAAAAGTTAGTTCGCCAAAACTGAGCGAGTTCCAGTTTTAATATAGACAGAAATCCAGCAAATCTTCCTATTTATAAATACACCCATCCAGCTTGTATCGCTTCACCACATTGATCCGCGCCGCAATCGTATTGCCGTAGCGCGCTGTAAAGCCGCTTGCACCATTGACCGCGCGTTTCTTGGGTTGGGGCAGGGCGGCCGCCATTCTCGCGGCCTGTATCCGGTTTAAGTCGGCAGCATCCTTGCGAAAATAGCGCTGAGAGCCGGCCTGAACCCCATAGGTGCCAATGCCAGTCTCGGCGATATTGAGATAGACTTCCATGATCCGCTTCTTGCTCCACAGCGTCTCGATCAGGAAGGTGAAATAGGCTTCCGGGCCCTTGCGGAAATAGCCGCCGCCTTGCCATAGGAAGGCATTTTTCGCGACTTGCTGGGAGATGGTCGAGCCACCTCTGATCCGTCCACCCTCGCGGTTGCGCGCAATTGCCTGTTTGATCGCCTCGCCGTCAAAACCGTCGTGGCTGCAAAATTTCCCGTCTTCGCCGGCAATTACCGCGCGGACCATATGGGGGGAAATTTGGCTGATCGACGTCCAGTCCTTGTTAAAGCCATTTTCATCCATCACCATCGTCGCGGTGAGCGGTGGCGGGACGAGGGCGTAGAGGCCAACCCAGCCAATCGTGATCAGCAGGAAATAGATCGTCCAGCGGACCAGGAATCTTATCAGGAACATCTCGCCAATCTAATGAAAAAGCGCCCCGAAAACAAACTTGTTCTCGGGGCGTCTATTATCTTGTCATCCCGCGAACGCAGGGATCCAGTTTATCGCAAAAGTCGCTCTGCGGATTCTTTATCTACTGGGTTCCCGCCTTCGCGGGAATGACGGTAATTCATCAACCAGCGGTGAGCAGCTGTTTCTCTCCGGCAATGCGCAACATAGCTTTTTGCAGCTTTTCAAATGCCCGCACTTCGATCTGCCGGATGCGCTCGCGGCTGACTTCGTAGACCTTGCTCAGATCTTCGAGGGTCTTTGGATCTTCGGCCAAACGGCGCTCGCGCAAGATATGCTGTTCGCGGTCGTTGAGCGCTTCCATCGCCTCGTTGAGCATTTCATGGCGGAAACTGGCTTCCTGCGAATTGGCAATCTGCTCATCATGCAGCGGGCCATCATCTTCCAGCGTATCCTGCCACTGGCCGCTGTCACCATCTTCTGACGAGAGCGACACGTTCAGCGATGCATCGCCACCCATTGACATGCGGCGGTTCATATTGACCACTTCATGCTCAGCGACGCCGAGATCGGTCGAAATCTTTTTCACATCTTCGGGTGACAGATCGCCATCTTCAAATGCATCGAGATTATTCTTCATCCGGCGCAGGTTGAAGAACAGCTTCTTCTGTGCGGCGGTCGTACCCATTTTGACAAGGCTCCAGCTGCGCAATACATATTCCTGTATCGACGCGCGGATCCACCACATCGCATAGGTGGCGAGACGGAAACCTCTATCGGGTTCAAATTTCTTGACGCCCTGCATCAGGCCGACATTGCCTTCGGAAATCAGATCCGAGACCGGCAGGCCATAGCCTCTGAATCCCATGGCGATTTTCGCGACGAGCCGCAGATGTGACGTGACGAGCTGGGCAGCCGCTTCCTGATCCTTATGTTCAGCATAGCGCTTCGCCAGCATATATTCTTGTTCGGGTTTCAAAATCGGAAATTTGCGAACTTCCGAAAGATATCGGTTCAGGCTTGCATCCCCCCCTAAGGCTGGGATTTTTGCCGGAACATTGCTACCATTAGCCATTATAGTTCCTTCTTTGTTGTGCCGCCGGGCCTCATCAAGCACCCTACGGTCAAATACCATATAAGGTGTATTATCTATATACGCAACTTCATGAACAGTTCCTGCATATCTTCCGGGAAACCAATAGAAAAACTCAATTTCTCGTTCGTTATGGGGTGAACAAATCCAAGACTAGCAGCATGCAATGCCTGACGTCCAAATTGAATATCTTTTCGCCGGGAAAGCAATAATTTTCTACGAGCACCATATAGGGGATCACCAAGAAGACTATACCCGATATGGGACATATGTACGCGGACCTGATGTGTCCGTCCGGTTTCCAGCACACATTCGACCAAAGCAGAGCCATCAAGCCATTCCTTGACCGTATAATGGGTCATCGCCGGCTTGCCTTTATCATCGCCGACGACTGCCATTTTCTTGCGGTGAACATTGCTTCGGCCGATATTCCCCTCGATCGTCGCCGAAGGAGGATTGGGGCGACCGTGCACGATCGCCAAATAGCGCCGATCGATATCATGGGCCGCGAACAGGGCGCTGAGCCCTTGATGCGCATCATTGGTTTTGGCTGAAACCATGATGCCGGATGTGTCCTTGTCGATGCGATGGACGATGCCGGGCCGGGTGACGCCGCCGATGCCGGATAGCTGGCCCTTGCAATGATGGAGCAGGGCGTTGACCAACGTCCCGTCAGCATGGCCGGCGGCAGGATGAACGACCATGCCTGCGGCCTTGTTGATCACGATCAGATGTTCGTCTTCAAATATCACATCCAGAGGAATGTCCTGAGGCAGAGCAGGGCCTTCAATCGGTACCGGAATCGTCAACTGAAAATTCTTCCCTGCATATTTTTTTGCAGACGGATCGGTGCATATCTCATCGTCGATGAGAAGATTGCCTCCGGAGATCAGAGCCTTCACCCGCTCGCGAGACAGGTCTTCAACCGCGTCGGTCAATGCCGCGTCGAGTCGCTGTTTCTTGCCAGTGTCAGCCAATGTGCCAGTTTTAATGGATTGAGGTGGGTTCATCGCGTAGATGTGGGCCATGAAACTCAGCATATCAAGCATCATGTTGGATGCGCTCCAGCAATTGGCGGCAGATGCTGCTCCACAAGAGATTTGCGGCATTTTACTGGGTGTTGAAAATCGCGTCACCGGTCATATTCCCACCACCAATATATCGCCCTCTCCAGAACGCCATTTCGAGATCGATCCTGCCCAGCTGATCCAGGCCGAACGGACCATGCGGGAGGGCGGTGCGGCGATATTGGGCTATTATCATTCGCATCCGCTGGGCAATGTCCGCCCTTCGTCAACCGACGCCGAAAGTGCGGCCGCCGACGGTCGCCTGTGGTTGATCGTCAACGGGACCGATGCCGCATTGTGGAGGGCCGTTCCCAACGGGGAGATATTTGGCAGATTCGATAAGGTCGCAATGGATTGCCTCTTGATAGATTGACGACAAAAGGCCAAACAGCCGCCAGATTTCCAATCGTTTTTAAAGGCCCGAACCAATGTCCGACTCCAAAGTTGATCTGGCTGCTTTGCTTTGCTCGAAAATTTGCCACGACTTGCTCAGCCCAGTTGGCGCGATCAACAACGGCCTCGAGCTGCTCGAGGATGAAACCGATCCCGAAATGCGGGACCGTTGCCTTGACTTGCTCTCCGATAGCGCGCGAGCGTCCGCCGATAAGCTGAAATATTTCCGCCTCGCCTTTGGCGCTGCAGGTGGCTTTGGTGATGATGTTGATCCGGCCGAGGCGAAAGAACTGATCACGAGTCTGATCGGCGACTCTGGTAAGATCACCCTGGGCTGGGCCGTCCAGACCGAAGCCCTGCCGAAAAAGGCGATCAAGATATTGCTCAATCTGGCGCTGATTGCGCGGGAAGCACTGGTGCGCGGCGGACGCCTGGATATTGGAGCGGAAAAAGGCGATGTCGGGATTGAGGTCGTGGTTCGCGCGGAAGGTCCAAAAATCGCAATGGATGCCGGCATCCGCGCCGCGCTCGAAGGCCAGTTGTCGGAAGCCGATTTGTCCGCACGAACAGCCGCAGCATGGATGTCACGCGATCTTGTGTTACAAAATGGCGGTGATTTGCGGGTGTCTCCCGCTTCAGGGACGGAATTATTACTGGGCGCAATCGTAACGGCTTGATTTGGGCCAAAGAAAGGGACTTTTCATGGATATGATCTGGACGCCTTCTCCCAATTTCGATGAACGGAAATTGCCGATCAGCATTTTGGTCATGCATTATACGGGCATGAAAGATGCGGCATCTGCGATCAACTGGCTCGCCAATCCGGAGGCCAAGGTTTCTGCCCATTATGTCGTCACCGAAGATGGCCAGATCGTCTCCATGGTCGATGAGAAGGATCGCGCCTGGCATGCAGGTCGCGGCTTTTGGCGCGGTATTACCGATGTGAACAGCGCTTCGATTGGGATCGAGATCGTCAATCCCGGGCATGAATGGGGCTATATTCCTTTTCCCGAAGAGCAGATGGATGCGGTGACGCGGCTCGCCCATGACATTGTTCAAAGGCACGCGATACTGCCCTCCAATGTGATCGGGCATAGTGACCTCGCGCCCGCCCGAAAACAGGACCCCGGCGAGCTATTTGACTGGGAACGACTGGCGCGTCACGGTATTGCGCTGAAGAAGCCGCCGCTGAAATTGGGCGATCCGCCATGGACCGATGCCGGCTTCATGCTCGCGCTGGAACGTTTCGGCTATGATATCACCGCGCAGAAAGATGCAGTGGTTGCCTTTCAGCGGCGTTTTCGTCCGAAAAATGTCGATGGGGTGATCGATGGCGAGTGCCGGTCGCTGCTCTTGTCTTTAATGTTGGACAGAGAGCGGGGAATCTCTAAATAGGCCAGACCAGAGGGTCGGCCAGCCGCGACAAAAGTCGAGGAAAGTCCGGGCTCCACGATTAGAAGGTGCCGGATAACGTCCGGCCAGGGCAACTTGAGGGAAAGTGCAACAGAAAGCAGGTCGCGACGTCTTCGGGCCCGTGACATTGAAAGGGTGCGGTAAGAGCGCACCGCGGGCTTGGTAACAAGCCTGGCATGGTAAACCCCACCTGGAGCAAAACCAAATAGGGGCGGTATATGGCTTTTTCGGCCTACTGCCCGGGTTGGTTGCTAGAACCATATAGCAATATATGGTCGAGATGAATGGCTGGCTATCCTTCCTTCGGGAAGGTGGACAGAACCCGGCTTACAGACCCTCTGGTATTTCGTCTGCAAGCCATGGATACTATCTCAAGTCATTCATCTAGCTGGACTTTAGAGATGATTTGTGATTGTCTGTGACAGGTCTCAAACATGAGGTGCATGCGCATGTTCTTGAAGCATTATATTCGCCGAACAAGACGAAATTTGGCTGCGATGTGGCTTTTGGGAGCTGCGCTTGTGATTCCACTTGATGGCCAACAAAGCCTAGCATCTGATGTTGCTGACTTTGACCCCGTTTGCAATGTCAGGGGAAGTTCCGCCAAGCTCGCCTTTCTTATCGGGAATAGCGATTATGGCATAGATAGTGGTCGCGACGCGTTGGCTAATCCGGCAAAAGACATCGCTAGTCTCTGTAGCAGTTTTGCGGATTTGGATTATTCCGTCATTGGCGTTTCGGACGTAAAATCGTCGGCAAGCCAGTCCATATTATCCTTACTTCAGCGGGAAGCGGCCAATGTCGATACGGTGGTCATCTATTATGCTGGTCATGGATTTGAATATTCCGGTGCCAATTTTCTGGTCCCCGTGGATGCGCCCACTTATTCGAGCAAAGCGCTTTTACAGACTGATTTTATGCCGTTGGACCAGTTGCTCCAGGCGGTGGGATCTGTGAGCGAGTTCACGCTGGTTTTTCTGGACGCATGCCGGACGCGTGATCATGTCGTCACCATTCCAGATGAAGGCGGCCCCGACGGCGCGATAACCGCCTTGGGTTTTCAGCAGTTTGAGTTTGACAATCAGGCGGTCATATTTGCCTCACAGAAAGGGGCTGTGGCATATGACAGTCTCAGTCCTTCAGGACCTGATACGAGCCCCTTCGCGGCTGCGATATCGCAAGCTTTGCTGGTTCCGGGGCTACCGCTTAATGAGTATTTTGGGAATGTGACTGAATATGTCCGTCAAAATACAAAATCTTTTTCATCCGGTCAGCAAAAACCATTTTATTACTCGGGATTTGGAAATGTGAAACATTATCTCCATGAACCGAAGAGTCTGGACACAGGAAATGCGGTTGAAGCACAGCTGATCACCGAGGATCAGATTTCAAGTCTGTTTCCGGCAAGTAAAGTGGCGCTGGAAGACGGATCAGCGTTGCTTACCAAAGCCCTTTCGAAATATGACAGCGTGAGATGGCTCGCGACCGCCGCAACCGGCAATGCTTTCGCCCAATATGTCGTAGGCGGCATGTATCACTACGGGATCGGCGTCGAAGTGGATTTTGAACAGGCCGAAAAGTGGCTTCGTATGTCCGCTGCGCAAGATTATGCGACGGGGCTCACAGCATTGGCCTATTTTCTTCAGAAAAGTGACGCGGATGACGCGCAGGGTTTGCTCCATGCCGAAATAAATCAATTATATGAAAAAGCGTCCACAATGAACTATCCCAAGGCGCAATCGCATCTGGGATTTGCGCTTTGGAATGGCACGCTTGGGATCACCGACAAAGATCGAGCAAAAAGCTTGTTTACCGCCGCATCGGAAAATGGGCATGCCTATGCGACATTTGCCGACGCTTATTATGGAGATAATCGCGCTTTCGCGATGGCGCGATTACGTTCATTTGCCGCTGCCGGCCGTGAAGATGGCAACAACTGGATTTGCGAACTTTTCTATCTCGAGAATCGAGTTGAAGATGCGGTTGATGACTGTCGAATTGCTGCTGAAGCAGGATTTGCCGGCGCCCGCGCGATATATGCCGAAGCATATCGCTATGCATGGGGCGTCGAGGCAAACTCGAAAGAAGCTAGGTTCTGGGGCAGATTGGCGCTTAGTCAATTTGATCTGGCGCCGAATAAAAGACTCCGATTGGAAAGTTTTATTTCCGCGCGCTAACCTAATGACGTTACTGGCCACAATCGACTGGCGGATTGGTGCTACCAATGGTAATGGACCGCTGATGCCAAAAGCAAAAAGATCAGATAACTGGGGCTTTCCTCGCTGGGGAAGCTATGAAAGTTCGCGCGAAGCACAGCAGGTCAAAATTTGTGACCGCCATGGCTGTAACGAAGCGGGCAACTGCCCTGCGCCAAAATCGCCCAATAGCCCGGAGCGCTGGTATTTTTGCCAGACCCATGCCGCCGAATATAATCGGGGCTGGGACTATTTTGAGGGACTCGACAAGGAAGAGCGCAAAAAGCGCGAAGCCGATGAGCAACGCGATGCCAATGCCTATCAGGAAGCCCAGCACTATAGCTGGATGGGGAGCGGAGACGGCAGCCGATCACGCGACGAAATGACGGCGCTGGACATTTTTGATCTTCCGCCGGATGTTGAATTTGATGCGGTGAAAAAGGCGTGGCGGGCAATGGCCAAGGAATATCATCCTGACGTCAATCCTGGCGATGAGGATGCTGCGAAGAAATTCCAGGCGGCGCAAGCGGCCTTTGATGTTCTGCGAATCGCTGAAGAGCGGCGGGTCTGGAAGCCGGTCTAGGCTTTTTGCAGCCGGGACGCTGTTTCCTGAATCAAGCCGATCATATTTGGAATGCCCTGGGTGCGATTTGAACTGAGTTGATTCTTTAGGTCAAATGGCTCGAGCACATCTGCAATATTGGTGTTTTTAATCTCTTCGGCCGATTGATCCTGAACCGTTTCCAGGACCAGCGCGATAATGCCCTTGGTGATCGCCGCATTGCTGTCAGCCAGAAAATGCAGGCGTTGGTCATCGAGTTGCTGGGGATAGACCCAGACCGATGCCGAGCAGCCGCGAACCAATGTCGCATCCGTTTTGAGCGCGTCGGGCATGGGATCGAGTTGTTTGCCGAGGTCGATCAACAGACGGTAGCGATCATCGGCTTCCAGGAATTCGTATTCTTCAATCAGTTCGTCAATTTTGCTCATATGCAGCCCGCTAGCAGGGCAGGGGATTCGCGTCATCCCCTTTTGATAAAAGCAGTTCTAGAGTTCCACGCCCGCCGCGATCGCTTCGAGCTTGCGGATGCGTTCTTTCAAGTCCGCCACTTCAATCCGCGAGGTTGCGGTGGGGGGATGATTTTCCCGCTCTTGTTCCAATTCACGCGATTTGAGCGAAATCCAATCCCGCCAGCCGCGCAAGAGGATCAACGAAACGACTGTCAGTCCAATCAGCGTAAAGCCCGCTGTAATCAGAAAAATCGTAGGTTCTTGCATCATACCAATCCTTCTTTCCTAAAAGGCCGCTCAGCGGTCTCTCAACTTTTCAATTTCATTTTCGAGCCGGTAGGCATCTCGATCTTCGGTTGCGAGCTTCTCAAGCACAGCAACCCGGTCTTTCAAATATTTGACATCTTCCCGAAGCTGTTGGGTTTCCCGATCCGGAATGGTCACAAGATCGCCGTGAACATCCTCGACAAGACCCAATCGTTCGTTGCGACGCTTGTTGAGAAACTTCGCAATGGTCACTATGATAATGATGGCGACTATCGCCTCTGGCCAATCCATATTTCCATACTCCTCGCGAGACCTTGATTAGCGGTCTCTCAATTGTTCGATTTCATGCTCGAGTTCACGGGCACCGCGATCATCGGTGGCGATTTTTTCGAGAACGGCGACGCGTTCTTTGAGATAGGTGACTTCTTCCTGAAGGGGGCCTGAGTCGGGATTTTGTTCAATCCGATAATTGCCGTCTTTGTCTTTGATGACACCATGTTTGGCATTATATCGCGCCCTCAACACACTGCCGATCATCGCGACCAGAACAATCCCAAAAATCATTTCAAACGGATTATCCATTGTTTCCTCCAAAATGACCGGCTTAGCGGTCTCTCAATTGTTCGATCTCGCTTTCGAGTTGCTTCGTGCTGTGACCGTCGGTGGTGATCTGTTCCAGAACCGCAACCCGGTCTTTCAAATATTTCATCTCTTCGCGCATGCGAACCGTATCGCCATCTTGCCGATCGGGAAATTCACCCCGTATCTGGGCCAGTTTCCGTTGGTGGTTGGTCCAGATTGCAAAGCCAGCAACCGCAAAGGCTCCGAATGGGATTAATAGTGCGATAATGCCTTCCATCAGTTCAATTCCTTTGATTGCAATGTTTGTTTGAGGTCATCAATTTGCGTGGCGACATCATATCCCTTGTCCGTCACTATTCGCTCCAGAACCCGCATACGCTGTTCAAGATGCTCCGTCTGCGCGGCATATTGTGCCGCTTTTTCGGCCGTCTCCTTGCTATGGATATCCAGTTTCTTATTTTGATGTTTGAACCATTCCTGTCCCAGCACCCCGACTGCAACTGCGATACAGGGAAGGCCGATCATGAAGAAAAATACCCAAGCGTTTTCCATCAACTCAATTCTTTCGTTCTGGGTTCGTCGCGCAGATTCTCAATCTGCTGCGAAATATCCATGCCCTTGTCGGTGACGATGCGTTCGAGGACGCGGACACGCTGTTCCAGCAATTCCGTATGGGCGGCATATTGGGCCGCTTTTTCGGCCGTCATCTGGGTCTGGACCTTGAGCTGTTCCTGCTTATATTTGATCCAGGGCTTTACAAAGACGCCACCGAAAATAGCCAGCAAACCGCATGAAATGCCGAGTATCGGTATGAGAAGTGCGAAATTCATTTCGAAATTTCCTATCAGTTGGTGCGTTTGTCGCGCAATTGCTCGATCTCTTGCGTCAGGCGATGGCTGTCATCGGTGACGATGCGCTCGACATTGGCGAGGCGGTCTTTCATCGAACCGACTTCGGCGCGGAGTTCTGCATTTTCATTGGTGAGCAGTTTGACTCGCTCGACCGCTTCCTGGTCGGTTTTGGGATAGACTGACTTGCCCCATTGATTTTCCAGTGGGTAGCCGTGCTTGATCCGCATCCAGGTTGTTGCAACCCAGCCGATAGCGATGGCGACGGTGGCGACAGCCAGCAAGGGAGCTATTTCCGCTAGAATAGCCATTTTATCGGGGTCCATCAATTCTGCTCCCTTAAGGCTTCGATTTCATCTGCGGTCCGTTTGGCCGGATCAGTGGCAATGCGCTCCAGAACTTGCAGGCGTTCCTGCAGGCGATCGATCTTGCCGACCAGTTCTTCATTCTCATGTGACAGCAATTCAATCTTGCGCTGCTCGTCCGGTCGGGATTTGGCTGATTTACCGGTTTTTCCGCCCCACTCATCTTCCAACTCGTAGCCATGTTTGGCTCTAATCCAGTTGTTGACGATCCATCCGACGGTACTGATGGCGATGATCGCGATGACAAAGCTCGGGCTACCCCAATCCATATTTCTTCTCCCTAAACCCGGCGCTTAACGCAGGTTTTCGATCTCGTTAGACAATGTCGTATTCTTGCTCGTGTAATAGAGTTCCATATCGGCCAGCTTGCGATCAATTTCGCGGAAGCGGGATTTGACGTCTCTCACGGATCTGCGCGGCGATTGACGCACGCCTTGCCAGAATTTATTGTCTTCAGGATCGCTCAGATACATTTCAATCGGTTTGGCATCCGATATTTTTGCCGCGATCCAATAAGCGACCAGAGTCCATGGGAAGGCAAATGTAACTGTTGCAATAATGGCTGCGAGCCTAACCCAAGCGACGTTAATTCCTGTATAGTCAGCGATCCCAGCGCAAACTCCGCTCCATTTTGCACGCTGCTTATCCAGATAAAATTTGGTGCGGGACGAACTCATGATGGGTGCCTTTCTTTTTTCAGAAGCTCGTTGAAATTTTCGAGCGTTGGGGCTGGCTCTGCGCTAGCGGCAGGTAGAGCCGATTGGCGCCAGTCGGGATTATCCGCGGCCATGATCCGTTCGATGGTTTCCATTCGGTCGTCCAGACGGCGTGCCATATGATGCAATTCTTCCAACAGATTTTCATCTTCGTTGGTGATGGTTGCTGCGGTCTTCCATTTCGTGACATAGTGAAAAATCAACCATGGCAAACCGATGAATAATGTCCCCATTACAATGGGTATTATGATGAGCTCTTCCTGCATTATGCATCCCCTTTCTTCATGGCCGCTTTCATAGCTTCCAGTTCTTCATCTACTTTGTCGCTGGATTCGAGCGCAGCGATTTGATTTTCCAAAGTCTGTGGTTCGCCCATGCCGAGCGCATCCGCGCGGCCTTCAGCGAAATCGACCTGGCGTTCGAGATATTCGAAGCGGGAAAAGGCGTCCTGCACCTTATCACCATTATACATCTCGCGCAGCTTGACCCGATTTTCGGCGCTTTCCAGGCGATTGACCAGACTGCTCTGGCGCGAACGCGCTTCCTGCAATTTCTTCTGCAGCTTGGCGATGTCGGCTTCTGATGAGCGCAGGGCATCATCAAGCACCTTGATTTCCGATTTCAGTTCATCCGCCATATCTGAGGCTTTGCGTCTTTCGACCAAGGCGGCTTTGGCGAGATCTTCGCGATCTTTGGAAAGCGCGAGCTGTGCCTTTTCGCCCCAATCGTCGGTCAGATGATCCAGCTTATCAATATGCCGGCGCATCTCTTTCTGATCGGCTATTGTTCGTGCAGCGGATGCGCGAACTTCAACCAACGTTTCTTCCATCTCCAAAATGATCATCCGGATCATTTTTGATGGATCGTCTGCCTTGTCCAACATGTCAGTCACGTTGGCGGCGATGATATCTCTTGCTCTGGAAAAAATGCCCGCCATGTAATTACTCCGAATTGATCTGCTATACTCTTGCCTGAATTTGTTCGAACCTTCAAACTCCTCTGCTTCGATTTCGAAAAATGGCCGGGATTTAACTTCGGCAAGGGGGAAAGAAGTGATCCCGGCCATATCGTCTGTCATGCCCGATAACCTGAGTTAAAGAAGCTGACAGAAGGGGAAGCGGTTTCGGTGGGTGGGATTGATCCCTGGGCTGCCGCTGGGCCGACTGCGCTGATCAAAATGGTCATGCCAAAAAGCAAAATCGAGACAATCGCTGAAACTTCGGTGCGGCTCAATTTGTTAAGTGCTGGCATTTTATCCTCCGATGAGTTCGTAATTGGTGTCTGCCCCTAACATTGCAGAAGCCGTGCCAACTTAATTAAAGTACTGTAAAATAACGATATACCCATTTTTGGGCGGAGATTGATATAGTATTAATTGCCATTTAGTGGGAATATGCGCTATATCTTGGTCATGGATAGAGCAGGGCAATTTGTAGGGGAATCAGGGGCTTTTCTTGATGCCGTGGAAAAAGCGAGTCGGGCGGCGCCGTTGGATCGCCCCGTGCTGGTTGTCGGCGAACGGGGGACCGGCAAGGAATTGATCGCCGAGCGTCTTCATCGCCTCAGTCTGAGATGGGACGGGCCATTCATCACCCTCAACTGTGCCGCGATGCCCGAGACGCTTATTGAAGCAGAATTATTCGGTCATGAGGCGGGCGCGTTTACCGGCGCAACCAAGGCAAGGGTAGGGCGGTTTGAAGAGGCTGACGGCGGCACCCTCTTTCTTGATGAACTGGGGACTCTCTCGACTGGCGCGCAGGAACGGCTGTTGCGCGCGGTGGAATATGGTGAAATTACCAGAATTGGGTCCTCGCGCCCGCAGCGCGTCGATGTCCGGATCGTCGCCGCGACCAATGCCGATCTTCCCCAAATGGCTGCAGAGAATAGATTTCGCGCCGATCTGCTGGATCGATTGTCTTTTGAAGTCGTGACCTTGCCGCCTTTGCGGGTCCGTGAAGGCGATGTCCCGGTACTGGCCGACTATTTCGGCCGTCGGATGGCAGCAGAGCTTGAATGGCCTTCATGGCCTGGATTTGGCCGGCTCGCGACCGAAGCCCTCAACCGTTATGAATGGCCCGGCAACGTCCGCGAGCTGCGCAACGTGATCGAGCGCGCGGTCTATCAATGGAATGATCATAATATGCCGGTCGATCATATTGTCTTCGATCCCTTCGCCTCGCCCTGGAAACCCCGGGAAATGCCGACCAAGACAGAAGCCAATAGTGATCCGGCGCCTGCGCCGCAGGATGTGCCTGCAGCGCCTACTCCATCTGAACCGGTCTATAATGATATTGCGGACATGAAGGAGGCTGTGGAGGCTTATGAGAAGCAGATATTAGAGGCCGCACTGGCCAAATCGCGCTATAATCAGCGACAGACCGCCAAGGCGTTGAACCTGACCTATGACCAGTTGCGGCATTCGTTGAAGCGTCACGATCTGCTGGGATAAAAAAGGGGCTTGAAAGCCCCTTTTTCTAAACAGTTTTTTGCATCTTAACCGGCGTTGGCGTTCACCATCGTATAGAACATCGGCAGGGACAGCAGAACATTGGTCCGCGAGGCCATGAGCGCCACTTTGCCAGCTGCTGCTTTCTCATCTGCTGTCGCTTCCACAATGCCCAATACTCTTTTTTGTTTGGGCCAGATGATGAACCAGACATTGGCCGCCATGATGATCGCGATCCACATGCCCACGCCAATCATCTGATATGGTGGTTGCAAAGTCATGGCTTGATGCAGCCAACCGCTCGCCCAGGCGACGTAGAGGCCGGTTACCACGGTGAGCAAGGCGGCCCAGCGGAAGTAGAATAACACTTTTGGAGCAATATGCTTACCCACCGCTGGCTTCAGATCGTCCGGGATGCTTGGCATCAGCGGCACTTGCACAAAGTTAAGATAGTAAAGCAGGCCGATCCACAACACTCCAAAAAACAGGTGGAGCCAGCGACCGATGGCATTGCCAGTGACCATATCGCCGTGCAAGCCGAATATCAGCGCGATTGTGGCAAGCAGTCCGACGACCAGCACTGCATTTAAATTTCCAAAAAATTTCGCCATTTTCTTCCCCCCAAGAAGGTGTTTGAAATAATCTGTTAACATTATGCACACAACTGGCGATTGTCACGAAAAAATGCTGCCCACTAGTCAAAATGCCCTAAGGGGCAATTGCCTGCCGACGCTCAGTGTCTATGGTGGCAGACACAGTAATTTTCAAAAACGGAGAAAACCCCGATATGTCTTTCGCGCTTCCCCCACTTCCTTACGACAAAACGGCATTTGGAGATCTGATCTCCGAAGAAACGTTCAACTATCATCATGGCAAACATCACAATGCCTATGTCGGCAAAACCAACGACGCGATCGCCGGCACCGATCACGCGGGCAAAAGTCTTTCGGAGATCATCAAGCTTTCAGAAGGCGGTTTGTTCAACAATGCTGCTCAGGTCTGGAACCATAGTTTCTACTGGCTGTGCCTCAGCCCCGAAAAGAAAGATATTCCTGCGGCGCTTCAGGGTCGCCTTGAATCAACTTTCGGTTCTGTCGAAGAGTTCAAGGCGCAGTTCAAAGCAGAAGCCGTCGGCCATTTTGCCAGCGGTTGGGCCTGGCTGGTCCTGGATGGCGATGATCTCAAGATCACCTCCTATCATGATGCCGATTCACCGGTGGCGCATGGCGTCGAGCCATTGCTGACGCTCGATGTCTGGGAACATGCTTATTATCTCGACTATCAAAATGCGCGCCCTGACTATGTGTCAGCGCTGCTCGACAATGCGATTGACTGGGATTTTGTTGCTCTGAATCTCGATGGTCAAGGTGTGAGCCGCGCCGATCAAGCCTAGGTCGGCCTCACCCAGGTGAATCGAAAAGATAGACCGCGTCCTGTTCGTCAGGGCGCGGTTTTTTCTGTGTCATCTTCGATCGCAAATCCATGTTTCATCAGCATCGGAATATTCGCCATTGCGAAAATGAAGGAGGCTGCGGTGACGCCCCAGACCTTGATTGTCAGCCATGTATCAAAACTCAGCAGTGCAACCATCAGTTCATTTGCAATGGCCATGGCGGTGAAGAACAAGGCCCAATTGCGCGAGAGTTTCAGCCACCCTTCGTCGCTCAGGCCTTCAAATGCGGCCTCCAGTAGATATTTCAGCATCGCTTTTCCGCGCAACAGTCCGCCAAATAATATCAATGCAAATGCAGCATAGATGATCGTCGGCTTATGCTGGATGAAGCGCGGATCATTGAAATATAGAGTGAGGGCGCCAAAGCCGAGAATGAGAACGGCCGACATCCACATCATCGGCGATATTTTTCCCAGCTTCCATTTGGAAACGATCATCGCAATGACGATCGCGACCATGAAAGCGGCCGTTCCGTAGAGTGCGGCGGTGATCGGATTGCCCTCCGGAGCACCAAATTTATAGACGAGGAAAAAAATCAGCAAAGGACCGAAATCCAGCGCAAAGTTGAGCCCTCTATGCTCTTTCGGAATTTCTTCAATCGCAGTATTTTCGGTCATTTCTCTATCCCGGCTATAGCGGCTGCCAAATCGTCTGCAGCAAAAGGTCTTAAATCTTCGATAGTCTCGCCGATGCCAATGGCATGAATCGGCATGGCAAATTGCTTGGCAGCGGCAACCAGCACGCCACCGCGCGCCGTGCCATCCAATTTGGTCATGATCAGGCCGGTCACTTTCGCAACCTCCTTGAACACTTCGATCTGCGAAAGCGCATTTTGCCCGGTGGTCGCATCGAGAACCAGCACCACATCATGCGGCGCGGCGGGATTGAGCCGGCCGAGTACCCGGCGGATCTTGTCGAGCTCGTCCATCAATTCGCTGCGATTTTGCAATCGTCCCGCCGTATCGACGATCAGGACATCAATCCCCGTCTCGGTCGCTTTCTTGACGCCATCATAGACGATGCTGGCGCTGTCGCCGCCTTGCGGACCGCTGATGATCGGTATGCCCAGTCGTTCCGCCCAGACTTTCAATTGGCCGATGGCTGCAGCCCGGAACGTATCTCCGGCTGCCAGCATGACCCCATAATCCTGTTCGAGAAACAAATGGGCCAGCTTGGCAATGGTCGTCGTTTTCCCCGAGCCATTGACGCCAATCACCAATATGACATGAGGTCGCGGGAAAGCGTCAATTTCGAGCGGGATCGCAACCGGCTCGAGAATCTCGGCGATTTCGCGCTGAATAATTTCCTTGACCGCATGCTCGCTGAGCCCTTTTTCAAACCGCTCGGCTGCCAGTTTTTCGCGAATTGACGCCGCTGTGGCGGGGCCAAGATCGGACATGATCAGCGCATCTTCGATATCGTCGAGAGTCTCCTCATCGAGTTTTGCCTTGGTGACGAGACCCGTCAGATTTTCGGATAGACGAGCAGAGGTTCTCCCGAAACCTCCAAAGAGTCGATCTTTCCAGCTTGGATTGTCGCTCATGATGACAGTTTTCCAATCAGCGTCTGGCCTTCCGATCCGGTGATCTCCACCGGCACGATCGCCCCTTTCAGAGCGGGCTGGTTCAGTTGAACGCGCGCAAAATTCTCGGCATATCCTGTCAGACCGGATGATTCGACGAGGATATTCTGGCGACTATTTTCTAGAGAATGGCGCCAATCACTGGCTTTGGCTCTTGCTTTGTTGCGCAGCAATTTGGCTCTTTCCTTAATGATTCGACCATCAACCTGCGGCATTTTCTCGGCAGGTGTGCCCTTTTTCGGTGAGTAGGGAAAAATATGGCCATGAACAACGTCACATTGATCGATAATATCGAGACTATGGGCAAACATCGCATCGGTTTCGGTCGGGAAACCTGCGATAATATCGGCGCCAATCGCGATTTCAGGGCGTTTGGCCTTGAGCCGCTGGACGAGATCAATCGCCTGTTCTCTGCTGTGCCGGCGCTTCATCCGTTTCAATATCATATTGTCACCGGATTGCAGTGACAGATGGACATGGGGCATCATCCGGGGTTCGCCGGACAGCAAATCGAACAGGCGGTCATCAATTTCGATGCCATCGAGTGATGACAGCCGCAGCCGGTTGAGCGCGGGCACATGTTTCAATATCCGTTCGACCAACATGCCAAGGCTCGGTTGGCCGGGGAGGTCGGGGCCATAGCTTGTCACATCGACTCCGGTCAGCACCACTTCGGCGAAGCCTTTGTCGACCAGCGATTGCACCTGATCAATGATTTGCCCTGCTGGTACTGAACGGCTGTTCCCGCGGCCATAAGGGATGATACAGAATGTGCAGCGGTGATCGCAGCCATTTTGTATCTCGACAAATGCGCGTGCCCGCTCGGTGAAGGCGCTGACCATATGCGGCGCGGTTTCCTGGACCTGCATGACATCCGACACCCGGATATCCGGGCGATTGGTTTCGAGGCCCAATTTGAAATTGGCGGCATCATATTTGTCAAAATTGCCAACCACTGCGCTGGTTTCCGGCATCTCGGCAAACATCGCTGGATCGACCTGGGCGGCGCAACCGGTGACGACAATCTCTTTGTCGGGATTGTCTTTCTTGGCGCGGCGGATCGCCTGACGGGTCTGACGCACGGCCTCGTTGGTCACCGCGCAGCTGTTGACGATGATCAGATTTTCCGTGGCAATATCGCTGGCCATCAGATTTTGCCGCAGAGCCTCGCTTTCCGCGATATTCAGGCGACATCCCATGCTGATCATCTCGGGCGTGGTCACTGGAATTGACTCCAGTCTGCTTCACCCGAGAAAACATATGAAGTCGGGCCCTGCATCGAAATGGATGTTTCATTCTCCCAGCTGATCGTGAGTTTCCCGCCGGGAAGATGGACGTCGACGGGACTCGCAACCAGCCCGCGTCTGATCGCCGCAACCGCGGTTGCACAAGCCCCGGTCCCGCAAGCCTGTGTCAACCCAACGCCGCGCTCCCAAACCTTCAGATGGATTGCGCGATCGGCGACATGGGCCACGTTGACATTCACTTTGGCGGGGAAAAGCGGATCCACTTCGATCACCGGCCCCAGACGATCCAGTTCCACCATATTGCTATCTTCAACGAAGAAAATCACATGGGGATTTCCAACATTGACCGCTGCGGGATCTTGCAAATCTTCCCAGCCGACCGGCATATGGAGCGTGTCCATCGCATAGGCGAGCGGGATCGCTTGCCAGTCAAATGACGGTGTCCCCATATCGACAACCGCGCCATCGTTGGTCGCATTGCCTTCGATAAGACCGCCACTCGTCTCTATCTTATGAGTATCGCCGAGCAATGTGGTAACACAGCGAGCGGCATTGCCGCAGGCTTCGACTTCCCCGCCATCCGCATTGAAAATCTGCATTCTGACATCTGCCTGATCGCTTGGATGCAGGACAATCAGCTGGTCACAGCCGATACCGCTGTGACGATCGGCAATCGCGGCGGCGTTGGCCGCTGAAATGGCGACCGGCTGCAAGCGCGCGTCAATGATGACAAAATCATTGCCCAGGCCGTGCATTTTATGAAATCTCGTTGACGTCATCGTCGCCGATTTAGGGAGGGAATCCCGGCAAGTCCAGCTATTCGGTTGTTGCACCCCAGAGACAGAGTTGTTTATCCGGCTTTGCGAATTTCCTGGTCAATCGGGTTGGCCGCAACAGCAGGATTTTCGGTCTTTGGCGCAAGCTGTTCTGTTGGCGCCGGGAGCAGATTGCGTTCCGCGAGAATCTTGCGATTTTGTTCGATCGACAATGGCCGGCCATAATAGAAACCCTGGCCCTTCGAGCAGCCAATCAGCCGCAATTCGGTCTCGATATCTTTATCTTCAATACCTTCAGCGGTGATCGGCATGCCCAGGCTTTCACCAAGTCCGGTAATGGCTTTGACGATCGCCTTGCTCTCCTGATTATCCAGAATCGAGGTGACAAAGCTGCGATCGATCTTGATCCGGTCAAAGGGCAAGGCGCGCAAGTGCGCCAGCGAACTATATCCGGTTCCAAAATCATCCAGCGCGATTTTAATGCCCTGGTTCTTGAGACTGCCGACGATCGACTGGGCCAGGCTCAGATTTTCGAAGAGCGAACTTTCCGTAATTTCAATTTCGAGCCGGTTTGGCGGATAGCCGGTCTCGACCAGCAATTTCACAATTTTCTGCGCGAGCCATGGATCGAGCAACTGGATCGGCGAGATATTTATCGAAATGGTGAGGCTCGGGTCCCAGCTTTTCGCGTCCAGAAAAGATTGCCGCATCACGCTCAGCGACAAATCACCGATCATCCCGGTTTCCTCGGCAATCGGAATGAAGACTTCGGGAGAGATCAGGCCCTGCGACGGTGACTCCCAGCGGGCCAGCATTTCAAAGCCGGTGAGCGTGCCGGTGGCCAGATCGATCTGCTTTTCATAATAAGGAACAAATTCGCCTTTCGGGATGCCCGCACGCATACCGGATTCGAGAAAATTACGAACCTGAAGCTCCTGTTCCATTGATTCATCGAACCAGCAATAGCGGTTCCGCCCCTGTTTTTTGGCGCTGTACATCGCAATGTCGGCGCTCCGCATCAGCAGGTCTATGCCCGATGTCTCAAAATCGAACCGTGAGAGACCGATCGAGGTCGTCACGACAAGATGATTGCCATTTTCCAAAATCGGAGACGCAATGGCCTCAATCAGATCGTCGGCAATTCGGTCGACAATTTCGGGCTGGTCGGCATCAAATGTGAAAGCGCAGGCAAATTCATCGCCGCCCAATCTCGCCAACAGGCTATTGGGCGGGATGACCTTGGCGATACGAGAGGCGACTTCCTTTAACACCAGGTCACCGGCGCTATGGCCGTGAACATCATTGACGGTTTTGAAATTGTCGAGGTCGAGCATCAGAAAAGCGATGCTTTTGTTTTTGCGTTCCGCGGTGCTGATCATTTCAGCCGCTTTTTCGGCGATGGCGCGTCGATTGAGAAAACCGGTCAAGGGATCTGTCGCGGCAAGCGAGTTGGCACGTTCTTCTGCGGCCTTGCGTTCCGTCACTTCATTGGACAGGTCCTTATAGCGGCGCCATCCGAACAAGATCAGAGCAATGTTGAGCAGGAATGCAGAAACCAATAGATTATCTGGTCCGCCGGTATGACCGGATAGCGACGCGATTGAGCTGGAGAGCATCGTTCCGCCGGTGCTGACGAACATCAGTCCGGCGACAATGACAATCGAGCCGGCAATAACATCGCGTCCCGCCGAAACCTTGTAGCTTTTCGTCGTCAGCTCGCCTTGATCTTCGCCTGCGATGATGTTCATGCCCATTATTCCCACTTCTAATAGATGCCTATTTGCCTCAAAACTCCTCAATTTCAGGTTAACAAGGCCTTATTTTGGGCAATTCCGGGGTTGCGCATGATTGCAACATGAACTATCGGAGCCGCAATTAGGCGTCTTTCGAGACGGCGATCCAATTGAGAGTTTGAAAAACTCACACGTCGGTCAGCGAGATTTCGCCCACCGGCGTTTTTTGCGTTTCCCGGTTTTGGGAATTGTTTGAAAGGAAGGACGGCCATGTTTGACAAGTTAAGTGACCGTCTTGGCGGTGTTTTTGAAAAGCTTCGCGGGCGCGGTGCGCTCAAGGAAGAAGATGTCCGTGGCGCGATGCGCGAAGTGCGGATTGCGCTGCTGGAGGCCGATGTTGCCTTGCCCGTGGTCAAGGATTTTATCGAATCCATTACCGAAAAGGCTGTCGGTCAATCGGTCCTGAAATCGATTACACCCGGCCAGCAAGTGGTCAAGATCGTCAATGACGGCCTGACCGAAATGCTCGGCTCGGAAGTCAGTGAGCTGGATTTTGCCGTTGCCCCGCCAGCGATCATCATGATGGTCGGTTTGCAGGGCTCCGGTAAAACCACAACGACAGCGAAAATTGCCAAGCGGCTCAAGGCGACACAGAATAAGAAGGTCATGATGGCCTCGCTCGACGTCAATCGCCCGGCAGCACAGGAGCAGCTGGCGGTGCTGGGCGAGCAGACCGATACGGCAACCTTGCCGATTGTTGCCGGCCAGCAGCCCGTGGAAATCGCCCGGCGCGCTTTGCAGGCCGCCAAATTGCAGGGCTTTGATGTCCTCTTGCTCGATACCGCAGGCCGTCTCCACGTCGATCAGCAGTTGATGGACGAGATGAAGGCGGTGGCTGACATTTCCACGCCGCAGGAAATCCTGCTGGTGGTCGACGCGCTGACCGGTCAGGATGCTGTTAACGTCGCACAGAATTTCTCCGATCAAGTGGACCTGAGCGGCGTTGTCCTCACCCGGATGGATGGCGATGCCCGCGGTGGCGCTGCCCTGTCGATGCGCGCGGTCACTGGCAAGCCGATCAAATTTGTCGGCGTCGGCGAGAAGCTCGACGCGCTGGAAGAATTTCATCCCGAGCGGGTCGCAGGCCGTATTCTGGGCATGGGCGATGTTGTCAGCCTGGTCGAAAAGGCTGCGCAGGTCGTCGACAAGGAAGAATCCGAAGCGCTCGCCGAGAAGATGCTGAAGGGCCAGTTCGATCTCAATGATCTGCGTTCGCAATTGCGGCAAATGACGCAAATGGGCGGCATGGGCGCCTTGGCCTCGATGATGCCGGGCATGAAGAAAGCCAAAGCAGCGATGGCTGGTGGCGCGATGGATGATAAAGTGTTGCTGCGGATGGACGCGATCATTGGATCGATGACCAAGCAGGAACGCGTCCGTCCGGGCCTGCTCAACGCCAAGCGCAAGGTGCGGGTGGCCAAAGGCTCCGGAACCACGGTCCAGGACGTGAACAAACTGCTGAAAATGCATCAGGAAATGGCCAAAGCAATGAAGCGCATCAAGAAGATGGGCGGAATCAAGGGATTGATGTCAATGTTCGGCGGAGGTGGCGGAGCTGCCGGCGCGGGCATGGGCGGGCAAAGCGGCGGAATGGCCGGGATGCCGGGCTTGCCGGACATGTCTCCGGGCAATCTGCCTCCCGAGCTTCAGGATATTTTGAACAAGAAGAAATAACAGTAACACATTCTATTATATATATTTTTTGAAAGGTTTATTACATGTCAGTAGCAATGAGAATGTCCCGCGGCGGTTCCAAGAAGCGCCCTTATTACAAGATCGTGATCGCGGATGTCCGCGCCCCACGTGACGGCAAATTTATCGAACGGATCGGCAGCTACAACCCGCTGCTCGCGAAAGACGATGAAAAGCGCGTTGTCCTGGATACCGAGCGTGCGAAACATTGGCTCGAAGTTGGTGCCAAGCCTTCGGACCGCGTTGCCCGTTTTCTTGACGCCGCCGGTTTGCTGAAGCGTGAAGCGCGCAACAACCCGAACAAAGCGAAGCCTGGCGAGAAGGCCACGGAACGTGCTGAAGAAAAAGCTGAAAAAGTCGTCGCCGCTGCAGAGGCTGCAAAAGAAGCTGCTGCGGCTCCTGCCGAGGAAGCGCCAGCTGCTGAAGCACCTGCAGAAGAAGCTGCACCTGCTGAAGAAAAATCAGAAAGCTGATAGAATCATGAATAGCCGCACCGTTTGTCCTCCGCTTGTCGCTGGACAACGGTGCGCGCTACTCTGTTTCGACGGGCTCAGTAAGAACGGACCATGATGAGCACCGAACCAGACAATGTCGATCCGGACAAAGCCGTTGCGCTAGCCGTGATCATTGGCGCACATGGAATCACCGGTGAAGTCAGGCTCAAGCTGTTTTGCGAAAGTCTGGATAGTCTCAAGGCGCACAAGTCGTTCAATGCTGGCGCCATGACGCTGAAATCCGTCAAACCGCACAAGATGGGCGCGATTGCACGGATTGCTGAAATAACCGACCGCAATGGCGCCGAAGCCGCGCGCGGCACTGAACTGACCGTCCCCCGCTCGGCCTTGCCGGAGCTGGATGAGGACGAATTTTATCATATTGATATCATCGGCCTGCGCTGTGTTTCCGACAATGGTGAAGAGCTCGGCAAAATCTTTGCCATCTATGAATTTGGCGCCGGCGACGTGATCGAAATCGAACGCGCCAATGGCAAGAAATTCATGGTCCCGGTTATCGCGATAGACATGCGCAACGACCCGGCGATCGTGAAGGCGGAGTTTGTGGAAGTTTGACCGGCCCGATCTTCTATATCGTCCTGATCTTCCTGGTCGTCGCTTTTCCGGCGACACTAGGATGGAAATTGACACGGCAGCGCGAACAATTTGGCCGCATGGCCGGCGCGATCATTGCCGGCCAGATGATCCTGACACCCGCCGTGGCCTGGATGAGCCTGTCGGTAGAGCCGGTGACCGACGACAATCCGATCAGGACAATGATCATCTATGGCGTGATGGCGCTGATGATCTCGATCATGACCTTCGTGGTGCTCGAGATTAAAAAGAGCCATAAAGAGAAATGAAGTGGCGAGATCTGGTTCGATCGAGAGCCGACTTGTGGTTATACGCAACGACCGTATGATTCTAGAAAAGGGAGCGCGCCGAAGAATGGAAACGTTGAACAGCTTCATGGGTGTCGGACTTTTCTTGATCATCGGAACGGTTGCAGCAAATTTTCTGTTTCAGACATTGCGCCCTGGCTGGAACCGCAAAAAACATATTCTCTATTGCAGCATGGCTCCAGCCTTTGGACTTTGGCTGCTTGTCACCGTTGTCTTGACGATCAGCGTCTTGCCTGAAAGCGATTTTGTTTTTGAATATATTGTTCCGATGATCACTCTGGCAATTTTGTTACCATTTCTGGGAGCGCTGATCGGCATTCCGACAACCTGGCTGATTTTAAAGCAAATGAACTGGAAGAAGTCCACTTCGCTAGATGATATTTTTGAATGACTTTCACCGCCCAAATCCTCACTCTCTATCCCGATATTCTTCCCGAATTGCTTCGATCCCCTATGGATAGCGGGGAGATTGCGTTGACGGAGTCTGTGAATTGATAACATTGGTTATCATAGGAATCGTGGCATGCTTGATTTCTGTCGGGGGGTGTTTGATTGCCTTTAAGATGGGACTACGGATATTCCTGCTGGGTTTACTCCCCATTGGAGGGTCTTTTCTGCTCTGGGGATTAGGGTCGGCTTGGATATTCTCACCATATTGTAATCCATTTGATGCTTGCGATAGCGGCGGATGGCTCGCCTTTTCCGCTAGCCTAACAATATTATTCTTGCCAGTATTGTTGGGAAATATAATTGGCTTGATCGTATATTTGAAGATTGTCAAATGACCTTCACTGCCCAAATCCTCACTCTTTATCCCGAAATGTTTCCCGGACCGCTTGGCACGTCGCTGGCGGGCAGGGCGCTGGCGGAGGGGAAGTGGGCCTGCGATACGTTCAACCCGCGCGATTTCGCGACCGACAAGCATAAGTCGGTCGATGACACGCCGGCGGGCGGCGGGGCCGGGATGGTTTTGCGGGCTGACGTCATGGCGGCAACTCTGGATCATGCGGTTGAGCGGATGGCGGAACAACTCCGTTCGCCTCGCGCGCAGTCGAGAGACGATGGCCTTGACGCAGATGTCTCGACTTCGCTCGACACGAACGGTTCCAAATCCGTTCGGGCTGAGCCTGTCGAAGCCAGTCTCCCTGCGGATATGCGCACTTCGACAAGCTCAGGACAAACGGATCGATCCGATCCGGGTCATTATTCCACAAGCTCTGGGTCGACAGATAGCGGTCCCGCCGTTCATACTTCGACAGGCTCAGCACGAACGGCTCTCCCGGCAAACAATCCGCCCATCCTCGCCATGACTCCACGCGGGAAACCGCTGACCCAGGCGCGGGTCCGCGAAATCGCCGCCGGTCCCGGCGTCACCCTCATCTGCGGGCGTTTCGAAGGATTTGACGAGCGCCTGTTCGACGCGCGGGACATTGAAGAAGTCTCGATCGGCGACTATGTCCTGTCCGGCGGAGAAATGGGCGCTTTGGTGCTTTTAGATGCTTGCATTCGGCTGCTTCCCGGGGTAATGGGCGCGTCTTCTAGCGGAGATGACGAGAGTTTCGAACACGGCATTCTCGAATATCCGCAATATACCCGACCTCAAATATGGGAAGGGCGCATTATCCCTGACATCTTGCGATCGGGGGATCATGCGAAAATAGCTGCTTGGCGGAAACAACGGGCAGAGGAAGATACACGGCTAAGGCGGCCGGATTTATGGGAGCGTCACAGGGATGCTCCGGATCAGTCGCCCTCTGGTGCGCAAGGCAAAGATAAAGATAAGGAATAGGTCATGAACCTGATTCAAACGTTGGAAAAAGAAGCAGTAGACGCATTTGTCGCGTCGAAGGATATTCCCGAATTTCGCGCCGGTGATACCGTGCGTATCGGTGTACGCGTCGTCGAAGGCGAGCGCGTTCGTACCCAGAATTTCGAAGGTGTGTGCATCGCACGGACCAATCGCGGCATGGGCTCAAACTTCACCGTACGCAAAATGTCGTTCGGCGAAGGCGTTGAGCGTGTCTTCCCGCTCTATTCCCCGAACATTGAAAGCATCACCGTGGTTCGCCGTGGTATCGTGCGTCGTGCGAAACTCTATTATCTGCGCGGACGTACAGGTAAACGGGCCCGTATTGCGGAACGTCGCTTGAACGCCCCGAAGGGCAAAGAAGCAAAATAGAAAAAGCTTCTTAAGTAATTCAGGCAGCCGGTTCTCCCTCAACGGATAACCGGCTGTTTTCATATTCAGCACAGGAAAAGTTTCATGGGTTACAAAATAGTCGTCGTGGGCGCGACCGGAAGTGTCGGACGCGAAATGCTGAGCATCCTGGTCGAGCGCGAATTTCCCTATGATGAGATTGCCGCCGTTGCCTCTTCACGGTCACATGGCAGCGAAATCGAAATTGGGGACTCGGGCAAGATGCTCAAGGTCCAGAATATTGAGAATTTTGATTTTGCCGGTTGGGACATCGCGCTTTTCGCCGCCGGTTCCGGCCCGACCAAGGAATATGCGCCCAAGGCCGCCGCTGCTGGCTGCGTCGTTATCGATAACAGTTCGCTCTACCGGATGGACCCAGACGTTCCCCTGATCGTCCCCGAGGTCAACCCGGATGCGATTAGCGGCTATACCAAGCGCAATATCATCGCCAATCCCAATTGCTCGACCGCGCAGATGATGGTGGCGCTGAAGCCGCTGCATGACGCCGCGACGATCAAGCGGGTGGTGGTATCGACTTACCAGTCGGTTTCCGGCGCCGGCAAAGGCGGGATGGATGAACTGTTCGAGCAGAGCCGGGCGATTTTTGTCGGTGATCCCAAGGAAAACCACGTCTTCACCAAGCAGATCGCGTTTAACGTGATCCCGCATATCGACGTCTTCCTCGACGATGGTTCGACCAAGGAAGAATGGAAAATGGTCGTCGAGACCAAGAAGATTCTCGATCCCAAGATCAAGGTTACCGCGACCTGCGTGCGGGTGCCGGTCTTTGTTGGTCATAGTGAATCGATCAATATCGAATTTGAAAAAGAACTGTCCGCCAAAGACGCCCAGAAAATTCTCCGCGACGCGCCCGGCATCATGCTGGTCGATAAGCGCGAGGATGATGGCTATGTCACGCCGGTTGAATGTGTTGGCGACGGCGCCACCTATATCAGCCGGGTGCGTGAAGACCCGACGGTCGAGAATGGCCTGAACATCTGGTGCGTTAGCGACAATCTGCGCAAGGGCGCAGCGCTCAACGCGGTGCAGATCGCCGAGCTGCTTGGACGGACATATTTGAAGAAGGGCTAGATTCTGTCTCAATGGCTGGCGGATGCGGACTCGGCTGTGTCGACGACAATATTTTCCGGCTTTTTCATCAGCAGAACCAGCGGCACGCATAAGGCGGTCATGATCGACATCAGCCAGAAGTCGCCAAGATAGGCGATCATCAGCGCTTGCCGGTTCACTTCGGCGTCGATCACGGACATCGCCTGACTGCCATATTCACCGAGGCGACCGAGCGTCACCGCGCTCATCGGGGCGAGTTGCGCCTCGGTCAGATTGGCGGCGATATCGGCGTGGCTGGTTTGCCAGTTGCGGCCCAAGAGACCGACGAAAACCGCTATGCCGATCGACGCGCCGATCGTCCGGGACAGGTTCAGCAGGCTGGCGCCATCGGTGCGGTTACTCGCATTGAGGGTCGAGAAAGCCAGAATATTCATCGTGACGAACAAAGCGCCCATGCCAAAGCCCTGGATCAGGCCACTGGTGATCACCGGCCAGCGGTCCATTTCGAGGCTCCAGCCGGTCATCATCCAGCCGGCATAGGCGGCCAGCGCCATGCCGCCGCCAACGACCAGCCGCGGATCGACATAGGAGGCCAGTCGGCTGCCAACCGCCATCCCCAAAAAGACCCCAACGCCGCGTGGAGCGAGCAAAATGCCTGCTTCAATCGGGGTATAGCCGTAGATATTCTGCAGCATTGCCGGAAGCAAAGCCATGGTCGAGAACATGACCACGCCGGCGATGATCATCAGCAACATCGCGGTCACCAGATTCCGGTCGGCAAACAGGTCGCGCGAGAGAAATGGGTTCTTGGCGGTCATCATGTGAATGACAAACATCCAGATCGCCGCGACCGCGATTCCGAACTCGATGATGATTTCCCAGCTTTCAAACCAGTCGGCATGATTGCCGCGATCGAGCATCAACTGAAAAGAACCGATGAAAATCGCGAACAGGACAAAGCCGAACATGTCGAACTTCCGCCGGACGATCGGTCGCGACGGCAATAGCGACCAGAGGATCGCAAAGGTGATGATGCCGATCGGGACATTGATCAGAAATATCCATTCCCAGCTATAATATTCGGTGAGATAGCCGCCGATGATCGGGCCCAATATCGGCGCGACCATCACCCCCATGCCCCAGATTGCCATCGCCTTGGGATGGTCTTTCGGCGCGTTGATATCGAGCATCACGGTTTGCGACAATGGCATCACGAACGCCCCGGACAGGCCCTGGATGATCCGGAAGAATACCAGCATCTCGAGGCTGGTTGCGGTGGCGCAGAGTATTGACGACAGTGTAAAGCCAGCGATGGAAAGCAGGAACAGGTTGCGAGACCCCAGGCGGTCGGCGAGCCAGCCGGTGATCGGGATCGCAATTGCGGTGGCCAGAATATAGCTGGTTAAAACCCAGGTGACGGTATCGATCGTCGCGCCGAGTCCGGCCTGGATATGCGGGATCGCGACATTGGCGATGGTCGAGTCCAATATCTGCATGATATTGCCGAGCATTACCGAGAGGGTCAGCAGCAGCTTGTTATCAACTTTGATCGCCGGTTGGTTGGGATTGATGGCAGCCGTTGCGGCCATAGCCTTAGGTCCCGGTCGTGTGCAGGTCGATGGTCACCTCGGCGGAGATTCCGGCGATCAGCTGCCTGGGTGATTTGTCGAGAATCTGGATCTTGACCGGAACCCGCTGGGTAACCTTGACCCAATTGCCATTGGCATTTTGGGCGGGCAGCACCGAAAATTCCGAGCCGGTGCCCGAACCGATGCTTTCGACGCGGCCGTTGAGGGTGACTCCGGGATAGGCATCAAATGTGACGGTGGCCTTCTGCCCGACGGCCATTTTGGCCAGATCGGTTTCCTTGAAATTGGCCTCGATCCAGCTGTTTTCATTGTCGACCAGTGACACCACCGGAAGACCGGCCATCATCATCTGTCCGGTTTGCAGTCGCGAGGCCTGAGCGATTCGTCCGGACACCGGTGCGCGCACATCGGTTCGCGAGAGATCTAGCAATGCCTGTTCTTTCGCCACCTGGGCTCTGGCGACATCTGGATTTTGGCCGGGAACCGCGGTGCCGCTCGCCAGTCGTGATCGGGCCGAGACCACCGATGCCTGGGCGACCTGCAATTTTGCCTGGGCTTGCTCGACTTCATGCTGTGCGGCCTGATAGTCTGCCTTGGTCGCGAAACCGCGCTCCATCAAGGCCGCCTGCCGTTCAAAATTGGCCTGTGCCAGCGCGATATCGGAACGCGCGGCGGCAATATCGACGCCGCTCGTATCATAGTCGCTTTGCAGATTCTGAACCGTCACCTGGGCAGCTGCAATGTCCGCATCGGCTTGGGAAACCGCCAGTGCGAAAGGCGCGGGATCAATCCGGAACAGCAGGTCGCCGGCGCGCACATGGTCATTTTCCTGCACATTCACTTCGACAATCTTGCCGCCAATTTCGGGCGAGATCGACACAATATCCTGCTTCACATAGGCATTTTCCGTCGAGACATAGCGTCCGCTGGTGATATAATAATAGACGCCGAAGACCAGGATCGCCAGCGGAACGGACAGCATGACGATCCAGCGCATGCCACCCTTTAATCCGGATTTTCTAGCTCCCGGCGGCGATGAGGCGGCGGCCTTGCCAAGATCTTCTTCCATATTCGGGTTGGGATTATCCGCCATGGACCATCCGTTTCGCGGCGAGGTCAATATCATCAATATCTTGCAGATTGCTGCGCACCAGCTCGAGCAAATCCTGCAATTGCTGCTGATCCTTGATGGCCAGATCGTGCATCGCTTCCTGCAACAATTGTTCCCCGATCGGCGTGAGCTGTTCAGTCAAGGCCGTGCCCTTGGGCGTGAGATATAGCTGCCACGCGCGGCGGTCGCGCGGGTCAGGGCGGCGCTCGACCATTTCTGCAGCCTGCAGCCGGTCGACCATCCGGCACAAGGTCATCGCGTCCAGCTCCAGCATTTCGGCGAGCGCGACCTGATTGATCCCCTCATGCCGCTGGAGCCAGGTCAGTACGCGCCACTGAGGCCGAGTGACGCCAATGGCCTTGGCGCGCTTGTCAAATGTCCGACGAATCAGTCGTGATATGTCGCCGATCAGAAATCCGAGATTATCGCTCATGTCGAAAAACTAATAACAGAGTTTATTATATGCAATGTATATATTTAATAGTGAAGAGGCTCACGCACCGTCATTCTGGGTGAACGGATCGAGGATGGGGCAGCTTCGGTCGCCAGTTGAGCGCCCCCGATGGCTGATAATGGCTTGAATATCTGCCCTATTGGTGACATTCTTCGCACAGATGCAGCCTTTGATCGGGTATCGGTTGCGGAACGACTGGACCGCTATAATTTGCAGAAGGAGGCATCCGTGTTTCGTGCTGCTCAACAGATTTGCAATGCGCTTCCCCGCGCGCAGCAGATTTGGCTTGCGATCTGCCTGTTCTGCATTGCCATCGCGCAAGTCGACCAGCCTTATCCCTCGGTCGCCCCACTGCATCATATCCCGACCTTGATTTTGGTCCTGCTGGCGCCTGTCATGCTCAGGCGCTGGCCGATCTCGAACCAGGCGCTGGCATGTTTGATCCTGTTCTTCCTGCTCCATACGCTGGGCGGAAGATATACCTATACGAACACGCCCTATGATCTTTGGACGCACTATCTATTCGGACTGGAATTGACCGAGCTTTTTGATTGGCAGCGCAATCATTATGATCGCCTCGTCCACTTTGGTTTTGGCGTGCTGATGGTCTATCCGGTCAAGGAAATCCTCACCCGATATGCCAGGGTCAGCAACGGACTGGCGATCTATATCGCACTGGAATTTGTGATGGGGATTAGCGCGGTCTATGAAGTCGTTGAATGGCTGTTATCGATCGTTCTTGCTGGTGATGCAGCAGAATCCTATAATGGCCAGCAGGGTGATATCTGGGATGCCCAGAAAGATATGGCGCTGGCCTTTCTGGGCGCGCTGATCACGAGCAGCTGGCTCATCTTGCGCAGGCGCATGCGGAAGGGGTGATTTCTTTTTGTATAGACAATGGCTTGTGATAGCTTGAGCCAATATGAGCTGGGCTGGGAAAATCTATCTGTGGATGACGCGATTCAATACCATCGCTTTGACTGGGTTGATCCTATTTTTTATCGGCATATTCATCTATGATCGGGTTCGCTATTCCTCAACTCTACAGGAACTTACGGGAGATAGATTTGGCTCGACCAATGATGGAATGATGCCATTTTCTGGACAAGAAATGAAGGTCCCTGGCGGCACGTTTGTCAGTTATTATCCTGTAGAAGACGCGGGCAGCTATGAATGGGATAAGGGGCAGAACATAACCATTGTCGACGTTCGTGATGGAAGTTCTCACAAAATTCTCTCTGACAATGATCCCCGTGCCATTATCAACTGGGAGTTGATTGAAAAAGGCGGTGCGAACCCGCGTGTCTACCTAGGCTATGTGGCCTGGGCTGCGACCAAGATCCAATTTGATCAAGGTCGCGCCGATCTTCTGATTTCCGCTTTTCCTAACATCAAGCAACATACGCTCGCGGAAAACATTAAATATACATATCTCCCAAAGCTGAGTGGGAACGAGAGCGTTGCAATTATCATTTGGCCTGAAGAGGATAGAGCGAATTTCGTATCCTTTGATTTGACTTCTGGGGAAGTCATCGAAAAGAAAGAAATCGATCTCCCGAAAATGAAAGAGAATTTCCTATCGCTCAATAACGGGCTGCCGGATGAGAAATTCACTCGATTTGCGCACCACAATATGGCGCCACCTTCTAATGAGTTTGGATTTTTAGAATGACATTACAAGCAGACGTATATTGGTCCTTCCGGTCGCCTTATAGCTATCTCGCGACGCGGCGCTATGTCGCTTTGACGGAGGAATATGATCTTCATATCAACCAGCGCTTCGTCTATCCGCTGGCGATCCGGGAGCCGGACTTCTTCGAGAAAAATCATCCCAACTGGCTTGGCTATACGTTCCGCGACATGTTCCGTGTGGCGCAATATATGGGCATCCCGATGGCGCCGCCCAATCCCGATCCGATTGTTCAGGATATGGCGACGCGCAAGATCGCAGAAGACCAGCCCTATATTTTCGAACTGACCCGGATGGGGCAGGCGGCCTCACGGCGCGGCAAAGGCCTGGAATTTGCCAATCAGGTTTCGCAGCTGATCTGGGGCGGCACCGCGAATTGGCATGAGGGCGATCATCTTGCCAGTGCAGCGGTCCGGGCGGGATTGAACCTCAAGGAACTGCGCGCCGAGGCCAAGGCGCAGGCGGAAGAGCTCGACGCGGAAATTGCGGATAATCAAAAAGCTCTCGAAGCCGGAGGCCATTGGGGTGTGCCGACTTTGATATTCGAAGACGAACCGTTTTTCGGCCAGGACCGGATCGATATCGCGGTCTGGCGGATGCAGCAAAAGGGTCTGGCGAAACGTTAGACTCCGCGCTTTCCTACATGATGCTTTGGGGTTAGACTGGACCGATGACCACTCGCTACCCTGACCTTGACCAATTCCCTATCCGATATCCAACAGCTATTATTGGAAATGGCGGAAAAAAAGGCTTTCTAGGAGTCAATTTGGTCAACTTAGCCGCTCGAATAGCATCGCTATGGAGGCTGTTCGATGCGTGAAATCCTCACCGGTGGTTGCCAGTGCGGCGCGGTTCGATACCGGTTTGAAGGCCCCGCGCCCGCAGCTTATGCCTGTCACTGCGGGGAATGTAAAAAACAGACGGCCAGCGCTTTTTCAATGTCGATTCCGATGCATTATGATGATTTGCATGTCGAAGTCTTGCCTTCGTCATTTGAGACAATCGCCCATAGCGGCAAGACCAAGCACAATTATTTCTGCGGGAAATGCGGCACCCGTTTGTGGCATTCGGGCAGCAATCCGCCGGACAAGATCACGCTAAAAGTCGGGACTTTGGATGATCCATCAGGCATCGCCCCGCAGGGACATTTGTGGGTGTCGAGGAAACAGCCAGGGATTGAACTGGATCCTGCGAGCGATCAACAGCTTACGCAACCGGATGATCTGGAAGCGTGGAGAGCGAATTTGGGGATTAGAGAATGCCGGTGAAGACCTGGAATTTCCGTTCTTTCGATGGAACGAATCTGAAAATCCACGAAACCGGGGAGGGGCCGCTGGTCATCCTGCTGCATGGCCTGTTTTCCAATGCCCACACCAACTGGATCAAATTTGGTCACGCCGCGGCGCTCGCGGCGGCGGGCTTTCGTGTCGTGATGCCCGATCTGCGCGCGCACGGGGAAAGCGAGGCGCCGCAGGATCGCAGCGCTTATCCGGACGATGTGCTGGTCGAGGATGCGCTCGCGCTGATCGCATATCTCGATCAGCCTATTTATGATCTGGGCGGCTTTTCTCTGGGTGCACGAACCACGGCAAAGCTGCTGCTTTCGGGCGCCGCACCGCGACGGGCGATCCTGGCGGGCATGGGTTTGGAAGGCCTTGCAGGCTGGGGAAAACGGCAGGATTTTTTCCTCAAGGCGATTGCGCTGAAAGACACGGCCAAACGGGGCGATCAGCACTGGATGGCGGTTCAATTTATGAAAAGCCAGAAGATAGATGCGGTTGCAGCCGCCTGTCTGCTGACCACATTTTCGGATCTGGAACCGCAGCAAGTCGCGACCATCACCGCCGAAACATTGATCCTTTGTGGATCGGAAGATCGGGATAATGGCGATCCGGTCAAGCTGGCGGAGCTGCTCGCTGCGGGACAGCATGTCGCGATTCCCGGGACCCATATGAGCAGTGTGACCAAGGCCGAAATGAGTAAGGAAATGGTGCGTTTCATGGCGAGATAGGAGGATCAATGTCAAATCTATATAGCTGGCGCAATTTCTGGATATTCTGGGGTGGTGGGCTGGCGTTGTTCATCTACCTCATCCTGTCGGGCGGAATGCTTGACACGTCGGTTGCTCCTAGCGGCATCCTCGACCATCAAAGCGCAGCGACTGCAGATAGGGTGAACGCCATCCATCAGAGCTGGGCTGCTGCGGGCCTGCTGGAAACCGCCCGCTGGCGGATGTTTGCCGATCTGCTTTTCATCACGCTCTATATGTCAGGCGGGATCATCGGCGGACGGCTGATCTGGCAACATGCGGTCTCGCCGTCGCTGAAGAAAGTCGGCCTGCTCTGTGTCCTGTCTTATTTTGTCTTCGGGCTCACCGACTATCTGGAAACCGTCTGCCAACTGATCCAGTTGGTCGGCGAACAAGGGAGCGATATGCTCGCCGGCACCGCAGCGCTGGCGCGCCCGCTGAAAATCCTGACCTGGATCGTCGGGACAGTCGCGATGATTGTCGCGCTCGTTTGGCGCTGGCGCGAAACCCGGGCTTGACCTGCAGAGGATAAAGTTTCAATTCCAACCAAAATTAAAATAGCTGAGGATGACAATATGAAAAGCGCAGTTTCGATCGTCGCAATCGCCACAATGACGCTGGCCATGCCCGCTTATGCCATGCCCACCGACAAGGAAAAGCAGCGGCATTATGAAAATCCAACCGCTGACGATGCCGAGAATTTCGTCATCGACACCGAAAAGGAAATGTTTGATTTCTCGATCGATGCCGGACGTACTTACTGGATCAACTCGACCTACATAACCGAAGACACGGATGCGCTGGCTGCAAAAATTGGTGCGGAAGGCACAACCATGTCGGTCAATGCGGCGATTGATGCAGCGCAGTTTAATGATGTTCCCGGGATTGATCCGGTCGTAAAGCGCAAGCTCGACAAGCTGCGCGGCGGGATTGTCCTGCCAGCGCCGGCCGTTCCCGGTGCCGCCGAAGAATTGAACGAGATCGCAACCAAGTTGAACTCTGCCTATGGCAAGGGCAAAGGTACGCTCAACGGTGAGCCGATCAATGGCTCCGATATCGAAGCGGCGATGGGGACCAATCGCAACCCGGTCGAACTCGCGGAAATGTGGGAAAGCTGGCATAGTCAGGTCGGCGCGCCGATGAAGGACGATTATGGCCGTCTGGTTGAAATCGCCAATGAAGGGGCCAATGATCTGGGCTTTACCGATGTCGGCGCGATGTGGCGATCAGGCTATGATATGCCCGCGGACGAATTTGCCGAATTGACCGACAAGCTATGGTCGCAGGTCAAACCGCTTTATGACGAACTGCATTGCTATACGCGTGGCAAATTGAATGAAGAATATGGCGATGATGTCCAGGCGGCAACCGGACCGATCCGGGCGGACCTGCTCGGCAATATGTGGGCGCAGGAATGGGGCAATATTTATGATATTGTTGCTCCTGAAGGCGCGGGAGATATTGGTTTTGACACGACCGAATTGCTGACCAGCAAAGGCTATGACGCAATCAAGATGGTCAAGGCAGGCGAGGGTTTCTTCTCCTCTTTGGGCTTTGATCCCTTGCCCGAGACATTCTGGACCCGGTCGCAATTCACCAAGCCGGCGGATCGCGAAGTCGTCTGTCACGCCAGTGCCTGGAACCTGACCAATGTCGATGATGTCCGGATCAAAATGTGCATCAAGGTCAATGGTGATGATTTCACCACCATCCATCACGAGCTGGGCCATAATTATTATCAGCGCGCCTATAACAAGCAGAGCTATCTCCATCTCGACGGCGCCAATGACGGCTTTCACGAAGCGATTGGCGATATGATTGCGCTGTCAATCACACCGGAATATCTCGTTCAGGTCGATCTGCTTGAGGCGGACAAAGTGCCGAGCGCGGACAAGGATACCGGCCTGTTGTTGCGGCAAGCGATGGACAAGGTCGCTTTTCTGCCCTTTGGCCTGCTGGTCGACAAATGGCGCTGGGGCGTCTTCAAGGGCGATATCGTACCGGATAATTATACCCAGGCTTGGCATGATCTGAAGCTGGAATATCAGGGCATCACTCCGCCGGTCGAGCGGCCCGCCGATGCTTTCGATCCGGGCGCAAAATATCATATTCCGGGGAACACGCCTTATTCGCGCTATTTCCTCGCACGAATTTTGCAATTCCAGTTCTACAAGGCGGCCTGCGATGCTGCTGGCTGGGAAGGCCCGCTGCACCGCTGTTCCTTCTATGGCAACAAGCAGGTCGGCGCGAAGCTCAATGCAATGCTCGAAATGGGCGCGTCCAAGCCTTGGCCCGACGCGCTCGAAGCCTTTACCGGCACCCGTGAAATGGATGGCTCCGCGATGATCAGCTATTTCGCGCCGCTGATGGACTGGCTGAAGGACGAGAATGAAGGCAAAAGCTGCGGATGGTGAAAAATAGGGCGGGGAATTGATCCCCGCCCCATCAAATTTTGGTTGTGGGCAAAAGCCTAGAGCTGGTCGAGCATATATTCTGCGGCACTGACTTTGAAGTCGCCAGGTGCTTCGACATTCAGCTCTTCGACGACGCCGTCATTGACGATCATCGAGAAGCGCTGGCCCCGGGTGCCCAGACCAAAGCCGGAGCCGTCCATTTCAAGGCCGACTGCCTTGGCAAAATCGCCATTGCCGTCTGCCAACATGGTGACGTCTTCGGAACCCGCAGCGGCATTCCAGGCGCCCATGACGAATGCATCATTGACCGCGGTGCAGGCGATTTCGTCGACGCCTTTGGCTTTGAGGTCGGCCGCTTTTTCGACATAGCCGGGCAGATGTTTGGCGGAGCAGGTCGGCGTATAGGCGCCGGGAACCGAAAATAGAGCCACTTTCTTGCCCGCGAAATATTCGGAAGAGCTGACTTGCTCGGGTCCTTCGGCGGTCGCCTTGACGAAGTTCACTTCAGGTATCTTGTCGCCTTTGTTGATCATTTTTTGCTCCTTGTTCGCATGATGGCATAATACGCCATGATCCGATGCAATTGTGGTGACAGGCATATGAAATTGCAAGCGTCTCATCGATTATCGAAATTGCCATGGGATATTCAGCCTAATTTCTCTATGGAAGATATATGGTGAAACCTCGCTATTTTTCTGGCCAGTTTCTGATGGCAACCCCCGGCATGGCGGATCCCCGTTTTGCGCGATCGGTTGTCGCCATCTGTTCTCATGACGAGAATGGGGCGTTGGGGATCAATATCGGAGCGATTTCCAAAGACATCAGTTTTCACGCGATCCTTGAGGAACTGGATATACCAACCGATGCCGTCCCGGATAAGAGAATATTTATCGGAGGGCCGGTTGAGCCTCAGCGCGGCTTCATTCTCCATAGTCTCGACATGAACATGTTTGACACGCTCCAGGTCGGCGATCGCTGGGGATTGAGCAGTTCTGTTGACATGTTGAAAGCGATCGCGGGAGGTCGGGGCCCGGAAAGATGGATATTTGCTCTGGGATATTCTGGGTGGGGCGCCGGCCAGTTGGAAGGGGAATTGACCCAAAATGGCTGGTCGATGGCGCTGGGGCAAACAGATTGGCTTTATGAAACAAAGGCGCCAGACAAATGGCAAATGGCGTGGAATGATCAGGGGATTGATCCGACACGCTTGTCTGGAAGTTTTGGAAGCGCTTAGTCAATTGCGCCGATTTTGGCCGAAACTGGCCGCATCTAATCATCTCTGGAATTGAAAAGCTTTCCGATTGTTGTGGCAAGCGGCGGTCACACCTCATAAAAATTCAAATATAAAGATATCTTTATATTTGCTTCTTGAGCGGCTTGGCGTTATTTGGGCTTCAAATTGCCGCCCAGCATAATCTGTGCGGCGTTTGGTCTTTTAAGGAGAATATAAGTGGCTAGTGCAGCGGATACCGCAACTCAAGATTATGTCATCAAGGACATTTCCCTCGCCGATTTCGGACGCAAGGAAATTGAAATTGCTGAAACTGAAATGCCGGGCCTGATGGCTCTGCGTGAAGAATTTGGCGCAGACAAGCCATTGAAAGGTGCCCGGATCACTGGTTCGCTGCACATGACCATTCAAACGGCAGTGTTGATTGAAACATTGCTCGATCTCGGCGCTGAAGTGCGTTGGGCGTCTTGCAACATCTTCTCAACCCAAGATCATGCTGCAGCAGCAATCGCTGCTGGTGGAACGCCAGTATTCGCGATCAAAGGCGAAACTCTCGAGGAATATTGGGCTTATGTCGAGCGGATTTTCGACTGGGGCACCGACGAGACCTGCAACCTGATTCTCGATGATGGCGGCGATGCCACCATGTTCGCTCTTTGGGGTGCACGGGTTGAAGCTGGCGAAGAATTGTTCAAACCTGAAAATGAAGAAGAGGAAGTCTTCGTTGCGACTTTGGCCCGCTTTTTGGCCGAACGTCCTGGTTACCTGACCAAGACTGTTGAAACCATCAAGGGCGTTTCGGAAGAAACCACCACTGGTGTCCACCGTCTTTATGAGCTGGCCAAGATCGGCAAGCTTCCTTTCCCGGCGATCAACGTCAACGATAGTGTTACCAAATCCAAGTTTGACAATCTCTATGGCTGTAAAGAGTCATTGGTTGACGCGATCCGTCGCGCAACCGACGTCATGCTGGCTGGTAAGGTCGCTACTGTCGCTGGTTTCGGCGATGTTGGTAAAGGTTCGGCACAATCGCTCCGCAACGGTGGTGCGCGTGTGCTTGTGACGGAAATTGATCCGATTTGTGCGCTTCAGGCGGCAATGGAAGGTTTTGAAGTTGTGACTATGGAAGAAGCCACGCAGCGCTCTGACATTTTCGTCACCACCACCGGCAATAAAGACGTGATCACCGTTGATCACATGCGTGCCATGAAAGATCGTGCGATTGTTTGTAACATCGGTCACTTCGACAGTGAAATCCAGATCGGCGCACTCAAGAACATGAAATGGACCGAAATCAAGCCACAGGTTGATGAAGTCGAATTTGCTGACGGGAAGAAATTGATCATTCTCGCGCAGGGTCGTCTGGTAAACCTCGGCTGCGCAACTGGCCACCCAAGCTTCGTCATGTCGGCAAGCTTTACCAACCAGGTATTGGCGCAGATCGAACTGTGGTTGCGTCCTGAACAATATCAGAATGACGTTTATGTTCTGCCTAAGCATCTTGATGAGAAAGTTGCTGAACTGCACCTCTCGAAACTTGGTGTTAACCTGACCAAATTGTCTCCGGAACAAGCGGATTATATCGGCGTGTCGTCCGAAGGTCCATTCAAGCCGGATCACTATCGTTACTAAGGCCTGGCCTAAACACTAGCTTAATAAAAAGCCGGGTGGTTCAGCGAACCACCCGGCTTTTTTATTGACTAGCGTTGGGTAAAACGGATTTTCTTTTTGTCAGGCTTGTCCGGAAAATCGGGCCAATGATTCTGCGCGAGCGCCCGTGCACTTGCCGAATGCAAATCCGCTTGTTTCTCGTACATCCAATAGTTTCGCAGGATTATCGATACATATCCTCTGGTTTCAACATAAGGGATGCTTTCCATGAACAGCAGCGGATCGTCATTGTCTTTGATCTCGCTGTTCCAGCGCTGAACCGCGCCCGGCCCAGCGTTGTAGGCAGCGGCGATTTTGGGTAATTTTCCACCGGTTATCGATGATTTGCTGAGATATTCGAGATAAGACTGACCATATTCCAGATTTGTGGACGCCTGAAATAACTGGCTTTTGTCAAATCGCTTCCCATTGGCTTTGGCAATGTCGCCAGCGGTTCCGGGGCGCACCTGCATCAATCCGATCGCATTGGCCGAACTCACCGCCTTGCTGCGAAAGGCTGATTCTTGAAGCGTATGCGCATAGACCAGAGCTGGATCGACTCGCCAGCCACCATCCGGCGTCCATTTCGGCGCCGGAAAGCGAGCCTCTGAATCTGGCTTGAAGCCGCGCGGAGCGTGATGTGCCAGCCACAATTGGGTGCGCGGCAGGTTCAGCTCCCGGGCCAGTTTCAAAAGTGCGGAATGGTCTTGGCCGCCACCGAGTGTCGCCTGATGGCGCATCACCTCATCGGCCAGCGCGTCCTCGCCGATTTCGACCAAGGCAATCGCGCTACGCACATTTTCATGTTGTTCGAGAGTGCGCCAGTCTGACTTTTCAAAAGCCTGGGTCGGAGCTGATTTGCTTGTTTCCATTCCCAGGGCTTGGGCCGCCAGGAGACCATAGAAGCTTTCGGATTGTTTGGCAGCCGTTTGCAGCTTGCCTTGGACTTTCTGGGGTTGGCCGCATTTGACGTCGGCGCGCGCGCTCCAATAGAGGCCTGCCGTCCTCAGTTCCGAACTTTCTCCCCGGCGACTGACTTTGTCAAACGCTTCGCTGGCCGTCTTGCAATCATTGAGCCGCCACGAGGCCAGGCCTACCACCCAATCAGCATGAACAACCCAGTTACCTTCACCTTTTTGCGCATTTTGGGCTACGCGCAGCGCGGATCGATCGTCATTCTCAATATAATATGACCATGCTATCCGCTGCTCCAGCTCGGTGCGCGCTTCCTTTGACATATTACCAACCGACGAGCCGAGCAGGGATTCTGCCGCCTGCGGGTTGTCTTTTTTGATATAGTCGATGATTCGTCCGCGAATATTATTCGCCGTGCGATCCGATTGTACCGACTTTGGTTTGGACCGGATTGCCGTACCGGGAATGAAAGACAAATTTCGTCGCTGGGGCAGTGCGGGCAATATTTGCGCGCCACGCCTTTGCGCCAGTCGACCCAGTTGCGCGGCTTGCGGGATATGTGGTGCTTCGTTGACCAGCGTCAGCAAAGGTCCCAATTCCGCTCGCGGAGAATTTGCGGCGAGAAAATATTCTGCCTGGGCGATGGCTTTCAACGGGCTATTTGGCGCGCTGTCCATCAGGGATTTTGCAGCGTCCCATTGGTTGGCGCTCATGGCACCGAACAGCGCCCGATAATGTTCCGATTGTTTGCGCTTGATCTGGGAGGGGATATCTTTTGCGACAGATGCGCTTTTGTAGATTACCGCGCCACCATCTGCAGCCGAGACGGGCATGGCGGGGAGGGCAATGAGCGAAGTGATAAGTGCAATCTTCAATTTCACGAGCCAGAAATCCTTGTTAGCATTTGCAAATCCTTCCAAGCCTCGGCCTTAAACTGTGGCCGCTCGATAAGTATCCGCGGATGAAACGTTACGATTGCATCCGTTTTGGAGGAAAAATGGTTAATATTTTGTTTCTTTTGGCGGGCGGTAAGCAAATCCTGACCAAAGAACATCTTGGCCGCCAGGTCACCGAGCAAGATGATCTGCTTGGGTTCGACCAGTTGGATATGATGGTTCATCCGCGCCTTGAACTGCGGCCAAAGGTCTTTTTCGATTGTCCCGTCGACCGGTTTCGTAACGGCAATCGATGCCAGATAGGTCTGCGTAGATTCGCAGCCAATGGCAGCAAGCATTTTCGACAATAATTTCTGGTTGAGATCGTTGAAAAGTTGATGCTCCCCAGAATCATTTCTTTCGGGCAGCGCGCTGATCACCATGATTTCAGGGCTCATCGGACCAGTGGGAAGACAAATATCTCGTGACCATTTGCCTTCGACCAGATTCACGGGATTTGCGAGCCACTCCAGGAAACCTCGGTAACTCGACGGATATATCTCTTCGACCATTGCTGATGACAGAGGTTGGGGCTGCGTTTCGATAGCGGGTGGCGGTTGCGTCTCAACAATTGGCACGGCCTTCGAAAGCGAAGGGACATGCTCTATCGCTTTTTCAGACAATAAGGTGCTGGGTTGCTCGTTATAATGTTGGTCAACGCCAGCCATCTCCCACCAATGCTGTAGACTGTGGATAATCTCTTCAGGACTATGGCTAGATGATATGGCTTGGGTCGAATTCATATATCCATAGAGTCATGGCTTGACCCAATCGTCAATTCGTAAGAAAGCTGCAGCTGCCGAGCGGGTGGCATTTTGCGACAGACCGAAATTGCACGGCGAGCTTTGGAATATTATTTGAATATGATCGTGAAGAACATGCATATCCGTTTCCAGGAAATTCGAGCGATACTGGACGAGTGAAATGACAGGATCTTTGGAAACACTCAATATCAGAAGATTGTGGAGGCCCCCAATTTTAAGACTATCCAACTTCGGTCTATGTTTGACATTTTTTTTGGCCTTTGGTCCGTCACCGGCTGTAGCCACGCTGGACCAAAGCCAAATCTCGCTGGAGCGCTTTGTCGAAGCGCGGCTCGCAGAATCTTCAGGTGAACCACTGATTGCCGCGTCAATCTATGCAGAAGGTCTCGCAGCCGCACCGGATAATGAATTGCTGGCCGCCAAAGCTTATGTAAAGGCCATCGAGGTGGGTAATTTTGATCTCGCGTTGAAGGCTGTGAACAGTCTTCAGTTGCGGGGCAAGGCCGATGCCGAAATGCCGCTGCTACAGTTTATCGACGCCTATAATAATCGCGACTGGCAATCCGCGGAAAATGCAATTGTAGAGCTTGAAGCACTCAGAAATTTCGCATTTCTGGCGCCTTTTCTTGAAACCTGGATGGCGGTCGAAAAAGGCGACGATGCACAAGCAATTTTTGCCCGGACAAAGGAAAATACGAGCTCTAACTTCTATCATTACGAACAGCTTGTCTTGCTGAATCTTGCGACCGGCAATGATCGCGATGCGATACAATTGCTGACGACAATAGTGGAGCGAAATGAAGCAAGAATGGCGCCCGTACGGGTCATTGCAGCTCGGCATTTCTGGAGCAAGAATGATCCGGAAACCGCTCTGAAGATCCTCCAATTTCGGCGATCTGGTCCGGAACAAAAGCTGTTTCGCCAGATCGAGAATGGCGAGAAGCGTCGCGTTGCGAGACGGGTCAACGGCGAAACTGGACTGGGCTTTCTGTTCCAAAGATTATCGAATGACCTCGCTGCCCAACGCGCTCAATTTCTATCATTGCTAATGGCGCAGCTGGCCTATCGCCTGGAACCCAAGTCGGACTATACCCGACTCACACTTGGCCGTGCCTATGCAGGCGCAGAATTTCGTCAATTGGCGGTTGCGGAATTCGCGGAGATCAAGGCTGAAAGTCCATATTTTCTGGCGGGCATAAGCTCTGAAATTGCTAGCCTGGTATCCGAAAACAAATATGATCAAGCACAACAACGTCTCAGCGCCGCGATTGAACGAGACACTGCCTCGCCTCAGCTTCAGGTTTTGAAAGGGCAAGTGCTTCAAGCGCGAGGCGACTATGCTGCTGCTGCGGATGCATTTGCCCAAGCCATCATTCTGGCAGAAAATATTGAAGCGTCTGACGCGTTGCTCGCCAATTATTGGTTGGCGCTTGGCGGCGCGCAGGAACAGGCGGGAATTTGGCCGGAAGGATTGGAATCGCTCCGGAAAGCCAATGAATTGCTCCCCAATTCGCCGAGCATTTTAAACTATCTGGGCTATGCGCAATTGGAGCGTCTCGAGAATAAGCAGGAAGCAATCGCGGCCATCCGGGAAGCGCATGCGCTGCGGCCTTCTTCGCCAGCAATTACCGACTCGCTGGGCTGGGCCTATTTTGTAATTGGTGAGGCCGATCAAGCCGTCGTCTATCTCGAACAGGCTTTGGCGGGGGAACCCCAGGATCCAACGATAAATGAACATCTTGGGGATGCCTATTGGACGCTCGGACGCAAATATGAAGCGCGATATGCGTGGAAGTCTGCGAAATTATTTGCCGAGGACGAAGATTTTGAACGATTGGCGAGCAAGATAGAGGTCGGACTACAGTCCGATAAGACTTCTCCCTGATGGGCAATGCGCTTCCGCAAGCGGTCGGGTGGGAGACGGCATATGCAAAAATCAATCTCGCTCTTCATGTCCGCCGACGATTGCCAAATGGCTATCATGAGATTGAGACTATTTTTGCATTTCTGGATCGCGGAGACAGATTGAGAGTTCAACCCAGCGATTGCCTACAATTGACAATCGACGGACCTTTTGGTGCGGGGCTGGACCAAGAAGATAATCTCGTGACAGATGCCGCTAAGTTTCTCGCCACCCACGCCAATATTCCAGCCGCTGCCCATATCATACTCGAAAAAAACCTGCCGGTTTCATCGGGAATCGGCGGAGGGTCAGCGGATGCAGCCGCAGCGCTGCGCCTGCTCAACAAATTTTGGGACATCAACCTTCCGCTCCGCGAGCTTGCCAGTCTTTCTGCTTCGCTTGGTGCAGATGTTCCTGCTTGCGTGATCAGCCAAACATGTCTCGGTACCGGAATTGGACAGGATTTGGTACCCGTCGATGATCTCGCGCTCCGCGGTATGCGTGTTTTGCTAGTCAACCCTCGCGTTGCCATCTCAACCGCGCAAATATTTCGGGATTGGGATGGCGTGGATGGCGGATCGCTCGGTGACGGCGACATATTGAGCATGTCGAGCAAGGGGCGCAACGATCTTGAGCGCCCGGCGATTGCGCAGCTGCCGCTGATCAAGGATATCCTGGACAAGCTGAGCCAAACAGATCCGGTCTTGCATCGCATGTCGGGGTCAGGAGCGACATGTTTTGCCCTTTTCGATGATACGGAAGCTGCCGATATCGCGCAATTCAAATTGTTACAGGCGATGCCGGAAGCATGGGCCTTGACTGGAGAAATTCGATAATATGAACAGCCCGTTTAACATATTTGGAGTGCCACGCGAAAATTCTGTGCTGATTGTCGCTGATCATGCCTCGAACCATGTCCCCGAAGATATTGATCTCCAAATTTCCGCGGAGTTTCTCGACGATCATATTGCTGTCGATATTGGCACTGCGGCCATTGCCGAGATGATGACCGAAAATATCGGCTACATGTCAATCTTGGCTGGAATCTCTCGGTTGGTGACCGATTTTAACCGCTATCCAGAAGATGCTTCGGTGATTCCCGAACATAGTGATGCCATCGAGATACTGGGTAACAAGGTCACTGCGCAAGCGCGTCAAGATCGTCTGGATGCCTATTATCACCCCTATCATGATCGGGTAAAGCAGCTGATTGCAGACCTGTCTCCGCAACTGATATTGTCGCTGCACAGCTTCTCTCCCCAACTTCGCTCCAATCCGGAAATTGCCCGGCCGTGGGATATTGGCGTGCTCTATAACGAATATGATATTGCCTCGCGTTTTGCGATCCGGTTTCTCGAGGAAGAAGGCCTCATCGTCGGCGATCAATTGCCTTATTCGGGCAAAGATTTGAACGCGACGATGAACCGCCAGGCGGAAGCCATTGGTCAACCCTATTTTGGCATAGAAATTCGGCAGGATTTGATTTCCGATGAAACCGGACAGCGGCGATTTTCAGCCCTTTTGCAAAGAACCTGTGATAAAATCAGAACGGCGCTTGCCTAAAGGCAGAAGTTTTGGAAGGACGAGCGCGAGATAAACAATGTTTGAATGGGACGAGTGAATGACCCGAAGTTTCGATAAATCCAAATTGCCAAGTCGGCACGTCAGCGTTGGTCCAGAGCGCGCGCCGCAGCGGAGCTATTATTATGCGATGGGCATGACCGAGGAAGATATCGCTAAGCCATTTGTCGGTATCGCCTCAGCAGGCAATGACAGCGCGCCGTGCAACACGTTGCTCGATGCACAGGCGGACATTGCGCGTGAAGGTGTGATCGCGGCGGGAGGCACGCCGCGTCGTTTCAACACGATTACGGTGACGGATGGCATTGCCATGGGCCATCAGGGGATGAAATCCTCGCTGGTTTCTCGTGAAGTCATCGCGGACAGTGTTGAGCTTAGCGTGCGGGGGCACTGCTATGACGCAGTCATCGGCTATGCCGGTTGTGACAAAAGCCTGCCGGGAATGATGATGGCTATGTTGCGGCTCAATGTTCCATCAATCTTTGTCTATGGGGGCTCGATCCTGCCGGGGCGCTTTCATGATCAGGATGTGACCGTCGTCGATGTATTCGAGGCTGTCGGTCAGCATAGCGCTGGAAATTGTCCGTTGCAGGAATTGATCGAGCTCGAAAAAGTCGCATGCCCAGGGCACGGCGCGTGCGGTGGGCAATTTACGGCCAATACGATGGCCTGTGTGGCGGAAGCCATTGGCCTTTCTCTGCCCAATAGCAATATGGCTCCAGCGCCCTATCAAACCCGTGATGACATGGCGCGGGCGGCGGGACGCCAGATCATGGACTTGATTGAATTGAATCTCCGGCCGCGCGATATTTGCACCAAGGACGCTTTTACAAACGCAGCACGGGTTGTTGCGGCAACCGGCGGATCGACCAATGCGGCCTTGCATTTGCCCGCCATGGCCAATGAAGTGGGAATTGATTTCGATCTTTTTGACGTTGCAGAAATATTTAAAACCACACCCTATCTCGCGGATTTGAAACCAGGTGGCAAATATGTCGCCAAGGACATGCATGACGCTGGCGGTGTCTATATGTTGATGAAAACGATGATGGATCATGGCTTGCTTGTCGGCGATTGCATCACCGTGACTGGGAAGACCCTGGGCGAGAATATCGAGGAAATCACCTGGAACCCGGATCAGAAAGTCATCTATGATGTGGATCATGCGATCACCAAGACGGGCGGGGTTGTTGGCCTGAAGGGTTCGCTGGCGCCAGAAGGCGCGATTGTGAAGGTCGCAGGAATGGATCGTTTGCAATTCCGTGGCCCGGCGCAGGTGTTCGAATGCGAAGAAGATGCTTTTGAAGCGGTCAAACAGAAGCAGATCAGAGAAGGTGCTGTCGTGGTTATCCGCAACGAAGGCCCCAAAGGCGGACCGGGTATGCGCGAAATGCTCGCTACTACCGCCGCGCTATATGGCCAGGGCATGGGCGAGAAAGTCGCGCTGATCACAGATGGTCGTTTCTCGGGGGCGACGCGGGGATTTTGCATCGGCCATGTCGGACCGGAAGCCGCCGATGGCGGGCCGATTGGCTTGATCCAGGAAGGCGATATGATCAACATCGATGCGACTGCCGGGATTATCGATCTCGAGGTCGACGAACAAGAACTCGAATTGCGACGCGGAGAATTTACACGACGCGATAATGATTATGGTTCAGGAGCCTTGTGGCGCTTTGCGCAAAATGTCGGCCCGGCCTATCAGGGCGCGGTCACCCATCCCGGAGCGAAAGCAGAGAAACATGTCTATGCGGATATCTAGCGTCATTGCCTTTTCGTTGTTGCTGACGGCCTGCGACAACCGACCGGACAATGAAATCCTGGCGGAAGCCGAGCAAAATGCAGCCGATCAAGCCTTGGATGATGGCAAGATTGAATGCGCGATCAATGGCGAAAGCGATTATACGCGCGGCTGCGAAACGGAACGATTGGCGGGAGAAGACGGCGTCACGATGATCATTCGTCATCCTGATGGCGGATTTCGGCGGTTTAACGTGTTGACCGACGGTCGCGGCCTTGAAGCTGCCGATGGCTTTGACAAAGCCAAGGTCTCGATCGTCGAGGATGGCAAGATAATGGTCGTCGTCGGAACCGACAAATATCTGATTCCAGCCAAGATCAAGTCGGATGCGAAGCCCGAGTCAGCGGCTGCGGAAGATCCTGCAGCCACTGCGGATGAACCCGTTCAAGCAGGCAATTAGAGGCGATAATGCTCAATCACGGACATATTTTGACTGCTGCAGAGATGCAGCGGGCAGAACAGTCGTTGATTGATGCGGGTATTTCGGTTGAGCAGCTGATGGACCAGGCCGGGCAGGGGGCAGCGCAGATGATCTGGCGCATAGCCGCGGACATGCCGACGCTGGTGCTCTGCGGTCCGGGCAATAATGGCGGCGACGGCTATGTCATTGCGCAATGGCTGCGTCAGAAAGGCGTCGACGTGATCGTCGCGGCTTCTGCTGATCCCAAGACCGATGCCGCGAAAAAGGCCAGGGCGATGTGGCAGGGCCAGACCATGGATGTGTCCGACGCCGCGCCGAGGGCGCAATTTGTCGACTGCCTGTTCGGAACGGGATTGACCCGGCCAGTTGACCCGCCGCTGTTCCAGCAGTTTCAGAGGCTGTTTTCTGCCGCCAAAAGACGTGTGGCAGTTGATCTCCCGAGCGGCGTGCAGTCGGACAATGGGATGCTGCTCAACAAACTGGGCACTTTCGATCTGACCATCGCTCTGGGCGCCTATAAACCGTCTCATTTTCTGGAACCATCCCGATCGAAATTGAGCGATCTGGTTGCTGTGCCGATCGGAATCGATGCGGCCAGCGCCCTATCGCTGGTCGCCAAGCCAAAACTCACTGCACCGGGCTCTGAAGACCACAAATATACACGCGGATTACTTGCCATCGTCGCCGGGAATATGCCGGGAGCTGCGCAATTGTCAGCAATGGCCGCCCAGCGCGCCGGAGCAGGATATGTCAAATTATTTGGTTCGAAAGGCAATATAGCGCCCCAGCCCAGCATCGTCTTCGCGCATGTCAGCGATGATACGGATCTCGCAAGTCAGCTGTCGGATCACCGGATTTCTGCCGTCGCCATCGGCCCCGGTCTTGGCCAGGATGAATTGGCATCGGCCTGGCTCGAAGCCGCGTTGCAGACAGAAAAGCCGCTACTGCTGGATGCAGGCGCATTGCCGCTTGTCGGACGCCGCTTTTCCGAGACGGTGAAAAACCGCGGCGCCGAGACAGTGATCACGCCGCATGGCGGTGAATTTGCCGCGCTGACATCGAGCAATTCCGGAAATAAGCTGACCGATGTTCGCAATCTCTCTACACAATCGTCCGCGACCGTCCTGCTCAAGGGCGCGGACACGGTGATTGCCAGACCCGATGGCGAAACAAGGATTGCAGGCGACGGCTGTTCATGGCTCTCGACTGCCGGAACCGGAGATGTTCTGACGGGGATCATCGCATCCCGGCTTGCCACCGGACTAAGTGGATTTGAGGCGGCCTGCCAGGGCCAATGGATCCACAATCGCGCGGCGCAGCTTGCCGGACCAGTCTTTACGCCCGAGATACTGATTGATCATATCCCTCAAGCGCTCCAAGAGTGCCTATGAACTTAGCACCAGACGCAGATACGATCATCCGCATTGCCGCCAAAGGCGACGGTGTCACCGCAGATGGCCGTCATATCGCCTTTTCCGCTCCGCTGGACAGGTTGAACGACCAGGGTGGCCTGATCAAGGGGCCGCATCATATCGAGCCTCCCTGCCGCCATTTTCAGGAATGCGGCGGCTGCAGCCTGCAGCAGCTCGATGACATCAGCTATGCGCAATTCGTAACCGACCGCGTGAGCTATGCGCTCGAAGGGCAGGGACTGGAGGCGGTCATTCTCCATCCTCCCCAAATCTCGAATCCCAAAAGCCGGATACGTGCGAGTCTCAGGGCGACCAAATTGGGTGGCCAGTTCAAGCTCGGCTTTAGTGGCGCCGGCAGCCACCGGATCATTGACCTCCAGCAATGCGATGTCCTGCGTCCCGAACTGTTTGACATCATCGCGCCGCTCCGCAAATTTCTGAAAAGCCTCGACCGTCGCAAACATGATATGAATATCGAGATGACTCTGGCGGATCAGGGGGTTGATCTGCTGATCACCAATTATGAACCCGAGAATCTCGAACAGCGCGAATCCCTGTCTGCTTTTGCCGAGGCTGCCGGTCTCGCTCGGCTGTCGATCGATAGCGGATATGGGCCGGAAACCCAATGGGAGCCAGCGCCGGTCACCGTGACATTGTCCGATACGGTCGTGAGCCTTCCTCATGGGAGTTTTCTGCAACCGACACATGATGGACGCGACAGATTGGTCGCCGCGATGCTAAAGACTATTGGCGACGCCAAATTGGTGGCGGATCTGTTCGCTGGACTGGGAACCTTCACGCTGGCTCTGGGGCAGGATCAAAAAGTCTATGCCGCGGAAGGCTCTCGCGACGCGCTTGGCGCGCTCAAAATGGCGGCCAATCATTCTCCGCGACAGATTTTTTGCGAGCATCGCGATCTCTACCGGCGGCCGTTAAGCCCAGAAGAGTTAAACCGTTTTGGGGCAGTCATACTTGATCCCCCGAGAGCCGGAGCGCGGGATCAAATCATCCAGCTGGCCCAGTCCGATGTTCCAAAAATCTGCTATATCAGCTGCAATCCAGCAAGCTTTGCTCGCGATGCCAAGCAGCTTTGCGAAGCGGGATATACGCTGGAACAGGTCTGGCCCGTCGGTCAGTTCCTATGGTCAACCCATGTTGAGATTGTTTCGAGCTTCTCGAAGTAACCGACTCCCGTCATTCGCTTTTATGTGGGTCCCAGCGCACGCCGAGCTTTTCTCTCGTATCCACCGACAATTCAAAAACATCGGCTCTCGAATAGTGACCATCTGTATCCAGAGCCGCTTTGGCTTCGGCTCTGGCGGCGAGATTGATCTCAGCGGTCAAAGTCATGGCGTCATCTTTTGCTTCGGCGACGATTGAACCATCTGGTGCAATGATCAAGCTGCCACCAAATTGCAGCTGCTGATCGGGGATTTCTTCAATGAGCGCTTGCGCGTCCGCATCGCCGCCAACCATTGTCAGGCCATTCAGCAAATCTGCGCGGTGCATAACGGTGCCGGCGGCCAGCACATGGCATCCGCCTTCAAAGGCATAATGCCGCGAGGCAATGGCGTAGGTTTCTCTGACGGATGGCCAGCAAGCGACATGAACATCTTCGTGAAGATTATGCATGGCTGCACGGGCGAGGGGCATCCAATGTTCCCAGCATATCAGATTGCCGACATTACCCCAGTTGGCTTGGTGAACACCCAGCGTCGACCCATCGCCGCGATTCCAGATCAGTCGTTCGCCGTGGGTCGGTACCAGTTTGCGGTGATCGAGCGGTGTTTGCTCCGGGCGAAAGAGCAGCTGATTATTATAGAGGCTCGACCGGACGCGCTCGTGAGCGCCGACCGAGACGCAAATATTCCGCTCGTCGACCAGCTTTTGCAATGGCGCGAGCCTGGAGTCTCCGGGGACGATCGCCTGATCCATCAATATCCGATGAAGGGCTTTTGTGCCGGGGTGATTCCACAGAGCCGCACCGGGCGCTTCATCCAGCCAGATCGGATAGCCGCCCAGGAAAGTCTCCCCGAAGGCGATCAGCTCAGCGCCAGCATCGCTGGCGTCTGCAACATATTTGCACAGCTGGCCGATGCCCTGATCAATGCACAGGGGAATTGGTGCCGCCTGAACGATCGCGACTTTCAATATCTTATCCATGGGGTAATATCCGAAGCTAGTGGAAGACCGCTATTGCCGCGTGGATCGCCAGGGCAATGATGCAAAGGCTTGATAATGCAAAGATGAGAAAGCGCAAACTGACACGATTGATCAACACCTGGACGAGACTATGCAGCACGCGCAAGCCGACATAAGCCCATGCGATATATAGATTCAGCCCGTCGCCCTGACCGACCATCGCCAGCACGATGCAGATCGCGTAAAATAATGTCGGTTCGGTCAGCAAATGATTATAATTATGTGCTTTCCACTGCACTTTCGCGGGCAGAAGATCATCGAGATTGCTGCCGACACCCCCGGTGAGATTGGCAACATCAATTTTGGCTTTGCTCATTGCTGGAATGCGGGTGACATACATCCACAGCCAGATCAGCATCGTCCACAGGATGAGCGCGACAACCGGTTGTAGAATGGGGCTATTTTCCATATTATTATTCCTGCTTTGGGATTGTTTTAATTAGAATAGCGTGGCCCAAAGCGCGTTTACCGCCATGATGAGCAAACAAATTGTCGAAGCCAGAAACAGCATGAAACGGACGTTCACAAGGTTCACGGTTGATTGCCAGATGCTGTGGATGATACGAATGATCGTATAGGCCCATGCCAGATATAGATTGAGCCCATGTCCCGCATCTGCGATCGCCAATATCGCGACAGTTGCGTAATATAGCGTCGGTTGCTCCATCAAATGCTGGTAATTATGGGATTTCCACGCCACTTTTTCGGGCACGTCCGGATCAATATCCGGCCCGCGGCCACCGGGCTTGGCGGTTAGATCAATCCCCAGCTTCTTTGCCGCGGGCAGTCGCGTACCAGCCATCCAGAAAAGCATGATGATCGACCAGATGACCAATAAGGCTGCGGGCGCAAGAATTGCCGTGCTCATGATAGATTGACCCTCCCAATAGAGAGTTGAACCTGCGTCAGCTTTTGTAAATTGTCAAATGCAACTTAAAAGCGGGTCTCATCCATGTGGAAAGGAAATCACATTCTCTCGGTCCGTGCGATCGAGATAATCTCCGAGATACAGACTATCCATCGGCTCATCAAGCACATCATATTCGGCATGATCACCATAGCCGTTGAACTTGGTCCGCATCGCGGAACCATAAGCGCCCATCATCCCTATTTCGATATAGTCGCCCGCTTTGATATCATCCGGCAGCAGAAATGGCCCCGCCATATAGTCCATGTCATCACAGGTCGGACCATAGAAGCTATATTCTGCAAAATCGGTGTCATTGTCGGCGCTGTCGATCAGCTTGACCGGGAAACGCCAGCCGATATGGGCGGCGTCAAACAATGTGCCATAGGCGCCATCATTGATGTAAAGCTCGTAGCCACGCCGCTTCTCGACTTTGACAATCAAAGAACTATATTCCGCCGACAGCGCGCGCCCAGGTTCACACCATAGTTCCGCCGAATAGCTGATCGGAAGATCTTCAAAGGTCCGGTCAATTGCCTGAAAATAATGGTTCAGCGATGGCGGCTCCAGACCTGGATAGATGGATGGAAAGCCGCCGCCGACATTGACGATATCGACGGTGACAGATGCCTCGACAATGGCGGTCCGGACGCGCTCAAGAGCGTGAACAAATGCCAGCGGCGTCATCGCCTGACTGCCGACGTGGAAGCAGACCCCAAGCTGTTCTGCCGCCTGACGGGCGAACTGCAGCAATTCGGCTGCTTCATCGACTTCGACGCCAAATTTCGAGGCGAGGCTGATTTCGGCAAATTCGGAGGCCACTTGCAGACGCACACATAGAGTCAGGTCTTCAGCATGTCCGGTAGCACGGCTGATCTTCTCAAGCTCTTCCTTGCTGTCGAGTGAGAAAATCCGGACATCATGCTGCTGAAACGCCTCTCTGATCGACGTTTCCTGCTTGATCGGATTCATATAGCATAGAGTCGCATCGGGCAGGGTGCCGCGGACGAGGCGGACTTCGTCAATCGAGGCCACGTCATAATGGGTCACGCCTGAATCCCACAAGAGCTGCAGCAATGCAGGGGAAGGATTGGCCTTCACGGCATAGAGTGACTTGCCTGGAAATTGTTCGACAAAATAGGTCGCCGCACGCCGGGCAGCATGCGGGCGGTTCAATATGACGGGAATGTCGGGTTTGAGAGCCTTGGTCAGCTCCTCAGCATCATGGAAAATGTGCAACTCAAGGGACCCCCTTACAGGCTAAGATCGATTGAGCTGCCTTGCGGTGTCGCAAGCGTCCATGGGGCAGCAAAGCGCGGCTATATGGCTAAGAGGCTGTCCTGTAAAGGCCCAATGGCTTGCGGGCAGCTGAGAAACACCCCTCATTAACTTAGCCGGTCGCGAAATGCGGTCCAGTCAAATTGCTTCACGCAGCGCAATTCATCGGTCTGGCTGTTCCACAGCCAGATGGAGGGCAGCGGCACGCCGTTGAACGTGGTGGTCTTGACCATCGAATAATGGGCCTGATCGAGAAAGGCGATGCGCTGGCCGATATGAGGCTTTTCGGGTAGGATATAATCTCCAATGATATCACCCGCCAGACAGCTTGGTCCGCCGAGACGAACGGGCGTGCCGTCGCTGCCCTCGTCGCGCATGGCCGGGCGATAGGGCGCTTCAATCACGTCCGGCATATGGCAGGTCGCCGAGATATCGGTGATTCCGATCGGCATGCCATTGTCGAACAGATCGAGGATTTCTCCGACCAATATCCCGGCATCCAGCGCGACTGCCTCGCCCGGCTCGAGATAGATGTCACAGCCGGACCTGGCTTTGAGCGCGGCGACAAATGCGATCAGCGCTTCGCAATCATAATCATTGCGCGTGATATGATGACCGCCGCCGAGATTGATCCATTTCAGCTGATCATAATGGGGAGCGATCCTTGGTTCGAGCCTGTCCCAGGTCTGTTGGAGCGCATCAAAGCCCTGCTCGCAGAGATTGTGGACGTGGATTCCCGACACATGTTGGAAATGCGCGGGGACGAGCTGGCTTACCGGAAAACCGAGCCGACTATGCGGCTGACTGGGGTCATATTTTGCGGTTTCTCCGAGTGGAATCTCGGGATTGAGTCTTAATCCCAGTTCGCAATTGTCGAGTCCAAGAGCTTGATTGGAATCGCTTTTCCAGCGTTCAATCTGCTTGGGATTGTTAAATGTAAGATGTTGGGAAATAGCGCATAATTCCCGAAGGTCATCGGCTTTATAGGCGGGGGAATAGCTGCTGACAGGCCCGTTGAAATGGTCTTTCGCGAGCCGCGCCTCCCACAAACCTGAGGCACAATAGCCATCGAGAAATTCGTCGATCAGTGGTGCTAGCGACCACATCGAGAAGGCTTTCAGCGCCAATAGGATTTTGGCGCCGGACCGGGACTTGATCTCAGCCAGGCATTCCAAATTCCGGCGTACAGCGGCTTCATCTACGACAAAGGCGGGCGAGGGCACTCTGCTGAGGTCAAAATGCGCAAAAGCGCCGGGATCGCCCGCTTTCGTTTCCATTATGCAGATGTCTCTATGGCGTGCTGAAACACAAGGAGTGTGGGTTCGTCAAAACAGACCAAAGTCAGGCAATCAAAAGCGTCCGGATATTCCAAGACTAATTCGCGGGACGTGTTTACTGCAATATTTGCAGCTAAATCAATCGGATGGTTGTATATTCCGGTTGATATTGCAGGTATCCCGACCGACCGCGCCCCGATTTCGACAGCGCGTGTGAGCGAGTTTTTATAGCAATTCACAAGCAAATCCGGTTCGCCATTACCGCCGCCACGCCATACCGGGCCGACCGTGTGGCTGATATGGGCCGCGGGGAGCCTATATCCTTTGGTGACTTTGGCTTGTCCGGTCTTGCAACCGCCCAACATGCGACATTCAAACTCGAGATCCGGTCCGGCCGTACGATGTATGGCGCCATCGACTCCGCCACCGCCGAGCAGCGAACTATTGGCAGCATTGACAATAGCATCAAATGGCATTTTGGTAATATTACCTTGCTTCGCAATGATTTGGGTCTGTCCAACGATCATTTGTCAAAAACCCAAGGGTGCCTCCAATTCTTCCAATGTCCATGGCAGACCATGTTCGTTGAGCATGTCCATGAATGGATCGGGATCGAACTGTTCCATGTTGAAAACGCCTTTGCCCGCCCATGTTCCGGACAGCATCAGCGCGGCCCCGATCATCGCCGGTACGCCGGTCGTATAGCTGACACCCTGATTGCCAGTCTCTGCAAACGCCGCTTCGTGGCTGCAGATATTCTTGACGTAGAGGGTTTTCTTGACGCCATCTTTTTCACCGGTCGCAATCACCCCGATATTGGTGTTGCCCCTGGTCGTTTCTCCAAGACTCGCTGGTTCCGGCAACACGGCTTTCAGAAACTGCAGCGGGACGATCTCTCGTCCTTCATATACCACTGGGTCAATTCGCGTCATACCGACATTCTGGAGGACTTCCAAATGTGTCAGATAGGCGTTGCCAAAGGTCATCCAGAATCGAATGCGCTGGATTTCGGGGAGGTGGGTTTTGAGCGATTCAATTTCCTCATGATACATCAGATACATATTCTTCGTGCCGACCGCTTCAAAATCAAAAGTCTGTTTATGGGAAAGGGCAGGAGTTTCCACCCATGCGCCGTTTTCCCAATGACGAGCTGCCGCCGTAACTTCGCGAATGTTGATTTCCGGATTGAAATTGGTCGCAAAATGCTGGCCATGATCGCCGCCGTTGCAATCTAGAATATCGACCGTGTCGATCCGGTCGAAATGATGCTTTTTCAGCCAGCAGGTGAATACTGATGTTACGCCAGGATCAAATCCCGAACCGAGCAGCGCCATGATACCGGCATCCTTGAACCGGTCTTGATAATCCCATTGCCAGTGATATTCAAATTTCGCTTCGTCACGCGGTTCATAATTGGCGGTGTCGAGATAATCGGTTTGGGTCGCAAGACAGGCATCCATGATCGGCAGATCCTGGTAGGGAAGGGCCAGATTGACCACGAGATCGGGCTTGAGGCTTTCAATTAACGCGGTCAGTGCGGGAACATCATCGGCGTCTATTTGCGCGGTTGCGACAGCAACACCCGTGCGCTGCTCGACCGATACCGCGATGGCATCGCATTTGGATAATGTGCGACTGGCCAGAAATATCTCAGAAAACGGTCCACTTTTGACCGCAACGAGCTGTGCCATTTTATGCACCGCTACCGAACTGACGCCGCCTGCGCCGATCACCAAAACTTTGCTCATAGTTCACACTCTATATGCTGGAGAATTTCAACCACCGCATATAGGGTACCGTTATGACAGAGCAATACCTGATGGACCCATCTCGAAAACCTTCCCTTGCTGGTGTCGAGCGCGCGGCTAGGAAAGTCGAGGCAATCTTGCCTCCCACACCCTTGTTGCCGCTTGAAGTCGACGGTCAGATCATCTGGTGCAAAGCGGAATGCCTGCAACCCATAGGTGCGTTTAAGATTCGGGGTGGCTGGCATCGACTAACTGATTTGAGCGATGATCAGCGCAAACGCGGCGTGGTCGCTTTTTCAAGCGGCAATCATGCGCAGGGCGTGGCCTGGGCCGCCAGGAGACTTGGGATAAATGCAACAATAATAATGCCGGAAGACGCTCCGAAGGCAAAACTTGCGAACACCAAAGCGCTTGGTGCAAAGGTTGTGACTTATGATCGTATGACGGGTGCGCGGGAAACAATGGCCGCCGATATCGCATCGAAAACAGGGGCCACGGTGGTGCCGAGTTTTGATGACCCCTGGATCGTCGAAGGGCAAGGCAGTTGCGGTCTGGAAATTCGCGATCAGATGATCCACCTGACTGGCTCTGCGCCGGATCAGATCATTGCGTGCTGCGGGGGAGGTGGTCTTGCCACCGGCACTGCTCTTGCCAATCCGGACGCAGAAGTGACGGTGGTGGAACCCGAAGGATGGGATGACATGCGGCGCTCATTGGCATTGGGTATGATCGTTCCGGTCGAGGATAATCCGCCAGCAACCGCTTGCGATGCACTGCAAACTTTACAGGTAGCTCCCATAACTTTCGATATTCTGAAAGAGCGTGGCGTAAGAGGGGTGTTCGTCACCGAGAAAGAAGTCCATGACGCGATGAGAATCGCATTTGAGAAACTGCAACTGGTTGTTGAACCCGGTGGTGCCGTGGCGCTTGCAGCGATATTGGCTGGTAAAGCCAATATGACGGGCCAGACGGCCGTCACTCTATCGGGCGGGAATGTCGATCACGAACTATACGCCGGAATATTGATGGCAGTCTAAGCTGCGATCGCCAATTTCATGTCCATCCGGCTCCAGATTTCCATCAAAGCCGCAGTCAAGTCTGCCATCATCGCCTGACTATGGGTGGGGCCCGGAGTGAAGCGCAGTCTTTCGGTTCCGCGCGGAACGGTGGGATAATTTATCGGTTGGACATAAACGCCATATTCAGCCAGCAAAATATCGCTGATTTTCTTCGCCTTTACGGGATCACCCACCTGCAATGGAACAATATGCGTGGTTGAGTCCATTACCGGCAAACCCGCTTCGGCAAACATGTCCTTCAGCGTCTGTGCAGCGGCCTGCTGGCCTTCCCTCTCAACGCTTGATTGCTTGAGATGGCGAATACTGGCCAACGCCCCGGCAACCAATACTGGTGAGAGGCTTGTCGTAAAGATAAAGCCGGGGGCATAGGACCGGATAACGTCGATGATCTTCTGATCAGCAGTAATATAGCCGCCCATCACGCCGACGGCTTTTGCCAAAGTGCCTTCGACAATCGTGATCCGGTCTGCCGCATTGTCGCGCTCGGAAATCCCTCCGCCATGAGCACCATACATGCCTACGGCATGAACCTCATCACAATATGTCAGTGCATTATATTTGTCAGCCAAATCGCAAATCGCATGGAGAGGCGCAATGTCACCGTCCATCGAGTAGATGCTCTCAAAGGCAATCAATTTTGGTGTTTCTGGATCCTCGGCGGCGAGAAGTTTTTCTAGATGTCCCAGATCATTATGACGAAAGACGCGCTTTTCGCAGCCACTATTCTTGATACCGGCGATCATTGATGCATGGTTAAGTTCATCGGAGAATATAATGCAGCCGGGCAAAATCTTGGTCAGGGTCGACAAGGTTGCTTCATTGGAGACGTAGCCTGATGTGAACAACAGCGCGCCTGATTTTCCATGCAGGTCAGCAAGCTCTCTTTCCAGTTGCAAATGATAATGAGTATTCCCGCCGATATTTCGTGTGCCGCCGGATCCTGCACCGACATCATGTAGAGCTTCTTCCATTGCGGCGATCACGTCAGGATGCTGACCCATCGCCAAATAGTCATTCGAACACCAAACAGTTACCGGCTTGGGACCATTATGGTGCGCGAAACAGCGTGCGTTGGGGAACGATCCTTTGTTTCGAAGAATATCAATGAATACTCGATAACGACCTTCGGCATGCAGTCTGTCGATGGCCTGAGAAAAAACTTTTTCGTAATCCACTTTTAACAATTCCTGCGTCGTTTTTGTTCTATTTGTTTCTTTATTTAGGTGGTTTAACGACCTTTGCATCGAATTTCCAGCGCGAACCACTCGCAATAAGAACCGGACTTATGCAGCTTTACAGAGTTTCAAGCCGACTCAGGCCGTGACGGGCCAGAGCCGCACGATAAGGGTCCAAATCCTTCAACGCCCCCGTAGTGACCAATAGCCCTTCGTCCCCAGAATTCAGCCATTCCAAATCTTTGGTGAGATGTTGGATACGTCGCGCAATACCTTTTGCGCCATTAATGAACCGCATCGGGCGACCTACGGCATGTGCCAACTCTTTTTGGACGAGAGGGAAATGAGTACAGGCAAGCACGATCACGTCAATATTCTCACCATCAGGCTGTGATCTCAAGCCAGCGATTGCATCGGAGAAAATTCGAGAATCTACTTTTTCTCCTCTTAATTTGGCTTCGGCGGCATATACCAGTTCGGATGCGCCAAATCGCAATATCGTTTTGGTTGAAGCAAATTCGGCAGCAAGTCGATCGACATAGGGTTGGCGGATTGTCGCCTGCGTGCCCAGCAATCCGATGACCCCGGTCTTGGTCATTTCACTCGCGGGTTTGAGTGCGGGTACCGTTCCAACAACCGGTATGTTAAGCGCCGAACGGACATGATCCAGAGCAATCGTCGATGCCGTGTTGCATGCGATAGTGACTAATCGTGGCTTGAAACGCTCGACCAATCGCCCGAGCAACGCGGGCACACGCGCCGCCAATTCAGTTTCTGACTTCATACCATAAGGCAAACCCGCATAATCAGCGGCATAGATAATCGGGGCCGAAGATATTAGTTTCCTGCTCTCTTGAAGCACTGAAAGCCCACCGATGCCGGTATCAAAAAACAACAAAGGAGGTTCGGATGGTGCGAACTGATTCATCATATTCTTCCCATAAACAGGTTAGACCAACACGGGCAACTCCCTCCACTCGTCCGATAAGCGTTTGAGCTTACCTGTTTTTACAATGGAACAGCTTGCTAGCGCAGTGCTACAACTATAGCGCTTCTCGACCAAGGGGTAACACAAGATGCAATCGATGTGGATTGAACCAATATTATCAGTTCTATTTGGCTATATTTTGGGCTCAGTCCCATTTGGGCTGATCTTGACCCGTCTGACGGGCGCCGGCGATTTGCGTGAAATGGGTTCCGGTAACATCGGCGCAACCAATGTTCTTCGTACCGGTAACAAGGCTATCGCAGCTCTCACTCTTTTACTCGATATCGGAAAGGGTGCTGCGGCAGTCTATCTCGCATCGCTAATTTCGCCTGGTCTTGGCGTTTTGGCCGGACTTGGCGCATTTTTTGGTCATCTTTATCCCGTCTGGCTGAAGTTTAAAGGTGGCAAAGGGGTGGCAACATTGCTGGGAGTGGTGATCGCATTGATGCCCATTGCCGGATTGATATTTGCGGTCATATGGATCGGTTCTGTTATACTTTGGCGCTACTCATCCGTAGGTGGGATGTTAGCAGCCGCATCCGTCCCGATTGTGGCTTTGGGATTTGGAGAATATGCCATGATGCCGATGTTCATAGGCTTGGCTTTGTTGGTGATTTGGAAGCATCGCGCAAATATCGAGCGGTTGATGGCCGGCCAGGAACCAAAGGTCGGCTCTCCGAAACAGGCCTGAGCGCCTTGGATTCCGACCGAAATATTTTCGATCGGCTCCAGTTGATCAGGTCCGAGAATATTGGACCGGTCTCCTATATTCAACTTATCAGGAAATTTCGAACCGCTGCGGACGCTATCAAAGCGATTCCTGATCTGGCCGCTCGCCGCGGAAAGCGAAGCGCCAAAATCGCCAATGCACATGTTATCCATCAGGAAATCGAAACAGTGCGAAAACTCGGCGCAAATTTTCTCTTTCTTGGTGATCCGGACTATCCAAGACTATTGCGTGAGTTGAGCAACCCGCCACCGGTTCTTATCTGGCGGGGGCATCTGGAACTTTTGAAGAAACCGACAGTTGCCATCGTCGGTGCCCGAAATTCATCAGCTGCGGCGTGTCGCTATGCGCGAGATTTGGCGAATGGTTTAGCCGAGCGCGGAATTTCGATAGTTTCGGGACTGGCTCGGGGGATCGATACTGCCGCGCATCAGGGTGCTCTGGAAAAGGCCACGATTGCGGTGATCGCTGGCGGTATTGATGTTCATTATCCGCCGGAGAATGAAAAGCTCCAGGAAAGGATTGCAGCGCGGGGTCTGCTTTTGGCAGAACAGCCTCCTGGCATTGAACCGCGTGCGCGCCATTTCCCTTTTCGAAACCGCATCATCGCAGGGTTGGCGCGAGGTACCGTTGTCGTGGAAGCTGCGCCCAAGTCGGGGTCCTTAATCACCGCAAGGCTCACCGCGGAGGCTGGTCGTCATGTTATGGCAGTGCCGGGCTCGCCTTTGGATCCGAGGTCATTGGGTTGCAATTCCCTGATCCGGGAAGGCGCTACACTGGTACAGTCGGTCGACGATGTGATAGAAATGATCGGGCATTTCGATGATCGAGCTGATCCAATCAATAGCAAACCCGAGATTCCGGAACATGACTTTGGTGCAAAAGAAACTTCGGTGAATCAAACGACCGGTTATGAAGAGAGTCGATCGCTGGTTTGGAGTCTGCTCAGCAGCACACCGGTCATGGTGGATGAAATTGCCCGGCAATCATTCATCGCGCCTGAACGTCTGCAACTGTTGCTGCTTGAGTTCGAATTGGCCGGAAGGATCATCAAACATGCGGGTGGGAAAATTAGCCGTCTTGACAATTGACTGAGCGTATTCCGATGCTTTTGTCCATTCTAGATCTCGGGTCGCGCCTATTTGGATCATTGATTGTCTGTCGGTGACTTTTGGTTTGGCTCGCTTCATTTGCCTGAGAATCTTTCTCTGCGCTCATCGTAGGTCGTCCCTGCGATAATATCTCGAGACCTGATGACCGAGGGGAGTTTCGAAGATAGCTGGAGTCTTTGCAAAGGTAAATTCATCGATCTTCATATGGCTTTCCAGCCGATCATAATGAAAAATGTTGCAAATATCTTTTTTCTATTCTTTGCAGTGAAAGAAATCGATCTCGTAATTTTCCTTACTGTTATAGAGAGATTGACAAGTCTATCGATCATCGCTTCTTGGATTATAATTACAGTGATCTGCGTAAATCTCGTTAAGCCGGAACATGAAAAAACTTGACCTAAACACAATCCCTGTCAGAGCCTCGCGCATATATACACGAAACAAATGAAAATCGGAGCTTATGCAGCTAGTCATAGTAGAGTCGCCCGCCAAAGCAAAAACCATCGAAAAATATCTTGGACCCGATTTCAAGGTATTGGCCTCCTACGGCCATATTCGCGATCTTCCGCCCAAGGATGGCTCGGTCGATCCGGACGATGGTTTCGCGATGACCTGGCAAAATTATTCAGACAAGACGAAACAGCTGAAAGCGATTACCGACGAATCGAAAAAAGCGACCCGTTTGATCCTCGCGACTGACCCTGACCGAGAAGGTGAGGCGATCAGTTGGCATGTTCAGGAAGTGTTGCGGAAGAAAAAAGCATTGCCTGAAAAAGTGGACCGGGTGACGTTCAATGCGATTACCAAAGCGGCAGTCACCGAAGCCATGGCCCACCCGCGCGAACTCGACGAAGATCTGATCGATGCCTATCGTGCCCGACGTGCTCTCGATTATCTGGTTGGTTTCACGCTTTCGCCCGTATTATGGCGCAAATTGCCTGGCGCCAAATCCGCGGGTCGGGTTCAGTCCGTATCTTTAAAATTGATTGTCGAGCGAGAACGCGAGATCGAAGCATTTACGCCTCAGGAATATTGGTCGATCGTCGCGCAAATGGAGCAAGGCGGGCAGGCTTTCGAAGGCCGGCTCACCGTGCACCAGGGGAAGAAGCTCGGCAAGATGGACCTTGCCAATGAAGAGCTGGCGATGGTTGCAAAAACTGCGGTAGAAAATGGCCTGTTCACCGTTGAAACTGTTGAGAAAAAGCCGCTAACCCGCAATCCTCCCCCGCCGTTCACAACCTCTACGCTGCAACAGGAAGCGTCGCGAAAGCTTGGTTTTTCGGCTAGTGATACAATGCGGGTCGCCCAACAACTCTACGAAGATGGCGCGATTACTTATATGCGTACCGATGGCGTGCAAATGGACGGCAGCGCGATATCAGCCGCCCGCAAGGCAATTGCTGATCGCTACGATGCAAGCTATGTTCCGGACAAACCAAGAGTCTATAAAAGCAAAGCCAAAAATGCTCAGGAGGCTCACGAAGCCATTCGGCCAACGAACTTTACCCAAAAAACATTTGGCGGCGGTGCGCATGCCAAACTCTATGGACTGATCTTGAACCGAGCGATGGCCAGCCAGATGGCGGCAGCACGGCTTGAACGGACAACGGTCGAGATGCTCGATGGCACTGGACAGACCGGCCTTCGGACAACCGGACAGGTTGTCAAATTCCCCGGCTTTCTCGCTCTCTATGAAGAAGGTCGCGACGATAGTTCTGACGATGATGGTGGGTTGCTTCCAGCGATGTCAAAAGGCGATAGTCCGGCGAAGAAGTCGGTCGACGCCAATCAGCATTTCACCCAGCCACCGCCGCGTTACAGCGAGGCGAGTTTGGTGAAGAAGATGGAAGAGCTCGGCATTGGGCGTCCTTCGACCTATGCATCGATCATCAAGACGCTCAAAGATCGGTCTTATGTCCGGCTTGAGAAAAATCGTTTCTTCGCTGAAGAAAGTGGCCGTCTTTTGACCGGATTCCTTGAACGGTTTTTTGATCGCTATGTCGCCTATGACTATACCGCTGGTCTCGAAGATGAGCTAGACGAAGTGAGCGGCGGACGCGCGGAATGGCAAAAAATTCTCGAAGCTTTCTGGCATGATTTTAAACCGAAGACGGTTGAAGTCATGGAGAAACTTCCATCCGAGGTTACGGCAGAATTAGACATATTCCTTGAGCCTTATCTCTTCCCGAAGAAAGAAGATGGAACCGATCCCCGGATTTGTCCTCGCTGTAGCGAAGGCAAGCTTGCATTGCGCGGTGGACGTTTTGGTGCATTTGTGTCTTGTTCCAACTATCCAGAATGTAAATTCACGCGCCGGTTCGCTCAAGGTGGTGGTGCAAATGCTGACGCTGATGAAGGCCCGCAAGAATTGGGTGTAGATCCAGATACAGATGAAAAAATCACCAAAAAAGTCGGTCGTTTCGGGCCATATGTTGAAAAAGGCGAGGGCAAAGAAGCCAAGCGGGCATCTATCCCCAAAGATGTGCCTGACGAAGATTTTGGCCTCGAATGGGCGGTCAAGCTTTTATCTCTGCCGCGTGAAGTCGGCCTACATCCTGAAACCAGTGAACCGGTCAACGCGCAAATTGGTCGCTACGGGCCCTATTTGAGTCACAATGGGAAATCTGCACGACTGGAAAATACTCTGGAAGTGTTTGAAATCGGTATGAACGCGGCGGTTGCAAAACTGGCCGATGCTGCAAAAAATGGAGGCGGAAGAGGGCGTGGTAAGCAGGAACCGCTCAAAATAATGGGCGCGCATCCACGTACAGAAGACGAAATCAAATTGATGGACGGCCGTTTTGGTCCGTATGTCACCGACGGTACAACCAACGCCTCGTTGCCTAAATCAATCGACAAAGATCAATTGACACTGGAAGAGGCTGCACAATTGATCGATGATCGCGCGGCCAAAGGACCGGCAAAGAAGAAAAAGAAAAAGGCAGCACCGAAGAAAAAACCCGCCGCGAAAAAGAAACCTGCGGCCAAGAAAAAGCCGGCAGCTAAAAAACCGGCTGCGGCGAAAAAGAAGCCTGCGGTAACGTCAGAATAGGTTGGGGGGCTTCGGCCCCTCGCTCACTTGACCCAGTCGAGTCCCATATCCTGATATAGGCTTTTGTCTTCATCCCAGTTTTCACTGACCTTCACGTGAAGATAGAGATGCACTTTTTTGCCAAGAATCTCCGAGAGTTCAGCCCGTGCCTTGGCGCCAATTTCCTTGATCTGGTGCCCGCCTTTGCCAAGGATGATGGCCCGCTGGCTGGCTCTCTCGACCAAAATCTGTTGGTGAATTTCCAATGATCCGTCAGGACGTTCCTTATATTGCTCCATCGCAATCGCGGTGGCATATGGTAATTCCGCGTGGAGCTGACGAAACACCTGTTCCCGGGTTACTTCCGCCGCCATGATACGTTCGCTGGCGTCTGACACTTGATCTTCTGGGAAATGCCATGGTCCTTCCGGCATCGCAGCCACCAGATAGGCTTTGAGTTCTTCCAGACCATCGCCAGTTTTTGCGCTGACAAAAAACGTCTCGTCAAAATCATGCAATTCATGCAACTTGCTGGTGTGGACGAGCATCTTGTCCTTGGCCGCGATGTCGACCTTGTTCATTACCAAAATAGTTTTCTCTTTGCGGTGCTTGATCCGCTCCACAATTGATGTGACCTTGGTGCCCAGCCCCGCACGGGAATCGACCAGAAAAACAATGATATCTGCATCTTCGGCACCATCCCAGGCGGCCGAGACCATCGCCCGGTCTAACCGTCGTCGAGGTTCGAAAATCCCTGGTGTATCGACGAGTAGGAGTTGGGCTTCTGCCTCCATTGCGATACCCAGCAGCCGCGTCCTTGTTGTTTGCGGTTTTGCGCTGGTAATCGCGACTTTTTGACCAATTATCGCATTGATAATTGTCGATTTTCCCGCATTTGGAGCACCGATTAATGCCACCACTCCGCATTTCTGAGTCACGTGAACTTCTCCAAAAATAGTTTCGCCGCTTCCGTTTCTGCGGTTTGAATGGAAGATGCGGTGGCTTGAACTTCTCCGACCTTGTCGATGCTCAAGCGTACCGTGAACTTCAGATCATGATGCGGGCCGCTTTTCTCGATCAGGTCATAATCGGGCATCTTGCGCTTATGAGCTGCAGCCCATTCCTGCATAGCCGATTTCGGGTGACGGATGTCCGCAGACATTCCGGTAATGCGCTCTCCCCAATGTCTCAGAATGAACGATCTCGCTGCCTCAAGGCCATGATCCAGATAAACAGCGCCGATTAGCGACTCCATTACATCGCCAAGTACTTTGATGCTTTGCCGGGCGCCATCATCTCTCGCCTGCTTGCCGAGAAGCAGGTGATTTGAAACGTCGATTGATACTGCGATTTTTCCGCAGACCGGTCCTGAAACAAGTCCGTTCAGCCGTTGAGACAGCTTGCCCTCGGGTTCGCTGGAAAACTCGTGATAAAGCTTTTCAGCAATCACCAGTCCCAAAATGCGATCTCCCAAAAATTCTAGCCTCTGATAGTCTTTTTCGCCATGGCTACCATGGGTCACCGCGCGTTTATACAATTCCATCTTATGGGGTTTCCTGCCGGTGACTTCGGCAATCCACTCGGAAAAAACTAAGGCGCTCAAAATCTTTCCCCGATCCGTTCCGATCTCGCGGCGCTGAACCATGTCCACGGCTTGATCCATTCCGCAGACCCGTCAGTCGAGAAAACCGTAACCAATGCGCGGCCTACGAGATTTTCCTGCGGCACCATACCAATAGCTTGTCCTTCCTGGGCTGGGAAACGACTATCTGCGCTGCGATCCCGATTGTCACCCATTACGAACATATGGCCATCAGGTACCACGAAGGACTGCGTGGTATCGCCTGGCGACTGCTCATAAATATCCAGTATTTTGTAACTACTCCCGTTCGGCAAAGTTTCTCGAAATTGCGGATAGCTGCAGATTTTCTTGCGGTCGCCATTGACTGCTTCAAAATTGGGAGTGAAGCAGGGGCTATTGGCGGAAACGAGATGTTTATAATCCTCTATTCGTTCACGCTGGACATCCACCCCGTTGATCGAAACCACGCCGTCCGTCACTTTGATAATATCACCGGACAGACCGATGACCCGTTTGATATAATCATCTCGTTGACTTGGCGGAGCTTTAAAGACGACCACGTCGCCAGGTTCAGGCGAGTTCGGCAATATCCGCCCGGGAATCAGCGGCACGCTGAACGGCATACTATAATTGGAAAAACCATAAGGCCATTTTGCAACCAGCAAATAATCACCAACCATAAGGCGCGGTTGCATCGATTCCGAAGGAATATTGAACGGCGACACGATGAAGCTGCGCAAGATGATCACAAATAACCCGAGTTTGATCAGGAATTTGATAAAATCGAGCGTTTCTGAACTGGATTCATTCTTTTTGGACATTGCGCCCCTTTGCCGACAATGGCTCTGTGGTCAAGATGCCGCGATATCCGTTGCAGGTGTCAATATTTGACCTTGTCGCCATATCGGCAGGAGGATAGGACATATTCAAAGTCTAGGGTCGCATTACTCGATTGTTAAAGCAGGAGAATATATATGGCTGGAGACGCATGGGATGAAATCAAAAGCCACCCGACCTCCAAACTGACCGAACTGTTCGCACAAGATGCAGAGCGGGCGACCAAATATGGCTTCGACCAATCCGGCATTTATTTTGACTTTTCAAAGACACATTTGGATGACTCGCTCTTGGCGACCTTCCTCACCTTGGCGGATCAGATGGACCTTTCGAGGAAAACTGACGCATTGTTTTCCGGTGAACCGGTCAATGCCACTGAAGGACGCGCAGCAGAACATGCTGCGGAACGTGGCACTGGACTGGACAGCAGTATCGCCAATGCTGACGCGCTGCGCAATCGGATGAAAGGGCTGGTCGGCGCGATTGATGCCGGGCTGCTGGGTGATATTGATCATGTCATCCATCTGGGGATTGGCGGATCGGCGCTGGGCCCGAAGCTGCTCCTCGAAGCGCTGCAAATTGGCGATGAGACATATGAAACGGCGGTCGTGTCCAATATTGATGGCTATGCGCTTGAACCGATCTTGGAACGATTCGCCGCCGACAAGACCCTGCTGGTAATTGCCTCGAAGACCTTCACCACGTCGGAGACATTGCTCAACGCCCAATCTGTTCTGGACTGGATGTCGCAGGAAGATGTAGCAGATCCCTTTGGCAAGATTGTCGCGCTGACGGCAAATCCCGAACAGGCCGTCAAATGGGGTATCGATGAAAGTCGGATATTGCCGTTTTCGGAATCGGTCGGGGGACGTTATTCGATCTGGTCTTCAATCGGTTTTAGCGTCGCGCTAACCCTCGGGTTTGACGCGTTTGAAGATATGCTCGCCGGCGCTGCCGAAATGGATGCGCATTTTCGTGCGGCGCCGTTTGACCAGAATCTCCCGGTTCTCGCCGCTTTCATCGATCAATATTATGCCCAGGCCAAAAACTGCGAAACCCGCGCCGTATTTGCTTATGACGAACGGCTGCGACTGCTGCCGGATTATCTGCAACAGCTGGAGATGGAGAGCAACGGCAAGTCGGTCACAACAGATGGCGAACCACTGGCATTGCACAGCAGCCCGATTGTCTGGGGTGGGGTCGGGACCGATGCCCAGCATGCAGTATTCCAGTTGCTCCATCAGGGAAGCCATCTGGTACCGGTCGAGTTTCTCGCGGTCATCGAGCCAGGTCATTCGCTTGCCCCAGATCATCACAAGGGCCTGTTGCTCAATTGCTTTGCGCAGGGCGCCGCGCTGATGTCCGGGAAAGCATCTGATGATCCGCATCGGAACTATCCAGGAGATCGTCCTTCGATCACGGTCTTATTGGAGGCGTTGGAGGCGAAAACGCTAGGGGCTTTGCTGGCCTTCTACGAGCATCGCACCTTCGTCAACGCGCTATTGCTGGGGATCAACCCGTTTGACCAGTTTGGCGTCGAACTGGGCAAGGAAATGGCAGGTAAATTGTCGGATATGTCGGGTAACAAACTGGATGCTTCGACCGAACTACTCAAAAAGCGGGCTTTTCCTGGCTAAGAAACGCTTCGGCTTACAAATATTGCAAGATTAGGAAAATGACATGTCTGACTATGATTATGATCTCTTTGTTATCGGTGCCGGTTCCGGTGGAACACGGGCGGCGCGGGTTTCCGCGTCCTATGGCGCGAAAGTCGCCGTAGCCGAGGAATATCGGGTCGGTGGGACATGTGTCATCCGCGGCTGTGTCCCCAAAAAAATGCTCGTCTATGGTTCCCATTTTTCCGAAGATCTCGAAGACGGCAAGAATTTTGGCTGGACCTGGGACAACGCCCAATTCGACTGGGTGACATTACGCGACAAAATCCTCGCGGACGTCGACCGGTTGAACAATGCCTATACGGACACGCTGAAAAATCATGATGTCGAGATATTGCTCGAGCGCGCCGAAATCGCCGGCCCGCATGAGGTGAAACTGGCGAGCGGCAAGATCGTCACCGCCAAATATATACTGATTGCAACGGGCGCATGGCCTGATGTCCCGGAATTCCCGGGCAGCGAATATATGTCGACATCCAACGAAATGTTCCATCTCGACAAGCTGCCCGAAACGGTGATCATTTCCGGCGGCGGCTATATCGCTAATGAATTTGCTGGAATTTTCAATGGGCTCGGCAGCGAGGTGACCGTCGTCAACCGGTCGGACGTGATCCTGCGTGGCTATGACGAAAGTCTCCGCGACCGGTTGCTGCAAATCGCTTTGACCAAGGGCATCATGTATAAGTTCAACTGCACATTCGACAAGATCGAGAAGCGGGAAGACGGCAGTCTTGACGTCTATATGGATGGCAAAACCAGACCCGTGCAGGCGGACGTGGTGCTCGCCGCAACCGGCAGACGACCGAAAATTGACGGTCTCGGTCTGGAAAATGCCGGTGTCAAAATCAATGAGAAAGACGCGATCATTGTCGATGATTATAGTCGGACCAATGTTGAGAACATCTATGCCGTGGGCGATGTCACCGACCGTGTGCAGCTCACGCCAGTCGCCATTCGCGAGGGACAGGCCTTTGCCGACACGGTGTTTGGCGACAATCCCCGCACCGTGGACTATCAGTGCATTCCCTCGGCCGTCTTTTCGCAGCCTCCTATTGCGTCCGTTGGCTTGACCGAAGGAGAGGCACGCAATCAATATGGCAATATCAAAGTCTATTCGTCGGATTTCCGGGCGATGCGCAATGTTTTCGCGGATCGCCATGAGCGCAGTCTCTACAAGATGATCGTTGAACATCAGTCCGGCAAAATCCTGGGCTTGCACATGATCGGTCCCGATGCGCCTGAAATCTTGCAGGCGGCGGCGATCGCGGTGAAGGCTGGCCTCACCAAACAGGCATTTGATGACACGGTTGCGCTGCATCCGAGCATGGCCGAGGAGCTGGTATTGTTCAAATAGCTTTCCGCTACGGAACAGGTGGTTGCAAATGAAAGTTAATCGTTCAATTAATCACAATTGACGATTGCCTTAACCCCTGCGCATTGCTTAGAGCATATCGCAACACGTGAATCACAGTCGGGGGTCGAATGTCAGACATTATCGCACAGCTAGAAGCCAAGCGCGCAGAAGCATATATGGGCGGAGGTCAAAAGCGAATCGATAAGCAGCATGCCCAGGGCAAGCTGACCGCGCGCGAACGGGTGGAAGTGCTGCTCGACGAAAATTCATTTGAAGAGCTTGGTATGTATGTCGAGCATAATTGCGTCGATTTCGGCATGGAAAAGAACAAGATTCCTGGCGATGGCGTGGTCACCGGCTCCGGCACGATCAACGGCCGCCTGGTATTCGTCTTCTCTCAGGATTTCACCGTCTTCGGCGGATCGCTGTCCGAACGCCATGCCGAGAAAATCTGCAAGGTCATGGACAATGCGATGAAAGTCGGCGCGCCGGTGATCGGCATCAATGACAGCGGCGGCGCCCGTATTCAGGAAGGCGTGGCCTCGCTCGGCGGCTATGCTGAAGTGTTCCAGCGCAATGTGCTGGCCAGCGGTGTCGTGCCGCAATTGTCCCTGATCATGGGGCCTTGCGCGGGCGGCGCGGTCTATTCCCCGGCAATGACCGATTTCATCTTCATGGTGAAAGACAGCAGCTATATGTTCGTCACCGGCCCGGATGTCGTCAAAACCGTGACCAATGAAGTCGTGACCCAGGAAGAATTGGGCGGCGCGATCACCCATTCGACCAAGACCAGCGTCGCCGACGTCGCTTATGAGAATGATATCGAAGCGCTGCTCGCGGCGCGCGATTTCATCGACTTCATGCCACTTTCCAACCGTGAAGACGTGCCTGAACGTCCGACCGCCGATCCGTGGGACCGGATGGAAGAAAGCCTCGACATGCTGATTCCGGCCAACGCCAATCAGCCTTATGATATCCACGAAGTGATCAGCAAAATGGTCGACGAGGGCGATTTTTTCGAAGTCCAGCCCAAACATGCCGCCAATATCATTTGCGGCTTTGGCCGGATCGAAGGCAAGACCGTCGGTGTCGTCGCCAACCAGCCGATGGTGCTCGCCGGTGTTCTCGATATCAACTCATCGAAAAAAGCGGCGCGATTTGTGCGCTATTGCGATGCGTTCAATATTCCGATTATCACTCTGGTTGATGTTCCCGGCTTCCTGCCCGGCACCGCGCAGGAGCATAATGGGATCATCAAACATGGCGCGAAATTGCTCTTTGCCTATGCCGAGGCAACGGTGCCGAAAATCACCATCATCACCCGCAAAGCCTATGGTGGGGCCTATGACGTCATGGCGTCCAAACATCTGCGTGGTGATTTAAACTATGCGTGGCCAACCGCCGAAATCGCGGTGATGGGCGCCAAAGGCGCGGTCGAAATCATCTTTCGCGGCAAGACTCCGGAAGAAATCGCCGAACATACAGCGGAATATGAAGCACGCTTCGCCAATCCATTTGTCGCGGCGCAAAAAGGCTTCGTCGATGAAGTGATCATGCCGCATAGCACCCGCAAACGGGTGGCTTTGGGATTGCGGAAATTGCGGAACAAGGAGTTGGAAAACCCCTGGAAGAAGCATGATAATATTCCGTTGTGAGTGAGAATATCCAAAATCAAATTGTGTACGCAAAAGAGCGTTGGCCAGTTTTGCGAAATTTTTTCAGTTGTTATTTGCATCAGGATTGGTCGATCCATCATGGTTCGACGGAAGCATCCTTAGATCAGGCAATATCTGACCATGATCGCGAGACGCTCAAATCTGTGATGCGGGAATGGACCAATTGGAAGCAAAGAGTTTGGAAGAAAACCGATCCTAGAGAATCTTTGAACTACGGGTTGGGAATCAACATAGACTTTCGATTTCCCAGTGATGCAAGGAAATTAGTAAAAATGGTCGATGAAAAACTTGCAGCGGTAAGTGGGATCGCTCAACAGAACTTGGGGCAAGCCGAGTAAATGCCAACCAGATTAATAACCCTTCTCGACGTCTTCGCCGCCATTGCGAAAACCATAGCCGGATCGCCTGCCGCACTGGATTGCCGCGTCGCTTCGCTCCTCGCAATGACGGAGGGCTGGTCGATAAAATTGTTGCGTTCCGTCCTGGACAAAAATCCCGTCATGGCGAGCGCAGCGTGGCAATCCAGTGCGTCGCTCGCAACGGCAAATGGGGGTATAGAGTAAATGCCAACCGGATTAGTAGCCCTCCTCGACGACGTCGCAGCCATTGCGAAAGTCGCTGCCACATCGCTTGACGATATCAGCGTTGCCGCCGCGCGTGCAGGCACCAAATCTGCCGGCGTGGTGATTGACGATGCTGCGGTCACGCCGCAATATGTGACGGGTTTCGAACCGGCGCGCGAATTGCCGATGATCTGGAAGATCGCCAAAGGCTCGATCAAGAACAAGCTGGTCTTCCTGCTCCCGGCCGCCGTCCTGCTTGGTCAGTTCGCGCCATTTCTGATCCCGATCATCCTGATCTTTGGCGGTCTGTTTCTCTGTTATGAGGCGGCTGAGAAGGTGCTGGAATGGCTTCACATTGATGAGACCACCAAACATGAAGCGCCAGCGATCGTCGAAGGCCCTGGCCGCGAGGATGAAATGGTGTCCGGTGCGATCCGTACCGATTTCATTCTCTCCGCAGAAATCATGGCTATCGCCCTGTCCGAAATCACCGATGAAATCTGGTGGCAGCAGGGGATTATTCTCGCGCTGATCGGGGTGGTTATCACTGTTGGCGTTTATGGTGTGGTGGCGCTGATCGTCAAAATGGACGATGTCGGCCTGCATCTCGCGATCGAAAATGAGGGCATTGTTGCTGCCTTCGGGCGTGGCCTGGTCGCTTTCATGCCCAAATTGCTGATCACCATCTCGGTCATCGGAACATTGGCCATGGCCTGGGTTGGCGGCGGCTTGCTGGTGCATAATATCGCAGCGGTGGGCTGGCATGGGCCGGAACATTTGATTCAAGCGATGATCATTGCGTTGGTGTCACAGGTTCCGCAAGCCATTGCTTCGACGCTGTACAGCATCCTTTTTGCGATCCTGTCTGGTCTGTTCGGCGTTGCAATCGGGGCAGTCATCGCTCCGTTGGTTCACAAAATCATCCCACATGGAGAAGCCCATTGAAACTAGGTCGCCTCAATCACATCGGCGTTGTGACGCGTTCGATTCCCGACAGCATAGACCATTGGCGAGATGTCATGGGCGCGACATCGATTTGCGAGCCATTTGACCTGCCGGCGCAGGGCGTGAAGGTTTGCTTCGTTGATACGCCAGCAGACGGTCCGACAAATGGCACGCAGATCGAATTGATCGAACCGTTGGGCGAGGACAGCCCTATCCGCGGTTTTCTGACCAAAAACCCCTTGGGTGGTCAGCACCATATCTGTTTTGAAGTGCCCGAAATCCACGCCGCCAAGGCTGAATTTGAAGCGATGGGCAAACGGGTCTTGGGCGAGCCGCGGATCGGCGCCCATGGCACGCTTATCTTTTTTGTGCATCCCAAGGACATGGGTGGGATGCTAACCGAGATTATGGAAACGCCGAAAGATCACTAAAATTATAAGAATCACACGTCATCCTGTGTTTTTGCAGGATCTCAAGGGTCCTGAAACAGGTTCAGGATGACGAAAAATTGCAGAGGGACCAATATGGAATTCGAAAATATCAAGCTCGACATCACCGATCAAGTCGCAACCATCACGCTCAACAAGCCCGAGCGTCTGAACGCCTGTTCGCTTGGCATGGCGGATGATATCTATATCGCGCTGGACAAGCTGGAAGATGCCCGTGCGGTGATCATCACCGGCGAAGGTCGCGCCTTTTGCGCCGGTGCCGATTTACAGGCGAAGAATGACAGCGCCTTGTCCGGCGGGCAGGGCAGCTATGCCGCGCTCAACCAGCATTATAATCCACTGATGCTGAAACTCGCCAAGCTCAGCATACCGACGATTTCGGCAGTAAACGGTCCGGCGGCGGGTGTCGGTTGTTCGATTGCGCTGGCCAGTGACTTTGCAATTGTCGGAAAATCCGCCTATTTTCTACAAGCCTTTGTCAATATCGGCCTCGTCCCCGACGGCGGTGCGTCGTGGATGCTGACTCGCTTGATCGGCAAGGCGCGGGCGACGGAAATGATGCTGCTCGGGGAGAAAATCCACGGCGAAAAAGCCGCAGAATGGGGACTGGTCTATAAATGTGTGGAAGATGACGCACTGATGGACGAAACAGCGGCACTGGCCAAGCGTCTGGCAGGCGGCCCGACGGTGGCGCTCGGCGTCATGCGGCAAAATCTCGCGGCGGCGCTCGAGAGCGATTATGCCACCGCATTGGTTCGCGAAGCCGAAGGCCAGCGGGTTGCCGGCGACAGCAAGGATGCACGCGAAGGTGCGATCGCGTTTCTGCAGAAGCGGCCAACGCAGTTTAAGGGGGAGTAGCGATATTCCACATCCTGGCAACATCCAGGAAAGCTGATGATAATGCCAACCGAAATTGTGTCCGCCATGGCTTGGCAAGACGTGTTAGAGAGATGAAATGACCGACAAACCAACATTGAAAGACTGGGAAGCTCTTGCCGGGAAAGAGGTCAAGGGTCGCGATCTCACTTGGAACACACCGGAAGGCATTGCCGTCAAGCCGCTCTATACGGCCGATGACGCCAGTGAACGAGGGATTGATCCGGGTCTGCCGGGCTTTGGCCCGTTCACCCGCGGCGTCAAAGCGTCAATGTATGCTGGCCGTCCCTGGACGATCCGCCAATATGCGGGCTTTTCGACTGCAGAAGAGTCCAACGCCTTTTACCGCCGCAATCTTGCTGCGGGTCAAAAGGGCCTGTCGGTCGCATTCGACCTCGCCACCCACCGCGGCTATGACAGCGATCATCCGCGGGTGGTCGGTGATGTCGGCAAGGCCGGTGTGGCGATTGACAGTGTCGAGGATATGAAAATCCTGTTCGACCAGATCCCGCTCGACGAAATGTCGGTGTCGATGACGATGAACGGCGCGGTGATCCCCTGTCTCGCTTTCTATATCATCGCGGCCGAAGAGCAGGGGGTTTCCCAGGAGAAGCTCGCGGGCACGATCCAGAATGATATTCTCAAGGAATTCATGGTCCGCAACACCTATATCTACCCGCCAGCGCCGTCGATGCGGATCATTTCCGACATCATCACTTATACCTCCGCCCATATGCCGAAATTCAACAGCATCTCGATCTCCGGCTATCATATGCACGAAGCCGGAGCGACCGCGGTGCAGGAATTGGCCTTCACCATCGCGGATGGCAAGGAATATGCCAAATCCGCGATGGAGACCGGGCTGGATATTGATGCGTTTGCAGGACGTTTGAGCTTTTTCTTCGGAATTGGTATGAACTTCTTCATGGAGATTGCCAAATTGCGCGCTGCGCGCCACCTTTGGCACCATGTGATGACCGATCTCGGCGCCAAATCCGAACGATCCAAGATGCTGAGAACCCATTGCCAGACCAGCGGCGTCTCGCTGACCGAGCAGGATCCGTACAATAATGTTATCCGGACAACGGTTGAGGCGATGGCTGCGACCCTCGGCGGGACCCAGTCGCTCCATACCAATGCGCTCGACGAAGCGATTGCGCTGCCGACCGACTTTTCCGCACGCATTGCCCGCAATACCCAGATCGTACTGCAGGAAGAGGCGGGGATCAACAAGGTCGTCGACCCGCTTGGCGGCAGCTATTATATCGAGGCGCTGACCCAGGAACTGATCGACAGGGCAACCGAAATCATCGACCGCGTCGATGCCGAAGGCGGCATGGCCAAGGCGGTTGCCGATGGCTGGCCCAAGGCGATGATCGAGGAAGCGGCAGCCGGGCGTCAGGCGGCGGTCGACAAGGGCGATGCAGTGATCGTCGGGGTGAATAAATATCGCCTCGAAGAAGAAGCTGCGATGGATACGCTCGATATCGACAATGCGATGGTCCGTGACGGCCAGATCAAGCGGCTCGAGAAAATGCGGTCGGAACGCGATGAGGCAGCCTGTCAGGCGGCGCTAACCGCGCTGACTGAAGGCGCAAAGGCGGGCGGAAATGTGCTCGCACTGGCGGTAGACGCGGCCCGCGAGCGGGCTTCGCTCGGCGAGATCTCGGATGCGATGGAAAAAATCTTCGGACGCTATGAAACGCGCCCGACACCAGTCAAAGGCATTTACGGTGCGGCCTATGCCGGCGATCCGCAATATGCCTTGGTCGTCGACGGTGTCGATGCGGTGTCGCAGCGTTTGGGGCGGAAACCCAAGATATTGGTCGCGAAAATGGGGCAGGACGGCCATGACCGCGGCGCCAATGTGGTTTCCAGTGCGTTTACCGATATGGGTTTCGACGTCATTTCCGGGCCTTTGTTCCAGACACCGGGGGAGACCCGAGATCTGGCGTTGGAGAATGACGTCGACGCGGTTGGCGCGTCCAGTCTCGCGGCGGGTCACAAGACCTTGATCCCCGAATTGATCGACATGCTCAAGGAGTCCGGTCGCGGCGATATCAAGGTTTTTGCAGGCGGAGTCATTCCGGCAAAAGATTATGAGTTTCTGCGCAAATCCGGCGTTGTCGGAATCTACGGACCGGGCAGCAACATTGTCGAATGTGCGGCGGATATTTTGCGCCTGCTGGGCCATAATATGCCACCGGAAGAGGAAGCTGCGGAGTGAGTTTTACGGATAGGCCTGCATTGTCTGGACTACAAAAGCTCGGCTTTGTGCTGGCGGGCATAGTCGGTTTATCTGCGAGTATATTTGCGCTTTTTATCGTGGCTCTAGGCTCATGCTATGAATGTGATCCCAATCCGTTTACCCAATTTCTGCTGTTCCCGGGAACTGCGCTTTTATTTTTGATGATTGGTATCTTTATGATCTGGTATTTTCAGCGAGAGAAGAATGACTGACATTCGTATGGACTGGACCCGCGAAGAAATCGCGGCATTATTTGATCTGCCGTTCACCGAACTCCTGTTTCAGGCAGCGACCGCGCATCGCACCTATCATCGACCGGATGAGGTGCAGCTGTGCACCTTGCTGTCGATCAAGACCGGAGGATGCCCGGAAGATTGCGGCTATTGCAGCCAGTCGGTCCATGCCGATAGCGGCGTCGAGGCGACCAAATTGATGGATGTCCGCGCGGTGCTGCAGTCTGCCGCACAGGCCAAGGACGCCGGCTCGCAGCGCTTCTGCATGGGCGCCGCGTGGCGCAATCCCAAGGACCGAGATATGCCGGCGATTGTCGAGATCGTGAAGGGCGTGCGCGACATGGGCCTCGAGACCTGCATGACGCTTGGCATGCTGACACCGAAACAGGCGGACATGCTGGCCGCAGCCGGTCTGGATTATTATAATCACAATATCGATAGCAGCCCGGAATATTATGAACGAGTGATCTCCACCCGCAATTTTGAGGAACGGCTTGATACGCTGGACCATGTTCGCAAATCGGGCATCAATGTTTGTTCTGGCGGGATTATCGGCATGGGCGAAACCCGCGAAGATCGCGTCGGCTTCGTCCATACGCTCTCGACTTTGGAACAGCATCCAGAGAGCGTGCCGGTCAATGCGCTGGTGCCAGTCAAGGGCACTATATTGGGCGATATGCTCGCCGACACGCCGATGGCGAAGATTGACGATATCGAATTCGTTCGCACCGTCGCAGTGGCGCGGATCACCATGCCAAAATCGATGGTCCGCCTGTCCGCTGGCCGCGAGAGCATAAGCGCAAGCACGCAGGCCTTGTGCTTCATGGCCGGTGCCAATTCGATCTTTACCGGCGACAAGCTGCTCACTGCGCCCAATGCCGGGGACGACAGCGACGCTGCCTTGTTTGATCGGTTGGGGTTGAAAGCACTGGAAGGTGAAGAGCCTTTGCGGCAGAGCCGGGACGGGGCAGAGAGTACCATGGAGACCGCCGAATGAAACATGTTTCCGTCATTACGACTGGCGAAACCGCGCGACGATCCAAAGCGATTTTGAAGGATGTCCTAGATTGCTTCTCTACGTTCGCGATGACAAAGACGGTGGTGGTGGAGTGATCGAAATTGCTAAGCATTTCTTTGTTTGGGCTGTGTCGCCAGTATTAATATTTGGCATTGTAGTTTTTGCGCTCGTTCGAAAACAGTACTTTTTTGGGTTTATCTCGAGCAAAGCGATTTACTTTTTATGTGGTTACTTAGCCTATTTTTTGTTCGATCGGCACTTACTTATCTACAATCTAAACTACAGCTTTTATGGAGTTGGCCCTGTCGTGATGGGCTTCATCCTAACTTATGTTTGGTCGACGCGTATTGTCGCAATGATTGTCAAACTCCTTCAGCGAGGAACGCCTGAATAATGTTCAAAAAAATACTCATCGCAAACCGCGGCGAAATCGCCTGTCGGGTCATTCGTACCGCCAAGAAAATGGGGATTGCCACGGTCGCGGTCTATTCTGACGCCGATGCGCGCGCGCCATTTGTCAGGATGGCCGACGAAGCGATTCATATCGGTCCCTCGGCGGCATCGGAATCTTATCTGCTCGCCGACAAGATTATCGCCGCCTGCAAGGAAACAGGCGCCGAAGCTGTCCACCCGGGCTATGGCTTCCTCTCCGAGCGCGCTTCGTTTGTCGAGGAACTGGACAAACATGATATCGCCTTCATCGGCCCGCCACCCAATGCGATTGCCGCAATGGGCGACAAGATTGAGTCCAAAAAACTTGCCAGAGCGGCAGGCGTCAACGTGGTTCCCGGCTTTGTTGGCGAGATCAACGATACCGATCATGCGGTCGAGATTTCCAATGATATCGGTTATCCGGTGATGATGAAGGCCTCGGCTGGCGGCGGCGGCAAAGGCATGCGGCTGGCCTATTCCGAAAAAGATGTCCGCGAGGGCTTTGAAGCAACCAAGCGCGAAGGCCTGAACAGCTTTGGCGATGACCGCGTCTTCATTGAGAAATTTATCGAAGATCCGCGTCATATCGAAATTCAGGTCCTCGGCGACAAGCATGGCAATGTGCTTTATCTCAACGAGCGGGAATGTTCGATCCAGCGTCGGCACCAGAAGGTCGTTGAAGAAGCGCCTTCGCCTTTCGTCACGCCCAAGATGCGCAAGGCGATGGGCGAACAAGCCGTCGCCATGTCAGAGGCGGTAGGCTATTTTAGCGCGGGAACGGTGGAACTGATTGTTTCCGGTGCCGATATTACAGGGGAGAGTTTCTATTTTCTCGAAATGAATACGCGCTTGCAAGTTGAACATCCCGTAACCGAAGCGATTACCGGCATTGATCTGGTCGAACAGATGATCCGCGTTGCCGCGGGTGAGAAGCTGACGATGACGCAGGATGATATCGGCATCGACGGCTGGTCCATGGAAAGTCGCGTCTATGCCGAAGACCCCTATCGGGGCTTCCTGCCATCGACAGGTCGGATCGTGCGCTATGGTCCGCCGGTTCCAGGCTGGTCCGGTGATCCTATCCGCGGCGTAGATGGCGTTCGCGTCGACGATGGCGTGATGGATGGCGGCGAAGTGTCGATCTTCTATGATCCGATGATCGCCAAGCTGATCACCTGGGGCGAAACTCGCGAAGAGGCCGCAGACAAACAGATAGCCGCGCTCGACAGTTTCGAATTGGAGGGCCTTGGCCACAATATCGATTTCCTGTCGGCGCTGATGCAACATCCGCGATTCCGGTCGGGCGAGATAACCACCGGTTTCATCGCCGAAGAATATCCGGATGGGTTTCAGGGCGCTCCAGCTTCTGAAGAATTGCTGCGCAATCTGGCCGCTATTGCAGCCTTCGCAGGAGCCGCCCATGCGGACCGTGCGCGCCGCGTCGACAATCAATTGGGAGATGAGCTCGAACCACCCGCCCAATGGCAGATCAAAATCGGTGATTTGATCCAGTCCGTCGAACTGTCGGAAGAGGGTATCGAAGTAGATGGCGAGGAGGTCGACCTGTCCGCGGAATATACGCCAGGTGACAGTTTGATCGAGGCCCATATTGGCGAAGAATTGTTGATCGTCAAAATCCGCAAAACGACCTCTGGATTTGCGATGAACACCCGGGGTGCGAAATTTGAGGTTCGAACAATCCCCCAGAGCATCGCCATGCATGCTGCTCACATGATCGAGAAAATTCCACCCGATCTGTCCAAATATCTGCTCTGCCCGATGCCGGGTCTGCTGGTTGCCCTGCATGTTGCAGAAGGTGATAAAGTCGAAGAAGGTCAGCCGCTTGCCGTCGTTGAAGCGATGAAAATGGAAAATATCCTGCGCGCGGAGAAAAATGGTGTAGTCAAATCGGTCTCGGCTGCGCAAGGTGAGAGCCTTGCGGTTGACGCCGTCATTTTAGAACTCGAATAATCACCAATATCGAATGAATTACGCCTTGGGGAGGGCAGTCTATGGCCAGTGAAGCCGCAATCGCCGGACAACGGGAACCGACCGACAAGGAAATTCGTCTGGTCATCGGGGCATCATCCGCCGGCACGATTTTCGAATGGTATGATTTCTTCATCTACGGAACTTTGGCGGCGCTGATTGGCCAAGCCTTTTTCCCGTCCGAGAACCAGACGCTGCAATTGCTGCTGGTGTGGGCGGGTTTCGCGATAGGCTTTGGCTTCCGTCCTTTGGGCGCGATATTATTTGGCTTTCTCGGTGATCGTCTGGGGCGGAAATATACATTTCTGGTCACCGTCACGCTAATGGGCATCGCTACGGCAGGCGTGGGATTGATCCCAAGCGCGGAAACCATTGGCATTGCAGCACCGTTAATTGTGATTTTTCTTAGAATTTTGCAGGGTCTCGCGCTGGGCGGGGAATATGGCGGTGCAGCAATTTACGTGGCGGAACATGCGCCAACCGAAAAGCGTGGCTTCTATACCAGTTTCATTCAGGCCAGCGTCGCAGGCGGCTTTGTGCTCAGCATCGCGGTGGTTCTCAGCTGCCGCTTCCTGATTCCGCCAGAGGAATTTGCTGCATGGGGCTGGCGCGTGCCATTTCTATTGTCGCTGATCCTGCTCGGCCTGTCGCTCTGGATGCGCCTCAAGCTTTCTGAAAGCCCGGTTTTCCAGGCGATGAAGGAAGCCGGTGAAACGTCCAAAAACCCCTTTACCGAGAGCTTCTCCTATCCGGGCAACAAGAAACGGATCTTCGTCGCATTATTCGGGATTACGGCCGGACTGACGACGATTTGGTATACCGCTTTCTTCTCAGGCATGTCGTTTCTGCGCGGCCCGATGCGGGTCGATGACCTCACGGTTGAGATCATCGTATTTGTCGCGGGCTTCATTGCGATGGGCTTCTATCTCATGGTTGGTAAATGGTCTGACCGCGTCGGCCGCAAGAAACCCATCATCATCGGTAATATCCTGATCCTGCTGCTGCTTTTTCCAAGCTTCTGGGCGATTGGGAATCTGGCCAATCCCGGTCTCTGGGAGTCGGCCAGAACCGCACCGGTTCAGGTCGAGGGCCAGCAATGCACCACTGATCCGTTCGCAGATCTATATGGAACGGAAGCCAGTGACTGCGGCAAGATCATGGAGTCGCTGACCGCAAGCGGAGTGCCCTATAATGTACTGGATCGCGACGAATTGCGCCTGACCGTGAGCGGCGAGGAAATTGCGGTTGCACAGACTTTGGGCGTTGGCGCAGCGGACCGCAAAGTAACGATTGAGGCGACGTTGTCGCAATATGGATATGATTTTTCCGATCGTCAGCCTTCTCCCGCCGCCCTGGCCGGCATCATCGGCATATTGCTCTTGCTGGGTGCGTTGAGCGCAATGAATTATGGCTCGGTCGCTGCGCTTCTTGCAGAGATGTTCCCGGCCAAAATTCGATATAGTTCGATGTCGATACCTTATCATATCGGGGCTGGCTTTATCGGTGGCTTCCTGCCGCTGATTGCCGGTTATATCGTGGCGCGTACCGGCGACGTCTATTCGGGGCTCTGGTACACTTGGATTTTCGTGTTCATCGCCTTGGTTGTAAGCTGGTGGGGCATTCCTAAAGATCCCGAAGCGGCGCTGGCCCTCGACGCAGATCGATAGATACACTATCGCTCGGCAAATGAGCTTCTCACCGATGTCCGTTCCACCTAGTGCAAAGTTGCGACTTGAGAGTGCAGCACTGATTTCCAATTGGCGCGCGCTGAATGATCTCAGCGGCGATGCCTGTGCGGGCGCTGCGGTCAAAGCCGATGCATATGGACTCGGGGCCAGATCGGTGGTCGAGAAATTATTGCAGGCCGGCTGCCGGGAATTCTATGTCGCCAACTGGCGAGAGGCGTCCGAGTTGGAAGATTTGATTTCGGGCGCCGCTCAGCTCTCCGTGCTGAACGGCGTGCGCGAAAGCGATATGCCCTTTGCGCTACAGTCTCTAGCCAAGCCGGTGTTGAACAGTCTGGAACAGGTGCACAGATGGGCGGGAACCGGTCGGCCATGCGATATCATGATCAACAGTGGCATGAACCGCCTCGGGGTCAATCCGGGTGATTTATCGGGACAGGATCTGACGCAGCTGGATGTGGACATATGCATGAGCCATCTCGCCTGCGCTGATGAGGATGTCGTCCAGAATCCTGACCAACTGGCTGCCTTCATCGTCGCATCTGACATGGTCACGGCGAAGCGTAAAAGCCTCGCCAATAGTGCCGCGATCGCGCTTGGAAGCGCCTATCATTTCGACTGCACGAGACCGGGCCTGTCTCTCTATGGCGGCATTCCGCGACCCGAACTGAATGATATCATTGTCCAGGTTGCCACGCCGCAGGTTGAGATATTGCAAGTTCGCAGCCTCAAGGCTGGTGACCGGGTCGGATATAACGCGCAATATATTGCAGACCGCGATCATGATATCGCGATCCTCGCAATGGGATATGCCGATGGCTATTTGCGGTCCTTCTCGGGCAAGGGAATATTCTCCGTGCAGGATATCAGTCTTCCGGTGCTTGGACGCGTCTCGATGGACTTGATTGCAATAGATGTGACTGGGGCTCCGCAGCTCCGGGAAGGCGACTGGGTCGATTGCGCGTACGATCTTCCCGAAGCGTCGAAAATATCAGGCCTATCCCAATATGAGCTGATCACCGGTCTGGGACAACGCTTTGCCCGCGAATGGTATTAGATTTACGCATTTGCCGCATCGCAACCGCACAATAGCTATCTCTGCTTATCTCTAAGGGTTTGACCAAAAATGCTGCACTATGCGGTGAGTTGACAGCTTGTGTTGCGGCGTTGCACAATTTTGTCTATCACGAACGTAACGCATGAACTTTTACCGGCGAAACAAACTTGGATCGTCCAAGAGTCGCACCAATATTCGTCAGGAGCAAATATGGTCAAATCGAAAAAGAAAGATCAAGACGGTCCTATCATAATCAAGAAATACGCCAATCGTCGCCTCTACAATACGCAAACGTCAAATTACATCACGCTGGACTTTCTCGCGGAAATGACGCGCAATGATGATGATTTTGTCGTCATCGATGCAAAGTCCGGCGAGGATATCACCCATGGCGTGCTGACCCAGATCATCGTCGAAGAAGAAAGCAGCGGGACGAGCATTTTGCCCGTCAATTTTCTGCGGCAACTTATCTCGATGTACGGAAATAGTATGCAGTCGCTGATGCCTTCTTATCTGGAAGCATCGATGGATAGTTTCCGCAAGAACCAGAAGCAGTTCCAAGAGGCCGTCGAAGGTGCCCTGATCAAAAACCCATTGGGCAAGATGGCGGTGGACAATCAAAAGCAATTCCAGGAAGCAATTGAAAATGCGCTCAAAGCGAGCCCGCTCGCCGGTGTTGTAGAAAAGACCCTCGGACCTCTTGGCAAGCGCGACAAGACCGTCGAAATGGAACCGGAAGAAGTCGAAGAAGAAGAAGAGGTGTCGGCGAAGGATATGGAGATATCGGAACTCAAGCAGCAGCTTGCCGATATTCAATCCAAGCTCGACAAGCTCGACGATTGAGCAATTTAAAATTGCCGCTTTGCAGGAAATAATAAGTGAAAAAAAACGCTCTATCCGTGACTCGCGAAGATGATTTTTCGGGTTGGTATCAACAGGTCATTTCGGAAGCTGATCTCGCCGAAGAATCCGGCGTCCGCGGATGTATGATCATGCGGCCCTGGGGCTATGGCATTTGGGAACGTGTGCAATATTTGATGGATCAGCGGATCAAGGAAACCGGCCATGAAAATTGCTATTTTCCTCTGTTCATTCCGCTGAGCTATTTCGCCAAGGAAGCCGAACATGTAGACGGGTTTGCCAAAGAAATGGCGGTAGTGACGCATCACCGTTTGATGAAAGACGGCGATAATCTGGTGGTTGATCCGGATGCAAAACTGGAAGAGCCCCTGGTCGTGCGTCCGACATCCGAAACAGTGATCGGAACCGCCTTCGCTCGCTGGGTCCAGAGCTGGCGTGATCTGCCGGTGATGATCAATCAGTGGGCCAATGTCGTACGCTGGGAAATGCGCACGCGTATGTTCCTGCGAACCAGCGAATTTCTCTGGCAGGAAGGACATACCGCGCATGCTTCCCAAGAGGAAGCGATGGAAGAAACGCTCAACATTTTGGAACTTTATCGCAGCTTTTCCGAAGACGTGCTGGCGATGCCGGTCATTGCAGGCGAAAAGCCCGAGAATGAACGCTTTCCAGGTGCCGATGCGACATATTCGATTGAAGCGATGATGCAGGATGGCAAGGCGCTGCAGGCGGGCACCAGCCATTTCTTGGGTCAGACTTTCTCGAAAGCCCAGAATATCCGCTTTCAGGATAAGGAAGGTGAATTCCAGTTTGCTTATACTACAAGCTGGGGCACTTCGACCCGATTGATTGGTGGCGTCATCATGACCCATGGTGATGATGATGGCATGCGCGTGCCGCCGCTGATCGCACCGCATCAAATTGTCATTGTGCCAATGCTGCGGGACAAGCCGGAAGACGAAGCCGTACTCGAATATTGTCAGGCATTGCACAAACAGCTTGTCCAATCATGGGCATTTGACGAAAAAATTCGCGTGAAACTCGACAAGAGTGCAGCCAAGGCTTCGAACAAGCGCTGGTCTTGGGTGAAGAAGGGCGCGCCGATTATTTTGGAAGTTGGTCCAAGGGATATTGCCGAAAATAATGTCGCAATGATCCGCCGGGATGCATTGTACAAAGAGAATGGCAAGATTGACATGCACTTCATTGGCAAGTCGCAATTTGCCGAACAGGCCGCCATGATCCTGGAAGAGATACAATCGACTTTGCACGCGGAAGCGACCGCAAGATTGAACGCAAATCTCACGCGGGGAGTCACCGAATTTTCGGAAGTCGAGAGCTTTTACAAGTCCAATGGAAAATATCCTGGTTGGCTCGAGGTTCAATGGTGCAAGGCAAGTGGTGAAGAGCTCGATCAGATAGAAGGTCGACTGAAGAAGCTGAAGCTCACATTTCGCAATGTTCCGGAAGCCGCAGACCCAGTTGACGGAAATTGCATCTTCACAGGTAGGCCAGCAGTCGAGCGGATATTAATCGGCAAAGCCTATTAATGGCTGGATATCCAAAAAACCCGGCTGATAGACCAAATAAGAAAAAGCGCTCGAAACCGCCACATAGGCCTAAACCGATTCCGTCCAGAAAAGAGATATTGGAGTTTATTGAAAACTCCGATCAACCGGCTGGCAAACGTGAAATCGCCAAAGGATTTGGTCTTAGAGGATCTGACAAGATCGCATTGAAAGCATTGCTCAAAGATATGGCCGATGAAGGTTTGATCGACGCGTCGCCCGGTCGCGCCTTTCACAAAATGGGTGGCGTGCCCAAAGTCACGGTTCTCAAGATTGTCGAGATTGACGGCAATGAAGCCATAGGTGTTCCGGAACGCTGGGAAGCCGATAGCGCGCCAGCACCCAAGCTTCGGATCAAGGAACGGGGCCGTCGCGCCGCACTCGGGGTCGGTGATCGCATATTGGCACGCACGGAAGAACGCGGCCAGGGGCATATTGCCTATATGATGAAAAAGCTCGCCGAAAGCAGCGAGATGCTGATGGGTGTCATCGAGAAAGACGAACGAGATCGATACTGGCTCAAACCGGTCGACCGCAAAATCCGCCGGAGCACACCCATTTCCGATTTGGGCGAAGCGGAAGATGGCAATCTCGTGCTGGCCGAACCCAGCGGGCGAGGTGGACAAGTCCGGGCAAAAGTCAAAGAGGTTCTCGGCGATCCCTTTGCTCCCAAATCCTTCAGCCTGATCGCGATTAATAAGTTTGAAATACCGCAGGTCTTTCCTTCTTCGGTTTTGAACGAAGCCGAGGCGGCGACAAAATTATCTCTTAGTGAAGAGAAGCGTGAAGATTTACGGCATCTTCCGATTGTCGCAATCGACCCTGCAGATGCTCGCGATCATGATGATGCGATCTGGGCTGCACCCGATGATGATCCGTCCAACTCTGGCGGCTTCAAGGCAATTATCGCAATTGCCGATGTATCTTATTATGTTCGACCCGGCAGCCAACTCGACAAGGAAGCGTTCAAGCGGGGAAACAGTGTCTATTTTCCGGACCGCGTCGTGCCAATGCTGCCAGAGGCGCTTTCGACCGATGTCTGTTCATTGAAACAAGATGTCGACCGAGCGGCGATGGCTTGCCATTTGCAGATCGATGCCTCCGGCAAAATGCGCTCATCGCGCTTCACTCGCGCCATTGTCCGCCTCGCAGGCAATATCGCCTATGAGGATGCGCAAGCCGCAATTGATGGCGAGATTGATCATCCTTTGACCAAGACCGCGCTGAAACCTTTATGGGATTGCTGGAAGCTGCTCGCTCAGGCGAGAGATGATCGCGAACCGTTAAATCTCGACTTGCCGGAAAAGCGGGTGGTGCTGGATGACAAAGGCAAGATCGCAGAAATAGCGATCCGTGAACGGCTTGATGCCCATCGACTGGTTGAAGATTTCATGATCGCAGCCAATGTCGCCGCGGCCAAAATGCTCGAGAGCAAAAAATCTCCGCTAATCTATCGTGTGCACGAGACTCCCTCGCGCGAGAAGATGGTTGCGCTCAAAGATTATCTCAAAACTTTCGATATCAGCTTTGCACTCGGGCAGGTCGTTCTGCCGCGGGTGTTCAACCAATTGATCAGCAAAATCGGCGAGGGTGAAACCAAACCGCTGGTCATGGAGCAAATTCTGCGGAGCCAAACCCAGGCCTATTATAGCCCCGCCAATGCCGGACATTTTGGTCTGTCACTGGGCAGCTATGGCCATTTCACCAGCCCGATCCGCCGCTATGCAGATTTGATCGTCCACCGCGCCTTGGTCAGTGCTTGCAAGCTGGAACAACCCAAGCCGGCAAATGAGGATATATCTTCAAATACTGGTCTCACCGAAGAGATGGCAGGGCGGCTGGACCTGATTTCCGAGAAAATCAGCCAGTTGGAGCGCCGGGCGATGATGGCGGAACGGGAAACGGTCGACCGTTATATTTCGGCCCATCTTTCTGACCGGGTCGGGCAGATTCTGAAATGCCGGATCACCGGCGTTCAGAATTTCGGGTTTTTCGCGACAGTTGAGGAACTGGGCGGGGATGGTTTGGTTCCGGTGCGAACCTTGGGCGTCGAACGATTCGATTATGATGAGGCGGCACAACAACTGACCGGGATGGATAGCGGTACGACCTATAATATTGGCCAGAAACTGGAACTCAGATTGGTTGAAGCCAATGCCGCCACCGGCAGCCTATTGTTTGAACTGGCTGAGGGCGCCAATCATATGCCGGGAAGATATCAAGACCGACGACCCCCGAGAAGTGGTGGAAAATCGCATTCCAAAGGCAAACGCGGTCGCCCCGGCAATATTCGAGATCGCGGCAGATAGTAATTCTAATTTGTAACAAAAGCTTCTTTGGCGTTGAATGTAATTTATCAGAACCAGAAAGGCCCCCCATGTCGAAACTTATTCCGACCCAGAATGTTCCCGATTTTGCTGTTCCAATGACGGATGGTGGCAAATTCCAACTCAGCCAGCGGCTTGGCGAAAATTTTACCCTATTGCTATTCTATCGCGGTCTGCATTGTCCAATCTGCAAAATGCAGCTCCGTGATCTCCAGCACAATATCGGGAAATTTGCGAAGCGGGGTATAGATGTTGTCGCGATCAGCATGGATGATCAGCAACGTGCGAGCAAATCGGCCGAAGACTGGGGCATTGACGAATTGATGCTCGGCTATGGCCTGAGCGAAGACGATGCGCGAGCGCTGGGCCTTTATATTTCAAAGGGACGTCCGGGCAGCCCCGAACCAACAGTCTTTTCCGAACCGGCGTTAATCTTGGTCAAGCCCGACCAGTCGCTCTATTTTGCGAGCGTTCAGAGCATGCCTTTCACCCGTCCATCGCTTGACCAGTTGCTGCAGGGTATCGATTATGCGCTGGCCAATGATTATCCGGCGCGTGGCGAACTGGCGCAAGCGGCCCTAGCTTAAGCGATCAATCTCTTCCTTGGTCAGGGAGCCGGGCACCACCATGACGGGGCAGGGCAATGTACCTGCCTCTGAAGCCGCGAAATGGCTAACCAATGGGCCAGGCGGGCCAACCGCAGAGGCCCCGAGAACAAGAGCGCCCAGGCCATCCAGTTCATTCATCATTTTCCGGACCACTTTCGGTCCCTTGCCCTGTTTCACAGTGATCGACGGCCGAATGCCGGTCTCGTCAAATAGAGAACCCGCAGCGCTCGACACCAGGGCTTCCGCGCGGCTTTTGGCTTCTTCTTCCAATGTCGCCTGCACGCCGCCCCAGGCAACAAAAGCCTCGCTCTCGACCAGCGCCAAAATATGCAACGCGCTATTTGTTTTCATTGCCCGACGTGACGCAAAGCGCAGCGCAACGCTCGCCTCATCGGTCTCGTCAATTACCACCAGATATGTCCGCATGATCTGTCCTCATCCTGTCATAATCATGTGTTGCGACAAATAGCGCCGCAACGCAAGTCAGCAGGGTTGACGATAATGCTGCAATGTTGAACAGTTTGATTGAAACACGTCATCCCCAAGAAAGATCATCGGCTATGCCCATCAATCTCCAAATGCCCGCTCTCTCTCCCACGATGGAAGAAGGGACGCTAGCAAAATGGCTGGTGAAGGAAGGCGATTCCGTTTCGTCGGGTGATCTGCTGGCCGAAATTGAAACCGACAAAGCGACGATGGAATTTGAGGCAATTGATGAAGGCGTCATCGCCAGGATTGTGGTGGCCGAAGGCACGGACAATGTGAAGGTCGGTGCAGTGATCGCGATCATCGCGGAAGAAGGGGAAGAACTTTCCGCTGCCGAAGTTGATAGTGGCGAAAGTGCCGCGGAGCGTGAAACGGCTGATCCGGAAATGTTGGAAGATAAAATGTTGGAAAAAGCTTCAGAGAAACCGGCCGTGTCGCCTGCGCCAGCGCCCAAAACCGCGCCTCAATCTGCGGACCCCGCGCCCAAAATAAATGGGGCGGCGTCCGATGGACGAGTGAAGGTCAGTCCGTTGGCGCGCCGTCTTGCAGAAAATAAGGGTGTCGATCTCGCGACGCTCACAGGCTCGGGCCCCGGCGGACGGATTGTCAAAGCCGATATTGATGGCGCAGAAGGCGGCACGGTCCCGGTCAAAAGCGAGGCAGCCGCGCCCGCACCGAGCGCAGCGGCCACTCCGGCTGCCAAAGCGGCTCCGGTTCCAAGCCCGGCGGCGACATCGAGCGATTTCGATATCCCGCACACGGCCGAGAAACTCTCCGGCATGCGCAAGACCATCGCTCGCCGCCTGACCGAAGCCAAACAGTCGATCCCGCATTACCGCGTGAGCATCGATGTCAATATTGACAAGCTGCTGAAATTGCGCGGCGAGCTCAACCAGTCGCTCGAAGCGCGCGGGATCAAATTGTCGGTCAATGATCTGATGATCAAGGCTCAGGCGGTCGCGCTGATGCTCGCACCGGACAGCAATGTCAGCTATACCGATGAGAATATGATCCGCTATCATCGCGCCGATATCGCGGTCGCGGTCAGTATTCCTGGCGGCCTGATCACCCCGATCATCACCAGCGCCGACAGCAAGGCCCTGAGCACCATCGCCACCGAGATGAAAGATCTTGCCGAGCGCGCCAAGGCGGGCAAGCTCAAGATGCACGAATATCAGGGCGGCACCGCCAGCCTCTCCAATATGGGGATGTTTGGCGTCACCACCTTCGACGCGGTGATCAATCCGCCGCACGGCATGATCCTGGCGATCAGCGCGGGTATCAAAAAACCGGTGGTGATCGACGACAGCGTCCAGATCGCGACGATGATGACCGTCACCGGCAGTTTTGATCATCGCGCAATTGATGGCGCGACCGGCGCGGCCTTTATGAAAGCGCTCAAGGAAACGGTTGAAAATCCGCTGGGTATGCTGGCTTGACCGACCTAGGTTCAAAAGTCCCGGCGATCCGGACAATCGTCATGCCGACCGAAGGCAATCCCTATGGCGTCGCCTTTGGCGGCTGGCTGATGGGACAGATGGCCCAGGCCGGCGGCGCGCTCGCAGCCCAGCATAGCAAACATCAATCGGTCGTGGTCGGCGCAAATGATGTCCGCTTTGGCCACCCGGTCGGAATTGGTGATGAATTGTCGGTCTATGCCGAATTTACCAAAATCGGCCGCAGTTCGATGACCGTTCAGGTCGAAGCCTATCGGCGGGATCGCCATGAAGATGAAATGATGCAGGCGGCTTCGGGGGTTTATGTGTTCGTGGCGGTGGATAAGGACGGGACGCCGGTTCAGGTTCCCGAGCTAACTCGGTGAGTTTTAGATGACACCGAGAGAAGCCGGAACGTTGATGAAAGCCACATCGGTTGCCGTTGTGGCTTTTTGGATCTCTCTTATTTTGACTTTTCCAATTATGGATGAGTTTTCTAGGGTCGCCGATTTGTTTATTAAGACGCTTGGCTTCACGTTATTTGCAACGCCGTTTATTTTTGCCTCCATTGTTCTCATTGGCTATCCACTTGTAAAATTAGCGGTTCTATTGAATTTTAGGAGCGCAATGAAAATACTAGTTTTTGGTCTTTCTGTCGGGGCTACGACCTCATTCGCTCTGCTAACCGTGATATTTGAACTAAAAATACCAATAATAATGCAATTCCTGTGGGGCGGTATCCCTGGATTTGCTGCTGGCTATATCTGGTGGCGATTTGAACTTCAGGAAGCAGAAATTGAAACACTAGGGAATAACAACTAATGTCTAACATTTATGACCTCATCGTTCTCGGTTCCGGCCCTGGTGGCTATGTCGCGGCGATCCGCGCCTCGCAACTGGGCTTGAAAACCGCGATTGTCGAACGCGAAAATCTCGGAGGCATTTGTCTCAACTGGGGTTGTATCCCGACCAAGGCACTGCTGCGCTCGGCAGAAGTGTTTCACCAGATGAAACATGCCGCCGATTATGGGCTTGCGGCGGAGAATATCACCGCTGATCTCGACGCAGTGGTCAAACGTTCTCGCGGTGTCGCCAAGCAACTTAATCAGGGTGTCACCGGCCTGATGAAGAAGAACAAGATCGATGTCGTGATGGGCGACGGCACCATCACCGCGCCGGGCAAGATCAGCGTGAAGACCGACAAGGGCGAGCAAGCGCTGGAGGCAAAGAATATCATCATCGCGACCGGTGCCCGCGCCCGCGATCTGCCCTTTGCCAAGGCAGACGGCAAACGCATCTGGACCTATCGCACCGCGATGACCCCGCCGGAAATGCCGAGCAAATTACTGGTCATCGGCTCGGGCGCAATTGGGATTGAATTTGCCAGCTTCTATAATGATATGGGCGCCGACGTGACGGTTGTCGAAATGCTCGATCGGATCGTGCCGGTGGAAGATGAGGAAATCTCCAAATTTCTCGAAAAGTCGCTGAAAAAGCAGGGCATGACCATCATGACCAAGGCAGGCGTCAAGAGCATCAAGAGCGATGACAAAGGCGTCAAAGCGGAGATTGAAGACAGCAAGGGCAATGTCGAGACCCATGATTTCAGCCATGTCATCGTCGCCGTCGGTATCCAGCCCAATATCGAGACAATCGGCCTCGATCAGCTCGGAGTCCAACCGGACGAGCGCTATCATATCAAAACCGATGCTTATTGCCGAACCAATATCGAGGGTATTTACGCGATTGGTGACTGCACCGCTGGCCCCTGGCTGGCGCATAAGGCGAGCCATGAAGGCGTGATTGCGGCCGAAACCATCGCTGGCGGCCATCCGCACCCAATGGATATCAACAATATCCCCGGTTGCACCTATTGCCATCCGCAGATCGCCAGCGTCGGGCTGACCGAAGCCAAAGCGAAAGACGCCGGCTATGACATCAAGGTCGGCAAATTCCCGTTCATCGGCAATGGCAAGGCGATTGCGCTCGGCGAGACCGAGGGTTTCATCAAGACGGTATTTGACGCGAAAACCGGCGAGCTGCTCGGCGCGCATATGATTGGCGCGGAGGTCACCGAACTGATCCAGGGCTATGCGGTGGGCAAAACACTCGAAACCACCGAGGCGGAGCTGATGAACACGGTCTTCCCGCATCCGACGCTCAGCGAAATGATGCACGAGAGCGTCCTCGACGCCTATGAACGCGTGTTGCATATGTGATGGAGACTCATGCTATCCTGTGGCCTGCCATTGCCATGGCAGCGTTAATCTGGGTGATTTGGGCGAGCCTGTTCATCGCGCGCGTGCGGCATATGAAGAAGAATCCACCGACCGCCGAAAGTTTCAAGGATGGTCCTGCGGCAACCCGCTATTTTCTGCCGGTGGAAATGCCATCGAACAATTTGCGCAATCTGGTTGAAATGCCGATGCTATTCTTCGGACTGGTTCCCCTGTTGATTGTGAGCGGCATGGATAGCAGCATTCAGATTGGCCTTGCATGGCTCTATGTACTGCTGCGCTGCTGGCATAGCTATGAACATGTCGTAACCAAGAAAGTGCGCCGCCGCTTTCTCGTCTATGTCGCCTCCTGTGCGGTACTTTCCGCCATGTGGATAGGCTTTGTTTTCGACCTGGCGCTGACATCTTCACGGTGAGCTTGTCTCGATAAAATTTCCAACGTAACGGTTGCTTCTAAGAATCCCGAAACTGATTTTGGGCTGGTGAGGATATTGGCTATGGCAAAAGGTACGCATGATTATGTCGAGGATCCGCGCAACCAGGAGATATTGATCAACGTCAACGGCGACATGACGCCGCGCGCAGAAGCTACAGTTTCGGTGTTCGACAGCGGCTTCATGCTCGGCGACGGCGTCTGGGAAGGGCTGCGTGTCCACAAGAGCAAGATTGCCTTTCTGGAGCCGCATATGGACCGCTTGTTTGAAGGCGCGAAAGCGATTGCGATGGATATCGGGATCAGCCGCGCGGCGCTGGTTGCGCGTCTCTACGAGACGATAGCAGCCAATGGCATGACCGGCTGCCATATCCGCCTGATGGTGACCCGAGGGATCCGTTCGACGCCTTATCAGGACCCGCGGGTGATCATTTCTCCGGCAACGATTGTGATCATTCCGGAATATAAGGAAGCGCTGCCGAGCACGGTGGAAAACGGCATAAGACTATTCACGGTCCATGTCCGGCGAGGCGATCCAGCGGTGCAGGACCAGAAGCTCAATTCGCACAGCAAGCTCAATTGCATCACCGCGTGCATTCAAGCGACGCAGGCGGGTGCGGACGAGGCGTTGATGCTTGATCCGCAGGGTTTTGTCGCGACCTGCAATTCAACCCATTTCTTCATTGTCCGCAAGGGCGAGGTGTGGACGAGCAGCGGCGATTATTGTCTCGGTGGGATCACCCGCAGCAATGTGATCCAATTGTGCCGCGAGAATGATATTCCGGTGTTCGAGAAAAATTTCTCGCTCACCGATGTCTATGGTGCGCAGGAAGCTTTTGTAACCGGGACGTTCGCGGGCGTGGTTCCCGCGACCGAAGTCGACGGCCGTGTGCTGACCGCGGGCAGGGGGCCGATGGTCGAGCGGCTGCAAGGGCTCTATAAAGACATGATCGAGCGCGATGTTGCGTAATCCCGTTCATGTCGAGCGAAGTCCGGACACCGCCCGCTCCTATACGCATCTCGACTTCGCCCGATGCGAACGGTTTGGAATAATCGCATGACGTCGCGGCCCATTCGTATTGCCATGTGGTCGGGGCCGCGCAATATCTCGACCGCAATGATGCGGAGCTTCGGCGGACGCAGCGACTGCGCTGTGACCGACGAGCCCTTCTATGGGGCATTTCTCAAAACCAGCGGACAGCGTCAGCCGATGGCGGATGAAGTGATTGCATCGATGGATACCGACTGGTCCTCCGTCGCAAGAGCGATGCGCGGTCCGGTGCCGGATGGCCAAGCCATCTGGTACCAGAAACATATGCCGCATCATATGGTCGGCGACGTGTCGATCGCTGACTTTCCTGACCATCGTCATGCTTTTCTGATCCGCGATCCGGAGCGGGTGGTCGCCAGCTATGCCGCCAAGCGGGTCGAGGTGACGGCCGATGATCTCGGCTATGAACGGCAGCTGGACTATATCGACCGGACGTCGCAGATCAGTGGCAATCCTCCGATCATTCTCGATAGCGCAGATATATTGCGCGATCCCGAAGCGCATTTGAAAGCCTTATGCGCCGCGCTCGAAATATCATGGGATGCGGGCATGCTGCTCTGGCCAGCAGGGACCCGCGATACCGACGGTATCTGGGCGAGCCACTGGTATGGCCGGGTCGTTGAAACGACCGGTTTTGGCGGACCGGACAAGGATCCCACCGCGTTGACCGAACAGCAGCAACGGGTCGCAGATAGCTGCCAAGCATATTATGAAAAGCTCAAGGGCTATGCGATCCGTCTCTCATCCGCGCCTTGATGATCGACGACTGAGAGATGAATTTACTTCGTTCTGGATACCGGCATATGCTATAAGATGGTTTCATTTGAAGGATATAGGCCATGCTTACATTTATCAGCTTTGCTTTAATCAGCGCGACTTCGCTCGCCACTGTTCAAGATGTAGAACCTTTTCGATTGAGCTATTCCAACTGTCTAACCGACTTCACCACGCTCCATCTCGACCAGAAAACCGGAACCAGAGCGTTTAAAGACGCGGCGAAAAGCGCCTGCGCGGACGAGCGAAACGCAATGGTTTCGGCGATTACGAAGGACGAACTGGAATTTGGCAGCTCGCAATCGGAAGCCACCACCTATGCAGAGGAAGAAGCCGATGGCGTGCTGTTTTCGTTCACCGATGGCTATGCCGAATATGCCAACTCCAACACGCGGCCGATGAAAGCCGAATAGTGTTTAAAACAGGTTCTCGTCCTGTGATGTCCGCTATCCACCACGGCGGTTTTGCCATCGTCGGTTTTCCAGGCAGGCATTTTGGCTGAAGCACCATGTTCAGCGTCAAATCGAGAAATGGTCGCGTCCCCGTCATGGATTAGCGGTGATGCGATTTCCTCGCATCACCGCTCTCGCAAAATGTGGACGCCCGGTTCCTCATGATGCTGAGTCCCGATATTACAGATCACATGACGGGCCGATATGGCAAAAATTCTGATGACCGACACTGACCAATTGATGCATTGAGACGCAAATGCCGATCGATTAGATCATCATGCTGATGATATAGGAGAATATTGATGGCATTGGTTTCCGTAGTAGGTGCGACCGGACGTCAGGGATTGGCGCAAATCAAGCAATTGGCGGCAGCAGGACATAAGGTTCGAGCGCTTTCGAGAAGCGAAAATCCGGATCTTGGCGGCAGTAATGTCGCAGACGAAACCCGGGTCATTGATCTCTCCGATGAGTCCACTTTCGTGCCCGCGCTCGAGGGGTCCGAAGCGGTTTTCTATACCCATCCCCTGCAATCACCGGGTGATCGTTCGGAGCTAGTCGCCAAACTTGGGTCCGCAGCAGTCGAGGCGGGCCTGGAGCGTTTTGTCTGGAACACATCCGGCTGGATTCCCGATCAGCCTGGCGAGCCGCATAGCTATGGCGCCAATACAGGTGCGATCAATGCGCTGTTCCGTACCGGAATTCCGGCAACCGTCTTCGGATCGGTGCTGTTCATGGACAATTTGCTGACCAATTGGGCGCGGCCATTCATCGTCCATGAAGATCGTTATGTATATGCGCACGAACCTCATCTTCTAGCCAACTGGATCAGTCTTGATGACGTCGGAAAATGTATGACCGCGGCGCTCGCGCGACCCGATCTCGAGGGTGCGTGGATGAATATTGGCGGTCCGCAAGCGCTAAAACCCACCGAGATCACCGAGGCCCTGTCACGGGTCTTTGGCCGGGAAATCAAATATGATCCCTGCACACCGGAGGAGTTTGGCGTGTTGCTGGTCGACGCGCTGGGTGATTCCATGCCCGAAGACGAGCGTCAGCCGATGCGGGAATTTATCGCGTCATTCTATCATTATAATAATGAATCCCCGACACAGCCATTTCTCGTCAACACCGACTATATGCACCGGCGTCTGCCTGAGGTTGAGTTTGAAACATTCGAACAATGGGCCGGGCGGCAAGACTGGTCCGATGAAGCCCATCGCCCTTCAGCCGGCTAGACTCATTGCGCAATCCAGGCGCGCGGCATCGCAGATTTGCCTTGGCGAGCCTGCAATGGTCGATGGGCGTTGCTGATACGCTTCCATCGACCAGATTTGCCTGGCTATTATCCGATATCCGCCCTTCTGAAGCTCGAGGATCGAGGTCAATTGAGGAAATCTGCTATTTTGGTTTCTGCCTTACCGCCAGAATATCGGTCGGAATATAGTCGATCAAAGACCGCGCCATGCTGCCAAACATATTCGCCCGAAAACCGCCAGTCCCATGAGTACCGATGACCGTCAGATTGCTGTTCAGGTCCTTGATTTCATCCAACACAACGGTCGATGTGCTGCCATATTCGATGATATGACTGACCTTGGGCGCCCCGCTGCCGGTCAGTCGCAGTTGCTCGACAAATTTCACCATTTGCAAATATTGTTCGGTACGAAATTCTTCGGTCAGCTTGTCCGAATGCAAAAAGCCTTCAAATGGGACGTGAAAAGCGTTTACGATATGGATCGGCAAGCCGGCGAAAATCTGTGTCGCCTGCTTGATTGCATAAGCAGATGGCGCTGAGAAATCGGTCGCTGCGACCAGAAGATCATAGTCGGTAAAGGCACGATTTTTGACAATCAGCACGGGAATGGGACTGTGATGGATGATCCGTTCCAGCGGAGTGCCAATCACCAGATCGCCCAATTTACCAACCCGGGCGACCCCCGCGACAATCAGGTCAGCACCGACAGATTCTGCGGTCTCGATGATCTTGGCGACGATATCTCCACGCTGGATGATGATTTCTGCGTCCATCTCGCAGGACGCGAGATGCATCTCGATATCGGCTGTAGCTGCCGCGACAGCTTCCTTGCCATATTGGCCGTGTTCCAGAACATGGCAGATCACCAGCTTTGCCGGCAGGGTCTTTGCCAGTCTGCAAGCCCTGTCCATTGGCCGATCGCAGCGTGCGGTCAGATCGGTACTGAACATGATGGTTTTTTCGATGGGATTTTCGCTATTAGACATTTCCAAATTCCTCCTGCTGGGAAGGATAACAAGGGCAGATAATATCACACAATAAATTAAATAACATGAAATTGATAGTTTCTATCTATAAGGCTGAACCTCACCTAATTTCGAAATCTAACGATCTTGTTCCTGGTCCATCGACTCTTGCTGCCAGGTGCGCTGATCATTGACCAATGTCCGGGCGACATCGTCTGGAAAGCCAATTCCAGTGAGCAAATGTTCACAAAGCTCCAGGCTGGCTTCCATCGTTTCGGGGATAGCGCTTTTGGCTCCGGAACCGCGTAATGTTAAAGCATGTTCGACGTCTCGGGCGCGGGCGATGATCGGAACATGAGGCCATTTCTGATGAATCGCCTTGATCACATGTTCGGCAGTTTTCGGTGCATCCATCGTGGTGGCAAAGGCAACTGCATTTTCTATTCCCAAATGCCGGAGCACATCTGGCTGGCCTGCATCGCCGAAGAAAATCGGTGTTCCCAGCGCGCGATGTTTGGCCACCAGTTCCGCGTCATTGTCGACGGCAATGAACGGGATACGCTGTTCTTCCAGCAAGCGAGCGAGCATTTCCCCGACCCGTCCAAAACCGCCGATGATGACAGTCTGACTTACATCTGACGCTTCCATCAAAACCGGATTTTCCGAGTCAGCCGTTCGAAAATGATCACCCACCCGATGACCGATATCGGCGAGAGCAGGGGTGAGGAACATAGTCACAATGACGACCAGCAGCATGAACTGGGCAATGTCCGGATCAAGCAGGCTGAAGGACAGAGCCGCAGCAATCACCACGAAGGCAAATTCGCCGCCCTGACTCATCAGGATGGAGCTTTCGGCGGCAACTGCGGTGGGCAAGCGAAAGGCCTTTGCGAGGCCAAATATGATCACGGCTTTCAATATCAGCAAGCCAATGACAGACAGGATCACCCATCCGATATTGTCCCACACCGCCAGCATATCCAGGCTCATCCCGACCGAGATGAAAAACAGGCCCAGAAGCAGCCCTTTGAAGGGCTCGATATCACTGGCTATCTGATGGCGATATTCCGTGCCCGCGAACAACAGGCCGGCAAGAAATGCGCCCAGTGCCATTGACAGGCCGGCTTGCGCGGTTATCGCAGCGGTGGCCAATACCAGCAGCAAGACCGCAGCCATGAAGATTTCGCGGCTGCCAGAACTGCCGACAAACTGGAGCAGGGGCCGGACGATTATCCGACCTATCAGGAAGATGACGGCAATGACCAATGCCGCCTCCCCGATCGCCCGGACTGCGGCTCCGGCGAGCGAGCCCTCGACGCTCGCGCCGGCAAAGCCGACAAAGAACAGGATCGGCACCACGGCCAGGTCCTGAAATAATAAAATTCCGAAACTGCTGCGACCCGCTGGCGAGCTGAACCGCCGGTTTTCGGTGAGCAATTGCATGACAAGGGCGGTGGACGACAAAGCCAGACACAGACCGAAGATGGTTGCGGCGACCAGTGAATTGCCGAATAGATAGGCAATGGCGCCAATCGCCAGCGCTGTGACAGTGACTTGCGCGGCGCCGAGCCCAAAGACCAATCGGCGCATCGCCCACAGTTGCGCGACCGAAAGCTCCAGTCCGATGGTGAACAGGAGAAATATGACCCCCAGTTCAGCAAAGCGCCGAACCCCGTCAAGATCGTTGAATATGATATGTTCCAGAACCGGCGCTTCGCCGGCCAATCGGCCGATGCCATAAGGACCGATGATCAATCCGACAAAAAGGAAACCGAGAACCGGGCTGATGCCGAATTTGCGTACCAGCGGAATGATCAGACCGGCGGCGACCAGAAAAATTATCGCTTCCCGCAGATATGGTATTTCAGGGTGCACTCTGGATTCTCTTTTTGGCCGATGGAGAGGGGATATGAACGTCCGAACCTGATTGGCAATATGATGTTCGGACCAACTTTGATATGGACAAATTTTGACGTAAACAAAAGACTGCGTCAATCGCTGTTTTGGCCCTCGGCGCGCAGCAGAACCGTTGCTGCTGACTTCAGAAGCACGATGTTAGCGGCCATCCAGATCCACTGGTCACACTGAAATGTTCGCATTCGAGATGCAGACGAAACAGGCGAATCAAAGGCTCACCCTAGAGAAAATAATTTTGAGAGAATTTGAACCGGACCGACAACGCGTATATTTTTCATGGGCGTTTCGCCGACTGGTTGCAATTTGCTGCTTTAAACTCAGAGTTCCTGAGGTGCTTTGGCGGACAGGGTGGGATTCGAACCCACGGAGAGCTTGCACCCTCGCCGGTTTTCAAGACCGGTGCATTCGACCACTCTGCCACCTGTCCGCATCAGCGCGCTTGCCTCTAGCGTTTGAAGTTTAAAAGCGCAAAACATTTTATGATATTTGAATTTCGCAAGCAAATATCGGGGGTTTCATGGCTTATCAGGCGAATGGTTGCTCCTATCGGACATTTGGAGATTCCCTCGCGAGTCAGTTTGTGCGACAATGGGACGTCGAAGGGAATTTTTCATGCGTATCATGACCGCAATGGTTTGTAGTGCCGTTGCATTCTTCAGTTTTTCACCCGCCGCGCCTCTGGTCAGCGCACAGGCGCAAACGGCCGGCAGTTTCCAGAGCTATCTTGGCGAAGTTCGCAAAAAGGCGGAGGCAGAAGGCGTGCGGTCGCAAACCCTCGACCGGGTGTTGCCGAGCCTGTCCTATAATCCGAGGGTCATCGAACTGGACAGATCCCAGCCAGGTGGTCGACCGAACAGCGCAATACCGCCATTTGCACCTTATCAGCGTCGGCATATCACGGATGTTCGCATCAAAAATGGCAAAGCAGCCTATAACCGGCTCGTCGGCAAGCTGGTTGATGTGGAGCGGGAAACCGGAGTGCCCGGACATATCATCATGTCAATCTACGGCAAGGAAACCAATTATGGGTCCTACACCGGCAATTTTGATATTCCCAGATCCCTGGCAACCCTGGCTTATGAAGGGCGTCGCCGGGCCTTGTTTGAAGCTGAATTGCTCGCGGTGCTGAAGATGATCGACGGCGGCGTGCCGCAATCGGCAATGAAAGGCAGTTGGGCAGGGGCAATGGGCAAGCCACAATTTCTGCCGTCCGTCTATCTGCGCCTCGCAAAGGATGGCAGCGGCGACGGCTATGCCGATATCTGGAACAGCGAATATGACGCAGTTGCATCGATCGCCAACTATTTCGTAAATGCCGGATGGCGGCGCGGAGAGCCCTGGGGAATCGCCGTTTCGGTTCCGGCTGCGCTCGACCGTGCAGCGGTGAAGAATAAGACCAAAGCAACGCGTTGTCCGCGTGTTCATGAGCGCCATAGCCAATGGAAGAGCATGGCCGAATGGCGGACCTTGGGTGTGGTGCCGTCGGCCGGAAAATATCTCTCCGACAGCACATTGGCGACTTTGCTGGAGCCCGATGGGCCCGGACGTACCGCCTATCTACTGACCGGCAATTACCGGGTCATTCTCGATTATAATTGCTCAAATTTCTATGGGCTAGCAGTGGGGTTATTAGCAGATGAAATACGCAGTTAAGCTATCGATCATTTCAGTTGCGACATTGGCTCTTGCCGGTTGCAGCGGTTCGCGAGATTTCGGCGCGTTTCCGGAACGAGGAGCGCCACCCGCCGCCGGTGGAATTCCCGGTCCGGCCGAGATGGTCTCGGACTATCCTCAGAAGATCGGGGATCCGTATAAAGTGGGTGGGAAAACCTATAAGCCAGAAGATGTTCAGAGCTATGATGAAGTTGGCTATGCCAGTTGGTATGGTCAGGAACTTGCTGGCAATGCCACCGCCAATGGCGAACGGTTCAACCCGGAAGGGATTAGCGCGGCGCATAAGACCTTGCCATTGCCGAGCTATGTAGAAGTGACTGCACTGGACACAGGTCGAACGATTTTGGTGCGGGTCAATGATCGTGGCCCATTTGCCAGCGACCGTCTGATCGATCTATCCTATGGCGCGGCCAAGCAACTGGGAATAGACCAAGAAGGCGTCGCGGGTGTCCGGGTGCGCAAAGTCAATCCCAATGAGCAGGAGCGCGCAAGATTGCGGTCTGGAGCCGCCGCAACCGAGCGGATTGGAACGCCCGACTCCCTATTGAGTATTTTGCGGAAAAATCTCGCAAAACTTCCTCGCCCAGCGGCCGCCATTCAGCAAGCTGCGGTGCCGTCTTTCAGCCCATCTGGCAATGCGGCGCCGGGTGTTGATTATGGCCGGCCTGCAGCGCCTGCGCCAGTTGCCGGATCACGCGATGGACGTTTCATCGTCGAAGCAAATGGGCGCCCGGTTGTGTCGCAGACAGAAAGCGGCATCGGCAATAATTATGTCGGCAGCGGCCCGGGAACCTATGTCGTTCAAGTTGCCGCGTTTGGTGATAAAGCGCGTGCCGATGCATTGGCCAGAAAAATCGGAGCAAAAGTCATGCCCAATAGCGGACGTTCGATCTGGAGGGTTCGCTATGGACCTTATGACAGCGAACAAGACGCGCAAGCTGGGCTGGCGCAAGCGAAACAACGCGGCTATCAAGGCGCGCGAGTCCTGCGCGGCGATAGATAGGCTGCTCAGACCATCATCTGATTTGGAACCGGAACCCTCATGACTAAGTTTCTATTGGCTTCGCTGCCACTTATTGCTCTTTCTTCAGCTGTATTAGCAGCTCCAAACTATGACACGGACGCGCCCATTGCCTATATGACAGACTTGTCATCGGGGGCGGTTTTGTTTGAGAAAAATGCCGACAAACAGATTCCTCCCGCTTCCATGGCGAAGATGATGACCGTCTATGTCGCATTTGATCTCATCAGCAAAGGCGAACTCAAACTTGAAGATAAGATTCGGGTTAATGAGGCGACATGGAAAAAATGGAACAATCAGGGTTCGACAATGTTTCTCGGTCTCGGTGACGAGGTCAGCGTTGAAGATCTGCTGCACGGGATTGTGACCTTGTCGGGCAATGATGCCTGCGTGGTGCTGGCAGAAGGTATTGCCGGCACGGAAGAAGCTTTTGTTGAATTGATGAACAAGCGCGCCAAGGAACTGGGGATGACCAACAGCCGGTTTGGCAATACCAATGGATGGCCGGATGAAGGCCGGACGATGGTCACCGCCCGGGATCTGGGCATTTTGGGTGCCGCGAGCGCCAATCAATTCCCGAAACTCTACAAGGATTTCTATGGCCAGGATGAATTTGCCTGGAACGGCATCACCCAGTCCAACCGCAACCCGCTGATCGGCAGAGTAGCTGGCGCAGATGGTTTGAAAACCGGGCATACGGAAGAAGCCGGCTATGGTTTTGCCGGCTCTGCCGAGCAGAAGGGCCGACGGATTGTATCCGTTTTGGCGGGACTCAATAGCTATGGCGGACGGATTGAGGAATCGGTCAAGTTCATGAATTGGGGATTCAACGCCTGGCAGCAGAAAGCCCTGTTCAAAAAAGGAACGCGAGTCCAATATGCGGACGTGCAGCTCGGCGACAGTTCATCTGTGTCATTGATTGCGCCGAAGGATCTCTTCATCACGCTGCCAAAGGTGTCGGATGGCGATATCACGATGAAAATACGCTATGATGGACCGATCAAGGCTCCGATTGCACAAGGTCAAGCCATTGCGCAGCTGGTCGTGACCACCACTGATGCCGGAGTCCAGTCGATTCCGCTGGTGGCTGGGGAAGCGGTTGGAGAAGCAGGCTTTTTCGATCGGATATGGGCCGGTTTAAAGTCCCTGCTCGGATTGGCGTGACCCGCGGGAGCTTCATCAGCCTCGAAGGCGGGGAGGGGACGGGCAAGTCCACTCAGGCCAAGGCGTTGGTCGCCGCACTGGAAGCACACGGCCTGAAAGTACATCTTACGCGCGAACCTGGCGGGACCCCCGGTGCAGAAGTGATCCGCGAGCTTTTGCTCAGCGGCGCGGATGAAAAATGGAATATGCGAACCGAGGCCCTTTTATTTGCCGCAGCGCGCGCCGAACATTGCGCCAAACTGGTGCGTCCCGCATTGGAGCGTGGCGATTGGGTGATTTGTGACCGGTTTATCGACAGCAGCCGCGCCTATCAGAGCGTCTCGGGCCTACTCAGCGATGCTGATATCATGACTTTGCACAATCTCGGCAGCGAAGGTCTGATGCCGGACAGAACCTTCATTCTCGATCTGCCCGGAGAGATCGCCGCCAAACGCGCCGAAGCCCGCGATCGCGGTGACAGCGACCGCATTGGCGGCCGTGATAATGATTATCACCACATTGTGATGGACAATTTCCGGCAATTTGCAACATTGGAACCCCATCGGGTCAAACTCATCGATGCGTCGCATTCACCCGAAGATGTTACAGCCTTATTGTTGCAAAATCTTGCCGAAATGATCGGGTGACGCCATGACGCCATTTCTTGGCCACGATAAAGCAAGGCGGGTTTTCTGCCAGTCCTACGCCAAAGGCACATTGCATCATGCTTGGATATTGGCGGGAGATCGCGGCCTGGGAAAAGCCGGGTTCGCGCGTCAAGCAGCCCATTTCCTGCTCAATTCGCTCAATCATCCAACCGAATTTTCAGACAATCCATCCGACGAAGCCAGTCATTTGCTAGACGCCGGATCCCATCCCGATTTCCGGCTCCTGCGCCGCGGGCCGAAAACCGACAAGGAAGAGAAAAAGGCGCGCGACAAAGGTCTGGACTCGCTGGAAGAACATGAGCTGGCCCGTAATATCAAAATCGATCAGGTGCGGAAGTTACAACCGCTGTTCAACAATCAATCCTCGATCTCCGAATATCGGGTTGTGGTGGTCGACGCCGCCGACGATCTCGAGCGCAACGGCGCCAATGCTCTACTGAAGAATCTGGAAGAACCTCCGAAAAAGACAGTGTTCTTCCTCATCAGCCATATGCCGGACAGGCTTTTGCCGACGATCCGTTCGCGCTGCCAGTTGCTGCGTTTCGATCCGCTAGGCGAGGCGGACATGCGGGCAATCCTGACCCAGTCGTCGCCCAAGATGACCGAGGCCGAAATCAATGCGCTGATCGTGGCAGGCGAGGGTTCTCCGGGGCGGGCGCTGCGCTATGCAGAAGCTGGTCTGGCGGAATTGGAGCTGCTCGCTCAAAAGATCATCCAGTCGGGTGACCGGGATAATGTTCTGAAAAACGAATTGTCACGGAAATTGGCGCTGAAAGCAGCGACGCCTCGCTATCATGCTTTTCTCAATCGCGCGCCGAGCCTGATCGCAGAACATATCAAAAAATCTGGTCGCGGCGGATCGATGCAGGCCATTGAAAAATGGCGGGAGGCCAGTGATCTTGCCGCCATGGCGGTCCCCAAGACGCTCGACAATCAGGCGGTGGTATTTCGCCTCGGCAGCCTGATGGGTGAACTTGCGCGGCTGAACAACCCGAATTAGAGCTTTTCGCTGTTTACAAGCGACCCCAATCCATCAAAAGAGTGACCATGTCCAAACCCATATATATTACCACTGCGATCAGCTATCCCAATGGGCCGCCGCATATCGGCCATGCCTATGAAGCCATCGCCACCGACGCGATCGCGCGTTTCCACCGGCTCAGCGGCCGCGACGTGCGGTTCCAGACTGGTACCGACGAACATGGCCTGAAAATGGCCCAGACGGCTGAAAAGCGAGGCCTCGCGCCCATCGAGCTGGCAACTGAAATGTCTCATAGTTTCAGCGCTATGTGTGATAGACTTAATATATCACATGACCGTTTCATTCGCACCACCGATGCCGACCATCATGTCGCGAGCCAGGCGATCTGGCAGGCGATGGCCGACAAGGGCGATCTGTATCTCGACAAATATGAAGGCTGGTATTCGGTCCGCGACGAAGCTTATTATGACGAAAGCGAGTTGATCGAAGCCGAAGGTGAGGGCGGTACAACCGAAAAGCTCTCCCCGCAAGGCACGCCGGTCGAGTGGACGGTTGAGGAAAGCTGGTTCTTCCGGCTCTCCAGATATCAGGAACCCTTGCTCAAGCTTTTCGCAGAAAATCCCTCGTTTCTGAAGCCGGACAGCCGGCGCAACGAGATGATCAAATTCGTCGAAGGCGGACTCAATGATCTGTCGATGTCGCGGACCAGTTTCGATTGGGGCGTCAAGGTTCCGGGCAGCGAAAACCATGTCATGTATGTCTGGGTCGATGCGTTGACCAACTATCTGACCGGCCTGGGATATCCTGACGAAACCGACCTTTATCCGAAATATTGGAGCGAAGGCGGCGATATGATCCATATCATCGGCAAGGATATTGTCCGCTTTCACACGATTTACTGGCCGGCCTTTCTGATGAGTGCCAATCTGCCCTTGCCGAAACAGATATTTGGCCATGGTTTCTTGCTCAACCGCGGCGAAAAAATGTCGAAATCGCTGGGCAATGTCGTGGATCCGATCAGCTTGGCGGATGCCTTTGGCGTCGATCAATTGCGCTATTTCCTGCTCTCTGACGTCGTGTTCGGCAAGGATGGAACCTATTCGCCCGAAATGATTGTCACCAAGACCAATGCCGACCTGGCCAATAATTTCGGCAATCTGGCGCAACGCAGCCTCTCGATGATAGCCAAAAATTGCGATGGCAAAATTCCGGCGGCGGGAGCAGCAACAGACGCGGAAACCCGCCTGTTGGCTGAGCTCGCGACCTGCTTTGACCAGATTTGTGGCTTCATGACGTCAGGCAGTTTTCAGATTGATGCGGCAATTGATGTCATCCGTGAACGTTTGAGCGCAACCAACCAATATTTCGCCGATCAAGCGCCCTGGGCGCTGCGCAAGACCGACCCGGATCGCGCCGACAGCGTGCTTTATCATACCGCTGAAGCGATCAGACGCTTGGCGATCATGCTGCGCTGGGTGATTCCGGAGAGCAGTGACAAGATGCTCGATCTCCTGGCCCAAGGCCCCGACCATCGGGATTTTGATGCTCTGGATACGCCAATCCGAGAAGGTCTGGCTGTTCCGGCACCCCAGGCCATTTTCCCGCGTCTCGACATGCCTGCAGACGAGGGAGAGGCCTGATGCTGGTCGATAGCCATTGTCATCTCAACTATAAGGGGATTGTTGAGGAACAGTCCGCTGTGCTCGATCGTGCGCGCGACAGCGGTGTGACGGCGATGCTCAACATTTCGACCCGGGAAAATGAATGGCGGGACATTGTCGCCACGGCCGAACGCGAAGCCGATGTCTGGGCGAGCATTGGCATCCATCCACACGAAGCCGACGCGCATCCCGATATCGATTTCGCCAAATTGGTGGCCGAGTCTCAACATGAGCGTGTGGTTGCCATTGGCGAAACCGGACTCGACTATTATTATGACCACAGCGACCGGGACCGGCAGCGCCAGAGTTTCCGCACCCATATTCATGCCGCACGCGAGACCGGCTTGCCGATTATCGTGCACACACGCGACGCGGAGGATGACACTGCCGCAATCATGGCCGAAGAAATGGAGCAGGGCGCCTATAGCGGAGTCATCCACTGCTTCACCGCCAGCGAAGACTTTGCCCATAAGGCTCTGGATATGGGGCTGTATATTTCGATATCTGGTATTGTAACGTTCAAAAATGCCAAGGATTTGCAGGACACTGCAGCCAAGCTTCCCAAAGACCGCCTGCTGGTCGAAACCGACGCACCCTTCCTGGCTCCGGTCCCGCACCGCGGCAAGACCGGCGAACCTGCATTTGTCGCGGATACGGCCCGGTTTCTTGCTGAGCTTCGCGGTGAGGATTATTCAGAGCTTTGCGAGTCAACTGCACAGAATTTCTATCAATTATTCTCCAAAGCTCAGGTCTAACCTTGCCGATGAAGCTGACAATATTGGGCTGTGGAACGTCTGCCGGTGTCCCACGCATCGGCAATGATTGGGGCGATTGCGATCCGCTGGAACCCAAGAATAGACGGAGCAGGGTGTCGATTCTGGTCGAAAGTCCGACCACCCGGATATTGGTCGACACGTCACCCGATCTGCGCAATCAGTTTCTCGACAATAATATCAACCATATAGACGCGGTTATCTGGACCCATGACCATGCCGACCATTGCCATGGCATTGACGACTTGCGCGCGCTTTTTCATATGTCGCGCGAGCCGGTCACTGGATATGCGAGGCCATTTGCACTCGATAGCCTGAAGCAGCGTTTTGCCTATGTGTTCAAAGGCCATAAAAATTATCCGACCATTTGTGACGGCCGGATTCTCGATGACGTCACAACAATCGGTGATATCGTCATCCGCGTAACAGACCAACCCCATGGCGGCATAACGTCTGCCGGCCTTCGCTTTGAAAATGCTGGTAAATCAATTTGTTATGCGACCGACTTCGGTAATATAACCGAGGAAATGAAGGCGCTTTATGGCGGTTGCGATGTCTTTGTCGTCGATGCCTTGCGCGAAGAGCCGCATCCGACCCATGCCCATCTCGATATGACGCTAGAGCTGATCAAGGAGATCAAACCGCTATCAAGCTTGCTGACACATATGGACAAGTCGATGGATTATGCGCATCTTAAGCAATCGCTGCCGGACCATGTTGAACCGGCTTATGATGGCTATGTGAGAGAGATTTAGAAAGTGACCGAAGACCAGAATATCAATCTGATTTTTGCTATCGGCGCGCTGGTCCTGGTTGGCAGTGCCTTATTCTCTCGACGTCTGGGATTGGGTGAGATCATCCGGTCGATATTGGGCTGGCTGGCGATTTTCGCTCTATTCATCGTGGGCTTTTCCTATCAGACAGAGATACGGGCGATATGGAGCCGGGTTTCGGGCGAATTGACCGGCAGCAATGATCAGCAGATCGTGGGAGAAACATTGCGCATCCGCCAATCGGCAGATGGTCATTTCTGGATCAACGGCGTCGTCAACGGAACACCGATCCGGTTTCTCATCGACAGCGGCGCGACAACGACCGCTATGACTTTGTCCGTGGCGGAAGCTGCGAATGTCGACATTAGCTCGAGTCCGTTTCCGGTCCTTTTGTCGACAGCCAATGGATCGGTAGAAGCAAAGCGAGCTACGATCCAGAATTTGCAGGTCGGCCCGATGATCGCTCGGGATCTGCCGATCGTGGTCGCGCAGGAATTTGGCGGCTCCAATGTGATTGGTATGAATTTTCTCTCGAAATTGCAGAGTTGGCGGGTGGAAGGCAATGAAATGATCCTCGAACCGCCATCTAGCTCACTCGCGCAATGACATATAATTTAACATAATATATATTATCAACCTTGTATAACTTGATATCGGAAACCGTCTTGATTGATCCCCTGCTCGAAATCATGAAGAAACTCCGTGATCCGGAAACCGGCTGTGATTGGGATAAAGTCCAGACATTTGAAACCATAGCGCCTTACACGATCGAGGAAGCCTATGAAGTCGCCGACGCGATCGAGCGACGCGATCTTGACGCGCTCAAAGACGAATTGGGCGATCTTCTTCTCCAGGTTGTGTTTCACAGCCAGATAGCCAGTGATCAAGGCGACTTTGCTTTTGATGATGTAGTCGAGGCTATTTGCGCCAAAATGACTCGCCGGCATCCGCATATCTTCGGTGAAGCGCAAGACACGCCGGGCTGGGAACAGATCAAGGCGGAGGAACGCAAAGAATCCGGCACATCAAGCGCCCTCGACGGCGTCGCTCTCGCCCTGCCCGCACTGCTCCGCGCGCAAAAAATACAGAAACGGGCGGCCCGGGTCGGGTTCGATTGGCCGGATAAAGCACCGGTGAAAGACAAGCTGCTGGAGGAACTGGAGGAAGTTGAACAGGCCAAATCCGCAGCGGAGATTCACGAGGAAATCGGCGATTTGCTATTTTCCGCAGTCAATCTTGCCCGCCATTATGAGGTGGATGCGGAACAGGCTTTATCCGATGCCACTCTGAAATTTACCAAACGTTTCAATATAGTAGAATCGATGGTTACCGGAGATATGAAAGAAATGACAATCGATGAACTGGAGCATGAGTGGCAAAAAGCCAAATTGACGATGTCCGAGGCCTAGGCCGATTCAGAGCGCCTGAAACCGGCCCCAATTGCGCGACGACATTTTCACGTCCATGATCATTTCGCCGGCCTTTTGCTCGGTTTCCAAAATCCGACCATTTTCATGTAGCCACGCCAAGCGCTTGCCATCCGATATAGGCAATGTGACTGTTTCGGTCTCATGACCTTCTGACAGACTTTGCGAAATCAGCTGGACGAGCGCGTCGACCCCCTCCCCGGTCTGTGCAGAAATCCGTTTTACATTGTCCGGCAATCGCCCTTCGAGAAGCCGGGCCTGATCTTGATCCGCTTCGATCAAATCAATTTTGTTCCAGGCTTCGATCACCAGCGGCGCGTCTTCGGCTTCGATATCGACGCCGAGATCGATCAAGATAGCTCGAACATCCGCAGCTTGCGCTTCGGTCGCACTATGCGAAATATCCCGGACGTGAACGATGATATCGGCCGCAGTCACCTCTTCCAGCGTCGCCCGGAAGGCCGCCACCAGCTGGGTTGGCAGGTCAGAGACAAATCCCACCGTGTCGGAAAGAATTGCCTTGTCATATCCTGGCAGGGAAAATTCACGCATCGTCGGGTCGAGGGTCGCGAAGAGCAGATCTTCGACGAACACATCGGCCCCGGTCAAGCGGTTGAACAGAGTAGACTTGCCAGCGTTGGTATAGCCGACGAGTGCGATAACCGGCCAAGGGGCCTTTTGTCTGCGGGACCGGTGCAAAGACCTGGTCTTGCGCAAATGGGCAAGATCATTGCGCAACTTTGCCATGCGGTCGCGAATCATTCGCCGATCGGATTCAATCTGGGTTTCGCCCGGACCGCCGAGAAAGCCAAAGCCACCGCGTTGACGTTCCAAGTGGGTCCAGCTGCGCACCAGTCGGCCCGCTTGATAGTCCAAATGCGCCAGTTCGACTTGCAGTCGACCTTCAGCAGTGGCCGCACGGGCACCAAAAATTTCCAAGATCAAGCCGGTCCGGTCGATCACCTTGACGTCGAGCTTCTCTTCCAGATTGCGCTGTTGAATCGCGCTCAGCGATCCATCCACTATCAGGATATTCGCGTCTTCTTGGGCCATGATGACTTTGATCTGGTCAACCTGACCAGATCCCAAAAGCGTTGCGGGTTTGGGATTCCGAACGGAAAAATAACGAGCTGAACTGGCCTCAAGACCTATTGCCAGGGCCAGTCCAGTGGCTTCTTCCAAGCGATGCTCTATCTCAGACTGACTCAATCTCGCCATATCCGGATGGACAATCACTACTCGATCAGTCTTGCTGCCGATCGAATCTTTTTCAAATGGAATCAATGCTACGCATCTTCCGGATTGTTATAATCCGCCAAATTGAGCGGCCCGCCCGGCTGCACCGTTGAAATGGCGTGTTTGTAGACGAATTGAGCCAGCCCTTCTCGCTCCAACAGCACACAGAATAGATCATAGGCCGCAACATCGCCTTGCAACATCACGCCGTTGACCAAGAACATCGTTACAGGATCGTTGCTATCCCTGATCGCTGAGAGAAAAACTTCCTGCAATATGCCTGCTTTGACTTTTTCATTGTTCATCATCTCGACGAAAGGATCCATATCCAACGCGTCAGACGGCATGATTGTCGATATGGCATGTTTATACACAAGTTGGGACTGGCCATCGCGACGCAGCAAGACTGAAAAATTATCGAACCAGGTGACAATTCCCTGCAGCTTCACGCCCTTGACCAGAAACATCGTCACGGGGGTTTTCGATTTTCTCAGAGAGTTAAGAAACAGATCTTGGAGATTATTCGATTTGTCGGCCATTTTTGACTCCAGTTATTGGCGACCCTTAAGGGCGCGACTTATGCTTAAATTGGACGATCAGGGGGGAAAGGGTATCGTCGCTAAAACATATATGGAATATTCAGGTCGCCTACAATAGTTTAGCCACTTCAATCACTCAACATCTTGTTTTTTCCGCGTCGCAAGTCCCAATATTTTCAATTTGCGATGTAACGCAGAGCGCTCCATGCCAATGAAATTGGCAGTTTTGGAAATATTGCCGGAAAAGCGCCTGATCTGAACCTTCAGATATTCGCGTTCGAAACTCTCTCGCGCTTCACGCAAAGGCGATCCCATCAAAGACGCAACGCCTTGGTCAATATCGTCATCATTACCCAAAATCTCGGGTGGCAGCATGTCGACATCGATTTGGGCAAATTTATCTTTCGGTGCCAAAATAATAGTCCGTTCGATCACATTGCGAAGCTGCCGGACATTTCCCGGCCAGTCACAAGCTTGCAATGCGGCCATTGCCTCGGCCGAGATTTCCGGCGGATGCAGCCGTTGATCCGTGGCAAAACGCGCAGCATAATGTTCGACCAGAACCGGTATGTCTTCTCGACGCTGGTTCAATGGCGGCAATTCCACCGGAACCACGTTCAGCCGATAAAACAGGTCCTCGCGGAAGCGTTTCGCTTCGATTTCCTCCATGAGATTTCGTGATGTTGCAGATACCACCCGGACATCAACATTGACTCTTTTGCTGCCGCCAACGCGAACAAAACTCTGCTCCGTTAAAACCCGAAGAATTTTCCCTTGCGTATCCAGAGGCATATCGGCGACTTCATCGATGAACAATGTGCCGCCATGCGCCTCTTCCAGCAAGCCGGTTTTTTCGACCTTGCCATTTTTTTCGGTTCCGAACAATTCTTCTTCAACACTGTCCGGTGACAATCGGGCCGCACCTATCGTCACAAACGGACCGTCTGCGCGGGTACTCCAATTGTGCATCAGCCGCGCAGCAACTTCTTTCCCCACACCGGCAGGACCTGAGATTAGCAGCCGGCTTCCTGTGCCCGCCACTCTTTTCAACGTCGCGCGGACATTATTGACTGCCGCCGAATTTCCCGTGAGTTCATCAGCGAAACCTACTCTCGCCTTCAATATTTCATTCTCCCGGCGCAACTGCTCGGTTTCCGTCGCACGGGAGACCAGATGCAGCAGATGCTCTGCCTCGAAAGGTTTTTCGATAAAATCGACAGCGCCCTGAGAGATTGCGGCAACCGCAGTGTCAATATTGCCGTGCCCTGAAATCACGATGATTGGCATTTTGGGGTCGAGCTGCTTGATTTCGGTAAGCAGTTCGAGGCCATCAAGCCGAGAGCCCCGCAACCAGACATCCAGCAATACGAGAGACGGTTTGCGTTCATTCACCGCGGCCAGTGCAGCGTCGCTATCGGCAGCGACTCTGGTTGCATAGCCATCATCCTCGAGCACCCCCGAGATCAATTCGCGAATATCAGGTTCGTCATCGACAATTAGAATATCAAGTGCCATTTTAGACCTCTGTTCTCATCATTCATGCATATGTTCAGTCGGATTGCGCTGCGCGATATCATCATTGTCCGATTGATTGACATCCTGCCCGGCAATCGTCCCCAGCCGACTCAATTTGGACGGATAAAATTTGATCTCCACACGCGTTCCGCCCAAGGTTCCGTCGTCAAAAGCAATCTCACCAAAATGTTCCTCGATGATCTTTTTGACAATCGCCAAACCCAGACCGGTGCCCTTTTCCCGGGTCGTCATATAGGGTTCGACGATCCGTTCACGATCCGCAGGGAGGCCGATCCCATTGTCATCCAGCAGAATCTCGATGATGTGATTATCTTCCCTGACAGCCAAGGAAATTGCCCCATCAGAAAGCGCAAATGTCTCATCCTGCGCCACTCTCTGCTCAATCGCTTCGACCGCATTTTTGATGACATTCGTCAGCGCCTGGCCGAGCTGTCGGCGGTCACAGACCAGATCAATATTCTGATCCGCGGCGTGAAACTCAAAATTGATCGCAGGATGAGCGACGTCCTGCATGAACAGTGCCTGTTTCAAAATATCATTCAGGCTTTCATCTCGAAAAACCGGCTTGGGCATTCGGGCAAAGGAAGAAAATTCATCAACAATATTCCGCAAGTCACCAACTTGACGGACAATCGTATCCGTTAACTGGGCAAAGATCGTTTCATCATCAGCAACTTTCTTGCCGAAGCGGCGCTGAAGCCGCTCGGCCGCCAACTGGATCGGCGTCAGCGGATTTTTGATTTCATGCGCGATCCGCCTTGCGACATCCGACCAGGCTGCGCGCCGCTGATCGAGCAGTTGTTGCGTGATATCTTCAAAAGTAATCACGTGGCCGGTTTGTCCTGCGACGATCTTGACTGCAAGCGTGCGCACTTCTGACCGTCCGGAAAACTCGATGATACTTGTCTCAACACCCTCATCGATCAACGCGGCAAATTCCGGAGCAGCCGATGAGATATTCGCGTCGAGCAAATTTCTATGTTCCTTGGATAGCAAAGCCTGGGCTTGTGAATTTACCAAGGTGATTTCGCCATTTTCATCGACGCTGATGATGCCCGCAGTTACCGATTCCAGCACAGTTTCGATAAAGACTCTGCGACTACCGAGCTGGTCATTGGCGGCCAATAGCGCCGTCGTCTGGGTTTCCAGTCGTTCGGTCATCCGGTTAAACGCGCGCCCAAGCGTGCCAATTTCATCTTTATCAAAGCTGACCGGAACTCGGGTTGCCAAGTCTCCCTCGGTCACGCGTTTTGCAGCATGGACAAGATCGGTAACCGGGCGCACCAAACGGTCCGCGACGATTAACGCGATCCAGAGCGCCAGACCAACAATCAACAAGGAGACGACGAACAGGGCAACATTAAACTGCAATTGCAGACTGCGCGAACGCGAGAATAGATTGTCATAGTCTTTCAGAACCGATTGTGCCCGCTCCCACTGACTCAACGCCAGCATATCCGAATCGCGGGCGGCATAGAGGAATATCCGCGAATCAAGATCCAGTGCGGTCACCGCTTCGATCTTATTCGGCTTGGCGGTCACGACGTAGCTTTCTCCAGCTTCGAGCTGAGCCAGAACCTCGCCTGTTATCGTCGCATCCCGCTCGCGTTCATTGGGATCCACCGCAGCAGCCGTTCGGGGCACGCCATCGGCGCCATATTCGATGATCGCGGATTCATTCAGCTTGCGCGACAAGACCTGAAAGACATAGCCCTCGGCAAATTCCGGGCTTTCGAGACCGGCCTGGCCCAGATAATTGCGCAGATCATTCGCCATCGTGATGGTTTCTTCGCCGACTTCTCGCTGATTCTGTTCATAATAGCCGCGTGCAAGATCGTTCGCATTTTCAAGCATTCCGCGTGCGCGGTCAGAAAACCAGAACTCGACGCCATATTGAAAGAGCAGAGATGCGAAAATCACGACCAGGATGGTCGGCACACTGGCGACCAGTGAAAAGAGCGCAACCAGACGGACGTGCAAACGGCCGCTGCTGCCACCAGCAGATTTCGCTGCCCTCCCCTTCGCGATCCGGCGACCAAGTAGAACCAGCAAGACAATGGCAGGGATGAGATTGGTCACCAGCAAGGCGGCCGTAAGTGGCGGCGAAATAAAATCAGTGCGGTCCGGTTGAGAACTTAACAGAAGATAAGTCCCGACCATGATCGCAAAGAAGAGGATGAACACCGCCAGTTCAATCCGCTTCATGAACGCATCTTGTTCCGCAAAATGCGATAGCCGCCTAACCCAGTTGGGTGGGCGATTCACCGGAAGGTTTGTCGAAACATTCATTGTGCCTCCAATACAACAGTTTCGTTGCCTGAAAAGCACTATACTTGCAAAAATGTCACGCTTTGACCGAAAGACGAGGCGCCCTGTCGTGTTAAATCATCTCGTTTCGGCTGGATCTATGTCCAGTTCATTCAATTTTTTCCGCAGGGTGTTTCGATTGATACCGAGCATTTTTGCGGCTTTGATTTGATTGCCATGGGCGTGATTCATCACCTCGGTCAATAGCGGTCGCTCAAATCGCTTTGAAGCTTCTGCATAGATATTGCTGATATCATCATTGCCGGCAAGCAGGTCGGAAACGATTGATTTGACGTGAATTTCAAACTCTGAATTAGCCAGTTTCAACTGGTCTTTGCTGCGTTCGATGTTCAATATCTGCTGGATGGCCGTGTCGGAGATATTCTCTTCGCGCCCGGTCACAACCAGGCGATAGATGACATTTTTCAATTCCCTGACATTGCCTCGCCAAAAATGGTTCTTCAAACGCTTCATGCCGGCGTCGGTGATATTCTTCGCCGGCAGACCCTCGGAGACAGCGAGATTGAGAAAATGTTTGGCCAAGGCCGGCACGTCGCTCGATCTGTCACGCAATGGCGGCAATTCTATCGGGACGACATTGATCCGATAATAGAGATCTTCGCGAAATTTGCCTTGCTCGATCAGACCGAGAAAATCCTGATTGGTGGCTGCGATGATCCGCACATCGAGTTGTACGAGGCCTTTGCCGCCAACTCTGCTGATTTCACCCGATTGCAATGCCCGGAGCAGGCGGGTTTGCGCGTGCATCGGCATATCACCAATCTCATCAAGGAACAAAGTGCCGCTCTGAGCCTGCTCAAACTTGCCCGCCGCACTGCTGACCGCGCCGGTAAACGCCCCTTTTTCATGTCCGAAAAGCTCCGCCTCGATCAGATCCGCGGGAATGGCGGCCATATTCACGGCGATGAAAGGACCTGCTTTGCGATGTCCAAGATTGTGAATGGCCTCCGCCACCAGTTCCTTTCCAGTACCCGATTCTCCCAACACCAAGACGGAGAGATCGTTTTTCAACAGTCTCGCGATCATTCGATAGACATCTTGCATGGCCGAACTTCGGCCGACCAGTGGCAGATTATCTTCGTCCATCGTCGCATCAGGCAAAATGATGCTTTTCGGCTTCAGCGCTTGCTGGACAACTTCCACGAGCTCATCGAGATCAAAAGGTTTGGGCAGATATTCAAACGCACCGGTTTCCGATGCGCGCACGGCGGTATTCAGAGTATTTTGGGCAGAGATGATGATGATCGGAATGTCGGGGCTTTTGGCTTTGACGGCCGATAATGACGTGATGCCGTCTTCTTCTCCCAGCCCGACATCCGTCAACAACAGGTCATAGACCTTGGTTGACATCAAGGTGTCGCGCTCCGCAACCGATTTGCAGCTGTCAACCTGATAGCCTTCAGCGCGCAACGCAGTGATGATAACGTGGCTGACCGACGGATCATCTTCTACGAGAATGATTTTTTCATTGGGCATCAAATAGTCCTAAGCAGCTGGTCTTGGCGCAAGTGGCAGAAATAACGTGAAGCGGGTTTGCAGGTCATCGCTGCGATCATATCGGATCTGGCCATTCATATCGCGCATCAGCTTTTTGACGAGCGCTAATCCCAATCCCTGCCCTTCGCTTTTTGTCGACACGAACGGCGAAAATACCTCTTGTTCCAGTTCCTTCGGGATACCAGGGCCATTGTCACAGACGATGATCTCAACCGGGAGCCTGACGGCGTCTTGGTTCCTATGCGACGAGAAGGAAGCGCCAAAACTGTAGCGGGTAATGATCCGGATAATAGGCTTGTCGACGTCCCTCACCGCATCGGAAGCGTTGGACAGCAAGTTGGTCAAAACCTGCATCATCGCATCCGGGTCAATAAGCACGTCAGGGAGCGATGGGTCAAAGGCATCGCCAACTTTGATCCTGCCCTTCATCGCGGTTTCAAGGGATTGTCTGGCCTGGTCAATCAGACTGTGAATATTGACCGGCTGAATCTGTGCAGGCTGATTGGATGAGAGCGTCTGCATCCGGTCGAGCAGCTTCACCACGCGCTCGACTTCCGATTTGATCATTTGGGTTAGCGGCTTCTGGTCCTCGTTGAGCTGACGATCGAGCAACTGCGCGGCGCCGTTGATCGCGGCGAGCGGATTTTTGATTTCATGGCTTAAAATATCCGGTGCCCGAACCGAAAAAATCGACTGGTCGGTCGCATCATTGGCACTGAACGGACCTTCCTGGCGAATCGACGTCAGCGAGACGATCCGCCATTGCGGGTCGGCAAGCAAAGTGTGGATATCGAAATCGACCTGGCCCAAGTCCCGACCACCATGAAAGACCGACACGCTTCGCGCGGCCAGATTGGCTTCCGGGTCGGTTAGCGCCGAAGTGAGTCGCGGATCTGCAAATTCAAGCGTCTCACCGATATTCCGGCCAATCAAATGCTTCCCGCTGGTACCGAGCAGCGCTTCTCCGGCGGGGTTGATCCTGACTATGCGATGACCGCTATCCACGATCAGCAGAGCATCGTTCAGGCCAGCATAGATTTGATCAGCGGATGGCTGTTCCGACATTAAGCGGCCACTTTGTCCAACCACGGCGAATAGAATTCCTCGAGCATGGCGAGCACCGTTGCTGCATCGACCTCCTTGTTCGCCCGATTCCGAAATTCGGCGGACCCGGGAAGTCCCTTGGTATACCAACCGATATGTTTCCGCGCGACTTTCACGCCGACATGCTCGCCATAGAGTTTCATCATCTCGCGATAATGTTCCTCAAGCACTGCAAATTGGGTTGCGATATTGGGATCGGGCAGCATTTCGCCAGTCTTGAACCAGTGCATGACCTGCCCGAGAAGCCAGGGCTTTCCATAAGCTCCGCGGCCAATCATGACGCCGTCTGCGCCGCTCTCATCCAGCGCCTGTTCGCAATCAGCAATCGTACAGATGTCGCCGTTGACGATGACGGGCAGCGACACCGCCTCTTTGACCTGACGGACAAAGGACCAGTCCGCGCTATCTTTGTACATCTGGCAGCGCGTACGACCGTGAACGACGATCATTTTCGCACCGAGATCCTCGGCAATATGTGCAAGTTCGGGCGCGTTTAAACTCTGGTGGTCCCATCCCATTCGCATCTTGACCGTCACCGGGACGTTGACGGCCTTCACCGTTGCATCGATCAAGGACGCTGCCAGCGGCAAGTCCCGCATGAGCGCTGATCCGGCGTCACCATTGACGACTTTCTTGACCGGGCAACCCATATTGATGTCAATGATCTGCGCGCCACGATCCTCATTGAGCTTGGCTGCCTCCGACATGGCATCGGGACAACATCCGGCAAGCTGCATCGACACCGGCTCTTCCGTCGGATCCCATGCACATTTCTGTAGTGATTGCCGGGTTTCCCGGATCATCGCCTGACTGGCAATCATTTCAGTCACATTGAGTCCGGAGCCAAAGCGCCGCACCAATTTGCGGAACGGCAAGTCGGTTACGCCGGTCATCGGCGCAAGCAGCACCGGGCTGTCAATCTGTATATCACCAATCGAGATGGGTTTGAGAGTCATATATCTGCCTAAAATTTAAGCAGTCCTTTATCGTGAAAATCAAAGGCAAGCAAGAATTGCTTCACGCGCATTGGCAGACTAGATCGGTGGCATGCCTGAACCTGCCTATCGCAAATTAGAAACTCATGCCATTATCGTTGCAGCTGGCGCTGGCGAACGGACTGGATTGCAGCAGCCCAAGCAATATATTCCAATTGCCGGCAAGCCGATGGTCATGCACAGCATTGACCGGTTGCTGGATCATAAAGAAATCGACCGCCTGTGGGTCGTTATTGCCGACGGCCAGGCTGAACTTCTCGCCCAAGCCGCGAGTGATCGCAGCGATTTCGAGACGGTCATCGGCGGGGCCACGCGTCAGCAATCAGTACTCCATGGGTTGCAGGCTATTCAGACGGCAGGCGGCGCCAAGAATATATTGATTCATGATGCAGCACGTCCGTTTTTGTCCGATGATGTGATCGACCGGCTTTTGGCGGCGCTCAGCCATCATGATGGCGCGATTCCGGTGCTCCCGACCGTTGACACGACGATCGCGGTCAAGAACGATCAATTCGACCATCTGATTGATCGCAACAATCTATGGCGGGTGCAAACGCCCCAGGCTTTCGACTTTCAGAAATTACTTGCCGCGCATGAACATGGAACTCAAAAACAGGATGCAAGCGACGATGCCCAATTATTTCAGATCAACGGACATGACGTCGCCGTCGTGGAAGGCAATGAAGCACTCAAAAAATATACGCTCGCGTCAGATTTTGACGATGTCCGAGATCGACAGATGATGCAGATACGCACGGGACTGGGTTATGACGTCCACCGCCTGGCGCCTGGTGAGGAGCTATGGTTGGGCGGTATCAAGATTGACCATGACAGAGGACTGGTCGGACACAGCGACGCCGATGTCCTGCTCCACGCGCTGACCGATGCGTTGCTCGGCTGTATCGGCGCTGGCGATATCGGCGACCATTTTCCACCCGCCGACCCACAGTGGCACGGGGCCGCGTCGCGAAAATTTGTCGAACATGCCGCGCGGCTCATCAAGCAGCGCGATGGGATCATCCAGAATGTAGATATGACCCTGATCTGCGAAGCGCCCAAGATCAAACCACATCGCGATGCGATCAAACAGAATATTGCGGAGTTGCTGCAACTTTCAGAAGATCAGGTCAGTGTGAAAGCGACAACCACCGAGGGTCTGGGCTTTGCCGGACGCAAGGAAGGTATCGCCGCACAAGCCATAGCGACCATTAGCCTAGCGACGAAAACAAGCTGATGCCGGACATTCCTATTTGCAAAGACCCTGCATGATAGGCTAACGGCGCTCGCTATGCAGAACCTCCTCCCCCCCGAGCTAGTCGCACTGGCGACAAAAGTCATTGACGAGAACCGCAAGCTTGGTCGGCGGATTGCCGTTGCGGAAAGTTGCACCGGTGGTCTGGTTGCCGCTGCGCTCACCGAAATTGCGGGAAGCAGCGATGTCTTTGAGTGCGGTTTCAATACCTATTCCAATAGCGCCAAGCAAAAGATGCTCGGGGTCAGCGATGATTTGCTCGAAACATTTGGTGCCGTCTCGATTGCCGTGGCTTGGGAAATGGCTCGCGGGGCATTGAACAAGTCCGATTGTGACGTTGCCATCGCGATTACCGGCGTTGCCGGTCCAGGTGGCGGTAGCGAAAAGAAACCGGTCGGCACGGTTGTTTTCGCCAAGGCTGAAAAAGACAAGGATCCGGAAGATGTTGTTGCAGATCGCAAGAATTTCGGTGCCGAGCTGAGCCGCGCCGATATCCGGCTTCAGGCCGTGCTGGTTGCGCTCGAACTATTGCTTCCCGACACTGCAGAATAGCTCGTGCCATAGACCTGCTCAGCACGTTCGACAAATGCGCCCGTCATCTTGTGGAGCGCCTTTGCAAAAACCTGTCCGGCCAATTTCTGAAACATGCGGTTCTTGAAAGTAAATTCAACATAGAAATCAACATGGCAGCCACCATTTTCGCTGGGCCGAAACCGCCATTCATTGTGAAGCTGCTTCAAAGGTCCATCGAGATAGTCGACATCGATCGCGATATTGTGCGTCTTCATCACCCGTGAGGTAAATTGTTCGCGCAGGCCCTTAAAACCGACGAGCACATCGGCCATCATTTCGGACTCGCTGTTTGAGCGGATCCGCGTACCGACCACCCAGGGCAAAAATTCCTGATAGCGTCCGACATCGGCGACCAGCGCGTACATTTGGGATGCGCTATAAGGCAGGTCGCGCGTCTCTCTATGCGCTGGCACTTTGCCCTGCCCTCGCCAATTTCTCTTCCCGCGCCTGCCGCATTTTCGCGAAATCATCGCCGGCATGATAGCTCGAACGGGTTAGCGGGCTGGATGCCACAAGCAGAAAACCTTTTGCACGGGCAATCGAAGCATATGCGTCAAAAGCCTGTGGTTTGACGAACTCGCTGACCTTCACATGTTTGGTCGTGGGTTGCAGATATTGTCCCATCGTCAGGAAATCCACGCCGGCACTGCGCATGTCGTCCATGACCTGATGCACTTCTAGACGCTCTTCGCTGAGGCCCAGCATGATGCCGGATTTGGTAAAGATTGATGGATCATGGCGTTTGACATGTTCAAGCAATCGCAAAGATGCATAATAGCGGGCTCCGGGCCGAATTGTCGGATAGAGCCGGGGAACCGTTTCCAGATTATGATTGTAGACATCTGGCCGCGCAGCGACAATTGCCTCGACAGCCGCTTCCGCCTTGTTGCGGAAATCGGGGGTCAATATTTCAATTGTTGTGCTCGGTGTGGTCCGGCGTAAAGCCTCGATCACCTTCACAAATTGACTGGCACCGCCATCAGGAAGATCGTCGCGATCCACCGATGTCACAACAATATGCTCCAGCCCGAGTTTGGCCGCGGCATCCGCAGTATGCTGGGGTTCCAGCGGATCGACCTTCAACGGCATGCCCGTTTTCACATTGCAAAATGCACAGGCGCGCGTGCAAACATCGCCCAATATCATCACGGTAGCGTGCTTCTTGGTCCAGCATTCTCCGATGTTCGGACAGGCCGCCTCTTCACAGACCGTGTTCAGCTTATGCTCGCGCATCAGTTTGCGGGTTTCTTCAAACCCTTTCCCCATGGGAGCCTTGACGCGAATCCAGTCCGGTTTGCGCAGACGTTCCGGACGCGGTTCGGGCGGAGTGATTTTTGTAATTTCGTTCATTTCTATCAGATAGCGATGCACATCCCGCTTGCCAACCATGATATCGTCGCTAAACCCGCCGCCATAGAAAAAGAGGGGGGAAATAGCAGCCATGATCATCGAAACGCTCACCTCACCGGTCATCCTATTCTTCATATTAGGGTTTTTTGCAGCATGCATCCGGTCTGATCTCTCTATTCCCGAACCCTTCGCCAAGGCGATGTCGATTTACTTGATGGCGGCGATCGGCTTGAAGGGCGGCGTTGAGGTTGCTTCCACGGGTTTCTCGACAGAATTGGCGTCTGCGGCCATCGCGGGCATCACATTGGGCTTCACGCTTCCCATTCTCGCCTTTTTCATGCTCCGGTCCATCGGCAAGCTTGGTGCGATCGATTCCGGGGCGGTCGCCGCACATTATGGCTCGGTCAGCGTCGTCACTTTCGTCACCGCAATCGAACTATTGTCCAACCAGGGCATGCAGCCCGATGGCTTCATGGTTGGCGTGATGGCATTGATGGAAACACCGGCGATTATCACGGGACTGTTGCTCGCCCGGGCCTATGCGAAAAAGACCGAGGCCGAAAAAGGCACTGTTGACCAGTCCGGCAATGGATCAAATCTGTTGCACGAAGTCCTGACCAATGGTTCGGTGATTTTGCTGCTCGGTGCATTTGCCATCGGCATGGTCGCCGGAGAAGCCGGATTTGAACCGATCAAGCCGCTGTTTGCAATAGGGTTTAACGGCGTACTTTGCCTGTTCCTGCTGGACATGGGCTTGATTGCCGCGCGTCGCTTGCTGCAAACCAAGAAAATCACCATTCCGCTCGCGTCGCTTGCGGTCCTGCTGCCGATCATCAATGGCAGCATCGGAACTTTGGTCGGCACGATGATCGGTCTTGATCCGGGATCGGCGGCGATATTGGGCGTTCTCTCGGCCAGCGCCTCCTATATCGCGGTTCCGGCAGCCATGCGTCTGGCCTTGCCGCAAGCCGATCCGGGCATATATTTATCGATGTCGCTCGGGATAACCTTCCCTTTCAATATTATCTTCGGTATTCCCCTATTTGCAGCGCAGGCGAATTTCCTGGCGCCAATATTGGGGTAAATCATGGTTGCTACGGTTCAAAGAAAACGCATAGAAATTCTAGTCGATACTCCTTTGGTGCCCCGGATTATCAGGCTGATCAAAGAAGTTGATATTTCCGGCTGGAGCGTCATCAAAATCGCCTCGGGTGGAGGGCGCGACGGGCGCTGGGATCATGATGAAGTGACCGGTGCGGCGGCCAAATCGATCATATTGATGATCGCCAATGAAGTGAAAGCCTCGCTGTTCGCGGACAGAATCGCCCCGCTATTGGAAAGCCACGGACTGCTGATCACCATCGGAAATGTCGAAGTGGTTCGCGGGGATCGGTTCTAGTGCCAGAGTTCAACGCACTGCTCGAGGGTTACAAGCGGTTTCGCGAATATAGCTATCCCCGGCAAAAAGCCCGCTTTGACAAGCTTTCGACGGAAGGCCAGCATCCGCCGGTGATGGTGATTTCCTGTTGTGACAGCCGGGTCGATCCAGCGACGATTTTTGACACCGGACCCGGCCAGATGTTCGCGCTGCGCAATGTTGCCAATCTCGTGCCGCCTTATGATGACAGTGGCGGGATGCATGGCGCTTCTGCAGCCATCGAATTTGGCGTGTCCGGACTGGATGTCAAACATATCGTGGTACTCGGTCATGGCCAATGCGGCGGAATTGGCGCGGCGCTAGAGGGAGGCGATCTCGGCGAACCCGGGCCGAGTTTCATCGACAAATGGATGACGATCATTGGCGACGCTCGCGACAAGGTGATCGCCGATGCGCCTGCTGATCCGCAGCGCGAGCTGGAACTGGAAGCGATCAAGGTCAGCCTGGTCAATCTGCGGACCTTCCCGTTCATCGCCGAACGCGAGGCCCGGGGAGAGATTAAGTTGCATGGCGCCTGGTACGCCATCGGGGAAGCCAAGCTTTTCACTCTGGACGAGACCACCGGAGAGTTTTCGGCTGTAGGATGACCAGCGCAAAAGAAGAATCCTTTCTCAATGACTTGAACCTGACTCTTGAGGAAGCCTGGAACCTTCTCCTGCAAGGCGCAAAGGACCGGCACTCCCCGCTCCACACCCCGGCGATCGGGACCGTGACCGCCGAGGGAATTCCCAGCCAGAGAATCATGGTTCTGCGCGACGTCGACCGCGATAACCACCGCTTGCGCTTCAACACCGATGTCCGCGTGTCCAAAGTGGCCGACATAGGCGAAAGCGCGCCGGTTTCGATACTCGGCTATCATCCGGCAGCCAAGGTTCAGCTGCGCCTGACTGGCATCGGTCATATTCAGCAACATGGTCCGATAGCCGAACAGGCGTGGAACGAGGCCTCGCTCTATGGCAAACGCTGCTATCTCGCCGATCCGGCACCGGGACAGGCTGTGACTGTCCCGACATCGGGCCTCGATCCGGCGATGGAAGGCCAGAAACCGACCGCCGAACAGGTCATCCCTGCCCGTGATAATTTCTCTGTTCTGATGGTTGATGTCGAGAAGATCGAATGGCTCTATCTTGCGCATACCGGTCATCGGCGGGCCAGTTTTATCTGGGACAAAGAAGCGATTCGGTGGGACGGTCAGTGGCTCGTGCCTTAGTCAAGCGGCCGTTCATCGATCTTGAACTGATATATCTTGCGAAGCTGACAAAGCTGACACTGTTAAGGAATGAAATCCGGTTTCCGGCTTGCGGACAGGCAAATAGCTCCCGCGAACCGATAATCCGTCGGTTGTAAAATTTATTGATGTCAAAGAGCCGCCGGCAGATTAGTGCTGACCATTCCTGTAGGACAGCCTCTTTTGAACTTGAAAGCCCCCTCGCCCGGGTTCATCATGGCGGCATGAAAAATATTGATAATATCGCGCTTCTGATCGATTCCGACAATGCCAGCCACAATGGTATCGACCCGGTCCTGACCGCTTTGGCAGAGCTCGGAACCCTCAATATCCGCCGCGCCTATGGCAATTGGCGCAAGCAATCGCTCAAGGGCTGGGTCGATATTCTGCACAAATATGGCATCGAACCGCAACAGCAGTTCGATATGACCAAGGGCAAAAATGCCACCGACATGAAGATGACGATCGATGCGATGGACTTGCTGTACAGCGCCAAGGTGACCGGTTTCGGGATCATGTCGAGCGACAGTGACTTCATGCCGCTGGCGATGCGTATCCGCCAAGAAGGCTTGCCGGTCTATGGGTTCGGCAGCGCCAAGACGCCAGAAGCCTTCAAACAGGCCTGCAGCCGGTTTATCGATGTCGATGCACTGATCAAGGTGGACAAGCGCAATCGCGCTGGCAGCAGCAAAAGTGACGTCAAGCCGTCAGCCAGGCCGGGCGAAGCCGCCGCAATCGCCGATCTCAGCGTCGGCCGGGTCGACGAAGAATTGCTCAACCTGCTGATCGACGCCTATCAGGCGACCAAACGGGACGTCGAAGGCTATGCCAGCCTCAGCGAAGTCGGCAAGATTGCTGGCAACCGCTCGAGTTTCGATGTCCGCAACTATGGCTTTTCCCGACTGTCGGAGATGTTTGAAGAAGTTCCGAACTTTCAGACCAAACGTACTGATAATGGTCAATTATTTGTAAAACGACTGCGATAAACTTCCCCGAAATCGGTGAGTGGGGATCTGCACGACATAGAGGAGCCAATTAGCTGCGCTTGAGCGAGCAGGTGACTCACTGGCCAAAATCGCTATGCATGCGACATGCAAACTGGAACCCTATTCTCGCTCGCCCTCTATTTCGTCGCCATGCTGGCCATCGGCTTTTATGCGTGGCGCAAATCAACCGATAGTAGCGAGGCCTATTTGCTCGGCGGGCGCAAGCTGAGTCCGGCAGTCGCGGCTTTATCCGCCGGGGCATCCGATATGTCGGGCTGGCTGCTGCTCGGCCTGCCTGGCGCACTTTATGCCGCAGGATTGATTGAAATATGGATCGGCATCGGCCTGTTCGTCGGGGCGCTGGTCAACTGGATCGTCGTCGCCCCCCGCCTGCGGGAACAGACCGAGCGATTGGGCAACGCCCTCACCATCCCCGAATTTCTCGCCAACCGTTTCCCCGACAGGGCGCTGGCGTTGCGGGTGACGTCAGCGATCATCATCGTTCTGTTCTTCGCCGTCTATACGGCGGCCGGTCTGGTCGGCGGCGGCAAATTGTTCGAGACCAGCTTTGTCGGCCTGTTCGGCGACACCGGCCTAAGCGATTATATGCTCGGCATCTGGATCACCGCAGGTGTTGTCCTGGCCTATACTATGGTCGGTGGATTTCTAGCGGTCAGCCTGACCGACTTCGTGCAGGGCTGCATCATGGTTGTGGCGCTCGTGCTGATGCCACTCGTCGTCCTCACCAGCGACGGCGGGATCAGCGCGGTGACGACACAGCTTGACGCGATTGATCCGAATTTTCTCAGCCTGACCGCCGGATTGTCCTTCATCGGCTTCCTCTCCGCCGTGACCTGGGGTCTGGGCTATTTCGGGCAACCGCATATCATCGTCCGCTTCATGGCGATCCGCTCGGTCGCGGAAGTGCCGAAAGCGCGCAATATCGGGATGAGCTGGATGGGCGTCGCGCTGCTCGGCGCCATCGGTGTCGGCATCACGGGCCGCGCCTATGTCGAGATGAACGGGCTGCTGCTCGAGGATCCCGAGACCATCTTCATCCTGCTGGCCAATACCCTCTTTCACCCGTTGATCACCGGCTTTCTTTTGGCTGCTTTGCTGGCAGCGATCATGAGCACGATCAGCTCGCAACTGCTGGTGTCGTCGAGCTCGCTGACCGAGGATTTCTACCGCTTGTTCCTGCGCAAACAGGCCAGCGAGCGGGAAACCGTCAATGTCGGGCGGTTGTTTGTTGCCTTGGTCGCGCTGGTCGCCATCTATATCGCGCGCGATCCGGATAGTAAGGTGCTCGGACTAGTGAGCAACGCCTGGGCCGGTTTTGGCGCGGCATTCGGACCGTTGATCCTCCTGTCGCTGACGTGGCAGCGGATGACCAGCGCGGGTGCTGTAGCGGGACTGGTGACGGGGGCGGTTGTCGTGATTGGCTGGATCGCGCTGGGCTGGAATGGCACGTTTATGGGTGGTCCGGGCGTTTACGAGATTATTCCGGGGTTTGTTGCGGCGTTGGTGGCGATTGTTGGAGTTAGTCTGGCGGGGAAGTCGACCGCTACCGATTGATATTTCCGGTCATTTTTCAGAGGAAATATTGCGCTGACCTTCTCCCGTGAGGGAGAAGGATGCGAAGACTTGCGAATTTGTTCGCTAGTCGTAGTTGGATGTTGGTGTACCGCGCTTCAGAGTGCAGAGCACCAACATCCAACGCCGCCTAATCGCTAAAGCGATAAGGCTCTGTATCCTTCTCCCTCGCGGGAGAAGGTGAAGGAGATTACGTTGGGAGAGAAGCGTCTTACCAAAAGAGCCCGCGCTCTGCGCCGCGATATGACCGAGGTTGAACGCAAGCTCTGGTCGCGGTTGCGAAACCGGCAACTCGAGAGCACCAAATTCGTAAAGCAATTTCCGATTGGCCGCTATGTCGCCGACTTTGCCGCAAGGAGCATCAGGCTCGCAATCGAACTAGACGGTGGCCAGCACAGCGAAAGCAACGATATAACGCGCACCCAGACTATCGAAGCCTACGGCTATCGCGTCATCCGTTTCTGGAACAATGAGGTAATGAAAAATATCGACGGCGTACTCGAAGCAATCGTCCACGAAATGCGCAACGCTAGAGCCAAATAGCCCCTCTCCCTCAAGGGAGAGGGTTGCGCAGACTTACGAACTTGTTCGTTAGCCGCAGCTGGGTGAAGGTTCACCGCCGCGAGAGATGCGTACGCAAGCCAAATAAACTTAAACATGACGAATTTCTAAATATGAATATCCAACACAAAAACCCTGCGTATCTTGGGGCACAGATAAAAGCTATATCGGTCGATTTTGCGCCCCTTGTATCTGGTATAATCGGGGCGGTAGCCAACGCCTTCAACGCATTCTTCTGAAGGAAACCACTCTGGAGATATATAACTCGTGTGAACCATTTCCAAACGACCTTCGTTTAATGCCAGCTCATTCTTTTTCTTGAAATTTTCAAAATCCCAAGGCGTCATTTCAAACTGGTAGAATATACCTTGAGAGAGACCATCAACGAAATCAAAACCGACAATAAATTTGGCATTATGCTCAAATAGTTCAGGGAGTTCTTTTTGCGCGGTAGTGATTTCAATCGACGTTTCATGGTGACCAAATGATTGCCGCAGGCAAACACTAGCCAACAGAGTGCCAATCGTCAGCCCAATTAGAAAGCTTTTCAGCTTCGGCAACTTAGTTAAAAAATGAATCGGCCAAGTTACAATGAGAGCAACAATAAGTGCTGATAAGACCGCTATCACCAATCCTATCAAACCTACAAAGCCGGGCATCTCACCTGGTCAATTTCTTATAAGCTACCCGTGTCGGCCGATCCGCTGCATCGCCCAGACGCCGGCGCTTATCCTCTTCATAAGCCTCGAAATTGCCTTCAAACCACTCCACATGGCTATCGCCTTCAAATGCCAGGATATGGGTCGCGAGCCGATCGAGGAAGAAACGGTCATGCGAGATGACCACGGCGCAGCCGGCGAAGCTTTCCAGCGCGTCTTCGAGCGCGCGCAAGGTTTCGACGTCGAGATCGTTGGTCGGCTCATCGAGCAGCAGCACGTTGCCGCCTTCTTTGAGCATCTTGGCGAGATGGACGCGGTTGCGTTCACCGCCGGAGAGCTGGCCGACTTTCTTCTGCTGGTCGGTGCCCTTGAAGTTGAACGCGCCGACATAGGCGCGGGTCTGGACTTCATTCTTGCCGAAGGTGAAAAAATCATGGCCGCCGGAAATTTCTTCCCAGATATTTTTCGACGCGTCGAGCGTATCGCGGCTTTGATCGACATAGCCGAGCTTGACCGTCTCGCCGAGTTCCATCGTCCCGCTATCGGGCGTTTCCTGTCCGGTGATGATCCGGAACAAGGTTGTTTTACCCGCACCATTGGGCCCGATAATCCCGACAATGCCGCCGGGAGGAAGTGAAAATTCGAGATTTTCGAACAATAATTTGTCACCATAAGCCTTGGTCAGACCCTTGGCTTCGATCACTTTCGAGCCGAGCCGTTCCGGAGTCTGGATAAGGATCTGGGCCTTGCCCATCTGGCGGGTTTCCTGCGCCGCGACCAGATCGTCAAAGGATTTGATCCGCGCTTTGGACTTGGTCTGCCGCGCCTTCGGGCTCTGCCGCATCCATTGCAGCTCATTCTCAATCGCTTTCTGACGGCTTTTGTCTTCGCGCTCTTCCTGCTCCATCCGCTTGGCTTTCGCTTCGAGCCAGTTGGAATAATTGCCTTCAAAGGGCAGGCCCTTACCACGATCGATTTCGAGCACCCAGTTGACGACATTGTCGAGGAAATAGCGGTCATGGGTGACGAGAATGACGTTGCCGGCATAGTCGATCAGATGCTTTTCCAGCCAGGCGACACTTTCGGCATCGAGGTGGTTGGTCGGCTCATCGAGCATCAATATTTCGGGCTTGTCAAGCAGCAGGCGGCACAGGGCCACCCGGCGTTTTTCACCACCGGAGAGAGCGGTCACCGGACTGCCGCCGGGGGGACAGCGCAAGGCTTCCATCGCGATTTCGAGCTGATTGTCGAGCGTCCAGCCATCAACCGCGTCGATCTTTTCCTGCAACGTGCCCATTTCTTCCATCAACGCGTCGAAATCCGCGTCTTCCGGCGGATCGCCCATGATGTTGGATATTTCATTGAACCGGTCAACCAGATCCGCGACGTCGCGCACGCCATCCATGACATTTTCTTTGACCGTCTTGCTCTCGTCCAGTTCCGGTTCCTGCGCGAGATAACCGACGCGGATATTCTCGCCGGCCCAGGCTTCGCCCTGATATTCATCATCCTGGCCCGCCATGATTTTCATCAATGTCGATTTACCGGCGCCATTTTTGCCGATGATGGCAATTTTGGTGCCCGGCAGGAACTGCAGGTGAATATTGTCGAGCACGGGCTTTGGCGCTCCGGGGAAGGTCTTGGTCAAACCTTTCATGACATAGCTATATTGGACGGCCATCTGGCGGATTTCCTTGGTTCAAATGTAGTAAGATTTGCGCTCCGCCTAGCGAAATGGTGGCCGACTCGCAAGAGACATTGGTCCAGCTCTCAGTCCCGCTATTGGCAAAGCGCAAAAGGCGGGTTAGGCAACGCTTATGAGAAAAATATCCTCCCTGTTCGCTGGCGCCGCTGCGCTGTTCCTTTCCACCCCGGTGCTTGCCGACAATCACGACCCGATGGCGCTGCAGGCCAAGGGTCTCGAAGACACGGTCGCTTATGCGATCACCGAAGGGCTGACCACCGAAATCGGCCCCCGGCAGGCAGGCACAGAGGCCGAAGCGCGGGCCCGTGACTGGTCGGTGAAAAAGCTCAAAGCGCTGGGTTTTCAGAATGTCCGCAACGAACCATTCATGATGACGACCTGGGTCCGCGGCGCGGAAACCGCCGAAATCCTGTCACCCTATCCCCAGAAAATGCACATCACCGCGCTCGGCAATAGCGCCAGCACCGGTGACGGGGGAATTGAAGCGGAAGTCGCCTATTTTGACTCGCTCGCCGCGATGCGCGCGGCACCAGATGGCAGCCTGAGCGGCAAGATCGCCTTTGTCACCCACGACATGCACCGCACCCAGGATGGGTCGAGCTATGGCACTTATGGCCCCGCACGCTTTATCGGCCCAAATCTCGCCTCGCAAAAAGGCGCTGCCGCTTATGTGATCAAATCGATCGGCACCGACTATCACCGCAATCCCCATACCGGGAATACCAATTTCCGCGAAGGTGTGACGCCGATCCCGGCAGGCGCGCTCTCGCTGCCCGATGCCGACAATCTCGAGCGGATGATCAAGCTGGCCGCCAAAACAGGCACGCCGGTGCGGATGAAAGTGATGATGACACCGCAAAATATTGGGCAACAGGAATCAGGTAACGTCATTGCCGAAGTCACCGGGACAGACCCGTCCAAGGGCATGATCCTGATCGCCTGCCATCTCGACAGCTGGGATCTGGCGACCGGCGCATTTGATGATGCGGCAGGCTGCGGGATCATTACGGCTGCCGCCAAAAATGTCATGGATCATGGCCAGCCGCTTCGCACGATCCGGATATTATGGGCCGGCGCCGAGGAAGTCGGTCTGTGGGGCGGCAAGGCTTATGCGGAGAAGAACAAGAACCAGAATCAGAATCACGCGATTGCGATGGAGTCCGATTTTGGCGCAGACAAGGTCTGGCGCGTCGAATATAAGTTCCCTGAAGCCGCCAAAGATGTTCGAACCGAAATCTCGCAGGCGCTGTCGCCGCTCGGAATCAGCATATCGGGTCCTCCCGCAAGCGGCGGAGCCGATATTCGCGATATTATCGCCAGCAATAATCTGGCGATCATCGACCTGCAGCAGGACGGCACGCGTTACTTTGATCTGCACCACACGCCAGACGATACGCTCGACAAGATTGATCCTGCACAGTTGCGCCAGAATGTCGCGGCATGGAGCACCGTGCTCTCGATCATTAGCAATAGCGATGCCGATTTCACCATGCCGCCGAAAGAATAAGATGCAGAAATCATCCATCCTTCTCTGCCTGCCACTGCTGCTTATTGGCTGTTCCGAAACTCCAATTGCGGAGCAAGGAGACGAAGAGATTCTCGAAATGGAGAATCAAATCGACGCAGAAGCGCAATCTCTGGAGCAAGCGGCTGAGGAAGCGGTTCAGATCCTCGAAGAGGAGATTGATGCGGAATTGGCGGATGACGGCGTGAGCGCGCCATCTGTTGACGAGGAGCTCGTTGCAGCCGAACAATGATCGGCGGATTATGATCAACATTCCGCATAATTTTTGGACCGGACTCGACTCTCTCACTCTGGCCAAGCATCATTTTGAACCGAAGCAGCTTTGCGAAATCAGCGGATCGGCAAAATCAGCGAGGCGCGCAGTCCGCCGCCTTCGCGATTTTCGAGCATGACATCTCCGCCATGATCTCGGGCAATCGCACGCGCCAAAGTCAATCCCAGTCCCGATCCACCGGTCGCGCGGTTGCGGGACTCCTCGGCACGGACAAACGGCTCAAACATCGCCTCAATCTTGTCGGGCGCAATTCCCGGCCCATCGTCATCCACATGAATCATCAACCTATCATCAGACTTGTCCACGATGATATCCACAGACGTCCCATATTTGGCGGCATTGCCGATTAAATTGCGCAGCGCCCGGCGAATGAGTGTCGCGCGAATATGCGCAGGTTGCCGCGCCCCACGCTGATAGCTGATATCATGCCCCATATCCTTATATTCGTCGACCACGGTTTCGATCAGCGATCGGATATCCGTCGGCTCGGATTGTTCCTGCGAACGCCCGAGTCTGGCCAATGACAATATGTCATCAAGTGTCTGGTCCATATCTTCAATGCCCGCGATCATGCGGTCGCGCTCGCTATCATCTTCGACATTTTCCACTCTTATGCGTAGCGCCGCCAAAGGGGTGCGCAGATCATGTCCAATGGCGCCCAGCATGACGTCTTTCTCGTCGAGCATTGTCGATACTCGGGAACTCATATCGTTAAACGCGCGAATCAAGTCTCGCGTGTCAGGCGGCCCGCGTTCTTCCAGAGCTTCATTCACTCCAGGCTGGAAAGACTGGGCGCGAACCGTCAATGATTTGAGCGGTCGGGAAATATATCGACCAAAAAGGATCAAGGGAATGAGCAGCAGCAGGAAAATCGTGATCGTCTGAAACACCAATGTCCGGATGAAAATCGGCGATCTTCCGCGGACCGCGGACGCAATACTGACCCACTGGCCATTTGGCCGCTGGATTGAAAGAATCACGAAACCTCTTGTTTGCGGGGGCTGCCGCCTTGAGCCCATAGATCTGTTGATTGAGCTATTGCGCCATCGACCGCGATTGGCACCCACAACATAGCCTTCCATCGCCGCGGGCAGTTGCCTGACGGAAACCGCCTCAATTTCCGAAAATGTAAAACCCATATTGGTAAGTGCCTGTTCTGCCCGGACTTCCAGCTCGCTTAGACGGTTCATATCTGGAGAAATCACCGTTTCGGTGGTAAATTTCAAATGTCCCCGCTGCCGTCTTCGCGGCGGGCCGCGCTCAACCAAAGGCCGTGTTGAAGCCTCGCGTTCAAGACCAAAGGCAATCCGAGACACAGCCGCAGTGGACGCTTCAATCAGATTTTGGGTCTGCATGCCGCGATAGAGCAGAAAGCCGTTAAGCCCCTGCGCAAGCAGCATGATCAGGGCGACGACGAGCAGCAGTTGCCCGACAAGATTATTGGGCCAAAGCCGCGTCATAGAGTTTTGACCTGCCCCGCCAATAAATAGCCGCCACCCCAAACCGTTTTGATAATTTCAGGATTTTTGGGGTCCTGTTCAATCTTCCGACGTAGCCTGCTGATCTGATTATCAACCGCGCGGTCAAAGGCATGGGCTTCGCGGCCCTGGGTGATATCGAGAAGTTGATCGCGATTGAGCACCTGACCCGCTCTTGTCAGCAAAGCCAGCAGCATCTGATATTCCCCAGTCGAGAGCGACACATTCACACCCTCAGCATCGATCAGACTGCGCTGGTCGGTTTTCAATGTCCATCCGGAAAATTGGTAAATGCTGCCGGTTCCATTACCAATTTTTCCTGGTCCGTTGCCGCTGCGGCGCAAAACCACCTTGATCCTCGCGACCAATTCTCGAGGACTGAACGGCTTTGTGATATAGTCGTCCGCACCCAGTTCCAAACCGATGATCCGCTCGGTTTCTTCGGTTTTGGCACTGATGAAGATAACCGGAATATCGGTGGTCTCGGTGACGAAACGGCAGAAGCTCAGCCCGTCTTCACCAGGCATCATGATATCGAGCAATATGATGTCAAAATCATAAGCGTTGAGCAGGGAACGCGCGGCGCTGGCGTCGCCAGCTTGCTGCACTTTGAAGCCCTGCTTGATAAGATATGCAGCCAAAGGTTCACGAAGCGACGCTTCATCATCTACCAGCAATATATGCGTCTTCGTGGACATGATCATAGCCTATCACAGCTGCAAAAAAAAGAAACGGACCGCCAGCCTTTGGGGGGAGTGAGGAGATGGCTGACGATCCGTTCGCGAAAAGAGTGGTTCAGGGATCAACCGCCTCTTTTATTCCGTTGTTCACGGTGGGCCGCGCGAGCAGCTTGCCGTTCTTCTTTTGTGACAACGCCATCGCCATTTGCATCGGCTTTATCAAAGCGGGCTAGTGCGGCTGCGGTAAATTCGGCTTTGCTGACCATTTGATCGCCATTGGTATCAGCGCGCTGCATCATTGCCATGCCGCGACCACCACGATTTTTTCCTTTGCCGCGCATGCCTTTGCCGCCACGCTTGGCGCGCATCGCCTGCGCTTCTTCCTCACTCAAACTGCCGTTGCCATCGACATCTGCCCGGGCAAAGCGCTTGGCTTTGCGGTCGGCCCGTGCCGCTTCCATTTCGGCTTGTGTGAGTTCGCCATCACCATTGGTATCGGCTTGAGCAAAACGCTGTGCTTTCTTGGCTTGGCGATCGGCCTTGGACAGCTGGCCGTCACCATTGACGTCCATTTTTGCAAAACGCGTATCAATCGATGCGGTCAGTTCCGCACGGCTGATATTGCCGTCGCCATTGGTGTCGGCACGCATCATGCCTTTGCCACCCGGTGCGGCGATCGCTACGCCACCGGCCAAAACAAGTGCGCCGAGACTCGAAAATAAAATTGCCTTTTTCATCCTATATTCCTTCAATCCAGTTCAGGGAGACGGTCATATTTGATCGCCTTGAAACTGTTTCTAGAGAAGAGATGTCCCGCAAATTTGTCAGAATTCAAGATAATTGTCGCAAATTGTATCAGCAAGCCACAGCCGTTCATTTCTCAGACAGCTGGAATGGCGCGAAAATCACTTCAGGCGGTTACAATCGTATAGCGTGCGGCACCGGGCAATTTGCACATCTTCTTGGAAACCCGGGTCTCTTCCCCTTCGATGATGACGATATCCGCGACAATCATACAAGGCGTGCCATCCGCCAGATTATTCTTGGCAGATACGGTTGAACTCCCGGTTACATTTTCACGCACCGTACTGGTCCATTCCACGGTCTTGCCGATTTCGCCACCGCGCGTGGCTTCGTTAGTTGCCTCCACTGCCTGTTTCTGTTCCTCGGGATATAGGCGACAGGAAATCGACTGAGAGAGGCTGTTCGCGCTATCAACCATGAAGTCACCGATCAGCGGGATTTTGCGCGTCGCTGCAGCGACCGTGTCGGCAAAACCAAATAGACCCTTCCGCTTCTTGCGGACTTCACCTTCAACCGGCTTGCCCTGACCATTTCCGCAGAGGGTACCGAAAGATTCTGCCCCCTCGTCCGCAACCGCCGCGGTTTGCGCATCCCCCGCTGACCCATCTGAATTTTCGGAGGTCTCGGCTTCTTCGGATGAATTTGCCGCCGTTTCGGACTGACCGACCGCTTCGGGCTCGGCGACTTTCTCGTCCGTGGATTGACCACCCAAAAGGCTGCTGACCTGGGCTGAGGCAGGCAATGATGCAACCATCAGACCAGTCCCCATCGCAAGAGTCGCCAGCCCGAAATTCCTAGAATATCTGCAACGCATAAAATTCCCTCTCCGACTAACCCTTAGCTTTATCAATAGCCGAATCAAATCGATAAGCGTCGAAGAGGCGATAAGCGCAAGATTTTACAAGCGCGCCCGGACGCGCCGCTGGGCATCTGTGGAAGTCTGATATCTAACCGTCGGAACACAAGACTGGAGCGGGTGAAGGGAATCGAACCCTCGTCGTAAGCTTGGAAGGCTTCTGCTCTACCATTGAGCTACACCCGCATGTCATTGCCGACAAGCAGCGCCGCTATTGCCATCGCTTTGATGGTGCGTCAATCAGGAAACCGCTATCTCTGATTTTACTTCGGCTGGCCGATTTGCAAACCACTGACTCACCGACTCTTTTTCACTGTCGGTCATATGCAGGCCGAGTTTGGAACGGCGCCACAGAACATCCTCCGCCTGGGTTACAAATTCGCGGGCAATGAGCCAGTTAAGCTCAATCTCATAAAGTCCGGCGCCAAAATATTGGCCGAGATCCACGATATCATGGATGTCCGCGAGCATGATTGGGACGTCCGTCCCATAGGCCCGCACGAGCCGGACCATCGCTGGCTTGTCGAACATAGTCCAGCGATCGGCATAGGCGTCGACCATCTGATCAAATGCGGCAACCTTAAAATCACCACCAGGAAGATGCGCTTCCTTGGTCCAGTCGTTACCATCGATATTCAGCGGCTCGGACAGAGTCCGGATCGCTTGCAATGCCAATACCCGATAAGTCGTAATCTTGCCGCCAAAGATCGACAAGACCGGCGCACCCTTTTCGTCGTCATAGTCGAAGACAAAATCACGCGTCACCGTGGCGGCGCTTCTGCTATGGTCGTCAAATAGCGGACGCACGCCAGAATAGGTCCATTCGATATCATCCGACGTTACCGCTTCTTCAAAATATTCACTGGCCGCCGCACAGAGATAGTCGATCTCGCTAGCGCTGATCTGGGCCGGCCCCTCATCATAGCTCCACGGCTGATCGGTGGTGCCGATCAACGTATGCTCGCCCTCATAGGGAATCGCAAAAATGATCCGGTCGTCCTTATTCTGGAAAATATAGCTGTGGTCGCCGTCAAATTTGCGTTTGACGACGATGTGGCTACCCTTGACGAGCCGCAATTTGGCGGCGTTGCTGCCGCGGTCATACATCAACGTGACCGGATCCACCCACGGTCCGGCGGCGTTGACGAGAACTTTCGCCTCAACGGTGTTGACCGTTTCGCCCTGCTTGATCTGTAACGCCCAATGGTCGGTCTGACGATCGAGACCGACGCACTCGGCGCGGGTCCGGATGTCAGCCCCTTTCTCAGCGGCATCGCGAGCGGTCAGGGATACAAGCCGCGAGTCCTCAACCCAGCAATCGGAATATGCGAAACCCTTTTTTAGCCGCTTCTGCAGCGGATCACCGCGGTGATCCTTGAGCAGGTTGAGGCTTTTGGTACCCGGCAGAATATCACGACCACCCAGATGATCATAAAGAAACAGCCCCAGTCGCAACAACCAGGCGGGCCGCATCCCTTCATCAACCGGCAGGACGAAGCGCATTGGCCAGATGATATGCGGCGCAGCACGGAGCAGGACTTCCCGTTCCTTCAGTGCCTTGCGCACGAGGTTAAACTCATAATGTTCGAGATAGCGCAGACCACCATGAACCAATTTGGTGCTCGCCGAAGAGGTATGAGACGCGAGGTCATCCCGCTCGACCAGAAGAGTCTTCAATCCCCTGCCCGCTGCATCGCGTGCGATTCCGACGCCGTTAATACCGCCGCCAATTATGGCTAAATCATACATCGGCGTCGTCATAAAGAAACCTGCGCGTTGTGCAATGTTGCATCGCAATATATCCGTCTTTTGCCTGCCCTTGCCATGGCTTTTGCTTGCCTTTTGGATGCCAGCTTATAGCGTGGACTGGAAAAAAGGAGCAGGTAATGTCGGCGCAGCAAATTTTGGTCATTGATGAAGGCACCACCTCGACCCGAGCCATGCTCTTTGGCATTGATGGCAAGCTCCACGGGTCGCAGCAGGAAGAGTTGACCCAATATTATCCGGCGCCAGGACTGGTCGAGCATGATGCCGCCGAAATATGGCAAAAAACCCTTCGATGCTGTGAGAAAATGGTCGAAAAGGCCGGTGGAGCCGACAAGATAGCCGCGATTGGCATCACCAATCAGCGCGAGACCGTCGTGGCGTGGGACAAACGCACCGGAGAGCCGCTGAGCAAGGCGATCGTCTGGCAAGACCGGCGCACGGCGGAAAAATGCGATGCGCTAAAGGCTGATGGTCACGAACCGATGATCCAGAGCAAGACCGGATTGTTGCTCGACCCCTATTTCTCGGGAAGCAAGATCGGATGGATGCTTGAAAATTGGCCCGGCGTGAAAGCGGCTGGCGATAATCTCGCATTCGGGACTATCGAATCCTATCTCATCTGCCGGCTGACCGGCGGACAGCATGTTACCGATGCAAGCAATGCCAGCAGAACCATGCTGATGACATTGACAGGCGAAGATTGGGACGATGAGCTGCTGGCCTTATTCGATATTCCCAAAGCCGCCCTGGCCCAGATCGTCGATTGTGCGGGTCATCTCGGCAGCACCTCTGCCGATTTGTTCGGCAGTGCTATTCCGATATGTGGTTCTGCCGGTGACCAGCAGGCTGCGACAATTGGCCAGGCCTGTCTTGAGATCGGACAGACCAAGGCAACTTTTGGTACCGGCGCATTCATCCTGACCAACAGCGGTCAAGTCGCGCCGAATTCCGAACATCGTCTGCTGTCGACCGTGCTCTGTCAGTTGCAGGGGCAGCGGACATATGCGCTGGAAGGTTCGGTATTTGTCGCCGGCAGCCTCATGCAATGGCTGCGGGACGATATTGGTCTTTTGAAATTTGCCGGCGAAAGTGAAGAATTGGCCCGCTCGGTTAGCCATAATGGCGGCGTCTATCTGGTCCCTGCCCTGTCCGGACTCGGCGCACCGCATTGGCGTGCTGATGCTTCGGCGACCATTTCCGGGCTGAGCTTCTCGGCAACCAAGGCCCATATCGTTCGCGCAGCACTTGAGGCGATGGCCCACCAATGCCACGATCTCAAAACAGCCTTTTCCGGAGACGGCGTGGACTGGCGCAGCCTGCGCATTGATGGCGGCATGGTTGCCAATGACTGGATGGTTCAGGATCTGGCCGATATTCTCGACATTCCCGTCGAGCGTCCGGAATTTTTCGAAACCACAGCCCTGGGTGCTGCCATGCTCGCCGCGGTTGGCGCGGGGATTTATGACACATTGGCAGACGCATCCGCGATGATTTCGGGTTTCGACTCCTATCAGCCGATGTTGGAAAGCACGGTTAGAGATGAAAGATTGGCAGGCTGGCGAAAAGCCGTTTCTGGCGTCCTGAAAAACTGACATCTCACAAAAAAGCCCGCCTCCGAAGGGGCGGGCTTTTTGTTAGCCGGTTGAAACCAAATTCAATCAGGCTTCTTTTTTCTTCTTTTCCGCTTTCACATCAGCCCAGATCGTCCGGAAGGACAGATAGGCCAAGATCGTGGCAATCAACAGGAAGCCGATTACGGCCCAACCCAGTTGATGGCGCTCTTCCAATTTCGGTTCCGCCGACCAGATCAAGAAAGCCGATACGTCCATCGCCATCTGATCAACCGTCGCTGCGGTTCCATCGGAATAGCTTACCATATCGTCTCCAGCGATTGGCGATGCCATCGCCAGATTCAGGTTCGGGAAATAGGGATTATAATGCAATCCCGGTCCCGGACGCGACGATTCCGGCAATTCAGCAGGAGGGTCCTGATATCCGGTCAGCAACGAGTAGATATAGGGTGCGCCACCATGACGGGCCTTGGTGATCAAGGACAGGTCAGGAGGAATTGCGTTGTTATTCGCTGCACCAGCAGCAACATCATTGGCAAAAGGCTTGGGAAATTTGTCAGCGGCCAAAGACGGACGCGAACTCATCTCACCTGTTGCGGGATCGATGTCCGGCGTTGGGATCGGCCAATTGGCTGCAATAGCCTTCACTTCATCTTCATTATAGCCAAGCTCTTCCAAATTCCGGAAAGCGACCAAACGCAGCGAGTGACACGCGGCACAGACTTCCTTGTATACCTGAAAACCGCGCTGCAATTGTTGGCGATCAAATTTACCCAGCGGGCCATCACTCTTGAAGGAAGCCTCTTTGGGCTCCAGATGGAACTGATATTCTACAGCCTTGACCGGCGGGTTTGTAACATACTCGTTCGCCCCCAATACGAAGGTGACCAGCATCCAGCCTGTGAAAAACAGGCCAATCAACATTCCAAAAATTCTTACCATTGCGTCAGATCCCTAATGCTTAACTGGCTTGTTCAAGTGGTTTGCCGGTCACCGCTTCGGTGATACTGTTCGGCAATGGCTCCGGTTTTTCGAAACTGGAAAGTAGCGGCAGAATGATCAAGAAATGCGCGAAATAATATGCCGTCGCAATCTGGCTCATCATCACGAATGGCTCTTCAGCATGCGCCCCGCCGCAATAGCCCAGCACCGCGATGCATGGGATCAAACCGAACCAGAAAAACTTCTTGAACAGAGGACGATAGCCGCCGGACCGCACAGGAGATTTGTCGAGCCAAGGCAAGAAGAACCAGACCAGGATCGCGGAGAACATCGCCAATACCCCGAGCAGTTTCGCGGGAATGAACAAGAAGTCTACCGTGAAGGCGCGGAGGATCGCATACCAGGGCCAGAAATACCATTCGGGAACGATATTTGCAGGCGTCGACAAGGGATTGGCCGGTATATAATTTTCTGCATGGCCGAGGAAATTCGGCATGAAGAACAGCATGATGGAGAAGAATATCAATGCCAGACCCAGCGTCCATCCGTCTTTTGCAGTATAATAGGGATGGAATGGAACCGTATCCTGCGGTCCCTTTACATCGACCCCGGTCGGATTGTTCGAACCAGGAATGTGCAAAGCCCAAATGTGCAGAATGATCACGCCAACAATCATGAATGGCAGTAGATAATGGAGTGAGAAAAAGCGGTTGAGCGCTGCATTATCAGGCGCAAAACCACCCAGCAGAAGCTCTTGAATAGGTGTACCAACCAGAGGGATTGCCTCAAACAGACCGGTAATGACCTTTGCACCCCAGAAACTCATCTGCCCCCAGGGAAGAACATAGCCCATGAAAGCAGTTGCCATCGCCAAGAGATAAATGACCACACCAAGCAGCCAGATCATCTCGCGCGGTGCCTTATAGGAGCCGTAATAGAGGCCGCGTCCGATATGGAGATAGATCGCCATGAAGAAGAAACTTGCGCCATTCGCATGGGCATAGCGGAACATCCAGCCGCTGTTCACGTCGCGCATGATATGCTCGACGGAATCAAAAGCAATATCGGCATTGGCCGCATAATGCATCGCCAGGATGATCCCGGTTACGATCTGCACAACCAGAAAAATTCCGGCCAGTGAACCGAAATTCCACATATAGTTCAGGTTGCGTGGTGCCGGGTAGCCCGCGCCAAGACTGTTATAAACGAAGCGCGGCAACGGCAGCTTCTCGTCCATCCACTGACCAAATTCAGTGGAAGGTGTATAATGTTTTGCCCAAGGAAAGCTCATCGTTATTCTGTCCTTTAGCCGATTTTCACGACGGTATCTGAGAGGAATTCATGTTCTGGAACGACCAGATTGGTCGGTGCCGGACCTTTGCGAATACGCGCGGCGGTATCATAGTGCGAGCCATGGCATGGGCAGAAATAGCCGCCATATTCGCCTTTGACTTCACCTTGAGCCGCTCCAAGTGGAACACAACCCAGATGGGTACAAACCCCCAAGGTGATCAGCCAATTTTCTTTTCCGGCCGTCGTCCTGTCTGCCAAAGTTTCTGGATCGCGAAGCTCATCCAGACTCACGGCATTTGCTTCCGCAATTTCAGGTGCCGTCAGATTGCGAATGAAAATCGGCTGCTTGCGCCAACTGGTCTTGATCGACTGCCCTTCTTCGATCGCCGAAATATCAACTTCGATCGATGCCAGCGCGAGCACGTCGGCGCTTGGGTTCATCTGGTTGACCAGAGGAAATACGGTTGCAACCGCTCCCGCACCGGCAAAACTCACCGCCGCAATATTGATAAAATCGCGACGCCGAACGCCACCTTCTTCTGAGACTGCCGATTCAGCTGTTTCAACCGTTGCCATGCAAACAAACCTTATTAATTGGTATGACCCCTGTCTGCCCGAACGTCCGTAACTGCTCAACAGCAGATTAGACAGGCAGCGAATTGCGCGCCTGATAGCCGCCCAATGAGGGGTTTGCCAACAGGGAATTTTCGATTGACCGAACATATTCTGATAGCCCATGTACTCCAGCCCATGAGAGTAGCACTTTATCAACCCGACATTGCTGGAAATTTAGGAACAATATTAAGGACTTGCGCTTGTTTACAAGTCTCAGTCGACATCATAGAACCATGTGGTTTTCCATTTAGCGATCGCAGTCTCAAACGCGCCGGCATGGATTATTTTGATCATGTCCAATATACTCGGCATCCTGACTGGGATGCATTTGATGCATCCCTCGATTCTCGTCCGGCCAGAATTATTCTCTTTTCGAGCAAGGCTGAAACGGCTTTCCACGAATTTGAATATCAAAAAGATGATGTTTTGCTGTTCGGTTCAGAGAGCACAGGCGTGCCACAGAATATACATGATCGAGCGGATGAACGGGTCACAATCAAAATGACAACCGGGATGCGTAGCTTGAATCTGGCGGTCTCTGCTGGCATGGCATTAGGCGAAGCTTTGAAACAGACAGGACAATTTCCGGAATGACGAAACAGCTTGATGACCAGCAGCTTACCGCGCAAAAATGGTTCAAGGAATTGCGCGATCAGATCTGTGCAGAATTTGAAGCGATTGAACAGGAAGCCGGCAGCGACGCCAAATTCAACTACACGCCTTGGGATCGTCTGAATCATGATGACACGCATGGTGGCGGTGGCACCCAAGGGGTGATGAAGGGCAAAGTCTTTGAAAAGGTTGGAGTCAATATCTCTACCGTCGATGGGACCTTCAGCGAAGAATTTTCCAAACAGATCAATGGTGCCGCCGACGATCCCCGTTTTTTTGCAACCGGAGTCAGCCTCGTCGCCCATATGGCCAATCCGCATGTGCCCAACGTTCATATGAATACGCGGTTCCTGTGCACCACCAAACGTTGGTTTGGTGGCGGTGCAGATCTTAATCCAGCCATCCCCGTAGAAGAAGATACGGACGCGTTTCACGCACGATTGCGTTCAGCCTGTGCGGCGCATAATCCCGAATATTATCCGAGGTTCAAAAAATGGGCGGATGACTATTTCTATATCCCCCACCGCAAGGTTCACCGGGGCGTTGGAGGAATTTTCTACGATCATCTCGAACTGGAAAAAGAGCCGGATTTTGATCGGCATTTTGCATTTACCCAGGATGTCGGCCGGGCGTTTTTGGACATTTTCCCGAAGCTCGTTCGCAATCGCATGCATGCCGACTGGACTGCTGAAGACAAGCATCAGCAACTGGTCTGGCGGGGGCGCTATGCAGAATTCAACCTGGTTTATGATCGCGGCACGACATTCGGTCTCAAAACCGGTGGCAACGTCGATGCGATATTGATGAGTCTGCCACCCGAAGCCAAATGGGATTAGTCTGGATCAGATGACTTTAACCAATGTTCCCAAGGGCCATGTTGCAACCATAGTGACTCATTTGGAGATGCTTGAAGCGCCGATCCTTGCAGAGACAGAATCAAGCCTTTCGATGATATATTGGCCGAATCCGGATGTTGACCAATATCTCGCGCTATTCCGCAAGGTCGGAGAGCCTTGGCTCTGGATATCTCGATTATTGATGAATCGGAATGAGTTGGAAGCGATTCTAAGGCAGCCGACAACGGAAATATCGCTCATCCGCAAGGGCGAGCATATCGTTGGCTTCGCCGAACTGGATTTTCGAGAAACTGGTCAATGTGAAATCGCCTTTTTCGGGCTTGTCCCGGACATGAACGGCAAAGGCCATGGCGACTGGATGATGAGTCAGGTGTTGAAGAAAGCCTGGCGCGATGGAATCGACAGGGTGTGGTTGCATACATGTACGCAAGACTCGCCGCGCGCGCTGCCATTCTACCAAAGAACCGGTTTCAGAATTTTCGGTCAGGAAATCGGGACAATGGAAGACCCGCGGCTAGCTGGCCTATTTCCAGAAACGGCGGGCCCTCACGTCCCGCTGCTCAGCTAAAAATTTCTTCTACATTCTGCTTTTTGCCGGTTAACTCAATGTAGATTGAGACGGTGACCGTGGTTAGAAGAATCTGGAAGATCGTACCCGTGAGCGCGGCGACCAGACTTCCGATCAACGGCCACCCTGCCCCACTTGTCGCGAGGCCGGTAACCACGCCGGTTACAGCCTGTAATACCCCGATAGTGACAATCCCAACGACATATATGATGAGCAGAAACATCATGATTGAGAAACCATTGCCTTTGGTGGCAGCCCAACTGTTCTTGAGAATCTCCAATGGATTGCGCTCTGGCGTGTCCGCGACAAATACCGGAACCAGAATGAGCCGGCAGAAGATATAAAAACCGGGGATGATGAACAGCATCAATCCTCCGAAAAATGCGAATCCCGCCAACAGGTTTACGATGATGAAAACCACAAACGCTTTGAAAGTCCGGCGCAAATTCTCAGCCACAGTGAAATTATCCGAGGGTGTCAGAGCAAAGCAAATCGCGAGAACACCAAAGCTGATGAACAGGTTGGAGGTCACGATCGCGATTAGATTCTCACTAAAATAGGCCGAGTAGACCGCCATCATGGCGTCCAAGTCCTCATTTCCGTTCAAGAGCGGCTCGCCGACAAATTGCGCCATCAGAAGCGTGGGCAGAAAAACGAATACGCCCGCAATTGCCACTATAGCCTCTTTATGGGCGCCAAAGAGCGCCATCGCGCCGTTCCAGCATTGCATGTAATTGAGTTTCATTAATCCAATCCCCGGATACGCTTTTCGTCATGACGCCCCTTGCCACCGCAGCATCAAGAGTGCACGAAATTTCTATGAATCTACTAAACGATATCGAATGGCGCGTTTCGACTCAACAAATTGCCTATCCAGAAGCGCTTGCTGAGATGGAAAGTCGCAATGCGGCCGTGCAGGCTGGCGAACAGAAGGAATTGATCTGGCTGTTGGAGCACCCACCGCTTTACACAGCAGGGACCAGCTCTGATCCGACCGAATTGCTGAGCCAGGAATTTCCTGTCTTCGAAACCGGGAGAGGCGGCCGTCATACCTATCACGGGCCAGGGCAGCGGGTTGGCTATGTCATTTTGAATCTGAAAAAACGGAAATCCGATGTTCGGGGGTTTGTTCACGCGGTTGAGGCCTGGGTCATCGCGGCACTGGCCGAATGCCGCATCACGGCGCGCGCGGTTGATGGCCGAGTCGGTATCTGGTGTGATACGCCCGACGGACAGGAAGCCAAAATTGGTGCCATCGGGATCAGGATCCGCAAATGGGTCACAATGCATGGCTTCTCTGTGAATATCGATCCTGATCTGAGCCATTTTGCGGGAATCATCCCATGCGGGATCAGCGAGTATCCCGTGACCAGCATGAAACAACTGGGTATCGCAATAAAGCTTCAGGAGTTTGATGAAGCTTTGTATAAAACGGCTGACGCATTCCTCTCTGCAATTGATTAAGGTCGGCCAAGGACTATGCTGGCACAATCGGATAAAGAGGAAAAACTATGACCAAGATGACAAATATATCCGCTTTGGCAGCGTTCGCGCTTTTGACTTCCGCCTGTTCGGGAGAGGGTGCGCCAGATGCCGATGACGTGACAGAAACGCAGATGGATGATGTCGAGGTTATCGATGGTACGATCAGCGACGATATGGTCGATGTCGATGCACAGCCCAATGCGGATGTGACCGGGGAATCGGAAAGCTCCAGCGATGCAAGCGATGACGCAGCAGCCGAAGAAGCAGCGACAGAATAGAATTGGATGACGGGTGGCTGGTTGCTAAGCCAGCCCTAGAATTTTGTGATTCTGCAGCGAAAGCCGCCATTTTGGATGGGCTTGCACAAACCGGATCGCCGATTGCAGATTTTCTGCGCTTACAGCTGGATCATTGATCGCATCCATCGGTTGCAGGAGAAGATTGGCAAAGCCCCAATCTTCCATGGCCTGCCATTGACTCCCCGCCTGCGGCCAAACCAGTTTGAGTTCATCGCCCGAAGATTGGATCGTTTCACTGCCCGCTTTGGGACTGATGCAAATCCAGTCTATCGAGCGGGGCACGGGCAGCGTTCCATTGCTTTCGATCGCGATATAGAAGCCTTGATCATGAAGGGCGCCGATCAGTGCGTCATCGACCTGCAACATCGGTTCGCCACCCGTCAAAACGATGAAACGGGATTCCCTGTTGCCATCCCATTTGTCCGCCGCCGCGGCGGCCAATTCAGCCGCAGTTGCGAACCGTCCGCCGTCCTCGCCATCCATGCCGACGAAATCGGTATCGCAAAATTTGCAGATCGCAGTGCTGCGATCTTTCTCCAGACCCGACCATAGATTACAGCCTGCAAACCGCATGAACACTGCCCTGCGGCCGGAATGGACGCCCTCGCCTTGCAGCGTCAGAAACAGCTCCTTGACCGCATAGCTCATGACTGCGCGTAACGCGTAGGATCGGAAATCCCGGCTTCCTCGAAACCTTTGCGCCGCAATCTGCAGCTATCGCAATATCCGCAGTGCAAGTCGCCTTCTGCCGGATCATAGCATGACCAGCTCAGTGCAGGATCGATGTCGAGCCGTTTTGCTTCCTTCGCGATATCCGCTTTTGTCATATATTGCAGTGGCGTATGGATGGAAAAGCCGCTGCCTTCATCTCCCGCCTTGGTCGCCAAATCCGCGATTCGTTCAAAAGCCTCGATAAATTCGGGGCGGCAATCTGGATAGCCGGAATAGTCCAGCGCATTGACGCCAATGAATATATCGCGGGCATTGCGCGCTTCGGCAAAGCCCAGGGTCAGAGAAAGGAAAATCAAATTACGTGCGGGGACATAGGTCACCGGAATATCATCTCCGACTCCCGATTTGGGCACCTCAATATCGTCGGTAAGCGCCGAACCGCCGAAACGGCTCAGATCGAGCGGCATGATGATATGTTCTTCAATATTCAGTGTCGCCGCAATTTTGCGAGCGGATTCCAGCTCAATCTTGTGCCGCTGATTATAGTCGATGGTCAGCGCCGCAATCTTATAGCCTCGCTCGCGCGCCAACGCTGCGGAAACCATGGAGTCCATACCGCCGGAAAGAAGTACGATTGCTGTTTTGATATCGTTCGCCATGGAGCGTCCCGCTAGTCACCTTGAACGCAAGGTGCAAGCTTTGAACCCAAATTCGTTCTAACAATCGCCGGTGCGGCGACCTTCAGCGCTGAACGAAAAGGGAGAATTATCTGCAATGCCTTGCGAATGAATCTGGATCAAGCCACTCGATTCGCGCCGGATTTCGGTCACGCCATGGCCGAGCTCGCCACATTTGTAGCTGACCCGCAAAACCGACGGGCTATTCTCGATGACATATTGTGAGCAACTCGCGCCGCTATGCTGAACCTGCAACAAAATCGCAGGATCGCCGAGGCAAAGTTGGCGACCTTCTTCCTGCGCTCCTCGTTCTTTCAATGACCAATTGCCTTTTTGGAGTCCTTCAAGAACCTCGAAAGTCGGGGTTTGAGCAGGCGCTGAAACAGAGAGAGCAAAAAAGATACCCAGAGATGTGGCAATGGCTTTGATCATTGTCTTTGCAGGCATGTTGCACTCCTTTCAGTATTTTTACGTAGATCGGCCCGGATCACTCATTGTCCCGTCTACTCGCTATCTTCTCAATATGGCGACAATCGCGCGCAATCACGGTTTTCGATAGGACTTTTTCGACAAATCGGGGATGATCACCATCCCGGCGAGAATTAATTGTTCAAACTGGCTTCAGTAATCTTGAATATCCGACTACAAAATGCGCAATCAATTGAAATACTTCCGTCCGCTTCCACCATATCCGTCTTATCCTTTTTTGGAAATCGCGCGATAACGTCCCGGATATGATCTTCATTACAGCGGCAACCCTTAACGCACGGTTTACCGTTTAAAACTCTCACCTCGTCGCTCTCGCTAAACAAGCGCCAAAGCAGATCCTCCAATGACAATCTGCTATCGATGAGTTCGACGGCCTTCACGCTCCCCGCCATGATCGCCACATGTTCCCATTCTGGATGGTCCAGGCGGACATGGAGTCTTTCTCGCCCCTCTTCCCCATCGGGAAGATGCTGAACCAGCAAGCCGCCGACGGTCATCGCATCATTATCCCCATCGACCGCGACCCGGATCAATGTTGGCAATTGCTCGGACTGATAGAAATAATTCTGCACCGCTTCGGACAGACTTTCACCTTCCAGCGGCACGATGCCCTGACTCCTGCCTCGCGGTGCGGGTTGATCAAATGTTATCGCCAGATAGCCTTTGCCGAATAGAGCCATCAGGCTGGGCTCTACGGCCTGCTCGGCCAAGCGCTCGGCATCAAACTGGACATAGCCACGCAATTCGCCATCTTTATAGTCACAGACCAGCAGGTTAATAATCCCGGCTTCGGTCTGCGCCTGCATCGTCAACTGGGATTCTTCGTCCTTGAGCATCGTTCCCAGCATCGCGGTCAAGCACAGGGCTTCCGCCAAAACATCTCTTATCTGCGCAGGATATCTGTGCGCAGATAGAATTTGGTTGAGCACCGGCCCAAGCCGAACCGCTCGTCCGCGACAATTTTTGGCCGGTATAGAAAAGCTTAGATTCTGATCAATGAAGGTGGGATCGGACACTATATCTGGCCAAACACCCAGCGCAATATCGACTTTTGCGCATGAATACGATTTTCTGCTTCATCCCAGACCACCGATTGCGGCCCGTCGATAACCGAGGGCATCACTTCCTCGCCACGATGGGCGGGGAGGCAATGGAGGAAAAGCGCATCATCTTTGGCCTGCTCCATCAGAACATCATTGACCTGATAAGGCATCATCGCAGCCAGCTTGTTGTGAACATGCTCCTGCCCCATCGACACCCATGTGTCCGTCACCACGACATCGGCCCCGCGAACGGCCTCATTTTCATCGCGAAAAATCGCGACATTGGAACCTGCCACCTTCGCTTGTTCGATGAAAGCCGGGTCGGGATCATATCCCTGGGGACAGCCGATGCGGACATTGAACTTCATCAAACCAGCCGCTTCAACGATACTGTTGAGGACATTATTGCCGTCGCCCAGCCATGCGATTTCCAGACCGGGCAGTGTTTTGCCGTGCTCGACCAAAGTCAGCAGGTCGGCGACAATCTGGCAGGGATGAGAGAGATCGGTCAATCCGTTGATCACCGGGACCGACGCATTGGCCGCCATTTCTTCGATTTTGGCATGATCATCGGTCCGGATCATGATCGCATCGCACATCCGGGACAGCACTTTCGCCGTATCAGCCACGGTCTCGCCACGCCCCAATTGCATCGAGCCGCTGTCCATGACGATCGGGCTACCGCCGAGTTGGCGCATACCGACATCAAAAGACACCCGGGTTCGGGTGCTGCTCTTTTCGAAAATCACCGCCAGTATATGACCGGCGAGCGGCGCGTCGGCGTCGGCTTTGCCTTTTGGCCATTCCAGACGCGCGGCTTTGCGGTCCAAAGCATCGGCAATCATCGCGGCGATCGCATCACCACCGGCATCCGCAAGGTTCAGAAAATGCCGGGTCATGATGCAGGTATCTCGTAATCGGCAGCGCCGGCCGACAGCTTCTCGATAAAGGTCGCAATATGGCTTTCGTCGATATTCAGCGGCGGCAACACCCGCAGCGTATCATCTCCGGCCGCCACGGTCAGAAGGCCGTGATTGTCGCGCAGATGCGCAACAAAACCGCGTGTCGGGTGAGTCATGGTGACGCCGAGCATCAGGCCTTCGCCGCGGACACCCGTGAACAGCGCCGGATAGTTCCCGATAAATTGTTCGATCGCAGCCCGCAATTTGGCGCCGATAGTTCTAACATGTTCCAGAAACTCGTCATTGGCGACGACATCCCAGACCGCATTGCCGGCAGCCATCGCAAGTGGATTTCCGCCATAGGTCGACCCGTGGGTGCCAACAACCATTCCGCGTGCCGCATCTTCGGTGGCAAGGCAGGCGCCGAACGGGAAGCCTGCACCAATGCCTTTGGCACTCGCCATGATATCCGGTGTGACGCCATAGAGTTCATGCGCATAGAGCATACCGGTTCGCGCGACGCCGCATTGAACCTCGTCGAGAACCAGCAATATGCCATGTTCATCGGCCAGCGCCCGGAGGCCCTTCATAAACTCGTCGGAAGCGGGGCGAACGCCCCCCTCCCCTTGGATAGGTTCCACCAGAAATGCCGCAGTATTCTCGTTGATTGCCGCTTTCGCGCCTTCGAGATCATCGAAATCGACATATTTAAAGCCGTTGAGCAGCGGCGAGAAACCGTGGTGCATCTTCTCTTGGTTAGACGCCGAGATGGTTGCCATTGTCCGGCCATGAAAGGCATTTTTGAAGGTGATGATTTCAAAACGCTCGCTGCCGGCAGATTGATGATAGGCGCGCGCCGCCTTGATTGCACATTCGACTGCCTCGGCGCCGCTATTGGTAAAAAATACCGTATCGGCGAATGTGGTGTCGACCAGACGCTGGGCAAATTTTTCGCCTTGTGGAGAACCGTAAAGGTTCGACACATGCATTAACGTAGCCGCCTGTTCCTGAATCGCCTGGGTCACATGGGGATGGCCATGGCCGAGCAAATTGACCGCAATTCCGCTGGCGAAATCCAAAGCGCGGCTGCCATCTTCGGAAATCAGCCAAGCGCCCTCGCCTCGCACAGGACGAAAACCACACCGGGGATATACGGGCATTAGCGGGGTAATCGTCATGACATTTCCTTTCGGACTAAAATAGAAAAGGCGACCCGTCTGGCCGCCCTTTTTTAGCGAAATGCCTTATACGCCGTGCAACATTGGTCCGTCAATCCGTAGCGTTGAGTTCCGCCTTGGACTTCTCCCAATTGCGGCCATCGAACTTGTTGATGACCGGCTGGAGATCATGCCCCTCGTCCAGGCAATTATAATTGACGCTCCAACAGTCGGTGTGGGAACGTGGCTGGTAGAAGCTTTTTATCCCGCATCTCGCGCAGAACAGATGATCCGCCTGTTCACTCCCAAATTTATAGCTGGAAAGCATAGCCTCACCGGACATCAGGGTGAAATCAGGATGGAGAACGAAGAGATGCAAATGCCCATTGCCACGACAAATCGAGCAATTGCAGTCCAGCAGCGCAGGGGCCGGCTCAACCGAGGCTTCGAACCGCACTGCTCCACAATGACAACCGCCGAAAACGCGGATCTTCATTCCGCTGCATCCTGGTCAGAATTTTCATCGGGCCGCGACTGAAAGCTGAGCGACAGCGGAGTGATGAAGCCTCGATTGTTGATGCGAACGCGGACAATGGCCTGCAATTTGGGATCTGCAAGCTTGCGATCATAGTCGCCGGCGGCTTCCTGGGGCACATATATGCGATCGCGCGTGAGCCCATTATCGCCTTCCTCGCTCCATGGATTTGCTCTTGCCGTTGCATCACAGGCAAGGTCCACGGCGAGACCGGAGCTGATCTCATCCTGCACTTCGACGCTGATGATGTCTGGTGCGGCCCCCCTTATGCACAGGATCTTTGGTGATCTCGACCAGATCGGAATATCTTCTTCCTCCACGGCCGGCCAGTCATAACGAAATTGTACATAATGTCCGCGCAACAGATCGCGCGGGTCATAGCCGGCAATCGGGACATCCCACTCCGTACCCTGATGCGATTCTCTCTCGGAAAGGAACCAAGTCAGACCCATGCCAAGCACCGGAATAAGCAACGCGATCAAAAGGAAAAGACGACGATATTGGTTCATGGATCCTCCTCCTTGTGAGTCGTCTCGACAGTAATAGCTTTGGCTGGCGCAAATGCTCTGGAAAAGCGAAACGCTACAACTGCGATAGCGATGGTGATCACACCCGCCAATATCAGACCCAGGCCGCTGCTCAAGAGATCGGATGCAAGTTCAAAACTCAAGATGATCAAGCGTAGCGATACGATCGCCACGACCGTTTGAAACACATTGCGCCATCCGGAATATATCGCGCTCCAGCCAATAGCCGCCCAGAATGCCATGAAAAACGTCGCGTTGACCAATGGTTCGTCAGACTGGGCCAGACTGCTGCCAAAGCTGATTATTGCAGCAGCGACCAAAACTGCAGCAACACTGATTCCGGAGGCCTTACGGTTCAAAATATAGATGAGCAGTGCGGCAGCGCTCCAGAGACCGAGCTGGATGGCGGTTATGTCGCTCAAATCACCCTCTGATCCGCCAAAGCCAGCTTTGGTTAAGCCATCAGCTATCAATTTGAGAGTCACCACAGCGACAAATGTTGCCAAAGCAAATGTCCCGACCTGTTTCCAAAAGACTTGCCTTGAGCTCATTTTTTTTACAAAAATTGCAACGACCAGCGCGAAAACGGGCATGCTGGTGATGAGGGCTAAATAGATTGACGGCGGGTCATTGGTTTGATCCAGATACCAGCCCAAATGGGCAATAGCGGTGCCCAATAGTCCCACCATCCAAAGCAAGGAAATCAACCAACCGCGCCCGACCAGCAGCAAAAGCGGCGAGAATAGAAACAGCCAGGTTGCCAATGGTTGCCACAAGGGTGAACTGGTTTGATAGACTTGGCCGAGATGCCCGAAGAAAGTTGCACCGAGAATCGCGAGGATGAACAGCAGAACATCCTTCAGATAGATTCCGAGAAGGCCTTCGCGCGGCTGGAGGAGAAAAATCCCTGCGGCAATACCGGTGATCAGCAAGACATGAACCGTGAGACGGATCAGCCCGGGAATGTCGTTCCAATTTGCCGCAACCACCGAGATGAGACCCAAACCGATCGCCAGAGCCCCCAGCCCGATCAGCGACCAAAGACCCAAAGGGCGTGATCGATCTGCTTCAAATTCCCGGATGCGCAACGCTGTGTCCGCGTCGATAAGACCCGCATTCAGCCAATTGGTTATTTTTCTTTCAGACAACCACCTGCCCCTGCTTCATCGTCTGAAGCTAGGCCAGCGTTGCAACAATGGCAAGTTCACCGCTCAGCAGCCGCGTTCACCCGTCCCTAGCGTTCAATCCCGCACTTCAGTGGTATGAATGTCTATTCGATTTTCCAGAGTTTTGTGAACCGGGCATTTCTCAGCAATTTCAAGAAGCTTCTGGCGCTGTGCATCGGTCAGCTCGCCGCGTAGAATAATGGATCGGTCAATCACATCGATGCGATTGTCATCATTGCTGCAGTTGACGCAATCTTCGGCATGATCCCGGCTGTGTTCCAATTCAATCTCCACGCTTTCCAGCGGGATATTCTTTAAATCGGCGTACATCTTTATCGTCATGGATGTGCAACTACCCAAGGCCGCGAGCAGCAGGTCATAGGGAGATGGCCCGCTATCGATACCGCCAACCGAAAGCGGTTCATCGGCCACAAAGCGATGCTGTCCAACCCTGATATTTTGCTGAAATTTTCCCTCAGCGGTTGAGACGGTAACGATTGATGCACTCTCTGCCATTTTTCACTCCACGGTCACGGATTTCGCGAGATTGCGCGGCTGGTCAACATCTGTCCCCTTGGCAACCGCGACGTGATAGGAGAGCAGCTGGACCGGCACCGCATAGACCAGCGGTGCGATCAGCGGGTGGACTTTCGGCATTTCGATGGTCGCCATACAGCCATCTCCGGCTTCGGCAATTCCCTCCGCATCAGAGATCAATACAACCTTGCCGCCCCGCGCCATGACTTCCTGCATGTTCGAGACCGTTTTTTCGAACAGCGGACCGGAAGGTGCCAGCACGATCACCGGAACCGCTTCGTCAATAAGCGCAATCGGGCCATGTTTCATCTCACCGGAGGCATAGCCTTCCGCGTGAATATAGCTGATTTCCTTGAGTTTCAGCGCACCTTCCAGAGCCAGCGGATAATCCGGTCCACGACCGAGATACAGGACATCACGGGCCGGCGCGATCAAATGCGCCATATTGGCAATATCCTCGTCATGTCCCAAGGCGGCGTTTAATGCTGCGGGCGCTTCGGTGAGATGTGCGACAACTTCGCGCTCTTCATCGCGCGTCATCTTGCCTTTGACCACCGCCAGATGCGCCGCCAATGCCGCCAGGACCGCAAGTTGGCAAGAAAATGCCTTGGTCGAGGCGACACCTATTTCGGGGCCGGCATGAGTGGGCAGCAAAAGGTCGGCTTCGCGCGCCATGCTGCTCGTCGGTACATTAACGACCACCGCAATTTTCTGGTCATTTTTTTTGCTATGACGCAACGCCGCCAGCGTATCCGCGGTCTCGCCGGACTGGGAAATGAACAAAGCCAGTCCACCCGGTTCCAGAACCGGATCACGATAGCGAAATTCCGAGGCGAAATCCAAATCTACCGGCACACGAGCGAAGGTTTCGAACCAATATTTTGCAACCATTCCGGCATAATAGCTGGTTCCGCAGGCGACGATGGTGATCCGCTTGATATCGCGCAAGTCAAAATCCATTTGCGGCAAAGCCACTTGCTGCTCCAACGGACGAATGTAGCTTTGCAGCGTTTGTGCGACGACCGTCGGCTGCTCGAAAATCTCTTTCTGCATGAAATGGCGGTAATTGCCCTTTTCAATCGCTGCGGCAGAGACACCGGATGTCGTAATTTCGCGCTCGACCGGATTGTTATCCTTGTCAAAAATAGCGGCGCCGGCCCGTGTGATAACCACCCAGTCGCCTTCATCGAGATAAGCAATTTTCTGAGTCAGCGGCGCCAGAGCGAGGGCGTCGGAGCCGAGGAAAGTTTCTCCATCGCCATAGCCGACGACCAACGGCGAACCCAGTCTGGCGCCGATCAGCATATCCGGTTGCGAGCGAAACGCGATCGCCAGTGCAAAGGCACCACGCAATTGCGGCAAGACAGATTTGACCGCATCTTCGGGCGATTTTCCGGCTTCGACCTGTTCACTGACCAGATGTGCGACCACTTCAGTATCGGTCTCACTCTCGAATGAACGCCCCCGGCCGCTCAGTTGTTCCCGCAAACTCTTGAAATTTTCGATAATGCCGTTGTGAACCAGTGCCACTTCGCCCGTAGCATGGGGATGGGCATTATGCGTGGTCGGCGCGCCATGGGTCGCCCAACGGGTATGCGCGATTCCGATATTGCCTGCCGCATCATCGGTTTTCAGCACCGAAACCAGATTGGCGAGCTTGCCTTCTGCGCGGCGACGGATCAGCTGACCATCGACAACAGTGCAGACGCCAGAGCTGTCATAGCCGCGATATTCCATACGTTTCAGGCCATCTACGAGACGATCCGAGACCGATAACTTGCCAACGATTCCAATAATTCCGCACATCGTGTTTCTGGCTTTCTTCTAAAGGGTATAGGGAATCCGGATGCCCGGCATATTAGCAGGGAAATCCTTAGTATTTCGTGTAATCAAAATAGCGCCATTCACTTGCGCAGTGGCAAGGATATAGGCGTCGAGCAATCTCATCTCGCTGCGATAGCGGATATCGGCCGCGGCGGCGGCGATGCGTTCATCCAGTTCGACCATTTGAAAGGGGGAAAGCAATTGCGCGATATGGCTTCGCGTTTCGACCGCTTCTCCGGCCATCAGTTCGGTCCAGACGATCCGGCTGATCCGGTGACGATTATAGCGCGACAATTCGGCAATTGCCTGCGGCCGGTTTTTCAACCAGTCGACGAGGATATTGGTGTCAAAAAACGGATCAGACATTGACCATCAATTCCGCTCCATCCGGTCTTCGCGCATCGCCTGCTGATATTCGACGCCGTCAGATATATCGGTGCGATCCGTCCAGTAACCGGCACCGCGCGCGATCCAGTCAGCTGCCGCTTTCGGTCGATAAGCCGCCACCGCATCGCGCAACAGCTGGGCGCGCGACTTGCCCTGCTCGGCGGCAAGAGCATCGAGCCATTTGATATCTTCATCGGGTAGGTCAGCAAGTATCCGAGCCATAATGATATACTGATATCATATCATGATATCATGTCAAGTCGATCGATCCAGAGTTTTCAATTATGCAGCGATCTTTGTCGCTATAATTCGGCAGGGTTCGGGATCATTGTCGTCATGGTCCAAAAAACTGATCCCAATATTTCCATCCGATTTCTCGAAGAATATCGAGTTTAGATGGATCGTCATTATTCACTTCCCGGCTTTCTTCTTCGCACTCACCGCATTGAACCGCGTCGCCCACCCCGCCTTCTTGGATTGTTCCGTCCGGACCAGCGCGAGATCGCCGGCAGCGACATCTTTGGTCAGCGTTGACCCGGCCCCGACCATTGCCCCGTCACCAATCGTGACCGGCGCAACCAATGCGCTATTCGATCCAATAAACGCACCTTTGCCGATCACCGTTTTATATTTGAAATAGCCATCATAATTGCACGTGATCGTGCCGGCCCCGATATTGGCTCCCTCGCCCACTTCGGCATCGCCGAGATAGGTTAGATGACTAGCCTTCGCATCTTTACCGAGCGTGGCTTTCTTCATCTCGACAAAATTACCGATCTTAGAACCTTCTTCCATCACCGCTCCGGGACGCATCCGCGCGAAGGGCCCAACGTTGGTGTTCGGCCCAATGGTTGCGCCTTCGATATGGCTATGACCATAGATGGTCGCGCCGCTTGCGATGGTAACGCCGGGTCCAAAAATCACGTTGGGTTCAACGGTGACGTCCGCGGCAATTTCTGTGTCATGTGAAAACCAGACGGTTTCCGGAGCAATCAGAGAGACACCATCGGCCATCGCCTGCACGCGGCGGCGAACTTGCCAGTCTTTTTCGACAGCCGCCAATTCTGCGCGGCTGTTTATACCCGCGACTTCCCATTCGGCGCATTCTATCACCGCACAGGAGCGTCCTTCGCCTAATGCGACCGTTACCATGTCCGGCAAATAATATTCGCCCTGAACATTGTCGTTGCTCACCTTCTCGAGCAGCGAGAATATATCGCTGCTGCGCGCGATCAGGAGACCGCTGTTGCACAAGTTAACACCACGCTCCGCGACGGTGGCATCCTTGTGCTCGACCATTTTCGAAATCAGGCCATTTTCGTCGGCAATGACCCGGCCATAAGCCTTGGTATCTCGCGGACGGAAGGCGAGAACGACACATGCTATTCCGGCATCAGACTCCAGCTTGGCGATCATCGCGGCAATTGTTTCGGGCTGAACCATCGGAACATCGCCGAAACAGGCCAGAATATTGCCCTCAAAACCCGTCAACTCCGCTTTTGCCTGCAAAACCGCATGGCCGGTCCCCAGCTGATCAACCTGCACAGCGAATTTGACATCGCGGTCTGCGGCGCTTTGCTCGATCTGTTCTCTCAGCGCACCAACCACAACCACCGTCTGCTCCACATTCAGACTATCAACCGTATCGAGAAGATGATCTAGCATCGCCTTACCGGCAATCGGATGCAGCACCTTATGCTTGCCCGACTTCATCCGTGTGCCCTGCCCCGCGGCAAGAATTATGGCTGCTAATGGCCGATCAGTCATGCGAGAACTCCAAAATGCTAAACTCCATGACGCAGCGCCGCGCGTCATTGCTATGATGATTTCCGGTCAATGCCATGACCCTTGGGTGAATACTAGAATCTTCGGAGAGCCGCATCCGTTTCATATTGTAAAACCTTTCATGGCCTACGAAATTTGGTCCACAAATGCTTGGCGAGCATCATCGGCGGCATTCTGAGCCAGTGCGATCTGATGTAAAAGATCAGGCGAGTCAGCTTGCGTGTTTCCCGACCATAGCCGTCGCGAGCAGTGAGACGATGAAGGGTCAATCTGTCGCGTATCTTTGATCCGACAGACCATTGTTCAGGGATTGCGGTTCCATAGAGTTGATGCGACAGTACCGCCGCCCAGCGCACATGCTGCAAGAGTTGGTGCCGTTGCGCTCGCTGTTCCAACTGCTGCCAGAATTGAACGTTGTGCGCGGAAAATTCCGTCACCAGGCCGTGAAAATCCCATAAATTTCTCAAACCACCGGCGAAATCCCCATCGGCCATCACATGCGCAACGCAATGGCAGGTCATGTCCACAGGCGCCATGATGAAGAGCCCATCTGCAAGCTCCACCGCATCCTCCAACATCTTTTGTGGGTCGGGCATGGGCTTGGCGGTCAGCGGCAAGATCGTATGATGCACGTCGATCATCTGATCGCGCTCACGATGGATCATCGGCGGCAATTCGTGCATATGTTCACGATAATATTGATCATCATAGGGGTCAGGCTTCACCCATTCCCACCCCGCATCGAGCAGCGCTTCTTCGACCAGAGGCAGCTTGTCCTTTGCCACCAGAATATCGAGATCGCCGATACTGCGTCCAACTCCGGCAGCAAGACCCGCTGCGACATAGGCCGTGCCTTTCATCAGCACGGTCTTGCCTTCAACGTAAAACAGCGCCCGACGACTACAATCGGCCTCCCACAAGGCTTGGGTTCTCACCAGCTCATGCGAATCTATCGCATCGTCAAAAATCGCCTGTACGCGATCGGGAAGGTCCAGACCTCTCAATCTGTGCGCAAGGCTGCCGATCAGCGACTCCGCTCGCGCGATGCTGATCAATTCACTCCATTGACCATCACCCAAAGCAGAAACTGACTGCGGATCCCGCAACGCATCTATCAGGGGTGTCGCATCTTTGATCATCGCAACTCAGCCCAAAGCTTGTCGATCATCGCTTGAGCTTCGTCACCTGACTGATAGTCCATCGCTTTCACGGGCACTTCGTCGACAAATCGAGTCAAGGCGCGAAAGCCTGTTTCACCCAGCGCGACATAATTGGTCGAAGCCTGGGTCAATCTGACAAAAATTTCCGATTTTCCCATATTGCGCAATGCCCCGTCGTGACCGAAACGGGGAAACAGCAGCAAAGCAGGCTTTGCCAAAACATCCATGGTTTCAACCGCAGCTTGTTGCGGTTGCAGATGCTGAATATCGCCCTTGGGCGTGCCCTGGAGCAGCGGCCCGAAACGGTCAGCGGGCACCAACTCGTTCATCGCCGGAATCGCTTCGTTCTTGAGACTGATCAGCCGAGGGAAAGGCTGTATCATCCCGCTATCAAGACATAGCAAGGCAAATTCATCGCCCATGAAACGCCAGCCATTCTCGCCGAGCATCGCTGAAAGCGTCGATTTGCCGGAACCTGATAGGCCGGTCATCAATAGAGCTTTGCCGTCTTTCTCGACCGAACTTGCGTGGAGAAGCAGATGACGCCGCCAGCCAAGCGCCATTTGCAGGTTCATTCCCATTTCCGCCGCGAGCAGATGTTGCTGCAACGGCAATGGCGCAGCGTCCGGCAACCAAAAATCGCCCGAAATATGGACTGATGGACGAATGAATTTTCGCCACGGCTTTTCCGGCTCCAATCTCACGGTAAAATCGACGAGATCATCTTCAACGCGCGGATAATGGCCGTATAGCTGGTCCAGCGTGGACACTGCCTGACGCCAGGCAGATGCGACTCTGAATCTGGCCGGCCCGACCTCGATATCAATATGGTGCATCGCGCTCATCCGTCGCCTTCGCGCTGCACGAGGCCCAAATCACGCAGCTCTTCCAATCGCGCCAACACGATCTCGGCGACATCAACTTCTTGTTCGACATCGAAGTGCGAAGACAACATTTCAGCGATCGCTGCAACCGATGCAGCAGCATCTCCCATCACTTCAATGATCGCCGTTACCGGGTCGGCAATCATATGCGTGATTCCCGAACGACGGTCGAAGATGAGGGACATGCTATCCAGATCATGATGAATCAACGCATCTGATGAAGCTAGCCGGTATTTTTCATGCATTTCTAACTACTAACAACTCTGGTTCAACGAGCCAAAGCTATAACAGCGAAACGTTAATTTTGATTGTGGACGAAAGCCGGCCTAGCGCGGCATTTGTAGCGAGGCATAGCAGGTGAACCCGCTCTGTCCCGATTGCAGTCGACGTATATAATTCACATAGGCCTTCGACTGGTCATAAGATGTACCCGGAAGACTGCGACCATTGATCGCGCGCTTCACTTCTTCGCCGGTAAATTCCGACCCGCCGGAGGAAAGGCGCCTGGCGTATCGGGAGAAACAATTTTCCCATCAGGGGCAATATATCCACCCGCAGCATGGTTGCCTGGAACGGGAATTTCACAATTCAGGACAGAACCGGCGGTTTGGGCCAATGCGGGTTTAATACTCACCACGGCAGATGCCGTAACGGCTCCCATCATCAACGCCCGACGACGTGTCACGATCCCGGCATTTATGTCCGCTTGATTTTCAGCATCTTCATGCCGCCCGTCGCTCATTTTTTAACGCTCCTGATTAGGAATTTCCTTATCGGGAGCATAAGCACACCATCGGTAAAAAGCGAGTAAACAGTGCGACCTCCAAAAACACGTCCATAAACGGGACAAATGGCGATCATTCGTTAATCCACGCGCACTTCGCTGCCGACGCATCTATTTGTAGAAAGAAACATTCTCGTTGCCGAGATCACATCTCCCGTCGTAAACGTTGTAAATCATCCGTTTTGGAACATCAGCATGAACTCCATATCTCGATCGCGAATCGGCTTTGCTCTGGCTCTCATAATCGGCGGCGCCTTTTTCGCGAGCCAGATGCAGCAGAATAGCCAGCAGATCATCGTGATGTGTGCAGCAAGCATCATCGCTCTGCTGATCGTTTTAATTGATCCGCCGAAAGCTCCTTTGCCTGATCCAGCTGTCGTGGAAGGGCAACGCAAACGGATATTATATCAAGGTCGGGCAGAAGCCTATGAAGATGTGATCAGTCCGATTACCGACCCAATTTTACTGGTTCGCAATGCCAAGGTTGCCGCCGCCAACCCTGCCGCCGCCTTGGTTTTGGGAGATCATATCATCGGAGAGGACGTCCGGATCGCGATTCGCCATCCTGCTGCGGCGGACCGGCTCGCCAATCCGAATGCCAGACATACTGGAGAACCAATATTGCTTGTTGGCGTCGGCAGCGCTGATCAACGCTGGGAACTTCGGATTCATGCTCTGCAAGACGGCCTCAAATTGGTTCAGCTATCGGACCGCAGTAGCCATTATGCTGCTGAACGGATGCGGACTGACTTTGTCGCAAACGCGAGCCACGAATTGCGCACACCATTGGCTGCGATTAAGGGTTTTATTGAAACACTGGAAAATCCCGAAGCTGGCAAAGATGATGATACGCGCGCGCGCTTTCTCAAAATAATGTATGAAGAAGCGGATCGCATGCAGCGGCTGGTGGAAGATCTGATGTCGCTTTCGCGGATCGAAGCTGAAAAATATGAACTACCGTCTGAACCTGTTGATCTGGAAGGAATCGTTCAAGAGGCGCGAGACTTTTATGTCAACAGCAGAGGCAAGAAAGAGCAGGATTTGCGCATAATACTGCCTGATCGGATACCGCGGATTAACGGGGACAAGGCACAATTGTCCCAAGTGATCAACAATCTGCTAAGCAACGCGTTCAAATATGGTCGAAAGAATGAACCCGTAACCATAAATGTCGCACCCAATGAAACCGGCTCGATGCTCCGCATATCGGTGATTGATGCCGGAGATGGCATAGCGGCCGAACATATTCCGCGATTGAGCGAGCGCTTTTATCGCGTTGATAAAGGCCGCAGCAAGTCAATCGGCGGGACGGGACTCGGCCTCGCGATCGTCAAACATATTTCCGAAAGACATGGCGGACGAATGGAGATTTCCAGCACCGTCGGAATCGGGACAACAGTTTCGATTTGGCTACCTATCGTGAAGCAAGCGATCAACGCGACGTAGACCGAACGAAAATGATATACGCTTGAAATATAAGAAGTATTTTGAGACTTTTTGGTGGGTCGCTCGTTGTCACATTAGTGTAACAATTATGTAATGATTAGGACATTGCACCTCCCTAAAAAGGCGCTATCGAAGTCTGGTGAGTCCAGATTATTACGCAATTCACTTCTCATCTGAATCCACAAAATTGGGGACTTAATATGTTTAAAAAGGTCGCAATCGTAGCGATTTCTGCTCTCGCGCTGACGGCATGTCAGGATCAGGCATCTGGAGGTCAAGGAGGGACTCGCGGCGAAATTCGAATCGTCGGTTCATCCACAGTATTCCCGTTTGCCAAAGCAGCTGCCGAACAATTTAGCGCAAATGGTGCCAATGCTTCGCCAATTCTGGAATCGACCGGGACCGGCGGCGGAATGAAGCTATTCTGTGCAGGAGTTGGCGCAGATACGCCGGATATCGCAAATGCATCACGGCGCATTAAAGCTACCGAGCTGGAAATGTGCCTGACCAACGGCGTCACCGATGTTGTCGAAGTCAAAATCGGAATAGACGGCATTGCCGTCGCGCAATCCAATGATGGTCCGTCCTTTTCGCTGACGCCAACGCAAATATATGCAGCAATTGCCGAGCGCCCGTTTGGCAAGAAAAATGAAACCAAAAACTGGTCGGATATTGACAGCTCGCTGCCAGATATTGCGATCAGCGTTTATGGCCCACCTTCGACTTCGGGCACGCGCGATGCGTTGACGGAATTGATTATGGAAGTGGGTTGCAAAACCGATCCTGCGACCAAGGCATTGAAAGACACGGACGGCGATGAATATGACGCTATCTGTCACGATGTTCGTGCCGATGGCGCTTATGTTGATACCGGCGAAAATGACAATCTGATTGTCCAGAAGTTGAAAGCAAATCCCAACAGCGTTGGGATTTTTGGCTACAGCTTCCTTGAAGAGAATCTCGACACGGTACGTGGGATTTCGGTCTCGGGCGTCGCCCCAACCTATGATGCGATTGCATCGGGCGAATATCCTGGCGCAAGACCCCTATATATATATGTCAAGAAACAACATGTTGGCGTTATTCCCGCTCTTCAGGACTATGTAACCCAATTTGTCGAAGCCGGAACCAGAGATGGTTATCTGGTTGATGCAGGTTTAATTGCATCTCCAGATGATGTACGCAATGCCATGATCGAAACCGTTAAAGACATGACCGTTTTGGATGGATCCGAATTGAAGTAATTTTTTATCGAGGCCGGCCATTGCAACAGATTGTGGTCGGCCTCGACATTTCAAAATGACATCAAAAGTCAGGGGCTGATCAAAGATCGTGACAAGTACTACGCTTTTACTGCTTGTTTTTGGCATGGGTGCCATCGCCTGGTTTTTTGGTCGTCTGAAAGCGGCTGGACTGCGCAGCGCAGCCTCTTCGCCAAAAAGAGCGCTTCATTCCCTGCCAAATTATCATGGTTGGTATGTTGCGCTGTGGGCGATTATCCCGGCGCTGCTGTTCGTTACCGTTTGGAACATCGTCAGCCCCTCTCTCATTACCGAAGCGGCTCTCACCAGCCCGGCAGCGCAACAACTGCCCCAAGAAGGTTTCGCCAGGGGAACGATTCTCTCAGAAGCGCGGTCGATTGCTTATGGCAATCAAAGCAATGCCTTCAATCCGCTATCAAGGACCATGGTCGGACCCTATGAAGAAGCCATCTCCTATTATCAGACGATTGGCGCGCTAGCCGCGCTTCTGCTGGTATTTGCCTGTGGTGCTTTTGCATGGTTAAGGATCAAGCCCGATCTTCGGGCGCGAACAAAAATTGAACGTGTAACAATGATGGCGCTGTTGATCGCCTCACTCATCGCGATCGTTACCACCGTCGGGATTTTCCTTTCACTTGTGTTCGAAACCGCCCGGTTTTTCTCGATGGTTTCGCCAATAGATTTTCTGTTTGGCACCGAATGGAATCCGAAAGCCGTCGCTGGCCCGCGCGGTGAAACCGGTTTTGGCGCAATTCCCTTATTCTGGGGCACGGTGTTCATTGGCGCGATTATCGCGATGATCGTCGCCATACCCTTGGGACTCATGAGCGCTGTCTATCTGACCCAATATGCGCCGCCTCGATTCCGCGCATGGATGAAGCCAATTTTGGAAGTTCTCGCGGGTGTTCCAACCGTGGTTTATGGTTATTTCGCCGCATTGACAGTCGCACCTGCCCTCCGAGATTTTGCCGTATCCATCGGGATCGCTGGTGCCTCGTCCGAATCCGCGCTGGCCGCCGGTCTGGTGATGGGGATCATGATCATTCCGTTTGTTTCCTCGATGGCCGACGATTCCATCGCAGCCGTTCCCAGTGCGATGAGAGACGGTTCCCTGGCAATGGGCGCAACGAAGAGCGAGACAATCAAGAAAGTCCTGATCCCGGCGGCCTTACCGGGTGTTGTCGGCGGCGTTTTGCTTGCGGTCAGCCGGGCGATTGGTGAGACCATGATCGTGGTCATGGCAGCAGGACTGGCGGCCAATATGACCGCAAATCCATTTTCCAGCGTAACCACAGTGACAACTCAGATCGTCAAGCTGCTGACCGGTGACCAGGAATTTGATAGTCCCAAAACGCTGGCCGCTTTTGCACTTGGACTGGTTCTCTTCATCGTTACATTGTTACTCAATCTGATCGCCTTGCGTGTGGTCAAGAAATATCGTGAAGCTTATGAATAGCCCGACAATTACAGATATGGAACGGCGCCCCACCGAATGGCAGGGTGTGGAGATGCAAAAGCGCATCAAACGTCGTTATGCATCCGAACGGCGATTCAAAGCCTTGGGCCTGGCCGCTATTCTGATGTCCGCGGGATTTCTTGCATTTCTGCTCATCGTAATGATGAGCAACGGTTTCCGCGGGTTCACCCAAACCGAACTGCCGTTGGAAATTGACTTTCCGGCGGCAACTGGCGGCGCTTCTGCGAGCCAGTTTGAAGGTCAGAACGGATTGGCGAATATGCAGTCCATGGGTTTGCAGGACATCGTCAACAACAGCATTGAAATTCAATATGGCGCCGATGGGAAGGACTTATTCTCATCCGGCGGCTGGACTGCAGTTGGATCAGAAATCCTCAACAACCCCGATATGGTCGAGCAGAAAACCATCATATATCTCCCAGTAGATGCTGCACTTGATGTCGCCTATAAAAGTGATGGAAATGAGGAAGCAGAAGCCCGGGTCGAACAGCTGGGCGATCAGCTTTCAACCGGCTTCAATTGGAACTTCCTGATCAGCTCCGATGCGACAGATCCGATGCAGGTGGGTATTTGGGGCGCGCTCAAAGGGTCGCTCATCACCATGTTTATCACATTGCTTCTTGCCTTTCCCGTCGGGGTTTTGGCAGCTCTCTATCTGGAGGAATATGCCCCCAAGAATCGGATTACCGATCTGATCGAAGTGTCGATCAACAATCTCGCCGCTGTCCCATCGATCATTTTTGGTTTGCTCGGCCTGGCGGTATTTCTCAACCTATTTGGTCTCCCCCGATCCGCTGCCTTGGTTGGTGGTTTGACGCTTGCGCTGATGACGATGCCGGTGATTGTAATATCCGGTCGCAACGCAGTGAAATCGGTTCCGCCATCGATCAGAGAGGCGGCACTTGGTATCGGTGCGAGCCCATTGCAGGTCGTTTTCCACCATGTTTTGCCACTCGCCTTGCCGGGTATCTTGACCGGGACCATTATCGGTATGGCCCGGGCTTTGGGAGAGACCGCACCGCTATTGATGATCGGTATGCGCGCGTTCATCGCAACACCGCCAGATGGCGTTACCGCCCCGGCAACCGTTCTACCTGTCCAGATTTTCCTGTGGTCGGATGAAGTTAATCGCGGTTTTGTTGAGAAAACTTCGGCGGCGATCATTGTACTTTTGCTATTTTTGCTGACGATGAACGCTCTCGCGATCTATTTACGCAATCGTTTTGAAACCCGCTGGTAGTCTAAAAAATGCTCCGATGTTTACAAATTTTCCCTGCTCGAAAGCGCAACCATGACAAATTCTAAAAATGAGATGATCAGCGCAGGCGATGGTTCACCAAAGATGACCACGCGCAACGTCAACGTTTTCTACGGTGACAAACAAGCTATCAACGATGTGTCCATTGATGTGAATATGGACAATGTAACCGCTTTTATCGGCCCTTCTGGCTGTGGAAAATCAACATTCTTACGCTGCCTGAACCGGATGAATGATACGATTCCAATCGCGAAAGTCACCGGCGAGATAACGCTCGAGGGCGAGGATATCTACTCACCGACCATGGATGTTGTCCAGCTCCGTGCACGCGTCGGCATGGTCTTTCAAAAACCCAATCCTTTCCCAAAATCCATTTATGACAATGTGGCATATGGCCCGCGGATTCACGGACTGGCTGCTGGCAAAGATGAGCTGGATAATATTGTCGAGACATCGCTGCAGCGCGCCGGACTTTGGGGCGAGGTGAAAGATCGATTGCTTGACAGCGGAACCGCGCTTTCCGGCGGACAGCAGCAGCGTCTTTGTATTGCGCGCGCGATCGCCGTCGATCCGGAAGTGATTCTGATGGATGAACCCTGCTCGGCCCTTGATCCCATCGCGACAGCCAAGATTGAAGAACTCATCCACGAAATTCGTGGAAGATATGCTATTGTGATCGTGACCCACAATATGCAGCAAGCGGCGCGCGTATCGCAACGGACGGCCTTTTTCCATCTCGGAACCCTGGTGGAATATGGCGAGACGTCAGAGATTTTTACAAATCCGACTGAGACGCAAACCCGAGACTATATCACCGGGCGCTACGGCTAATATTCAGAACAGAGTTAGGAATAAGAAATGTCGCCAACTGGAACAGAACATACCGTCAAAGCATTTGACTCGGATATTAATGAACTGCGTGGCATGGTTGCTGAGATTGGTGGCCGCAGTGAGCAGGCAATTGCCAAATCGATGCGAGCACTGGAGAATCATGATCTGGTGCTGGCCGCAGAAGTTGTTGCCGAAGACAAATTGATCGATGACCTTGAAAAGCGCATCGACGACCTGACTTTTCAGACAATCGCCTTGCGCGCGCCCATGGCCGACGATCTCCGCGAATTGATCGCGACTTTCAAAATTTCGGGCGTGGTCGAACGCATCGGTGACTATGCAAAGAACATCGCCAAACGCGTACCTCTAATCACTCAGGCGCATAGTCTCGGACCAATTTCACTGCTCCCGAGCATGTCGAAAATCGCCAGTGAACTGGTGCGGGATTCGCTCGATGCCTTTGCACGGCGTGACGCCGATCTGGCGATGGAGGTTAATCGGCGAGATCAGATCGTCGATGATTTCTACAATAGTATTTTCCGCGCCGTCATCACGCATATGATCGAAAATCCCAAGGATATTGGCGAAGCAGCCCATTTGCTGTTCATCGCAAAAAATCTTGAGAGGATCGGCGATCATGCCACCAATGTTGCCGAAATGGTTTATTTTGCTGCGACCGGCGAGCCCATGCCGGAACGCAGTCGCGGAGATAATCCGACGGATTTGCTCGACGATGCGCTGAGCGACGAGGCCGACTAATGCCAAATGCAAAACTTCTGCTCGTTGAGGATGACGCGGCGCTCGCCGAACTCCTGTCTTGGAACTTCAAGAAAGAAGAATATGACGTCATCCATACGCCAGATGGTGAAGAAGCATTGCTGCTCGTTCAAGAACATCGCCCTGATGTCATATTACTCGATTGGATGCTGGAAAGCCTGTCGGGCATTGAAGTCTGCCGTCGGTTGAGACGCGCGTCCGAAACCGCCAATATTCCGATCATCATGCTCACCGCTCGCGGTGAAGAGGAAGACAAGATCCGCGGTCTGGAAACCGGCGCAGACGACTATATTACCAAGCCATTTAGCCCGAGAGAATTAATCGCTCGGGTCAAAGCAGTATTACGCCGTGTGCGCCCTGCCCTGGCGGGAGAAAAGCTCGCCTTTGGCGATCTCGAAATGGACACGGTCGGCCATAAAGTAAAACGCGAAGGCGAAACCATTCCGCTGGGGCCGACGGAATTTCGTCTGCTACGTCATTTTCTGGAACATCCCAATTGGGTCTTTTCCCGTGAACGCCTGCTGGATAGCGTTTGGGGTCAGGATAGCGATATTGAACTGAGAACCGTCGACGTCCATATCCGCCGGCTGCGCAAAGCGCTCAACGCCAACGATAGATCGGATATCATCCGAACGGTACGGTCCGCTGGCTATGCGCTTGATAGCGATGCCGCCCAGAAATAGGCGACTGGGGCGCGACAATTTCAACAATCATCGCGCCGCTGGATAAGCTAGAAGGAAACCTGCGCGCGCGCGCCTACGACATCGACCGAATAATTATTGGGCGCACCGCCAACGATCCCCAGGGCATTGCCATAGTTGAGATGGCCGTAATTGACCAGGAAGCGGACATGGTTGACCGGCGTCCAGATTATCGAGGCCATATAACCGTCTTGGGTGCCACCAATGATCCCAGCGTCGACAAGATCGAGTCGATCATAGCGTATGTTGAATTGCCAGGCGCCGGATCCGCCCTGCCCGACCGGGTTTTTGACTTTGGTACCCTTGAAAACGCCACCCTTATATTCTCGGCTATCATCAGTCAGGAAGATCCCGGCTTCAATTGATCCGCCAAAAAATGTGGGATTGGGCATAGCGATGCGACTGACCTTATTCCAATGGCCTTCGGCAGCGGCATGAAAGCGTCCGGATATGACAGCCGCTTCCAGACCATAGCTCATTTCATCGGTTGCGCCGTTAATATTGCCCGTATTGATGAACCGCGTATCAACAGTGTGCACAAGTGGCCGCTGACGATAGCGAACTGACGTGATCGTATCGCCCAAATCACGCCAGTGAACCGAGCCACCAAAATGAAGCTGCGATGGACCAATTTTGGGAGCGAAAACAACCCGGCCGTCAAGACCGATACTGTCGTTGCCATCGCTCAAATCGTCAATATTGTCGGTAAAGACGCCACCTTGAAGCAATATGTCGCCTTTGGCCCAGGCAGCGGATATGCCGACTTTGCGCTGAAACCCAAAAGCATCCGTAAACGCCGACCGTTCGATAAAACTGGTGTCATTGCTGCTCGAAAGCTCTTCAAGCGACTGGAAATTATTATGTTGTCCGACGATGATGGTTAAATCATTCGCTTTATAGTCCAGATAGGCGTCCGTCAGTTCAACACCATCGGCAAAATCAGCCTCAATCTTATATCCAAAACCACCAGGTATCTTGCCCTGGACGCCCAGCCTGATCCGGCGGGCCTCATTGGTAAAACCTTCTCCAGGCACATTGATAGCATTGGGTGCAGACAGATTTGCAAAATCTATCAAGGCACGGCCGCGAGGCTTGAAGCTCCAGCCATCCGCACTTTTGATCTCTGGCGCACCTTTCCAGCTGATTTTATTCTGATTGGTCGTGACAATGACCTCACGCACGTCCTGCTGGGTTGCCGTGACCAGTTTCGTCTGTTCCTGCTGTTCGATCTCCACATTGCTCAATTGCGAGCGGAGATTCGCGACTTCCTGTTCCAATTGGGTCAGCCGTTCCAATAATCGGTCGGCATCTTCACTGGTCAACGGCGCGGCACTCGCTTGGCCAGCAAAGAGCCCGGCCACTGCGACACTGATGAGAAGATGTGGTTTCATAGTCATTAAATTTTCGCTTCTGTTGGAGACTTAGGGACGTTGATGACGTCTCTATGTGACTTTCATTGCGTAAAAATGTCCATTTTATTGCACTTATTTGACTGGCCATTCGAGGCCGCTGTCGTTCAGCAGAATCCGATTGTGTCGCAAATTTCCAGGCTGGTTTTAGTCGCTGACGAGCTTTAACAGCTTCCGCTCAACTGGTGCCAATACTCCCGCGAGATCATGGCCACGTTTCAATATTTGTCCCTGTTCACCGCGCAAAGTCCACATGCCTTGACGATTGCGATCAACTGGCCGTTTCTCAATCCGCATCTGCGGCCGCTCCGACGCTCTCCGGAAAGCGGCAAATATTGCGACATCCCGGCCCATGTCCATCGCATAGTCCCGCCAATGACCAGCGGCAACCATCCGACCATAGAGATTGAGGATGGGTTCCAGTTCCCGCCGTTCAAAACCGACTTGCGTTTGGCTGTGTCGCTGCAGCGGGAATGTTGCAATATTGGAACCGTCGGATCGCATCAGGCGCTATCGCGCCCTTCGCTTTGCTCTTTGTCCTTATTCCCGCGTTCCTCTGCATAAGCTGCGATACGTTTCTGCAACTGTTCCATTTCGCATTGCAAAATCTCGAGCTTCTGACTCGATGGGTCAAATATCTCGCTGCAGGGCGTCCCATAGGGAATAAAGTCTTTTTGATATTCAGTGGCATCGACCAACGTCGGCCGCGCTCTTACTCCAACCATCGTTGCTCCTTCCGGAACATCTTGAGTAACCACGGCATTCGCCCCGACTCGGGCACGTTTTCCAACGGTTATCGGTCCCAAAATCTGAGCTCCCGAACCCAAAATAACATCATCATCTATCGTCGGATGCCGCTTTCCACCAACACCATTGGTTGGATTTGTACCACCGAGGGTCACGCATTGATAAATCGTCACATTATCGCCAATTTTCGCTGTTTCACCAATCACGGTAAATCCATGATCAATGAACAGATGTTGGCCAATCTTGGCCCCTGGATGAATATCAATACCGGTGAATAATCGGGAAAAATGATTTACGAAACGGGCAAAGAAATAAAGCTCGCCCTTGAACAACCAATGGGCAAATCGGTGGAGACCAATGGCCAGAACGCCGGGGTAAAGCAAAACTTCCCATCGAGATCGCGGGGCCGGATCTCGGGCTTTTATAGAATCCAGATAACGTCCTAGTTCCCGAAACATGTTTCTTCTCCGCCTGTCATCTCTTGCCAAGCTAAGGTTCCTCTCGCTGCATTTCCAGTCTTTTCTTGCAACTTACCGAAGGCCGGACTTTCCACGGGGCTTATTAATCGCTATATTATGATCAAATCAGACAATTGATCGGTACTATCGATAATGCCTACATATCTGCCAACCCTCAAACAGCTCCAATATTTGGTGGCTCTCAAAGAACATGGCCATTTCGGACATGCGGCGCAATCCTGTTTTGTCACCCAATCGACCCTGTCAGGTGGGATTAAGGAACTTGAGTCGCTGCTCGACATCGTGCTGGTTGAACGGACACGTCGCGTCGTCCGGTTTACCGAGCTTGGCAATAAGATGGTTGAAAAAGCACATCGGATATTGCGCGAAGCGGAAGAATTGTCGGAAATTGCCAAATCAGCCGGAAAGCCGCTGGTCGGCGATATCAGGCTGAGCGTGATTCCGACGATCGCACCTTTCTTGCTGCCCAAGCTGCTGTCTCAGCTGCGCAAGGAACGTCCCGAACTCAAGCTATTTTTACGAGAAGAGACCAGCAGAGCGGCTTGCGAATCACTGCATCACGGCCATGTCGATTGCGTCCTGCTCGCCCATCCATTCCCCTGCGGCGATGTTGAGTCAGAGAATCTGTTCGACGATGAGCTGTTCATCGCGTTCCCCAAGGATGACCCGAGAGATCCACCCGCACAGGTCGACCCTGCACTGATCGATGAAAGCCGCTTGCTGCTGCTTGAGGATGGGCATTGCCTCAAAGATCATGCGCTTGCGGTTTGCAACCGTCCGGAATTGACCGCCTCGGCCCGGATGATGGGTACATCTTTGCACACGCTGGTGCAGATGGTGGACAATGGTCTTGGTCTCACCTTATTGCCGAAAATGGCGATCGACAGTGGAATTCTGGATCACACCGATATCATTGCGCGGCCGATTACGTCCGAGCGCTCCTTCCGCGAGATCGCTCTGGTTTGGCGGAAAAACAGCCCTCGTGGGAATGAATTCAGACTGCTGGCCGATATCATGAAACAAAGTCAGAATTGGGTTATTTCGCAGAAATGATATTCTCGATTAACGCCTAATCGTCCCAATTTTTTGCCGCCTGCAAGTCGGACTGCCGTTCCTGGACCCATTCACTTCGACCATTGTCAAATTGCTCCTTCTTCCAGAAGGGCGCAACGGTTTTGAGTTGATCCATCGCATAAGAGCATGCGTCGATCGCGGCCTGGCGGTGATCCGAACCCGTGATAACCAGGACGATATTATCGCCCACCGGCAATGGTCCGACGCGGTGAATGATGGTGATCGCGTGCAAATTCCAATGGGCCTTGGCATGTTCGGCAATCGCATGTAGCGATTTCTCAGTCATTGCTGGATAATGTTCCAGTTCCAATGTGTGCAGACCATTGTCTGCCCGCACCTGCCCGATAAAGCTCGCCAGCGCGCCTCCGCCCAACTTCGCAATCTCTGTCGTTTCGACTCCAATGTCGAAATTATCCCGCTGGACCAAAATTTTGATCATCCCCCAGTCACCGGAGGAAAAATGGCGAGCTCCTTCGCTGAGCCAATGGCCTGGTCGAGCGATACAAAATCCTGATCTAGCGCAAAACGCAACTTCTCCAGATTTTTTAGAACCTCTCGATGATCAGCGCTACTCTCTATCAAGCAACCAATAAGATCTGCAACCGTCACCGCTGAATCAGGCAGGTCAACAATCTCCTGATCCTTTCCCAGACGTTCGCGAACCCAGGCAAAATACAATATCGTGATCGTTCGGTTCATCAGTCCATATGCTTGAGACCGACGCGCAGATAGTCCCATCCTGTGATTAAGGTCAAAATTGCAGCGGCCCAAAGCGTCCAGATTCCGACGGTTTCGATTATGCCATATTCCGGCATTCCACCAGCCAATATCAGAGACCCGAGCGAGATCATTTGGAAGGCTGTCTTCCATTTGGCCAATTGTGAGACCGGAACGCTAATTTGCAATCCGGCGAGAAACTCCCGCAAACCCGACACAGTGATTTCCCGCAGCAGTATGATTATCGCGGCAATGACGTGCCAATTTTCTATGTCGCGTGTGAACACGAGCATCAGCACAACCGCCGCTATCATGATCTTGTCCGCGATCGGATCAAGGAAAATACCGAGTTTGGAGACCGTCCCTTGTGACCGGGCTAGATAGCCGTCGAAATAATCTGTTATCGCCATCAAGCAATATAATCCAAAGGCCAGAAGATAGTCGAGCGGGAGCGGCTGTGATCCGCTCATTTCAAAACTTGGCCACAACAGAAAGACCAAAATCGGTACGGCGAATATCCTTGAAAGGGTCAATAGATTGGGAAGATTCAACATGTCGGCTACCGCATAACCGGATTTGACCAAAATGAAAATTGTTTCAAAGCCTTTTCGGCAATAGCGGGGTTGTCATCTTTGGCAGCTATGCATTTGACCCAAACATCTTATCGGCTAAGGATGTCGATCGATACGCGGCCCGCCCCAAAAAGAGATCTTCCAAATTATGCAGAATACCAGCCATTTGCTGCGAACAAGGCGATTTCTACCTCTATTTGTGACTCAGCTCCTCGGAGCCTTCAATGACAATCTGTTCAAATTCTCGATGGTCATTTTGGTGACTTACGGAATCTATGAGAGTGAGTCTGAAGACTTTATGTTCAATGCCGCCGCGTCTGGCATTTTTATCCTGCCGTTTTTCCTGTTTTCTTCGCTCGCCGGACAATTGGCCGACAATTATGACAAGGCGCGGATCACCCGGTTCGTGAAAACACTAGAGATTTTGATCGCGATGATCGGTGGGATCGGATTATGGTATCAATCCATACCGACAATGTTGACGGCGCTATTTCTTCTCGGCCTGCAATCCACTTTCTTCGGTCCCATCAAATATGCAGTGTTGCCCCAGCATCTCGAAAAGGACGAAGTACTGGGCGGAACCGGTCTCGTTGAGGCCGGCACATATATTGCGATATTGGCTGGCACGATCCTGGGTGGCGTGATTATTGATCGTAATGGCAATGGCGTCGAGCTTGCCGTTGTGCTCGTGTTCGTTGTTGCGCTGATTGGCAGGATTGCCGCTCAGTTCATGCCTCCTGCCCCCGCGCAACAGGAAAGAGAAAAAATCGACTTCAATTTCATCCGTTCCTCGATTCGGTTGATTTCTGCAACGATGAAAGTGCGCAGGCTCTATTTGGCGATTATCGCGATCAGTTTTTTCTGGACCATTGGTTCGGTGCTGATCATCCAATTTCCTCCGCTCGTCGAAAATGTTCTTACATCCACGCCGCGCGTCGCCAGCCTGTTTCTGGGAGTCTTCTCGATCGGGATCGCAGTGGGATCGGTGCTCATCAACCGGCTATTGAAAAGTGAAGTGTCGGCGCGATATGCGCCCATTAGCGTCATCATGATGGGTGTATTTGTTCTCATTCTCTATTTCGTCGGACGCGGGTGGGAAGGTTTGCCAGATGGCGAACTATATACGCTGACAACTTTCCTCGCGCATGATGGCGCATGGGCGTTGCTGGGCACATTGGCCGGCGTCTCGATTTTCGGTGGTATGTTTGTAGTGCCGCTATATGCATTTCTGACGACCACCGTAGATATCAACCAGACTGCGCGAACCATTGCGGCAAATAATATCGTGAATTCGGGCTGCATGGTATTGGGGGCCCTGGCCGCTTTGGGCCTCAGCTTATTGGGCGTCTCCACCACCGAGCAACTCTTGCTCGTCGCCGCAATGTGCCTCGTTGCTGCATGGCTGGGTTGGCAATTGCACCGAGCCTGTGACTGACCCGGATCATCCAGACGCTAGAATATAAACAGATAGAACGCTGTGAAAAAGGCCAGAAAGCTCAGTACGAACAGACTGGTATCTTCGTTCAACCAACGGCTTTTGCGATCCGCCTTCGCTTCAACAGCGACTGCATGCGCGTCAAACTCGAAAAATTTCATTGGCATTTGCTGCCGAAATGGGTGCCTCACACCTTCGTGTCTTAACACTAAAGGTCGCCGTCTGTTTTCTCTCATGGATATTCGTTAACAACTTGTTATCCATAAGCGCCAGAACAAAGATATGCTCCATGGTTAACGTCTTGAAATGGAACAGTGTGAAGCTGGACATTGGTCAAATCAGGGTCGCAGAATTGCGGCAGTTATCGTCCACATGTCCAAATTCTGATCATAGTCAGTCATGAACGCTGTGTGATCTTTGCAACAAATCCCATAAATTCCTAGTTTGAACAACAAGATGGTTGATTCTGAAATCTGATTATGCCAATGCTCCGTTCGTATTCAGTGGAATAAGAAACCGTAAAGGAGCAAAATATGCGTTTCGGTAAAATAGGAATGGCTGCAATTGCAGCTTCATCACTGGTTAGCGCACCTGTCTTGGCACAGGCCGCTCAGCCAGTTTCATCTGCAACGCAACCAGCTCGTACTGGTGCTGCAGTCGAATCAGAAAGCGATCTTGAAGGTTCAAGCGGAATCATCGTAGCGATTCTGGCTGCTGCGGCTGTCATCGCTGGCATCATCATCGCTGCTGACGGTAGCGACGATACACCAACCAGCCCCTGAGCTGTTCGGTTATAATTTTTTGAAATGGCGGCCTGCGGGTCGCCATTTTTTTTGCTCAGCCCATGTGAACGCTTCGACGATTGACATGCGCGGCTGGATATCAATCCCGAGATGATCTTTTCTGACAGTGATGGTGCAAAGTAAAATTGTTGCGGCTTGTACATCGTCCCAGAATTACCCATATCTCGGATCATGACAGACAAACAACAACATGGCCTGCAGCAATGGCACGGCACCACCATATTATCGGTTCGCAAAAATGGAAAAGTTATCGTCGCTGGCGATGGCCAGGTGTCGATGGGCCAGACGGTGATGAAACCCAATGCGCGCAAAGTCAGGCAATTGCACGATGGTTCGGTGATCGGCGGATTTGCTGGTGCCACTGCGGACGCCTTCACTTTATTTGAGCGGCTCGAGAGCAAATTGGAACGCCACAATGGCCAGTTGATGCGGGCCGCTGTCGAACTTGCCAAAGACTGGCGTACGGATAAATATCTCCGTAACCTGGAAGCCCTGATGATTGTCGCCGACAAAGACATCACTTTGATATTGACTGGCAATGGCGATGTGCTCGAACCAACAGAAGGTATCGCCGCCATCGGATCCGGAGGCAATTTCGCTCTCGCCGCAGCGCGCGCATTGAAGGATTATGAAGAAGATGCCGAGAAGCTGGTCCTGAAAGCCATGCAAATTGCAGGCGAGCTCTGCGTCTATACCAATGATCAAGTGACCGTTGAATCGCTCGTCAGCGACAGCTGATATGTGACGGCCATCGCAACTTCCAAATTATCGAAAGAACAAGATCACTCATGGTTGAAAACCTCACTCCCAAAGCCATTGTAAAGGCCTTGGATGAACATATAATCGGTCAAAAAGATGCAAAACGTGCGGTCGCGGTCGCCTTGCGCAATCGCTGGCGGCGGCAGCGCTTGCCAGCTGAACTGCGGGAAGAAGTCACGCCGAAAAACATATTGATGATTGGACCGACCGGCTGCGGGAAAACCGAGATTTCGCGGCGCCTGGCGAAACTCGCCGACGCCCCGTTCATCAAGGTTGAAGCGACCAAATTCACCGAAGTCGGATATGTCGGCCGGGATGTCGAACAGATTGCTCGAGATTTGGCGGAAGAAGCAGTACGCCTTGAACGGGAACGTCGGCGACTGGCTGTGCGGGACGCCGCGTCCGACGCGGCGATGAAGCGTTTGCTTGATGTTTTATGTGGTGAAAATGCAAGTGAAGCGACGCGAGAAAGCTTCCGCCAGCGCGTTGTCGACAATCATATGAACGACACTGAAATTGAGATTGAGGTCGAAGACACGCCCAATGCTCCGATGGATATTCCAGGAATGTCCGGTCAGGTCGGAATGATCAATATCTCCGACATGATGGGCAAAGCGTTAGGCCAAAACCGCATGAAGAGGCGCAAATTGCGCGTTGCAGAAGCCTGGGACAAGCTGATTGAAGAAGAATCCGACAAACGGCTTGATGATGATGATATATCCCGTTCGGCGATTAGCGATGCAGAAGCCAATGGTATAATCTTCCTCGACGAAATCGACAAAATCGCGGTGAGCGACGTCCGCGGCGGATCGGTTAGCCGAGAGGGTGTCCAACGGGACCTTTTGCCGCTTATCGAAGGCACCACAGTTGCAACAAAATATGGACCGATGAAAACCGACCATATTTTGTTCATAGCATCAGGGGCTTTTTCAATCTCCAAGCCAAGCGATATGCTGCCTGAACTGCAAGGTCGCCTGCCGATCCGCGTTGAACTGCGCGCATTGACCGAAGACGACTTCGTTCGGATTTTGACCGAGACAAAAGCAAATCTTCCAGACCAATATGTCGCGCTATTGGGCACTGAAGAAGTGAGTATCAACATTACCGAAGCGGCTATCAAAAAGCTTGCGCAAATTGCTGCAAATGTAAACGAAACCGTTGAGAATATTGGCGCCAGACGCCTTCAAACCGTGATGGAAAAATTGTTGGAAGACATCAGCTTCGAGGCGGAAGATCGCAAGGGCGAAGAGATCATGATTGATGCTGACTATGTCGACGCGCAATTGTCTGATGTTGCCAAAGATACCGATCTTTCGAAATATGTTCTGTAGCCATATCAGCCGCGAATATTTTGGCCGTTCACTATCTTGTGGTAACAGCCATCCATCGCTTATGCAAAAGGGTGATGATCGACAGGCTCGAAAAATTGGTCGGCACCATAACCGCTTCCAATATGACGGCAAATAGATCTAAATTACTGATGGAGTTCTAGATGAACAATAAATCGCTCTTGCTGTCCTTAACCCCTGCCCTGCTCATCGGAGCATGTTCAGAACCAGCGTCCAATGGGGGCCAGCAGAAATCTGAGGAAGTTCAAAAAGGCCCCATTATCGCTCCGGTTACCGAAGCTAATACCATCGACGCTGGGTTGGCGATTGGTGAGCAAGCGCCTTTAACGACGATTTTTGCGACCAAGGATGGTGATACAACTTTGGCCAAAGAGCTTGCAAATGGTCCGGCTTTGCTGGTCTTTACCCGCTCTGTGCAATGGTGCCCCTTTTGCCAGACCCAGTTGAAAGCGATCAATGGGATTGTCGGAGATCTGAAAGACCGCGGCTATAATATCTATGGCGTCTCTTATGATAATCCTGGCGAGCAAGATCGGTTTTCGCAAAATCAGATGCTTGCCTATCCGATGCTATCCGATGAAAGCTCTGCCGCGATTGATGCATTTGGATTAAGAGACCCGCAATATACAGAAGGTCGAGCGGTTGGCGTGCCCTATGCATCGGTGATCATTGTCGACAAGGATGGCAAGATAGTCGCCAGAAACGTCTCCGGCGATTATAAGATGCGGCCGACCAACGATCAGATTCTGGCGATGGTCGACGCCATCTAATTGCTTACCGCGTCTGGCCACTCAGGCTGCAAAGGCTGATTATCGTTTGACGCAAGCTTCTCATCCTCGGGCAGCACGACAAGCTTCCACTTGGTTTCGTCGTCGAGATATTTTTGGGCCAGAGCCTGGACTTCTTCCGGCGTGATCACCGTATAGTCCGAAAGCAGTGTCTGTAGCGCGATGAATTTCTGCGGCATATAGCTGGCGCCCTCCATCTGACTCATCCAGAAACTGTTGCCGCTACTTGCCCTCGCAATAAGTTGGCGGAGCGGCTCAACAACGCGTTTCAGTTCATCTGCACTGACGGGTTTTTCTCGCAGATCTTTTGCGATCAAATCAACGACATTATAAAATCTATCGACATTGCCGGGCGTCAATTGGCTTTGCGCACCAATATACCCGCCTGATTCAAATTCGACTGGCCAGTTGTTCACGACCTGCGGACTATAGCTTGCACCTTGTTGGGACCGTAGAATTTCGAATAGACGGTCATTAAAAATTGACACCAGGACTTCGAGCTTTCGACTTTCCCGCACATCAGCTAGCCCTCCACCCGTCGGCCAGGCGGTCATTGCCGCAGCGCGCTCCTTATCGCCTTTATGCACGAGAATTTCGGGGCCCAATTTACCGGCAGGAAATTGCGGAGAAACGGCATCCTCAGAAACCGCCTGTGATTTTCGTCGCTTGAGCGCGCCAAAAGTCTTGAGCACAGATTCAACAACCTGATCGCGATCAAAATCCCCGAACAGCATCAGTTCAATCGGTCCACTCGACAAAATTGGCTTCCAAAATGCCTGAAAGCTGTCGGCCGTCAACTCGGCAAAATCTTCTTTGTCCGGAGTTTTCCAGCGCGGGTCTTTGCTTTTCAACAACCATTCAAGATCGCGCTGGAGCACGGCTTCGGGAGAGCCTGAAAAACTATCATAGCCAATCATCGCCGCCGCACGCGCGCGAATGACGGGGGCAGGATCCCAGCGCGGGAACTCGAGCTTTGCGGCGATCAGATGCAGTTGATCCTCGAGATCAGAAGCGCGGGTGTCCGCGGTAATCTCAAACGCATCATTGTCGATGTCAAAACCCAGACCAATCCGGCGACCTGTCGTTATCTTATCGAGATCTTCCTGGCCCAATTCGCCAACTCCACTCGCCATCAAGGCGAGCGCGCCAGACCAAGCCAAATTGCTTTGCTTCGGTGACAGGCCGCTATACCCCTTGCCGAACCGGGCATTCACCATGATCTTATTGCGCTCAGCCTTGTTCGCAAACAGCAGCACCCGCACACCATTGGACAATTCCAGCTGCTCCACATCAAATCGGTCGATCTGTTTGGATGATTTGACCTTACCCTTTTTGCCGATTCTTTTCAGCGCATCAAAGCCGATATCGGATTGACTGACACGGACATCATTGGCTGCGGTGACCGGACTGCGCAATGCATTGGCCAATTTGGGCTTTGCGCCATCAACCACGGTTGGCGATGCCAGCAAAGCTCTGGTCGCGGTGCCCTCGAAGAGCCTTCGGGTCGAGGCGAGCAACCGCTCCGGCGTGTACAGATTCCCCATTGCTCGAAACACATCCAGCGCCACTTGAGGTGTTGCAACAGTCTCTCTGATATCGACCGCGTTCACAATATTGTCAGCTTGTTTTCTTGCCGCTTCCGTCGCGTAGCTTTCGACGCCAATTGCGAGTGCGGCGTCAAATTCTGCCAGTTCCCGCGCGATATCAATCTCTGACGGGGCGAAGGTGGTTGCGTCGGCGATGACCCCTCGCACATCCTTCAGTGCCGCTTCCCAATCTTCATCCAGCGGGATGATGCTGACGAAGGTTCCGTCGATCGAACGACTAACGTCATCCTGACTCACACTGGCCTGAAGATAACTGCCACCTGCCCTCGCCTTTGCCTCCAACCTGCGGTTTATCAGTTGCAGGGCCAAAAGATCGATCAGAATCTGTTGATTATATTCTATCGTATCGTCCACCTGTTCCCATGGCCGCGCGATAACCATCGAAATGAATCGGGGCAAAGTTGGTTCAATCACCACCCTGCTGATATCACCGCTATCCGCGATGGTCCCAAAATCGGGAATGATGCCGGCCTCCCCCTTGCCTTCCCAGGCCGAAAAATGTTTTTGCAGCAACTCTTCGAACACTTCGGGTTCTCCATCGCCAGCGACGACAATCACCACATTTTCGGGGCGATACCAGCGTTGATGGAATAGCTGAATAGTCTCTGGGGTTGCCCCCTTCAAGGCTTCAACTGTACCAATTGGTGCACGATTGGCCAAACGTTGCCCGGCGAAGAACAGCTCTCGCGTCGCATCCTGCACCTTTGTTTGCGGACCGGCTCGTTCGCCAAGTTCCGCTAGAACGACCGGTCGCTCGGCATTGACCGCCGTGATCGAAAGACCCGGAGAGCTCAGCATTCCGGACAATATCTTGAAGCTCTCATCGAGGCTTGCACGGCTGGCGTCTGGCAGGTCCAGCTTGTACACCGTCTGTGTGGGTGTCGTTTCGGCATTGCTATCACTGCCAAAGGTGGCACCGAGCCGCTGCCACACGCGCTTGGCTTCGCCGTCGGCGACATAGGTCGAGCCACGAAAGGTCAAATGTTCCAGAAAATGGGCAAAGCCCTGTTCATGATCCTGCTCCATCAGCGATCCTGCGTCGACCCGAAGACGGATAGACACCTGTCCGGGCGGCACGCCATTGCGTTTGACCGCATAGCGCAGACCATTGTCCAGTTCGCCAAAGGTCCAGCTCTTATCGACGGGGACATCGCTGCCTTTGTAGAGCCACGGCAATTCGTCATCCGGCACCGAGCTTTGGGCCTGAATGGAATTGGGTGATGCGATGATGGCAATCACGAGGAAAATCGCGCGGATGGAGCGCCGAAGAGTCTGGGGAAATGATTTCATATTCTGTTTATAGGCAAGCCAAATATTACTGGCCAGTGAATATCGGTGTTCAATTGTTGATTGATTTTTTCAATCGGCAGGATTTTCCACTTGATAGCGGTCTGGATAACTCCCAGATACAGTGCATGTTGATAGAAACCGAACAAACGCCAAATCCGTCCACCCTCAAATTTGTTCTCGAACAAGCCGTGATGGACAATGGTACGCGCGATTTTGCATCTCCTGAGGATGCAGAACAATCTCCCCTTGCCGAAGCGCTATTTTCTCTGGGTGATGTCACCGGCGTGTTCTTTGGATCCAATTTTGTTTCGGTCACCGGCGGAGAAGGTTCGCAATGGACTGATCTCAAGCCTCAAGTCTTGAGTATTTTACTGGATCATTTTTCCGCTAATCTGCCGCTGTTCAAAGCTGGCAGCGCAGGCGAGATTTATGTGCCGCCTGAAGAAGAGGTCCATGATGACCCAGAAGACGCAGATATCGTGGCGCAGATAAAAGAGCTGATCGAGACGCGCGTCCGGCCCGCAGTTGCGAATGACGGTGGCGATATTATTTACCGTGGTTTCAACCAGGGCACCGTCTTCTTGAAAATGCAAGGGGCCTGCGCTGGCTGCCCTTCGTCTACGGCCACTTTAAAACATGGCATTGAGTCTCTGCTCAAACATTATGTTCCAGAAGTGACCGACGTACAGGCTGCATAAAATCATTCCCCAAAGAAAGAGTTTGAAATGAGCACACCCCTTGATGATGTGGCTTTAAACCAGCTGTTTCTCGAAGCTAGAACCTATAACGGCTATTTTGACAAACCGGTTTCGGCTGAACAACTTCATGCCATTTGGGATTTGATGAAAATGGGGCCCACGAGCGCCAATATGCTGCCTGCGCGGCTCATTTGGTGCCACAGTCAGGACGCCAAGGATCGGCTTGCCAATGTTGCGGCAGAGGGCAACCAGGATAAGATAAGAAAAGCTCCCGCAGCGGTCATCATCGGGATGGATAGGGAATTTCATGAGCATCTGCCGGAACTCTTCCCGCATGCGGATGCGAAAAGCTGGTTCGCGGGCGATCCCGAAGCACGGGCCGTTCATGCGATGCGCAATAGTTCTCTGCAAGGCGGCTATTTCATCATGGCCGCACGTGCATTGGGGCTCGACACCGGCCCGATGTCTGGCTTTGATAATGACGCTGTCGACAAAGAATTTTTTGGCGATCAGCCCAGTGTTTCTTCGAATTTCATTTCAACTCTCGGCTATGGCGACCCTTCAACGATTTTTGAACGCAGTCCGAGGCCGGCATTTGGCAAGTTTAACAGCCTGATTTGATGATAGCGTGACGGGTCGACTTCTCGCAATCGATACAGCGACAACCGCCTGCTCCGTTGCACTGTTTGACGACAATATCCTGATCGCTTCGGAATATGAAGAAATCGGGCGAGGTCATGCCGAAAAACTCATTCCAATGATCGCTGCCTTGCCCGGCAAAGGACGGTCTGATCGAATAATCGTAAACTGTGGTCCTGGCAGCTTCACCGGTGTGCGGATCGGCGTGTCCGCTGCCAAGGCTCTGGGACTGGCATGGGGCGTTCGGGTTGATGGATATCAATGCCTGTCTCTTGTCGCCGCGCAAGCCCGTCAAATATTGGATCAGCAAGTCCCAATATGCGTTGCAATGGCCGCTGGCCATGGTGAGTTTTTCGTTCAAAATTTTGATGGGCCTGGCTTGGCGATCGACGCCCTGGCATCACTTTCTCCTGCCGCAAGCCTGGATCATGCAAAATCCAACATCATTGCCGGTTCCGCGGCCCGCGCATTGGCAGAAGGCCTCGCAAATGGCGAATTTCATGAAATATTGCCAAATGCCGCCAAAAGCTATCTATTGTTGCAAGAGATGAAACAATTGAAATCAAAACCGATATATGGCCGTCAACCGGATGCCAAGCCGACGGTAGCCGTGTAAAATATGGGCGCGCAGGATATATCTCGAGATAGCCGACTTCCGGAAAAATTGAGGATTGAATGCGGCGACCTAAATTGTCTTCCTGATATCATGAACGTCATGAATCTGTCCTTTTCCGAAGCTTTTGGCGAGCGCTGGAATATTCACCAATGCCGATCAATGCTGACCCTGCCAAAAGCAGCGCTTCAGATTGCCTATCATCTCGATACGCCTTGCGGTTTCACTATCAGCAGAGCGGTCGCTGATGAAATGGAACTGCTTATGATTGCAGTGACCCCATCCTATCAAAACCATGGCATTGGTAGACTATTACTTCGATCATTATTGGAAAATGCGGAGCTAGGACAAATTAATAAAATATTCCTTGAAGTAAGGTCAAATAACCCAGCACAAAATCTATATAAAAAAATGGGCTTTGAAAAATCAGGAATTCGTAAATCCTACTATACTGGCCTTGATAAAGTAAAGTATGATGCCATCACTTATACCAAGATCATAATAACTTAACATTGAGTGATTTTTTGCATCATGCTTTGATACTTGCGGCTCGCTCACATTTGTGTAAATAGCGCCCTGTTAAATAAAAAAAGCCACAAAGTGGTCGCAAAAGGGTAAAATATCATGACAGAGGAACAGATTGTTCTTGATGAGACGCTCATCACGCTTACTTCAGACATTGTCGCAGCGCATGTAAGCAACAACAGCGTTGCTGTTTCAGACCTACCATTGATAATCAGCAGCGTCCACGGCGCATTGGCTGGTCTATCTGGCAAGGCAGCCGAGCAGGCGCGTCCGGATCCAGCAGTTCCGATTAAATCTTCTATCAAACCCGATTATGTCGTGTGCCTGGAAGACGGAAAAAAGCTGAAAATGCTGAAACGTCACCTGATGACACATTATGGCATGACGCCTGACGATTATCGTACGCGCTGGGGCCTGCCAAATGATTATCCAATGGTTGCTCCAAACTATGCCCAGAAACGCCGCGAGTTGGCCAAAGCCATCGGATTGGGCAAGAAAAAAAGGAAGAAGGCCTAAAAACCTTCTCCAGATTTTTGAGCAAAAAAATTGCGACAGGTTTGTCGCAGTTTTCTCTTTCCATTGTTCACCTGCCTCAATAGAGTCAGGCTGTCGACAGGAAGGAGTTTATGCCTCAAAAAATAGATCTTGAAGCGCTCTGCGCCGAAAAAGGACTCCGTATCACGGATCAACGCCGCGTTATCGCTCGGGTGATTTCAGATGCTGATGACCATCCGGACGTGGAAACTCTGCATGAACGTGCTTCGGCAGTCGATTCTCGAATTTCGATAGCAACGGTGTACCGAACGGTTAGATTGTTCGAGGAAGCTGGAATATTGGATCGTCATGATTTTGGCGACGGGCGCGCGCGTTATGAAGCTGTTCCAGAGGCCCATCACGACCACCTGATCGATGTCGAAACCGGCAAAGTCATTGAATTCGTCGATCCTGAACTGGAAGCCTTGCAGAAACAGATCGCCGAGAAGCTGGGTTATCGGTTGGTTGATCATCGCATGGAACTTTATGGCGTATCTTCTAACCGAAAAGATTGATCTGCTGAGCGGCCCCGTGGCGATCATGGGGACCGTCCTGATCGGGATTCGCGCTTTATCAACAATTTTGTGCCTAGCCATTTGCCTTCCATTCCACGGTTTGTGGCGCTTGTTAAGATTGCCGTCTCCTTGGCCGCGGATATTTCTTTGGCTCGTCGGATTAAATTGCGGTGCAGTCGTCCGGACGAACGGAAAACGCCTGAAAAGCGATGTTTTCTATGTCTCCAATCATATAACTTGGTTTGATATTCCGGTTATCGCCGGCGCGACAGGATGCACATTTGTCGCGAATGACGGAATCGCGGACTGGCCGGTTATTGGGTGGCTATGCCGGATCAACAAAACGATTTTCGTGTCTCGGACAAGTCGAATGAAAGTGGGCGAGCAAGTCACGATCATACGAGAAGCAATTGAGGAAAAATATCCGATCACGGTTTTTCCTGAAGGTACAACCACGGATGGCAACAGCCTGCTGCCGTTCAAGCCCTCGCTATTTGCCGCTATGAGCCCGCCGCCCAAACCGATCATGGTGCAACCGATGTTGATAGACTATTCCCATATCAGCACCGAGATTGCATGGATTGGCGATGAGGGAGCCGGCGAAAACGCCAAGCGCCTCTTTGCACGGCTTGGGATTATTCCGGCGACGCTCCATTTTCTCGAGCCTTTTGATCCCAGCGAATTTGGAGATCGTAAATCCATTTGTGCAGAAGCAGAGCGAAGGATCACCGCCGCGCTTTCCGCTTCACTCGATGGTCGGCCCGTTGTATAGCCTGCAGCCATGAACAAAGCAGACCCCAAGAAATTCCGCGTCAAGTCCTTTGGCTGTCAAATGAACGTCTATGACGGTGAGCGCATGAACGAAATGCTCGTCGATCAGGGCATGACCCGCGCCGACGAAGGCGAGGATGCCGATCTGGTTGTGCTCAATACCTGCCACATTCGGGAAAAAGCTGCGGAAAAAGTATATTCAGATATTGGTCGGTTGCGCAAAAAGGACGGCAGCACGCCGATGATCGCGGTGGCCGGCTGTGTCGCTCAGGCCGAAGGCAAGGAAATTTCGAGACGGGCTCCAACGGTTGACATTGTGGTTGGGCCACAGGCTTATCACCGATTGCCCGAGCTGATCGCTCGCGCAAAAACTGGCAGAAAAGCTTTAGACACAGATATGCCGGCGAATTCAAAGTTCGACGTTCTTCCAGTGCGGCAAAAGCAAGCCCGGCCCAATGCCTTCCTGACCGTCCAGGAAGGCTGCGACAAATTCTGCACATATTGTGTGGTTCCCTATACGCGCGGTGCCGAAATTTCTCGACCTTGGGCTGATCTGATCGACGAGGCCAAAGCGTTGGTCGATGGCGGCGCCAAAGAAATCACGCTGCTCGGGCAAAATGTCAACGCGTGGCGCGGCGCGGATCAGAGCGGCAAAGACCGGGGTCTTGACGGCCTCATTCGGGCCCTGGACCGGATTCCTGGTCTGGAGCGCATTCGTTACACCACCAGTCATCCCAATGACATGACCCAAGAGTTGATCGAAGCCCATGGCGATGTCGCCAAGCTGATGCCATATCTCCATCTTCCGGTACAATCCGGCAGCGATGCTATTTTGAAAGCGATGAATCGCTCGCACACTACCGAAAGCTATTTGACAATTCTGCAACGGGTTCGTCATGTGCGGCCTGATATCGCCATATCCGGAGATTTTATTGTTGGCTTTCCCGGTGAAAGCGATCGTGATTTTGAAGATACGCTCGAGGTCGTGCGCCAGGCCAATTATTCCCAAGCCTATTCTTTCAAATATTCCCCGCGCCCCGGCACTCCTGCAGCGACGATGGAAGATCAAATAGCGCCTGAAATAATGAATGAGCGACTGCAGCGACTGCAGGCCTTGCTCAATGAACAACAGCATGCGTTCAATCGCCAGGCAGTGGGGCGGACGACCCAGGCCCTGCTCGAACGCAAGGGCAAGCTGGATGGCCAATTGGTAGGAAAGACCCCTTGGTTGCAGTCCGTCCATATTATCGCACCCGACCTGGCCATTGGTGATATGGTGGACGTCGATATCGAAAGCGCGGGACCCAACAGCCTTGCGGGGCGCCTCAATGAAAGAATAGCCGCCTAATGGTACAAAAAACGAAGGCTGACGACGCGGCCAAGCTGATCAAACTGGATATCGAGTTTGAAGATCCGCAAATATTGGGGGATCTATTCGGCGAATATGATCGCAATATTGTCGCGATTGAAGATCGCCTGGGTGTCTATATCGCGGCTCGTGGCACGAAACTGAAGATCGAAGGCGAAGAACAATCGGTAGCGCAAGCCCACGATGTCTTAACCGGCATATATAACCGTCTGGAAAAAGGACAGGAAATTGACGCGGGTGCCGTTGAAGCGATCATTGCCATGGCTGCTGATCCGCGGGTTGCCAAAGGAGCAAAGCCTGCCTCCGAACTCTCCCAAACGAATAGAAATGACGTTTCTGAACCGCCCAAAGTCATGATCCGTACGCGCAAGAAAACAATTTTTCCACGCTCGGTCAGGCAAGCCCATTATATGGAGGCTCTCGCGCGGGACGATATGATCTTTGCACTTGGTCCTGCAGGAACAGGCAAAACATATGTCGCAGTTGCGCAAGCCGTGTCGCAATTGGTCAGCGGTTCTGTCGATCGCTTGATCTTGTCGAGGCCAGCAGTCGAGGCCGGCGAAAAAATCGGATTTCTCCCCGGTGATATGAAAGAAAAAGTCGATCCCTTTCTTCGCCCCCTCTATGATGCGCTTTATGATACGCTCCCGGCGGAACAGGTCGAGCGCCGGATCGAAAGTGGTGAAATTGAAATCGCGCCGATCGCCTTCATGCGCGGCAGAACCCTTGCCGATGCTTTTGTTATCCTGGACGAAGCACAGAACACCACCGCCGCGCAAATGAAAATGTTTCTCACGCGATTTGGGATGAACAGTCGTATGGTGATATGCGGCGACCCCAAGCAGGTCGATTTGCCAGGCGAAGCCGTATCTGGTCTCGCCGATGCTGTTTCGAAACTTCGTGACATAGAAAAAGTCAGCGTCATCAAATTTGGAGCCAGTGATGTTGTACGCCATCCGCTGGTCGGCAAAATAGTCGAAGCCTATGAAGGCAAAGATGCTGCAGATTGAGTTAAATGCCGGTTCGAGCTGGCAAAGGGAATTTGACTGGCAGTCGCTATGCGAGAAGGCCGTCAAGGCTGCGGTGAATAAAACTCCCTTTGCCGAACTGGATCAGCAAGGATTCACTGTCGAAGTCAGCATCAAATTGTCAGACAATGATGAAGTGCAGCATCTCAACGCCAGCTACCGGGGCAAGGACAAACCGACAAATGTCTTGTCCTTTCCGCAAATTCAGCAGGATTTGTTGGCGACGCTGGCCAACACCGATGATGGAGAAGCGCTGCTCGGCGACATCATTCTGGCGCAGGAATTGTGCGACGATGAAGCTCGAGATAAATCCATTGCATTTGCCAGCCATGTTTCACATTTAATCGTCCACGGAACGCTTCATTTGCTAGGTTATGACCATCAGGATGAGGCCGAAGCGATGGTCATGGAAGAGCTTGAAGCTCATACCCTGGCCACATTGGGGATCGACAATCCCTATGCTGAAGACACTTTAAACAGGTAAATAAGAAACAAATGACTGACGAACATAAGGAAAATGGTACCGTCGGCACTTCCGGTCGCAACATGGCGCCGAAAGATGACGAAGAACCCGGACGATTATGGCGGAGTCTGAAGGCTTTGGTGTTTGGAGACCCCGAAGACAATAGTCTCCGCGCCCAGATTGAAGAAGTCATCGACGATCATGAAAATGAAGCAGAAACGGACCGCACCGGCAGTCCGGACCTGTCGCCACTTGAGCTCGAAATGCTGCGCAATATGTTGCACTTCAGCGAAAATCGCGTCGATGACATCGCAGTGCCGCGCGCCGACATTATCGCTATTGAGGAAAGCGCCCCATTTAGCGAATATATCGCAATCTTCTCGGAACATGGTCACAGCCGGATTCCGGTCTATCGGGACAATCTCGATAGCATCGTCGGAATGGTCCATATAAAGGATATATTTGCGATTGTCGCAAAGGGACTAGATCATCCATCGGATATCAGCCCCTATCTTCGGCAACCGCGATTTGTCCCGGAATCCATGGGTGTCCTCGACCTGCTCGCAGAAATGCGCGCCACGCGAACGCATTTGGCGATTATCTTTGACGAGTATAACGGCACCGAAGGCCTGGTCACGATTGAAGATATCGTCGAAGAAATCGTCGGCGAGATCGAAGATGAACATGATGATGAGCCGGTGCCGATGCTGGTCCGGCTGGAAAATGGTGTCTGGGAAGCAGATGCGCGCGCGGAACTGGACGATGTCGGCGAGGCGATTGATCCCGCCCTGGAAGAAATTGACGAAGATGTGAATACGATTGGCGGCCTGTCTTTCGTTCTTGCCGGCCACATTCCCGAAATCGGCGAGAGACTGGAACACCCTAGTGGCTGGACGTTGGAAATTATGGAAGCGGACGATCGCCGCGTCACACGGCTGAGGTTACACCCTCCCAAACCGGATGCCATGGGGGCCAAAAGCGACTGATTTGGCTATTGCGCGGCAAGTTGACTGGCTCTTGTCCGCCAGTTTTCTGCCAATTCGGGCATTTGCGACAGAGCCGTCAACTCGGCTGCCCTGCCCTTATGATGACCTCCGATGATCACGCGGAACAATTTGCTTAGCGGCCAGTCTGGGCGCGGCCTGTCAATCTGGATGATGGCATCACCCGCGGCAACTAATCCAGGTTCCAATATCCGGAAATAGCATCCCGACTTTGTCGATTTCACCACGGTTTTCAAAACATCTGGCTTGCCGAAACGATGGTTGAGTTTCCAGCAGGGCTGTCGCGCATGGCTGCATTGAACCACGGCCTGGCCGATCCGAAATATGTCACCCAGATGGAGCTCGTCTTCGGTCAGAAACCGGCAACTGAGATTCTCTCCAAATGCGCCCGGATTATCGAGAAAATCGAGGTCGGGATATCGATCGCGCCAGAAAGAATAATGCTCGACCGGATAGAGATGGATCGCTTTGTCGCGGCCACCATGATGGATGATATCAGCGACCTGATCCCCTTCCAGTCCATCGAACCCCAGCATTACCGGCGCACCTACCGGCGACTTTATAATCGCACTCATTTCTCCTTCCTTATGAAAGGGTTTTGGTTTTCCGACTAACAGAGTTTCAAGCACCGATTTGATCATGGATAAATGCTAGACGAGCAAGTCTATATTGGCAATTTCCTCCTGATTATGCTTGAAGACGTGAATGCAAATCAGCGACCTACGTATTGCCCTTTATAGCGGGAATTATAATTTTGTGCGCGATGGCGCGAACCAGGCGCTGAACCGTCTCGTCGACTATTTATTGCGCCAGGGAGCCGCTGTGCGGGTCTATTCGCCGACCACCGACACACCGGCATTTGAACCGACCGGTGATCTTGTCAGCGTACCTTCTTTCGCTTTCCCCGGAAGAGGCGAATATCGTTTCCCCACCCATATTTCGTCGGCAGCGAAACGGGATCTCGATGCATTCAATCCCAATATCATGCAGATTTCCAGTCCTGATCCGGTCGGCCACAGGATGGTCACTTGGGCACGCAAACGCGGAATTCCAGTATTGGCGTCAGTTCACACCCGTTTCGAAACCTATCCTCGCTATTATAATCTCGCTTTTCTTGAACCGGTCCTGTTGGCGGTTTTGCGCCGGATATATCGACGCAGCGATGCGCTGGTGGCGCCGTCGGAATCCATGGCCCAGGTGCTGCGGGATCAGAGAATGAACTATGATGTTGGAATCTGGTCGCGTGGCGTCGACAGAGAGATTTTCAATTCCCAGCGGCGGGATCTTGCATGGCGTCAGTCTTTTGGCATCGCCGACGATGAACCGGTGATTGGATTTCTCGGGCGTCTCGTTATGGAGAAGGGACTCGATGTTTTTTCGGATGCGATTGATGAATTGAAGCGCCGTAACGTCGGGCACAAAATCATGGTGATCGGCGAAGGCCCCGCTCAACAGTGGTTTCAGGACCGTATTCCAGATGCAATATTTGCGGGATTTCAGCAAGGGTCTGATCTCGGCAAAGCCGTTGCCAGCATGGATATGCTGTTTAATCCATCGATAACCGAGACGTTCGGAAATGTCACATTGGAAGCGATGGCCTGCGGTTTGCCGGTGGTCGCAGCAAAAGCCACCGGAAGTCAAAGTCTTGTCAAAGATAATGAGTGCGGCAGATTAATCTCTCCGGGTGCGATCCGGGATTTTGCCGATGCGCTGCAACTCTATTGCGAAGACGAAAGCACGCGGGCGGCGCATGGGAAAGCGGGCGAAATCCGTTCGGAACAATATAGCTGGGACCAGATCAATCATGCGGTCGCCGAGACCTATCTGCGCCTCGTTCGCCAACGTGAGGCCGGGCATGGCCCATTTCAGCAGGCTTCAATCCGATAATCATGGGCGGATTATTTGATGATGATGATGCCCATGCCGGAGATTTAGGCACACAGTCCAACAATATTCCTCTGGCTGACCGGCTTCGTCCGAAGAGCCTTTCTGACATCGTCGGCCAGGATCATCTGGTGCGTGAGGACGGCACGATCGGCAGGATGATCGCATCGGGAAAACTGGCTTCGATGATCTTATGGGGGCCTCCAGGGACCGGAAAAACCAGCCTCGCGCGGCTTCTGGCCCATCAGACGGATTTGCATTTCAAGGCTATTTCTGCGGTCTTTTCCGGAGTTGCGGACCTCAAGAAGGTTTTCGCCGAAGCTGAAATGCATATGCAATCGGGCAAGGCGACCTTGCTCTTTGTCGACGAAATTCACCGGTTCAACCGTTCTCAGCAGGACAGTTTTCTGCCCTATGTCGAGAAAGGAACGGTTGTTCTGGTCGGCGCAACAACAGAAAATCCGTCTTTTGAACTCAATGCCGCCTTGTTGAGCCGAACCCAGGTATTGATCCTCAATCGGCTGGACAGCGCGGCTTTGGAGTTGCTGCTGGCCAAAGCCGAGGCACTGGAAAATAGCCCCCTTCCGCTCACCGTCGAGGCGAAACAGGCGTTGATCGCAAGCGCGGACGGCGACGGCCGTTTTCTGCTCAATCAGGCAGAAACCCTATTCTCTCTCGGGCTCGATTCACCGCTTGATCCCGCCAGACTCGCGAAAATCCTGCATCGGCGAATGCCGGTCTATGACAAGGATCGGGAAGGCCATTATAATCTCATTTCTGCACTGCATAAAGCGATGCGCGGATCAGATCCTCAGGCCTCGCTCTATTATCTGGCGCGCATGCTGGTCGCAGGAGAGGAGCCGCTTTATCTGCTGCGCCGGATCGTTCGCTTCGCGAGCGAGGATATCGGCATGGCGGATCCCCAGGCTCTGGTACAATCCTTGGCGGCCAAGGACGCCTATATGTTTCTGGGAAGTCCCGAAGGGGAATTGGCGATTGTTCAAGCCTGCCTATATTGCGCCACCGCGCCCAAATCCAATGCCGCCTATCGCGCCCAGAAACAGGCCTGGAAGACAGCGAAACAGACCGGTTCGCTGATGCCGCCACAAAATATACTCAACGCGCCCACCAAATTGATGAAGGACATCGGCTATGGCGAAGGCTATAGTTATGACCATGAGGCGGATGACGGGTTTTCCGGGGATAATTATTGGCCCGAAGAGATGCAGCCGGAGCAATTTTACGCTCCGGTCGACCGCGGCTTTGAACATAAGATTCGGGAACGGCTGGAATATTGGGAGACATTGCGTGCGGAAAAAATGGGTTAGCATTTCGATCATCACCGCCCTGCTCTCCACTGGCGCCTTGGCCCAGAACAAGGAACCAACGCGCTACGACCGCGCGCTCGCGGCTGGCTATAAGGCCCAATTCATCTGTTCCGGCCTGTGGAATGGCGGCAAGTCGCTGGCGAATATCAAGACAGATGAACTGACCGGCATCTACAGTCGCATCGCCGCCATTGTGCCACTATTGAACGAAGAAGTAGACGAGACCGAACGGCAGGTCCGTGTCCGGTTTGCCGATGATGCACCGCCACGCTTGGCGATCTGGAATCGCAAAACCGGCTGTACGTCGATGCCGATCGGCTTTGAAGCTGTCAAAACCGGTGGCCAAGTGAAATTGGCAGAGGCTTTCGATCAGCGCCTATGGCCGATGGGCGATGCCTCGGCCACCGCCACCAAGCCACCATCTCCGACTCTGATTGAAATATCGGACAAGGCATTTGATGGCCGTTCCTATGGTCCCGGCAGCAAAACAAGTGCGGTGCTGATTATCCATCAGGGCAAAATCGTCAGCGAACGATATAGGTCCGGCCATGATCTGCACACCGGACAGAGGACATGGTCCGTGGCAAAATCAATCGCCGGGACCTTGGTCGGTCACGCGGTGCAGAACGGGATGGCAGATGTCCATGCGCCCAACCGGATCCCGCAATGGCAGAAATTTGCAGACGGCCGCGCCGCGATAACCATCGATCAGCTTCTCCGCATGTCGAGCGGGTTGTTTAGCGATACCGCCGGCAACCGCACGGATCCGATATATATGGGCGGCACCAGTATTTCCGAACGGACCACGAGCTGGCCCCTGCTCTATGCCCCGGGCTCCCGCTTTCGCTATGCCAATAATGATACCATGCTGGCGATATTGGCGGTTCAGGCACAGTATCGGCAAAATTCGAAACTGGACAAGTCCACGGCGGGTCAAGATGATTTCAGGCCCTATGATTTCTTCCAGAAACTGGGAATGACCCGCACTTATGCCGAGACCGACTGGCAGGACAATTATGTCCTGTCGAGCCAGGTCTGGACGACGGCCCGCGACCTCGGACGCCTGGGAATGCTTTATCTCAACAATGGCATATGGAATGGGGAGCAGTTGATCCCTGAAAATTGGCGGGAATATGTCAGCATGCCTTCCGGCCCGCAGCCCAGGGGTCGCAATTTCGGTTATGGCGCCTCCTTCTGGCTGATGAACCAATCCGAGGGAATACCGGCAGATACATTTGCCGGCTTTGGCAACCGCGGACAATATCTTGTGATCATTCCTTCGATGGATATTGTCATCATCCGACGCGGTTATGACACGCGCACGACACGCTTTGATATCGAAGCCTTGACCAAAGCTATCGTGGCAGAGTTCAAATCATGAAACCAACCTATCATGCAGCCGTCTGCACTTCCCTTACCGGTCCGTCATCGATCCAGATTCTCGAACAAGAAGTCAGGCCATTGCAAGCTGGAGAGGTGCGGGTTGCGATCCAAGCCACTGGTCTCAATTTCCCTGATTTGCTTATGACTCAAGGCAAATATCAGTTCCGCCCCGATCCGCCTTTCATTCCCGGCCTGGAATGTGCCGGAGAGATAATCGAAATGGGTTCGGATGTAGCGGAATTCAAAATCGGTGACCGCGTGATGGCGGGTGGCAAAGGAAATTGCTTGGCCGAACAGCTCGTCGTGGATGCGCGCGCGGCAAAGCCGCTACCTGCTGCCCTGTCCTTTGCGGACGGTGCCTGCTGGCAAACCGCAGCGGCCACCGCATGGAATGCATTGATTGAGGGAGCCAATCTGCAACCCGACGAAACCGTTCTTATTCTCGGCGCAAGCGGCGGAGTCGGCATGGCCGCCGTCAAGCTGGCCAAACACCAGGGTGCGATCGTCATCGGTACTGGCTCTACTGCAGCAAAGCGCGACGCGATCAGCGCAGCGGGAGCCGATCATATAGTTGATCCATCTGATCCCGATCTGGCTAAGACGGTCAAAAAACTCACCGGTGGTGACGGCGTCAACGTGGTCTATGATCCGGTTGGCGGCGATCTTGCGATAACAGCGACCCGGGCCATTGCATGGGGCGGGAGATATCTTGTGGTCGGTTTTGCGAGCGGCACGATCCCGTCATTTCCTGCCAATCATGCGCTGATCAAAGCCTATCGTATCATCGGTATCCGGGCGGGCGAAAGTCCCCGGCGAGATCCCGATCTGGCCAGAAGACAGAATGCGGCGCTGGCGACACTTGCAGAGAAGGGAGTGATGAAGCCCCATATCTCCCATCAATTCGATCTCGCGCAAACCAGCGAGGCATTGCGGGCATTGGAAAACCGAGCTGTCGTTGGTCGATGTGTCATCCTGATGGCGACATAATCCATCCTGTTACACATGATTACAAGTTGATCGGCCGGATTCGCGATTGCGCCCTGTCCATTGAACGCTGAAAATGATATTCAGCGAACAACAGAAATCTGCAGGGGAAGCAGTAATGAATGGAATGCAAATAGGCAATTATGCGCTCGATACAGAGCTCATGGTACAATGGGGGACAAAGATCGGCACGGCGCTGTTAGTTCTCGTGGTGGTGTTTTTCTTAGCGAAAGCGGCCAAATGGGCATTTGCCAAACTGGTTGATAAGATTAGCTTTCTCCAGCGCGACACCTCGTCCGGCTCCTCGGTTGGAGAGTCGCTCGGTAAGATCGTCAGCTTGTTGATATGGCTATTCGGCCTCTTGACGATTTTGCAAATATTCGAACTTGGCGGCGTGATGGAGCCGATCGAAAAACTGCTCAACAATGTGATGGACTTTGTTCCCAACATTGTCGGCGCAGCGTTGATCTTCTTCATCGGCATGGTTGTCGCACGGATCGTTCGTGATCTGGTGGTTACCGGACTGCAAACGGTCGATTTCGACAAATGGGCCAATCGCGGCGGCGTTGACAATGTTACCGGCAATACGGCGATCAGCACCACCATTGGCACGATCGTCTATGTGCTCATGGTTATTCCGATTGCGATCCTCGCTTTGGAAGCGCTGCAACTCGAGTCTGTTTCGGGACCTGCAAGCGACATGCTGCGGATGATTCTGGCGGCCATTCCGAATATTATCGGAGCTGCTATCGTACTCGGCATTGGTTATTTGATCAGCCGCTTTGTGGTCCAGATCATTACCGAAATATTGCCGGGATTGGGCGTTGACCAATCGATCGCAGCCATGGGTATCCTGCCGGAAAAAACCTCGCTCACGTCGGTTGTTGCAAAAATTGTTCAGATCGCAATCATGCTGTTCTTTGCAATTGCCGCAACGCGCCTGCTTGGCTTTACGGAACTGACCGCAATACTTGATCAAATCCTTGAACTCGGCGGTCGGGTCATCTTCGGTGGCGTCGTAATCCTGGCTGGTTTCCTGATCGCGAACCTTCTCGCTCGCGTCATGAATAGTGCAAATGACGGCAGTATGGCGGGTTCGATCATTCGTTATGCAACGATCGTTCTCTTCACCTTCATGGGCCTGCAATTCATGGGTGTTGGCGAAGAAATTGTTGAGACAGCGTTCACAGCCCTGGTGATCGGTGGCGCAGCTGCTGCTGCTCTCGCCTTCGGTTGGGGTGGACGGAATGTCGCTGGCAAACTGCTCGAAGACCTGCACGCCAACCCGCCCAAGCCAAAAGCACCGGCGCGCAAGCCTGCCGCGAAAAAGCCTGCCGCAAAAAAATAGCGTCAGCATCAAACCAATAGCGAAAAGGGCGGGTCCGATGGACTCGCCCTTTTCTTTTGCCGCGATTTTCCCGTAACAGATTCCGATGCGGAAATATTCTCAATTTGCCTGTGTCGACTGGTCTGGAGCGAAGACCGAACGCCCGACAGGCATCGCAGTCGCGACAATGAACCAGGATGGGCCACCTTCGTTGCTTGCACCCCATCCGCGCTGGTCACGGGCTGATATCAGGGATTGGTTGCTCAAACTGGCTGGCGCGAGAACAGACATATTGATTGGGTTCGATCTTTCTATGGCCCTGCCCTTCTTCGATATGAACGCCTATCTGCCCCAATGGGATGCCAGCCCAACCACACCCAGAGACCTGTGGCGTCTAATCGATAATATCTGTGATGATGATCCACATCTTGGCAGTTCAAGCTTTGTCGCTCATCCCGAGGGAAAAAGGCACTTTCGGCATAGCAAGAATCATATCGGCGATCTGTTCGAGGGTGGCACTGGCCGGTTGAGGGTTGTGGAGCAGCATCAACGTGATACCAAACAGGCCAAGAGCGCAAGCTGCTTCAATCTGATCGGCGCCGCGCAGGTGGGGAAATCCAGCCTGACCGGCATGCGCATGTTACATCAGCTGGACGGCGCCATTCCGATATGGCCGTTCGACCCGATTCCGGAAAGCGGGCCCGTGATCGTTGAAATATATACAACTGTCGCAGCATGGGCCGCTGGTCTGCCCAAGGGACGAAGCAAAACCCGCAATCGGGCCGGGTTGGTGCAGGCGCTCAAGACGCTTGGCTCCCCTGCGCCAGCGAGACTGGCAAGCTATGATGATCACAGCACCGATGCGTTGATCACAGCAGCCTGGATGCAGCAGGCGGCACAAGATGAGCGCCTGTGGAAGCCGCCAGTCATGACAGCTGAAATAGCCGAAAAAGAGGGCTGGACCTTTGGCATCATTTGACGCTAATAGCGCCCAGCAAATCCAGTGCATGCCGAATTAGCTCAGCTGGTAGAGCAACCGCCTTGTAAGCGGTAGGTCATCCGTTCGAGTCGGATATTCGGCACCACCCAGTCCTATGCATTTACGGTCTCCACAAATTCGCGGACGAAGGGCCTGACAATACCGCAGTTCTGCGGCTTTTGGCGGATATGAATGTTCAGATTAGGACACGGAGACCGCTGAGTTGCGGCTAAATACCCGAAAATGGAGTATTTTCTCCGTCGGCCAAATAGTGTCCTAGGATGCAGATTGTGGGGGATTTGTTATTTTGGCGTTCGGCTGCTTATTTTGCGGGCTATCGATTCATTCAAACCCGAAAAACACCCTCTGGGCCTTCCAGCAATGTGGAATTCCTGTCGCGCGCAGTACCTTTCGCGAGCTAAGCATGGGAGGCTGCCGCCCTTCCAAAATGGCAGTAACGATATCAGGAGCCAAAAACTTAAGCCGCGCAAGTCTTGCCAGATGAGGCCTTTGCTCTGATGGGACCGATTCGCCGCTGGCCAAGGTGAAGTATGCAGCCTCTGCTTTCGCAATCAGACCAATCAGTTTTGTATCGATACGTTTGGTTTGAACCGGTTCGCTGGAGGCAAATACCAGTCGTAGTTCTTGACCCCGTTTGGCAAGGGCCATCGCGATGCTGATTGTTACATTGGCATCCGACCGGATGACGTTCAGCTTCGGATATATATGCTCCGCCAACTTGCTTGCATCGAAATTTAACGTGACGGCGCCTTCACCCAGTTTGATCTGTAAATCGATACACAGCAGGATATCCCGCAACCGTGATGGCGTCGCAGTTTCGATTCTAACCGCAAGCTCAGCGCAATTACTGATCAGGTTCTGGGATGGTACTTCGCTGACCACATCACCACACTGTGCAACGATGCCTGCCTCGTCCCGGAGCCATGCGGCGAGCCGCGACTGGACGGGCCGTTCTATTTCCCTCGCCGGAATGCGCCATGCATCGGGCGGTGATTTACCGTCGATATTTTGCGGCCGCGTAACGTAATAGCGATATCGCCTGTTACCGCGCTTGGCATGGGTTGGTGTCATCGCCCTGCCCAATCCATCAGTTAGCATCCCGGCAAATGGACTCGGCTGATCAGCTTGGGACTGCAAACGATGATTGTTGCGATTGTCATGGATAAGGGCCTGCACCGTGCCCCAGAGTTTGCGATCAATGATTGGCTTATGCTCTCCCGCATAGCTTTGGTCCTTATGGGTGATCTCGCCGATAAAAATGCGGTTTTGCAACAAATGGGCCAAGGCCCCTTTACCAAACACCTGATTGCCAGCCTTGCGTCCGTCCCGATAGGTTCGTGGTTTACTGCGAATATCATCGCGCTCGAGTTCGCCTGCAAGCGCGCCGATGGATTTGAGCGCGCAATAGCGCTCGAAGATGTGCCTGACGGTTTTGGCTTCGTTCTTGTTGATCACCAGCTTGCGGTCTTTGACATCATAGCCGAGCGGCAGCGGACCTCCCATCCACATGCCTTTCTTTTTGGAAGCGGCTATCTTGTCGCGAATGCGCTCGCCGGTCACTTCACGTTCAAACTGCGCGAAGGATAAAAGTACGTTCAATGTCAGCCTGCCCATGCTGGTAGTAGTATTAAACGACTGGGTGACACTGACGAAACTAGCCCTGCCCCATCCAATATATCAACGATTTTTGCAAAGTCGGATAGGGCGCGGGTTAGCCGGTCCACTTTGTAGACAACAATGACATCAACCTTGCCTGCTTCCACATCAGCCATCAGTCTTTTAAGGCCTGGCCTCTCCATGCTTCCGCCAGAATATCCGCCATCATCATATTGTTTATCAACTGGGCTCCAGCCTTCATGTCGCTGACTGGTTATATAGGCAGCGCAGGCTTCTGCCTGAGCATCAAGACTGTTAAATTCCTGTTCCAGTCCTTCCTCGGTCGATTTACGAGTATAGATAGCGCAGCGGATAGTTTTTGCGCCTTCGCCGCGGCCATTGGGTTTTGCAGAATGACGCTCAGGCACCGGCATCAGCCTGCTTTGGTTTGCGATCAGCGCCTTTACGATCCGCAAGACCGAAGAACCTTGGCCCTGACCATTTGGTGCCGGTGATAGCTTTGGCGATCTGCGATAGGGAGCGATAGCGCCGGTCCTCGAACAGGAAACCCTCATCCATCACGAGCACATGGCACGTGTTTCCATGCCAATCGCGGCTAAGGCGCGTTCCCGGCTTCAGGTCGCCATGCAGGCTGATGGATACTTCCGCGCCATTGCCCAGCTGCTTCGCCAACCGTTTGATCTGGCGGCGCGCGGTGGCCGTGAGGCCGCCATATTGACGCTCTTGCAGGCGATAAGCGATGCTACGGGATAACAGGTCGGTACCAAGCGTAGGTGTTGGCTTTTTATAGAGCCTTTCCCATTCTGAACCGAGTTCGGTCAGCGACATCGACGATATGGCTTCGAGTCGGTCGGAAATTCCGCTCACGATCGATCACCGATTTTCTCAGGGGCGATGTGATAGCAGGTCGCACCGTCGCGGCTTGTCTTGAGGATATTATGGCCTTTTTTTCTCAAGCCCGACAGGAAGGCCCGGGCACTATGGGGCTGCCAGCTGGTTATGGTGCAAATTTCACCTAATGTTGCTCCAGTCGTTTCAGACATGGCTGTGATGACGGTTGCGGATATTATTAGTGGCGGCGGTTGGTTTTGAGCAGGCTTGTTGGGCTTTGTGTCCCCCGCACCGTTATTGGACTCCGTCAGTCGTTTTTGCCCGGCCTTTGATATCGTCATTACCGCGGGTGATTTTGTCATCGTTCGGTCTCCGTTTCAAACGCTGGCATTATCTCCAGCAGTTGCACGAGACCAAGCCACCTGATCATGCAATCACCCAGGAGGCATCCGCGGAACTGTTCATCACGGCCACAGCGACCATGCTCGAACAAACAAACAAGTCCAGTTAGAAAACTTATAAAAATGCTGCGGATAGAAGTTTGAACCCGAGTGTTGATCTTTTATGGATTGATGCTCGGGTCCAGCCAACGGTCCAGTTCAATGCGGACGTTCCGCAAACGCCCCAATTTCTGCCATTCACGTTCAATTCAAAAATTCCGATAGCGGACATGCGAAAGGCGGCCGGTTCCCCAACCGACCGCCTCGTTTGTTCCCACGAGAGAGAAGGATCAAATTTTACTGCCCTGAATTTGCCGCGAACGGTCACACGAAACATACGTGGTTCCTGCGGGAAAGCTGACCGTGATCCGCTAAAGGCACAAAATTTGCGTATTTTGGGATCAGCTAGAGATGTGAAATACTCAATCGACTTCGGTTAGTTTTGTCGAAATATTTGGCCGACTTGATGAAATCAAGATTTCGATGGACTCAGCAATTTTCACAGCCGGAACTCTCAATTCTAGCTCGTCCAAACGATCAAGTAGAAATTGAAGTGATTGAACGATATCAGATATTTTTTCTTCTCTATTCATCTCAGCCGATCCTAAAGCACACGGCGTTTCGTCTAACGTCATATTTATTCTCATTCTATCGGATCTAAACTAAAACAAACCAGCAACTCCTAAAGAATCGCTTGTTCGATATCGACGGAAAGTGGACAATTTTTTCGCGATCCCTATATTGGTTAAACAAAGTTCCCACGTCGATACCTTCATTTCGTGGTGTTGACAGATCCAAGCGCTCCATCGAGAACCAGATGGATTTTGGACACAGCCTCATCGGTAATCTTGAGGACTTGATCGTCGCCGGTTTTAGAAAAAACCTCTTCCACCAAATTATGATTTAACAGCACAGACAGAATACGATCTAGGTTTCTCGGAAACTGCATAACATTTTCGAGTGATCTTATGAGGACGCCCATTTTTGAATGCCGGTTAACATATAGTTTCAATAAAACTTGCCAGGTGTCGTCGCCAAGAGCAGATATTTCATTGCCAAATGCCTCGTTTCGCTTTTCAGCGATTGCCAACAAATCGATTGCAATCTCAGTAAACGGCATATGGTTCCCCTATAACGACAAAATGAACCCTGATTTTCAAACCAATTATTCATCTTGCTACTTTATAGTTACTCGACTGCAAACCAGAAATCCGCAATATGTCCTAAGGGACAGACCGTCCCCCGTCGTTGTAGGTTGTGATGGTTGCCCTGCCTGTGACGGGTTACGTGATGACTAGTTTTCATGGATAAGCGCCACCACTGCTGCGCCAAGATCCTCGCCGAACCATTCTTAGCCGAGCAATTCGATTACCTTTTCGGATCCCGCGAAAATCGCCAGCAGCGCCAACGTCAGCGCACCACGCGCGGCGACCGATCGCGTCCGTTGCCTTCCTTCGTTCCTCGAGCAACAATAATCTCGATGTCTGTTTTTACCGTCTGCGGACCAGAAAGCAGCCATTCAGCAACCCACCCAGTTTGCGACATAGGTTCGCAACAACAGCGAAATAAAAGCTGTCAGTCGGCAAGCGCCCCAATTTCAGTCGCTCATCGGTAAAAAGGCGCAGCCCGAAATCAGACGTTTCCTTATAGTCAAATACTATTCATTTCGCTCCGTCACCGATTAGCGAGAAGGGAGCCCATGCACTGGGATGTGCCCATGTGTCATTGTCGCTGTCCGCGCCTTTATCATTGCGGATTTCACGCATGGCTTGCTGGAATGCCTCTGCTCTGGATAGCTGCGGATTGTCCCTTGCAATGGATATGGTGCGCACCGTGAGCTTGGCGGCAACATCATCACGGACTGGCCAATGAGATGCGAGTAGGTTCCTTGCCCCTGCATAGAAGAACGAACGCGCCAGCCCTGATAAGCCCGGAGCGCCTTCACTGCCATCCCCAGCTGCTGTGTTGCAAGCAGACAAGATCACCCAGTCGGCGTTTAGTTTGAGCGCCGATATTTCCGAAGCGCTCAAATACCCATCATTACTCTCGCTCGCTTGTGATGGCGGCGTTAAGACCAGCCCCGGTTCGGCTGTCCCGCCAATTTCACCTGCAAGCAGGCCATGGGTTGCAAAGGCTATGATGTTGGCATCAAGGCTTTGGGTGCGCACAAAACCTTCCGTTGCTTGATCAGCCAAATAGAGCGAATTGTCGAGTTTCCCAAACTCTTCCCACATCGCGGTCAGTTCGGTTGCTGTTCCGGGGAGCCGTGCCATCTTCCTAAGCTCGGATATATTGGCAATGCTTGCCCCGCCGCGCGTCGGCGTTCCGCTAAACATGCGTTTGAACGCGCCGTTGTTTTTAGCATTGGCGCTTTTCGCATTGCTCTGACTTGACCGCCGATTGCCGCGCTTTTGGGCCTTACCTGTTAACACAGGGTCACCAATGCCTAAGAAGGGTAAGCTGGCGGCCTTCCCATCCGAAGCTCGGTATTTGCGCAGAAACTCAAGAGATTGCAGTGTCGGGATTTGAATAAGCGCATAATCATCGGCAAACCATTTCGCCGAACGTAGCACGTCTGGGTCGCCGCTGTCACCGGTCGGAACTTCACTCACCAGCATTCCAAATGGCAAGCTGGAAAGTGATCCGCTTGCCGAGATAAACACATGTTTCTTGCCCTGTAATCCATCTGCTATCGGGGCGATTAACTCGCGATAAAGTGCGTGCGCGCTATCAAAGGCAAAAGGATAAGCCCCCGCACCTTCCTCACCCCATTCCACCCACTCGGCGGCATTAACATCAACATCTGCGCCGACATCCCACAGCAGTCGTTTCACCGCAGCATCAACTTTATCGCTAATCCAATCGGAGCGTATCCAGCGCAAACCTTCGTCCGATACCAGCATCACGTGCGTACCATATGTAGTTGGAACAACCATCAAAGCGGCCTCGTCCGATGCAAGAACCTCTTGGGCTGCTGCGAGCGCTAGAGCTTCTGGGCGTATCAGGGCAAAATATTCTGGTGCCTCTTTTTGAAGACGCTCATCAATCGCCTTCATGTCTGCTTCTAACTTTGCAAGCTGGGCACGCAAATTGTTACGGCGTTCATTTTGGGCGTCATCACTGGCACCGTTGCTCTCGCCAAGAATTTTGATCAGCGCCTTGTCAATTGCGAGCCATTGAAGGGAGAGTTCTTCGCGCTCTATCGCGAGCGGCTCCAAAGGTCCTGCCGCCTTGCGCGCCACGGTCGCCGAAATTGCCTTGCCCGCCGCGCTGGCCAATGTGTCCTGCAGTGCGGTCAAGACTTCTTCACGCAATCCGGCCTGCTCCGAAGCCGTGAGCGGCTTTGCTCCTGACTCGCGAGCTTCTGCAACCAAACCGGGGCCGCGAGACCATGCGGCATTGGCGAATAGCCGAAATTGATCTGACTGACTTTTCTCCTCGCGCGCCAGCTGTGCTTCCTCGCTCGGTGTAAAACCGGCAACCTCGCGGGCAGCGCGTATATCTCGCACTAAGGAACGCGCTGGGTCCACAGCTAAGTGAGACCAGGAAGGGAGCTCAATACGAACAGAAGCGAGGTTACTCTTGGAAAGACGCGTATCAGGATGCTTTTCGCCCAGCACCTCTCGCGTCAACCGTAGAGCTTC
>LXYP01000046.1 GCA_001650955.1 Sphingomonadales bacterium EhC05
GAAGCTGGAGATTATCCGCATCGTCGAACGTTCACATCTGCCTGCAAAGCAGACGCTGGACAGGCTGGGCATCGCCCGGCCTACCTTCTACCGCTGGTATGATCTGTATCAGCGGTTCGGCGAAGAGGCGCTGGAAGACAAACGCCCTGGACCCCGCCGTGCGTGGAACCGGGTCCCGGATGATGTCCGGGACCAGATACTGGACATGGCGCTGGAACGCACCGATCTGAGCCCGCGCGAACTGGCGGTGACGTTCACCGATACCAAGAGCTACTTTGTATCAGAAGCCAGCGTGTACCGGCTGCTCAAGGCGCATGACCTGATTACCAGCCCGAACTTCATTGTGATAAAAGCCGCTAGCGAGTTCAAGGATAAGACGACTGCCATCAATCAGATGTGGCAGACCGACTTTACCTATCTGAAGATCATTGGCTGGGGCTGGTACTGTATTTGAAGCTCTTTCCGCCAGCAGCGATAGTGATGAGACGCTGATGATCGATGCGACCCATCTCAAAGCCCATCGGACTGCTGCCAGCCTTTCAAAAAAGGGACTATTCCCAGACGTATTGGACGCACCAAAGGCGGCTTGAACAGCAAGCTACATGCTGTTTGCGATGGGGATGGCCGACCATTAATCCTGTGTCTCACCGAAGGTCAGATGAGTGATCATATCGGTGCAAAGCTCACATATCCGGCACTTCCAGATCATGCTACTCACATGATCGGTGATAAGGGCTATGACAGCGACGACTATCGCGCCGCTTTGAAAGCCAAAGGAATTACACCCTGCATCCCGCCAAGAAAGGGACGTATCTTACCGGCCAGCTTCGACAAGAAGCTCTACCGCCAGCGACACAAAGTCGAAAACATGTTCGGCAAACTTAAAGACTGGAGGCGGGTACATACACGCTACGACAGATGTGCTCACACCTTCTTGTCCGCCATCTGTATCGCCGCAACCGTTATCTTCTGGATCAATTAATGAGTCCTGACCCTAGCAGACGTAGGAAAATGAATAGTTGGTCCTCAGGAAGAAAGAGCAATATAGCAATATATAGTCCGCTTCTATTCGTCAGGACTGGCACCTCGATTAATCTACATTTGGTACAAAGTCGCCAACCTGCATTCCCGTCCAAACCATAGCGATGTGATATTTCTTAGTCCCTCTGCGTTTCGCTGTCGGGTAAGACTGCCATTACTCGGAGACTGAGCTCCAAATTTGAGTTCCTGATGCTCGATACCATATCTTATAAGATACTTAATCGTTGAGATTTTATGCCAAGGTAGGCTTTCGAACTTATCGCTGCATCACGCTCGTTCGGCGTTAAAGCGACAATGCCAATGTGTCTGCGATAAGGTCTCATGGCAGAATACCAAGCTTTTTCGCTGCCGTCGCGGCGGTTGAAACCATCGTCCATTCGTACTCGCGAACAGCGGGTTGCCACCCTTCAGCAAACAGACTCATCCAGATTTTACTTCCATCGGCTCGGCGGTCTGGATGCCATTGAAGCTCTCCACAAACCTTCTTTGCAAGGCGGCCATATGCGAGATTGACGCTTTGGGGTTTATTGACGCCAAGAACGGCCTTAGCAATTTGCCGCATGCTCGCAGTTCGGCGCGATGAAGCGGAGTGGAAGCGAAGGATTGACCGCTCTGTTTCGCTAAATTCAAACTGTTTGAAAGCTGTCGAGAAAGCATCCGCATCCGGTCTTGGTCTTAGCGGACGAGGGCGAGCCCAGGGAGCCTCAAGGGACTCTGGATCAAGTGTGAGGTCTTCCCACCAATTTGGCCGGTCGACCAGTTCTCGCATAGAGGCTAGCTCAATCCGTTCTTCACTGGAAATTCGGGCAGCCAATGCCCTTCGCTCGCGTAGCGTCATACATTTGGTAAATTCTGATCCGTAACCCCCAGAAGCAAGAAACAGGCAGTACAGCTTCCATTCTCCGGGTTCGGCATTGAATCGTTTATGTAAACGGCTGTGGCAGACTCCGCAGACCGGAAAACTTTCGGGCGCTTCGAAACTGAATGGTTCGGAGTAATCTTCTGAATGCCAGTTACCCGGCGCGCGATTTGGATCGCCGCACATGGCGCAAGGTTCTTCTTCGAATGGATAAGGTCTGCCTGTCGCGCGCTTGAAGGCGGGTATAATCTTCATCCGCTGACGCCATTCGTACCCGTTGTAAGAGGCGCCTGTCATGCGTCTAGGCCAGCACGCACGTCATCAGGATCTGAAATAATATTCAGATTTCGTCCACTGCCTCGAATGAGCGCATCGATGACCACGGACTCGAAAAAAGAGAGACTAAGGGCATAGGTTGTGAAAAGGACGCTGCTCCAAGGTGCAGCCTTTGCGAGGTCGAGAGGATTTTTCATTTCGTGATCAGTCATGGCGGGGACCCACTAATGCTGAAAACTGGTTAATAAACTGCGGATCAACCGGATCTGTGGTGTGGTTTTGATTCCAAAGCCCCGAATTTTGCACCAACGGTCGATTGGAAGAATATCCTAACCAATTCTTAGATGGCGGGTCTAATCCCCCACGTTTGGCTTCACTGAGCAATGCAATTGCATTACGTTCGACATACCCGCGGTGACTCTCTTTTCCAGGTTCATCATTGATTTCCAGAATCGCAACCGACATTCCGCCGATTCTCTCACTGGCCCGAATTTCAATGGGTTTTTCCAACGCCCTTAGACCCTCCGACGTTTTACCAAGAACAGTTGCTGCATGGCGGCGCTGGCCTTTCAAGCCCCAGCTTGGACAATCGGCATTTTTTGATTGTGCTAGCAACGCTTGGCCAATGAGCAATCGAAAAATCGATCCGCGATGGTTACCGCCTCTTTGAGAGCCGCGATGCTGCCCAAGCCTCGTTGCGAGTGTGGATTTCGAGCCCGCCCTTAGCGCATGCGTCCCAACCCGAACGATTCTTTTGTTTAGTCTATTGCCAGAACGAAGTTCGCCTTCTTCGAAAAAGAAATAGACACCTCTTTGGGGAAGACTTCGTAGCTTGAGCTCGGAAAACTTGGTCGGCGGCCCTATGCGAGAAATATTCTCATAAAACTGGTCAAGATCATCCGCGATCATTGTTGCGATAACCATGCCAATTGCTCGCCTTGCCGCAGTCCTTCCATTGGTATTTCGATTTCCGCGCTGGATCGCTTCAACTCACCAATAAGAAACTCCCGATATGGCAGTCCCGCGAGAACCACGACGCGCTGATAATTGGAAATTAGAGGTGACAAATCATGCCAAACTTGAGCCGCCCACAATCTTCTGTCAGCGATAGTCATAGCGTTTAGCGTTAATTCGTATGGCTGAATAAGTCGGCCAGGATCCAGAAGGCCATATTTGGCTGACAATATTCGCCAGTCAGCACGATTTTTCTCAACCAGTTTTCGAGCAAGGTTGAAGAAATTTGATGTATATATATCTTTGGCGAATGCTGGGCGATCAAGTTTACTTTTGACACATGAAACCAAAAACAATGATTTCCGTGATCCCTCAAATCTAGGTTTTTTCGCCAGAGATGATGTGTTCGAGACATCATCTCCGCTGGACACAGATCTCGGCTTCAGAGTCTTTGGTGTTTGCGCAGGAACTGTAACAGGCTCGGCTCTTTGAGCCGCTGCGATATTGTTAATTTTATATGTGAAGAACACATTGGAACCATTTTTTGGCCCGGTCCGTTTTTCAAGTATAACAGCGTGCTGTTCCGTCAGTTTCTTTCCGCCCATAGCGCTACAAACCGCCGGCATTCGAGAACGCAATCGCAGTTCGCTGTGAATATCTCCAGCACGAAGTGTGATACGCTCCGCACCCCGGCGAGATGCAGGCAATAAATGGCACTCGATTACATGGGTCCTTATGTCGTCAGCCATACTCATTTTTTCAGTCTAGGCGCGGTTAACCCGATTTGACTAGTCACTTTATTTGCATGGGTAATTTTTGCTTAGTGCTGTCCGGCCGAGCGTCGTGCCCTGTATCATAGCAATGCGCCTGCCGAGCACGATGGATAAGCTCAACGATCTTGCCGGTGTCCATTGCGCGCAAAAACAGAGTTGTCGAGTCAACGAAGTCATCGTGCTTGCCGTGCGGAAAACTAAGCAGTTCCTTTTTGTATGTGTCCAACCATTTTGCTTCTCTCGGAAGCATGATCTGGCCCCTTTCAAATTTGGGAGTTTGTTGAAGAGCGTATGTTTCTTTTGCGAGGCGCGGTGACATTTTTTGTAGCCAGTGGTCTGAGCGTCCCCGGGTGATGTTTTGCCAAAGACTTAATCCGGCATTGGCTTGCTCGATGATGACCAAATCAGCGTTCCAGGCCCGCTGAAATTTGTAAATGTACCTTTCTAACTCGCTAAACTCTTTCTTTGCCCTGCTCGCATCTAAAAGATGGAATTTGGTTCCTAATATGCCCCAGGTTGTAACGGCAGAATAGTCATGACTGTCGGATGTTCCTTGCGCCGTGTCCCATGCCTGAATGATATAATCGTACGAACGCAACGGAATTGTTTCGTCGTTATATTTTAGCCAGTGATCCTTGAATATCGCCCCTCCCGGGGGTAATGGTCGTTGATTATATTGCGCCTCGAATAGCTGTGTTCCCAGCAGGTTACGAATGGATTGCAGTTCTTCATTGCCGACCCGCGATGGCTGTAATATTTGGCCGGACTGCCTCTTGATCGTATTTTGGTTACCAATAGCCACCTCACGGTCTTCCCACTCGATCATAGGTAATACAAGTTTTTCCCAATCGCTATTTTCTTCCAGTACACCTGCAAGATCTTCCTGATGCAGCCTTTGCGCGACCAAAAGGAACCGGCCCGTCTTTGGATTGTTTAACCGGCTGGATGCTGTATTTCTAAACCAGTCTATACACGCATTTCGGGCTACTTCAGAATGCGCATCTTCAGCTTTTAAAGGATCATCGATTATAAAGTAATCCGCGCCTCGTCCGGTCAGTGTTCCGCCAACGGAAGTTGCCAATCGTCCGCCGTTGTTAACCGTAGTGATCTCGGTTGCGGAAATTTTTTTCGGATTGAGCTTCAAGTTGGGAAAAACCCGGGCATATCGCGCCGATTGCATGATCCTGAGTGTTTCTCTCGAGAATGTTTCAGCAAGAGCCTGGCTATAAGAGGCACAGATAAATTGCGCCGAGGGCTGTTTGCCCAGCACCCAGGCCGGGAAAGCAATGGAAACGAGATAGGTCTTGAGAGACCGAGGTGGCAGGCAAACAATGAGGCGATCGCTTTTGCCTTCAAACGAATTTTGCAAGTTGTAGCATATGGCCTGGATGTGCCAACCGGGCGCAAACTGGTCCGATGGCGAAAATTCAGGAAAAAGCAATCGGGCAAAGGTGTAAAAATCATCCTGCGCATGCTTGTAAAGCAATGCCTTGATAGATTTTTCGCCGGACATCAGCCGCCATTTTTCTTGTAAGCATCGACAAGCTCTTCAAGTGTGGCTCGTTCGCTTTCATCAAGAGTTTCATCGTCCATGATATCGGCGGGTTCGCTGGCTGGATGCTGGCTTAGTACTTTGATAAGCAACTCGATCGATCTGGGCTTTCCCTTTGCGGCGTCTCGCGCAAGCTGCATCATAGCTATTTCAGTATAGCTGCGTTTTTTAAGCTTACCGTTTATATTCACTTCAGCTTTTTGATCGTGGAAGGCATTTGCTACTATCGAGGACATATTCTTGACAGCCTTCGGGCGGCCTTTCGGGTTCCCGCTAATCCCCTTTCTGAATTGGCCAGACTTTGGCGGCTTTTTGTATCCTATTTCGTAATCCGCAGAAGCTTCGCTTGCCGGGATAGTTTCCAGCTTTTCGTTTGCTATGCCAGAGTCTTCAAACGATAAGTCGTACTCGAAGTTGTCAGGTTTAATAGCCAGCCTCCTTCCATTAATGCGAACTGGCATCAATCGTCTCCAATTCAATTTCTAGGTTCTCTAGGCTGACCTGAGAAAAATTCTGTCCCGATGAAGCATGTATTGGCTCCTCACTCGTTTCATCCATCCAGCGGCGCAGAATGACGTCGCAATATAACGGGTCCAACTCTATGAGACGGGCCCGGCGGCCGGTTTTTTGCGCTGCGATCAGAGTCGAGCCTGAACCGCCGAAACAGTCCAGTACAATGTCACCGCGATCGCTAACGTCCATCAATGCTTCCGTCAGGAGGCTGACCGGTTTGCTAGTTGGATGTTCGGAAAGCATAGAGCGGGCTTCACTGCCTATCGTTCCGGCACCAGCGGCGAACCAGCAATTACTCCGGTTGCGTCCCTTTGCCCCCAGTTGGATGTTGTTTTTATGCTTGCCCCCGGGTTTTTTGAAGGCAGCTACCATCTCATGCTGGGAGCGCCAAAGGGAACCCATTGCCGGTTGGTTCTTTACCCAGCAAATTATGTTTAACAGTTCCAGCTTTGAGTCGGCTGCGGTATTTAATAGTAACCCCAATTGCCGCCAATCGATAAACACAAGCTCCACCGCACCGACATCGAGATAGATATTCGCCTGTTCCAGGAAGGAACGCATAAAAACAGCAAATTGCTCTGCCGACATTTCGCCGGACGCTTGCGCAAATTCTCTATGCTTTGTTGAAACAATGTCGCTGACCCTGATATTCCACGGCGGATCTGTCAGCATCATTTGGGCGCGATCATCTCCCATCAGTAATTCTAATGTCTCGGGCTGGCATGCATCACCACAAATCAGTCTATGGTCACCCAGTTCCCAGATATCTCCAACCTTTGAAACAGGAGTTGCGTCCGCCAAAGGCTCGGGAGCAGGAGGTTCTTCATCTGCTTCCGGGGATAGTATCTGATCAAGTTCGGGGCCATCAAAGCCTAATAGCTGGATCGGTTGATCCTCTAGTATCAGTTCTTCCAACTCGATCTTCAGTTCATCAAAATCCCATTCCCGTCGCTGACCAATCCGGTTTAGCGCCAGGCGCAGCGAACGTTCCTCGGCATGCGTTAAATGAGCAAGCCGAATGCAGGGAATTGATGGAAGATCTAGCCACCTCGCGGCAGCAACACGCAGCTCGCCATCCAGGATCAGTGATCCGTCTCGGCCCACAACAACTGGCTGAGCAAAGCCAAATGCTTCAATCGACCGCACGGCCTCCAGTACGTCCTCCGTTGCAAATTTTCGAACGCGGCGCTGAGGCGGCACCAACTCATGTGGAGATATTTGCTCGAGCTTCAGTTCGGGCAACAGATTATTCCGCGAATGGAACGGGTTGGCATGATGGCTAACCCCCCGGCGCGAATTTTGAGAGCTTCGTCCTTTGAAGCCTTCCTTAAGTTTGTCCTGCGCAAAATTTATCTTCACCGGCATAGTTTCCTCCTCGCGCTAACGCGCGGTCCAATTATGAAAAAAGGGTAACTGCCGATAGAGGAGCAAACAGGAATTTGCCTGGTTGCGGCTAACAAACTCGACCGAATCTGCTGAGCCTCCGTAACAAGACTTGAAGGTAATCAGAAACAGGGTTCGGTCAACAATTATTTTTCACTGCCCATGCCGAGCCGGATTAGTACGATTGAGTTTGCGGTTTGCTCTTAGCCAAATTGAAGGTTTCAGCTTATTTTCGTAGATTCGATATCGAAAGGATCATCCAGCATACTCCGTGCTGTTAACCTCATGGGGCTCAAATTCTATATCACGAGTTCGGTGATGCGCCCGGACCTGATTTCTTCTACCGGCGAAAACCAGCGGGGCTACTGCATGCACTAGGTTACGGGGCTGTTCGCACCAATTCTGGCAACGCCAAGAACGGAAACCTTATCGCTGTTCCCATGCACAGGGTCCCTGATACCCCAGCCATATTCCCTGTTATCCGGAGTAGGGAATTCGGAGCTGAAGCTCGCTGCAATCGCTGGTTACAGCGACCCTGTGAGCCAGAAACAACATCAAAAACGCATATTTTCCCTGTAAACTCCCTGATTATCAGGCAAATCGACACAGAGACCCGTTCTCGACACACTGCGTCGCGCACCATTTCTTCAGCTTAGTGAAAATACGCTTCCCGCGGGAAGCACGCAAACATGTATGCCCGCTTGGGTATGGCGTGGGTGATGCTTTGGGCAGGGATGCCAACATTCGTAATGATGGGGTCAGAGGTTCGAGTCCTCTAAGCGGCACCACTACTCTCACCTTACTGCCATTTCGTTTGCTGCTGGAAGTACGCAACTGCGCATGCGCTCGTGGGTATGGCGTGGGTGGTGGTTTGAACTGATAGAATGAAAGTTAACGATAAACTTTACGATCGGCCTAACGTCCTAGTTGTCGTCATTCCTGAGGTTGTTGTTGGTTACTGAAAGCTGCCATTCATTGTTTGTCATTTACTCGCGTTCGAATGACCGAAACTGGGTGGGGAAAGGACATAGAGTTGATCGTCTTCAAATGGCAGCTACATCACGAAGGCGGGCACTAAATTTGACAAGATACTGATGGATTATTTCAACGCCAGTTTCCCATAATAACGAACGGTGCCCAATAGAACGGATCGTTGTCTAGTGGGGAGCGGATCATGTTCAATTGTGCTGCTTGTAAGGCTGCGGCTTTACTCAGTTGATGATTAGCTATCCCATCGTATAAATCGCGCATGAAAACCGGAGTGGTATCATCAGAAACCGGCCATAAGGATGCGATGACGCTTGCCGCCCCCTTGTTCTGAGCCAATGCGCCAATGCCTTCAATCTCCATACCGATTCCTTTGCCTCCTATGGCTGTCTCGCAAGCCGATAGCGTCAGCAGTTCAACGCCGCGAAATCTCAGTTTGGAAGAACGGTTAATATCGGCAATGCTCAATTGACTGCCATCTCCCAGCAAAAGAAAAGAAGCGGATTCATCGCCAGGCCGCGTAACAAAATGGCTCGCGATATGTAAAATTGGCGCTGGAGTTGTCAAACTTTCTTCCAATGATGCGCGAGTAAATCTCTCATTTAGCGCAGCATTTCCCTCCAACACTCCGTCGCGAGATTCATCGCCAACAATCAGATACAATTCGTCACGTACAGCAGGCAATGCACTGAACCCTTGAGCAGCATCGCTTAATCCAAACGCGCTGGCGCGTTTCATCGATTTGGGTGATATGAATCTGGTTTGTGCTGCCGGCGTATACAATGCTAGTTGGTACCGCTCGGCAAGCCATCCACGACCGTCCCAGAGCGCCGCAAACGGCACATAACGGATCTCTCCTTGAACATTCAGCATCAATGTTTTGATACTGGCATCCGCAAGATCTGTTTCAATTGGCTTGATCAACCACTCGTAAAGCACGCCCAGCCGAGAGCGCAAATTTGCTTTGTGTTCAGTCTGGGCTGCTGTGTTCGGGTTGCGTCCCTTTTCAATTTCCTGACGCGCGTCGAAGACGGCATTGAACAAATCTTCTCGTCGCACTGGAACGCCGACATGTTTGAATGCTCCGGGTGTGATCAGAAACATGTGTAATGAATCTTCAAATGCCACAAGCTGGAGCAAGCCAACATCTTTGCCAATTCCTGCAATCACGCCTTGCAAGCGTTCACTAGACGCCAGCTCTAGTGCTCGAGCTTCTTCTTGAACCTGTTCATTTTTTGTGGATTGGACATTTTTTAACCAACCATTGATGGTGGTTCGAAACATGGCATATGAGCGATTATAGGCAGCCTCAAGATCGTCTAGTTTCTGTATATCGAGGTCGGAAAGCTTGGCACCTGAATTTCTTTTTTTTTGGAGATTAGCAATTTCGTTCAACAGTTGATTCGGCCGGTTAAGCCAACTTTCTAGTTTCAAGTTCCACTGTTTCTCTTGTATATTCATTGGAAGGGGTTCGCCGATTTTTGATCCGGTATCCCCGCGAACAAAGGCAAAATACTCCGTTTCCTTGATCATTCGACCGACCTGCTCCGCCTCTGCAAATCGTCCTTGTACAACTAGTAATTGTTGGAGACTGAGATAAGCTTCACGCCATCTTTGAACAAAGGCGCTCTGTGTGCCAGAGCTTAGATTCGCCATGTTCTGACGCACCCCCTGCAAATTATTGACGGCCTTTTTCAGAAAGAATACTGCTCTAATTCTGCCGTTATCACGTCTCGCCAAAAGTTTTCCAAATCCCGCCATGGAATCGGCAAGATCGATATGATCCTCTCCAAGAACGCGATAACGACCAAGCATTGCCCGCACAAACAGTGGCTCTGCTTCCAATAAGCGATCTTGGGCATAGTAGAGATTTGCAAGACGGTTGATGGATAAAAGTGTGTTCGGATGCTCTGGCCCGAGCATATTTTGACGAGCCGAAATAGCCCGCTTGTGTAATGTTTCAGCTTCTCCGTAATTGCCGAGATCCATATAAAGGTCGGCTAGCGTGTTGATCGAATGGAGAGTGTCTGGATGCTCGCGACCAAGCGAATTCTCGCGACCTTCGAGCGCTTTCAAATATAACGGCTCCGCTTCATCAAAACGTTCTTGTTTTCTATAAATAAGTGCAAGATTATTTAGTGAGGTCAAAGTTTCGCGATGTTGAGAACCGAGCAAGCGTTGGTTGGCATCCAAGGCCCGCAGAAACAAAGGTTCTGCTTTTCCATATTGCCCTTGATAATAATATAGGACTGCAAGATTGTTAAGGGAAACCAACGTATCGGCGTGTTCAGCCCCACCGGTTTTTGAGCGAATATCCAGTGCTCTTTGAAACAAAGGTTGAGCCTCACCGTATCGGCCTTGTGATTGATAAAGCGTAGCAAGATCATTCACCGAGGAAACTGTATCGGGATGCTCGTCACCGAGTACTTTTTCTCTGGCTCTTAAAGCGTTTTCCAATAAAGGTTCGGCTTCACTGAAGCGCCCCTGCTCATGATATGCAATACCGAGATCGTTCAGCGTTTGCAGCGTATCGGGATGCTCGCCGCCAAATATTTTTTTGCGTATATCTAAGGCTTGCAAATATAATGGTTCGGCGGCGTCAAACTGACCTCGATCATAGTAAAGGCCGGTAAGTCTATCGATTAACTCTAAGATTTCGGGGCTATCCGAACCCAATCGGCTTTGCGCTTCCTTAAGATTATTTAAATCCGAAGCTATTTGGTAATTCTGATTTGATTCCTGTGACCAAGAAACAGTCGGTAACAAAATAAGCAGAGTGGCAAGAAACACGCGAAGCATCATGACATTCTCCATCTAATTGGATTACCTTAGCACAAAACCTATGGCACGTTTGACGCAAATTCAACTGACCACAGAAATAGCTTGTAATTGTAACCAATAGAGTTTTGGGAAGACAGGCTCTTCCCAAAACGTGATTCTGACAATCAATTGGATTTCAATTCCGTTCTCGAAAAATCAATCGAACCAGATTCTTTAATAATATTCTAGTGGCCGCTTTTGCGCCGCAGCAGACATCAGACTGAACCAACGGGAACGACCGCAATTGGGGCGTAAGCGGAACGGCAGCTCTTCCGTCTGTAACGTCTCCTTCGGCACCCTCTGCGGACATTGGACTTTTCTGGTTGCTAGGCCAGCAATCGATAAACGCTTGCCCGACCAATCCCCATCTCTTTTGCAATTGCAGAGCCTCCCCAACCAGCCGCTTTCAGCTCTCGTACCTTTTTAGTATCGATGGAAGCTGGGCGCCCCTTGTAAACACCGCGTAGTTTTGCTTTTTCAATACCATCACGTTGACGTTCTTTGCGGATATCGGTTTCAAATTCAGCAACGGCACCGAGAATACCGAGAACAAGCTTACCCATGCTTGTCGTGGTATCGACTGCCCCTTGCTGCAAACATTGAAAGCTGACTTTCTTGCGCGATAGCTTGTCGATGATATCGTGTAGGTCTTTTCCAGAGCGGGCCAGTCGATCAAGGCGCGTCACAACCAATGTATCGCCCTCCCTGAGCCATTCCAAGGCGTCTTGGAGCGCCATTCTATTGCTTGTCGAAGTTCCGCTCTGCTTTTCCGAGAAAAGCTTCTCACAGCCTACCTGAGCCAATTGCTCTTGTTGTATTTCCAAGCTCTGACCAGCCGAGCTTACTCGAGCATATCCAACCATCGTCATTTCTATCTCTCCTGTCTCGTTTGGTTCTATGAGTCAGGTGAAAGTAGCGCCTCATAACTAGGAACAAAGTCTATTGAGACAGGATGTGGAAGCGGCGAGACGCCTTGGAAGAGTTTACCCAACAAAGGCATGCCTGAACTGGTTTACCTGAATCGGATTACCATTTCAGAACAAGGTTCCCATACTCACTGTCGGCTGCGCCTTGGAGACATGTTTAAGTAAACTTGGTGGCGTTTATCAGCTATATATACGAAGCTAGCCGCGGCTATTCCGTTAAGAATGCAAGTAAATGGGATGATAGAATAAAGGGTATGGGTCATCCTGGAGCATTGCAGAACCCATAGCGAAGCCACCCGCATCCAAGAAACATTAGGCTTATGATTTTTGATCTTGGGTTATGCGTGTCGACGGGGAGTTCAGTTTCATTGGATCATAGTCAGAATTTTGGCCGCACTACACCGGCATAAACCATGGGCGCGCTGAGGCTGATTTGGTGTGTGTGCAACGCTTTGACTTTTCCAGGAAGCACAAAATCTATTGAGAAAGCGAATTTCCTGCCCAATTATCTATATGGAATGCATTCTCCTTTCGGCCCAGGGGTGCATGTCGTTTTACCATCAATCCATATTGCCATATCCAGTTTTGCACCGCTCAGGTTAGCCCCGCGCAGGTCAGCGCCGGTCAAATTCGCTTTACGCAAGACCGCATCTTGAAAGTTTGCGTTGCTGAGGTCTGCACCACTCAGATCAGTGTCATTTAAGGTTGCGCGGCTTAGGTTGGTGCCGCGCAGGTTAGCACCGCGCAGGTTTGAAGAACTCAAATATACGCCCTGCATCGGCACGCCGCTCAGGTTCGTCCGGCTCAGGTTCGCTCCGGTTATAAACGCGCCGGTGAGGCTTGCGCCGCCTAGGCCCGAACCGCTCAGATCCGCGCTGGTGAGGTTCGCTCCGTTTAGGTTCACGTCGGTCAAGTTCATTTCGCTCAGGTTCGCGCGTTCCAGATACGCACCGCTAAGGTCGGCGCCCTTCAGTCTGATGTGCCGCAAATCGCAACCGACCCAATTGACCCCCGGACCAGCTGGGTCTGAACAGGCGGCCATGGCTGCGGGTGCGGCGGTTAAACCCAAACCAAACGCAGCACAGGTAAGCGCAAATTTGTAAATTGCTGGTGTTCGCCGTTTCATATGGGAAGGCCTTTCGATGGGTGAAAGGCGAACAAGGCGCTTTCAGGCTTGATAAGTCAAATTGATTTATTGGCGGTGTCAGCGCCAAAGTTAGAGTTTAGTGTCCTGTGTAGATGGCTCCATCATTACCAGACACTACAGCTGGATAATATGAACGGCCGCAAGTGGGGCGGTAGCTGCAATGAATCGGGCGCTTCATGGATTTTGATGTCAGCAGTATTTGGATTTTGCAATCACAAAAAATTCATAGGGCAGCATTGGCAAACTCTGATTCGAATCATTTTTTGCGGCCCATGCTCCAAATTGTGTCGGGTGGATTTCGTAAATTGCGGCCTCATATATTTTCCCGCTGACATCACCAGTGGTGTCCTCCACGATAACCGAAACTTTCTCGTTCGGTAGGTTCGCGTTGGAGCAAAAGTATTTAAGGTTTCCGGTTTGAGCGATAAGTCCGAAGCCTTCGTAATAGACAGTGCGAAAATCCCCCTCCTTCTTCTCAACTCGGGCATGCCATTCTGTTGAATAGGGCGGTTCGTGTTGCTGGCGATACAGGAAATCAACCATCACACCGGGGCGCTCGTTACTTTCACTCTGATTGCTACTAGGGCTTTTTGTAGCAGCGGCATCAGTGCCAAGCTCTTCGCCATCAAAGACGCATGTATTGCCGCGTGCGCGGCTTTGCCGCAAAAGCGCCGGAATTTGATCCGCAGTGCCATTTTGCACTTTTGAAATGATCAATTCCATTCCTGCATCATCCGCTTTGGCGGCGCTATGAGATAGTTTGCCAACCAATTGAGCATCACATTCGTCATATCCGGGGGCATAGTGGGTATAAGCATGCCACAGTCCATCAGGGTTCTCTTCTTCCTCACCAGCAGTTTGGGCGAGAGCCGGCGAAGATAGTATCAAACTGCCCGTCAGAAGGCTGCCTAACAGCCGTACCTTCAGAACATCGCGATTACTGAAAAACATGGCATGGCCCTATTTATAAAGAGTCTTTTCAAAATTTTAATGACTTTCTGGAGGACTATTGAAATTTAAGCAAATAAATTTCAATTTCAATTTCTATATGCAATATGATTTAACAGTAGAATCTTTTACAACGAATATTAAAAGGCATGTTGTCCTTGCTACCTGTGCGGATGTCCAGCATTTGCATACTTTCGTAACCGCTATCAGATAGGGTGAAACATGAAAAAACAGTCAAACGATAACAAGAACACACGGAAACTTACCCTAATATCGATGGTATTGCCTTTTGCTGCACTGATAATGGCTGCAAATCAGACGGAAGTCGCACAATTCTTGGCCACCAATGAGTGTGAAAATTGCGACCTGCAAGGAGCCGACTTTGGTATGAAGCGCGACTTTGAAAATGCAAAACTGAGCGGGGCGAACTTTTCTGGTTCACAATTGCCTGACAACGCAATGTTCAATAACGCAGATTTGTCAGGAGCAAATTTCTCTAGTACACGTACGATGAATGCTGGATTTTACAACGCCAAAATGACTGGCACTAATTTTCGATATGCCCACTTTACCCAAGTGAACTTCGCTTCCGCAGACTTGACTAATGCTGATTTTACGGGCGCGACAATTGTCAATTTTGGCTCAGAGCTGGACCTTATTAAAGATGTTGAAGCAACACTTTGCAATACAACCATGCCGGATGGATCAATCAACAACAGCAATTGTCCGACCTGATTCTAAGGCCTGGATTTTCGGTGATAACCTCAGAGTAGCTGCAATTCCCCGAACTAGTGTAATTTGGCTGTTCTGATTGATGGTCGCGGTCCCATTAGAATGCAGAGTTTAATCTGCAACTGAATGAACAAGATGATGGGATATTATTTAGCACTGGATGTAGCGCTGCGCTCCATGGCGCTATGCGTCGTTACTGATAAACGATTCAGTGATACACTAAGTGGATGCCGCAGATCGAGACCTGCTTCTGTCAAAAAATGGAGCTCTCTAGTGTCCTGTGTGGATGGCTCCCTCATTGCAAGGATTATTC
>LXYP01000047.1 GCA_001650955.1 Sphingomonadales bacterium EhC05
AATAATCCTTGCAATGAGGGAGCCATCCACACAGGACATTAGATCGAATTGTTGGGCATTCATCTATTTTTCGACAAGTTTCAGCACTCTATTCCAAGATTCATCTTTCGCATGTTGTTCAAAACTCTTTCCGCTTATAGTTTTCAACGAGGTATTCGCACCTGCTTTGATTGCAAGGATCGCTATATCTTCATTTTCAGTCAGAAATAGGAGCGAGGAGGAGTAATCCTGCCCATCAAAGCTATCCTCGCTGCCAGCATCTACATCCGCCCCAGCAGCCAGAAGTATTGAAACGATTTCTGGTTCAGCGTCATTTGCATGCTGTAATGCAGTCCAACCGATGTCGTCCTTGGCTTCAATATTTACGCCTGACTGAATCAGCATTTTTACGACGGCAACTTTATCTGCATCTTTTGCACGCGGATAATATGCATAGTTCAAAGTTTTAATCAGCGGAGACGATTTTTCTGGGTTTACGCTCGCTCCCTTTTGCAAAAGGGCGGAAACCAAAAACGGGCTATTGGTGCTGGCAGCATCTGCCAACATTTTATTTTTCTGATTTTGAGATACGCCATCCAGAATGGAATCTTCATCAAGGCGTTTGAATAATTCCAGCCACCCCATTTCGACCGCGCCGGATAGAGCCGCTGCATGAAAACTTATATCTTCGGGATAATCTCTACGATCACTTACATTTTTTAGTTTATCACCCAAAGATATACCTTGGTTCAATAAGTCAATTGCGACGCTTTCAGGTGCCCCGTGTATTGCCTTTATCAACATGTTTTGAGCTTCTTTGGACTGAAAATTAAATCCAGTTTTCTGCAAAGACTTTACGGTTCGTGAATTGCCAGTCACCCATCGTTCGGTATCGGTGATTTTATCAATTTTGTTTTCCAAATCGTGGACAACATGGGGCATGCCGATTTCAAGCCCCTCATAGTCAGCGATGGTTTTCTTCTGTTTTCCATTATCAAAAGTTACGGTATAGGTTGGGCTGTCGGTGACACCAGATTCATACTTGTCCTTTAACGACCAAAAATCAGCTTTTTGAAAATCGTTGAGCAAATCCAATACAGCCGTTCTGGGGATTATGTAATTTTGCTTACCCTCCACTAGGGTGTAATATCGTCCTTCATATTTAACTTCTCCATTTCCGGATATAGTCACGGCATAGTCGGGACACATTCCGTAACAAGAAGAACGTTCCAATGTGATTTGGAACTCGTCGCCCACTACGTCAGGGAACGGAATCTTGTTAACTGGAAAGATTTCAGGCGGGTATATAGCGATGAATATTTTGGTTCTGACTTTTATAGCCTGCCCATTCTGCAAGAATGGTTCAAACGTCCAATTTCGTGCTTCCGCTTCGGCTTGCGAACGAAATTGATCGGTGCGGATAAAATCAGGGTCATTGGCTGAATCTGGGTTAGATGAAACATGAGTAACATCACCTTGTTCGTCCACAATAACATCAAAGCCAATATCATTGCCGTTAAACTCAACCTTGGGAGAACGAATAAAGTCTACACCGGACTTTTTGTTCGCGAGCATTTCCAAATGGTTTTTGACCGATAAGCCTGCATATGGATTGGAGTTACCGGAGTCTGTGCAAGCACTGAGCGTCAGCATTAGAGTAAGTACGACGGTTACGATTTTCATCATACCATACTAACTTCTGTTTTATGATATTCAATCATCCAGAAAACAAAAGGTTCTGGAAAGTACTTTTGATCAACCTTCAATCTGCAGTCTCCGCTTTTGCGCCCTTAGCGGACATTAGCGTTGTGGCTGTTTTATCCCGAAAGCGGACACTAGCTTTGGTCCTTTTTTATGGCAATTTTGGGTGGAAAGCAGCTTGTTGTGTCACATGCCGGATAGCGGCTTATTCTCTAGGGTTCGTTTTGGTTTTCGCCACAAAGGTAAGTAGCGATTTGCGCGATATACGGTGGTCCAGCGTCCATGTTCCCACAGTTGAAGTACACGACCCCAAGGCCCGGTTATAGCGATTCTTGCTTCGCCGATCATCCAAGCGTCGAGAACACGTTCGACTTGTTGGGCCGTATCCTCGAAAGGGAAAAAATATGACCAAAAATCAGAAACACCGAAGTTGATCTCATCCTCATTTTGAAGTCCGAGGGTGATTGGAAAAGTCAAACCTTCTTGTACTGGGAAGGTCCATAGTACTTCGATAGGTGCTTCAGCATCCACCTCGTAGCAAAGGCCATGTCGCTCGGCGAACCGAGTAAACAGTGTTGTAGCCTCTTTGGTGTAGTCGCCTTCGCTCATGACGAAGACGGTATCAGACTGGAACGAAGTTCCGCAAGTGGAGCGATGTATCAGGTCATTAGGTTTGAGACCGCTTTATCCTGCGGTTTCAACTGGTGGTCGCAACACTTTAATCTTTAGATTTGAAGATGGAGTGTTGGATATGAAGCAGAGACGACGGATATATTTTACAGACGATCAGAAGCGCGAGATATGGGATCGCTGGCAGCGCGGGGAGTCGATGAGTTCGATTGGTCGGGGATTTGATCGGGGTTCATCTTCGATCTACCCGTTACTGGTTCGCACTGGCGGCATTCGTCCACCGACGCGCAAGCGGTCTAGATTGGCGCTCACTCTTGCTGAACGCGAGGAGATTTCACGGGGCCTGACCAGCTGTCTATCAATGCGGTCGATAGCGCGCCGACTTGGGCGTTCGCCATCGACCGTTAGCCGTGAGGTCAAACGTAACGGTGGAACCAGTCGCTACCGGGCTGCCAGATCGGATCAATCGGCATGGGATCGTACTAAACGACCCAAGCTATGCAAACTCGCCTGCAACCTATCTTTGTGCCAAATGGTATCAAGGAAGCTGCAGCGCCACTGGTCACCGGAACAGATTGCTGGCTGGCTTAAGCGCAAATATCCCGACGAAGGACATAATCACGTGTCGCATGAGACGATCTACCGCAGCTTGTATGTTCAGGCACGCGGTGTGCTCAAGAAGGAGCTCCTCTCCCATTTGCGGGCCAAGCGCACGATACGCCGTTCCCGGCACGCCAGTTTAAAGCGGGATGGTCTGGGTCAGATAAAAGATGCCGTGTCGATCAGTGAACGTCCTGCATCGGTTGAAGATCGGGCCGTACCGGGCCACTGGGAGGGCGATCTTATAGCCGGATCAAATGGCAGCTACATTGCAACGCTAGTGGAACGCCATTCGCGCTACGTCATGCTGGCAAAGGTGGCGAACAAGGATACAAACAGCGTCGTCTCGGCATTGATCAAGCAGTCCCTCAAGCTGCCGAGTGAACTCTATAAATCACTGACATGGGATCGAGGCAAGGAGCTTGCCGATCACAAACGCTTCAAGCTGGCGACCAATGCAGATGTTTACTTCTGTGATCCGCACAGCCCATGGCAACGCGGTTCCAATGAAAATACCAACAGACTGCTGCGCCAATACTTCCCAAAAGGCACCGATCTATCGGTCCATAGCCAGGCCAAGCTCAATGCTGTAGCGAGGGAACTTAACGAGCGGCCTAGAAAGACGCTCAGCTATGAAACGCCTGCAGAACGGTTCGAGGCGTGTGTTGCAGCCACCAGTTGAAACCGCACCCGAAAGCGGACATTAGAATTGTTGTCTCAACCTGATTGTTTAATCCAACACCTTAGTACGCATTACAGTACTAAATCCGAGATTTGAGTATAAGTGCCGGGCTTTTTCTAGCGCCGCTGCCGCTTCACCTTAAACACCTTCTTCTCGACATATTCGGGAAAGTTTTTGGAATAGGCATCACGCAGTTCAAGTTTTGCTTCATCAATCATGTCTTCGGTTTTGGGCGGGAAATATTCGAGTGGGTTTTTAACCTGACCCTTGCCGACTTTGGTTTGCGTGTCGCCATCAAAATCGCGGTAGATCCAGCCGGTGAACAGGTTGCTGCCGTACATCATCGCCTTGTGATAGAAGATATGTGTGGTGAACAATTCGGCATAGCAAGGCGCGGTGGAGTCGGTCAGGCGCTTCTTTGCCTTGATTGTCTTGTTCATTGCTTTGGCCTTGGCTTTTACCGCTGGGTCCGCCTTTGCGTCTTCATGAGATGGCGATGGTTCTTCAATGATAACCTTGTAACCGCCCAGTTTTAGTTTTTCGGTAAAGCTCAATTTCTCCAACTCTTCCAACTGAACCCGCGGTCCTAAATAGTCTTCCATTAAATCCTTGACGGTTGCCACCCGGTTCTTATGCGATGCCTGATCCGCCAGCGCGCCGACAATACCAAAACCTGAGAGCAATCCGGTGTTGATGCCGATGTAGTTTTCGGTTGGCCAGACATGCAGCTCGCATGCGGAACCGTCGGCAGCAGTTTTGTAAACAGGCTCTGGTCTGGAGCTTGCCTCCGCAGAGGCTGACTCTACAGCAGCTTCGGCTGCATCGATAGCTGACTTTGCAGCGTCAATCGTGGTATCTGGAGCTTTTACTGCCGTCTCGACTGTGCCCGCTTCGGTGGCGTCTTGCGCCCAAACTGGTGCAGACGTGATAATAGATGCCGTGGCTACGGCAGAAAAAAGATATTTGCGACCCATGAAACTACTCCCCTGAAACTATTTGATAATTCCAGCAGAAGTCATTCGGCGAGGCAAGTAAAATCATCCAGATCCTATGCAAGCTCCAGTGTACCCAGCATCAATAAGAACGATTATACAAAATGGGTAAAGCCTAATGTCCGCTTTTGCGCCCAAACCGGACATTAGTGTTGTGTCTGCTTCATCCCGGAAGCGGATGCTAGCTTTCATCCTATAGAATGTCTGAAAGTGGGGGTGAAAGCAGAACGACAGCTTATGGCAATATAGCCTGCCATAGCCGAAGTATTTTATGATATGAGCATTTCTTGTCTAGACTGTATTGCTGAAAAGTCGGAATGTTCGTAGGCATGACGTATGGCGATCTACAAAATCTTCGAGCTGTGGCGGCGTTGGAGGCGATTTGGGACGATTAATCCCTCAAAGATGAGCCGGATCAATTACCTTCTGTGGCTTAGGCATGATTGGCTTGAAGGTGGAAGGGATACAGCTGACGGTCTCAACGTCACACAGTTGGCTGAAAAGCAGATCCGGGACGGGAACCTAGAATATGGCGTCCACAACATTGCCGATCAGGTAAGAAACAGCTTTGGGCTAGCCAATCTCTATTGGGGACTGGGCGATGTCGATCAGGCGCAAATCTACCTGCGCACAACGCTGGAACGATACGCAAGATTGATGGAAGTTTGTTCCGAGCATGATCGGACGCTCGAATTTCCTCGCGAAATTCATTTCGTAAAATGTGCAGCCTGCTTACTTGGCGAGACTTTCCAAAATTCTGAACTGATCGGGGAATTGGATTCGGGATACGAGCCATGGTTCAAGGACACGCTGTTGAACCATTGCCTAGGTCTTACAGAGTTTGATATGAATCCCTGGCAAGCAAGCATTGATGAATGGACGAAAAGCGGTTTTCCCAAATACAGGATCGAGGAATTCGCATTCTATGTGAAAGCGCTCACAGGCGAGTTCGAGACCTCTGAAGCTATGTTTAGCGCGCACCAGGGATTGATCACAGCGAGAAGCAAGCGTAACCCTGACGCAGGCATGCAAGACGGCTATGGCGAGTATACCGCGCTTGTCATCGACTATATCTTTGCGGCTATACTCAAGCGGATCGGTTGGGAAGGCACCTACCGGCATAGCTGGCCCAACACCGACGTGATGGCTGCTGCACCGCAAACAACACGGGAACCGGACGGCTTTCTGAGCACCGTCGCTCTCAAGCTACCTGATCCTGATGTTGAGACAGGGATCATTGCAGATATACAGCAGGCGCGGCGATTCATCGACACACATCTTGCAAACCAGCGTGATGAGAGCGGAGAGTTCTTCGACCCAAAACGCTCGAAGGCCGAGCGCGGCAAAGTCACCGCTGCACTTAAAGAGATTGGCTGGGTCAGGGATACTGCGACGCTGGACCTGATGCGTACCTATGACGTCGAAAACATTCTGAACAACAAGGCTGGAGTGGTTCTAGGTGATCCGTTCGGTTCAGACATTGATTTGAAGAACTCGACAGAATTCTTACACACTGAATGCGGATTACCTGAAGGCTTCATTGGCATCGCGGGCAATATCGAAGCATATTATCCAGAGCTTGACGGTGGCTGGTATCTCTATCGAAAGAAAGATAAGAAAGTCTATCTTCTCGACCGTGACGATTGGGAAGAGCCAGATATTGCGATCAAGGCTGCTCGGGAGGGCTTGAACATGTGGCCATCCTATACAAGCTTCGTCGCTTGGTGGGTCGCACAGCACCTTAACAATCCTGCATAACTTGCCCGCCCCGCATCCATTTGCAAGCATAGCGAGTTAGTAAAAAACCTGTCGGTTATTAGTGAAGAAGTTACTCGAGTCCTAAGTCTGCAATTGGGTCGATTGCGGATATTCAGCTTTCTATGTTCAAATGTCCGCTACATCCCGAAAGCGGATGGTGTGGATGGCTCCTGATCGCGGCGTCG
>LXYP01000048.1 GCA_001650955.1 Sphingomonadales bacterium EhC05
CGGGGAGAACCGTTGTTGCCTATTTTGACGACCAACACCTTGGGGCCCATAAGAGCCGCTTCGTGCCGGTAAAAACTCCTCTAGATGCACGCCCCGATTCCGTCAACATACTTTTTCAGTTTTTCAGAAACTTTTGATCAAATGTCCGGAAATAGGCTGAATATGGACAGGTCGGCTATCCGCCGCCTGCTGTTCCATCGCGAGCAGCCCGGCAGAATCGACGATCATGCGAAAGCCAGCGCTATTGATGGTGGCTGGACGAAAGGGCCTATGAGCGCATGAAACCCGGCTTTTGGGCTGAAGCGAACGGGAGCATTTGCAAAAAGCAGATGTTGAGCAACGAAAAGCCCGGCAATTCTGCCGGTGGATTTCGCCCAAGCAGCATAGCAATTGCCCCCGCTCTCGCTGCGATCATCTAGTTGTCTAGGATTTTTCCCATATTTTCGAACTTCTTTGCTTCAGTTTCAAAATCGGTAACGCAATTATCTGCCTCTTCCAGATAGAGATTTTCATCATCAGCAAATTGCCCCATCCGGGAAATCAAATAGCCTTCGGTCGCCTTTCCTTCTCCTCCGAGGCGGCCAAAATAATACATTGCTATGGTGATAATCCCGTCTTCGTCACCCTTTATTTCCGGCTGATCCAAAAGTGTCAGAAGTGCCAATACGCAGTCCGCATCAGCGGCAGGATCGCTGACAATTTGCGCCTTTGCCGGCGTCGTTGCCGCCAACGCCAGAGACGCGGTGACCAGACCGCCAAAAATGAAATTTTTCATATATATACCCCAATTTCTATGCTGCTTGGAGCGCGACAATAGTTTAAATGATCCCAATTGCAATCGCATCGCCGTTCCTGGACTGCGCAGCCCACGGCCTCGGTCGATCACGACATAATGCCGATACCGTTTGGGTTCTAACGCGGACCATCAAAAATATCGGACATGGGCTTGCTCAATTGCAGGGTGGTTCGATGTCCAACACTCCATCTTCAAATCTAAAGATTATGATGTTGCGGTCACCGGTTTAAATCGCACCCGGAAGCGGACATTAGAAAAGCCTCTATAAATTAGCTAATGGTAGCCATTAAGCTCTTCGATATTGAATGGAATTATCCTGTTCGTCAAAGCTATTCAAGGATACTAAAATGGTCTGCTCGATCGCTTTTGAAAATGGCATCCAAAGCAGCCTGACCCTTTTTGCGTATCGGAAATCCGATGCCGTCAATTTTGACCATTTTACGGTCCACCATTATCGCGAGATATCGATTTGCTAGCTCGACGGAAAATTGGAGCTGATCCATGACGCATCTCACCGTAATTCTATTTCTGTTCGCCCAACCAACCAGTAAAATATCTAAATAGGGGTAGGCGGTCAATCCAAACACCTCGAGAAACAGTCGATCAGCATTACGGCGTGTCAGCATCAATCTTTCAAGAAAAAAGCCATTTTGTTCCTGTCGCTGCAGCAGGTTGTCTGGTTGTCGATCGCCAGTGTCACCGTCCGACATAAGCCGTCTTCACCACAGTAAAAAATTCTCGCGCATAGCTGCCTTGCTCCCGAGCACCGAAACTGGAGTCTTTGGTACCGCCGAACGGTACATGATAGTCAACGCCGGCCGTTGGCAGATTGACCATTACCATCCCCGCCTTACATTCGCGCTTGAATCGCGTCGCAAATTCCAAAGATCTGGTGCAGATGCCAGCCGATAGTCCGAAAATAGTGTCATTGGCGACCGCTATTGCCTCTTCGAAATCGGCGACCTTTATAACCGTTGCAACAGGGCCGAATATTTCTTCTCGGTTGATGCGCATATTGTTATTCGTATCGATGAATAGGGCGGGTTCCTGATAAAATCCGGGCGTATCACGTTCCACTCGGCCACCTCCTACCAGTAATGTTGCACCTTCATCTTTTCCAATCTCTATATATTTCAGATTTTGGTTGAGTTGGCTTTCGTCAACGACGGGGCCAATCTGTGTTCCCTCTTTTAACGGGTCTCCAACCCGAAGATCTTTTACCGCCACGTTGATCGCGGCTACGAAATCGTCGTGAATGCCGGCTTCGACGATCAGGCGTGACGATGCGGTGCAGCGCTGTCCGGTTGCGAAAAATGCTCCGTTGACTGCACAATTGACCGCAACATCGAGGTCAGCGTCGTCAAGGATGATGAGCGGGTTCTTTCCGCCCATTTCCAATTGATATTTTGTACCGTGCTTGCTGCAGGCCTCTGCAACAACCGCGCCGGTGTGCAACGAGCCGGTGAAACTTACCGCCTTGATACGCCGGTCGTTCAGCAAATGGCCCCCGACAGAGTTGCCACTTCCCATTACCAGGTTGAACACGCCTTTGGGAATGCCCGACCGGCTAATAATATCGGTCAAGGCCCAGGCGCTGGCGGGAACCAGGTTGGACGGTTTGAAAACAACACTGTTACCATAAGCAAGTGCGGGGGCGATTTTCCAAGCAGGAATGGCGATCGGGAAATTCCAGGGCGTGATGATAGCGACTGGACCCACCGGCTCACGCGTAATCTCGACTTGCACACCCGGCCGCACAGAATCCAAAATCTCACCTTGCAGTCGCACAGTCTCGCCTGCAAAAAATTTGAATATCTGACCAGCGCGGATGACTTCACCAATGCTTTCACCCAGCGATTTTCCTTCTTCGCGCGCCAAGAGTCTGCCGAGTTCTTCCCGCCGGTCCAGAATTTCCGTACCAATTGCATCGAGCGCATCAAAGCGCTGCTGGATGGATCCACAGGACCAATCGGCAAATGAGGCGCTGGCTGCAGCCAATGCCTGCTCAACGTCCGCGACGCTTGCCTGTGCATATTGACCGATGACATCATCCGTGTCGGCTGGATTGATATTATCGATGATTTCTCGTGAATCTATCCATTGCCCATCAATAAAATTTGCACAGTGCGACATCGTATCTTCCTTCTTTTTTGATCAGCCTCAAAGGCGTCAGTGGAAACGGGTTGGTGCGAAGGGTTGCGGATCAATATGCGGTGTCATCCCGCCGATCAATTCTGCCACAAGCTTTCCGGTCGCAGGCGCGAGGGTCATTCCCAACATATTATGGCCCGTCGCGAACACGACGTTATTCCATCCCTTTGCCCGTCCAATAATCGGCAGACTATCGGGCGTCATGGGGCGCCAGCCGCACCAGGCCGCCTGATTTCTAACGGGCAGTGAGCTGCGCAGATAGGGTTTTGCCGAATTGCGTAATTGTTGAAGCCGCGCGTCTGGTATCGACCGGTCGAAACCGACAAATTCCATCATTGATCCCAATCGCAATCCATCTTCAAACGGGGTCACGCCAATATGATGTTCGGGCATCAGCATCGGATATTTGGGACCGCCATCCGGCTGTGCCATGGTCACCGAATATCCCTTACCAGGCTCAATCGGAAGGTTTGTACAAAAATGCGAAGCCAATTCCGCACTGAGTGCGCCGGCTGCCAATATATAGTGGTCGGCCTTTATTGGACCTTTTGACGTATGCAGCCGGGCTGCCGCGCCCCGGTCTGCATCCAGCGATTGAAAACTGCAGTTTTCAACAAATTTCACACCATGTGATGACAAGCGTTCAATCCATGCCCTGTTGAGTTGATCGGGACGCAAATGCCCATCACCAAGATAGTGGAATGCGCCGGCCAATCCGTTACGCAAAGCCGGGTCATATTCCGCCAGATCAACGCCTTCGATCCTCCGGGCGCCAACGCCAAATTGATCAGCCAGCACGGCATCTGTTTTTGCAAAGCTCCTCATCCCGGAAGCGGATTCCAAAACATAAAGCAAACCCGAACTTTGCCATTGACATGCCATGTTCGGATCGTTGAGCAGAGTCTGATATTCTGCGAAGGACGAATCCAATATCGGTTTCAGATATTCAGCAGATTCGATCATTTTGCGGCTGTTGCAGCGGCGCAGAAACTGCCACATCCAGCTCAGAAAAGCCGAATTGAAACGGAATTTTACGCGAAATGGGGCAGAAGGATTAAACAGCGAAAAGGCCGCGTTTCTTATCGCGTCAGGGGTCGCCAGGGGCAAGATATGGCTGGGGCAAATAAATCCGCAATTTCCTTCGGAACAGGCTCCGGCCATGGCGCCCTTTTCGATGATTGTAACCTGATAACCCGCTTCGTTCAGATAATGTGCGCATGCAATGCCGATGACACCGCCACCGATGATTACTGCGGTTTCGTTTCTCGAGTTACGGGATACCGGCGCCACCTATCCGGCTCCATGTTGCAACGGATCGCCGGCTTGGAAGATCAAGTTCGTATCAGCATAAATATAGGCTTCGCCGGTTATGCGTGGACGAATTTTTCCATTCTCGTCATAGTCATATGTACCGATGAACCTGGTACCTGTGACTCCTTCCTGTATCCAGTGTACGCCCGGAAGTAGTTTTCCAGAAGAGACTAGGCATGCAATTTTCGCACTGGTGCCAGTTCCGCACGGTGAACGGTCATATGCCAGTCCGGGACAAAGAACAAAATTCCGACTATTGACCCCGGATTCTGAAGATTCCTCAAAAAACTCAATATGGTCGATCTCAGCTTCGTCTGATCCGGTTACAGACTGTCTTGCTAACGCTTGCCTCACCTTTTTCGCCGCATCGGTCAGCGCGGGAATGTTACGACGAGAAATCGAAACAGGTGATTTGTCGACCAGAAAAAACCAGTTGCCGCCCCATGCTATGTGTCCTGTAATGGTACCAAGACTCTCCACTTCGAGAGCGACATTATTATGCAAGCAATAGCTTGGGACGTTTTCAACCGACACGCGATTGCGTGATAATAGTTCGGTTTTCACTTTGCCAACTGAAGTTTCAATCAGATGTTCACCGATGTCGGCTCTACCCAGATGAGCTAACGTAGCAAGTAGGCCGATAGTGCCATGACCGCACATATCGAGATAGCCATCATTGTTGAAAAATATCACTCCAGCAGTACTTGCTGAAGATACCGGCTCACATAATAGCGCACCGACCATCGCATCCGTGCATTTGGGTTCAAGTATCGATTTTGTCCGAAAATCATCAAATTGTTCAGCGAATATCTTCTTGCGTTCGGACATGGGGCCCTGCCCCAACTCCGGACCGCCTTCCAAAATCACCCGAGTCGGTTGCCCGCCAGTATGTGAATCGATAACATGCATATCTGTCTATCCAAGCGCCAAAGGAAGACGATTTCAGAAATTGGCCCCGGGCCAATTGCTCCACCATTCCCGGAATAATTTCCAATGAAAGTGCAAGAACGCCTGCTGCGTAGCGCTTAGTTCGTCGGTTCCGCTGAAATGATGCGCATATTCAGCATTTCCTTCGAGGACCATAAGATGTTTATAGTAGAGCACCAGGTCCGGTCCTTCATCGAAGGTTGACAGGACATGAAGAGCTTCGTCCAGCTCCTTGGCAAGCCTGCGCGCTTCATGGTCGCCAACGGCCGCCTGTTTACACAATTCCACAAGCCGCAATATTTCTCTAGGCAGGGCGTTACCCACTCCGGTTATCGCCCCATCCGCTCCGCAGTTCACAAACCCGTGAAAGACTTGGGTATCCACCCCGACCATCAAAGACAGGTCTGCGTCGGCGGCAGTAATATGTTCCGCCGCGTAGCTAAGAGAATCTGCACCACCAAATTCCTTGAACCCGACAAGATTTTTATGCGTGTCCCGGAGCTTGAAAAACAGATCTGCTTTGGTTTCAAAGCCATAATAGGGGCTGTTATAGATAACAGCAGGCAAATCTGATGCGGCGCTGAGCAATGTTGAGAAATGATCATATTGTGCCTGCGGAGAAGTTCCGCGTGACAGAACGCGTGGAATGATCATGAGGCCCGTCGCGCCAACGGATGCCGCATGGGATGATATCACCGCCGCCCGCTGGCTGTTCTGCGCACCGGTACCTACTACAACAGGAATATCATTATCGCACAAACGCGCAACGCCTTCGCAGCGCTGCTCATCAGTCAAAAGTGGCCAGTCGCCCATTGAGCCACAATAGACGACTGCATCCATTCCAATATCTATCAGCTCTTTCGCTTTGGCAACCAGCGCATCAAAATCAGGCTCACCATGATGGTTACAAGGCGTCATAAGCGCGGGCATACAGCCACTAAACAAAATTTTCTTATTGGTCATAGCAATATTCCAAACTGCAAAAGAGTCATTTACGGCGATGCCATGCTCAGTCATATGATCAGCCGAGCGAGTTCTATTCATCACCGAATAGATAGCGGATCGTGCGCCATTGTCTTGGCAGAAAGAAAAGTCTAAAACTTCATTTATTGCATAATTTGATAATCAGGAGGCCAGGCAGGTGATAACAAAAGATTTTGAACTCCGGATCACCGAAGACCTGTTCGATTGCTTGCCCGATGTAGTTTTTTTTACCAAAGACGAGGATGGTCGCTATCTGACCGCCAACGAAACGCTGGTAAAACGCTGTGGATTAAGGAAGAAAATTCAGCTTATCGGCCGCCGCCCGACACAGGTTCTTGGTCGGGAGCTTGGCGAGAGCTACGAAAGCCAGGATCGCGACGTTATTAAAACCGGCGCATCAGTTTTCAACAAGCTGGAACTACATGCCTACGCTAATGGAAAAGTCGGCTGGTGCATGACCAACAAACGCGCAATTTTTGATATTGGAAGCCGACCGATTGGCGTTGCGGGCATATCTCAGGACCTGAGAACCCCGGATACAGCCGACAGCAACTTTGAACGATTATCGCTCGCGATCAGCCATGTTCAGAATAATCTTTCAGAAGCCCCCGGCATAAATGCGCTTTCCGTTCTCACCGGCCTGTCAGCCTATCAGCTGGACCGGCGTATGCGACGAATATTTGGCCTGACAACTGGACAATGGATTTTGAAACAGAGGTTGGATCGGGCATGCCAATTATTATCGGAAACTCGGGATCCAATAGCAAATATTGCCCTGGATTCTGGATATGCCGATCAAAGTGCTTTTACACGCCAGTTCCGGCTGGCAACCGGTCTCACGCCTTCCAAATACCGAAAATCCTATGGTCAGGTATAATAGCAATCTGCTGAAATCAGCATCCGTTTTTGCGCGCAAAGCGGATGGTGTGGATGGCTCCTGATCGCGGCGTCGCAATG
>LXYP01000049.1 GCA_001650955.1 Sphingomonadales bacterium EhC05
GAATAATCCTTGCAATGAGGGAGCCATCCACACAGGACATTAGAGCTCAACACTTTCCGCGAGCGCCAACGCATCTTCAACTTCAACGCCGAGATATTTGACGGTGCTGTCGATCTTTGAATGACCGAGAAGCAATTGGACAGCTCTTAGGTTTCCAGTCTTTCGGTATATTAGGGTGGCCTTGGTTCGTCTCAATGAATGAGTGGCATAAGCTGATCGCGGAAGATTTATCGATCCAAACCAGTTTGCTGCAATTCTGGAATATTGCCGCGTCGAAAGATGATGCGATCTATCCATGCGCGATGGAAACAGCCAATCATATGGGGACAAGTTGGAGTGGTCACACCAAAGCTTGAGCGCGGTTCGTGTTTGTTTGGTAATTTCAAACTGAACCGCATTACCGGTTTTGCGCTGGATGATTTTGGCTCTGCTTTGAAACTCATCACCCGTGCGAACATCGCTGACTTTCAAACTCACAAGGTCACATCCTCGTAGTTTGCTATCAATTGCCAGATTGAACAGAGCCAGATCTCGTTTCCGATTTGCTAATTCCAGTCGGACTCTAATCGCCCAAACTTCTTGCTGTTTTAGCGGTGCCTTTTGCCCAATTAGCTTTCCCTTGTTCCATGGATATAGCTTTCGAATGTCATAAGTTTGATTTTGCATTTTGATCTCCTCATCGAGAAGGTCAAAGCCTGTAGAAAGCTAATAATTGGTTTTTCGAACTAGTGGCTAGTGTCCGCTATGGGCGCAAAAGCGGACTCTAGATTAGAACAACCTCTATTTCAGTTTTTAGACTCAGAAACGGACACTCGCTGACTAGCGCTTTTTTTCAAAGTTCCAGTCTGACAGGGATATTCCGTTGCGTACTGCGACTCCATCGACATAGGTGCAAACAATTTGGTCTTCGATTCCAGTCCCACTGAAAGGAGAAATTGGGCGGGTGTGATCGAACCGGGGGATTTTGCCTGAATCACCATAAGCAGCGACTTGTTTCATGCAGATGTCAGAAAACAGAGTTGCCTCTATGCAGCGCCGCAGGAAGCCCGCTTCAAAATCGCTCATTTGTTCGTCGATTGAAGTCGTGATAGCCGCAATCCATTCTTCGTCGCGGTTTTTGTTTCTCCATCGATCCAATGCGTAATAGCCGGCATATTCTGTAAATCTTTGTGAGCGAACTGCCTCTACCAAACGGCCAAAGCCGTCAGGGAAGACGTCATCGACTTCATAGCCGCATTCAGTACCATCTTCTGGCGGGATTATTGACAAGAATAGACGGTGTCGCGGCAGGCGTTGCCGATAGGCTGCAACTAACCGGGATGCTTCGCTGGTCTTGGTGACACCCAACTCATCCTCGGCGTTTACCCATGCGCTAATGACAGCAATTGCAACAGGACCTGCTACTGCTCCGATTGTAAGCAGTGAGAAAACGCCAAACACTCGAACTAAATGCCTCTTCATTCGTCATTCACCCTTCGAACGATGATTCCACAACGAGGGCCGCCTTTCTACCCCCAAAGTTCGCTATTTTAAATGAGCACAAGCCAGAGTCTGCTTTTGGGATATAGCAGACACGAGCCTAATGTCCTGTGTGGATGGCTCCCTCATTGCAAGGATTATTC
>LXYP01000050.1 GCA_001650955.1 Sphingomonadales bacterium EhC05
AATAATCCTTGCAATGAGGGAGCCATCCACACAGGACATTAGGATTAGTCATAATTTTTTAGCTGCGGGTATCCCGATGCAGGGCCAAAGTGCGTACCTGCATCTCTAGATGTTCGATCATCATCGTTGCAATATCTTTGCCTGTCGAACTTTCGATCCCTTCTAATCCTGGAGAAGAATTTACCTCCAAAACCTTCGGTCCACCTTCACTTCGCAATATGTCTACTCCTGCTACCGAAAGGCCAAGCACCTTTGCGGCGCGCCGAGCGATATTGCGCTCTTCTTTACTGAGCTTAGCTGCACTTGCCGTACCTCCGCGATGCAGATTGGATCGAAAATCACCGTCCGCAGCTACTCTGCGCATGGCACCAACTACCTTACCCCCGATTACCAAACATCGCGTATCTGCACCCGCTGCTTCGGCAATGAATTCTTGAACCAAGAAATCCGCATTCAAACCACGAAATGCATCTACAAGGCTTTCTGCAGCCTTTGCTGTTTCAGCAAGAACAACGCCTCGACCTTGAGTGGATTCGAGCAATTTCATCACGACTGGTGCACGACCCGCTAGCTGAACTAGGTCTTTTGTATCCTTAGGCGAACTAGCAAATGCTGTCACAGGCATTCCAATTTTAGCGTGTGCCAGAATTTGATGGGCCAACAATTTATCGCGCGATGACAATATCGCACTGGCTGTATTCAAACAATAAGCGCCTGTATTAGCAAACTGCCGCAAAACGGCTGTGCCATAGGAAGTCATTGAAGTACCAATTCTGGGAATGACGGCATCATATCTTGGCAGAATCTGGCTGTCATAGTGCACCTCGGAGCTCAACGAACCGATCTTCATATAGCAACGCGCTGTGTTAATAGCTTCAACGACATGTCCGCGCGCTTCTCCAGCTTCTATAATCCGGCGACCGGAATAGTTCCGGGGCTCTCTTGTCAATAATGCGATGCGAAGGGGTCGCTTCACAGGCCGTTTTCTCGGAATACCTTTATACAGATCGAAAGATAGTTCTGGTTGGGCAAATGATTGATTTGGATCGATAATCATATCATCTGCTATTGAGGAACGTCCGATCAGCATCCGATAAGACATTGCCTCTCGGTTTGTTAAAGTTACTTCTATCGGCCATGACCGTTCGCCCATATGCATCTCGGTAGAAATAACATATCGAAGTTCAGTTTCACCATTTGAGCTCGTCACGTTCCGCCGGTCAATCACTCGTGCAGAACACGTCACCTCCAGATTCGGATTCTCTGGATCGGGTTGAATTAGAAATCTTACTTGCGGGTTATTGATTGGACCAAACGGTTCAATGGCAGCAGCATGAATCGCGGACGTTCGGGCACCTGTATCAATTTTTGCTTTTATGGCGGGCAGGCCCAAACCGGGCAATGCGAGCCACTCTTCCCAACCAAGAGAAAAACCTTCGTTCATCACATTTCTCCCTAAACTGCTCGGGCAGTTTAGCTATGAATAATTACAATTTTAGATAAGCAGTTGGCGACGCTGAATTTTGTTTTTAGGCTACATGATTCGTGGACACTTGAACAACTGAGCGCCCTTTCTATCAAGTCCGTATCTTTGTCAATTAAAGTTGTGATGCACAAATATCGCCGCCGAAAAGGTTCAATCGATCAAGGGAAATGCTAGTGTCCTGTGTGGATGGCTCCCTCATTGCAAGGATTATTC
>LXYP01000051.1 GCA_001650955.1 Sphingomonadales bacterium EhC05
ACGCCGCGATCAGGAGCCATCCACACCATCCGCTTTCGGGATATTGCGGATATAACGGCTAGTGTCCGCTTAGGGCGCAAAAGCGGACATTAAACTCCGAGCTTATCGCTGGCACCACCAATTGAGTTGACTTGTTCGGCCAATGAGCGCCTTGTTCGCCTTTCACCCAGCAACAGGCCCTCCCATATGAAACGGCGAACTCCTGCAATTTACAAATTTGCGCTTACCTGTGCTGCTTTTGGTTTGAGCCTGACCGCTGCACCCGCAGCCATGGCCGCTTGCTCCGATCCTCCTGCTCCAAATGTGGATTGGTCAAATTGCGATATGCGAGTTGTAGAATTGCACGGTGAGCAGCTGCAAAATGCGAATTTGAAGAACACAAAGCTAATGTTTTCTAACCTGGGCAGTGCAAACCTCCAAGGCGCGAACCTGACTGGGGCAAATCTAACCGGTGCAGATTTGCGCGGCGCGAATTTACAGGGCGCCTATTTCACTACAGCAAATTTGACGAGTGCGAATCTGAGTAACGCAAATCTGACGGGTGCAGATCTGGAAGACGTGGTCGCGACCAATGCGATTATGCAGTCAGCGGATATGCGCAGGGTTGAGATGCAGAACGCGTTTCTAAAAGGGGCGAATCTGAGTTACGCGAGACTAGATGACGCATATTTGGTAGAAATCAATCTAACGGCAGCCAATCTGCAGGTCGTAAATTTTAGCCGAGCAGATTTGAGAGACGCGATTTTGACAAACGCGGATCTGGAGAGCGCGGACTTGACGGGCGCGGATATGAGTGGCGCGAATCTGGCGGGCGCGAATATGTGGGGAACGGTGCTGAAGGGCATAAATCTAAAGGGCGCGGATACGACCGGCGCGAATGCCCTCGGTTGCTACAATAACGCTGGAGGCGGTTGCTGACATCGCCAATTAAGTTGACTTGTCCGGCCAATGCGCGCCTTGTTCGCCTTTCACCGAGCAAAATGCCTTCCCGTATGAAACGGCGAACACCTGCAATTTACAAATTTGCGCTTATCTGTGCTGCTTCTGGTTTTGGTCTAACCGCCGCACCTGCAGCCATGGCCGCCTGTTCAGACCCAGCTGGTCCGCAGGTCAATTGGGTCGGATGCGATCTGCGGCACATCAGACTGAAGGGAGCCGACCTTAGCGGTGCGTATCTGCAAAACGCGAACCTGAGCGACATGAACTTGACCGACGTGAACCTAAACGGAGCGAACCTCACCAGCGCGGATCTGAGCGGTTCGGGCCTAGGCGGCGCAAGCCTCACCGGCGCGTTTATAACTGGAGCGAACCTGAGCCGGACGAACCTGAGCGGCGTGCCGATGCAGGGCGTATATTTGAGTTCTTCAAATCTGCGCGGCGCCAACCTGAGCGGTGCCAACCTAAGCCGCGCAACCTTAAATGACACTGATCTGAGTGGTGCGGACCTAAGCAACGCAAACTTTCAAGATGCGGTCTTGCGCAAAGCGAATTTGACCGGCGCCGACCTGCGCGGCGCTAACCTGAGCGGTGCAAAACTGGATATGGCAATATGGACTGACGGTATAACGACATGCACCCCGGGACCGAAAGGGCAATGCATTCCACATAGATAATCGGGCCATATAGATAATCGACCAGGAAATTGGCTTTCTTGGCAGATTTTGTGCTTCCTGGAAAAGTTAACAGTTGAGCTTGGTCTTATTTTCGTGCCTTGAAAATTACGAAGAATCCAATTTTAACGTCCGCTATCGGGATATTGCAGCCACAACGCTAGCGTCTGCTTTGGGCGCAAAAGCGGACACTAGATTCTTACATGATCTAGCCAATTCAACCAATTCAGTGTAGGGGCTAAGCGGAAGTTTGGGTCGCATTTTTATTCGGGGGGATGAAATATGCTAGCTAAAAACGTCGTAAGCCTTTGGGCTAGGTCAGGATTGGCTTGGCTCTTGTTTACAATGCTTTTCGGGATGTATCTCGGAATAACTGGCCAATTCGGAATATCTTCACCACATGCTCACGCTGGCCTGCTCGGCGGCCTTTGGGCGATTGGCTTTTCCTATCTTTTCAACCGTGCCGACGGTGATAAAAATATCCGATTTGCATTCTGGCAATGGCTCTTGTTCAACCTTGGCGTTGCCTGTCACATGACTGCGCTATGGATGGTGCTCATGGTCGACCCTAAGTGGGGGGTATTAATTGGCCTTGGCGGCGGTACCATTACATTGACCACGATTTGGATCGTTTTGGTTCTATGGCCTGCTTTGCAGGGTGATGAGAATTAACTCAAGCTAGTGGAAAGGGGATTTATGGTGTGTTTCCGTTCAAAATTGGCCGTGTTTTTCGGCACGTTGGCTTTGGTCGGGTGTGCCGGCGATGTCGATGAATCACAGGGGGCGACAACGGATAGAACAAATGCAGCGCAGGCTGCAGAGGAGAATACAGATAGTGTTGGTGCGAGGGCCGGTGACATCGACCTCAACCCTGAGGGCGAGCCGATCGACTACCTGACATATGGCTCGGGCGCCTTCCCCGTTCGATTCGACAAAGACACCCAGGGCACGGTCACAGCTGCGGTTCTGGACGGACGGCTGGGCTACGCTTCCGTCTCGAGGAGCCCGACCGGTCCTGAACAGCCAATCACAATCACAGTTGAATTACCCGCAGAGACCAAGTTTGCAAAGTTTGGTGTTCCTCCACAGTCCAAATTTGGCTGTTGCAGGGGCACCCATATCAGCACAGTCACAGTGGAAGGTTCGAACAGCTCGCCTGATGAGGGTTATGTGAAACTCACAAGCTTTCAGGTCGAACCTAATGTCTATGAGGAGAACCAACTCTTTCCTGCCAGTCAGAAACCATCTGTGCGATGGCTCCGCATCACGCTGGAGGGGCGTCAGGTCCCCGATCCAGAAGATTATCGGGGCACGACATTTATCGACCTCTTTGGCTACGGAACGCAGGCTCCCGTCAAGGTGGGCGCGAATCATTTCACCGGTCGCTGGTTGACCGGCGGCGGTGCCAGCGGCGAAAACGGAAACCGTATCGAGCTGATCCAGGACGGTGCCCTTGTAACTGGTTGCGGCACTGGCGGCGGCGCTAAGTTTATCATCTCTGGCGGTGTTGAGAATGGCCTGCTGAAATATGTGGTGAGCAGCGATACCGTGCCAGTCGTCGCGGTAATCAATTCCGAAAACCAAATATCTGGTGCGATGATCGGTCGGTCATACGGTCGGCTGATCGGTGAACCCGGAGGCGCACCGACAAGTTGTACGCCGGGCGCAGAGCCACCGCCGAACCCAGTCGGCACAGCACTTGACCAGTGCCGCGCAGCGATCGTTTACGGTATCAACTTCGATGTAGATTCCGATACTATTCGGCGAGATGCAGAACCGGCGCTGAACCAGATTCGTGTGGCTCTTGCCAGCCGTCCGACCATGAATATCGTCATAGAAGGGCACACCGATTCAGATGCCACTGACCAATATAATCTCGACTTGTCACAAAGACGGGCGGAATCGGTTGTGGCTTGGCTTTCCGACAACGGCGTCAGCGCGGAGGCTATTACTGCCTTAGGCAAAGGGGAGGCTGAACCCATCGCTGATAACGGGACTCTCGCAGGAAAGGCCTCCAATCGACGAGTAGAGGTTGAGCCAAGCTGCTGATTTTGACGAGGCGCGGAATGTCCTCCTTCACTACGAGTATAGCCGTCCAGCACAATCTGAATGAGAGTCCGTGTTCGGGATTCAGCGCACATGAGCCTAGCGTCCGCTAAGGGCGCAAAAGCGGACATTAGAAAAGCAGCTTCCTTGACAATGATCCTGACCGGTTCCACAATTTTGGAGGTTTTACACATCGTCGGCAATTTGCCTCGCCGATATTGCAATTGAACCACAACATCGATGGGGATTGTAATGCTGAATGGGGGGATTGTTTTTAAGGCCCTTCTACAGTGCGCTGCTTTCTTGGCTGCCTCATCAAGTCTAGTCGCCCACGCGCAAGTTGATGGGCAACGCGCATTAGGTTCGTTCTTGTTTGATGCTGAGCGATGCACCTTCGGTCCCAAAATTGATGAATTGTTCAATGAACTTCAAAAAAAGCATGATATTCGCGCGAAAGAAGCCGGGTTTCGGTTCGAGACCTTTGACAATCAGGAAGAAGAGCAGTTCGAAGTGTCAGAGCGTGTTGGGAGACCGGATAGTGAATTCCACCCAAGTGCTATTAAGATAAGCTTTGCGCAAAGAACAATTTACTTCTTTGAAGAGATGGTGCCTGTACGCAAGCACTTGGAAAGTCAGGGAACTCAATTTGGAGAAGGGGGAAGGCTAGCTGACAGCCCGGCCTCCATTGGTGACAACGCAATACTGGCAAGTACAGACGAACCAGAATGGAATGAGGACACCGGCCGCGTTGAACCAAGCTTTGATCCGCGTGGAAGGTCCTCACTTTCTTGCCAGCTCCCTATATTCAAACGCTGGGCGAATGACAGCGGCCAATCGGTTGAGGAATATGCCCAGATCAAGAAAGATCCAGGAATTTGGAATTCCAAAGCCGAAAAACTCTATGAGAAGTCAGAAAGCGCGCGCTCCTCTGGCCAGTTTCGAGAAGCAAGTGCGGCATCTACAGAATTGGTCGATTTATTGGACCAAAAGGGTGCCGAGCAATCGATCGAATATTCATTCGCTTTGGATACGCACGCGGCAAATCTCGCTGAAATGGGACAGCAAAATGAAGCCCGGGACCTATTTGCAAGAGCGTTAGAAATTTCCGAAGAAAATTTGACTGTGGAGCATCCCCATTCTGCTTTAATTCTTGGACATTATGCAATGGTCATAAATGCACTGGGCGACAGTGAGAAAGCTTGGCCGCTCATCAATCGAACGCTTTTTGTGAATGCTGATCTATTGGGAGAGAAGCATCTCCATGCGCTGGACGCGCGCCAAAATCTTGGAGTTGTGACGGCAGATCTGATTCGAAGACGCGGCGATGAGGGCGGTATGCTCTCCTTGGACGATGCTCTGGTTGAAACTGGTCGAGTGACAAAAGATTCTTTTAAACGATTTGGTGAACGGCACCCTCGCACGATAGAAAGCTTACTTAATCTGGCACAAGTTGTTCAGGCAATGGGGCGTCTCGAAAAGGCAGAGGAAGCGATTTCTGCAGCCCTTGGTTTAAGCAGGGAGGTGCTTGGAGATACACATCCCGATACACTGAAGGCAGCAGCAGATCTTGCTGAAAATAGATTGCGCCAACCATCGCGAGCCGCAGAAGCGTTGGGGCCTGCTTGGTTTGTCATATCGGGTTGGTTCGACAGGCGAGCCACATTGTTGACCAGTCCGACCGATGAGGCGCAGCGCGAGCGCGATGCAGCGGCCCAACGTAAGGATTATGTGCGATTTGCTGATGCGGCATGGTCGGACGCAAAATCCGATCCGACAAAAATTGCGGAAGCGAGTCCCGTCATCCTTCGCGCCTTGCAGGATGCGATGACTGGAAGCACCGATCGCGCAGTGGCGCTAATGGCCGCTCGCAAAGCAGCTGCTAGCGTCGGTGAAGAGTTGGGAAGATTAGCGCAGGAACGGCAGGCCCTTTCAGATCAGTGGCGGTATAATGAGAAAAGTCTCACAAAAGCCATTTCGAGTTCCGGTAAGTTTGACCTTCAGCAGCGAGAAGAATTGCGTAAGCAACAAGCCGATATCGAAAAGCGCATCAAATCTATCGATTCAAGATTGCGTAAACAGGCCCCCGATTATTTTGCATTTACCCGATCAGAATCGCTCAATCTTGAAGATACCCAAACGCTGCTGGCCTCCGACGAAGCCATACTTATGGTTGTACCCAGTTCATATGGTACACACGTTGTTGCGGTCACGGACAAAAACATCGAGTGGCAGCGTTCGGACTGGAACGCAGAACAAGTTAATGCCGCAGTTAAACGATTATTGTGGGATGTTGGTGCGAATGTAGATGTTGATCTGGGTCAAGCAGCCGAGTGGGCGGATGAAGGTGAAGGCGCTTACCCTTTTGATCGTGGCACTGCATATGAATTATACGGTCAAATTGTTGCCCCTGTTGGAGGTCTGCTATCGGGCAAACGTCACGTTTTTATCGCTGCAAACGGAGCATTGTCTAGCCTACCCTTTACTTTATTGGTGACTGAGAAACCGACCGGCCCAGATGGGGATCCCGAAACGCTACGGAATACCAAATGGTTTGCCGATGCCCATGCATTGGTTCAGATTCCCTCACTGCAGTCGTTACAGTTTTTGCGACAATCACGATCATCAACAAAGGAGATTAGTGCTGCAAAGGGTTTCGCGGGGTTTGGCGATCCCGCACTTGATGGCCTGGCATTTACACGAGGCGGCGGGGGACGGGACCGAACGCGCGGTGGCGGAACGAGAGTCGCCGGGTATTTTCGCGAAGGTCAAAACGTCAACGGTACGGGGATTGTTGATGTCGATGCGTTGAAAGCATTGGCAAGACTACCGGGGACTGCACAGGAGATAATGGCTTTGGAGCAGATTTTTGGCCCATCAAACAGTCAGACATTTTTGGGAAAAGACGCAACCGAAAACAAATTACGCAACCTGGACTTGTCAAACATCCGCATTTTAGCACTAGCGACCCACGGGCTAGTCGCGGGCGAACTAGATGGACGAAGCGAGGGAGGGCTAGTTTTTACACCCCCGAATGTCGCCACATCATATGACGATGGCTTGCTCACTACATCGGAAGTAGCGACGCTGGACCTTAACGCAGAATGGGTAATTCTATCCGCATGCAATACCGCCGCAGGGGATGGCAGCGAAGGCGCACCAGGTTTATCTGGCCTCGCGCGATCATTTTTCTACGCTGGTGCCCGCAACCTGCTCGCGTCACACTGGCCAGTTCGTGACGATGTGGCAGCCAAAATTACTGTAAGAACTGTGGAAATTGGTCGCACTAATCCGCTCTTTTCAAGAGCAGAAGCATTTCAAGTCGCGATACGGGAAATCCGTAACAGTGCATCGCATGACAGCGATACCGATACTTTTGCTCATCCCAATGCGTGGGCGCCTTTTACGCTAATTGGAGATCGATAGCTTGCAAAAAGACGGAGCTAGTGTCTGCTTTCGGGATGTAGCGGACTCAACGCTAATGACCGCTATTGGCGCAAAAGCGGACACTAACTTGTTGCATTCGATGTGCTACTATTTGATAAGCACCGCACGGTCGTGGAGCGTGCTAACGTGTTTGAACAAATCCCTTTTGATAAACCAGTGAACGATTTTGATATTTTCAAGATTGTCGATGACTATGACGGTCTAACCGTGTTCATAAGAGATGGGCAGACCAGTAGTGAATTCAGCATGTTCTTCAAAGACAGGTACGGCTATTCTTGCTTTGATGAAGCAGATTTGCACAAAACTTGGCTTGATGTCGGACATCTAACATGCGGCTTATATGAATCATCGAACAGTGAGTTATTGCAATGGGCTACCGCTCAGAGCCCCTTTGATGAGCTACCGTTTCCGGCAAAGCACTATCTATTGGTCTCGATGAACGACGTCGTGAGCGTTATTACGGATGAAACACCAAAAATTGAGATAACTAAATCCTAGCGTCCGCTTTCGGGATGAAGCAGTCACAAGGCTCGCGTCCGATTCTGGGGCGCGAAGCGGACATAGGGTTTGCCCAGTGGGAATGGCCGCTAATGGGGCGGTTGCTGCCCGGCTGCTTTTATCCCCCATTTAGTCCGTCTGAACGGCGACAAGTGGGTG
>LXYP01000052.1 GCA_001650955.1 Sphingomonadales bacterium EhC05
GGACGAGAATAATATCTCTATGGTGCCCAAGCCAACTGACCCGGCAGAACTCAAAAAATGGCTGGCTGCCGAATATGCTCGTGAAGGGTTGAAGCAAGGACTGGACTTACAAGAACGCTTTGGCGTCAATCCATATCAATTTGGTCTGATTGGCAGTACCGACTCGCACACCGGTCTAGCGACTTCGGACGATAATAATTTCTGGGGCAAATTTGTCGAATCCGAGCCCAGCAAAGAACGCGTCAATTCGAAAATGGCAGGCCAACTTTGGGAAAATTGGCGGCTGACAAGTTCCGGATATATCGGAGCTTGGGCGCGAGCGAACACGCGAGAAGAGCTGTTCGCGGCCTTCAAACGCAAAGAGGTTTATGCCACCACCGGGCCCCGCATGGCCGTTCGCTTTTTCGGCGGCTGGGATTATCAAACTTCGGACATGGAGGCATCTGATTATGCCGGCATTGGCTATGCCAAAGGCGTTCCAATGGGCGGCATATTGCGCGGCCAGGGTGATGCGCCACATTTCATGGTCACAGCAATGAAAGATCCGAATGGCGCGAATTTGGATAGAGTGCAGGTGGTCAAGGGCTGGCGCAGCAGCGATGGCAAATTGCATGAAAAAATATATGAAGTTGCCTTTTCCGGCGATCGTAAGGTTGATCCGGCAACCGGAAAAATCCCTGGGGTCGGCAACACGGTCAACTTCAACGATGCGACCTATACCAATGATATTGGCGAGCCATTTTTGGCGACCATGTGGGTCGATCCAGATTTCGACCCTACTGCATCAGCATTTTATTATGTGCGCGTTCTCGAAATTCCAACGCCGCGCTGGACGCTCTATGATGCCGTGCGATTTAAGGTGAAGCCGCCAAAAGACGCACCGCTGATTACCCAGGAGCGGGCATATAGCTCTCCGATTTGGTATAATCCGGCATAATCGGTTTGATATTTTTGGAATTCCCGCATAATGGGATGTATATTGATGAGTTGAGTTCCCCGGGTTTCGAACAAACAGCATGTAGGAAAATAAAAAAAATTAAACCACAAGCGCGAAAAAGAGGACGCCCGTTCGGTAGCTCCGCGTCAATCACTCGCGAGCGGTTGATTAAGGCCGCAGAAGCGCAGTTTAACGCAATGTCATTCGCAGAAGTGACTATGGAAAGGGTTGCTAAAACTGCCGGAATCACCGCAGCAGCGATCTACAATCACTTTGGGTCCAAGGATGAACTTTTTCTGGAAACTGTGAAAAACCGCATCCGAATTTATAATCAGACCATGAACTCAGCTGTAGCCGGCCCCGGTTCATGGAAAGACAAGTTCAACACCTTGCTTGAGGCGGTTACACCGCTGCAAGGTAATTCCTCAGGTTTTCCAATGATTGGTAGCGTTGTGATAAATCGATTGCAGCAGGAGCCCGAAAAATTTCAAGAAATCCGCGATTTGCGTGATGAATCGGCGAAAGTATTTCGTGCGCTGGTCGCCGAAGCGATAGATTGCGGTGACTTTCCAGCAAATACCGATATCGTGATAGCTGGGGATCTGTTGATGGCGATCACGTCAAGCGCAACCAATACAGTCTCGTTCTATCATCCGTCACTGGATGACATGATGCCCATCATCGATTCTGTCAAAGTGCTGCTCGGCACAACGGATTAAATGTCCGCTTCTCCTATCTGCTGCCTTAGACCGGACAGGCAGCAAGCCACCCATCTGCAGTCATTCAAACTGTTTTGATGCCAAATAAAAGCGGATGGTCGGCTACCGCCCCATTTGTAGCCGTTTAGGCAATCCAAAAAGCCCTGGGCCAAACCCAAAGCAGACACTAGGCAAATGCCAATCACTGCACTATTGTTGTGATGCGCTTCGCGGAGGGGAAAGATGGGCGGCAATCACAGTTTGGTCCTGTTTCTAACGTTTCGATTGAATCGTTCCAATCTTGCTCATCTGATTTATCTCTGCATTGGTTTTGCGATAACTCTGTCGGTTCCGTTGTCAGCATCGCCCGCCGT
>LXYP01000053.1 GCA_001650955.1 Sphingomonadales bacterium EhC05
CGAAAATATCTAAAACACAGTTTTGCAGAGTATTTGAAGCTCGCCAGGGCGCACAAATAAAGTTCATTTCGCTATGGTGGTATCTATCACTCGCCCATTTTGCTCGCTAGAAATGCCGACGGATCGCAAGGCGAATATCCTTGAACAGCCGCTCGGAGGGCTTTTTAGGACTGGAGTGTTTTGGTGTCATGCTTTGTTCCTTCGTCACTACGATGAAACCAAAACACTCACATCCTACATAAACGCGGTCTGTCTATCGATTGCTGACGGGGAACATATTCAGCCATATTTTTCCGCATATTGTTTCGCGAAGTCAAAATAATCCTTATTCCACGCGAACTCACATACGCCCACACCGGGTTTACCGTCAAAATCGAGTGTCGCGCAGCCTGTGTTAATGCAGCTTTTGGTGTCGTGTGAGGATGTCAGCATGCCGAACATGGTGAAGCCAATGTGAGATTTGCGACCCTCTGTATCAACTACCGTGACGTCGAATGTTTTCTGCAGCATGTCATCGCCATAAACATAATCATAGTCGACCCGTTCAAGATGCCGTATCTCGCGATCCTTGAACAGAAAACCACGTAGTTCGGTTCGACCAAACGCTTGCATCTCAAAGAAGTGCATCGAACTGTCGCCGGTGGTAGCATGGATCCACTTATAATGTTGATTAAGGCCCCAAATGCGGGGTCCCCAGCTATGGTCACGGACAAGAAAGCCTTCATGGTGTAGCTTGCGTCCATCAAGCTCAAGATCGGCGATCACTTGCCCGTGCTGTTCGGTGCGGTCATCGCCAAAATAGGGCGGATTGCCCCGAGGATGTGAGCTAAAGGCATAAGCCGGATGCGTGGCTGTGAAGGCGCCTTTGAACCGAATTCGATCACCGTTCCATTCAATATTGACCGCCTTGAGCGGTTCGACAATCTCCATGTGCAGCGGACCATGCCGCCAGTTGTCAAAGTCCATTTCGTCGGAGATAGGAGTTTCGACCACCTCAATGATCTGGTCGGAGAAATCCGGGCTGAAGAAACATGCCGTCGATTTGGCGATGCCGGTGCCGAGCATCGTTGGATAGATAAAACCAGCGATGTTGTGCTCGGGCATAAGCAGAATATGCGCCAGCGACTCGCGTCCTTCCGGAGACAGCTTATGGCGATAGGCATATTCCGGGAGCAATGTACCGAGAGTCACGGGCAGTTCAGGCATAATGGGATTCCTTATTTTCCTGCCCCCTCTCGGGGACCTTAAACGATCGAATGGTTATATGGCGTTGCCCGCTATTTCATGGCGGCAAAGCGTTCATGTCTGATCAGCTGCACACAAGGAGGCAAGGTCGGGCAGCTCGCTCGGGTTTGGGTCAAATCCGGCATCCTTGAACCAAACGCGCTCACGGGTATTTTGGCGAATGGAAAAGGCAAGAACTTCAGAATTGACGCGAACACGCCAGCCCGCGTCGGCATCTTCCGCGATTGCGTTTGTCAGAGCGGCGATGCCGCCCGCGATTACGAGGTAATCTGCATGGGCATCATCGCCCACACTGTCGGTTAACATTGCGGTCAACGCTTCGGCCGCCGACACACTGCTCGGCCCACCAGAAGCACCCTGCACGATTGCGTCGGCGGCACTTCGCGCATCTTCGCTGCACAGCCGATGATAGCGTTCGGCATAGGGCAACTGCTCCATCAACATTGTTAGTTGTGCGAGGATCAGGCCAGATTGCTCGATTGCCAGCGCTTCGTCCGGATTGATCGCCGGAAAAACTACGTCTCGCAGACCATGCAGTACGCTGGTTAGTCGCACCTCGATGCTGGGTGTCATGCGCTTTCTCCTTCAAGTAAGTGGCACAAATTGGCAGACAGTCCAACATGGCAAGCAGCAAGGAAGCCCAAAAATGCGCTTTGATGATTGGTCCCGTCACGCGCCGCTCGTACTCCCGATGCGAAATTCATCAACGACAGTTTGAAGCCAGTGAGGACCTGATACCAAAGCAGCACCTCTGGATCGATCACGCGACGCGAGCGTTCGAAATAACCTTCGAGATAAGCGCGCTCGGACATCATCGAGGCAATAAGCGCCTGTCCCTGCGCATCGCGGCTGCAGAACAACGGTTCGAGAGCATAGGCGACATCTTCATGAAAATCGCCAATATGCGCCAATTCCCAGTCGAGGACAGCGGTCATTTCGAGAGTGTCCTCATCGAACATGAAGTTGCCAAGGCGGTAGTCGCCGTGCAGCAGTACCGGCTGCGCGCATATCGGTGCGCGCTCGCGCAGCCAGCAAGCAGTATATGTCAGCAGAGGCGACGCATCGACTTGATCGTTCTCCAACACGCGCTCCCAGAAATTGAGTTGCCATAGCGCTGCCTGATTGGTGCCAGCCTCAGGCACTGCATAAGTAGAAAGGTCTGCAGCAGCAAAGTCAAAGCCGTGGATGGCGACAAGGTTGTCGAGATATTGCGGAATAAGCGCAGCAGAGGCACTCTCGCCGATCACTATTCCGACGCCAGATGGCCCGGACGATGAGTCCCGTGGCTTGGTATCGCCGCTTACAAAGCGGGTTATCATTGCAGGTTGACCCATATGCTGCCCATCGGGATCAACAAAAGCTATACTCGGTGCGGGGACGGTGCCATTGATAGCATCGATCACTTGGGCTTCGCGCGCACGACATGTCTCAATGATGCCCTCCAGCGGGTCCATTCGCAGAACAAGTTTTTCAGTTGCTATGCCGGTCGAATCCACCAGATCAAATACGAACTGTTCTTTGGAAGCGCCGCCGCCCATCCGGCGGACATTATCTGAACCGCCCTTAGCCCCGCTTGCTGTCAGTAATCGATCCAGTCGTTCTGCAACGTCGCTGGCCAAGCGCGGTTTGTAGCTGCCCTTGCCTTGACGGGCATGTTTTCTTTCTAGCAGAGCACGCAAATGTGGCTCCAAATTCTCGCGCCAATCTAGCTCCAACTCACGATTTATCGGCAATTTTGGCACATCGAAGTCCTCTCTCAATTCCCTCCGTGTCAATGCTCTTCAGGTCTACAAATTCCTCAGCGATATTAAAAGGAGGGCGCCCTCCTCAATTTTCCCGGTCAAACCGGAAGAGAAGAGCATCCCAGAAAGTTTTTTTGACCGAGGGTTGGGAGGGATATCTCAACCTGTCCCAAAAAAACTTGGAATTACCTAACTTTGAAGCCAAGCGTTATGCCATATGTAGCGGGCATCCCGGCAAAACGAGCCTGAGAATCATTGGAAGGAATGACCGTCGTCCAATAATATGTATCGAAGATATTCTTGCCCCAGATCATGACTTTCCAAGCTTCGTCGGCTGCTTCATAGCCAATACGCGCATCGGCCGTGGCGTATCCCTTGATATTGAAGACATTGCCGCCAACGCCAGGGCGCGTGAACGAGTTAGGTCCGGTGGGGAAAGGGATACGGTTCGCACCGATCGCCGCGTCCGAATGCGAGCGTGCGTTTACACTCACGCCCACAAATGCAGAACCCCCCATTTCCATCTCGTGACGGTAGTCGACGTTGATTGCACCCGAAAACTTGGGGGTGAAGGGCAGTGGATCACCCGCGGGATTATCCACTTGACCGTAGATATTGTTGTTTTTCGGCGCACCGGGGCCCTCGGTTATTTTAGAATCGAGATACGTCACCGCAGCATTGATCGACAGGCCAGTAGCAGGCCGGATGATAATGTCAGCTTCCGCACCAAAAATCCGCGATTTCGGTACATTGATCAATGCGTCCAGCGCACCAAAAGTGGCGTCGATCAATTTGCCACGGATTTGCTTGTCCTTATAGTCATAATAGAAGGCAGCCGCGTTCAGTTGAACCATGCGGTCCGCCAATGAAGCCTTGAATCCTGCTTCATAGGCAGTCACGGATTCCTGCGTAACTGGGAGAAGGCCAAGATAACTCGCTGTAGACAAGCTTGGGAAGCTGCCTGCCTTGTAGCCGCGCGAAATGTTCGCATAGAGCAGTGTATCGCTGTTGATCTTGTAGTCGGCACCCGCGCGCCAGGAGATATTGTCTTCCTTCAGCGTTTCTGTGATAGGCGGGCCGTTAGTAAAGGCTTCCGTGAACGTGAAGCAAGTGCCGTTAATACCAGCACCACCAAACAACGTCTCTACCCGTCCCGTCGGAGAGGTATATGAACATATGCTGGAATCGTTCTTGCTGTTGGTGTATCGCGCAGCTGCCTTTAACGTCAGCTGTTCGGAGAGGTCATATTCAATATTCCCGAACACCGCATAGTTCTTTATTTTCTGAAGGTTGGTGACTCCGCTGAAGTTAATCCAGTTGAGAGATCTCGAGTGGCTCGAGTTGTCGAAGTAACGCAGAGCCTGATCTTCATAGGTTTTGCTGTCTTCGTAATTTGCACCCAAAAGCCAGCGGAACGGCGAAGTAGAATCGTTCGCCAGTCGCAATTCCTGATTAAAGGTCTGGATAAATCCATCCGCCTTTTGTAGATCGAAAGTGACTAGCGCGTTACCGTCCTGATCGATCCTCTGGTTTTGCTTGAAATCGGTGTAGGATGTCAGCGACGTAAGAGTGATATCCCCGCCGAGCTCAATGTCAGCCCGCATGGCCAGCTGCCACATTTTGCGGTCGGAAAACGGCTCGAAATTCACAAGCCTACCGGTGCCCGGAACATAGCCACCGATCCCGTTGCCGACCGCACCACCGAATGCTTCCGGAGTGAGAATTACGCCCGTGGCCGGATCGATTACAGTGGTCGTCCAATCGGCTGCACGAGCATTATCCGGCGCGAAAGGAGAGGCAATGATACGCGCGATGGATTCAACACCGGTCGCAGTTTGCGGATTGATGCCTATGAGCTGCTGCGCCTGAGGTTGGGACTTGTCTCTCCAACCATTGGCATTGAATTGCAACTTGATGCTGTCGGTCGGCTCGAAATCAACCAACAGGCGTCCGGCGAAATATGATTTGTGCCCGTTCGTATCATCACTCGATATACTCTTCTGCCAATCGTCCGAATTAAGTCCGTTAACAGCGAGGCGCATCGCTGCACGATCACCAATCGGGCCGCTGACAAACGCATTACCTTCAATCGTATTGAATCGGCCAAAACCGATGTCGCCTCCTGCAGTCCAGTCATTGGTTGGTTTTGCTGCAATATAGTTGATCGCACCACCAGTGGAGTTCTGGCCGAAAAGTGTACCCTGTGGGCCCTTCAACATCTCAACCCGTTCGAGGTCGAAGGCACTGTGAGCGGCCAAGACAGGAAACGGCAACGGTGTCTGGTCCAAATAGACGCTAACCGCAGGATAAACACCTAGCGAGCTTTCCTGGAAGCCAATGCCGCGCAATGTAAAAATTGGTGTGTTGGCAGTGCTGGTTGAATAAGCCAAACCCGGAATGATGGAAGCAATGTCTTCCAGTGATGATACGCCACGGTCCTTCAACTCTTCTCCAGAGAAAGTCGTAATCGTCAAACCAACATCATTGAGATTTTGTTCGCGCTTGTTGGCAGTAACGACGATTACATTTCCGTCATTTGCGCTTCCACCATCGAGCTGTGTATCATCCTGCGCGTGAACGACTGCGCTGGGGCTTAGTGCGGCCAGAGCCACACCTACTAAAAAACGGTTTTTCACAAGCAACCTCCTACTACCAGTTATATGGTATGACCTTCGGGTAGCATGCTGCCCTTTAATTAGTCAAGCAGTTTACTACTTTCATATAGAAACTACATAACTCACTGAATAAAAGTAAGCGTGTCGAGGACGCCGCCTTGTCAGCGTGATTTTTTGGCCTGAGCGGCTTTGCCGGCGGCGCGGCGTTTGGCGATGGCGCCGATCCTGAGCTTTGCGTCGCGTTCGTCGATTTCGTCGGGATCGAAAGGTTTTCCGTAGCAGTCCTGGTGCCAGTCAGACACATCCTTGTGCTCGGGGTGACTGGGGTCGGTGACGGCTTCAAGGAAGACGTCAAAGCCGGGCGTACCGCCGCAGTCCTCAGGCGGGGCGCGATGCTCGCCCTCGACATATCGCGGATATTTGGTTCCGGCTTCGCCATCCTCGAGCGCTTCGAGCGTGACGATATGCTCCCAGTTGTCGCCCATGTCGTAGGTATAAAGGATCTGGCGAACGCCCCGGTCGATCAGGGTTTTAAGCTTGGTATTTTTGGCGGCGGACAGTTCATCGTCGGGCCAGTCCGGATCGGGAAGGCCGTATCGTTTGTCGCCCGCTTCGAACTCCCAGAGGTGATAGTCGAGCCAGCCCATTGCGCCCTGGATGACATCATGGAGCATCTTGAGGCTGGCATCGAGCGGCACCTCGACCCTGCGCCAGATGAGAGGGTCGGTATCGGCAAGCGCAATATGCAGGCGGGCGATGGTCTCGGTCATGCCGCCCTGCTGACAGGCACGGGGTCGGCGGTCCAGTTCCAGGGCATGAGCTCGTCCCACCGAGAAGCGGGCCAGCCAGAGGCGATCTTCTCAATCGTCTCGGTGATATAGGCTTGCGGTTCGATACCATTGAGCTTGCACGTCTCGATGACGGAATAGATCGCGGCAGCACGCTCACCGCCCGCCTTCGAACCGGCGAACAGCCAGTTCTTCCGACCGATGGCAATGGAGCGCATCGCACGCTCGGCGATGTTGTTATCGATCTCGGCCACACCCTCCTCCGTGAAGCGGGTGAGAGCCGTCCAGCGCTTGCGGCCGTAGGTGAGCGCCTTGGCCATCGCCGACTTGGGCGACAGGCGGTGCAAGGCATCGTCGATAGCGACGCGCAGACTATCGATTTGCGGCTTGCTTCGTTCCTGACGACATCGTCGACGGACGTCAGGTGGCTCGCCGCGTATCTCCTCCTCGATCCGGTAAAGTCTGGCGATCCGCTCCAGCATATCCGTGGTCAGCGGTGTTGGATGGCCCAAGTGGTTCTCGAATATCTTGCGCCGGAAGTGCGCCCAACACGCGACTTCCCTGATCCGGCCTGTCTGATAGAGCTTCTCATATCCAGCATAGCCATCGGCTTGAAGAAGACCGGTAAAACCCTTGAGCTCGGTCTGCGGATGGATACCGCTGCGGTCCGGCGTGAACCGGTACCAGACCAGCACCGGTCGGCTCGCGCCCGATGCACGGTCATCGACAACATAGGTCCAGAGCCGCGCCTGCGTGGTCTTGCCTTTACCAGGAACCAGCATTGGCACCGGCGTATCGTCGGTATGGAGCTTAGCGGCCTTGAGGCCCTCTTCGCGAATGCGGCTGACGATCGGATCAAGCAGCGCGGCGGCTTGTCCTGCCCAACCGGCCAATGTGGATCGGTCGATGTCGATCCCCTGCGCCGCCGTCATCTCGGCCTGGCGATAGAGCGGCAGGTGATGATCAAACTTGTTCACGACAATATGGGCGAGCGTCGCGAAACTGGCCTTGCCGCGCGCGATAGCCTTCACCGGCGCAGGTGCTTGGACGATCTTCTCGCACGAGCGACAGGTGTAGTTGGGACGCACGGTGCGAATGACGCGCCACTGCACCGGCGCAACATCAAGCATCTCGTCGCTGGCCTGTGCAAGCGGACGCAGCGCGCCGCCGCAATCGGGACAGGTGCAGTTGCCCGTCTCCGGTTCGATCCGGCGTTCGATGCGTGGCAGATGGTCCGGCAGGCGGCGTACCGGTGCGGCGCGAACGGGCTGGACAGCATCAGGCTGGTCTGCTGCATCTTTGCCGGTATCGGCGATCTCGGCTTCGCTTTCCAGTTCCTCAAGTGTCAGCTCGAGCTGTCCGATCTGGGTAATCAGCTTCTCCGAGGACTGCCCGAATGTCATCCGCTTGAGCTGGGCAAGCTGGAGGCGCAGCGTCTCGATCAGGGTGTCACGGGCTGCCAGAGCAGCTTCCAGCTCGGCGATCCGGGCGTCTTTATCGATGCGGGAAATGGCTTGATCTGACACCCTGATCCATTAGCGAATCAGGGTGTCCAATGCCAGAAAAACCTGAGCAAACCGGTCACTTTTTACCCTGCCAGAAGGGGCATTACAGTCCGTTCCGGACGCCGCCAGTCGATGCCTTCGAGCAGCATCGAAAGCTGCGCCGAGGTGAGGCTGATCTTGCCGCTCTTCGTCACCGGCCACACGAACTTGCCCCGGTCCATCCGCTTCGAGAACAGGCATAGACCTTGTCCATCGTACCACAGCAGCTTGACCAGATCGCCGCGCTTGCCCCGAAAGGCGAACAGCGCCCCGCAATGCGGGTTCTTGTGCAATACTTGCTGCGCCAATACTGCCAAACCATTAAAACCCTTGCGCATATCGGTCGCACCGCAGGCAAGGTAAATGCGCGTCGAAGGCGGTAGCGGGATCATCGGCCCAGTACGCCGATTACCCGTGCCAGCGCATCAGTATCGATCCCGGCGTCTACCGTCAGCTTCACACCCGAGGGAAGCTCGATCCCGATCTGGCCGCACGCCTGCGCGGGAGCTGAAACAACCGGAAGCGAAGCCTGCGATACCTCGACCTCGGCAAATGACGGTAATGCCGTCCTCTTCGTCCCCGTTAACTCACCCGACATCGCCAAGCGCCGCCAAGTGTAAAGCTGCCCGCTGCCAATCTCATGCCGCTCGCAGGCGGAACGCACCGAGCCTTCGCAGCCAAACGCATCACGCAGGATCGCCAGCTTCTGCTCCACCGTCCAGCGCCGACGGCCCGACACGCGGTCAACAACCTCGATCCGAGTGGTCATACGATCACTCATATGACCACTCGTAGGACTACTTTTATCCTGATCGTCGAAATCGTCCATCATCACCGCTCCAAAAAGAACGGCAATCAGCCTATACCGAAGCCATCATGCAAGGCGGCCTCCGCGCCACGCTTACGAATAAAATAATATTTATTCGGTTTACCGATAACGCATTGTCGTTTTTTCCGGAATCGTGATCGGCCATAGTGGTAGTAACCTTACCATTCTGGCTGGGTTGATTCGCTAAAACGCGATGATTAATAGGAGGTTGGTATTTTATACCTCAGAAGGAGCTTATTCGTGTCGTCAGAGTGCAGGCGGATTACACGTGCCGCGTCGTCGGCACTCCCCGCACGCATCGCGGCTAGCATCTCACGGCGAGCCGTCACGGAATCTTTGCGTGGACGATGCTTTAACGTAACGAGCATTTCCGCCACGAGGTTCGCGATAGCACTGACCAGCAAAACCATGAGGGGATTGTGCGTTGACCGGGCAGCTAGTCGGTAGAACTCGGTAGCCGGTCCAATGCCCATAATTTGGTCCTGTGATGAGCTCACAACTATTTCCAGTTCCTCAATGACGCTGTCAAGACGTTCAAAATCCTCGTGAGTTCCTCGCTGGGCTCCTAACCGCGCACATTGCGCCAGCAAACTAGCTCTCAAATCGAGAAGGTCCATCAGCGGAAGTCGTCCCAAGATGAGCATAGTTCGGATTGAGTCTTCTATCCCGTCCGATCCACTGTCCCTTACAAATGCGCCTCCGCCCGATCCACGCTTGAAACGCAGTACACCGGCAACTTCCAGGCTTCTCAATGCTTCGCGAACGGCCGACCGACCGACCGCCAATGAGGATGCCAATTCTCTCTCAGGCGGAAGCCGATCGCCAACCATCAATTTACCGGTACGAATTTGTTCAAGAATCCGGGCTTTGACTGACTCAAATGTCCGGGACGTTCTTTCGATGGATTTATGAGGTGGCTGTGTTGACCAAGAAGTTGGGCCTCTGCTTTTGGTTTCCAGCGTAACGTCAGCCAAAGCTTCCTGATCGAACCGCTCGGAAGCGGCGATCTCAGCGGTGGCCACATTCAAGAATTCCGATATTTGCGGCTGATATTTTTTGGCAAATGTTCGGCGCAATATTGCTGTTCTTTTATCCAGCTCTTTCAATATCTCAGCGCCATCCGGTGTGATTGTGACCTTTTGCGCGCGCTGATCATTCTCATCGGTCGCCAAAAGCACCAAGTTTAATTCTGACAAATGTTTCAATACCCGCTGAACAGCTTGTCGTGAGATCTGTAATCGCCGCGATATTTCCGCTGGGGAAGCCGGCAAGATTTGCTGCCCGAGCGTTTCAAGAATTTGCCAACGCGCGCTAGTAATACCCAAGTCTCTGCCTATCCGATCACGTTCGGATAAAAGAAGATTGTTGAGCCTAAAAGTTGCCTGTGTAAGTGCTCTGAACTCCACGTTCCCGAAGCGATGGTCAAAATCATTCATCGCATCCAAAGTTGCAGTTAACCAACATGTTGTCAATATTCATTGACTAGTCGATACAGCCAACAGTCTGGTCAAGTTTTTAAAGACTGATTGAAAGTTGCACCGTTGCATTCATTGAAATAGCACGACAGGAATTGAGAAACATCCCTCTTATGAACAAAAACATATCATCTCGAGGATGTTCAATTTGATATGATATCATAGGTCAAAAACATCGTAGGCCGACGTGTTCGCATTTACATCATCAGCTCTCACGCCCGGTGCTAGCTCGATCAGTGGGAAAAAACTCTGATGAACGATACGGCGCTTGACGTGGAAACAGGTGATGATCATATCGACTAAGTTTTTCCGGTAATGGGTAGTGTACATGCAGTTGGACTACCGTCTTTGGTGATGTGCGCCATCAAAACGATTATCCTCTTAACAACTCCCCGGAACCAAGTCCATTTCGTCGCCGATGCCTTTAATCATTTTGCCCTGGATCCTTCAACGGCAGAGGACAACGATGAGCAAGGAAAATCGGGCATCCCGACAACCCGGTTTGAATAGCCCCTAGTTTTCTAGACACCTTCGGTTTTCATTTTGTGCTGCCGTTCGAACTCTGCAGGTGACAGCATTCCGTTCTTAGTATGTTTTCGCCTCGGGTTATAGAACATCTCGATATAATCGAACACATCCTGCCGAGCCTCTATACGTGTTTTGTAGGCCCGGCGCCTTATTCGCTCACGTTTGAGCAGATTGAAGAAGCTCTCGGCGACAGCGTTGTCGTGACAGTTTCCCCGCCGGCTCATAGAGTGCTCCAGATTGTGTGCCCTGAGGAACGCCGCCCAGTCCATGCTGGTAAACTGGGAGCCTTAATCCGAGTGGATCAGCACCTTGCGCTTTGGTTTGCGACGCCACACGGCCATGAGCAATGCCTGCAGGACCACATCTGTTGTCTGGCGGCTCTGCAGCGACCAACCGACCACGCGGCGGGAATAGAGGTCGATTACGACAGCCAGGTAAGCAAAGCCTTCCAACGTCCGAATATAGGTAATGTCGGTCACCCAAGCCGTGTCTGGCACTGCGACATTGAACTGCCGAGCCAGCGTGTTATCGACAACCATGGATGGCCTGCCGCCATGGCTCCCAGGACGACGTTTATAGCCGATCTGTGCTTTGATCCCAGCCAAACTGGCCAAGCGGGCCACTCGATTGACAGAGCATGTCTCACCTTGATCCAGAAGATCATCGTGAAGCTTGCGATAGCCATAGACTTTACCGCTGTCTTTCCATGCTTCCCGGATCAGTTCGGTCTGACGGACGTCTTCCTTCGTCCGTCTACTCAGCGGGTCCTTCAACCATGCATAGAAGCCGCTGGGGTGGATGCGCAAGCTGCGACACATTGCGCGTACCGAAAACACAGGGCGATGCTCAGCAACAAACGCGTATCTCACTTTGCATCTCTGGCGAAATACGCGGTGGCTTTTTCTAATATGTCACGCTCCTCGGTGACCCGTGTCAGCTCGCGCTTCAATCGCCTGATCTCGGCATCTTTAACATCGCCGCCAGCAGGCTGAGAGAACTTCTTCTTCCAAGCATATAGCGAGTGCTGGCTGACCCCCAGGCGCTGTGAAACCTCCGCAACAGGATAGCCCCGCTCGATGATCTGGGCCACCGCATCACGCTTGAAATCGTCGCTGAAATTTACCATACTCATCTTCTTCTCCTCACCTCAAATTTAGGCAAGAAGGTGTCCAGAAATCTAGGGGCTATTCAGTTCAATGCGCCAGTCTCACCGCACAAGATTTTTGAAGCGGTGG
>LXYP01000054.1 GCA_001650955.1 Sphingomonadales bacterium EhC05
GGGCGGGGGTGATGACAGGGTTGGGGGTGATGACAAGGGTAGGGGAAGGACAAAGCCTAGGTGGGGATCAAAGCCGGTGCAAAACGGTCACCCCGATCCAGGCTAAATCTCGATAAAATAGCGGATCACATCGATCGCATCGACCACCAGCGAAATGCCGTTGATCAGCAGATAGACCAGCAGATATTTGCCGAACAGGCTCTGCGAAGGCGGGTGCAGCTGGCGTCTTTTGAAATAGATCCAGGCATAGGCGGGAATCCAGAAGATCAGATGGGCCAGCCCGAGCAAGCGGACATAGCCAAGCTCGCCGTAGATATATTCCATCAGCGATCCCGCCGCGAGAAAGGCCGCCAATATCGCCAGCGCTTCGGGGCGGAACAGCCATTTGCCGTTCTTGCGCCCGAACAGGAACAGCACCGCGGCGAGATTGGTGGTCACCAATATGCCGACCCATAGCAGCAGCCAGGATGGTTGCAGCGCGATGGCCTCGCTCAAAGTTGCTGGTTGCACGGTCATTTCCATTCTCCCCAGAAATATCTCTGACCAGCCTAGGCTCTGTCGGCCGATTGATCCAGCAGAGAAGCGCCCGCCACTCGGTCCCGCCTGAAGAGAGGCGACGTTTTGCTTGACCCGCTGTATTGATGATATAAAACAGTAATACAGCTTGATCGTCCTGATCTTGCGCAACAAGGGGATTATTGGATGACGCGAACACAGAAGATCTTATCGGCCGCTGCTCTTGCCACCACGGGCGCTGGCGGAGCTGCACAGGCGGAGACTAGCGCCGCTGCGGAAACCGCAGAGTCGGTGGCTGCCAATTTGAAACAGCTCGACGCCAAGCTGTTTGCGGCTGCGTTTGAAACTTGCGAAATGGATGTCGTCACTGGGTTGCTCGCCGATGATCTTGAATTTTACCACGACCGCGATGGACTGTCCTATACCACCGCTGATGCGTTCATCGCCGATGTGAAGCGCGATTGCGGCGGTGGCAAGCGCGTGCTGGTCGAAGACAGTCTGACCACCCATATGATCGGTGACTTTGCCGCGATGCAACATGGCCGCCATGAATTTCACCAGGTGATGCCCGACGGTTCGAGCATCGCCCGGGAAAAAGGCGTGTTCATGCATATGTGGAAGCGTGATGACGATGCGCCGTCCGGCTGGAAAGTGAGCCGCATCATCAGCTATGATCATGAGGGCATCGAATGACGCGCAGCCGCTTGCGGGAAAATCCGGAAATTTGACCCAGATCAAAGCTCGATTGCCGGGCTGGCCCTAAACCCTCTCTCAAATTGGAGAGGAAATGACAATGTCTGAACATTTGATGCAATAGCCAGTATTGGTTTTCGCCGGGATGATGTTTTTCTTCATCGTCGTCATTTTCTTTTGCTGGGTCACCGACCACGGAAATGAATAGATTCTGACGCTAGGCTTTAGCCCGTCAGGAAAGAGATAGTTTTGGCGGCAGTGCCACATCCCGATTGGATTGCCGCCAAAGCTTCAATTTTCCGGTCAATAGTCATCTTGTTCCCCGCAATTGGTCATCCCGAACCTGTTTCAACGCCCGTTGAGATTGGTGACCGCACAGACTCAAGCCCGAAATCTCTGGTGAGGTTATGCGCGGCGGCAACAATCAGGCTGATTGTCTCGTGGCGAGTGATTCAGCGACGCGGGCTGGTGAGTTTTTGCGCGATCTGGTAAGATAGGCCTATGATGAAAAGCGTGAGGATCATCTTCGGTACCGCCGCCGCATGGGGCTTTCTCCTGCTCGTCCCCGGCCTGTTCGGGGAAGCCCGGTTTAATGCAGCAATGCCCCCCGCGATCAGCCATCCCGAATTCTATTACGGCTTTCATGGACTGGCTTTGGTCTTCCAGCTGATTTTCGTGATGATCGCGATAGATCCGACCCGCTATCGCCCGCTCATCGCGATAGCAATATTGGAAAAAATCGCCTTTTTCGCGCCGGCGATGATCCTCTATCAGCAGGGGCGGCTGGCGGCCGGCGGTCCTTTCTGGGGCGCGATGATCGACGGGCTTTGGGCGTTGCTTTTCGCGCTGGCCTGGTGGCTCAGCCGGAACGGGCAAGCCAAGATCGAGCCGTAGAGCGTTTCAGAGAGACCGGTTTGGAATAGGCCTGGTGATATGATTCAAGCGCTGTCCAGCTTCGCAACAGCTCTGGTCAAATCACAAATATCGGGGCTTGGGCAGCGGCAGAATGACTTCGATCGGCTTTGTAAGGCGGGAATGCCTATCGGCGACCAAGGCGCTGCCGCCAGCGGATTTTGCGCCAATCATTCCAGAACAGGATGATCATGCAGATGGTGATAATGGCAAGATCGATCAGCGCAGATGTCAGATTATATGACAGGCTCGCCAGCGCACCGGCGACGATGATCGCCGCCCAGATCGCAAATAGCTTCCGCCCGCCATCCCATTGCTTCACCAGGCCAATGCCTGCGGCGAATAGCAGCATAGGCAGCAGGGTCAGCAATGCCATGCCCAGCACCGGGATCGAATAGGCCAAGCCCATCCATTGCGACGGCGGCAAAATCGCCAGGGGCAGGGGCAGGAAAGTGATAGCGGCATGTGCGATCGCGGCCCAGCCGATCCAGATTTGATATTTGGTCATCCCGGAAGAATAGCATGATGGTTCAGAATTGGAACGGTTCGATTATCGCGAGTACCAGTTACGGCAAAACCCCTGCCACCGCTCGGCGAAGCCTTCATGGACCAATATATCACCGATGCTCTTGCCGTCGCGGGTGATGATACGCAGGTCGCGGCCATACTTATCCTGGTCTCGATCGATCCGCTTGAGCGTGAAGCGGCCGTTATTGAGCAAGCTGTGCAGGCGGATCGTGGCCCGCTGTCCCAGACGCTCCTCCGAGGCGCATCCGGGACTGGAGATTTCTGGCGTGTTGATATCTGCTATCCGAATTTTGCGACCAGCAAACCAGAATGTGTCGCCATCGACGATGCAGTTTCGACGGTTCGATCCGGAACCTAATCCAAAATGCGCCTGATATGGATCGATGTTGATCGCGGCATTGGATTGGGGTGGATTGCCGCTCAGGAATATCGCAAGGAACAGCGCGATACACATCCCAGATGTGATCGCGATAAAGCCCAGCCAGCCGCCGGTACCCGACGGTTTGATAAATGGAATGACTTGCCCGCTTGCCATTTAGGAAGCTTAGAACTGAAGCATGAGGAGATGCTAAAGGCGCTATCTACTTTTCGAAGAGATTTTACCCGAATTGAGACATTCTCTGGCTATCGAAAGGCGAAGCAGCACGCTAGACAAGGTGGCATGAAAAGAAAAATTTCTCTGGCATTGCTGATCTTGGCCGGGCTGGCTTTGGCAATCGCTCCGGCGGTTGCTCAAAAGGCGGAGATCGAAGAGCCGACAAAATCAAAACCGACGGTTCCGTCTCGCGGAGACTATCCTGATGCGGGGCAGGCTTTCGGTATGGTCTGGCATTACACCAATTTTGATGATGAGCCGGATCTGTCGTTCATGGTCCCGGAGACAGATAATCAGCTATGGCGGATGCGCTGCGAGAAACTGGACAATGGCAGTGTCCGGATTGCCAATTTGATCATTGCAACGCCCCGGGAGATGGTGGCGGGTGATCAGTTTGGCGTGACGATCCGGGTTGATGATCGTCCTGCCATTGGGGTTTTGGCACGTATGCTGCCAGCCAAAATTGAGGGTGACGATTATTCTATGCCGCAATTTTACTTACCGAATAGCCACGCTTTGTTGCCAGCATTGGCAAAGGGGGATCGTGCCTATGTCAATTTAAACGGTAACAAATTCTCGATCGATCTGGAGGGGTCCGGAAAAGCCCTGATTAGTTTTCTCAGGGCTTGCCGCTAGGCAGGGGGATCGGTGGCTAGGCGACCATTGATCCGGCGTTTTGGATGGCGGGGCCGACAGATGCAGAAATGAAAATTGCGGCTGAGAAAAGAGCGGCACAAGCTGCGGCGAACTGGGGCTGAAATTTGGGGGAAAACATGATTGATATTCCTTTGAATTGGGTTGGATTATGCAACGAATGAAGAAGCATTTTGGATGGCTGGACCGACGCTAGCGATTACGAAGATGGCTGCTGCAGACAGAGCAGCAAAAGCGGAAGCGACTTGGTTTTGGATGTTGACGTTGGACATTTTGAGTTCCTTCAAGTTAAATCTGGTTCTCCGCAGTTCCTGTTAGCGAAGATACCAAAAGCTTTGCACAGGCCGTGCCAGTTTTAAAATAGTCATATAAAACAGATATTTAGTCGTTTCACACGTCCAAAGGAATATTAACCGAAGCTGAATGATAGCAAAATATCCCAACTATTGGGATCGACTATATGATGGCCCGCGCACTATTCATTAACGTGGCTTTGATAAGAATGCGCCTATGTTCGGTCCTCGCCTCACCCGCGTTTTTGCCAGTCGTAACAATGCGCTGTGGTGGTCGGCAATGGTGCTCGTCACTGCTTATTGTGTCGCTGCTGATCCACCCGCTAAGGTTGATGTCAATTCGGAAGCCTTATCGGATGAGCAGACACCCAAAGCACCCGATCCGTGGTCGAACAGCAAAGCTGAAAATTAAAGCTCAGCGAGCCACCCGGACTTTGGCCAAGCAATCTTGCTGGGCGCAGGCATAAGGGTGCGCCCGATATGGCGGTTAGACGAAGTGCAAAGACCAGTCGCTAATATTGCGCGGTGCCGCCATCAACGCTGAGCATCGCTCCGGTAATGCCGGCGCCCGCATCTGAAGCGAGCAATACGGCCATTGCCGCTACTTCTTCCACCTTATTGGGACGTTTCAGTGCGCTTTCCTGCGAGAACATATCGATCATTTCATCAAATGACATGCCCAGGCCCTCGGCCGTCGCGGGGCCGGTATCCATTATCAGGTCGGTCAGGATTAATCCGGGGCAGATGGCATTCACGGTGACCCCGGAAGTTCCGACTTCTTGCGCGACCGCCTTGGTCATTCCGTTTATGCCATGTTTGGCGATCGTATAGGGTGCGAAGGTTGGCTTGCCCATTTTGCCTTCGGTGGAACTGATATTGATCACGCGGCCCCATTTTTGAGCGATCATGGGTTTGAGCGCCCGCCGAGTGGCCCAAAAAGTCGAGTATATATTCCATTTGATGGCTTGATCAAAAGACTCGTCGGTAAGGTCGACAAGCGGTGCAAGATCGCCGGCACCGCCAGCGTTGTTGACCAAAATGTCGACGGCCCCGAAATCCTCGACCGTTTTGTCAATGAAACCCTCGACTTGGTCTTGCTCCATGACATCGCCCGCCACAAAAAGCGCCCGGTCACCGACATCGAGTTCCTGAATCAGCTTCGCGCCTTTTTCCGGATTTCGTGCAAATAGCGATACATTTGCGCCTTCAGCCAAGAAAGCTTCTGCAATCCCGCGACCGATGCCCGCCGTGCCGCCTGTGATCGCTGCTGTTTTGCCGTTCAGTTTCATAATGTGCCTCTCCGATGATCGTGCAGATTGCTATCCGATGAGGCGACAAGCGACAATGGCTTAAAAAGCTAGTCGAGGGAAGAGTGGTCGATTTCGTTAACCTTAAGTGCCTTTAACATGAACCTTGGATAAAGTCGGCATTCAGTCTTGGGTCAACTGACCATGGGTAGAAGCATGTTTATCGGAACCATTTGAGTCGGGTCATTGGCAGACCCATTTTGGAGTGAAGAACATGATGAGCAAGATCTTGGGTATATTGACTGTCACAACCGCAGCATTCTCTTCTATCGCTTTCGCAACACCGGCAGAGGCGCAGAACCGCTATTATCAAAATGACGGATATTATCAGCAGGTTCGCAATGACGGATATCGGGAATATCGCCGGGGCGACTATTATCGCGGACAGCGATCTGAACGCCGTTACAATGACCGCCGCGCTTACCGTGATCAGCGGCGCTATAATAATCGCCGTTACTATAATAATCGCCGTTACTATAGTGATCGTCGCTATCGTTGCGACCGTGGAACCGGTGGCACCATTATCGGTGCGATTGCTGGCGGATTGCTGGGCAATGAAGTGGCGCGCCGGGGTAACAAAACCGAAGGCGCGATTATCGGCGGTGCTGTGGGTGCACTTGCGGGTCGGGCCATCAACCGCAACTGCTAGGTGCAACCCGTCTCACAACAGAGTTTGAACCACTGTACGCAAGTTTGTGCAGGGCAGGATTATCCCCCGTGTTGCTTAATGGGGGAGGGGGCCGGCGTTCGTTAACCGAATCCGGTCCCCATCTTGGTCTAGCGTTTTGCGAGCAACGGCGGGACTTCGCCAATCCAGTCCGCAATATCCGCCTCATCTTTTACAAAATAGGGACTGCCCTTACTGTTCAGGTAGAAACGCTGCATTTCGGAGCGAGTGAATGGCCGCGAACCGATCCGGCCAAAGACGGCCATCTGTCCGCCGGTCTCGTCCACCGCCCGGTCACGATCGAGGCCCTTGGACAGCGCCAGAGCAGGCTTGGGTGTTTTGGCAAAAGCGATGAGCTCCGGTTTTGGGGCCGGCGAAAATCCATAATAGTTTTTCTGCGTATCCGGAGAGGTCAGCTGGATCACCTTGAGCCCGTTGCGACCGTCGGCAACATAGGCGAATAGGGTGGCATTGGTAGATCCGACGATCACATCCTCGGCATCGGTCATGGTGCCGCCGAACGTCTCTTTCATATATATGGTCGGGGCTTCAGGCCGGGTGATATTCGCGATGACCAGCCCTTCGTCCTTAGCTGCGATATAGGCATAGGTCCGTGCCAGATAGAGCCGTTGCGCGTTGCGCAAGGGGATCGTGCCTGACGGGGCTGCAATCGGCTTTTCCATATCGGTGACGTCGAACAGTTTCACGCCGTCTATATCGGTGACCCACAAGTAGCGGAATTGCAGCGCAGAGGCCCGCGCGTCGGTCAGTGGAATAGTGACAACATGTCGCGGTTCCATCGGCTTGTCGAGGTCAATCAAGGTCAAGCCTGCCGTGGTTGTGATATAGGCATAATGGCCGGCCAGCGTAATATGCCTTGCGCCATCGAGCACGCCGTTCTCGTTCCAGGTCAACGACCGTTTGAAGAAATTGTTGCGAAACTCGCCATCCGCCAATGTGTTGACATTGACCAGAATCAAGCCCTCTTCGCTGTCTGTGACCACCGCATAATCGTAGATCGGATGGAAGGCTTGTTCCTCATTAATCTCGCGCAATTCCTTGGTATTGCGTCCGGGCGCAATTGGCTGATTTGTCGCGAGCGCCATGCATGTCGCATTTTTTGTGTCGACATGCGTGTCATGACCAAGTGACGAGAAGGGGGATTTGATGATCCGTTCCGAAAAGCCCTTATTGCCAATCGATGCCACATCATAAGCGCGGAACCCGCCTTTACCTTCCGCGACAAACATATATTCGCCGCGAAGCTGCAGGCAGCGGACCGCGTCACCCGTGCCCTGGACAACATTGGCAAATTCTTCGAGCGCCTTGGTTTCGCCGGAAAGATCCTTGTCAAAGCGATCTCCACGCACCCAGTTGATCAGTTCCCGGCCATTGTCTTCGACATGCATCCGCCAATAGTCGGGATAAGCATATTTCTGAAGATAGCTGCCGATCACGGCTTGCGGTTCGTCCCATTCGGTGATGCGAACGGCCTCGAAGCCTTTTTCCAGACCAACCCAGGCGTGCAAGCCGACGAAATTGACGAAATTGGTCCCATGTAGCAGCGTCTGCGCCATGATCGCATTATTGTCATTGGCTTCGCTGACGTGGCAGTCCGAACATTGCTTGGTTTCATTTTTGCGAACCGTGTGCGGGAAGTGGGGCGCGAAGGCCTGACTGGAAAAGCCAATGGCGGATATCGGCGGCTGTTGGACGTAGATCCGCTCGCGGTTGATATTGGTCGAGGACAGGATCAGTGCAGAAGTCGAGCGAACCGGAGCGATGATGCTGCCCTTGGTGGTCTGGTGCCGGCCCAGCTGGAACATCTGGTCGCGGGCGACCTGCGGATTATAAGTGGCATAGTTACGGGTGGTGCCGCCTTCATATTTGTGACTGTCCGCCTGCCAGTTGGCTTCAATCGGCAAATGGCAGCCGCCGCAGCTCGTCGTCCAGCTCAGGTGACAGGTGAAGCAGACCATATTCTCGTCTTTATGCGCACGATCATCCATGGAAACGCCGCTACCAAAGGCATATTTTCCGGTTTCAGCACCGGTTTTGGACATGAGCTTCGCCCGCGCCGCCTTCAGGTTGAAATCGGGATGCGAACGGTTGACGCTGTCTTTGACCAGACTGACTTGCCATTCGAGTTCGGGATCAACGATCGACCGCTGGATCAGCACGCGATCTCCCTCGGGATTCTGGAACCACTCAAATCGTCGTTCGCCATTGGCGTTGCGGAGCAAGCTGAGGTTGGTGCCCTTGGGACGGGCAGCGAGATTGGAGGACATCAAGGTCGGATATTCATCCGCCGTGCCGTGACAGTCCTTGCAGTTGATCTCGACCGCATTGGCAACTTCGCCGTAGATCAGGCCATTGCCATGGCTATCCTGCGCAAAATGACAGTCGGCACATTGCATGCCGACCTCGGCATGGATGCTCATCATATGGACGGATTTTCCGGGATTGGTTCCGATATCAACGAATTTGCCTTCGTCGTCCTTGCGGAATTTTTCGGGATCCTCGTTGGACACAATATTCTCGGTGTCGGTGCTATAGGTTGCCTGGTTACCCTCGGCGTCAAGCAGGTTGCCATCGCGGTCGCGCTTCAAAATGGCGCGGAAATTCCAGCCATGACCGTGATAGTCAGCAAATTGTGTATCTTTCGCGTCTGCGTTCACATCATAAACGTTGCGCAGAAAATCAATGTCCGCCCACAATCCCTTGGGCGCTGCACCTTCCGGGTTGCGGTCGAGTATCGCACGAACCTCATTCGCGGTAGGAAATCTCTGCTGCTTATATTTCTTCTGATATTCTTCCTCGCTCATGCCTTCCGGCTTTGGCGATTTATTGTCCGGGCCCGGCCACATATAGGGCGCGTCGGATTCATAATCCCACATCGTGTAGCCGAGATAGCTGTTCAGGAAGATATTGGGCTGATGCATGTGGCAGTTCATGCACTGGGCGGTCGGGATGGCGCGGGTAAAGGCATGCTGGATCGGATGGCCTTTTTCGCGTTTGGCCGGATCAATATCCTTGGCGTGATCTTCGCCATGGCTGCCGTCATCATGGCTGTCTTCGCTCTTCGCGTGTCCTCCGCCATAGGCAGCTTTGCCATGAGCAGCGTCATAGGTACCGAATTTACCGACGCGATGTTCGCCTTCTTTCAAATTCCGGATCGTTGGATCGACGGTTTGGGTCTGTCCATCGCGGCCGAATTTCGCCCAGATCGAACTGTGCCGCGGTTCGCGGTCATTGGCATAGACGACATGGCAACCGGCACAGCCGGATTGGCGATAGTCGCCAGGCTGGTCGTTGGTGCCCATGAACCACATGAACGGATCATTGAGACGGGTTTTATGGATATTGAGCGCTGGAATGGCGACGCGCAGACCCGTGCCTGGACCACGGTTGGACTGTTTCAGGTCTGGCCGGCCGGGTTCTTCGAGACGCTGGATGATGCCACCAATATTGGGCAGTCCGATTTCGGGGAATTGGGTGTTAACATTGCGTCCCCCGCGCTCAAACACCCGGAAAACATCGCCCGGCGGGATCGTGTGCCAGGTTGGCAACGGGTAGAGTATCGGAAGTGCGCCGCGCTTCTTTTGCGCCTCGGTGACCGTGCCGTGCGGATTGCCGGGAGACTTGATCGTCGCCGGCGCGCCATCGCGGGTATAAGCCTCGCCGAAGATGTAGTTTTTGAACGGTACAATACCATTATTATAGGCAGCTCCACCCCATAGCATGGCGCCGGTCGCCATCAGTGAACGTTCGGAGGCCTCGATAATCTCCATATGGCAGGCGCCGCAGGATTCGCGGGCAACCCGGTAATCAGAAGGATTGACGAAGCGGACAAACTCCGGTGATTCCTTATTCAGCAGAGAATAGCTTCTTTTGGGATTGGCTGAGGAAGGCCAATGCCAGCTTTCGGGATATTTCGGCAAGACATGAGCCTTGGTCAGCGCGTCCATATAGGCGAGACTGCTTTTCCCCCAGGCGTTGTCGCCTTTGACCGTGGCGTCACCGCCATGGCAATCGACGCAACCCAGTACGACGGCGGGCGTCGTATGCATGGTCTTCTGATCGGTGTCCGTGTGACAGGTCTGACAGCCGCTACTCTTGGTTCGCGCGTCATCCCAAGTCTGATTTTGCGGAGCAGGTGGCGTGAACGTATAATCGATCTTTTGCGGTTTTTCCTTACCCGCGGCGAGAACAGGAGATGTCGGGCCAATGGCGAGCGCCAGTACGCCCAGGCCAGCAAAAAGCGATTTTCTATGTCTCGATAAGATTGAAAATAATTGCATATTAGAACGCCACAATCGCATTGAGGAGGATAGAATAATGGAAGTCGCGGCTGTCAGTCAAATCGAACAGATCCTTGAAACCTTTGCCTGGCAAGAGCGCTGCGCCGGACAGGCGGAAGACAATATTCTGCGTCGCTTTCGGACGGTAAATTCCAGCGATGGATAAATCCCAGCCGATATCCTTGGGTATCGAACCCTCGACCCGAAGCGCTTCGAGGCTCTCGGTTTTATGGAACCAGAGATGATTGGCATTGGCCGATATCCGGAAATCGGGTGTCAGATCGGCATCGACTCCAACCCCGGCCAAAATCGTACCAGGATTGTTGAAATTGCTCTGGCCTTGCTCTTTGGACGAGCGCAGCGAGTTCAATATTCCGTTCCGGCCATTGAGCGAGACCGCACGGCCACCGCCGGCAAACGGGATGGTCTGGCGGATCCAGTAGCTGGTGTCCGCGCCGGCAAAAATGGGATTTTCGAAAATCGCATCAAAGCCAGCTTCGGTATTATTATAGGGATTGCCATCGCCGCTGGCGAATAATCCGGAGGCACGGAATCTCAGAAAGTCAACGTCATAGCTGGCTTCCAGGGCGCCAAAATAGGCGGCAATATTGGCCGGCTCGCTGGTGAAAAAACTGTTCCGGTCTTCGCCAAAGGCGCCATAGACTTGGCCGCTGAGGTTGATCCGGCCGATCCGGCCGTCGAACGCATAGCCGGGATAGACCACATCATAGGCACGGCCTCGCAAGTCGCCGAGCAGGGCTGGGCGGATTGGGAAGCCATTGTCGTCAATTTCGACGTCAGAGCGCTCACGGTTCATATTATAGGTGAGACTGAACTGACTGGTCAGGCCGACGAAGGGCAAATCCTGTCGATATAGATTGGCGAAGAATATATAGCTTTCGCGCGGCGTCTGGAAAATATCATTGAGGCCGCTATTGGTGTCCTTTTCAAGCTGGACAAAGGCGCCGAGATTATATTGCACGCGATTGTTGTCGCGCGTGCCGAAGAGCCGGAAGCCGAGCTGGTTGTCCTGAAACAGAAAGCCGCGAAAATCAGCCTGCATCGGCTGGATCCCGATCCGGAAACTGTCAAAGTCATAGCGCGATGACGTATTGCGAATATGATAATCGAAAAAAGCCTCTTGCACGCCGACAAACCAGTCGGTCCGATGCGAGGATTTGGACGGTTCAACAAACAGCACACGGCGTTCAGGCACATTCACATGATTGACCTGCGTCGCCAACGTTAGCCGATATTCGACATCAGGTGGCTTGTAGGCGGTCGAGCCTTTGATAAGTGCAAAACCGGTGATGAACGTCTGCGCATAGACTTCCGAGCCGGAGCGACCGAAAACATCGAGGCTGTTGGACCGTTCGGTTGTTTGGACGCCGACTGGAATCGGGAAGCTGCGTGGCTCAATCACGGTATCTGAAATCGCATTGACGACAAAAAACCAGTCATCGCCCTTGAGGAAACCGGGCTTTTTATCGGCCGGGATGGGCTTGTCGCCCTTCAGAACATTCTGGTTATAGGGATTGAGTGTCGAGTGACAATTATTCCGCAATGCGCCGAACAAAGTGTAGATTGACTCGTCGCCACCTTTGGCTGGACACAGGCTTTGCAATATCCGCCAGCGATCCGGTACCGGAAACTCGTCGGTCGGAAAGGCTTCCGGAGGGGGCGCGCTGATCGCGCCGGGATTATTCTGGATAATCCGGTCGGGCAATTCCTTCTGGATTCCCGGACGCCGCCGCCCGTCCAGCAACACGTCGTCCGCGTCGATTTCCTGCAATTCTGGCTGCCCGGCGATCCGTTCGGGTGCGGCTTCGATATCGGCCGGCTCGGGGTCATTGTCGACTTTCTCGTCAATCCCTGATTTTGCGGGCTCCGCTGCCGCGTCAGGCGCAGCCAAATCGGATATGCTGCCACCGACGCGCGCTTGCAGCGCGACATATTGTTGGTCAGCGTTGACCGGTTGCAGTGACATCGTCATCTGTTCGGCAGCCAGCTTTTGGGCTTCGATCTGCTCGGCTTGGCCGGTCAGCGCCGCGATGATCGCCACAAATGAGGAAGATACGCCAGCCACTGCCTATAGACCCTCGCACACATTCTGCTCGCTCGTATCGAGGAACGGAGCAAAGGGACAGCTGACATAGCGCAGCCGGACATTGGCATTGCCCAGATCAACCACGACATTGTCCGCGCGAATGGCTTTTGGTGCGTTGCCGATACTGCCGAGCCTCTGGCCGGCATTATGGAGCCCCAGGAAGCTGACCATATCGTCCTGATCAATACCGTCTCCGGACACACCAATGCCGCCAATGAGCTGGTCATTGCGGTAGATTGGGACGCTGCCGGGAAAAATCTGGATGCCGTTTGACAGGCGATTCTGATTGGGTTGATTGGCGATACTCGGAATTTCTGTGCAGCGCTCGACCGTATCACTGCTCGCTCCGCCGGAACGGACAAATGCGACATGAGTGAGAAGATTGGGAAAGACGAGATCGAGTTGCAAGCCGACCGCAAAGGGGCTGAACCGCGCGGATTGCTCAATCGACAATGGGCCCGCTGGACGTCCGACTTCCCCGTCCGGGAAATAGGGGCGGGAAAGGTTGCCACCGGAGCGGTCGGCAAATGCCACGGTACCGGTCAAGGCAGCCGGGTCATCGAGAAAAGTTCTCACTCTTTGGACATAAGCGGGAATGTTTGTGAAGCCCGCGATCGATGGCGTGTTCAACAATTGTTGCGCAGCGACGGGACCCGAAAAGAAGGCCGCCGTTCGTGCTTTTTGCAGCGACACGTCGGTCCCGAATATCGGACCGTCGGGAGAGCGGACTATTCCCAATATCTGGCCGTGCGTGTCGACGACGCTGACTGTCGCCTGCATCCGACTATCTAGTGGCTGACGGATCTGGGCCCTTGAACGGCTCAGAACTTTAAATGCTTCCTCGAGCAAGGCCCTGACTTCTGCGGCGGTCAGAGGGGTTGTTACCGCTGCCCCATCGGTACCGGCGCGAATGGGATAGCGGTTTGCCCCCGAACCATCGGTGAGGACAAAGGCATCGCTGTTGGTGAATTCGGTCGGCGTTGCCGCACGAATGCCGGAGGCTTCCGTGCCGTAAATTGTCCCGGCCACGATCGGACCATTGGTATAGCCGGTGACGCTAATCAGTCGGCCGACGGAATTGTTGATCGCGGCGAAATTGCTTTGCAACGGCGAAAGATCAGACACGACCATATCGCTGAAGCGCAATGAGGTGCCGTCTACCGAAATCCGGTTTGCGGTAATCGATGCCGGCGGAGAGAAACCTTGCATGCCGGCGAGCGCAATCGCTTCTTCGTCATCGACTTCAATATCCAGTATATTGGCATCGAAACCATAGTCGCCATCACCCATCACGCCGATACCGCCGACAATGACGCCATCCTTATATAGCGGCAAGCCACCCGGATCAGCCGCCAGTCCCAGTGGTGAACGCTTGGGCCCGATCAGTGAGCCGGTACCACCTATGGCATTGAAGCGCTGCGACAGATCAGAACAGGGCAGCTGACTGAACTGCACGCCGAACAGCGGACCGCTTTCCAGTCCAACAGTCGTCGGGGCAGGCGGAAAATGTTCCTGAACGATCTGACTGGCAGTTCGCGTGGAGAAAGCATTGCCGCCGCTCGAGAGATAGGCGCCGGTTATCGCCTTGGCGATGGCGCCGGCGGCAGCTGGAATCGGTTGGCCCTGAAGTCCGATAATGTCATTCGCACCTCCGACGCCGCCGATTTGCTTGGCGCTGATCGTCATGTCGCTCGAACCGTTGTTTGACCCGTTCATGTCAAAAACGGCGAGAACATTCCCGACGCGATCAACAACCGCAATGATCGAAGGCAGATTGCGGGCCTGCGCCTCGCCAACCGCTTGTGCGATGATGGTCTGAACGTCGGTAACCGACAGTGATCGTTGCGCGGGAGGCGTGAATAAGCCGCCGGTTCCTGGCGGTGTCGGGGTTGGCGCTGGCGTGGGCGCGGGCGCCGGTGATGGGGAAGGCGTGCCACCAAAATCATTGCTGCCGCCGCCACCGCCGCCACAGGAGGTCAAAATGAGCGCAGCCGCGGAAATGGCTGCCGGAAACCGTAATTTACCCATCATCGCAAAGACCTAATGGTGCGTACCGCACTTCCCAGTGATCGCCGAAATTTCAGCGGCTTATAGCTATTTGGATCATCTACAGCGGCATATGCGGTGTTGATCTGGCCACGCAGGCTGGATGCCGCCACTTCGCTCACCTGGCCGGCATTTACCAATCCGTTCAGCAGAGTATCGATCGCCATCACCGACTGCACACTGCCTTCATAGTCCGTGAAGCGCGGGGAGATGGCTTGTCCGGCAATGGTTTCCATGATCTTGAAAGTCTGATCACGGCCAAAGCTGGCGCGAGAGAATCTATCTGCCAGCTGGGTCGCGGATTGCCGTAAGCGTGCCGCTTCTTTGACCGCCGGTCCGCGTCCGCGAGCCATGGCGGCGTGAAAGGCTTTCGATCTTGCGTCAAAATCAGCGGCCATATCGGGCGCAGCGACCCGGATGGCGGCGCCGAGCATGATCATATTCTCGTCATTATAAGGCGGCATGCCCTCCGGTATCGGTCGACCCGGATTGTTGATCGACGTTGGACGGGCCGAGGCGTCATCATAGATTTGGCGGTGACAGCTGTGGCAATCATAGAAGTAGAATTCCGGGAAAATGCCTTCCGTCGCCAGAGCCGGTTTGGTGAACAGATTCAGCGACCGTTCCAGCGCCATTGCCTGTCCGACGGCCCAGAAGCGGACCGAATTGGTCGCTCCCTTGCGCCGGACATAGTCGACATCTTCATCATGATGCTGCTGCAATGTCGAGAACAGGTCCATCTCGAAGGAAATTCGCGGATGTCCCGCAGCCATGATTCGATGATCGACAAATTGGCCTTTTTTGGCACTGCCAAAATGGCAATCCAGGCAGACGCTGGCCCGCGCCTTGGGATTGTCGAGCGGGGTCAGGCCGAGCGAAACATTTTTGGCGTGACTGGCGTCAACCGCATAATGAGCGGATAGCCAGCCCGAAGAGGCGCCATGACAGGCTTCACATCCGACACCATCCTGAGCGAGGAAACGCGGACCTTTTTTGGCTGCCGGAGTGCTGTGGCACCCCAGACATTGGTCGGAAGATGCTGCGTCCTTGATGCCGAGTCGTTTGGCAATGGCAATGCTGCGGGGTTCTCGAAGCACACGAAACGCGCGGCTATGCGCGCCGCCTGGTGTCGATTCTTCCTGCCAGCGCATCAGCTCATCCTGGCGCACAACTTCGCCATCTGCTTCCTGACGTCCGTGACAGGTGGAGCCGCCGCATGACGCAACGCCCAAATGGGTGCCTTCTGCGAGATCATTAGCTGCTGCGACCGGCGCAGGGGCCGCAATTGCAGACAGGAACAGAGCCAGTCCGGCCAGCGCGAGACAGAATAGTCCAGCGGCCAGTGACGACCAGCTGCTTTTCCAATGAATATCTTTGCCCATCTGCATCGTAGCCCCCATCGGTTTGACAACCGATTCCCTCAAATAGCTTTCGACGCGACCCTAATCGTTCGCGTTACTTATCCCGCATGCCCCCGTTAAGGCAAATAAAAATCGACCAATTTCTGTTATTTTTTAGAGCTTTGTGCGCAAAGGATGTCGGAAAAGCCGTATCTATGTGGTTGATTCTATTGATAGCCAACATCCTATTGAATGAAATCACACTCTATCTGCGACGAATGACCAGGTTACGAATCTCGGTCATATCTTCCATCGCGAACCTTATGCCTTCTCTTCCCAAGCCGCTGTCTTTGACACCGCCATAGGGCATATTGTCGACGCGGTAAGATGGCACGTCATTAATCACCACACCGCCGACATCGAGATGATCCCAGGCATCCAGCGTCTTGAACAAGTCGGTCGTGAAAATCCCGGCCTGAAGACCGAATTTGCTGTCATTGACTTCATCCATTGCTGCGCCGAAGTCGCTGAACTTGGAAAGCAAAGCCAAGGGCCCGAATGCTTCCTCGCGATTGGCATCGGCATCGCGATCGACATTTTCCAGCAAAGTTGCCTCCAGCATATTGCCGGTGCGATTACCGCCACACAGCAGATTCGCACCGCCCGCAACCGCGCTTTCGATCCAGCCATGGAGACGCGTTGCCTCGCCTTCGGAGATCATCGGGCCGATAAATGTATCGCGATCTTTGGGATCGCCGGCGATCAGAGTCTTGGTTCGGGCAACCAGCATGTCTCTAAATCTGTCGTAGATTGATTCATGAATGATGATCCGCTGCACACCGATGCAGCTCTGGCCAGATTGATAGAAAGCGCCAAAGATGATTCGCTCCAGCGCGTCGTCGAGATCGGCATCGGCATCAACAATGACAGCCGCGTTGCCACCGAGTTCCAGAATCACCGGTTTCTTGCCCGCTTTGGCTTTCAAATCCCAGCCAACTCCGGGAGAACCGGTGAAGGACAGGAGCTTCAGTCGCTCATCAACCGTGAACAGATCTGCACCGTCACGGCTGGCGGGCAATATCGAAAATGCGCCCTTTGGCAGATCGGTTTCGGCCAGTACTTCGCCCATGATGATCGCACCCAGCGGCGTTTTGCTGGCGGGCTTCATGACGAAGGGACAACCGACTGCAATGGCCGGTGCAATCTTATGCGCTGCCAAATTCAGGGGGAAGTTAAACGGCGAAATGAAACTGCAGGGGCCAATCGGAACACGTTTCCACATGCCCATATAGCCTTTCGCCCGCGCAGAAATGTCGAGCGGCTGCACTTCGCCATAATTGCGCACAGATTCTTCTGCAGCAATCCGGAATGTGTCGATCAGGCGACCCACTTCGCCTTCCGCATCCTTGATCGGCTTGCCTGCCTCGACGCAGAGCGAATAGGCGAGTTCATCGAACCGTTCCTTGAACCGATCAACACAATGTTGCAGCACATTCTGACGCTCATAGCTCGCCATTTTGGCCATCGGTTCTGTGGCGGCAACCGCGCCAGCGATTGCCTCCTCGATCACATCCGGTGTCGCCAAGGCGGTTCGGAAAGCCACTTCATTGGTATATTTGTCAGTGACTTCCAGATCCGTATTAGGCTGCACCGCCTCATTGTTCAGATAGAGCGGATAAACGTCTTTTAGCTTGGTCATATGGGCCTCACTCACACCTTCGCGCTGAGTTCCTTGATTTCATTGTTCAGAATACGATCATTGTCGGAATAATCGACCGGACAATCAATCAGATGAACGCCTTCGGTGCTCAGGCATTTATCGATAGTTTCCTGCAGGTTCTGCGCGCTGGTGATCCGATGGCCATTCGCACCATAGCTTTCTGCATATTTGACGAAATCAGGGTTGCCATAGGTCAGGCCCCAGTCCTTGAACCCCATATTCGCCTGTTTCCAGCGGATCATTCCATAGCTGTTGTCATTCAGGACGAGCACGGTGATATTCAGTTTGAGCCGAACCGCGGTTTCCATTTCCTGGCTGTTCATCATGAACCCGCCATCGCCGCAAATCGCCATCACTTTGCGATCTGGATAGACCATCGCCGAGGCCATCGCGGACGGAAGGCCAGCACCCATGGTCGCCAGTGCATTGTCGAGCAGAACCGTATTGGCTTCCCGTGCATTATAATTGCGCGCGAACCAGATTTTGTAAACGCCATTGTCGAGGCAGATAACGCCGTCAGCTGGCATGGCTTCGCGAACGACTTTCACTAGATGTGGCGGATAAATCGGGAAACGGACATCATCGTCCATCGATGCCGTATGCTCTTCTTCGGCCGCACGTGCTTTATACATCGCATCGAAATTCCAGCTTCCGGAAGGCACGATATCTTCCTTCATCTGCCAGATTGCATTTCCGATATCGCCAATCACTTCAATCTGCGGGAAATAGACAGGATCGACTTCGGCCGAGTTCATTGAGACGTGAATCACTTCGGTGCTGCCTGGCGCCATGAAGAACGGCGGCTTCTCGATCACATCATGTCCGACGTTGATGATCAAGTCGGCAGATTCGATTGCACGGTGGACAAAATCATTGGCTGACAGAGCCGCGCAGCCCATGAATTCCTTGTTTGTTTCATCGACAACGCCTTTGCCCAATTGTGTGGTGACAAATGGAATTCCGGTTTTTTCGATAAATTGGGTCAGCATGCGGCCCGTCGTTGTTCGATTGGCGCCGCCGCCGATCACCATGATCGGAGATTTTGCGCTTTCGATTTTCTTGGTCGCTGCCCGCACCGCTTTCGCCTCAGCAACCGGACGCCGGGTCAGGCTGGGCTTGATCGGGGTGGAGTCGGTCTGCTCGTCGGCAATATCTTCCGGAAATTCGATATGAGTCGCGCCCGGCTTTTCCTCTTCGGCCAAGCGGATCGCTTCGCGCACCCGGCTTGGGATATTGTCAGCCGATGCGAGCTGATGGGTAAATTTGGTAATCGGGCCCATCATGTCGACCACGTCGAGAATCTGGAAGCGGCCCTGTTTGGATTTCTTGATTGGTTTTTGACCGGTGACCATCAATATCGGCATGCCACCGAGTTGCGCATAAGCAGCCGCAGTCACCAAATTGGTCGCGCCAGGGCCCAGCGTCGCCATGCACACGCCGGTCTTGCCTGTATGGCGGCCATAGGTGGCAGCCATGAAGCCCGCGCCTTGTTCGTGGCGAGTCAGAATGAGTTGGATTTTTTTCGAGCGCGAGAGACTGTCGAGCATGTCGAGATTTTCTTCGCCGGGAACGCCGAAAATATACTCAACGCCTTCGTTCTCGAGACATTCTACAAATAAATCTGAAGCTTTAGTCATGTGGATCCTTCCCCGGCAATCGCGGCCAGACATTGTTCATTGGAACGGTAACGACCCTTGAATGTGTCTCTCTCCCCTCTCGAAAGAGACTCATCCCTACCCCTATGCTGTTGGTTGATAAGTCAAATCTTGCCGCGTGTCACGCATCAATATCCACGATCAAAATCAGCCACCGCAATCATATCGGTTCCATTCTGATAGGCTTTCAGATTTTCGACGAAGCGCGCGGCAGCCCGCTGGAACATGCGCGTCTGGGCTTGCCCGGAAAGATGCATGGTTATCAGGCAATTGGGTGCGTCCCAAAGTGGATGATCTTTTGGAAGCGGCTCCGGGTCGGTGACATCAAGAGCGGCACCGCCAATTGCTTTGCTGTTGAGCGCGTCAACCAGCGCGTCCTGATCCACGAGGGAGCCGCGCGCAACATTCACCAGCCAAGCCGATGACTTCATTGCTGCAAATTCGGCCTCTCCCAACATCTTCTGGGTCTCATCGGTCGCCGGCGCAGACACAAATACCCAATCATACTCGCCCAGTTGGTCGCGCCACTCATCGAGGCCGATGACGCCGGGGTCTGCGGATGGAGAGCGCCTGACGGCGGTCACGTCGATATCAAAGCCGGACAGTTTTTTGGCAATTTGCTGACCAATACCACCATAGCCGATGATCAGCGCCTTGCTGTCATCCAGCTCGACCGTGCCGGGCGGTGTTTCCAGCCATATCTGCTTGCGCTGATTATCGACGATCTGATCCATCCGCTTCGCCGCCGCCAGCATCATCATCACCGCAAATTCGGCAATGGGCGCGCTGTTGAGGCCGGCGCCATTGGTCAATATGGTTCCTTGTGACTTGAGCTGGGCGAGTGGAAAATGTTCGACGCCGGCATAGATGCTGTTGAGCCATTTAAGACTGGTGGCCGCCGCGATAATCTCGGCCATCTTGTCTTTATCATACATGTCGAACCAGCCGATTTCGGCATGTGGTGCGATCTCGAGCGCTTCTTCGGTGCTGGTGAACCATGTGACATCAAGATCCTCGCAATGCGGTTCGATCAGAGGGCGGACGAGCGATGCCATGGCGGCTTTAGGCTTGTTCATATTTCAATTCTCCATTCCCAGCGCAGCGGGTCGCCATCCATTAGGTCGACGCCCTGTGCGGTCAGTTCGTTACGGATAGCGTCGGCCAAGGCGAAATCCTTGTCGGATTTTGCCTGCTGGCGCTGGTCGATTTTCTGTTCGATGTCGGTTTCATCAATCGTCGCATCTTTGGACCGGACGCGCAAATCGGAACGTTTGAGCGCAAGCAGGTCGAGTCCCAAAATATGATCAAACTCGGCGATCAGGGACAGGCACTGATCGGCAGGGAGTTTTTTCTGGGCGAGAAGATCTTCAAGGAGCGGAAGGCATTTGGAACTGTTCAAATCATCGCTGATCGCTTCGTTGAGCTCCTGTCGAATTTGAACCAGGCGGGGATGCTCAATAACGGCTTGATTGCCAGCGGCTTTCGCCCGCTGTTTTCCCACTCCCATGACGATCCGCTTCAGCCGGGTCAGCGCCGCGACCAGATTCTCCCATGTAAATTCGAGCTCGCTGCGATAATGGGCCTGAAGACACATCAATCGATAGGCGAGGGGGTGAATGCCCTTGTCGATGAGCACTTGCAGCCTCAGAAAATCGCCGCTCGACTTGGACATTTTGCCCGCCCGGTCGATCAGGAAATTATTGTGCATCCAGATATTGGCACCGCTATGCGCCGAGCAATTATGCGCCTGATTTTGTGCGATCTCGTTGGGATGATGAATTTCCCGATGATCAATTCCGCCCGTATGGATATCAAATGTTTCGCCGAGATATTTCATGCTCATCTGGGAACATTCGAGATGCCATCCCGGCGCACCCTTGCCCCACGGGCTGTCCCATTCCATCTGCCGCGTTTCGCCGGGAGGCGTTTTGCGCCAGATGGCAAAGTCATTCTGGTTGCGCTTGCCCTCGACGGTCTCGATCCGGCCTTCGCCCTCATCCGTATTGGCGCGCGCGAGAGCCCCATAGTCGGGCACCGTGGTCGTATCGAAATAGAGCCCCGTTTCACATTCATAGCAATGTTTGTCCGCGATCTTCTTCGCAAATTCGATCATCTCTTCGACATGATCGGTCGCGATTGACCATTTAGCAGGCTGGCGGATGTTGAGCCGGTCGATGTCCAACCAATAGGCATCGGTATAATATTTGGCGATATCCCAGGCCGATTTGCCTGCCTTGGCGGCGGCTTTCTCCATTTTGTCATCGCCCGCATCGGCGTCGGAGGTCAAATGGCCGACATCGGTAATGTTGATGATATGGGTGAGCTGATAGCCTTTCCAGCTCAAGGTTCGGCCCAATAGATCGGCAAAAATATAGGCGCGCATATTGCCAATATGCTGGTAATTATAGACGGTAGGGCCGCAGGTATAGACTCTCGCTTCGCCCGGATGGACGGGCGTGAAAATTTCGAGTTCACGGGTGAGGCTGTTGAACAGCTTCAATGGATGCGTGGCGTTGTCATTCATGACGTCCGCCTAATGACTTTCCCTGCAACAGGTCAACAGATCAATTGCATGGGGTCATCATTCGGCCGGTTCAAGCTGCGCTGTCGTGTCTTCCTCACCCTGGCAATTGCCGCTGCTGCTGCCTTCGCAATCGCTATCAAGCCACAGATCGTCATTGCCAGCACCGGTGACAGGCTCGTCGATGAGCGGGTCATCGATAAATTCTTCCGCTTCTTTCAGTTCGATCAGATTTGTTTCGAACGGATCGCCCATAGTAACCGTCCGAGGTGTCACTTCTTCCTCAATGACATCTTGCACCGGATCATCGTTCACCGGTTCGTCAGGCGATGGATCGGGGGTTGGTGTGGGCGTTGGAGTTGGCGCCGGTGTAGGAGTTGGGGTCGGCGCCGGCGTAGGTGTCGGAGTTGGGGTGGGCGTCGGCGTGGGTGTAGGGGTTGGCGTGGGTGTAGGAGTTGGCGTCGGGGCGCAGCTGGCCGGATTGGCAATCACACATCCATTGATCGTGGAAGCCGGATCAAATCCAATCGCGACATTGGTGGCGGGAATGGCATCGATGCCAGTCGTGCCGCCGACAATGCCATTGATCACAATATTGGCGCTGCCCGAAGAGGGGCCGGCGATGATCAAGGATCCGACATTGAAGCCGCGCCGGTCTGCGAAATCGGTGCCCGCTGCGGTATTCTGGATCAGCAGATTATTCGTTGCCACAAGGCTCACATTATCTGCGCGGATCAGGCCATCCGGCAGGTTCACGCCATCATTATCGGCGAGGCGCAGATCGATATCAGCTGCGCTCAGACCGGCAATATCCGCAAGAGCCAGCTCGGTCATGGCGAAGATATTCTGTCCGTCAATCGACAGGCTGCCGCTGCCGGCGAAGTCCCCGCTACTATTGGTCATTTGAATGACACCGCCATTGGCATTGATGAAAATATCTTCAAAAGCGGTTAGGCTGATCCCGCTGTCGGGCGAGCCATTGGTCAGGCTCAGCAAGCCGGTCACCGTCAGGGATTGACCTGAATTGACAGCAAATCGCCCGGATGCTCCAATATTGGAGATTTGGGGCCCCGCCGTATTTTGGCCAGCGACAATATCGAGATCCTGAATCTGCAGGTCAAATCCGCCGATGCCGGTTGGAACGGTGGTAAGCGTCAGATTGCCGCCGGAATTGATCCGGCTGAACTGGTCATTGCTGAGGTAGAAGACGCCCGTCGGGTCCGTGCTGCCCCCGAGGATCATTTGCGTTGTGCCATCCGAGAATATCTGGATGTCACTGGTCAAGTCGGTTTGGCCGAGATTTCCGGTCGCGCCAATATTCATGTCGGAGCTCACGGTCCGGATGACATCAGCGATAGTGCTTGCCTGGATATCGATCAGTCCACCGGCGGTAATCTGCAATGTTCCGACGGCCTGGGTGAGGCTGTTGATCAAGACGTTGCTGCCGGCGGTAATCGTGATGTCGCCGCCGGTCGTGACCGTGTTTTGAGGGCTGGTCGCGCCAGCAGATATCGAACTTGGTATAATGAACGTATCGTTGAGCGTCGCTGATCCGTCGGCTGCGATCACAATATTGCCCGTCGCCTGGGCGCCTTGGACGTCAAGATTGCCAGCTGAAGACAGTCCGATATCACCATTACTAGCGGTCGAACGCACCGCCATATCCTGCTGGGAAACGAGAGAAACGGCTTCGCCCGAAGCCACAATGATGTTGGTGACATCGACATTATTGGTCACATTGACCAGGCCATTGTCTGCGGTCAGGAACAGGTCGTTGCCCGATATATTGCGCAGGGCGATGCCCTCATCGCTCCGAATATTGACCTGTCCTTGACCGGTCTTCGCCGCGATGACTTCATCAGCAACAAAGCTGCCCTGAGCGCGGACAATCACATTTGTTCCGCTGGCAATTCGATTCGCGCTCACATCGCTGCCGCTGGTTGCTGTCAGCCGGACATTGCGGCCGCCCGTAATATCGCCAAAGCTAGCATCCCGGTTGGAGTCGATCGTGACGGCACTGCCAGCATCGATATCGCCACCGGTCAATATTCCGAAATTCGCATCAATGTCGACATTGCCCGTGGCGTCAATTGATCCAAAGTCTATCGCACCATTGCTGGTCAGGCTGATATTGTCGCCGCTCGCCGTATCGAAAGCGATGTCCGTGCCATTGACCATAATATCGCCGCCGGTCGCCTCTGCGAAGATTATGGCCCCGCCGGTCAAACCAATCGATGCCGAACCCGCGATATTCTCCAGTAAGATATCGCCAGTTCCCGAATCAAGTGCCACGGATCCACCCGTCACATCGGTGATGGTGATGCCATTGCCAGTGAGAATTAAAGCTTCATCGCTCGTCACATTATCCAATGTGATATTTCCGCTCGCCTCCATGGTCAGCGAATTGGCCGCTTCGGCTGATCCGCCGTCGATATTGCCACCCGCAGTGAAATCGATATCGCTGCTGGCCTGCGCGTTAACAAAGATGATTTCGCCGCCCGCGGTCACAATAAACGCGCCATCTTGAGCCTCCAACGAACCGAAGCCGACATTGCCCGACGCATCCAGCTCAATTCCACCTCCGACAGATACGGACCCGGTGCCATCAATATCGCCGGCGGTGGCGACCAGCGAGAGGTCTCCGCCAATCGTGCCATTGGCGAAACCTATGGCTGTCCCCATGATGCTGGTATTGCCCCCGCTGATTGCGTTGGTCAGCGTTGGCGCTCCCATGGCGGTGATCGTGATGTCATTGGCAGCCTCAACGGTGCCGAAGCTCGCATCTCCCACCGCTGCATCGGCGGTCACCGAACCGTCAGAAGTGACATTGCCAATATTGATGATTTGCGCGGTCAGAGCAACATCGCCGCCGCTGTCGATATCCCCATTGCCACCATTCCTGCCGATGGCACCGTTGACCGCGGCAAGCGAAACTGCATTGGGTGACGTGATGGAATCGAACCGGATGTCGGTCGCGCTGGCGAAGTTGATATTATCTGCCGATACGACGCCGACCGCGATATTGCCGCCATCGAGGTTGAGCGCATTGGCAGCGTCGAGATCGCCGCCGTTGATGCTGCCAGCAGCGGTCATCGTGATAAAGTCATTGCTGCTTGCCCGGGTAAAGTTGATGTCATTCCCTGCATCAACCGTGAAGGATCCGCCCGGCGCGTTCAGGTTACCAAAACCGACATCGCCGCTGGCATCAAAATCAATCGCACCGCCGACGGTGATCGTGCCGTTGCCATCAATATCTCCGGCCGTCGCACTGAGACTTAGATCGGTGCCGATGGTTCCGCTGTTCAAGGTGACGGATGTTCCGGTCAGGCTTGTTGATGTACCGGATGTCACCCGATCAACGGCCAGGGCACCGGCGCCGGTGACCGACACGCTTCCGGTCGCATCCAGCAAGCCAAAGGCGGCGTCACTGAGCGTGATGGTCGCGAGAATATTGCCGCCGGATATCAGGTTGCCGACGTCTACCGACTGAGAGCTTAACAGAATATCGCCGCCACTGTTGATGTCGCCGCTGCCGGTATTCTTGCCGATCAGGCCATTGGCTGCGGTTAGCATGACCGCATTGGGTGAAGTGATCGCATCGAACCGGATGTCGGTCGCGCTGGCGAAGTTGATATTATCTGCCGATACGACGCCGACCGCGATATTGCCGCCATCGAGGTTGAGCGCATTGGC
>LXYP01000055.1 GCA_001650955.1 Sphingomonadales bacterium EhC05
ACTGCCTTCTCTATATCCTCCGCCTTCAGCTCAGAACGGTGCCACTTCAGACCCTCCCCATCCTTTGTCACCGCCATCACGTGCGTACCGAATTCAGATGGCACCAGCAGCAATGCTGCCTCGTCAACGCCCAGTATCGCCTGCGCCTCAGGAAGAGACAGAGGCTCGGGGCGGATCAATGCAAAATAATCAGGAGCCTCCTTTAACAAAAGGCCGTCAATCGTCCGGATTTCCTCCTCCAACCGTCCAGCCTGTGCGCGAAGGTTGGTCAGTTTCGTTGCCACTGTCTCATCATCTGTAGAGAGAGCAGCCACCAACGCTTGATCAACCGCAACCCATTCATCCGACAATGTCTGTCGCCGGATCGCAAGCTGCTCCAGATCTGCGCTCACCCGGCTCGCTGCCTTCCGCGCCGCACTTTGTGCCACCGCCTGACCCGCCGCGCTTTCCAACCCATCCTGCAATGCCAAGAAGGTTTCATTGCGCAATTGGGCCTGTGCCGCGGCCTCAAGCGATTTTGCGCCTGCCGACAATGCCACCGGGTTTAGGCCGGGACCGCGTGACCAGGCAGCATCGGCAAATATGTTGAAATAGGATTTGCGGCCTTGGGTTTCGCGACGAAATCTCACTTCTTCGCGTGCCCCGAACCCGATTGTCTTCCGCAGTGACCGGGCGGAATTGATAGCATCGCGCGCGGGATCGATAGCCCGATAGGCGCGGTCGGGTTGGTTCAACCGGTTATCGGCCAGAAACGCGACGCGCCGAACAGCATCGCGATGAACACGCCCGAACAGTTCGATACTGTGCACAGCCGATTCGGCTAGAAATTTCTCAGCTTCAATATATTGGTTCAAATCCTCCAGAACGAGAGCGTAATTGTCGAGCGAGACAAGAGTGAGTGGATGGCTGCGACCAAATGTTTCGCGAGCAAGGTTCAGTGCCTTTGCGAAAACCTTTCGCGCATCTTCGGTCTGGCCCAGGTTTTTCAGGACGCGGCCATAATTATTCATGCTGGTTATCGTTTCGGGATGCTTCGGACCGAATCTATCCAGAAGCAGATTGAGGGACTGTTCGTGCAGGTCGCGCGATTCTTTATGCCGATCAAGCGTATCAAATGCTCCCGCCAGATTGTTCATGCTTTTGATTGTGGATGGATGATCATGTCCCAATATTTTTTGGTGCAGCCTCAATGCTTCGCGAAACAGCGGTTCGGCCTCCGCCGTTCGCCCCTGTCGGTCGAGCAATAATGCATAGTTATTGAGACCACCGATTGTATCAGGATGCTCAGGCCCCGAAACCTCTCTTCGCAATCGGAGAGATTCGGCCATTAGCGGCTCAGCCTCATGATATTTCCCGAGCGCCATTAAGGCAGAGGCATGATTATTGAGCGTAGTCAACGTGGCGGGGTGTCGTACTCCCAATATCTCGCGCTGAAGTTCCACTGCTTGGGCAAAAGAGCGCTCGGCTCTATCAAGACGGCCCAGTTTTTCGAGCACACTAGCATAGTTGCTCAAGCTGATTATGCTGTCAGGATGCCGGTCGCCCAAGACCTTACGCGTCAGGCGCAGAGCATCTGACAATAGCGGTTCCGCATCGACATATCGTCCCATCGCCAATAGAAAACCAGCGTAATTGTTGAGGCTGATTACCGTGGAAGGATCCTCGTCACCGAACAATTCTCGTTTGATCTGCAGATTATCGGCAAGCAACGGCTCCGCCTCCTCCTCTCGCCCAAGATTGAGCAGGCTGACGGCATGATTGTTGACCGCTGTCAATGTGTCGGAATGACGTGGACCTTGAACTGTTCGCGTTAAGTCAAGCGCCTGCGCGTAGAGCCGTTCGGCTTCATGCGGCCTCCCTAGAGCATCAAGTACCGCTGCGTGATTGTTCAGAGTTGAAAGCGTCGCAGGATGCTCCGGTCCCAAAAATTTCCGTCGTAACTCCAGCGACCTGACGATGATAGGTTCGGCTTCAACTGCATGACCGGCGGCGAGCAAATTGCTCCCCAATATTTCAAGCGCACCAGCATAGGCGGCACTATCCTCACTGAATTGCTGCGCCACCAGTTTGACCAATTGCTCTGATACCGCGAGTGCTGCGGCGCGATCTCCGCGTGTATTGGCATCGGCTTCACGCACCTGCAAGTCGCGGATCAACTCGGCCGGATCAGGGGTAGTTTCAGCCACGCCGGACTGAACCATGGCGAACGTCGGGGACGGAAGGTTCGTCATAGCCGACACCAACAAAAGGCGAACTATAAGGATTGGGTCATTTTTCATCTGAATTCTGCCCTTCCCCAATAAGGCTAGCATCGTCACCAATCAAAGCAATGAAGATGAACAGACGGTAATGGGTCAGTTTGAAATATCTTTATTGGAGGAATCCCACTTTGCTGATTTAGGAGCTTATGGAGGGCCTCAACAGCACTGCTATGTCATCCGGCTCGTTGGGACCCTTGTGTTCACAGATAACTCTACCAACCTCATCGACTACGCACGCCGCCGTCTCCTGTACCGATACATCCAAACCTACAAAATGTGCTATCTTTCTCACCTCTTCCTTGATGCTCAAGGCCAAGATGACCCCGATCACATCATCATATATGAATGGACTGCTATCTGAATACTCCAGTCACAAACGCAGCCGCCGCGATACACCATCTTTCGGGGCGATTACTGAATGGCAGCTTTGTAGCACCGCGAGAGGGAAAGCAAACCTATGACGATCGCCCCAATCCGGGCAGTAAGAAACTTTCCCTGCTAGCTTGATTTTATTCCCTGTTTCACAAAATATATTCGCTGTACTAATGTTTAGGGAAATTTACTCTACAAGCCCCACAGATGCTGGCGTTAGAGAGATAGAAAATAGCGAATTATGTCCAAAAATGCAAAAATTCCCTGTAAATTCCCGTAGAACAGGGAAATTCAACACAGAGACTGGTTCGCCAGCGACTGCGACCGTCACCACGCATTCCCTTGATATTGAACGATTTTCTAGTCTCTCGAAGACTGGCGTGTGATAGGCGGTTTTCCGCGGACTTGCCGAGACATGATTCCTTGACCGGACCACAGAAACGGGTTGCGTACCGATGGAATGGTGCAACATAGGCGCCTGTCTCTGCGGCCATTTTTCCATGTACCGGGTGTTTTGGAGAATGTTGGGACTGATGCTGGCTTAAAGCCCGAGCATTTCTTGTTGCTGGGTCCAGTCGATTGGCAGATTGCCGATATGATTTAACTTTGTGCTGGTGAGATCTGACGGCTGCTCACCGCTTAGGATGGATTCAATGACTGTCGGCGACAGATAGGACAGGCGCAGCAGGCGTTTGAACCTGGGAATAGATCTGCCGAAGCGATCTGCAAGTTTTAGGATATCCAGATTGGGATGATCGTTCGCTAACTTGTTGGCCTTAAAACTGTCCGCAATGAGTTGAACCAGCTGTTCGTCGCGTGAGCCAACAGGTTCCTCTTCTTTAGATCTCAGAACCAACTTTGTATCATTGCCGCTGCGGACGTGGACGTAGTCGGCTTCCAATTTTGGTGAACTCTGATCATCTGATTGAAGTTCAATGATAAGCTTGCTCGGGTCCATATCGATCCGCGAGACTATATTTCTGATCGACATCTGTTTTTGATGCTGCGTACCGTTGGTCAGTTGATCGATTTGGGTATCAGCATCAGCGATTGCATGGTTCAATGTTTCAGCATTACCATCTGCTTTATCGATCAAAACCTGTCGATCGCCTAAGTGAGTGACCAAGCGTTTTACAACGATTTCTTCCAGGTCACCCGCCGGAAGACGAACAATGTTTCGAGAACCCTTTGGGACTAGCCCGCCATGGGTAATGTAATAGCGATAGCGCTTACCCTTCTTATTGGCATGGGACGGCGTCATCTTGCGGCCATGTTCATCATGGAGCAATCCACTAAGCAGGCTGGTATGAGTAGCTCGCTCGGCACGCTTACGCTCCGGTGTTTTGTCGGCTAGCTTCTTTTGAACCGCCCCCCAAAGCTCCTCATCGACAATGGAGTCATGTTCACCCAGATAGCTTTCTCCCTTGTGATTGATGCGGCCTATGTAAGTGGCATTGCCAAGCAGATGCCTGACGCTGCCGCGCCGGAACAATACCCCTCCCCTGGTTCCACCATTTTTAAGCTTGTGGACTTTGGTTTTGATGCCTTGCTCTTCGAGCGCAATGACCAGATCTCGGATTGAGGGCTGTTTCATGTATTCGCTATATATGAACCTAACTACCTCAGCTTCTTGTTCATTCACCACCAGTTTTCTGTTATTAACATTATAGCCGAGCGGTAACGGCCCGCCCATCCAGATACCTTTGCGTTTTGAAGCCGCAAATTTATCGCGGATGCGCTCGGCAGTAACCTCGCGTTCAAACTGGGCAAAGCTAAGCAACACATGTAGCGTGAGCCGCCCCATACTTGTTTGCGTGTTAAAACTCTGGGTGACCGAGACGAACGACGCATTCTGTTTGTCGAGCACATCAACAATTTTGGCAAAGTCAGACAAGGACCTGGTTAACCGGTCGATCTTGTAAACGACAACAACATCTATCTCACCAGCTTCCACATCAGACAAAAGCTGCTGCAATGCAGGCCGCTCCATATTGCCGCCGCTAAATCCACCATCGTACGCGCATTTTCGACGTTGACCATAATGATATGATACATCATCACAGATATTTGTCCAAGCCTAATTTGATTGGACTTGATCTCTCCGATGTCCGGTTCGCTGACGGCAATCCCGACAGCTTCCGGTCATTTCAAGATAAATCTGGCTAATTTGAAAACCTCGCTGGTCGCTATGCCTGCCCAATCCTTCGATTGCATCGGGGCATTCAAGCAGCTCAAATTCGCCGCATTTACGGCAAATAACTATTAAATCGGTTTTGGGAGATGCTGCTACAAATGCATTGCGCGCGGCTATCCGTCTTGCTTTGCCAGTTGAGACCAGACGTTCAAGCGCCCTATACACTTGTGACGCCGCAATCGGGGGTATCATATCGGCTATCTGATATGCGCCAACGGGCCGGGTACTTTTAACCAGAACTTTCCAGACCTGCTCATCTACGACAAAGGCTTTCCGGCGTTTCAACTTCAAATTGCCGCATCAACTGCGCATCGCGAACGACGCTTCCAGTTATTGATGTGGGCAAATGCCACAACGATAGCTCCAATACTGCTCAGAATGATTTCATCGCTATGATAAGTCGCAGTAAGGGCAACTGTCATGGATAGAAGCCCTGCAGCTCCCACGGCCAGTGGAATGAACGACCTATGTTGGCACGTACCATATGCGAGGACCGACAGGCTCAAGGGCAAGGCGAGCAAGACAATATAAAAATGCACTGTTTCTGGTAATGCCAAGACATTAGCTAATGCAGGAATAGCCACCAAAAGCAGTGGAAGGCCAATGCAATGGACAATACAGAGACCTGACAGAAGCAGCGCGGATGTTTCAAACCGGTTGGTATATTGTGGTGGCACTTTGGTATTTTCCTTGCAGGTTTCGCAGCTAGAATTTAAGAATAAATGATATGATACAACATTACATGATTCGCAAGGGCTCAGTTTTATGATTTCAGAATCCAGCAAGCGCTTACCCGTAACCGTCCTTTCCGGCTTTTTAGGAGCAGGCAAGACAATGCTATTGAACCACATTCTCGCTAACCGTGAGGGTAAACGCGTTGCGGTGATCGTGAATGACATGTCAGAAGTGAATATCGATGCCGATCTGGTGCGCGGCGGAGAGGCGGCTTTGTCACGCTCTGAAGAGACGTTGGTCGAAATGACCAATGGCTGCATCTGCTGCACCCTGCGTGATGATTTGCTGCTTGAGGTGCGCAAACTGTCCGAAGAAGGCCGCTTTGACTATCTTGTCATTGAAAGCACCGGAGTGTCCGAACCCTTGCCAGTAGCAGCGACCTTTTCGTTTCGCGACGAGGAAGGACAATGCCTGGGTGATAGCTCCCGACTTGATTGCATGGTTACTGTGGTCGATGCGGTCAACTTGATGAACGACTATTCCAGCCAAGACTTTCTGGCAGATCGCGGGGAAACTGCCAGCGAAGATGATGATCGTCGTCTGGTAAGCCTGCTGGTTGAACAGATTGAATTTGCGGATGTCGTCATCGTCAACAAAGCGAGCGCCGTTTCTGCTGAACAGCTGGCTCTCGTCAAACAAGTTGTCGCTTCGCTGAATGCAGACGCCCGGATTATCGAAGCCGATTACGCTAAGGTTGATCTCGATAAGATCCTCGACACCGGACTGTTTGATGACGAAAAGGCTGAAATGCATCCATTGTGGGCCAAAGAATTATACGGATATGCGGACCATCGTCCCGAGACCGAGGAATATGGAGTCGAGAGCTTTGTCTACCGCGCCCGCCGTCCGTTTAACCCGTCGCGCTTTTATGATTTCCTGACACAAAAAGGGCTCGATAGTGTTATCCGCGCTAAGGGTCATTTTTGGCTCGCCACTCGGCCCGATTATCTTGGTGAATTAGCCGTTGCCGGTAGTCAGACCATTACCGCGCGCATGGGACGCTGGTGGGCGGCAGTGCCGAAGAACCGTTGGCCCGAAGATGGCTCATTTGAAGAGTTTGTTTTGAAACATTGGGACCCAAAATGGGGCGACCGGCGGCAGGAACTTGTGTTCATTGGCATCGACATGGACGAGGCACGTATCCGCTGCGAGCTTGACACCTGCCTGGTAGAAGAGGAAATATTCACACCGGACCGATGGTCAACACTGGCCGACCCCTTCCCGGCATGGGAAGCGCCACAACTTGCTCTGGAGCCTGCCGAATGAGCATGGATACCAAAGCGCGTTCGATCGCATTCACTGCCAGAAATCCCAAAGCCCTGCGTGCGATTCGAGTTGAAGGCGTAGGAATTGCCATTTGGGAACGCTCAGCACCATCAGGCCTGTCGGAGCTTAAACTGGATGAAATAGTTGATATCCGCTTTACGGCAGATATCGATAAGCTATCTGCCACGCTCGACAATGTTCTTGATGATGCAGGTCATGAACGAGGTGTTGCTCGAGATATCTTGCACAACGATATTCTGCTGCTCGCCGATCACTTTGCCCAAATCATGCAGAGCGAATTTGTCGAAATCCGGCTCGAGCATGTTACGACCAATGCCTGCAAGAAATTTCACACCGATTATGTCACAGCGCGGCTGATCACGACCTATCTTGGGCAGGGCACACAATGGATTGATGGCGATGATGCAGTCGATTGCGATTGCGGTGATCCGCATAATATCCAGCAGATGCAGGCCGGTGATGTTGCCCTTTTCAAAGGCCGCCTCTGGTCACAGGACACTCCCGCTATCCATCGTTCCCCACCCATTGAAGGCACCGGCGAAGAGCGGCTGATGCTCGTTGTAAATCCAGTTGAGCCGAGCCAGGCTGCTGATCAATAGTCCAAATCGTCAAAAATAATTCTTTGACTCAGACAAGATGGAGCAGCTGACCAGAAGGCTTAGCCAATCATCACGCCCCCTTCTGCGCCCAAAGCGGATGGTGTGGATGGCTCCTGATCGCGGCGTC
>LXYP01000056.1 GCA_001650955.1 Sphingomonadales bacterium EhC05
AAACTTTGGCCGCGTTGGGAAGGGGCTATTTTTCGAGGTGGCCATCAGATTGGCTATTGCAGAGGCGCGAGTGGATATGCTGAAATAATGTTACTTGATGGCCGTGAGATACTCCACTCGGCCACACTGGCGGAGTTGGAAGATACGCTTCCACAAACTTTCCTTCGTGTGCACCGCTCCTATCTGGTGAATACTGAATTTGTGCAATCCCTCGAGCGCGATCCAGCCGGCACCGGAACGCTGGTCTTGACCGATAGTTCAAAAATTCCGGTCAGCCGCCGCGTCATGCCGCAAGTCAGACAGGCTCTAGGCTAGTTAGAAGCTTGGAGCCCAAACCTTCGGCCAATCGAACTCATCGCCCATCCGCGAAAGCGGTCACTAGCTGATTGCCGCTTCGCCCCAAAAACAAAGAGGCGACCGGTCCCCGAACCAGCCGCCTCAATTGATCCAACGAGAGAGAAGGATCAAAACTTGCTATTCTAGAACTTGCCGCGAAGGGTCAGGCCATACATGCGTGGTTCTTGCGCGAAAGCAGAGCGCGAACCAGAGCGCAGTACGGTGTTGAACGTAACACCGCGTGTGATTTGGTTGGTTAGGTTGGTGACCCACGCTTCAACACCCCATGCATCGTCGATATCAGCGATACCGGCCCGCATGTTGATTTTAATGTTGCCGTCCTGGATATCGAACGGGTTCAGCCCCGCAGCATCAACCGCGGCCTGCACGCTGCCTGCTCCAGCAATCGCTGCCGCGCTTGGAACGATAACCGCCTGAGTCGATGTCCGACGATCGCTTTCCATACGAAGCTGTCCGTTCAAGAAGAACTTCATGTTCGTGCCGATATCGCGGTCATAGGTCGCGCCCATGATACCAACCCATTTCGGAGCGTTGGTCAGCGAGTTACCACACAGGCTCAGAACGTTGGCTGATGTCTGCGTGCCTGCACAATTGTCAGGATAGCGTGCATTGGTATATGTAAGGCCACCATTGACTGTGAAGTTTTGGCTCGGACGGATAACCGTTTCGATTTCGACACCCGTCGATTTTGCCAATGGCACGTTGAACGTGGTGAACTGAGCGCCCGTGAATTCGAGCACCTGGAAGTTGGTGAACTCTTCATGGAAACCGGCAACGTTCAGTGTGACCGCATTATCAAGGAACTTGCCTTTGAAGCCGACTTCGTAAGCATCAACTTCTTCAGAAAGGAAACGTGGATCCGCGCCGCCTGCTGCTGCCGTTGAATCAAGGTTGAAACCGCCTGATTTATAGCCGTGGGTGAAACTTGCATAAACCGTGATCGGCGAAGCGAACTCATAGCTTACCTTCCCGGTGTAAATCAGCTCTTCATCGCTGAAATTGGTGTTGAAAGGCCGCGGTAACGGGAATGGGTTGGCATCTGACCCAGTCGCAGGCGCGGTAAAAGCAAAGCAACCCAGTCCGAAGATATTGTTGACTAATGGTCCTGGAACGTTGCCAGCAAAAATCTGACCGAGCGTAGCTGGGCAGAGGTTATTGTTGATCAATGGTTGCGAGTAGGACCCGTCCTTGCTTTCATCGGAATAACGCAGGCCGACAGTGAACTTCAGACCATCTGCAACTTCCAGCGTATTATGCGTGAAGATAGACCAGCTTTTGCTGCTTTGCGTATAAGCATTGGCTGTTCTGACCGAAGCCGGATCGACACCCGTTAGGGTTTGAAGCGGCGTTGCACCAACGAAGATCCCACTGAGCGGGTTCAGAGTTGCGCCACCTGTGCCAGCTGCCAACAAGGCGCCCACCAGGCGATCATAATCTGTTCCTAGTGCGAAATTGGCGGTCTGGCTAATATCTTCATCAGAATAATAGCCACCGACGAGCCAGTCTAGCGCACCGTCAAAAGCTTCGCCCTGCACCCGTAGTTCGTGGGTCATTGTGTTAATAGCGGTACCGCCACCAGCGCCCAGGTCAGGAACAACGTTGAAGATATCCAGGCCGGAAAAATCTGAATCATAGGATTCTTTGGCCCGGAACTCGCGGTACGAACCGATATAGATCAGGTCAGCGCTGTCACTGATCGGAAATTCGATTTCACCAGTCACACCCCATTGATTGTTTCTGTTGGCCGACTGGAAGGTCTGTGTCCCCAGACGATTATCAACCGCTTGTTGCATGGTGGTCGTATCGAACGGGTTTACCGCTACCGCCGGAGCAGCCATGCCGCCGCGGGCACCAAGGCCAACGGCGCCGAATATGCCTGCGGATTCAACTCCAGACCGCAAGACTTCAATCGCCGCACAGCAGCTAGCCGTGCTCTTCGAATAATCTGCGATCAGGCGTCCGCTAATGCCGCTTTCGGTTTCAAAGCCCAACTGACCACGAACAAGATATTGGTCCGTATTGTTGGATTCTCCGTTGCTTGCTCCGGCAGAGTTAATAGTATTAACATAACCATCACGCTTACGATAAGCTCCGGTTACACGAAGGGCTAATGTGTCTTCGATCAGAGGAGCATTAAGCGCGCCCTGGATGCTCATATGGTCAAAATTGCCATATGTTGCGTTCACGAAGCCGCCGAACTCATTCAGCTCAGGACGTTTGTTGGTGATGTTTAAAGCACCAGCCGACGTATTCCGTCCGAACAAGGTGCCCTGTGGACCACGAAGAATTTCGACGCGCTCTACGTCAACAAATTCGCCAAGCGCAACGCCGGGACGTGACTGGTAAGCACCATCCACGAAGATGCCGACGGCGGATTCAAAACCGATGTTGTTGGAAGTTGTGCCGACGCCGCGGATACGGAGAACAACCGTACCCGATGCGGTTTGTGCATTGGAGGTCGAGAAACTCGAAGAAACGCTACCGATATTTTGCACGTTCACGACGCCCTGCTGTTCAAGCTGAACCGGGCTGACTGCGGTCACGGCGATAGGAATATCTTGAACATCTTGTGCGCGGCGGGTTGCTGTCACAATGATGATATTGTCATCAACAGTTTCTGCTCCATCCTGGTCTTGCGCATATGCCGGCGCGGTGATCGCTGTGCTGCACATGGCGGCCATAAGTATCTTGTTAAATGTTTTCATAGTTGTTCTCCCTGACGATATTTCCGAATTTTTTTGGTAATTTTTAAGAAACGATAGTGATTTTATTCGCGCTGCTGCGACGGCTTTAACTCAGCACCTTTCTTAGAATGGCTGAAAATGTGTGTTGAACCAGTTCCAAGGTGAGCTTTCGACTGTTCTTATCCTCCTGCACTATCACTCCCGGTTCAAATTGAGCTGAGATTGATAGTAAATAGGATGCTGTGGTCCGAAGATCATTCCCGGACCATTTCGATCCAGCAGATCGTAAAGCTTGGACATAGCGATCAATGGTTTCCGCTTCATACCATTGGAGCAAGCTCTTTAGGCTTTCCTCATGCGTGGCAGCGTTGCGCAAACCAATGTCGTATATGGACCAGAAGCCTTCTTTGCGCATGGAGCCGAGGTAGCTCTCGATAAACTCGCCGAGCTTTGCATCTGCCGGTATTGCAGCGATGGTGCGATCAAAAATCTTGAGCCTCAGCTTCAAGCGTTCTTCAAGCAGAGTGTGAAGGACAGAAGTCTTGCTTGGAAAATAATCGTAAATTGTACTGAGGCCGACACTGGAAGCGGCCGATATCCGGCGCATGCTGAACTTTTCGAATCCATCTTGAGAAAGTATTTTCCGTGCCCCGTCCAATATCTTGGACTGACTCTCTTTTCCGCGATTCTGTTGGGGAGTTCGTCGCAAAGTCGCGGATTTAGGCATTTTTCGGGCATTTATTGACATGCTAACCCCTCCCTCCGAACAACAGCTTGACTTCCCAAATCTCGTCTGCCTAAAACACGAACATCTGTTCGCTTTCTCTGATATGAAATAAAGTGACAGATTTGTAAAGTCGAAAATCCAGCATGCAGGACAAGGAAAGCATAGCCCAATGAGCCAGATATCTGACGAAGACCGTCAAGCACTAAGAGACGGATTTGCTCGGTACCTTGAAGCCGAAGCCGGTCAAGAAAAACTGCGTGCCGGTTTCGCCAGTGATCGAGGATATGATAATTCTATCTGGCAACAGATGGCCGAGATGGGATTGCTCGGTATTGCTATCTCGGAAGATTTTGAAGGCGTTGGCGGCGGCGCAATAGATGTTGCGCTGGTGATGGAAGAGCTCGGCCGAAAGCTGTTACCCGTTCCGTTTGCTTCTACGTGTGTTGTTGCCGCGGAAATGATCGTACGCTTTGGACAGGACTCTATCAAAGAAGACTTGTTGCAGAAAATTGCAACTGGACAACTTACCGTGTCCATAAGCGGAACCGGCGATTTTGTATCACTGTCCGATGATAATCATAGCCTGTCCGCAGAACTCTCTGGGGACAGTTGGGTTATGAATGGCCAAGTCTCGTTTGTGTCTCACGCTGGCGTTGCAGATTATCATTTACTTGGTTTGAAAGAAGACGGCGCTCATTCTGCTTACCTTGTGAAAGCATCAGATGCAGTTTCTGCCGAACGCTTGACCACCAACGATCCCGCGCAACGTTTGTTCACACTGAATTTCTCTGATGCAGCCGCGATTAAATTGGAAAATATGGATGCAGAGGGCATCAATCAGGTGCGTATGCGCGGTATAGCTGCGGTCGCTGCGGAGCAGGCTGGAGCTACACGCGCTATTTTTGACATAACGATGGACTACCTGCGTACCCGCTATCAATTCGGTCGTCCTATTGGTTCCTTTCAAGCCATAAAACATATGGCGGCAGACCTTCTGGTTGAAGTCGAGTCCGCGACCTCGGCGGCGCTTGCTGCGGCGAAAGCGCTGGATTCTGGCTCATCGAGCGCAGAAAAATTTGTCTCGCTGGCCGCCTTTACCTGCAAAGATGCATTCCGAACCGTCTCAGCGCAAGCAATCCAAATGCACGGCGGCATCGCCTATACCGAAGAACATATCGCGCATCTCTATTGGCGGCGTGCCCGAGCAGGACTGTCCCTTTTTGGCAGTTCGGACGAGCATCGCGAGCATTACCTGAAAAGCCGGGAGGCAGCATAATGGCTATATTGGATCGAAGCGCATCCCCCGAAGAGATTAACAATGTCGTCGAGGCCTGGTTGGACCAGCATTGGGATTCCGAAAAACGCTGCGCGAAAGGCGCGGATAGCTATGATGAAAAGGCATGGCTGACCAGGGTTTTTGAAGCAGGTTTTTGTGTGCCATCCTGGCCAACGGAATGGTACGGGCTTGGTCTTTCCCAAAAACAATCTGGTATAGTTGAAAAGGCATTTGCAAAGCGCAAGGCTCAGGGTTCGGCCCGTGATCGCTTCCATTTAGGCGCTATCACAGTGTTTAAGGTCGGTAGCGACGAATTGAAACGAACGATGCTGTCGATCATGCTCACCGGTCCAATATGCTGTCTGCTCTATTCAGAACCAAATGCTGGCTCCGACCTGGCTGGCGTGCGGACAAAGGCGGTCCCTGATGGTGATGATTATGTTATCACCGGTCAGAAAATCTGGACCTCCAATGCGCAGGAAGCCGAATATGGCATGTTGCTGACGCGCACAGACTGGGATGTTCCCAAGCATCGCGGTATTACGTTCTTTCTGTTCCCGATGAAACAGGATGGGGTTGAGGTTAAACCGATCAACCAGATTACAGGCGAGTCCGAATTTAACGAGGTCTTCATCACCGAGGCCCGGGTGCCGGCAACCTATATCATCGGTAGCCTAAACGAAGGCTGGACCGCCTTTCAAACGGCAATCGCCTATGAGCGCCTTATCATGGGACAAGGCATTACTGAGCGCCGCGGTAAATCAAAGGCGGACAGCGAGCCGCAACTGATCACATTGGCTCGAAAATATGAGAAATATGATGATCCTGTTGTTCGCCAAAAAGTCGCCCAAGCATTGGCCTATCGAGAACTTAACGGCTTGAACATGCAGCGGGCGAAACAAGAGATAATGACCAACGGATCATCGTCTTTAATGTCGCTTGGTAAACTCGCGATGTCGCGCGTTCAGCATGGTGAGGCAGCGATAGCGACCGACCTGCTCGGCAATGCGGCGCTGCTTGATGGCGATGATTATCCCGACGCAGCGAACGCCAACTTCGATGCCGCCAAAGCCTATATGAACAGTATCGGTGGCGGAACGGATCAGATTCAAAAGAACATCATAGCCGAGCGGGTACTCAACCTGCCTAAAGAACCGGATCTGGATCGTGACGTCGCTTTCCGGGACGTGAAATCGAGCTAAGATAAATCCCACTAGGAGCCGAAAATGAGCAGAAGAACTAGACCTTTGAGAACAAGAATAGTGGTTATGGCGCTCGTTGCGTTCGCCTCTCTTTCCGGCTGCGCTACCTCTCTCGATGAACCCCTAGTAACAAGCGCTGTTAGCAAGCCCACCAATATGACGCTGGGTGATAGTTACTTGTCTGACTTCTATCAATTCGGCGGCGGAATTACGCAACCTGGCAAACTTCTCCGTCAAGAACCACTGGACAAGCAACAATCTAATCCCGGTGCCGGAGAAAACATCCGCCTGTTATATTCGTCGACAGATGGCTTGGATGGGAAAGAACGCGTTGCTGTTTCAGGTGTGTTGTTTTTGCCTGAAGGCACTGCGCCAGAAGGTGGCTGGCCGCTAATGGCATGGACGCACGGAACCGTTGGAATAGCTGATATTTGCGCGCCGTCCTGGAACGGACGCCAAGAACAAGATCGAACTCATCTCAAATTTTGGCTTGAAAACGGATATGCAGTGATTGCCTCTGATTATCAGGGCTTGGGAACCCCGGGAACACACCCCTATCTCGCCACACGTCCTGAAGCCTATAGCAATCTCGATATCATTAGAGCAGTCCAATCAGCCGGTTTTCCGGTTTCGAAAAAGGTCGTCCTGTTTGGACAATCACAAGGCGCTGGCGCAGCAGTGGCGACAGCCGCCTATGCCGCTGACTATGCGTCTGATGTCGAAATAGCAGGAGTCGTGGCAACGGGCGTCCCCTATTTTTCTCCAAAAGCTCTGGTTGCCCTCCAAGAATCTCGACCGCCAGACCGTGTCGACCCGATGCTCGGATATAATATGCTCGCTCTCTCCTTGGTGCAGCGCATAAATCCCGAGTTCAAACTGGCCGATTATGTTTCAGACGATGTCCTGCCGATTGCTCAATCGGTACAAAATACCTGCCACAAGGATGTCAAAGCCCGCGTCATCAAGGAACAGCTAACCTATAATCGGGTATTCAAAAAACCGCCTACAGAGCATCTTTTGGCTGCCTTTTCCAAAATGGGTTATCCGACCCTTAATCTGCCCGTTCCAACGTTCATCGGCACAGGTGGAAAGGATCGGGATACCCCGCCACGGATGCAGGTGGCCTTGGTGAAAGGTGCCTGCAAGGCGGGATCGAACATCTTGTTCAAACTATATCCTGATCTAGACCATCGCGCCGTCGTTCCTGGTTCTACAGAAGACACACTGCCATTTGTGCAATCGGTTTTCGCTGGGAAAAAACTTCAAGGTAGCTGCGGTAGTTTGCCCTTTTAGGCGAAAACTATTTAGGATCTCATGAATTGTTAACCAAGGACGTTTGGTTTTGCTTGTTATGTTATAACTATTGCGGTGCAAATGAGCATCAGAGAACAGATTGTCCCGCGCTTGATTGGCTGCCTTTTTTTAGCGCTTGTGACGATGATAATTGTACCGGCGGCATTTGCGTAAATCTCAAGTTAAACTGACTGGTTGTTTGTCGTAACTCAAGTCAGTCGCAGAAAGCCGTCTGGGCAGGGGGCACAAGCGTCCATTGCCATTTTTTATTAAGATTGCCTCCAGAGTCCGCTATCGCCTCCCAATACCTGACATTCACTTTCAGTAACTTGGAGACAGCAGCTCAGCATTCAGTCAACCGCTTCACTCAAAAAAACAAACCCCGGCGTTTCGAACGCCGGGGTTATTGGAGTTTGTGTGTAGGGAGCCGCTTACTTGGGGGGACTGCGGCCCTTACTATTCTGCTGAAACCTAGTTGTTGATCACCATCGCAGTTTCAATTGGGGTACCTGCAGCGGCGGCGGCCATAACGGTAACGCTGGCCCGTTTTGCGGAAAGATTAGCTTCATCAACACAATTGCGGTGATCCATACTGTCTTTCAAATTGCGCGTGTCATAGCTGCCACATACTTTGCGGATAGCGCCCTTAATCCGGCCCTCAAAGGTCGCGCGACCTACATCGCTGGTCATGTCCAAATCAGAGTAATTTACGACGACTGTGCTTGTCGTATGTGATTGCGCGCTAGCGGTATTGGAAAAGCTTGTAGCAGTTAAAGCCAAGGCGGCAGCGGCACAAAGGGTCTTAGTGAAAATTGAGTTTGTCATTTCGTCATTCCTCGTAATTATTTTGGGGAAGCACCGGAATATTAGGGGCCGGCGCTAGCCACTTGGAGTTAAAGAATGGGAGCTGGTGGTGTTTAAAAATCCGGTAGTGGACTGTTAGACGTTTTGGGTCGCTCCCGCCTTGCATTTGTAGATACGGGGGAGTGGTTCGGGGATCACTTCAAGTTCGATCAACCGCCATTGTCGTCGGCAAACGGTAAAAGCTTCGACCAACAACATTTTTGCGTCGATCAATCTATCGCCATGTCACTTTTTTATGATTCAGATAGTTACGGGCGGCGCCGATTCATGGTTTTCATCAAGCGAAATCAACTCTGACTGGGAATTCGAAGGATCGACATACATCCGGCGACCCATGAGGTCCTCGAATGCTTCTTGAGCAAGCTGCGCAATAGCTTTTTCGCTGCTTTCATGTCGCGTTGAGATTGAACCAAGGAATCAAGCACTGCGCCTTCATTGTCGACTTTTCATGCCTCAGATTATTTTTCATGTTCACTCCCTGATCTACTCAATAATTTCCCTGCTACCGCGAATAAATTCCCTGTTAGGACTTCTATTTTCCCTGCTACGTTGAGTAGGGAATTTGGGCCTGAAGCCCACAGAAATGGCCGGACACAGACGGGCGGCTAGGGCAATAATTACCCAAAAACGCATATTTTCCCTGTAAATTCCCTAGTAACAGGGAATTTGACCACCGAGACCCGTTCGCCAGAGACTGCGTCGCGCACCATTTCTTTCCCCGATTTTGAGCGTCTCCAGCGACGTAAGTTGGTCACCGATTTAGTCCCTAAGTTTCCGTAACTTAGCTTCGGTCACTTGCTCCAGCAGTGTCCCAGAGACCATGTAGATATGTAGGGACTCGTGAGACATCTTCTGTAAATTCCCGAAGCAGGAAGGAGCTGATCGATTGAAATCAATCGCACTTGGTGACTGCTGGAATATCATCTTGAATAGCGGCTTCGCCATCAGAACGCCGATATTCAAATATATAGACTATCGCCAGCAACCACAGCGCAACCAATATATGGAATAGATGCCAGCTGAGATCCGGCCCCAGTTGAGGAGATTGACGGATCAATAGCAAGTTTATCAAAAATACTGAAACAAGAGCTGCCAGGGAAAGCCGACCGGCGATGGTGCTGGCCGGTATCAAGGCCGCTGCAATGATCGCGACAGAAAGCCAGATGATGAACAGAGGCGTTGTGAGCGTCGGAACCGCACATGCAAACATCGCGCTAACGATCACTGCCGCCCAAATGGCCCATCTGCCAACCGCAGTCCGATTTACCAATGGCTTAGCCAGAAGAAATTGTGCCGATATCAAGGCCATCGCAATCGAACCGCCGATTTGCGAGAAGTCTTTGTGAAAACCCGCCAGCTCCGAAATCTCGCCCGCGCCAAATCGATAAACGCCAATGGCCGCAGCACATCCAAAAATCGCGCATCCCAACGCCGCCAAACGATGGCCGGTTCGTGATAAGAAGATGGTGCTCCAGATCGCCGCCAGGACGATAAACGCTTCTGAGATTGCATAATGCGGACCGGGCATCGCTTAAGCCGTCTCCAGCAGGTTGGAGTCGCGCACGTCTCCATTTTCGAGCTCCTCCTGGGCTTTTGCATGTTCGCGCTTAATCTCGGCTGATGACTGGCGCGATCCATCATGACTCCAGCCAGGCGGAGCCAGGACATATAAAATGCGCTGCCATATGCTCAATCCGCGCTGGGACACATCTTTGGCTATGCCCCAATATTCGTGAAAAATGATGGTGATGGGATTGAGTGTTTCGAGATTTTTGACCAATCCATAATCGACACGGTCTGCTTCATCTTCTGCGACAAATGTTCCAAATATCTTGTCCCAGATAATCAGCGTGCCTGCATAATTGGCATCCAGATATTGCGGGTTGCGGCCGTGATGTACCCGGTGATGGGAAGGTGTATTGAAAACCGCCTCGAACCAGCGCGGCATTTTGTTGACCAACTCGGTATGCAGGAAAAATTGATAGGTCGGGTTAATCACGCCGCAAAACAGCACAAGAATGGGATCAAAACCGATCAGCACCAGCGGTATTTTGAACATTGCGGTACCGGTAAAATGTTTGGTCCAACCCTGACGCAGGGAAACGGAGAAATTAAACTGCGTGCTGCTGTGGTGCGTTACGTGCATCGCCCACACCCATCGGCACCGATGAGCGACACGGTGGTGCCAATAATAGCGCATATCATCGAGGAGGAAGCAGACAAGCAGTGCTGTGATGGACAGCGGGATGGCATAGAGTTGAAATTGCTGGACCCAGAAGAGGGCTGCAACCGATATAAACGCCGTTGCGCCATTGGTGACTGCGCTCACCAATCCCATGAACATCGAAACGCCATTGTCTTTCCAGTCGCCCACGCCGCGTTCATGAAAAAAGTGATTGAAGATCGACTCTGCAAAGATTGCAATAAAATAGAGCGGTATGACAATCAGTGCGATATTCGACGATATGATCGACTCTAATGTCATGGCTCAGCTCTCTTCCCGTTCAGACCATCTTTGGTCGATCAGGAGGTAGCGAAATATTTTATTGAAATAAATTGAGTTAAATTACCATATTTGTTACAATTAGGAACATATGGATGATCTTCGCCTGATGCGCCATTTTGAGGCGGTATATCGACTGCGCGGTTTTTCGAGTGCGGCCCAGGAATTGCACCTTACCCATTCGGCGCTCACCAAAAGCATCAAGGCGCTGGAAGAGAGTTGGGGGATCAAATTATTTCATCGCACCACGCGAACAGTGGCCGCAACCGAAGCGGGTAAAAGGCTCTATCCGATGGCGGTCGATTTGTTGAGCTTCGCAGAGACCGTCAAAACCGAGACACAAAGCGGCGAGCATATTCTTCAAATCGTCTGCGGGCCTGCCATAATCGACACGATGATCCATCCGGCCATTGGCAAATTCGCCGACCGTTATCCGAAAACGAAAATCAATGCCGAGACCATGCCACCGACCCATGCTGTCGAGGAGTTGATCCAAAGACGCATCCATCTGCTTTTGTACAATGAAGCGACGCTTAGCCAGCTTCCGCATCTCGATCGATTGCGCGTTCGCAAGATTATCGAAGAACCATATTTCGTCATTTGTCGACCCCATCATCCGATATTGAAAACCGGACTTCAATTGGCTGACATAGTTGCATTCGATTGGGTCATTGCGGGATTTGATACATTATTTGAAACCAGCCTTCCAGCTCAGACACAGGCTCTACTCAAACGACATGGTTTCCCCAAATACCGGCTGCTCAGTCAGACAGCTTGTATTGATCTGGTCATGGGATCCGAGATTCTGACCGCAATCCCAAAATCGGTTGCTGATCCATTGATCAGTGAAGGCAAGTTAAACGGCTTCCCGCATCCCGAAGATTTGCAATTTTCCGTCAGTGCAGCGGTTTTGGTTGATGCGGCTTCGGAACCAACCGTCAATCACTTCATCGATTGTCTCTGAAATCATATTCAGCGTCCACTGTCGCGTCGATCTCAGTTGATTGCGGCAACATTATATCTCCGTTGGCAAGATCGAACATTGGCATATAGACGCGGATGTCCTACGTCACCAATGGGCTGGCAGAACGGGCGGTCTTCCTGTTAGAGCAACAGGCCTCCACCCTACGCATGGGAGCAACAATTGGATTGGGCCTATTATTGGGATATCGCAAAACCCTATGCGGGATTGGCGATATTGATTGCCTTATTTGCTTCATTTGTCAGTGAGCGCCGTTCGCCTGCGGTGACCGCAGTGGTCGCGGCCGCGCTGATGCTGGGGATCGGCTTGCTCAGCAGCGATGACATGCTGTCGGTCTTTTCCAACCCGGCACCGCTGACCATTGGCGCGATGTTCATTTTATCCGGCGCGCTGGTGCGAACCGGAGTGATCGAGGCGCTGGCGGGCTTTGCAGCGCGCAAGGCGGAAAGCCGACCTTATCTGGCGATTGGCGGGTTTCTTGGCGGTACTTTTGCCTCTTCGGCCTTTGTCAATAATACGCCGGTGGTCATCATCCTGATCCCGATCATGCGCAAAATTGCCCGGGTATCAGGCATTGCCGTGAGCAAGCTGCTGATCCCGCTCTCCTATATTTCGATATTGGGTGGCAGCCTGACTCTGCTCGGAACATCAACCAATCTGCTGGTTGACGGTGTCGCGCAGGAAAATGGACAGGCGCCCTTTGGACTGTTCGAAATCACCCAGGTCGGCCTGATCGCAGCGGTGACCGGGGTGATCATGATCTTGATATTGGGACCGCTATTTCTCCCCCGACGGGAGAATCCGAATCTGGCGGGCCAGACGCCGGAATCGCAATATCTCACGGATATTCAAATCCTCGACGATAGTGATTTTGTCGGCAAGAAAATATCGGATATCAAAAATTTTCGGCGATCTGGCGTCGTTGTTGCGGGTCTCAAACTGGGTCAGCAGATCGAGCGGTTTCAATATGCCGACCATATTGTCGAGGGCGGCGAGATATTGGTCGCGGCGGTGACTCAGGAAGAATTGCTATCTCTCGCCAAGACTCCCGGCCTGCGCCTGGGTTTTGCGGGGGGGAAGCAACCTGCCACAAAGCTCGAGGACAGCCATACGCGACTGGTCGAACTGGTCATCGGGCCATCCCATCGCTCGGTGGGAAAATCCTTGCCCAATCTCCCATTTCTCTCCCGCATTCCGGCGCGGGTTCTCGGTCTTTCCCGGCCGCGCCATATCGCCGGACCGAGCCTGCTGGACGCGCGGATTCGGCACGGCGATAGCTTGCTGGTGCAGACCGATGACAGCTATGTTTCGACGCTGCAGGAAAATGCGGACCTGATCCATCTTCAGGAACCCGAAGCCCGTTCCTATCGCCGCCACCGTGCCCCCATCGCGATACTCACGCTGGCAATCATCGTCATCGCGGCCGCCTTGGGCGTGATGCCGATTGCGGCATTGGCCATGCTCGGCGTGGCTGCGGTGCTGGTGACCAAATGTATTGACAGCGATGAGGCGTGGGCATCGATTGACGGCAATGTGCTGGTCCTGATCTTCGGTATGCTGGCGGTCGGCAAAGGCCTCGAAAATGCCGGGACTGTCCAGTTGATGGTGGATGGCATCCTTCCGCTGCTCAACATGCTCTCTCCCTTATGGCTGATCATCGTTGTCTATTCTCTGACTTCCCTGCTCACCGAAACCGCGACCAATAATGCGGTTGCGGTCATCATGACACCGCTGGTCATCGGCATTGCCGAGCAAACCGGGGTGGATGTGCGCAGCCTGCTGGTCGCGGTGATGTTTGGTGCGTCGGCCAGCTTTGCCACACCGGTCGGCTATCAGACGAATACATTGGTCTATACGGCGGGCAATTACCGCTTTTCGGATTTTGTCCGGATCGGTTTGCCGCTGAACATCGGTGTCGGCCTCGCCGCCTGCCTGGCGATATTCTATGTTTTCTAGCCCATTTTTTGCGACTGGCAGGCCAACAGGCAAATAATCTAGGTCCGAGTCTGTCTTTTCGGTGCCGATAGCAGGATGACGATGACCGCTGCGATCGCAGCGGCAATAGCGAGATTTTTTGACGAGCCGATATTGGCAATGGCAATCGCGACAAAACCCCAGGCTACCGCCGCAGCATAAGGCCAGGATTTCAGGCGATAGGCGTTATATCCAGCAAAAGCGGTCGCCAGAACGAGCGCAATGACCGCTGCAGCTATTTCGTCGACGAGACCATAGCCAGCGAGCAACAGGCCAATCGAAACGAAGGACGCCGCTGAGAGCCAGCCAGTATAGAGCGCGATCGGCCAGCGGGCAATCCAGGCGGGTGCGGCATTGTTCAATTGATATAAGCAGATCAGCGCGGCGATCAGCATGATCCATATCAATAGGGTCGCCCAGATCGGTGACAGCAGGGCAATCGGGAGCCAGATTGCCCCGATTGCCAATGACAGGATGAGCGCCATCCGGCCTTTGTCCCACTGCGCATCTTGCCGAAATTTGAAAACACCAAAAATTGCGTGCGCGATCAACCACAAGTAGATGAGGCCCCAGATGCTGAAAGCCCAGCCAGCGGGCTGAACCGCCGGATTGCGCTGCGGTACCGGATATTTTTCCGGATCAAATCCACCGAATTCTGGCGAAAGAAAAGGCACGATAGCAAATGCAATCGTGACGATGAGGAGGAGGATGGCTTTCATAATTTTATGTCCCAATATGCGCTGAGCAGATCATGTCAGGGCCCGCATGACGTCCCCGCGCTTTCTTTCGGTCGTTACGCGTGGTCCATCATAGCCTGTTATGATGTTTGAGGATATTGCCTCACGCTGCTCTACCTTTCAAACGGCGCCGATTTTCGCAGCGGCTTCTTCGATGCGCGCTGGCGGATGATCGCCGAACAACCGATATGTTACGCGTTTGTTAGCCTCTATCCGGATGAGCGCAACAATGGATTGGACCAATATTGCCATTGGCCAATGCTGGCTCATCCGACTCAAATCAAGCCTCGTGTGTCGCCACGTAGGGGATGCTCATCAGCTTCATGATGTCACATTTTCCAAGGTGAACTTCTGCTCGATCGAACCATCGCAGCTAAACTGATTAATCCCGACATAATCACCCGTATCGCCGCCGGGTACGTCGAAACATTTCCCATTGTTGGTGACGAGGTTGAAAGACCCCCCGCCGACATCACGCATCGAGAATAATTGCTCGCTCGAACCGTCGCAGTCAAAATGCTGCAAGGGAAGATTGTCACTGCTATCGCCGCCGGGCACGTCGAAACATTTTCCGCTGTGCTTGGCGATAATGTTGAATGTGTTCCCGGCTCGACTTCTCAAGTTCAGCGATTGTTCGTCCGATCCGTCGCATGAAAATTGGACGATCCCGACATTATTAGCCGTCTGGCCCCGGTCAACTTCGAGACATTTCCGGCTCACCACGGCACGAAACCGGACGAATCTGCTGCTGGCAGGCTGCGCCGCTGGCTGGACCGGGCGGGGATTGACAATGGGGCCAGTGCGGCCTTGGGCCGGATAGGCTTGCTGCGGATTGCGCTGTTGCGGAAAACCCCGAGTTCCACGGGGTGGCGCGACCGGATTATATGTCGGGGCCGCCGACCTTTGGCCAAATTGATTGCCGACAGTGCCGACATTATAATGCCATATCCCCCGAAATCTGAACGCAGATAATCTCCGCACATTCGAGCCGGACTGTCCAACTCCGTTAAATCGAAATTTCTGCGAATCAGGATCACTGCTATTATAATAGGGATTGTTCGTCGACGTCATCAGCGTGAGTCCGGAAGCCGGTGGTGGTTGCTGGAACAGCTGCCACTGCTGGCCCGATAGATCCTGCCATATCAGATCATTTCCATATCGACGTATCGAGCCAATATTTTCATTTCCGACGGTCCCGCTATAGCTCGCGCTTGGCGCAAATAGTCCGACATAATGATCCGGCGACAGCCGCGTACTCTGTCCGGACGAATTTCTGATATATGATTTGACCTTATATCCTCGCGGGCAATGTCCGATGGCTCCCTGTATCGGTGATATCCGGGGGCAAAGACGACCGCCCCATTGATAGCCGGTCTGTCCACTTCGGTTGCGCACCTGAAACCAGGAAAAACCATTCACATTGACATTTGTGCCCTGCAGCAGAGTGACCGTGGTTCCAGATTTGAGGGCCACAACATTGGGATAATTGTCACCGGGTCCGCTGCGCATATATCCGCCCAATGATCTTGCTTCTATTGGGAAAGCTGGGGCGCCGCGCAGACCGGATTGCGGCGTTCGGATAGGAGGCGCAGGATAGGTTTGGTTAGGATATCTCTGCCCAGACCCGCCAAAGCCGCCTTTGCTGTTACTGGTCGGATTTGGATTGCCAAAACCAGGGGGGCGAGGAGCCCCGGGATTATAAGCAGGCGAAGGCGCCGGTGCGGGTGAGTAGCCAGAAGATGGCGATCGTCCGGAATAAGGGGTTTGCGATCCCGCCTGATACTGGGACCTGGCCTGAACATTACAATCCACCCGCTGCGGGGTTGGGTCGTAAATACATGTCCGGTAGCGGATGCCCAGGCTGGTTAACTGAGCTTTGCTCGGGTTAGACGTATTGGCGTGGCAATCGGAACAAGAAATCCCCGTGCTTCGCGCAAAGCTTTGATTGGCTTCAACTGGCGATGCTATGATAGCGAACGAACCTATTACCAGCGTAAAGGCCGCTGTGGCGATGCTTGTCGCTACATATTTGGTTGATTTTTGCAATTTTCAGGTCCCCGCTGATTTGACTGTCAAGTATCCAAACGCCCCGCCGTCCCAGGATGTCGTCTCGCAGTTCGATTGAAGAGCCTAGGAGCAGCCTGTTGAAAGTCAATCTATCCGTTTGAAAAAGGGGACATGTTTGAACAATGGTCATCATGTTCGGCAATCAGCCTTTGGTGAGAGAATGGGGCGTGCTCACCATTGCGGATTCTCGATAGTGAGAAAGTCTCTTATCTCCGCAGATTGCGGGCCAAGAGTGATTGGGTTTGCGACGCCCGGCAGAACGCAAATGTCGAACAATTCGGTGATCGCGCCGTCAAAGCGGAGCCACTGGGCGACATCGCCGCTCGACAGTGAAACGATCTGGATACCGCACCACGCATCGGCATCTTTTGCCTTGAGCTTGGCGTCCAGCTCGAGCCCTTCGAACCGGCCGTGACGCGGCTTCGAGAGCGTGACAAATGCATAGCCATTGTGAAATGCCAGACCGCGCAGAAAACCGGGGAAGAAAGCCAAAGGCGTGAAAGCCTTGTCCGACGGGTTGAGCCAGCCGAGCTCTCCCGTGCCGGAGTTTAACAGCCAGAGCTTGCCGTCATGGAACCGCGGGCTATGCGGCATCGACAGACCGCCGGTCAAAATCTCATTGCTGTCGATGTCGATGACGATCCCGCCATCATGGCGCCGATCCTGCCAGCCGTCCACGACATCGGAGCGACAGACAGCGGTGACATATTTGGGCTGGTCCTCGACCATTGCCAGACCATTGAGATGGCAGCGGTCTTCGGGCGCCAGCTTGCTGATAAACTCCGGTTTCCAGATCGGCTTGAAACTGTGGGTTACGCTCGGTTCGCACAGGCAGCTGTAGCGGGTGTTGACGAAAACGATCTTTCCGTTCTCGCGAATTCCCAGCTCGTGAATGTCGACGTTGCCAGTCGTCTGCAAGTTCCTGGGCACATAGACTTTATCATGTACTTCATTGGCTCGCTGGCCGGAGCCGAGCACGTTTTCCATCCGGACAATCTGTGTGAGTGTGCCGAGATAGATGCGGTTGGCATCACCGATCACGCCCATGGCTTGGGGGTAGAGCGCCTCGTGTAGCGCTAGCTTGCCGTCCGAACCGTGGCCGATCAAATAGAGTCGCCCAGTCTGATAGGAAGTAAAGCCGATCGATATATTGTTGCTCGCCAGAAACCCTGCCAGCCCCTGCGAAAAATTGATGTCGATCTTGCCAGCTTCCGGTGGCGTTGCCGGCGGTGCCTCGGTCGGCGTGTTGGTGTTCTCCCGGCTGATTTTCTCGGCGGCAATGTCCGGTTTTTCGATATTGCTATTCACGCGGGGGTTTCCTGTGCGGTGGTTTTGCTCAAGACTGGGTCTTGGCTTTGGATATGCGCGATTTATTTGCGGTCAGGATCTTGCCGAACACCCATCCGCCCAGCCCGCCGGCGATCATTTGGGCCAGGAACCCCAGCGTCGAGCGCGCGCCACTGATCGGAATGGTCTGGAACACGATATACATCAGTCCCAAGGCGGTACCCATCGCGGCTGCGCCGGCGATCGGATAGGCTATGGCGGCCAGATTGGGGAATATTTTCTTCAACAGCGCAGCGATCAGAAATGCGATCAGGAAGCTGACCGCGATGATGACGAGATAGGGCACCATGTTGGAAATATCGAACATCATCATGTTGAATCGATCGCCCCACGCGATCGGGACGCCATGCGCATTCATCACAAATTGTGAGTTGGCCGCAGTTCCTATCAAATAGGTCGTAATCGCGCCGCCCAACAATCCCAGAATGAAGCGTATCATCGCCGCCATGATTATTTCCCCTGTGTTGGACAGAACCTAGCCGCTTTAACCGAACGATCAAGCGCAAATGCTTGTGGACAAATCGTCAGACATGATCGAAACCTCTATCTATCAAACGGGGAATCAAAATGCGTAGCTATCAGCTGGCTCTTTCACTTCTGGCATCCAGTCTGGTGATGTCTTGCACCAATCAGGGCGCATCACCTTCAGGAACCAAGACCAGCGAGGCGGTGGGCCGGGTTGATGCAGCGCCGATCAACTATCGGCTCGAGACAGTCGCGGATGATCTCGACCATCCCTGGTCGCTCGCCTTCTTGCCAAGCGGCGATATGCTGGTGACCGAGCGAACCGGAAAATTGAAGCGCGTCGACAAAAATGGCAAAATCGAACTGGTTCACGATTTCACCAGCGGCGACCCCTATCCTAAAGCGCATATGGGTGAAGCCATACAGGCCGGCCTGTTCGACATTGTGCTCCACCCGCAGTTTGACGCCAATAGATTGATCTATATTTCTTACGCTGCCGAGCAGGGCGACGAGAATACATTGCTGCTGATGCGCTTCGCATATGATGACATGGCCGCGCCGCGGCTGGCCGATGGAGAGCAATTATTTGCGGCATCACCAACCCGCATTCAGGGCAATCATTATGGCGCGCGGATTCAGTTTTTGCCCGATGGAACCTTGCTGATGCCGATCGGAGATGCTTTTCATTTCCGTGAAAAGGCCCAGCAGCTCGACACGCATTTCGGCAAGATCGTCCGTCTCAATGATGACGGTTCGGTGCCGCAGGACAATCCATTTGTCGGTCAGGAAGGCGCCCTGCCGGAGATATGGAGCTATGGGCACCGCAATCCGCAGGGGATTATTCTCACCGCCGATGGCCGGGTGCTGGCCAATGAACATGGCGCGGCGGGCGGTGATGAAATCAACCATATCGAGGCCGGCAAAAATTATGGCTGGCCCTCGGTCTCTTATGGGCTGGACTATTCCGGCGGACGGATTTCGCCGTTCGAGGCGCTGGACGGGACCGAGCAATCGCTGGTCCATTTCACGCCCTCGATCGCGCCATCCGGCTTTGCCCAATATGCCGGCGAGGCCTTTCCGGACTGGCAAGGCGATCTTTTCCTCTCGGCCCTGGCGCTGACCCATGTTCGCCATGTTGAAATGAACCCCGATGGATCGCTGGGAAAACAGGCGGAGCTGTTCGGCGAACTCAATGCGCGTTTCCGCGATGTCCGCAGCGGGCCGGATGGCTATCTCTATCTTCTGACCGAGGATCAAAGCGGCCCGACGAGCAAAATCCTGCGGGTGGTTCCGAAATAGACGATTGGGTCCGACAGCCAGTCGTCGATCAGAAAACGGGATTTGAGGATTAGCTACTCAAAATGTTACTTGTGGCTGGGGATGAGGCGCATATTCAGATAGCTCAATCTCATCTTGTGCGAGGAGCTGCGCCATCACTATCCAGAATCGAAGAGTTTTTATCAAGCAACGCCCCGACGGCATGCCGACCATCGATGACTTTGGTGTGGAAGATGAGACTATCGACGATGTCCCTGCGGGCCATATTGTCGCGAAAGTCGATACACTCTCGATGGACGCCTGGATCCGCACGACATTGAATGACGAAGGCATGCACCGGACCGGCGAAATTGGTACCACGATTCGCGCGCTCGGTGTCGGGCAAGTGGTCGAGAGCAACAGCGACAATCTGGCGGTCGGTGACTGGGTCTATGGCCCGTTGTCAGCGCAAACCCATGCGCTTCTGCCCGAGGCTGCCGCGACCAAGATTGTGCCCGAAGACGGCATTCCACCCAGTGCTTTTGCCGGACCTTTGGGCATCACCACCGGTCTGACCGCATGGGTCGGACTGATCGCGGTTGGTGAAGTGCAGGACAAGGATGTCGTGATTGTTTCGGGCGCCGCCGGCGCCGTCGGTTCGATTGTGGTCCAACTGGCCAAAATGCGCGGGGCGACCGTCATCGGCATCGCCGGCGGACCGGACAAATGCAAATATCTCACCGATCAGCTCGGTGCAGATATTGCGATTGATTATAAAAATAGCGACGTCGCCGCAGAAATCAAAAAGGCCGCCCCCGATGGCATCGACGTCTTCTTTGACAATGTCGGCGGTGAGATTTTGGACAATGTCCTCGACAATTTGGCCGCGTCCGGCGCGCGCGTCGTGATCTGTGGTGCGATTTCGCAATATCAGCATCTCGCCGATGTCCGCGGACCGAAGCTCTATCTGCGGCTCGCCGAACGCAATGCTTCGATGCGCGGCTTTGTCGTCAGCCATTATGCGGATCAATATCCCCAGGCGATGACTGAAATCTCTGATTTGCTGCGGACCGGAAAACTCGTGCTGCCCGAGCATGTGGTCGAAGGCATTGACGGTTTTCCCGAAGCCCTGTTCATGCTGTTCAACGGCGCGCATCTCGGCAATCTGGTGGTGCGTCCCTGACGCGCAGCCGCGCGCCTAGGCGAGCAGCGAGACATTCCCTCCCGCCGCCGTCGTATCAATGCAGATATGACGCTCGACGATGCAGCGGTCTGCAAAATCACGTTCGCTGATCAGTGGGATCAGCGCACCATCGCGCGCGGCGAGGGCGGCGCGAATGGCGCGCAGATCATCTGCATCGCTCCAGCACACCACGGCACCAACATCGTGCACCAATCCCAGATCTTCGCGCTGGACGAAGCCATCCACCGCATCTGCGCCTTGGCCACCCGGCACCGCAATCAACGGCGCGCAGCCCTGCGCACGGGCGATGGCGGCTTGCTGCTCGGCCTCCGCAAGGGCCGGTCCAAGGCATAAAATGATACCCCGGGCATAGCTGAACAATTCGTTCGATTCACCGGTGGGACCGGGCCTGATGTCTGAGCGCAAAGGACTATCCTGGACCGATGGCAGCGCGTTCAGCGCGTCTTGCAGCTGGTCCCGCCCGATCGGCGTTCCGCTGACGACCGGCGTGCTGATGCTCTCTGCGGCATAGAAGCGCGGGAGATAATCCGGGCCGCCGGCTTTTGGTCCGGTGCCGGACAAGCCTTCGCCACCGAAAGGTTGCGATCCGACGACGGCGCCGACCTGATTGCGGTTGACGTAGATATTGCCGACATGCAGCTGGGCTGTCAGCTTGTCGATCCGTCGCTCGATCCGGGTTTGCAGCCCGAAGGTCAGCCCATAGCCGCGCCCGTTCACGTCATCGACAATCTGGTCGAGCTCGTCATTTTCAAAAGTGGCGACATGGAGTACTGGCCCGAATATCTCCTGATCGAGATCATTGATGCCCGCGACCTGAATAACCGCCGGACCGATGAAATATCCGCCATCGGGCGTGTCGAGTTGCTTGACCAGTCGGCCGTTCTTTTCTGCATCCGCAATATGGGTGGAGATTTTATGATGGGCAGCTGCGTCGATCACCGGACCGATATCGGTCGACAGCCACCATGGATTGTCGAGCTCCAGCGCGTCCATCGCACCGGCCAGCATTTTCAGAAACGGTTCGGCGATATCCTTGTGGATATAGAGCACCCGCAGCGCCGAACAGCGTTGTCCCGCCGACTGGAATGCCGAGGTGACAATATCGCGGACCGATTGCTCCGGCAGCGCGGTTGAATCGACGATCATGCAGTTGAGCCCCCCGGTTTCGGCGATCAGCATCGCGTCAGGCGGACAATGTGCGGCCATATTGCGGTTGATCGTCTGGGCCGTGGCGGTCGAACCGGTGAAGCAGATGCCATTGATCCGCGGATCGCCGCTCAGCGCTGCGCCGACGGTCGCGCCCGCGCCGGGCAGGAGTTGCAATGCCGACTGCGGCACGCCGGCCTCGTGCAGCAATCCAGTCGCCAGCGCCGCAATCAACGGCGTCTGATCAGCCGGTTTGGCCAGCACCGCATTGCCAGCGGCCAATGCTGCGGCAATCTGTCCAGTGAAAATCGCCAGCGGGAAATTCCACGGAGAGATGCAGCTGATCAGGCCGCGCGGCTGCCGCGCGGTGAGCTTCTCCGCCTCGACTGCATAATAGCGCAGAAAGTCGACAGCCTCGCGCAGTTCGGCAATGGTATCAAATTGGGTTTTGCCCGCCTCGCGCGCGAGCAGTGCGAAAATCTCGCCATGATGTTGCTCATAGAGGTCGGCGGTTTTGCGCAGGATTTCTGCTCGCTCCGACGGCGTAGCAGCCCATATCTGGGCATCTCCAATGGCGATCTGGGCCTGTTCGGCATCCGCCTCGAGCACTTCACCAACCTGGATTTCGAGATTGGAAGGGTTGAATATCTTGCGCACCACCCCGCTTGTCACCGGTTGCACCGTCATCGCCGAGGCCCGCCAGAGCTTCTCGGCAAAGGGCGCGCGCTCCGATACATAGTCGTTCAGATCCTGCCGATTGGCGAGATCCCAGCCGCGCGAGTTCAGCCGTTCGGGCAGATAGAGATGGGCGGGGTTGACGATCTTGTCGTGATTGTCCTGCTGATCGGTGGCCAGCGCGTCAAATGGATCGGTGGCGATGGCTTCGGCCGGAACCGCATGATTGGCGAGCTGGTTGACGAATGACGAGTTGGCGCCATTTTCAAGCAGCCGGCGGACGAGATAGGCGAGCAGTTCGCGATGTTTGCCGACTGGCGCATAGATGCGCGAGCGGACTTTTTCATTGGTCAGCAACGCGCCGTGCAAAGTCTCGCCCATGCCGTGCAGCCGCTGAAATTCAAAATCATGGCTATTGCCCGCCATTTCGAGAATGGCCGACACGCTATGGGCATTATGGGTCGCGAACTGCGGGTAGATGCGATCGGTCATTTTCAGCAATTGCGCGGCACAGCAGATATAGCTGATATCGGTCGCGGACTTGGTGGTGAAAACGGGAAAATCCGGAACGCCATCCATCTGCGCACGCTTGATCTCGCTATCCCAATAGGCCCCTTTGACGAGCCGGACCATGATCTTGCGGTCGAGCTGCTCGGCCAGCGTATAGAGCCAGTCGATGACGAAACTGGCGCGCTTGCCAAAGGCCTGGACGACAACGCCAAAACCATCCCAGCCTGCGAGCCTCGGATCGCTCAAAACCATCTCGATCATATCGAGGGACAGACCCAGCCGATAGGCTTCTTCAGCATCGACGTTGAGCCCGATTTTGGCGTCGCGTGCGGCGAGCGCCAATTCGCTGACCCGTTCGGCCAGAGCGGGGACTGCCTTGGCCTGCTGGCTCATTTCATAGCGCGGATAGAGCGCAGAGAGTTTGATCGACAGGCCCGGATTCTGGCGCATATCGTCGGACTTCGAGACTTTGGCAATTTCCCTGATCGCGTTGGAATAGGATTTGAAATAATTGTCGGCATCTTCCTGGGTGATGGCCGCTTCCCCGAGCATGTCATAGGAATAGGTGGCGCCCCTGGACTTCCACTTCTCCGCCCGCTTGAGCGCTTGAGTCATATCTTCGCCGAGGACGAATTGATTGCCGAGCTCTTTCATCGCCTGACGCACGGCGGTGCGGATCACCGGCTCGCCAAGCCGCTTGATCGCGCCGCGTATCGCCTCCAGCGGGCCCCGACTTTCGGGTTCCTGAATCACGCTGCGGGTCATGTTGAGCGCATAGGTCGAGGCGTTGACCAACGCGCTGTCCGACTTGCCAATATGCTCGCGCCAGTTGGACGGGCCGATCTTGTCTTCGATCAGGTCATCAATCGTCTGGTTATCCGGCACCCGCAGCAAGGCTTCGGCGAGCGTCATCAGCGCCAGACCCTCGTCGCTGGATAGTCCATATTGGCCAAGAAAACTCTCGGTCAATGTCGGCCCCGATGCGCGGCGAACATCCTCGACAACGCGGATGGCGCGGGCGCGAATCCGCTCGCGCATGTCTTGATCGGGCGCATAGTGGGATATGAGATAGTTGAGAATCTTGCTCTCGTCCGCCCGGTGATGGCTGCGGATTTTTTCGCGATGATCGATCAGAGCGTTCATATGATTTGGCAATCCTCGAATTTGGCCTATTTTTCTGGCCGATATTTTGGGTGTCTGGTTATCGTCGCGGGGCGATAGCTGGCTATGTCCGGGTCCGATCGATTCGCTTTATCCGAAAAGCGCAAAAGGGGTAAGAGATTTCGGCATAGATTTGGCGATGTTTATTGGCTCCAAACGTTCTGCAGATGTGGCGCATTTGAAACATCTGATTCCAAAAATATTTTGCTGTGCTAGTCTAGGTCCTGCTGATGATTGATCCCACGACCCGCATCCTGATATTCACCGACCTTGATGGGACTCTTCTGGACCATCACAGCTATTCGCCCGCGCCCGCGGATCGCTACATCCGGTCGCTGGATCAGGCTGGCGTCGGCGTCATTGCGGTGACCAGCAAGACAAGGGCAGAGACCGAGCAGTTGATGGGATCGATCGGCAGTGATGCTCTCTTCTCCACCGAAAATGGCTCGATCATTCATGCTCCACGCGGCTTCCCCTGGACGGCATCGCAAGAGCCCCAGCACCATGTCATGGGCGTCAGCTATGTCGCCATTCAAGACCAGTTGGCGAATCTGCCATCAGTGATCCGCAGCAGGATCAGGGGCTTTGCTGATATGTCCGCTTATGACATTTCCCAGGAAACCGGGCTGAGTCTCGCGGATGCCAGAAAAGCAAAAATGCGCGAGGCGAGTGAGCCATTTCTGTGGTCCGGTTCGGAGGCTGAATTATTTGATCTTGGCAAAGCTGTCGAAGCAGCTGGTTTGACAATCCAGCGGGGCGGACGTTTCTATCATCTGACCGGTGGAGCCGACAAGAAACTGGCAATGCAATGGATGAGACGACAATTTCTGCGGCACATTCCGGACCTGCCCATCGTCACCATAGCTTTGGGCGACGGCCCGAATGATCTGAAGATGATCGAAGCGGCGGATCATGGGGTGATCATACCCAATGCGGATGGCAGCGCAATTGCGTCAACCAGGCCTTCGGTTTTTCTCGCGGACCGTCCGGGACCGGAAGGCTGGGTAATCGCCGTCCGCAAGATTTTATCTGGCCTCGGGCTGCAGGAACGTGCACGTTAAGGCGAGCAGATTCGCACTTATGAAGGACGCCTCTCCCATATGGATTTTCACCAAAACGGCAGCATTTCAACTCTTCACAATTTGACCGACCGGCCGGTCGAGGCGCTCGAACAGGAATTGCTTGGCTTTGCCGAGACGCGTCCGATGTCGCTGGTGCTGCCGTCGCTATTTTCGGAATTGGAAGGCCCGGCGCTCGGCAATATTATCGATGAACTGGCGCAAGTGCCCTATCTCGATAATATCATCATCGGACTGGATCAGGCCGACAAAGACCAGTTTGAATATGCCAAGTCCTATTTTGGCCGTCTGCCGCAGAAGCATCAGATCTTGTGGAACAGTGGGCCGCGCCTGATGGCGCTGGATCGCGAACTTCAGGATCATCAATTGTCACCCGATGAGCCGGGCAAGGGCCGCAATGTCTGGTTCTGCTTCGGCTATTTTCTTGCCGGAACCAAGGCCGATGTGGTCGGACTGCATGACTGCGATATCCTGACCTATAAGCGCGATCTGCTCGCGCGCCTGATGTATCCGGTGGCCAATCCGAAATTTCCCTATGTCTTCTCCAAAGGCTATTATGCCCGGGTGACCGAAGAGAAGCTCAATGGCCGGGTGGTTCGGCTGCTGATTTCGCCATTGTTGGCGGCGCTCAAGAAAGTCTGCGAACCGAGCGAATATCTGGTCTATCTCAACAGCTTTCGCTACGCGCTGGCCGGCGAATTTGCGATGCGCCGGGACACGGTGAAGAATATCCGCATTCCTTCTGACTGGGGTCTTGAAATTGGCGTGCTATCGGAAATCTGGCGCAACAATTCGGTCAACGCCATCTGTCAGGTCGAAATTGCCGACAATTATGATCACAAGCATCAGCCAGTGTCCGAGGATGATCCGCAAAAAGGTCTGTCCAAGATGAGCACGGATATCACCAAGTCGATTTTCCGCAAGCTTGCGACCCATGGTCATATTTTTTCCGCCGGAACCTTCCGTACGATCAAGGCGACCTATTTGCGGACCGCGCTCGACCGGATTGAAACCTATTATAATGATGCGGTCATCAACGGCTTGACGCTCGACCGCCATGCCGAAGAAGCGACGGTCGAACTGTTCGCGGCCAACATCATGTCCGCCGGAGAGGCCTTTCTCGACACGCCGAATGAGCGGTCATTCATGCCCAATTGGGACCGGATCAACTCGGCCATTCCCGATTTTTCCCAGCGCTTCGTCGATGCAGTGCGACTGGATAACGAGGAAGCAGGCCTGCCGCTCTGAAGTTGCGGGCCTGGCTATTGCGGCGCGGGCGCGTTGGTGATCCAGACCGTTTGATAGGGCGCGAGTTCGATCTGGGCATCAATGTCGGGCATCGACTCGCCCGAAATAATATCCCACCAGTGCGACCCGGCGATCAGGTTGATATCACCCAGGGAGAGCGGTTTGATCTGGTTGGTGACATTGGTCACGGCGAATATGCTCTGCGCTCGATCGAGGCTCTGCCGCCAGATGCCGAACAGACCCTCGGGCAGGGTGAGGGTGAACTGGACCGCGTTCGGATGGAAGGCGGTTTGTAATTTACGCTTTTTAATCAACGATTTAAACTGATCAAACACTTGCGCCTCGACCGAATTTGGATCATCCAGTCTGGCCTCCAACGCTTCCAATTCGAGCTCGCGGCGATTGATCGACCGGTTGCGCCCGGTGCGATTGACCTCTTCATAGCCATTGGGTGTGGCGAGCAAAGAGTGGATATAGATGGCCGGTATGCCTTCGAGCGCCAGCATGATCGCCATCGCCGCCATGAAGCGCGGGATCTGATGCGCGTCCGGTCCGTCTATTGTACCCTGCATCGCTTCGAAATAGCTGATGTTCACTTCATAGGGCTTCTCGGTTCCGCCCGGTCCGCGGCGCATCGAAATCCGGCCGCCGAAGCTTTGGAGCGTGCTCAACATCTGGCCGAGTTCCGCCTCGGGAAGCACGCCCTCGGTCGGGCGCAGGCCAATGCCGTCATGGCTCGCGGTGAAATTGAGATAGGCGCAGCCCTGCAGTGCCGGCGGATTGCTGCGGGTCAGCCGCTTGAGATAGAGCGATTCTCCGGTCAGCAGCGCGTGCACCAACAGCGGCGGCAGCGAGAAGTTATAGATGACATGCGCTTCATTCTGATTGCCGAAATAGGTCAGATTCTCGTGGTTCGGGACGTTGGTTTCGGTCAATATGATCAGCGATTCCTGGTGATGATCCATCAGGGTCCGGAGCAGGCGGACGACTTCATGGGTTTCATCGAGATTGATCGAGGAGGTGCCGATTGTCTTCCACAGAAAGGCAATGGCATCGATCCGGAAAATCCGCACGCCGCTTTGAATATAGAAGGCAATGATGCGAATGAACTCGAGCAAAAGATCGGGATTGCGAAAATCGAAATCGACCTGGTCGGGGCTGAATGTCGTCCAGACATGCTGCGTTCCGGCATTTGTTTCATAAGCGGTGAGCAGCGGATGAGACCGCGGCCGGACCACCGCGCCGAGATCGCTGGCCGGATCGGCTGTCACGAAATAGCGATTGCCCGGCGCTTCATCGGAGAGAAATTGCTGAAACCAATCGGAGCGCGAACTGCCGTGATTGATCACCAGATCGGCCATCAAGCGATAGTCATCGGCGATCGCGGATATGTCGCTCCAGTCACCGAGATCCGGATCGACCGCCAAATAATCGATCACCGAAAAGCCGTCATCGGAACTGAACGGAAAGAAAGGCAGGATATGCACTGCCGAAATCGCATCCCCGACGCGGTTGCCGAGAAATTGATGTAATGTCTGCAGTGGCTTCTCATCACCATGGCGGATGGAGCTGCCATAAGTGATCAGCGCAATCTCGGTCTCGTCCCAGAGATGTTTGCCCTGGATTTCGGCACGATCGATGATCTGGTCCGGCTTGTCCCAAAAAGCCGCGACGATCCGGTCAGCGAGATCGTGCTGGTCGCAATCCGGGTAGAGCGGTTTGAGATGAGCGATGATACGCTGCTGCAGATAATCATTTGGGGACGGATCAGTCATAAAGGACATTTCTTTTGCGGTAATCTGGCTTAGGGCTTGACGACGGGGAGATGTTGATGCCCTTTGTTGCAATGCATCAAAACAGAATTCCGGCGCCTGACAAGCTTTTTCTAACTTCCATCTATGCCGCGGCGCTCAAGCCGACATTGCCAGCACAGGCGCTGAAGGAATTTGAGCCGCCTTCGGTCGCTGGGACTATCTATCTATTCGCGGCTGGCAAGGCCGCGACTCAGATGGCGGCGGCGATCTACCCCAAGCTGTCCAGTCTGCGCGGCGGTATCGTCGTAACTCGTTCCGGCTATGCCCAGCCTGATTTTCATCCCGATAATCTCGATATTATCGAGGCGTCTCATCCGGTGCCTGACACCGTCGGGCTTGCCGCTGCAGAACGGGCGATGCGAGAGATTGGTGAGCTTGGAGAAGATGACTTGCTGCTTGCGCTGATTTCAGGCGGTGCGTCGTCTTTGTTGCCGTTGCCGGTCGAGGGTGTTTCACTGACCGAAAAGCAGGCGGTGACCCGGCAGTTGCTGCATTGCAGCGCGCCGATTTCCGAAATGAACATCGTGCGGAAGCATCTTTCTGCGATCAAAGGCGGTCGGCTGGCGGCTGCGGCCTATCCGGCACGCACGCAGATGATCGGTATTTCTGATGTACCGGGGGATGATCTGGGGACCATCGGATCAGGGCCCACAGTAGCGGATCGCTCCACTCTGTCAGAGGCGCAGGAAATTGTCGCCCGCTACGAGTTGCAGCTGCCCGTGTCGGTTGTCTTCGCCTTGGCCAATCGAGCCAATGAAACACCCAAGCCGGAGGATGTTAAACTGTCCAGGAGCGAAGCATCGCTCTGTGCCACTCCGAAACAACTGGTCATGGCTGCCGCTCAATATTTGCAGAGCAAAGGCTATGAGCCGCAAGTTCTGGGCGATGATCTGGAGGGCGATGCGATTTTAATGGGTCAAGATCATGCCGCTTTGGCTATTCAAGCCAAGTCAAAAGGCCGGAAAATCGCGATAATTTCGGGCGGTGAGGCAACCGTGCGGGTGACCAACCCAAAAGGCAGAGGCGGGCGCAACACCGCTTTCCTCCTGTCCTGCGCGATTGCTCTGAACGGAGAGAGCGGCATTACCGGCTTTGCCGCTGATACGGATGGCATCGACGGATCCGAGGATCATGCGGGCGCATTTCTGTGGCCGGAGCTGTTGCCGATGATCGGTGGTTCTGCGGCGGCAACAGATTTTCTCGCCTCCGATTGCAGCTATACTGCGTTTCAAAGGGCGGACGCGCTGATGATCACGGGTCCTTCGGGCACCAATGTGAATGACCTGCGGGTGCTGCTGGTCGGGTGATCCCCAACTCTGTGCCGCAACGGAATCACCGCACCATCTTGACGTACCAGACGCTCTGAGCCATGCGCCACGCATGCGATTTTTCTCCGACAATGCAGCCTCCGTGCATCCCAAGATTCTGGCGGCGCTCACCGAGGCCAATGGTCAGGATACTGCCTATGATGGAGACGCGATCAGCGCCAGGATGAATCGCGCTTTTGCAGACCTATTTGGCACGGGTGTTGAAACCATGTGGGTAGCGACGGGCACGGCGGCCAATTCGCTAGCGCTTGCGGCCATGTGCCAACCGCATCAGGGTATCATCTGTCATAAAGAAGCTCATATCGAGCAGGACGAGGCGGGGGCGCCGGGTTTCTATACCAGCGGCGCGAAACTGATCCTGCTGGATGGGGAAGGCGCCAAGCTCGCACCGGACAAGATCGACGCCACATGCGCGGCGATTCGCGATGATGTTCATCAGGTGCAGCCCGCCTGTGTTTCGATCACCAACGCCACCGAATATGGACTGGTCTACCAGCCGGATGAAGTCGCGAGCATATCAGCTGTCTGTAAAAAACGGAGACTGGGTCTGCATATGGACGGCGCTCGCTTTGCCAATGCTGTTGCGGCGCTCGACTGCGCACCGGCAGATATCACCTGGAAGGCCGGCATTGATGTGCTGAGCTTTGGTTTCGTCAAAAATGGCGGGATGGGCGCGGAGGCTTTGGTCTTCTTCAACAAGGATCTTGCGGCCGACACGCATTATCGACGCAAGCGGGCCGGACATCTGCAATCCAAGGGGCGGTTTCTCGCCGCCCAGATACTCGCGATGCTGGAAGATGATCTCTGGCTCGACAATGCGAGGGCCGCCAATATCGGCGCGCAGATCATCGCCGGGGCCGCGCAGGATCGCTTGCTCTATCCAGTGCAAGCGAATGAGATATTTATCAAACTGACGACCGAGGAAGCTGCGCGTCTCCGTGACGCGGGCTTTGATTTCTATGACTGGGGCGAAGGCCAGGCCCGGCTGGTGACCAGCTGGAACCAGAGCGCCGAGGACATCAAACCGCTGGCCCAAGCGATCACCGCTTTATGAACGCCGAGGCCGGCGCGGAATCCAGTCTCCTCAATCCGCGCATCCTGATCCCGTTTCTGCTGGTATCCCTGATCTGGGGATCGACCTGGCTGGTCATCAAAGACCAGATTGGCACAGTGCCGCCGAGCTGGTCGGTTGCCTATCGGTTCATGATGGCCGCCGCGGCGATGTTCGTGCTGGTCGCGATCCGCAAACAGCCTTTTCGGCTTAACCGCCAGGGGCAGTTTTGGGCGATATTGATCGGTATCGCACAATTTTCGTTCAACTTCAATTTTGTGTATAATGCAGAAATCTATATCACTTCCGGGTTGGTGGCGGTGATGTTTGCGCTGCTGATGGTGCCCAATGCGATATTGGGACGCATTTTCCTTGGTCAGAAGATTGGCGGGGCGTTCATGGCCGGGTCCGCAATTGCCGCGGTCGGCATAGCGATGCTGTTCTGGCATGAATATAAGGCGTCTCCGGCTACGCTCGAAGAAGTGGTTCTCGGCGTCATATTCACCGCTGCCGGCATATTGTCCGCCTCTGTCGCCAATGTGATGCAGGCGACGCCAAAGGTCAAAGTCTATCCGATCCTGACCATGCTCGCCTGGGCGATGTTGTGGGGCGCATTGATCAATATTTGCGTGTCATTTGCGACAGTCGGGCCGCCGCAATTTGATATGCGACCTTCTTATTCTGCCGGTATCATCTATCTCGCGATCATTGGTTCGGTGGTTACCTTTCCGCTATATTTCTCGCTGGTACGGGAAATCGGGGCGGGCAAAGCGGCTTATTCCAGCGTGCTCGTGCCGGTTGTCGCGATGATCCTGTCGACCCTGTTCGAAGGCTATGTCTGGACGCTGCTGCCAGCGGCAGGCGCCACTCTGGCAATGGCCGGGTTGCTGGTTTCGCTCTGGGCGCGCAAACCCAAGGCAAGCCGCATAGCCGGTTAGCAGAGCTTCGGCTGACGTGTGGGATCACGCCTGCTCGAGCAGCGCCGCGAGACCAATTTTATAATCTGGAAAAGCAGGTTCCCAATCGAGCAGCCGCTTGGCCTTGCCGCTGGTTACGCGGCGATTTTCTTCGTAAAAACCCATGGCCATTTTCGACAGATTCGCTTCGTCCAGCGTCAGCAACCGCGGCACCTCGACACCGATCAGGCGGGCCGCATAGGCAATCACCTCATGCTGGGCAGCGGGCCTATCGTCGGTAATATTATAGATACCTGGGCTGCGCCCAAATGACGCTATCACGGCGCTGACGATATCATCGACATGAATCCGGCTGAAAAACTGACCCGGCACATCAATGCGCTTGGCCTTGCCGTCCCGAACCCGGGTGAGCGGGCTCCGTCCAGGACCGTAGATTCCGGGCAGACGGAAGACGGACATGTTATCGCGAAGCTGTTGCCAATGCGTGTCGGCTGCAGACCGGGCGACGCGGCGACCGGTTCCGATCGGCGACTGTTCATCGACCCAGGCACCGCCGGTATCACCATAGACGCCGGTGGAGGAGAGATAGCCTGACCAATCCAGTCTGGCGTTGGCGATGGCCTCGCCATAATCGTTCAGCACCGGTTCCGATCCGTCTCGAGCGGGTGGTACCGACGACAATATGTGCGTCGCTTCAGACAAGGCCTTGAGCACGGCCGGCTTGTCATCAAAAGCGATTGCGCCGTTGATTGGCTCGCGGCGTGTGCCGGTTACCTGCCAGCCTGCGCTCCGCAGATGGTCGGCAAGCCGGCCAGCGGTATAGCCCATTCCGAAGATCAACATATGGGGCATGGATGTTCAGTCTTTCTCCAGTTTCCCGGGTTTGGTCATTGTTGGCTGTTCGACATTATCCGCTTTCCATTGCATCGCCATCCGGACGCGGGTGGCGCCAGAAGGATGGTCGAAGAACAGCATCTCTTCGATCGCTCCGGGTTCGATCTTGCGATATTCCGACAAGCGCATCGCAACTTTGGCAAATCCGTCAGGCTCTTTGGCGCTATTGAGGCCAAAAAGATCCGCGTCGCTCTCGTTGACCCGGATCAAGCTATTGAGGGCCGGTGTCGCGGCGAAGAAATAGACGGTCAATATGATGCTGAGCAGCGGGATCGCGGCGGGATCCGAAAGATCGCGCACGCCCCAGCGCGCGCCATGTTTTGCGATCAGTCGGGGTGCCAGTTTTGCCACAATGAACAGGCCAATCGCCATGATTGACGCGAGAACCAATATCGAGCGCCAGGTATGACCCAAAACATAGTGACCCAGCTCATGGCCCATGACCGCGGCGACTTCTTCCGGATCGGTCCGTTCGAGTAAATTGTCGTTCAGCGAGATGCGGATCGTCGGACCTACTCCAGAGACATTGGCCGAAATCCTTTTATGCTGTTTCGACTGATCAAATACATAGATGTGGTCGGCCGGGATATCATATTCCGCAGCCATCGCGACGATACGGTCGCGCATCGGACCTGCTTCCATCTCCTTATATTCATTGAATAATGGAGAAATGAACACCGGACCTAGCAACATGCCGATGAACAGGAATATCGATATGATGCCGGTTCCCCAAATCCACCATGTCTTGGGTGCACGACGGATGACGGCGAAAATCGCCATCAGCAACAAGGGAAAAATGATCAGAGAGATGACAATGCCGATCATCTGCTCGCTGATCCAGGCGCCAAAGCTCTGGCTCATCAGATCATATTGTTTCTCGCGGAAAAAGTCCGTGTAGATGCTCCACGGCAACGCGAGGAAGAAACCGGCGATCGTATATGGCAGGGCGTATAAGCCGGGTTGTAGCCATTTGCGGGTTGTGACACGCTCTGCCCAATCGCGAAAACGCTTGGAAAAGCGGGATTGCAATATTAGGAAGTCGACCAGAAAACCGACCACAGCACCCCAGAATATCAGCCAGTAGCCGCCTTCAAAATAGCTGTTGGATTTTTCCAGTGCATCGCCGGTCAACGTGTCAATATAGGCCCGGCTGGCTTGCTCGACGTCAAACGGGGACGTTGCAAGCGCGTCCTGTGCGAAGCCGTTTTGGGGAAAAAGGCCCGCAGCCAGAATGGCTAGAAACACGAAGATGAAAAGCCTCGACATATTATTCCCCCTCTTTGTCCGCTATCCCATAATCGCAATTGCGCGGTGCGCCAATGGCTCTTATGGCTTGGCCCATGTTAGACATCCAAAAGAGCGCTGCGGCCATGCCCGCGATTGAACCTGCAACCATCCATCGCGAGGACTATCGTCCGCCGGCCTGGTTCGTACCGGGCGTCGATCTGGACTTTCAACTGGGTCTGGAAAAGACGATCGTGAGTTCGAAGCTCGACGTGCGTCGTTCCAAAAGTGCGAAATTTGAAGAACCACTATTGCTCAATGGCGACGATATCACGCCAGTTTCGGTGAAAGTGGATGGCGCAGTCCGGACCGACTGGAAGCTGGTCGATGGCGATATGGAGCTGCCCCTGACCGGCGCTGCCCATCTCGTCGAGATTGAAGTCGAGCTCGATCCATCAACAAATACTCAGCTCATGGGCCTCTATGCCTCCAATGGCATGCTCTGCACCCAGTGCGAGGCAGAAGGGTTTCGCCGGATCACGTTTCTGCCTGACCGGCCCGATGTGCTCAGCCGCTATCAGGTGCGGATGGAAGGCGACAAGAGCCTGTTCCCGATATTGCTGTGCAATGGTGATAAAGTTCAAGAAGGCGAGGGCGATGATGGCCGTCACTGGGTCCAATGGAATGACCCCTGGCCCAAACCAAGCTATCTTTTTGCCTTGGTTGCGGGTGATCTGGTCGCGAATAAGGATAGCTTTACCACTCGGTCCGGCAAGCCGGTTGAGCTGAACATCTGGGTCCGCGATGGTGATCTTGACCGGACAGACCACGCGATGCAGGCGCTGAAAGATTCGATGCTCTGGGATGAACAAGTCTACGGGCGCGAATATGATCTCGGCCTGTTCAACATTGTCGCGGTCAGCGATTTCAATATGGGCGCAATGGAGAATAAGGGACTGAATGTCTTTAACTCGCGCTACATATTGGCCGATCCGGAAGTGGCGACCGATGCTGATTTTGACGGGATTGAAGGCGTCGTCGCCCACGAATATTTCCACAATTGGTCCGGCAATCGGGTGACCTGCCGCGACTGGTTTCAGCTCAGTCTGAAAGAAGGTTTTACCGTCTATCGTGATCAGAGCTTTTCTGCCGATATGGGTTCCGCTGCGCTCAAGCGGATTGAGGATGTACGGATATTGCGCGCGGCGCAGTTCCCCGAAGATAGCGGGCCTCTGGCCCATCCGATCCGGCCGGAAAGCTATCAGGAAATCTCCAACTTCTATACCGCCACCGTTTATAACAAGGGCGCCGAAGTCATCCGGATGATGGCAACGATGTTGGGCGCAGAACAGTTCCGCCAGGGCACCGACCTATATTTTGATCGTCATGATGGCGAAGCGGCCACCTGTGAGAATTTTGTCGCGGCGATGGAAGAAGGCGGAAATATTGATTTCAGCCAGTTTCGCCGCTGGTATAGCACGCCGGGCACACCGAGAGTGTCGGCGAAGCTTCATCACGATCCACAAACCGGGATCGCGACTCTGGACGTCAAACAGATGCTGACGACCGGTGGAGGAAAGCCTGCGCCTTCGGAGATGGTGATCCCGCTCAGGACCGCTTTGCTTGATCCCGAAACCGGCGCGCATGATGGCGAGCATTTGCTGATATTGGATCGCGCCGAGCAAAGTTTCACGTTCGAAGGCCAGAAAGATCACCCGATCCTCTCGATCAACCGCAATTTTTCCGCGCCGATTGTTATGGAAAATGATCGAACCTCTGAAGAACTGGCGTTTCTATCTGCCCATGACGATGATCCGTTCGCCCGTTTTGAAGCGATGCAGCAGCTGATGACCGGCTATCTCACCGCGCAGGTTTCCGGAACGCCGGGGGATCGCGATATTATTTTGCACGCCGTTGGCGCGGTGCTGGCGGACGAAGATATGGATCGTGCTTTCAAGGCGGAATTGGTGCTGCTGCCAAGCGAAGCCTTTCTTGGTGACCAAATGGCGGAAGTCGATCCACAGGCGATCTATGACGCCCGCGAGCGGCTGCGCGGCAAAATCGCCGTCCAGTTTGAGCGCAAGTTCCGGCGCCTCTATAATCAATGCGTTCCTGAAATTTTCTCGCTTTCGGCGGATGCTCGGGCCGACCGGCGGTTGCGCAATGTCACCTTGGGATATCTTGCAGCCTCGCATGTCGAGGATGCCGCCGAGCTTGCTTATGAACAATATCGCAATGCCGACAATATGACCGCGATGCAGGGCGCGCTTGCTGTTCTCACCAACATGGATTGCCCCGAACGCAAAATCGCATTTGAAGATTTCTACAAGCGTTTCAAAGACAATGCGCTGGTCGTCGACAAATGGTTCACCATGCAGGCGGTGTCGCAGCGCAGCGATGCACTGAAACGCATTGAAGCTTTGTCGCGTCATCCTGATTTCACGCTGGCCAATCCCAATCGGGTACGGGCGCTTTATGGCGCATTTACCGGCAATCAGGTGCGGTTCCATGATGTTTCCGGCAAGGGCTATGGCCTGATCGCCGATATGGTTATCGAGCTGGACAAGCAAAACCCCCAGACTGCGGCGCGGTTCATTCCCCCGCTGGGACGCTGGCGGCGCTATGAGCGGGAACGTTCGGAATTGATGCGCCTGGCGTTGGAGAAGATTGCGGCGCAGCCGGATCTTTCCAAAGATGTGTCGGAACAGGTCCACAAAAGCCTTGCTTGATATTGCTCGGTCTGCGCTGCTGGATGGCACGGCACACGGGTTTCTGGGCCGGGCCGGAGGGATTTCGAGAGGCATATATGCGGGCCTGAACATTGGACTTGGCAGTGATGATGACCGAGATGTCATCATCGAGAACCGCCGCCGTGCCGCGGAAGGTGTTTTGCCCGGCAGTGAACTGGTGACGGTCCATCAGGTACACAGCCCCGATGTGGTAATTGTCACGCAATCCATAGCGGTTGATGCGCGTCCGCATGCCGATGCGATGGTCACCGACCAACCGGGCCTATTGCTCGGCATATTAACCGCCGATTGTGTGCCTGTGCTCTTTTTTGATTCTGAAGCAGAGGTCATCGGCGCGGCCCATGCCGGGTGGAAGGGCGCAATTGGTGGGGTCACCGACAGCACGATTGCTGCAATGGAGGGTCTGGGCGCGTCGCGGGAGAATATCGCCTGCGCCATCGGCCCCTGCATTGCGCAGATGAGCTATGAAGTTGATCAAGGCTTCTACGAGATTTTTCTGCGCGAGAAGCCAGACAATGCGCGGTTCTTTGAAGCCGGCCAGCCGGGTCATTATCAATTTGATATTGAAGCCTATGTGGCTGAGCGACTTGCTTCAGCGGATATCACAAAAATCGAGAAGCTCGGCCTTGATACCTATGCGAATGAGGATCGCTACTTCAGCTATCGGCGCAGTTGCCATCGGGAGGAGCCCGGCTATGGTCGGCAGATATCGTTGATCGGGCTCAGGGGAAATGAAACGTGAAAGCAGAACGCATAGGCCTGTTAGGGGGACTCGTCGTTTTCGTCCTCATGTTGCTGATGCCGGCGCCGGAGTCGATGAGCGCGGAAGCCTGGAAAGTTGCGGCGCTGACGATCTTGATGGCGAGCTGGTGGATGACACAGGCGGTGCCGCTTACCGCGACGGCCTTGCTGCCATTTCTGGCGCTGCCGATGTTCGACGTGATGACCGCCCGGGAAACGGCGAGCCAATATTATTCGCCGATATTATTTCTGATCCTCGGCGGTGCATTTCTGGCGTTGGCGATTGAACGGGTCGGCCTGCACAAGCGCCTGGCGCTGGCGATCCTCGGCTTTGCGGGCAAAAGCGCCTGGGGCATATTATTCGCTTTCATGATCGCCACGGCGATTCTCAGCATGCTGATCTCCAACACCTCGTCGACCTTGATCATGGTGCCGATTGCGCTCGCGGTTCTGGTTGCGGGCGGGATCAAAGACGGTGAGACCGAGGGTTTTGCCGGCGCGCTGGTGATGGGCGTGGCCTTTGCCGCCTCCATCGGTGGCGTCGGCACATTGGTCGGCAGTCCGACCAACGCCATTGCCGCCGGCCTGATGAACAAAACCCTGGGTATGGAAATAGATTTTCTGACATGGCTGAAATTCGGCATGCCAGTGGTCATCGTCGGCATTCCGGTCTTGGCAGCTATTTTGATCGTCGTGCAGAAAGTCGGGCGGCACAGTTTCGACGGCTCCAAAGTGAGGGCTGCAATTGGCTCTCCCGGTCCTTGGTCCATGCCGGAAAAACGGCTGGTACCAGTGGTTATATTGGTCGTGCTCGGCTGGTTATTTCTGCCACAGCTCAAATCCGTCCTGCCGGACGGTGCATTGCATGACGGGAGCATCGCAATTTTTGGCGGCCTGCTCTTGTTCATGTTGCCGGATGGCACTGGCAGAAAATTGCTCAATTGGAAGGAAGCAGATCGTGCGCCCTGGGGCGTGATCATGATGTTCGGCGGTGGCCTTGCGCTAGCCGCAGGAATCATCGATTCCGGATTGGCCGATTGGCTGGGCGGCGCATTGGAGCCATTGCGCACGGTTCCGGTGATTATCATTGCTGTCGCCTTGGTCGCATTGGTGATCCTGGTGACCGAATTTGCTTCCAATGTGGCAACTGCCAGCGGCGTTATGCCGGTTGTCGCCAGCCTGATCCTGGCGACCGGAGTCGATCCGGTGCTGCTCGCCATGCCTGCAGCGATTGCCGCAAGCTGGGGCTTCATGTTGCCATCGGGAACCGGACCCAATGCGATTGCCTGGTCAACCGGTCATATCCAGCTGCCAAAGATGCTCAAATCTGGCTTCTTCCTCGATATTGCCGGCATACCGATCATCATCGGCTGCGTCTGGATGGTTGCAGTTGTAACCAGTTAGGATTTGGGGCATAGGACTGGCAAGTCAGATTGCTTGGGAGCGAAACATATGTCCGACAATAATAACGATATTCCAGGGGTACCGGTAACACGCCGTTTGCCAAAGACACCGATCAAGGAAATTGGCGGCCGCAAGTTGAAGCCTGCGACTTTGATGATGGGTCACGGCTATGATCCGAAATTGTCCGAAGGGTCCCTGAAGGCGCCAATTTTTCTTACCTCGACCTTCGCCTTTGAGAGCGCAGCGGCGGGTAAACATTTCTTTGAAGGCATTACCGGAAAGCGTCCCGGCGGGACCGATGGTCTGGTCTATTCGCGCTTCAATGGCCCCAATCAGGAAATTCTGGAAGATCGCCTCAGCATCTGGGACGAAGCGGAGGATGCCTTGTCCTTTTCCAGCGGCATGACCGCCATTTCGGTTTTGATGCTGACCTATTGTTCTGCGGGTGACGTGATCGTCCATAGTGGTCCGCTTTATGCGGCAAGCGAAGGATTTGTCGCAAAGGTGCTCAGCAAATTTGGCGTGACCTATCTGGATTTCCCCGCCGGTGCGACGCGTGAAGAGCTGGACACTCTTTTGGATAAAGCCAAGGCAATGGCAGCGAAACAGGGTGGTAAGGTCGCGATGATCTATCTCGAGAGCCCTGCCAACCCGACCAATGCATTGGTCGATATCGAAGCGGTCTGCGATGCGCGAAATGCCGTGCTTGGTGAAGATGGGCCACCCATTGCAATCGACAATACTTTTCTTGGACCATTGTGGCAGCGGCCCCTGAACAATGGTGCGGATATCGTTGTATATAGCCTGACCAAATATGTTGGTGGTCATAGCGATCTGGTTGCTGGTTCACTTGCCGGTGCGAAGAAATGGATGGACCCGGTGAGGGCGCTTCGCAACACGATGGGCGGGATTTGCGACCCGAACACCGCGTGGATGTTGATGCGCTCGCTCGAAACCGTTGAACTTCGCATGGAGCGGGCGGGTCAGAATGCCGCAAAAGTCTGTGAATTTCTGGCGCAACATCCCAAAGTCGAAGGTCTGGGATATCTCGGCATGATTTCCGACACGCGCCAGCAGGATATTTTTGACCGTCATTGTTCGGGTGCTGGTTCCACTTTCTCGGTCTTCATCAAGGGTGGTGAAGCGGAAAGCTTCCGTTTTCTCGACAGCTTGCGGATTGCCAAGCTTGCGGTGAGCCTTGGGGGAACCGAAACACTTGTCAGTCTTCCTGCGGCGATGACACATTTGTCCGTGCCCGATGAGCGTAAAGCCCAGCTTGGCATAACCGACAATCTGGTACGCATTTCTGTCGGCGTCGAGGATCCGGACGATCTGATTGCTGATTTTGATCAGGCTCTCGCAGCGGTTTGAATTTTGGCTTCCTCTCTCGCGACGGGAGAGGAGCTAACTCCAATCGACAATCTCCCAGCCGCGTTTTTGCGCCAACGCGCGCATCTTCGGGCTGGGTGTCGTGGCGATGGCTTCATCGGCAAATTCCATCATCGGCGCATCGCTGACATGGTCGGAATAGGCGCGGATGTTGAGCCGGTCTCGCGCCAGGCCTTGTTCTTTCAAAAGGGTTTTGATTCGATCCAGCTTTGCCGTGTCATAGCAATTTTCCCCAATGATCTTCGGGAGAACGCGGCCCTGCGGATCGACGGTGAGCTGTGTAGCAAGCACATCATCAAAGCCTAGCCGCTGGGCGATCGCCCGAACATAGAGTTCGTAGGACGCGGTCGCCAAGATCAGGCGCCGGCCGTCTTTGCGATCCAATTCTATCTGATCAATCGCCCGCCGATAAGAATTTGTGCGCATCACCCGATCGGCAAATTTCTCGATATGCGGTTGTAGATCGTGCACCGATGGCTTGCTGCCGAGCAACAGCCGCTGGTTGAAGGTTTTCAAACCTTTGCGGCCGATGAGTTTCAATCCATAAGCCAGAAATCCCAATGGCAATAATGGCAGCATGATCAGCCGCCATGGCGCCCGGGCAAAAACCATGTGAAGCAGAAACGGCGTATAGGTTCCGCTGCGTGTGATGGTTCGGTCCATGTCGTAAACTGCGATTTTTTGCATAAGGCCCTGATCTGGAGTGAAGAGGCCTCCTTACAGCGTCTCGCGCAAACGGCCAAATATTTGAACCGTTTAATGGCTTGAGCTTTGCAGGTTTTTCCGTCACTTATTGCAGTTGATGACAATTGCAGCTGATTTTTCCGAAGAAACGAGCGAGGACGGCGCGATAACGCTGCGCTTTAGCGGCGATTTGTCGATTGCCGCTATCGGTGACCTCCCGGAGCGCCTGCGTGATTCTTGCGGCGAGGCGCAATGGCTTGATCTGAGCGAGGTCGGCTATATGGACACGGTCGGAGCCTGGCTGATCTATCGTACGGCATCAAATTGGAATGCGGAAATTCAAGGTGGCGATGATGAAGCCAATCGGTTGATTCACGCGATTGGTAATGTTGCGCCGGCGTCTGACGTTCGGCCCGACCCGCCCAATCCGATCATCCGTATTCTCACAGATGTCGGTGAAGCGACGACCATTGCCTTTACGACATTGACGGGATTGGTTGGGTTTTTTGGCGCGATCATGCTCGCCGCTTTCCGACTCATGCTCCATCCCGGTCGGATCAGATGGAATGCGGTCATTCAGCGATTCGACGTCGTCGGCGTTCGCGCACTCGGGATTATCGGGTTGATGAGCTTTCTGATCGGACTGGTGATCGCGCAGCAAGGCGCCGTGCAGCTGCGTCAATTTGGCGCCGAAGTTTTTACCGTCAATTTGGTCGGCCGGCTGACGATGCGCGAGCTTGGCGTGCTGATGACCGCGATCATGGTCGCAGGACGCTCCGGATCTGCTTTTGCGGCGCAAATTGGGACGATGAAGCTGACCGAGGAAATTGACGCGATGCGCACTATCGGTGTCTCGCCGGTCGAAGCCTTAGTGCTTCCGCGCTTTATCGCCGCCGTGCTGATGATGCCATTATTGGGTTTCTTTGCGTCAGTGGTCGCGATTATCGGCGGTGGTCTGCTGAGCTGGGTGGAACTTGATATTCCGCCGGCCACCTTCTTTTCAAGGATCCGCGAAGTTGTCCCGTTGACTGACGTCTATGTCGGTCTGGTCAAGGCCCCGGTATTTGGCGCTATTATCGCCGTGACCGGCTGCTATCAAGGCATGCAGGTCAAGGGCAATGCCGAAGATGTTGGCAAGCGCACCACGGCTGCCGTGGTTCAGGCGATTTTTCTCGTGATCGTGCTGGATGCGTTTTTTGCGGTATTCTTTACCTGGATTGGATGGAATTGATGATCGGCGAAGACCCTATTCAATTTGATCGTCACTATGAAGGTCCGATCATCTGCGTCAAAGGCCTGCGCAACAGCTTTGGCACGCAAGTCGTGCATGAAGGACTGGATCTGGAGGTTCGGCGCGGAGAGATTATTGGTGTTGTCGGCGGATCGGGGACCGGCAAATCGGTCTTGATGCGATCGATCATTGGCCTGCAAACACCCGACGAAGGCGATGTCAAAGTATTTGGCCAGTCGCTCTTGGGCCGGTCTGACGCGCAGACGATTGAAGTGCGCAAGCGCTGGGGTGTTTTGTTTCAGGGCGGAGCATTGTTTTCCACCTTGACTGTGGCTGAAAATGTCATGGTGCCGATCCGCGAATTCTATCCAAATATGGACCGTGATTTCCGTCGAGAAGTGGCCAAATATAAGGTGTGCCTATCCGGTCTGCCGCCGGACGCGGCACCCAAATATCCTTCGGAATTATCCGGCGGGATGCGCAAGCGCGCCGGTATTGCCCGGGCACTCGCTCTCGATCCGGACCTGTTGTTTCTCGATGAACCAACCGCAGGCCTCGACCCTATTGGTGCGGCGGGCTTCGATAATCTGACGCGCGAATTGCAGCAGACATTGGGGCTGACGGTCTTTCTGATCACGCATGATCTCGACACTTTACACGCGATTTGCGACCGGGTGGCGGTTCTCGCGGACCGTCAGGTTATCGCTGTGGGCACGATTGAAGAGCTGCTGGCGCTTGATCATCCTTGGATTCAACAATATTTCAACGGCCCACGCGGGCGAATGGCATCATCAGGGAAACAATTGGCATGAACAGAGATGTCTTGCAGGTGACGGCGCTGCTCGTCATAAAGGCGGAATAGATGGAAACACGGTCCAATCATATTTTAGTCGGAGTTGTCACTTTGGTGCTGGTTGCACTGGTGGCCGCATTTCTGGTCTGGATTGTCCGGTTCGGCGATGGTGCAACCAAAGAATATGACATTTTCTTCGCGCAGTCCGTTGGTGGATTGGCCGCTGGCACGGGCGTGACTTTTGCCGGCGTGCCGTCGGGACAGGTCCTCAATGTCCAGCTTTGGAAGAAAGACCCCAATTTTGTGCGCGTGCGAATCGCGGTTACCGAAGATACGCCGATCCTCGAGGGGACAACAGCCACAATTCAGAGCGTGAGCTTCACCGCACCACCGAATATTCAGCTGGATGGCGCGAAAAAAGACGCGCCGGCGATCACCGAACTGGGTCCGGAGGGTGTGCCGGTAATCCCGACCAAGCCCGGGGCATTGGGCGAGCTGCTGAACAGCGCGCCGCTGGTGGTGGAGCGTCTGGCAACATTGACGGACCGGTTGACATTGCTGCTCTCCGATAAGAATCAGGAATCGATAGAAGGCATTTTGGCCAATACGAACCGGCTGACCGGAAGTCTCGCCGATCAAGCGCCGGGTCTTACGGCGCTGATGGAAGATTCGCGTATCGCGATCAAGACCGCCGGAGAAACGGCGGAGAAACTCTCGACGCTGGCCGATAATGCCAATGGATTTCTCACCACGAGCGGCAAGCCGCTTGCCACAAATCTCGCGAATACCTTGGCCTCTGCCGACAAAAGCCTGAAAGCACTGGAAAGCGTGTTGCAAAGTGCGCAGCCAGGGGCCGAGCGCTTTTCCGACAAGACATTGCCGGAAGTGGATCAACTGGTCGCAGATATGCAGGCGCTCACCAAGTCATTGACTTCAGTGACTGATCGCCTCGATCAGGGTGGCGCATCATCCTTGCTTTCGGCTCCGGCACTGCCGGACTATGAGCCAGGCCAATGAAGGGGCAGATATGATCACTCTACGACATTCGCTGAAATCTGTCGGACTGCTGACAGCTTTGAGCATGCTTGGGGCGTGCGTGAGTTTCGGTGGAGCGGAGCCACCACCGTCCCTGCTGTCTTTGTCGGCGGACAATATGGTATCGGCGGGCGCCGCTCATAGCGGGCCGCAAAGCGGTTCTCTGGTTGTGGCGCTGCCCGCGACACCGCAAAAACTCAACACATTGCGCGTGCCGGTGCAAACCTCGAGCACTGCCATTGCCTATCTCAAGGATGCCGTGTGGATCGATAAACCCGCCCGGCAGTTTCGCGATTTGCTGAGCGAGACGATTGCGGCCAAGAACAACCGCCTGGTGCTCACTGCCACCGAGGCGGGCGGCAAAGCGCAAACCTATGTGACCGGCGAGCTGGTTAATTTTGGACTGGATGGTCCGAGCCTTTTGGTCACCGTGACCTATGATGCGGTAAAAATGACCGAAGGTCAGCCGGTACAAAAGAAACGGTTTGAGGTAAGCGAAGAAGTGTCAGCGGCAGAAGCCGGACCGGTCGGCCAGGGTTTGAATGATGCGGCCAATGCGGTTGCCATCCAAGTGGCTGAATGGGTTGGATAGCGGCTCGCTGCGCAGCTAGATTTCCCCGTAAGTAAAGCCTTCTGGATCCGGCCATCCCAATGCGGTGGCCGCCATCACCCGAAATAGGCGGCCCATTTCATCGACATGGGTTAACCGGTGCAGAGCGGCTGTGATGTTATTGGCCTGTTTCGGCTCCGCAGCGGCGAGGCTGTTTGCTCGCGCATCAATGCCGAGAGCCTTGAGCCACTGACCCTGTTCGGCCGGGCCATGAATCGACAATAGACGCGTTCGCATGATATTTGCCAATGTGTGGAAATCGACATGGGCGGTCAGATCGGATGTCCCTGGACTATCAAACGGACTGATCGGCATATGATCCTTGATGGCCTGTAGCGTGCTTCCGGTGCCCGGTCGGTCATATCCATAGTCGATGAGCAACAGCACGCCGCCCTGTCTGGCAATGCGATCGGCAATTGCGCCGACAAGCTCAACGCTGACCGGAGAGCGTTCCAAAATCGTCCCTTCCGGAAATTGTCCGATAGCTGTCGCAGCGGAGTCATCTGACGTATCCTGATCTGCGACAGAGACAAAGCTGCTGCGCTCGCGAGCAACCCTAGTCTGGCGCCAACCTGCGGCGGTGGCGACAAATTGCTCGACCGGCAATGCATCGAAAAATTCATTGGCGACAACCAGTAATGGGCCCTGCGTGGGCAGGCCGGCGATATCGTCATGCCATTGAGCGTCGGGGTGCAATTCCGCCTGCTTGGCTCTCAGAATGGGGCTGGTCTCGACAAAATGGACGTCCGGCGTGCAGCTGAATTTTGCCATTGCGCGACCTGCGTCAGCGGCAAGCGTTCCGCGACCGGGGCCCAGTTCGACATAGTGGCAATGACCGGGCGCGCCTTTGCGTAACCATAGATCGGCCAGCCAGATTCCGATGACTTCGCCGAACATCTGGCTGATTTCCGGGGCTGTGGTAAAGTCGCCCTCCTCGCCGAGCGGATCTTTGCTGGCGTAATAATGCTGATTGGCAATCGCCATATAGTCACCGAGTGCAATCGGACCTTCCTGGTCTATTCTCTCCGCGATAATATGCGCAGCCGACAGATGATCCGCATCAACCGTGTCAGGCAACGCTTTTGTCTCCGGCAACCGGTTCGATTCGTTCCCGCCGACCCTTGGCGGTAAACACCAGATAGAGACCGAGCAAGATCATCGGCACGGTCAACCATTGACCCATGCTAAATCCGGACTGTTCGACCAGCCAGGTCAGCTGTGCATCGGGCTCGCGGAAAAACTCGACGGTGAAGCGGCTGAGGCCATAGACCAGCAGACCAGTGCCGACCAATTTGCCCGGTTGGTAGCGGGCATCGGTTTTCCAGAATAGCAGTGACAGGATGATGAAATAGAGAATGCCTTCCAGCCCGGCTTCGTAAAGCTGGCTCGGGTGGCGAGCAACTTCGCCGGCCGCGTTCTGCGTAAAAATTATCGCCCAGGATACGTCGGTTGCACGGCCCCAAAGCTCGCCATTGACGAAATTGGCGAGGCGGCCAAAGAACAGGCCGAACGGAATGACGCAGGCGACATAATCGCAAAATCTGAGGAAACTGAGTTTTTCGCGCCGCGAAATCCAGAGCAAGGCCAGAACCACGCCAATCGTTCCGCCATGCAGCGACATGCCGCCATTCCACACTTGCAATATTTTGAGCGGCTCGAGCAAGATTTCCGGATTGTAGAAAAAGACATAGCCAAGACGTCCACCGACGATGATTCCGAGCGTCGCCCAGAAGATCATGTCATCGGCATGCCGACGGGCCAGCGGTGCACCGGGCTGGGCGATCAGCTTGGTGAGATACCAATAGCCGATCAATATGCCCGCCAGATAGGCGAGGGAATACCATTTGAGTTGGAAAAAACCGAGGTCGAGGGCGTTGGGAGACAGGCCGAGCTCCTCAAATCGCGTAAATTGTGCCGCATTGGCCAGAATAATATCAATCAACTCTTTTCCCCGTGTGGTTTCCTGTCCATATAAAGGGAAATTCCCCTTTACCAAGAGGGAACAACGGGAGACTATAATAATGGCGACGTCTGAACTGGATCTTGTAATTGATAAAACGCTGACAGAGCTGACCCAGCCGGGGCAGATGCTTGAGCTCGACATGATCAACAAATTTGGCGTCGACATGCCCATCTTCAAAAATGCGCCGCAAAATGTATCCGACTTTCTCGCCTATTTCTGCAACGAACATAAGGACAAGGAATTTCTGGTCGATGGCGAACTCCGGCTAACCTTTGGTGAAACCTATGCGGCGGCCCGGACCTTGGCGGGCGGACTGGTTGCAGGCTATGGCGTACAAAAAGGCGACCGGATTGGTATCGCGGCGCGCAATTCGGCCAATTGGATCATTCTCGACATGGCGATCACGATGGCAGGCGGTGTCTCGACCAAGCTCAACGGCTGGTGGCAGAGCGATGAGCTGATTGATGGCATTGAAGATGTCGGTTGCCGGATGGTCGTTGCCGATGCCCAGCGTGGCAAGCGGATTGCCGATTCCGACCGCGATCATGGCGCTGAGCTGTTGATATTCGATCATGATGTTGCACCGCTGGAAGGCCTCAAGGCGCTGATCGCCAAAGGCGGTGATGCCTCCACTCCGCTGCCGCAGATGATGCCCGAAGATAATGCCACTATCCTGTTTACATCAGGGTCTACTGGCAAGTCCAAGGGGGCCTATGCCGAGCATCGCTCGGTCGTCCAGGGTGCGATGAGCTTTGTTGGTACCGTTTTGGTGCTGGTCAACATCATGACCAAGGCCGGTACGATGCCGGAAGGTCAGCCGACCGCCATGGTTTGCGTGCCGTTGTTTCACGTCACCGCATCCGTGCCATTGGTATTGGTCAGCTACGCCATTGGCCGCAAGCTGGTGATGATCAACAAATGGGATGCCGAAGAGGCGATGCGGCTGATCGAGAAAGAGCGAGTGACCTATTTCGTCGGCGTGCCGTTGATGAGCATGGAAATATATTCGCATCCAAATTTCGAGAAATATGACCTTAGCAGTTGTGTAACGATGGCAGCTGGCGGTGCCCCGCGTCCTGCCGAGCATGTCAAACGGATCAAGGACAAAATGGGCGATGGCTATCCGGTGATTGGCTATGGTCTGACGGAAACAAATGGCGTCGGCTGTTCCAATCAGAACGAAAATTATCTCGCCAAACCGGACAGCACCGGCCGTGCAACGCCGCCGATTGTTGATGTCGGGATTCTCGACGATGATGGCAATAAAGTCGCGCAAGGCGAGCGCGGCGAAGTCTGTATTCGCACCGCGGCCAATTTCACAGGCTATTGGGGCAATGAACAGGCGACCGAGGAAGCGTTTACCGATGATGGCTATTTTCGTACCGGCGATATCGGATATCTCGATCCCGAAGGCTATCTTTTCATTGTCGACCGGAAGAAGGAAATCATCATCCGCGGCGGCGAGAATATCAGCTGTCAGGAAGTTGAAGCGGCAGTCTATTCGAGCCCTGATGTCGCAGAAGCCTGCATTTTCGGTGTTCCGGACGAGCGGTTCGGTGAGGTTCCTGCATTGGTCTATCATGTGAAAGAAGGTCATAGCTTGTCGCAGGATGAATTGCTGGAGTTTCTCAAGGACAAGCTCGCGCCATTTAAAATGCCGGTCCACATCTGGGAATATGATGAAGCTCTGCCCAAGCTCGGCACAGCCAAAATCGCAAAGATCGTCCTCGCTAAGAAGCACCGGGATATGCTAGCCGCTACCGGATGAACATACGCGCCAATATTTCTGCTTCACCGGACGACCCCGGGAAAGGGATCGTCCGGCAACGGGATATTATCAATCGTCGCATCCTGGCGGAAAAAATTGAAAAGCTGATTGCAGAGCTTGGCATTGCCAAGGCGCGTCCTCAGATCTTGCTGCTGCTGCAGGAGGCTTTGCAACAGGGCCGCGCCGAAATTGCGCGGCGTTTGGTCAAAAAACCATCTGCCGGCCATGAAGCTGCGGCGGGCCAGTCGTTTCTGGTCGATCAACTGGTGCGGCTGATTCACGATATTGCGGTTCATCATCAATATCCGGTGAGCAATCCGTCATCTGGTGAGCGCATCGCGGTGATGGCCGTCGGCGGATATGGGCGCGCGGAAATGGCGCCTCATAGTGACGTCGATATCGCCTTTCTGACACCGTTTAAACAGACCAGCTGGACCGAACAAGTGGTCGAAGCGATGCTCTACTGGCTGTGGGACCTTGGTTTCAAAGTTGGTCAAAGCAGCCGGTCGATTGACGAGATGGTGCGCATGGCAAAGGAAGATCTGACGATTCGCACCGCATTGCTTGAAGGGCGCTATATCTGGGGTGATACTGGTGTCTATGAAGAAGCAAAGGCCCGGTTTTTCGCTGATGTGGTCGAGGGTACCGATCGCGTTTTCGTTTCCGAGAAGCTGGCGGAACGAGATGCCAGGCACCGGAAAATGGGTGACAGTCGCTATGTCGTCGAGCCCAATGTCAAGGAAGGCAAGGGCGCCTTGCGCGATTTGCAGACACTTTACTGGATCGGCAAATATATCCATCGGGTGACCTCGGCCGAAGAGCTTGTCGATGTCGGCCTGCTGACGGCGGAAGAATTCAAACGCTTCCGTAAGGCTGCGAATTTCCTGTGGGCCGTGCGGTGCCATATGCATGATATGACAGGACGCGCAGAAGACCGGCTGACCTTTGATCTGCAAACCGAGGTGGCGCGGCGCATGCGTTTTGCCGACCGTCCCGGCAAGTCGTCGGTCGAGCGGTTCATGCAATATTATTTTCTCAACGCCAAAGTGGTCGGCAATCTGACCGGCGTGTTTCTGGCGCATCTTGATGAAACCCATAATTCCGGTGTCCGACGATTCCTGCCGTCGCTGATCCGTAAACCGAAGAAATTACGCGGCTTCATTCTGGATCGTGGGCGGTTGGCGTTGCCCGATGAAGAGTTTTTCGAACAGGATCCGATACGCCTGATCGAGATTTTCTGGCTGGCCGACAAGCATGAACTTGAAATCCACCCGATGGCGATGCGCGCCGCACGGCGCGATGCGAAACTGATCGGCAACAAGGTCCGCAAGAACAAGCGCGCCAATGCTTTGTTCCTCGACGTGCTCTGTTCTCCACGCGACCCAGAGCTGGTGCTGCGATGGATGAATGAAGCGTCGATATTCGGTCGCTTTGTTCCTGATTTTGGCCGGGTTGTGGCGCAGATGCAATTTGATATGTATCACCATTATACGGTCGACGAGCATAGTATCCGGGCGATCGGTCTGCTTGCCCGTATCGGTCGTGGCGATCTCATCGACGACCATCCCAATAGCACCGCGACGATGGAAAAGCTGCACAACCGCCGGGTATTATTTGTCGCGACATTGCTGCACGACATCGCCAAGGGGCGGGGCGGCGATCACAGTATATTGGGCGCGGAAGTGGCGATGAAACTATGTCCGCGGCTGGGTCTGGAGCCCCATGAAACCGAGTTGGTAGCATGGCTGGTGCGCAGCCATCTGCTCATGTCTGCGGTCGCGTTCAAGCGCGATCTCTCGGACTTCAAAACCATTCAGGATTTTGTCAATCAGGTCAAAAGTGTTGAGCGGCTGCGGCTGTTAACGGTGCTGACCGTGGTCGATATCCGCGCGGTAGGTCCGGGTGTCTGGAACAGCTGGAAACGGCAATTGCTCAGCGACCTGTTCGAATCGTCTCAGGAAATGTTGCTTCTCGGGCACAAGCAACGCGGGCGCAAAGAACGTATCGAACAGAAGCAGGCGGTTTTGGCAGAAGAACTGAAACTGCCCGAGGACGAGTTTGCCAGACTCGCAAAGCGGCTGAACGATCCTTACTGGATTGCCGAACAGGACGATATTATCGCCCAAAATGCGCGGCTCATGCTGGCTGCAGGACATACTGATCTCGCCATTTCTGCCGAAGCCTATCCCGAACGTGGCGCGACATTGGTCACGGTCTATGCCGCCGATCATCCCGGACTATTTTACCGAATTGCTGGCGCGCTCCACGTTGCTGGGGGTAATGTTATTGATGCCCGCATTCATACCACGCGCGATGGCATGGCGTTGGACAATTTTCTGGTACAGGACCCGCAGGGCAAGCCTTATGCAGAGCGCCGTCAACTGGACCGGCTTCAGCAAGCGGTAGAAGATGCGCTGGCGAACCGGAGCAAATTGGCAACGAAATTGGAAGCCCGTCCGCTGACCCATTCCCGGGCGGGGGCGTTTAAAATCACGCCCAATGCGATGGTCGACAATGATGCGTCCAATCGTTTCACGGTGGTGGAAGTCAACGCGCAGGACCGCCCGGCTTTGCTTAGCGAACTGGCGCACGCCTTGTTCGATTCCAAGGTGACGGTCCACAGCGCCCATATCGCCACTTATGGCGAGCGTGCCGTCGATACATTCTACATTACCGACCTATTGGGTGCGAAAATCACGAGCAAGACGCGTTTGAACAATCTCAAGAAAAAACTCGTCCGCGCCGCTGGGGTAAAGAAGAAATCGAAAAAGGACGCTTAGCCGAGCTTGTCTTTCAATGCGGCAAGCGCGCCAAATGGGCCAGCTTGCTCCTCGGACTGCAACCCCTTTGCCTTGGCAACCGCATCAGCATTCGGGCCGCGCGGATAGGGATCAAGCGCGAGATACAGCGTCTGGGCAAGGGCTTCTCCCAGATCAATCCTGCCATCTTCAAAGTCGATGAGATCGCAATCCTCAGTCTGTAACTCGACTTCATCAGTCTCTTCCAGATCATCAGATTTGGGAACGAAAGCAATATCAAATTGTTCTTCGACCTGAACCGGGAAAGCTTCCGCGCTGACCACGCATTGTTGCTCCAGATCAGAGGTCATGGTTCCGGTAAAGGCGATCCGGCTTTCGCCGGCTTTCAACCTATAGTCGGCTCGCAGGTTTTTTATCGCAGGAAGATCAAATCGTTGGGCCAGCGCCTGCAACTGGTCAGCCTCGGCATGGAGTTGACCGGTGACCGGGGCCGAGCCCAGTTCCGATAATCTGATGATGTGGGAAAATTCTGGATGGGTCATCGAATCAACTCGCTGCGACGGGCAATTGCCCGGAAATAATATCGGCCGAGCTGAGTTCGGCGAGTTGGGTCTCGAACAACCGGATTTTGGTGGCAACAAATTCGACCGCCGATTGACCGGGGCTGTTCCCGCGATAGAGGTTGCGAATCAGGGCTTCATTTAGATCTTCTTTGCCCTGTAGGGCCTCCCGATAAGCCCCCATCCGGCCACCCAATGCGCCCATCATCCGCCCGACATGTTTGCCGACAACAACATCGCTGATGCCAATCTGGCGAATCTGGCCATCCATGTCCCGGATGAAAATCTCGGTGAGCCAGGCGAGATTCTGCGCTTGCTCGCGTTCATCTTCCAGCCGGATAACCACCAGACTGAAAATCGCTGCAATCATGTCAAACCGGCCATCGATACTGTCTGGCACTTCACCCTGCTCATACCAGGCCAGACGGCGTCCCTCGGCCACGATCGCCTGATATAGCGGCTGCATCACCTCATTGGGATTGTCTTGCGAAAATATTCTGCTGAAAAAGGACATAGTTGGGGGTTCCGGATGTTGAGTCTCCATTGGAGACCGGGCGATTGTTTGTTAAGACTAGATACAGGGCATATTGATATTTATCCTGCGAGATGCAATGGGCGAAGGCAACAGGCAAACGAGCCACCGTGCTTTGCTGCTATTTGGAGAATTTGATCGATGAACAGTAAGTTTTTGAATTCAGGCACACTGATGGCGGTCGTCGCGACTGGCCTTTTGCTGTCAGGATGTACTCAGGTTCGCGGTCATCAAGGCTATATTGCCGACGAAATATTGCTGTCGTCGGTGACCGCTGGGATTGATAACCGGCAATCGGTGGAAGCGTCCCTGGGTCGCCCCAGCTTCACCGGACAATTTGATGACACCACCTGGTATTATTTTTCCCGTGAAACCAAGCAATATGGTTTCAGCAGTCCGCGCGCACGAAACCAGCAAGTTTTGCGGGTCCAGTTTGACGCGGCGGGCAATGTCAGTGCGGTGGATCGCACGGGCTTGGACCAAGTGGCCAGCATCAGCCCTGATGGCGATAAGACGCCAACCTTGGGCCGAGAACGCTCCTTCTTTGAAGAGCTGTTTGGCAATATTGGTGCGGTCGGCGCGCCGGGTGCGCAGGGCGGTCGGAGTAACGATCCAACCCGCCCCTGAGCGTCCAGCCTATTTTGCGATACCGCTGCCGGCGAGTACGGCAAGCGTGACCAATTCGGAAGCGGTCGAGGCCATCGTGGCAATTTGAACCGACTTTTCGAGTCCGACGAGCATCGGACCGATGACCGCATCCCCGCCCAGTTCACGTAACAATTTGGCTGAGAGATTGGCCGATTGCAGGCCTGGCATGACCAGCACGTTGGCCGGCTGCGACAGGCGACTGAAGGGATAATTTGCCATCAGCTTGGGATTGAGCGCCACATCCGGAGCCATCTCACCTTCATATTCGAAATTCACCCGCCGCTCGTCGAGCAGAGCCACCGCTTCGCGGATATTCTCGAGCCACCGCCCTGCGGGATTGCCGAAGGTGGAATAGCTGAGGAAAGCGACGCGCGGTTCATGACCCATTTTCCGCGCAACCGCAGCGGTTTGCTCGGCAATATCGGCGAGCTCGCTCGACGAAGGCCGTTCATTGACCGTGGTATCGGCCATGAACACCGTATGGTGCTGGCCAACCATGACGTGGATGCCCTGCGCGGTGCGGCCTTTCTCCACGTCAATGACTTGGGACACTTCTTTGAAAGTTGTGGAATAGGGCCGGGTCACACCGGTAATCATCGAGTGGCCCTGATTCATCGCGAGCATCGCCGCGCCAAAGACATTGCGATCCTGATTGACCATGCGTTTGATGTCGCGTTCCAGGAAGCCGCGGCGCTTGAGCCGGTCATAGAGCATTTTCACCATGTCGGGCACCAGCGGGCTTGTGCGGCTGTTGTGAATTTCAAACCGCTCGGGGTCGCTGACGCCCAATTCCTTGAGCTTGGCAATGACGCGCTCATCGCGTCCGATCAACACCGGCGTGCCATAGCCACCATCATGGAACTGGATCGCGGCCCGCAGGACAACATCTTCCTCCGCTTCGGCAAAAATAATCCGCTTCGGAGAAATCCGGCAGGCTTCATATGCCTGGGTCAGCACTGATGTTGTCGGATTGAGACGTGCTTTGAGACTCTGGCGATAGGCATCGAGATCATCGATCGGTTTTTGCGCGACACCGCTATCCATTGCCGCTTTGGCAACCGCAGCAGAGACTACGTCCATCAGGCGCGGATCAAAAGGTGCCGGAATGATATAGTCAACGCCAAATTTCGGTGCCTTACCGCCATAGGCCGCAGCAACTTCTTCGGGAACCTGTTCCCGCGCCAGTTCGGCAATGGCTTGTGCGGCGGCGACTTTCATCTCTTCATTGATTCGGGTGGCGCGGACGTCGAGCGCACCGCGGAAAATGAACGGAAAGCCGAGGACATTATTCACCTGGTTGGGATAGTCAGAGCGGCCGGTTGCGACAATCGCATCGGGCCGAGCGGCTTTCGCATCGGGAGGTGTGATTTCGGGATCCGGATTGGCCATCGCGAAAATAATCGGCTTGTCGGCCATGTCCATCACCATTTCTGGCTTGAGCGCGCCGGCGGCAGACAGTCCCAAAAAGACATCGGCGCCCTTGAGGGCTTCGGTCAGATCGCGGGCATCTGTATCGATGGCATGCGCGGATTTCCACTGATCAACACCGTCGCGGCCGCGATAGATGACACCTTTACGATCGCACATCGTCAGATTGTCATGCGGTACGCCGAGACTTTTGATCAACGAAGCACAAGCAATGGCGGCCGCTCCGGCGCCGTTGACGACGACCTTGATATCTTCGACTTTGCGGTCGGTGAGCAGGCAGGCATTGATGATACCGGCAGCTGCGATAATCGCCGTGCCGTGCTGGTCATCATGAAAAACCGGAATATTCATCCGGTCGCGCAACGTCTGCTCGATGATGAAGCAGGCCGGCGCACCAATATCTTCCAGATTGATGCCGCCGAAACTGGGTTCCATGATCTGTACGGCATTGATGAAGGCATCGGTATCTTCGGTATCCAGTTCAATATCGATCCCGTCGACATCGGCAAAGCGTTTGAACAGAACCGCTTTGCCTTCCATCACCGGTTTGGAGGCCAGCGCGCCGAGATTGCCGAGCCCGAGAATTGCGGTGCCGTTGGAGATAACTGCCACGAGATTGCCCTTGGCCGTATAGTCATAGGCTTTGGAGGGGTCCTCGGCGATGGCGCGGACAGGAACGGCGACACCAGGAGAATAAGCGAGGCTGAGATCGCGCTGGGTGGCCATGGGTTTAGAGGCGATAATTTCAATTTTCCCGGGTCGCCCATGGGAATGAAACAAGAGTGCTTCGCGTTCAGAAAATTCTACGTTGCTCTTATTTTTATCAGCCAAAATCAATCTCCCTGCATTGCCGACCGTCTGTGATAGCCACCCGTCTGCGCATCCTGCTGTTTCACTACGCTGATTGAGGGCCGCAGGGCAAGTCCCGCACGCTGTCTATTTCGCGAAAGCGGGAAATTAATCTGGCAATTTCAGAACCCTTTAATGAGTCTCGCTTCTCGGCTATCGCATCAGCATGGCGACGCAGACTCAGCAAAAAACCACAGCAGCAAAAGGCGATTCCGCGAAAGCCAAGCTTACGCCGATGATGGAGCAATATTTCGCGTTGAAGGAAAAGGCCGGAGATTGCCTTCTCTTTTACCGGATGGGCGATTTTTTCGAACTCTTCTATGATGACGCAAAACTGGCGGCGGCGGCGTTGGATATCGCCCTGACCTCGCGCGGCAAAAATGCCGGCGACTCGATCCCGATGTGCGGCGTACCGGCCCATTCGGCAGAAGGCTATCTGGCGAAGCTGATCCGCTCGGGCTTCAAAGTCGCGATTGCGGAACAGACCGAGACTCCGGCCCAAGCCAAGGCGCGTGGGGGCTATAAGGCGCTCGTGGCGCGCGATATCATCCGATTTGTCACTGCCGGGACTCTGACTGAAGATAATCTGCTCGACGCACGTAGCGACAATATGCTGGTCGCGCTGGCCGAAGTGCAGGGCGGCATTGGACTGGCCGCGGCGGATATCTCCACCGGCAGTTTTGAACTGTCGACGATATCATCAGATGCCATTGATGCGGAGATCACGCGGATTGGTCCGTCGGAGATAATCTGTCCGCCCGCTCTGTTGCCTCGGATTGCCAATGCAACGGCCTGGGACAAATCTGATTTCGACAGTTTGCGTGCGGAAACGCGGCTGCAGGACCTGTTCGGGGTCGCCACTTTGGATGGCATGGGTGAATTTTCACGCGCCGAACTGGCCGCCGCAGGCGGGCTGGTCGCTTATGTCGATCATGTCTCGCAGGGCAAAACGCCCTATCTGCATCCGCCGCGGCATCGCGAAACCAGAGAATTTCTGTCGATAGACGGGCCCACCCGGGCGAGTCTTGAGATTGACCGGACATTGGCCGGTGAACGCGATGGCAGTCTCTTGCATGCCATCGACCGGACGGTGACGCCGGCAGGTGCACGTCTGCTGGCCCGGGATCTGTCTGCGCCGATGTTTGACGAAGCCCGCATCAACCGGCGGCTCGGTATGGTCCAATGGTTCTACGATGGCTCCGCCGTGCGCGATGATGTCCGCGCCGAACTCAAAGCGCTGCCAGATATCGGCCGGGCGCTGGGCCGGGTTTCGGCAGGACGTGGCAGTCCTCGTGATCTGGGTCAGATTCGCGATGGCCTGGCCGGCGCGCGGATCTTGCGCGAGCGACTAGGGCTGGCGGTGGGATTGCCGGAGTTGCTGCAGAATATTTTGCCATCGCTCGATGGGCATGCCGCCCTGGTTGATTTGCTCGAAAGGGCACTGGTCGAGATTCCGCCAACCGAGATGAGCAATGGCGGTTATATCGCCACTGGTTTTGATTCGGCATTGGACGAACTGCGCAGCGCCGGATCAGACGGACGCCAGGCGATTGCAACGCTCGAGGCGCGCTACCGCGAAGCGACCGGGATCAATACGCTGAAGATCAAGCATAATGCGGTCCTTGGCTATTTCATCGAAGTGCCAGCGCGCCACGGGGACAGTTTGATGGCTGAAGATTCTGGCTTTACCCATCGCCAGACCCTGGCTGGCGTGGTGCGTTTCAACTCTACAGATCTCCACGAGGAGGCGGTGCGGGTGTCGCAGGCCGGGGCCCATGCTCTTGCCGCTGAAGCCGCTCATTTCGAGGGGCTTGTCGAAAAAACCCTCTCACGCAAGCAGGCGATCGGCGAAAGCGCAGACGCGCTGGCCCGGATTGATGTCGCTGCGGCGCTGGGCGAACGCGCAGCCGAAGGACAATGGGCGCGCCCGGAATTTGTCGATGGCAATGTCCTCGACATTCAGGCTGGCCGTCATCCGGTCGTCGAAGCGGCGCTGTCGGCCAAAGGCGACCCGTTTGTCGCGAATGACTGTGCGCTGCGTCAAGACGAGCGACTATGGTTGATTTCCGGCCCGAATATGGGCGGGAAGTCGACTTTTTTGCGGCAAAATGCACTGATCATCATCTTGGCTCAGGCGGGTGGTTTTGTGCCGGCATCCGCTGCACGGATCAGTCTCGTCGATCGCCTGTTCAGCCGCGTCGGCGCGTCCGACAATCTGGCGCAAGGCCGCTCCACCTTCATGGTTGAGATGGTTGAAACCGCTGCGATCCTGTCACAGGCAACCGAGAAGAGTTTTGTCATCCTTGATGAAGTGGGCAGGGGTACGTCGACATATGACGGCCTTGCGTTGGCATGGGCTGTTGTCGAAGCCGTTCATGAAACCAATCGCTGCCGCTGCCTGTTCGCGACCCATTATCATGAGCTTACCCGGCTGGCAGACCAGCTGGATGCGCTGGCCCTCCATCATGTGCGGGCGCGCGAGTGGAAAGGCGATCTGGTGCTGTTGCACGAATTGGCCAAGGGGCCGGCCGATCGGAGCTACGGTCTGGCTGTGGCCAAGCTGGCAGGGATCCCCAAACCGGTGCTGAGCCGCGCGAAAGCGGTGCTCGACAAGTTAGAGGCCGGCAAAGCAGAAACCGGCGGGCTTGCTGCCGGACTGGGCGATTTGCCGCTTTTCGCCGCAAGCCTTGTCGCGGACGAAGACAATGACGATATATTGCGTGATATGCTGAGCGCACTCGATTTGGACGCATTGTCTCCCCGAGATGCTCTGGAGCAGCTATATATGCTCAAGGCGCAGCTAGAACAGGAATGATCGAATGAAAAAATGGATTATCATTGCAATGGCAGCGGTCATGATCGGTGCGGCATCATTCGTCTATTCCACGCGCAGCGCTAATGCCGAGCCGTTGGAGATTGGCGCAAGCGCGCCTAATTTTACCACCAGCGGAGCTCTGGCGGGGAAGGAATTTAAATTTTCCCTCGCGGACAAGCTCAAAAATGGCCCCGTCGTGCTCTATTTCTTCCCGCAGGTCTTCACCGAGGGATGCACGATTGAGGCCAATATGTTTGCCGAGGCAACAGAAGATTTCAGCGCCGCCGGCGCCACCGTGATCGGCATGTCGGGCGATGATATCGAGGGTCTGAAAAAATTCTCCGTCTCCGAATGCCGGGACAAATTTGCGGTGGCCCAAGCAGATGCCAAAATCCTCGACGACTATCAGGTCCGCATCTCACCGAACCTGGTTAGGGCCAATCGCACCAGCTATGTCATCGGGCAGGATGGCAAAATTCTCTTCGTCCACAGCGCCCGCGCGCCACAGGGTCATGTCACTGGCAGCCTCGAATTGGTGCAGAAGCTTGCCGGAAGCTGATTAAAGGCTTGCATTTTCCGGCGCTCTGGATTGAAAGGCGCAGATGACTGATCATGCACCCGATCCCGCGATGCTGGCCAAGGCGGAAACGCTGACCGATGCATTGCCCTATATGCAGCGCTATGCAGGCCAGACTTTCGTCGTCAAATATGGCGGCCATGCGATGGGGGATCCCGCATTGGCGCGCAACTTTGCCGAAGACATCGTGCTGCTCAAAGCGGTTGGAATCAACCCGGTGGTGGTCCACGGCGGCGGGCCGCAAATTGGCGCGATGCTCGAAAAAGTTGGCGTCGAAAGCAAATTTGTTGATGGCCTGCGGGTCACAACCAAGGAAACAGCGGCGATCGCCGAGATGGTTTTGTCAGGCGCGATCAACAAGGAACTGGTCAGCTGGATCGAGCGGGCAGGCGGCCATGCCATCGGTATTTCCGGCAAGGATGGTGGGTTCGTCAAAGCCTCCAAATTGCGCCGGACCGAGCGCGATCTGGATAGCAATATCGAACGGATCATTGACCTTGGCTATGTCGGCGAACCGAAAAAAGTCGATCGCAGCGTTGTCGACATGATTTCATCATCGGGCATGATCCCCGTGATTGCACCGATTGGCGTCGGCGATGATGGCGCAACCTATAATATCAACGCCGACACGATGGCCGGTGCTGTCGCCTCGGCCTTGCGCGCCGCACGCCTGTTCTTGCTCACCGATGTTCCCGGCGTGCTCGACAAGCAGGGTGAACTGCTCACCGATCTGGTGCCGGGTGAAATCAAGGAACTGGCGGAAGATGGCACTATTTCGGGCGGAATGATTCCAAAGCTCGAAACCTGTGTGCAGGCGGTGATGGAAGGGGTGGATGCGGCGGTCATCTTGGATGGCCGGATACCCCATGCGATGTTGCTGGAAATTTTCACCAGCAAGGGTGCGGGTACTTTGGTACGCGACGATTTTGAAGCGGTTGAATAACACAGTAACTGTGTTATATAGTTGATACAGTAAATTTCTTCGCTTTGGCAGTGACAAACGTCTAGCAGCCGCGCAAGAATATCATTAAAGGGTCTCCCATGGCATTCGCACTTCTCCAGATTATCTCTATCCTGCTCAACGTCGCGATCACGATCATTATCGTGCAGGCAATCATGAGCTGGCTGCTCGCGTTTAACGTGATCAATCTGCAAAATGATATTTCGCGGGCGATCTGGACCACGCTGGATGCGCTCACCGCTCCGATCTACCGGCCGATCCGCAAGATCATGCCTGATTTTGGTTCGATTGACCTGACACCGATGGTGGTGATCATCGGCATCATCATCCTTCAGGATGCCATTCTTCCCCCCATTGCGCAGGCTCTCCTCACTTGACCACAGCACAGATCATCGACGGCAAGGCGTTTGCCGCCGGCCTTCGAGAACGCATCAAGACTGCTGTTCCGGCCTTTGTCGAGCAAGCGAACCGGGCGCCGGGACTGGCGGTCGTGCTGGTTGGCGATGATCCGGCGAGTCAGGTCTATGTCGCATCCAAGCATAAGGCGACCATCGCCGCGGGGATGGAAAGCTTTGAACATCGTCTGCCTGCCGATACATCTCAGGCCGATATCATGGCGCTGGTCGAGCAGCTCAATGCCGACGAGAGCGTCGACGGAATTCTCGTGCAGCTGCCGTTACCCGATGGTCTCGACGAAAAAGCAGTCGTCATGGCGATCGATCCGGACAAGGATGTCGATGGACTCCATGTCATCAACGCCGGTCGACTCGCCAATGGCGAGGAAGCGCTGACACCCTGCACGCCGCTCGGCAGCCTGATGTTGCTGAAAGACACGCTCGGCGATCTGACCGGCCTCAACGCCGTCGTCGTCGGCCGTTCGATATTGGTCGGCAAGCCGATGGCACAATTGCTGCTCAGTGAAAATTGCACGGTCACGATGGCGCATAGCCGTACCCGCGATCTGCCCGAGGTCGTGCGCCGCGCCGATATTGTCGTGGCCGCTGTCGGACGGGCCGAAATGGTCAAGGGTGACTGGCTGAAGGACGGCGCGGTCGTCATTGATGTCGGGATCAACCGGCTGGCCCCCGAACCGGGCAAGCAAAAAGGCCGACTGGTTGGCGACGTCGCCACGGCGGAAGCGCTGGATCATGTTCGCGCAATCACCCCGGTTCCGGGAGGGGTTGGCCCGATGACCATTGCAGTGCTATTGCGCAATACACTGGTCGCCGCGTCGTTGCGCGCAGGCTATGCAAAACCGAAAGGTCTCTAATGCGTCTATTTGCTGTGATTGGTATCGCGCTCATGCTGGCGAGCTGTGCCGGTGGTGGCCGACCGACCGACCGGGAACGATTCAACCGGGTGCTTGGCAAACCGGTCGCCAATCCGAGTGCGATTGTCGCAGCTGAACTGTCTTTTGCCCGGCTGGCGCAGGAAAAAGGCCAATGGACCGCCTTTCGTGAAACCGCCGCCGATGATGCGATCATGTTCACGCCCAATTTGGTCAACGCCCAGCAATGGCTGAAGGGCAAGGCCGATCCGCCGCAGGCGGTCGACTGGCAACCGCATAGAATTTACATGTCCTGCGATGGCAGTATCGGAGTTTCGACGGGTGCCTGGCAGGATAGCAAGGGTGGGACAGGGCATTTCACCACCATCTGGCGTCAGCAAGAATTTGGCCAGCGTCGTCCGAACAAGGATGTTGAGTGGAAGTGGATTTTCGACGATGGTCAGCCGCTCGACAAGCCGCTGGAAGAACCCGATTTTATTGAAACATTTGTGGCGTCCTGCACAGTTCGGGCGCCGGTCGGCGCGCCGTCTGCCGTTCCATCCGGCACGGGGAAAACCGATATGTCGGTCGATCGCAGCCTGATCTGGAATGCGACCGCGACTGACGATGGTTCGCGTATCGTCTTTGTCGATCTGATCCAGGATGATGGCAGCTTCAAGCGTGTGCATGAATATCGGGTGGCAGCACCAGCACCATGACCGAATTGTTCATCTCCGCCTTCATCACCTTCTTCGTGGTGATTGACCCGCCCGGCTGCGCGCCAATCTATGCGAGCCTGACCGGCAATGCGACGCCGCGTGATCGCCGGATCATGGCGATCCGGGCGGTCTTCGTGGCGACACTGATCCTGCTCGTTTTTGCATTATTTGGCGAACAGCTGCTTGGTGCGCTGGGTATCAGCCTCGACAGTTTCCGGATCGCCGGCGGCATCATGCTGTTCATTATCGCCCTCGAAATGGTTTTCGAAAAGCGCACCGAGCGCCGCGAAGACCGGGCGCAGGAAGTGATCGATAATCCAGAAGTCGAGGATGTCTCGATCTTTCCAATGGCCATGCCGATGATCGCCGGACCCGGTTCGATTGCGGCATTGATGCTGTTAACGTCGAAACATGACGGCATCGAAAATGCGCTGGTGATCATGGGCGCGCTGGCACTGGTTTTGCTGCTCACCCTGATCGGCTTGCTGCTTGCAGGTCCGCTGATGCGGTTCCTCGGCCACAAGGTCGAGGCGGTGATTACGCGCGTGCTCGGCGTCTTGCTTGGCGCGCTCGCGGTACAATTTGTGGTCGATGGACTGACGGCCAGTTTTTAGCCGGTTGCTGGGTTCCTCGCAACATCAGGCTAGCGAGTGCAGGGTGATTGATCGATCCGGCCTCTAGTCTTCGAACAATCGAGCAAGATCTTCGGGAATCGCCATGGGTTTCAAAGCAGAAACATTCGCGCCGCCAGTATTGCCGATCGGCACCCAGCCAAACAGACTGGCGGGAAACACCGCCATGATGCGCAAAACCTGACCGACCACTTCGCGCCAATCCCGCCGCAAAAAGCCTATTTTCAGCATGCCGTAATGGGTCTTGAGGTGGGGCGAGAATTCACGCTGCCCCAAAATATGCGCGCGTTCAAGATGATGAAAGGCGCGGTCCCAGTCCGATGCCGCATATGCTTTGGATGAAAGCATCATTTCTGTCGCAAAGGCCGTTTGAAGTTTCGGAGACATCCTGCAATTATACGGAAGGCGAGGCGCCGATATCAATCATAATCTGACGTTCCGATCCGACGTTTGCCATGATCTTCAGCGCAAGAGCTCCAAGTCCTGGAGCTCGTCGAGCGTGTAGCGCTGCGGAATATGCTGCGGGCAGTTCCAGTCGAAGGCGTCGATGGTGATGATCACCGCGCGTTCGGGAACCGCTTTGTAATTTGGGTCATGCAAGCGCGCAACGGCCGCGGCATCCTCCTCCGTGCTGACTATCGTCGCATGGCCCCAGATTTTGAGTCTTCGGCGATTTGGGTAATCCATTAAAATCAGCGACAGCCGATTTTCCAGCGTCAAATTGCCGGTGCTGACATATTGGCGATTACCGCGATAATCAGCATAGGCAATTTGCGTCGGGCTAAGTATTTTCAGAAAACCCGCTGGCCCGCCGCGAAACTGGACATAGGGCCAGCCCGTTTCGGACACGCTGGCCTGATAAAATCCATCTCGCTCTGAAATAAATACGGCTTCAGCGGCCGTTAGCCGGTCACCACCGCTAACCTCAGGCTTGAGGAATTTGGCATAGCTGGCGGCTGAGCCTTGTTGTTTCTGGATCGATTGTACGGCTGGGGTAAAGGCTATTTCGGCAAAGGCACGGGGCATGGGGTGTTTCCTCACTATATTGGGGTTACGGCTCTGGCATCATCTATTGCGGAGAGACGCCAGCTACAGGCGGCGTTCCGTTGCACTGATCGGCACATCGTTGATGCTCGCAAAACGTTTTTGCATCAGGCCGTCTGGGGCAAATTCCCAATTTTCATTGCCGTAGCTGCGCCACCATTGGTCGTCCTGATCGCGCCATTCATATTCAAAGCGAACCGCGATGCGGTTGCCGGCAAACGCCCATAATTGCTTTTGGAGCTTATAGTCGCGTTCTTTCTGCCATTTGGCAGCGAGCAGGGCCTTGATCTCTTCGCGGCCCGTCAGGAAGCTGTCGCGATTTCGCCATTCGCTATCGGCCGTATAAGCGAGAGCCACGCGTTCGGGATCCCGGCTGTTCCAGGCATCTTCCGCAGCCTGGACCTTGGCGCGGGCGGTTTCTTCGGTGAACGGGGGGACAATTTTCTGGGTCATGATGCTTTCCATGAAGTCGGATTTATAAGGGCCTGCGGGGCGCTGTTCGGGAGGAGGGGGAGAAGCGCCCCGCAGGTAACCGCGCGGGATCAGTCCCGGGGGAGGACTTCGCGGTCTAGAAAGTCGAGGATTTCGCTGGCCATCTCGTCGCCATATTCTTCCAGTGCGAAATGTCCGGTGTCGAGCAGGTGGAATTCGACATTGGTCAAATCGCGCTTGTAGGGATGAGCGCCTTCAGCCGGGAAGATCTGGTCATTTTTGCCCCAAAGGATCAAGGCGGGCGGCTGATGTTCGCGGAACAATTTCTGCCAATGCGGATATTCGGCAACATTGGTCGCATAGCTGGCAAACATGTCGAGCTGGATGTCCTGATTACCTGGGCGATCGAGCAGATATTGATCGCCATGCCAAGTATCGGGGCTGATCTTGGCGACATCGCCGACACCATGGGTATATTGCCATTTGGTTGCCTCGAGTTTCAGCAGTCCGCGCAAAGCATTGCGGTTTTCGTCGGAGCCGTCGGCCCAATAGGCTTTGATCGGCGTCCAGAAGTCGCGCAGTCCTTCATCATAGGCGTTGCCATTTTGAATGATCAATCCGGTCACCCGCTCCGGATGTTTGGCGAACAGGCGATATCCAACCGGCGCGCCATAATCCATCAGATAGATGGCATAGGATGACACGTCTTTTTGGCTGACAAACTGGTCCACAATGTCGGCGAAATGGGCGAAACTATATTCGAAATCGTCGCGGCTCGGCATCGCGCTGGCGCCATAGCCAGGATAGTCGGGCGCCAGCACATGATAATCTTCCGCGAGTTGGGGGATCAGATTGCGAAACATTTGCGATGACGTGGGAAAACCATGGAGCAGCAGCACGGTTGGCTTGCGGGGATCGCCTGCCTCACGATAAGCGATCTCCACACCGTCGATCGAGATCGTCCGGTGATAGACATCCTGACTGACCTGCGCTGCGGCACTTGGGGTTGGCCGGGCACTGGCTTCTGGCGACGCGGCAAAGACGCCTGCAACAATGCTGACCACGAGGATATTGGCCATCACATTGGTCAAAGTCGAGCGAAGGCTGTGGGGTTGGTGAGCGATGGGTTCCGGTGAGAAAAACATAAGCGGTTCCTTCAATTTCGGGGGATTAGGCGTTGAGCGCTGTCATCGCTGGCGTCAGGCTGGCTCCGACGAAAACAGCAGCAGAGATGGTTGCGGCCAATATGGCGATGACATTGGATTGAATCTTCGAGTGCAACATTTCCTGTTCCTTTGTTAAGCTTGGCTGGACTTCAGATCCGAACATGTACTGATCGGTTAATGTTGAAATAAGAAAGGTGTACCGATCAGTCAATGCCAATATCTGAATCCATCGCATTTTATCGCGATCTCATTGATATTAGGGCCAAATAATTTCGGGATTTCCGATGATATTGAGCCTTCTATTGCGTTAAGCAGCGCGAATCGCTATTTACCGATCAGTAATGGTTTAAAGGGCGAAATTGTGAGCGCATCGAAACGTGACGAGCTTGTGCAAAAAGCGCTGGCCTCTTTTTACAAAGGGGGCTTTCATGCGATTGGGATGGATCGTCTGGCGAAGGAAACCGGCGTATCCAAGACCGCGATTTACAAACATTTTCGCACCAAGGAGGATTTGATCCTCGCCACCTTGCGGTTGCGCGACGAGCAGTTTCGCAATTGGCTGCGCCGCAGAATTGAGGCCTTGGCGAGTGATCCTGAAGATCAGCTGCTCGCGATTTTCGATGCATTGGGTGAATGGTTTAAAGAGCCGGGCTATCGCAGTTGCATGTTTATCAAGGCATCCTCGGAATATCAGGACAATAGCCATCCGATCCATGCGACAGCGGCCGAGCACAAGCGACTGCTGGCGATCTATTTCGCCGACATCGCCCGCAAGACCAACGCCTCCGATCCCGAATCACTGGCGCGGCAATTGCTGATCATCAAGGAGGGAGCGATTGTGCTCGCACATTTGCACGACCATCGCGATGTGACAGCTGATGCGCGTGCTTTAGCGAAAATTGTGATCGACAACGCCCTGGACGGATGAGGCTTTCTGGAGTGGTGCCAGCCTGTGCTTAGAGCTTGCGCGCCTCTTCGATCAGCATCACCGGCACGCCATTGCGGATCGGATAGGCGACGCCTGCTGCCTCGCTGATCAGTTCCTGCGCGTCTGCGTCGTAGATCAGCTTGTTCCGGGTCATCGGACAGACCAATATTTCGAGCAGTTCGGGATCAATCTCCCGCGTGGCATCACTCACTGAAGCGTGATCCCGTCATCATCGCCATCCTGACGTCCGAAAAACTGCAGCAGCTGGATGATCAATTCGGCCCGGTTGGCGAGCCCATCGACTTCGAGCAAAGCCTGTTTCGAGGCAGCATCAAAGGGCGCGATCTGGGCGATGCCATTGACGAAAGCCATATCATCGAGCCGTCCGATACTGTCCCAGTCGACCTGATAGCCCTGAAGCTCCGCGAATCTGCGGCTTTCGATCTCCAGCGACGCGCGTTCGACGCTGGCCAGCACTTCATCCAGTTCGAGATTTTCGTCGATCACTGCCTGCACTTGCCGGAAGGCGGTGGAGGCATCAATCTCCTCGACGACCCGGAAACGCGCGACACCTTCCAGAACGACGTTGAACCGGCCATCCTCCATCGCTTCGATATCGATGATCTTGCCGACACATCCGACATCGAACAGGGCAGGATTGGGACCAGTCTCTTTGGGTTGTATCATCCCGATACGCCGGTCGCGCGCCATCGCATCATTGATCAAGGCGCGGTAGCGTTCCTCGAAAATATGCAGCGGCAGGTGCATGCCCGGGAAGAGCAGCGCTCCGGTGAGAGGAAAGATCGAGAGGCGTTGTGTTTCGATGTTGAGCTTGTCTGTCATATCTAGCCGAACAATAGCGCGCTGAGCTTGCGGCGAGTCGTCGAGACCCATTCATCTTCCAGCCCGACCATTTCAAATAGCGAGAGCAATTTTGCCCGCGCCGCGCCGTCATTCCAGTCCTTGTCCGCTGCGATGATCTGGAGCAGATGATCGGCCGCGCCATCATGATCGCCGGACGCAATCAAGGCGCTGGCCAGATCAAGCCGCGCCTGATGATCTTTGCCATCGGCCGCAACCGCTGCCTGCATCGCTTCGAGCGCGCCATCTGCGGGCCTGTCCTTGGCCAGCTCGATCGTCGCCTTGGCGCGTTCGATGGCTGGATCGCTGTGCAGCGGTTCCGGCAGACCCGCGAGCGCAGCTTCGGCCTGCTCGAGATGACCGGCGGCAACCAGTGCGCGAATCAAACCGCCCATCGCCTCGACATTATCCGGCGCCATTTCGGCGATTTGCGTAAAAATTCCGGCAGCGCGTTCCCCATCGCCCTCGGCCAGCACCTCTTCGCCCATTGCGAGCAATGGCGCGATATCCTGCTGGGGAGCGGCGCTGGCGCCAACTGGCAGCTTTTCGAGCAATTGGTCGAGCATCGCCGACAATTGGCTCTCGGTCCGCGCGCTGGTCAGATCGGCAACCGGCTTGCCCTGAAACATCGCATAGACCGTTGGGATCGATTGGACCTGAAATTGTGCCGCGATAAATTTCTGTTCGTCGACGTTGATCTTGGCGAGAATCACGCCTTTGTCGGCATATTGCGCCGCTACTTTCTCGAGCACCGGGGTCAGCGCCTTGCACGGTCCGCACCATTCGGCCCAGAAATCGAGGATGACGAGCTTCTCCATGCTCGGTGTCACCACCGCCTGCTGGAATTCTTCCACCGCTTTTTGTTCTTCTACCGTCAGGCCCGCTGTTGCCACGTGATGCTCCTTTTTGCGCGCCCGAAGGCTCGGAATCGCGCCCATAACTATATAGTCTCGGGCTTTATGTGGGGAGCGGCGCGGCAATGCCAAGCATATTTTTTCTTTTGCGGGCAACGCAGAGCGATTTGGCTCTTGCCGGAGTCGAAAACCCATGCTAATCGCCCGCCTCAATCTGCTGCTGACTCAGCCTTTAATACCCAAGGTCGCAGCAACGCCGAGCGGGCGTAGCTCAGGGGTAGAGCACAACCTTGCCAAGGTTGGGGTCGAGAGTTCGAATCTCTTCGCCCGCTCCAGTTTTTTGCATAATTGTTTGAAATATCCGGTTCGCGATTGGCCCGGGTCAGAATGGAATTCAACTTTCCGTCACCTCAGCCGTGGCGCTATCCGGTTTCGGATGGATCGTCGCACTGTGGATCAGCGCGCGAAGTTTCGGGATGTAGCAGACACTCCGATCAAGTCCGCTCCCGGCGTAAAAGCGATTGCCGGCGGGCCTTGAATATTAGTTTTCCCGAAGATGTAACCTTTTCCAGTTTCACTCGAACAGCAAGTATCTTCGGGAGCAAATGATGAAATTACGTGATCTGGAATATATCACAGCGATTGACCGATATCTAAATTTTGGACGTGCTGCCGAAGCGTGTAATGTTTCTCAGCCAGCCCTGTCAGCTCAGGTTAAAAAACTGGAAGATCGACTGGGCGTTGAGATTTTTGCGCGGTCCAACCACAAAGTCATGGCGACGGAAGCTGGACATCGGATCATCGAGACAGCCAAGGATATGCTAAAATCGGCGCGGCAAATTAAAGACTATGCTGCCGAATATCGTGATCCGATGTCGGTGCCGCTGAAGATCGGAATCTTTCCTACGCTGGCACCGTTTATCGTGCCCTATATCGCAAAGACGGTCCATGGCTTGAGCGAAGAGTTAAAACTCATTTTCCGTGAAACACCAACGCAGCAGCTCATTGCCGATCTTGAGAATCGCAAAATCGATATTGCCATGGTGAGCGGTCCGATCACCCATCCAGCTAATAATTTCACTCCGGTATTCCGGGAAGACTTTTTTCTGACAGTTTCCGACTCGCATCGCCTCGCCAATCATGAAAAAATCAATGCCCATGAAATTCCCAAAGAAGAGATGATTCTGTTGGATAAAGATCATTGTCTTCACGACGAAACACTCAACCTCTGTCAAAATAAGAATACCGGCATTGATGTTCCGGAAGATTTGGCTGCGACCAGCTTGCTCACCGCAACCCATTATATCACACAGGGCTATGGATCGACACTGGTACCCGCGCTGGCAAAGGGGTTTCTTGGAGCCGCCAACCCGGCGGTTAACTTCATCGCTATTGCAGACAAAACCTATAGCCGTACGATCGGTTTCCTCTCCCGCAAAGGTTGCCCGAGAGAACATATATTGTTCGCGCTATGTGATGAGATCAGATCAAATCCACCAGAAAATGTGACGCCCATCGGGTAAGCCCATAGCGGTTCTTGCTTGCGTCAAAATGCCTATTCAGCCTGTCCAGGAGATTGGACGGGCCCTTTTTATTATCTATATAAATCAGTGATTTATATCATAATTTTTACTTATGATGGTCATCAATAACTTATATTATACAAGCATAATATACCTCCATATTGATCCCTTTCAGAAGGTGCTGGCGCTCAGAATTGTCGCACCGCGGACGAGGCATTCCGCAATATGAAAGGTAGAAATTATGATCAGTTCCCCCAATGGTTCGGCCCGTTTTACGCCGACCAGATTTTTGGCTGCCACCTCGGCGATTGCCATTCTTGTTTCAACCCAGGCGCAAGCCCAACAAGTCATCGGTGATGGCGACAATATTACCGTCACGAGCGGTGCTGATGGTGAAACCATAACGTCTGGTATTGGCGTCGTGAGCATCGTGGACGGCGCTCCCATCGTCATCATCGATAATGATGATGTTACACTGAATAACGCAGGCACATTGCGCACAAACAGTTTAACACAGACGGTCCAGGTCAATCAGAACACGACCGGTACTATCATCAACAATGCTGCGACAGGCCGCCTCGAAGCAGATTCACGCGTGGTGAACTTTGATGGAACCGATGCCACGCTGAACAATGACGGCGTCATTCTGGGAACGGGTAGCCAGCGCAACGGCGCCGTTTATGCAAACCGCACCTCAAACAACATCACAATCAACAATAATGTCTCAGGCACTATTGATGCTGGCGCTGAAGGTGCTGGCATCGCGATTGAAGTCGGTGGTGGCGGCGCGTCGCGCGGCGGATCGATCACCAATGCCGGTCTTGTGCAAGGGCGTGGCCAAGCTGCTCCAGCTGGCGGTACTGCTGGTGACGGGCTTCGCTTTTTCGGACCGGGACTGGCACCGGAATATATATATGCCGGTAATATCACCAATAGCGGCACTTTCGCTTCTGAATCTGCAGTCGGACCAACGGCTGCTATCCGTTTCGCCAATCGTATCGGTTTCCAAGGAACTCTGACCAATGAAGCAACTGGCATGGTTTCTGGCGTTAACAATGGTCTCTATTTTGGCAATGATGCCGATCACACCGGCGGCCTTGTCAACAATGCTGGCACCATCTCTTCGGATAGTCGCGCGCTTAACATTGATGGGACCGGTCTTGTTGTAAACAATCTTGCGGGAGGTCAGATCATTGGCACAGGCAATCTGCGCAACGGTACAGTCTATGCCGACTCCACCGCCCAAAATTTCACGTTGAACAATGACGGCCTTATTGATGCGGGGGCCGGCAACGAAGGTGCAGGCTTTTCTGTTGAACTGTCTGCGGATGGCAACGATTTTGAAATCAACAATAGCGGAACCATTCAGGGACGCGGCAATGCTGCTGCTGGCCTTACCACTGCGGGCGACGGTATTCGTCTGGAACGTGGGCGGGTTGCAGGCGCGCTTGACGGAACAACAACCGGATTGTTCACCGGAACAATAACCAACAGCGGCTTGATCGATAGCGAAGGTGCTAACGGAACGGTTGCCGGAATTCGAGTGGTCAATGGCGTTTCTTTCCAGGGAATGTTGAACAACGAAGAAGGCGGCGTCATTTCCGGCCTTCAAAACGGCCTGTATTTTGGCAACCCTACACCTGCCGGTGGCGGTGATCATAGGGGTGGTGTTGTAAACAATGCCGGCACGATCTCTTCAGGCAGCCGTGCCCTGAATATCGACGGCACCGGGCTCGTCATCAATAACCTGACAACCGGCCAAATCATCGGCACAGGCAATCAGCGCAACGGAACGGTATATGCCGACTCCACCGCGCAAGATTTTACCTTAAACAATGAAGGCCTGATCGATGCAGGTGCTGGCAATGAAGGCGCTGGATTCTCCGTTGAACTAGCGGCAACCGGAAGTGCCTTTGATGTCAACAATTCCGGCACGATCCAAGGTCGCGGCAATGCTGCTGCCGGACTTGCTGCGGCGGGAGATGGTCTGCGGTTCGAACGCACGCGCAATGCGGGTGTCCTGGACGGGTCGAGCGTTGGTGTCTTCAATGGCGACATCACCAACTCTGGCATCATCGCGTCAGAAGCTGCGAACGGAACCGCTGCCGGTATCCGTTTTGTCAATGGAACCAGCTTTGCCGGCACGATTGACAACAGCGGCACGATCTCCGGTGTCCAAAATGGTCTTTACTTCGGCAACGCTACGCCAGCTGGTGGCGGAGATTTCTCTGCTGCAATCGTCAACAATTCGGGCATAATCAGCTCGGGCAGCCGGGCGCTGAATATTGATGGTACAGGACTGACCGTAAACAATAGCGGTCAGATCATTGGCACGGGTAACCAGCGCAATGGTACAGTCTATGCGGACAGTAGCGCGCAGGATTTCACTCTGAACAATCTGAACGACGGCCTCATCGACGCAGGTGCAGGCAACCAGGGTGCTGGTTTCTCTGTTGAACTGTCTGCTGCGGGCAATAGCTTTGATATTGTCAACGACGGAGCAATACAGGGTCGCGGTACAGCTGCTGCTGGTGCCACCACCGCTGGCGA
>LXYP01000057.1 GCA_001650955.1 Sphingomonadales bacterium EhC05
AGAAAATCGGCGCACACGAAAGAGCATTTTTAGAGGTGGCCTTAACTTTCTGCAGTAGCTCTGGAAACAAGACGTAGTAATCCAATATTCGAACTTTTAGGTATTCTTTGGGTTTCGATGACGCCTGAAAGACACGAAGAACCCTAAGGATGCAGGCATATGGGTCAAAGGCCGGATGATAAACAAGCTGCGTCATGAATGCCACCGCACGTAGCAACGGTCTGCCAACCAGTAAGTCATTCCAGAAACTAAGCCATGGTCCAAAGAAAATGCTCCAAATCCATACTGCGAGACGATTGGGCTAACTACATCGTTATAAATAATCTTATCAATTTTGGCGATTGAGAGCTCTTCACATTCTGGATGAACATTCGCTTCGAAACCTTGATGAATTTCATGCAAACATTTGGAAATCAATATTTGAGCTGATTCGTACAAAGAGAATTTAGCCAAAAACTTCGCAAACATTTCTTTATGTCGCATTGCGAGCTTGATGTTCTTTTGTCGCCCGGCGTGATCGAGCTTTGCCTCCAGTCCTTCTATTTCATCCACTATGTGGTCGATATTAAAAAATTCGAGGTTCTCAATCCACTGACTTTTTGTTTGATCGTCTTGAATTTCTTGTTCTAGTTGCAAGACTAATGACTTAACATTTTGATCGCGAAGCGATGAAGCTTCGTTGATATTGACAAGATCTCTACCCACCACGTTCGCGCCAGCGGTTGCACCAACCTGTATCGCCCGATTGCTGCTATCTGATTCTTTGCTCAAAGTTACTTACCGCTTTTATCACGACCAACCATGTCTCCACTCGATTTCGAGTGCGACTGATCGACAAAGTTACTCTTTTTTCCTTGAGTGACGCGAGTTTTTTTGAACCAAATACCGGCTGCCAAAAGGCCTATAATAGCAACAAGCAATTCTAACCAGTACTGAACAAATAGTTCTTCAATGAATTGCATTTAATGCCTCCCTACTGGGAGTCTAGGTTCCACAATTCTTGTTTGCGGCAAATTTGAGCAGACAACTTCAAACCCCCCCTTCCACAATTCTCTCTCTTCCGCTAAAGCGCTCCCAAACCTGATTCATCAACCGTTTAGCGCTGCCTGCAACGCTCTCCCCAATCGGTTGAACCAACGATAAAACGGAGCACATACCCATGACCACCACCGGACAAGACACACTCGGCACCCGCTCAACCCTGAGCGTCAATGGCACCGACTATGCTTATTATTCGCTCGCCAAGGCGGCGGCCAAGCTTGGCGATATTGATCGCCTGCCTTATACGCTGAAAGTCCTGCTCGAAAATATGCTGCGCTTTGAAGATGGCGGCTTTACCGTCGATGCGAAAGATGCGCAGGCGGTGGTTGACTGGCAGAAAGATGCGAAGAGCGCGGCGGAGATTCAATATCGCCCGGCTCGCGTTCTGATGCAGGATTTCACCGGCGTGCCCGCGGTGGTCGATCTTGCCGCGATGCGCGACGGGATCAAGGCGCTCGGCGGCGACGCAGAGAAGATCAACCCGCAGGTGCCGGTGCATCTGGTGATTGATCACTCGGTGATGGTCGACGAATTTGGCACGCCGCAGGCGTTTGAAAATAATGTCGCGCTCGAATATCAGCGCAATATGGAACGTTACGAGTTTCTCAAATGGGGTTCGAAGGCGTTTGACAATTTCTCCGTGGTGCCTCCCGGCACCGGCATTTGCCATCAGGTCAATCTGGAAAATATCGCGCGCGCTGTCTGGTCGTCGAAAGATGGCGACGGCGTTGAAGTTGCCTATCCCGATACCTGCGTTGGCACCGACAGCCACACGACGATGATCAACGGTCTCGGCGTGCTCGGTTGGGGCGTGGGCGGGATTGAGGCGGAAGCGGCGATGCTCGGCCAGCCGGTATCGATGCTGATCCCCGAAGTGGTCGGTTTCAAGCTGACCGGCGAACTGGCCGAGGGGATTACCGCGACCGATCTCGTGCTGACCTGCGTGCAGATGCTGCGCGCCGTTGGCGTGGTTGGCCGCTTTGTTGAATTTTACGGACCGGGCGTGGCGGCTCTGTCTTTGGCCGATCGCGCGACGATCGCCAATATGGCGCCGGAATATGGCGCGACCTGCGGCTATTTCCCGATTGATGACAAGACGCTCGACTATCTTCGCCTGACCGGCCGCGACGAGCAGGACATCGCGCTGACCGAAGCTTATGCCAAGGAGCAGGGCTTCTGGCGGCATGACGAAGCGAAAGATGCGATCTATTCGAACACGCTCGAGCTTGACATGACCAGCGTCGTGCCGTCGCTGTCCGGACCGAAATTGCCGCAGCAGCGGGTCTCGATGAGCGAGCTTGACGAGAGTTTCAACAAGGATCTCGGCGATGTCTTCGGCGCCAATGATGACGCTGGCCGGGTCGCGGTCAATGGCGAAGATTTCGATATCGGCCATGGCGACGTGACGATTGCCGCGATTACCAGTTGCACCAATACTTCCAACCCGAGCGTGCTGATCGCCGCCGGTCTGGTCGCGCGCAAGGCGCGGGAACGCGGTCTGCAGCGCAAGCCATGGGTCAAAAGCTCGCTCGCGCCGGGATCGCAGGTGGTCACCGACTATCTCGACAAGGCGGGGCTGTCCGAAGATCTCAACTATCTCGGCTTCAATCTCGTCGGCTATGGTTGCACCACCTGTATCGGCAATTCGGGGCCGCTGGCGCCCGCAATCTCCAAGGCGATCAACGACAATAATCTCGTCGCCGCCTCGGTTCTCTCGGGCAACCGCAACTTTGAGGGCCGGGTGTCGCAGGACGTCAAGGCGAACTATCTCGCCTCGCCGCCTTTGGTCGTTGCCTATGCGCTGCGCGGGACGGTGCGTGAGGATATGTATGAAACGCCGATCGGTGTCGGGTCGGATGGCGAAGATGTCTATCTCAAGGATATCTGGCCAACCAATGACGAGGTCAATGCCGCGATGGGCGGCGCGGTCAACCGCGAAATGTTCATGAGCCGCTATGCCGATGTCTATAAGGGCGATGCCGCCTGGCAGGATATTGATGTCACTGGCGGCGACACCTATCAGTGGCGCGCTGGCTCGACCTATGTCGCCAACCCGCCCTATTTTGACGGCATGGAAATGACCCCGGCGCCGGTCGGCGATATCGTCGACGCGAAAACATTGGCGGTGTTGGGCGATTCGATCACCACCGACCATATCTCGCCAGCCGGTGCGATCAAAGAGGACAGTCCTGCCGGAGAATATCTTACAAATCATCAGGTTAACAAGGCTGACTTCAACAGCTACGGCTCGCGCCGCGGCAATCATGAAGTGATGATGCGCGGCACTTTCGCCAACATCAGAATCAAGAATGAAATGGCCGACGGCAAAGAAGGCGGCTACACAAAATATGACGGCCAGGTCATGCCAATCTATGACGCGGCGATGCGTCACAAGGCGGACGGCAATGATCTCGTGGTCATCGGCGGCGAACAATATGGCACCGGCAGCTCCCGCGACTGGGCCGCGAAGGGCACCAATTTGCTCGGCGTTCGCGCGGTTATCGTCGAAAGCTATGAGCGTATTCACCGTTCGAACCTGGTCGGGATGGGCGTATTGCCGTTGCAGTTTGCCGAGGGTGTTGACCGCAAGACGCTCAGCCTCGACGGCAGCGAAAGCTTCACGATCAAGGATGTCGCGACGCTGAAACCGCTGCAGGACGTCGAAGTCGAAATGACCCGCGCCGACGGTTCGGTCTCGACCTTCAAGACCCAGTGCCGGATCGATACCGCCAATGAAATGGAATATTTCCTCAACGGCGGCATCCTGCATTATGTGCTGCGGAATCTCGCGGGGTAGAAAGCCACGCCAAATTGTGCATAGTCGGGGCATAGGAGAGACCCATGCCCCGATTGCGCGAAATATCTCGGTCAGAAGTGACCGATGACTATGTTCTCGGCCTCTATGATATGCTGTTCGGCGATCGTGATCCGGTCGCGGACCCCGGCACCGCCACCGGGACGCCGGGCAATTGGTGGACGGTCTTTGCGCAGGTTCCCGACGCTTTCAAACATACTACCGAAGGCTTTGGCTTTTACCGCTCGGCCAATCGCAAGCTCGATCCCAAGCTCCGGGAACTCGGCCAGATCCGCGCCGGCTATGCCGTGGGATCGCAATTTGTCTATTCGCAGCATAGCAAGGCGATGCGCTTTGAGGGCTATTCCGAAGAGCAGGTCAAAGCCATTCCCAACTGGCAAGTCGCCGACTGTTTCAGCGACGTCGAGCGGGCGGTGCTGGCCTATACCGATTGTCTCGTGCTCGAACGAGGGAGGGTGCCGGACGGAGTTTTCGCCGCCCTGAAGCAACATCTTGGCGAAGTCGAGATACTCGAACTCACCTACATCACGAGCACCTACATGATGCATGCGGTGATGAGCCGGGCGCTGCAGCTGGAATTTGATGATGTGCCAGAACCAGTGGTCGAAGTCCCCGCGCCAGATGATGCAACGGCCGATGTCATGGGCATGGTCGACAAAAGAAAGGATGCGAACCAATGAGCTATCACCATCTCGCCCTCGCGGCGAAAGACATGAAAGCGATTCACGCATTTTACGAAGGGGTGATGGATTTCGAACTGGTCAAAGTCGAGATCGCGCCCGTGATGGGCGGCGGCTGGGGCAAGCATTTCTTCTACCGGATGGATGGCGATGACAGCAGGTTCATCGCCTTTTGGGAATTGATGGAAACCCCGGGAGAGGCGGGCTACAGCTATGACCTCAATGAAGCGGCCGGAACGCCGCAAGGCACCAACCATTATAGCTTTTCGGTTGAGTCAGCCGAACAACTGGTGGCCTGGCGCAAAAAATGGAATGCGGCAGGGCTCGACGTGCTCGAGATCGATCACAATTGGTGCCACTCGGTCTACACCCGCGACCCCAATGGCAATATGATCGAGTTCTGCCTGACCACGGGGAGCTTCACGCCAGAAGACCGGACGCGCGCGCTTGCTGCGCTTGACGAGACACAAATGCACGCTTCTCCTCCGCCAGCGATGATGAAGCAATGGCTAGCTGAGAATGCCGCTTAACCTGCGATATGAAGCTCGGGTTTGACCGCAGCTTGATCGCGATCGGCGCGCATTCCGTTCAGGATGGTGCTGATCACAAGACGCAGCCGTTCTTCGGTCGCCAGATGCATCATCTGCATCATCAATTTGGGGTTGCAAAATGGCTGCATCATCGTGTTGACGAGTGAGACAACCGCATCCAGCTCCAGTCCTTCAAAATAGCCATTTTCCATGGCTTCGGCGAGGATTGAGGCCATATAATGATCAGCCAGGTCGACATAGCCCTTGATCACTTCAAAATGTTCATCGCCCAGTTCCATATAGGATTCGAACAGCTCGGGATCCTCGTCATAGCGCGCACGTTTGAGCACTAGTCGTTTGGCGAAAAACAGATAGAGTTTTTCCTCGACTGGCATGTCGGTCTGAACCAGATCTTCCATGATTTTGTGCAGGTCCGAAAACCATTCGCCCGCCATCGCTTCTGCCAATGCATCCTTGCTGTCAAAAAAGCGGTAGAGGTTAGACTGGGACATGTTGGCGGCGGCAGCAAGGTCGGTCATGGTGAAGCTGATAGCCCCCCGTTCACGAATGATTTTATCTGCAACTTCCATGATTTCGATGCGCTTTGCGTCGATATCAGTTTCCGGGCGGGGCATTTTGTCATCTCCTCAGACGGAGCGCCTCTCGCTAGCGCCAAAGCAATCTCTCTGCCTTATATAGGTTATACAGTTTCCTGATAAAAGAGAAAATCGTTCATTTTTCAATTACGCCTCGGGTAATGTTTTGCTATTCCTTTGTGAATGCAATGGTTAGAACGGTCCATGGTCGAGAAACCTGATAGGATTGAATCACAACAGAAACTGCAAGCCAAACGCGACAGCGGCATGTTTTCGCCAATATCTGGAAGTATCAAATTGCTGCGTCGCTGGTGGCGAACAGCAGTCCAGGCTGAAATCGATCAGCAGGCGGTGATCGAAAAAATCAAGACCGATTGCAGTTTCACCCCGCGCTATGCATTTCTGACGTGCATGTCGGCAGGCATCGCGATATTGGGCTTGTTGCTGTCTTCCCCCGCTGTTGTGATCGGCGCCATGCTCCTGTCACCTCTTATGTACCCGATAATGGGTGTCGGATTTGCGCTGGCTATTGGCGACTCTCATTGGCTCAAAGATGCGGGCAAAGCCCTTTTGCTGGGCACAATCATCGCAATCTCGTTCAGCGCCTTTGTTGTGCTCATGTCTCCCTTGCAGACGGTCACACCGGAAATTGCCTCCCGAACTCGTCCCAATCTATTTGATCTGGCCGTTGCCCTGTTTTCAGGACTTGCTGGCGCTTATGCGATGATTCGCGGCGGCATGGGCACGATTGTGGGTGTGGCGATTGCCACGGCGTTGATGCCACCACTGGCGGTTGTTGGCTTTGGTCTAGCAACCAATAATTGGGCAGTCTTTGGCGGTTCCCTGTTGCTCTATTTCACCAATTTCATGACGATTGCGCTTACCGCGACCGTTATGGCTTGGTTATACGGGTTCCGATCCTATCTGTCGGAACGGCAAACCCAATTTCAAATCTTTGTGATGGTTGTCGTTTTCGTTGGATTGGCAATACCGTTGGGGATTTCTCTCGTGCAGATTGGCAGAGAGGCGAATATATCGCGATCGGCAAATGGCTATATCAAGGATGAATTTGGACCTCGCGCCCGTGTTTCGCAAATTGATATTGATTTCAATGCCGAACCAATATTGGTGACAGCCTCTGTATTCACTCCGACAATAAAAACAGGTGCCGAGGACCAAAGCTCTAGATTTTTGAGCCGGACATTCAATCAGGCGATCTCGGTAAAAATCGAGCAATATCGCGTTGAAACCGGCAATGATGCGGCCAAAGCAGAACTGGCGTCCAAGCGGTTGAGCGAACAGCAGGAAGCCGTGGAGACGCAAGTTTCTGATTTACGTGATCGCTTGGCCCTGGTGGCCGGCGTGTCCGGTGATGATGTGATTATTGATACTGCAAAGCGCCGGGCTGTTGTCATGGCTAAGCCACTGCCAGGCGCATCATTGTCGACCTTTTTTGTCCTCGAGCAACGGATATCTTCGGAGATGCAAGACTGGGCGATTAGCATCCAACCCCCCGCCATTGCCTTGCCGGCGGTGCGGGTGCTTGACGGCAAGATTGATGAAGAGTCAGTGAGACAGCTAGAGCTGGTGATCTGGGCCGCGCATCGCAGTCCGCTTGGATTGCAGATGGCCGGAGCTGATCCAGATTTTGGGATTGTTGCCAGAGCATTGGCTGCCGCGAATATTTTCGCGGTGCGAGCTACGGACTTGCCAGCAGAGCCCGGGACCCTGGAATTTCAATGGCGTGGACCGGATAATCGAGAGACTGCGGATGATTAGCCGTATAAGCGAGGTTCAGTTGCCATTGCTTAGCTATGCCCAATTGTTGAGGAGAGAGAATATGCGATTTCTGGCTTTTGGCGGATTGCTTTTGGCAATATCCGCTTCACCTGCGCTCGGTCAATCATCCACTGAGCGCTCTGCGCAAGGGGATGTGTCGCTCACCATTTACAACAATAATCAGGCGCTAGTGCAGGATGTTCGCAGCCTGAATCTGCCGAAAGGTCGTAGCAAGCAGCAATTCCCCGATGTCTCTGCGCAAATCCGCGCCGAAACCGTGACCCTGTCTGGACCGGCAATCGGCATCGTCGAACAGAATTTTGATTTTGACCTGCTGACCCCGGCCAAGCTGATGGAAAAGGCAGTCGGGCAGACAGTGACTCTGATCCGGACCAGTCCTGCGACCGGCGCTGAAACCCGGGTGCGTGCGCAAATACTCGCAGCCAATGGCGGCGTGGTGATGAAGATTGGCAATACAATCGAAGTCCTCCGCGACGATGGCCTGCCGGTACGGGTTATTTTTGATCGCGTACCTCCGAATTTGAGGGCGCGGCCAACGCTTTCGATCACGCTGGAATCTGCCGGGGGACAGGTGCCAACGGCGCTCAGCTATCTGACGCCGGGATTGGGTTGGAAAGCCGACTATGTAACGTTGTTTGACGATGCCAAGCAGACGATGGACGTCCAGGGATGGGTGACGTTGACCAACAACAGCGGTACCGATTATCGCAAAGCCAAAGTTTTGCTAGTTGCGGGAAATCCCAATAGTGGAGGGGGGCGCAACAGCTCTCCGCGTTGGCCGACCGGCACAATCGATAGTGCCGGTACCGAGTCCAATGATCGTGAGCGGCTCGGGGATTATTATCTCTACCCGCTGGCTGAACGGACCACCGTCGCCAATGCCCAGCAGAAGCAAGTCAGTTTTCTGGATGTGACCGCGGCGCCTGCGCGAAAAGTCTACGAATTTACCAATGGCTGGCTCGGCACGCGCGATGCTGCAAGTGCCAATTCGGTGTTGAAATTCTCGACTTCGCGCAGCGGCGGGCTAGGTGACCAACTGCCGTCCGGGATCATGCGGGTCTATATGCGCGATAAGCGCGGTGATCCGCAATTTATCGGGGAGAGCCGGATTGAAGCAACACCAATGGGATCGTCGATGTCGATCCGCACCGGCGAAGCTTTTGACGTCAAGATCAAGACGGTGGTTGAAGAACGCACTCGTCGTTCGTCCCGGCGTTGGCGGACCAAGATGCGCTATGAGGTGACCAATGCCCGGCCCCAGGCCGCGACTGTTGATCTCGCTCAATCGGGATTGTGGGGCGATGTCCGGATCGAGCAGGAAAGCCAGGCCAGCGAGAGGGTCTCGGCCGATAAGGTGGAATGGCGCGTCAACGTACCTGCCAATGGCAGCGTCACGGTGACCGCGACATTCGATAGCCGCTACTGATCGGCGGGCGAGCGGTATGACCGTCTTTCGCCTTTTTGCCATATTGGCGCTGATTTTGACTGTTCCAGTCAATGCGCTGACAGCACAGCAACTGGTTGTGTCAGACAAGCCGGAAGATGTGTCGATCACCATCTATCGCGCGCCTGATCGCGGAGATCGGGCGATCAATGCCAACTGGCCGCAAGGCTATGCCCTGATCACCGAAACCCGGACGATAAATTTGCCAGCCGGCGAGGCGATGATCCGCTTTGAAGGGGTGTCCGAGGGGATGTTTCCTGAAAGCGCCATCGTCACGGGATTGCCCGATGGTGTGCGCGAGAAGAATCGCGACGCCCGACTTTTGTCACCGCAAGGACTGGTCGACGCCTATCTCAAGCGACGGGTTTCCATCACCCGCACCGTCAAAGCGACTGGCAAGTCTCGCACGCAGAATGTGTTCATCACAGCAGGGCCAGGCGGCGGCGTGATTTTCGAGAGTGAGGACGGATTTGAGGCCCTGCGCTGCACCGGGTTGCCCGAGCGGATGATCTTTGCGAAAGTGCCGGCGGGCCTGTCAGCAAAACCGACCCTCTCGATACTCACGACCTCGCAACGCGCCATGACCGCAACCTTGACTCTGACCTATCTGGCTTCTGGATTTGACTGGCAGGCGAACTATGTCGCCACAGTCAAGCAGCGCAAGCCCGGCGAGCGCACCAAAATGGACCTTTTCGCTTGGCTGACCGTAGCCAATGGCGGCAATCAGAGTTTTGAAAATGCCAATATGATGGCGATTGCCGGAGAACCCAATCGCGAACGGCGGGGTAATCAAGCACGTCCGACCGGAGGCGGTCTTGAAATCCGCTGTTGGCCGATGCAACGGACCCACGAGGTGCCCTTTAATATGGGATATTTGCTACCGCCTCCTCCGCCACCGCCGCCTCCTGCACCAATGGCGATGATGGCAGATAGCGAAGTCATCATTGTAACGGCAGAACGCCGAAAAGGATCAGTGATGGAAATGGCATCGCCCGTTGCCGTTGTGGTCGCGGAACAGGAAGATTTGGGCGACCTGAAACTCTACCGCGTGCCAGAGCGGGTGACCGTCAACGCCAAGGGGCAGAAGCAGGTTGCGATGATCGTCCAGTCGGATGTGAGCTATGATCGCATCTATGTTGCCAATGCCTCAGATTATTCCGATGATAATGCCCCGCTATCCTATATCCTGCGCAGCAGAAATGACGAGGAAAACGGATTGGGCATTCCATTGCCGGCCGGCAAGGTCGCCGTCTTTGAAAATAGTCCGCTTGGACCCTTGCTGGCCGGCGAGGGCAATCTGCCGGATCGCGCAATTAACAATGAGGTTGAGGTCGTCGTCGGCGAATCATCAGACGTTCGCTTGTCCGCAACCGAGCTCCGCCGGACCAAGAAGCGAGGGTTTTGGCGCGCAACCATTGCCAATGCCCGGAATCACCCGGTCGATGTTGAAATGGAAATCCCTTATGAAATTTCAGGCAAAGTGCCGGGTGTCGAGATGATTGACGGAGTACCAACCTGGCGCATAACGGTGCCCGCCAATGACGAAATTTCCTTAAATTATACGATCCGTTTGCGGTGATGTTGCGCGGTTAAAATTGGTTATGCTTTCCTACGCTTGAATGACTCTGCTAAATCATCATCATGATTACAGCTCCAACTCACTTTACGGCAGACACTTCCGCTCGCTTCGAACATCTATCGGGATGCTCTGCGCTGGGCCGATCGCCCACGACGGTCAAAGCCTCATCATCGCGGATGTCTGGTCCAGCCAAATTTTTTATCTTAACTGTGTCAGGTTTGTCAGCTTGGCCTGGAATATTTTCACGGCTCCGACAAATCTGCAGGCGCGCATTGGTCCCAAAGCTGCGCAATGCGCTCGCAAACAAGCCCATGATGGAGATATCAGTCGGACACAGGCCTCTGGCCCATCAGTTCAGATATTGGGCCTTTGATTCTTCCGGAATCACGCGGGGATGATGGTTTTCATCGAGCGCCACGAACGTGAACAATCCGCTGGTCACCGGCACGCGCTCTTCGTCAAGATTGCGCGATGCAATGACATCGAGCCGGATTGCTACTGATGTGCGGCCGATCCGCTCCACCCGCGCATAGACTGAAATCAGGTCTCTGGTGAGAATGGGCGCGATAAATTCCATCGCTTCGATTGCAACCGTAGCGGTTGACCCGCGCGCCACGCGTGCGGCCATGATACCACCGGCGATATCCATCTGGGCGAGCACCCAGCCGCCAAATATATGGCCATTATTGTTGAGATCGCGGGGCTGTGGTGCGACTCGCAGCACCGGCTGCATCTTGGCAAGTTCTCTCAGGTCATCTTCACTCATCGGGCCAGGCCTCTTTCGAAACCGGGTCATCGATGGATTCGTCATGGCCGGTGCCGCTCGACAGAAACACCAGTCCCATCAAGGCCGCGGTCAGCATTACCGCAAAGGCAACGCCGCCAGCGGTTGCGATATACATATGGATGGAAACCAAGCCGTGAAGGTAAAACAAGATACCCAGAGTGATTGCGACGCAAATCAGGGTCACGCCACCCATCCAACGCATCAACCGCCAATAATGAGCCCATGCAGCGTCGGCATAAGCAGGATCATCTAGGGGGGAATGGTTGGGCAAAACTCGTTCTCCTTGGAGTTTGGCTGCTTTGGACGTTTATCAAATGCGCTTCAAGTGCCATCGTTTCGAAAAATATGCTATGTAGATGCAATAAACAAAAGAGTCGGACGGTATATGAGGGCGGAGGAGAGTGGAAAATGACAATTAGAACCATTTTGGATGGACGCAAAGGTGAGATTTACAGCTGTAGTGCGGATGTAACGGTCGCAGAAGCCATAGAAATTCTGGCAGAAAAACGTATCGGTGCGATGCCAGTGCTGGATGGGAAGAGGGTTGCCGGCATATTTTCGGAACGCGATGTGCTGCATTGCATTCGCAAATATGGACATGAGGCGATGGACCAGAAAGTCGGTGACGTTATGACCGCTGACGTTATTTCGGTCGATTCAAAGAAAAGTGCGATTGGCTCGCTTTCGCTGATGACAAAAAGACGGATACGTCATTTGCCGGTCGTGGATGACGATAGGTTAGTGGGATTTGTCTCTATCGGCGATCTTGTGAAATATCGCATTGACCGGATCGAGTCAGAAGCCGCGGCGATGCGAGACTATATCAACTCAGCTTGAGTGAATAGCGGGTTGGTGACCAGATGGTGCCGATCACTCGGTTCACGGATCCTTGGGAATGAAAATGCCTTTGGACTCCAGATATTGGATAGTTGCGGACCGGACTGAACGGGCGCGGTCCCCAGGATCGGGATATTTGTCGCGATAGGCTTTGGAACGCACTTCCAGGCTGAGCGCAATATTGGCGGGCAAGGCTTTGATGATTTCGTCCACGCGCAATTCGCCATCGCCCGGTGCTTTGCGCAAATCAATCGCGTCTTCCAGATAATGTTCAAAATCTGGAATGCAGTGTAAATTGCCATCGCATATTTGCGTATAAGGCAAAAGGTCCGGGCTGATGGCTTCGAGATCGGCAGGATGATGTCCAGCACGATGGAAATGTATCGTGTCGATCAACAGGGCCGCAGCGCGGTGATCGGTGAGAGCGATGATTTCCAGTGCATCATCCATGGATTGCACGGCGGTTATCATCAAAAACTCGAGCGCAACGCGCATCTGGCCTGGAGCGGCCCACTCGCAAAGCTGATGTAAAGCCTCCGCTGTGCGATCTTTGTCAGGTTCTGAACTGACAACTAGAATATTGGAAGCGCCCAGTTCGAGCCCCGCATCGATGATCATGCGATGTTGCGAATCGACCTGGCCACCCTCCGGGATCCAGACCACTTCGACGTCCAGCACCTTTAATCCATGGCGGGCGATGGCTGATTTGGTAGCTGCGAGGGCCGCTGCATCCCATTGGTCGGGTGCAATGGTAAATCCGACATGACTAAAGCCCGCGACTCCCGCTGCATCAGCGACATTCGCCGGTGCAAATTCGGGAAGCGTCCCGGCGGCCAATGATAATATCTGATCCATTTTTGAATGTTGCGCTGGTCATCGTGATTTCACAATGCCCTATTTTAAGAGGCGGTTGGAACCATCTCGGGCTCAGGCGGCTTGCGCTTCGCGAGCAGCTGAATGACTTCGACCAGGGCTTCGCGGGCGAGAATGAACAGCAAGCCAACATAGGCGACCATGCCGACGAGGATCAAAATCACCAGGCGGGCATAGACGATCATCTCGGGGAGGGCTTGGTCGGTCAAATAGACGGCCGCGGCCATCGCGGCTGCTGCGGATAATCCGGGCCAAACCGCGATCATGATTTCCCGGGCGGTGATACCGATATATTTATGTGACTGGAGATGGGTGAAGATGGTTAGCAGCGGAAAGGCGATAACCCAGCCCCAGGCCAAGCCGTAGACGCCAAATTGAATGCCGATCAGAAAAGTCACGGGCATCAATACCGCTCCGAACATGCTTGTTCGTGCCGTAATCTCTGGATGTCCGAGCGCGGTGACTGCTGGCGTGAACAGGATTTGCAGCGTCATCACTGGCATGGCGAGCGCGAGAATCGCGACAAATGGCGACATTTCAACCCATTTGGGGCCTAGCAGCGCCTCGACCAGCGGATAGGCTGTAACGGCCATGCCCAGATAGAGCGGGCAGGAGATCAGCATGATCAGGCGAATGGCTTTGAGAAAGGACCGACTCAGCGCCACTGGGTCTGACTGCAGTCGCGAATAAGCGGGAAAGGCGACTTCATTGAGCGGCGGAACAAATTTCGCTGCAAAGACCGTCGTGAGAAACAAGGCTTCGGCATAGAGGCCGAGATCGTGAGGGTTGAGGAATCGGCCCGCGATGAAAATATCGGACTGGCTCTGAATGGTCCAGAAAAGGTGGCTGGCCAATAGAGTTGCGCCAAAGCCAAACATCGGTCCCGCCCCCTTGAAATTGAATGTCGGCAAAACATAAAATTTGACTGCGATGACAAGACATATCGCGCGACTCCAGAATATCGAGAGTGGGGCGTAGACTAATGTCCAGACACCATAGTCATTATATGCGCAATAAAGCGCAACAATCGCTCCGATAACTGCTGATATCAGGTTGATGATTGCCGGCTTCTTAAACTCGAGATTCCGCGTCATCAGGGCTTCAGGAAGAACCAGAAATGGTGTGGCCAGAAATATCAGTGCCTGTACCCGCAGCAGATCGGCAATAATCGGCTGGCGATAATATTCGGCAGCCAAGGGGGCCAGAAGCAGTTGCAAAGCGGCGATTCCGCCATTCAGCAACAACAACATGCCGAATGCCTGCCGAATCCGGATAGGTTCGACCTTGTCGGACTGAATAATCGAACTGACGAGGCCATAGCCACTCATGAAACTTAGGAAAACAAGGACCACTTGGGTCATCGCAAAAATACCATAGTCATGCGGGTCGAGGATGCGGATAACCATCAGGGTTGAAACCCATGCGATGATCTGCGCAAATATCTGTGTGCCAGAACGCCAGATAACCGCGCTTCTTACCCGGTTTCCGAAGGTCTTGTCATTTGAGATGGTAACGGTTTCGTTTAACATATGATAAGCTTCTATCGGACCCTGTTTTGCTCTAATCCTTCGTCTAACCGACAAATGCGAATAAATTTGAAACAAAAGACAAAAAAGTATGTTGACGGAATCGGGGCGTGCATCTAGAGGAGTTTTTACCGGCACGAAGCGGCTCTTATGGGGCCCAAGGTGTTGGTCGTCAAAATAGGCAACAACGGTTCTCCCCG
>LXYP01000058.1 GCA_001650955.1 Sphingomonadales bacterium EhC05
GGCCACCTCGAACAATGGCGAATTCGGGCTGAAGTAGCGATTTGGTTCCCGCACTGGCCAAGGAGCCCGATTATTTACGGGACGCGCCGGCCCGTTTTGGTGTGTTTCAGGCCTTCTGTCGGGTCTCTGGCCTCATGTGGCGACGGCTGCCGCCCTTTCCAGCACCACCAGACGGCGCATGTTATAGGCTAGGTTCTGCATCCCGATCTTCACCGCGGCCCGGACGATGCCGATGGTGCGGACGAACTTTCCGCCCATGCTGTTGTGCTGGTTGCCAAACACATGCTCGACCCGCGCGCGCACTTTTGAGCGGGTCTTGTTGGCCGCCTCCTGACGCGGCGTGAGCGGTTTTCCACGGCTGCCGCGCCGGTGGATATGGCTCTTCATCGCGCGCTCGGCGAGCATCTCCTCACTCTCTTTGCTGCGATAGGCGCTATCGGCCCACACGCCGCTGGCGGTGTTATCAGGGTCAAGCACATCCTCCAGCTTCTGGCTGTCATGCACCGAGGCCGCGCTGACCGCGTAACGCCGCACCAACTTGTGCCGACGGTCGATGTTGATGTGGTTCTTATAGCCAAAATGCGACTTGCCGTGCTTCTTCGTCCAGCGCGCATCCTTGTCTTTCTGGCGGTTCTTGGCGGGGTGTGCCTCCCAGTCTGCTGGCGTTCCCCCGGCTTTGACCGTTATATTATCGTCGCGCGTGTTGCGCTGGCGCGGGGCCGGAACGATGGTCGCATCGATGATCTGACCGCCCATCGCAAGATAGCCCTTTGCTTTGAGGTAGCTGTCAAACTGATTGAACAGCCCCTCAACCGCCCCGGCTTTGCCGAGCGCTTCCCGATATAGCCACAGCGTTTTGGCATCTGGCACCGCATCTTCCAGTCCCAGCCCGACGAACCGCATGAACGACAGCCGGTCGCGCAACTGATATTCCATCGCGTCGTCCGACAGATTGTAGAGCGCCTGAAGCACCAATGCCTTGAAGATCAGCACCTCATCCCAAGGCTTGCGGCCCGCCAAACTCTTACGGTCAGCGTCTGCCCGCCGCAACCCGCCCTTCACCAGCGCTGTCTTCAGCTTGACCCGGAACAGCTCAAAGGGAACCGCCGCCAATATCGCCACCAAAGGATCAGACTTCGCGTCCAGCCCATCATAGCGATGCTCCAAATCAAAAAATCCCCGCTGGCCCATCGTCTGTCCCTCATGTCAGTTCAATATCCTTGAATCAAACTTTGGCCGCGTTGGGAAGGGGCTATTTTTCGAGGTGGCC
>LXYP01000059.1 GCA_001650955.1 Sphingomonadales bacterium EhC05
GTTCCTTACAGTCACTACGATGAAACCAAAATACTCCCTTATTCTATGACGCTAATCTGTCTATCGATCGCTGACGGGGGACATCAGCAATCAAGATGGCGGTCGCTTTCCAAGAAATAATCTCTATGTTAAACTCCCGAAACAACATTATGCGGAACACTCTAGCCGTTTCAATATTGTCAGCATGCTCTGTCGAAGAAGAATACACGAAGCCCAGCGTTGAGACGGCAACCGAATATCTCAAAGAAGGAAAAGCAGGTTGGGGAGATGAACTTTTGTCGGCTGAACTCAGATTGCAACCTGATGGAAGTTATGAAGGCATGGCGAACATTAAAGATGAAGATGGCAGCGTTGAGGATTGGGAATGCAGAGTAAGTCTGCCCACAAAGAATGGCGAAACGACGTCTTCCAATTATACATGCCATCAAGATTGATTGTATATCTCCTCCCGATGAGGAAGTTTAATCGCTTCATAATTGCGTTGGCATGTTTGATTGCTATTCCAGCGGCACATGCAGCTTCGCAACCGGAAAGCCCTGTTTCGGCATATCACGCACAACTAAAGGAAATTCTCAATCAAGAGCGCGCTGTCCGAAACGAAAGCCGGCATTCGGAGGCTTTATCGCTTATCGAAAACGCCATTAAACTGGTCTCCGAGAAAGAAGGCCCCGGTTCCACAACGATCACAAAATTGCAGAACAGCCGTGCTATCAACCTGTACTATCTGAAGCGATATCCAGAGGCGGAATTGAGTTTTCGAAAGGCATTTGCTTATCATCGTAACGCTGAAGGTTTTGATGGTCAGAACGCAAAAACGATCTTCGCAAGCCTGATATCTACGCTTGAAAAACAAGACAAGAAATCGGATATTCAGGTGCTATTGACGGAAAAATTGAGCGCACTTGAAACTCGTTTCGGAGAGAAATTTGCCAAATTGTATCCGCTCCGGCAACAATTGGCATTAAACCTACAACAACAAGGAAAACTGACCGACGCTGAAAATTTGCTGTATAAAAACTGGACCGAAAGCAGAACCAAATTTGGAGAAAGCGACGCTAAAACTATCAATGCTATCGTTGCATTGGCAGGGAATCTTCGAACACAAAAGAGAAGTTCTGAAGCCTATGAACTATATTCGATAGCTTATGGTTTTGCGAATGCGCAGTTTGGAGCGATTGATACAAAAACCAATACGATATTCGATGCACTCTATTCTTCTCATCTCGGTGAGAAAGATTATGCTATTTTTGAAAAAATCTTACGGACCCGAACTGCTCTTTTATCTGATGCTTTTATGCAAGGTAAACCTGAAGCCATAAAGGCCTTGTACCGGCTGGCAGTTAACTTGGAAGAACAGAAAAAGACCCAGGAGGCCATCAAACTCTATGGGCAAACGCTGGCGGCTTCTAACGAATTTAACGGGATATCCGCGCCCCAAACAAAATCAGCGATTTTTCGACTGAATTCTCTTTTCAAAGACCAAGGAATGAATGCTCAGGCGGCTGAAGTGCTCGCCAATCAGATCGGATTGTTCGAGCAGGAGAACCGAAGAAATGATCCCGCTCTTCCTGATTTACTGATGCCCTTATCCAGTGTCTTAGAAGCAAATCGGAACTTTTTGGATGCGGAAAAATCACTGAATCGAGCAATCCAAATATTGGAATTGAACGGGGGTCAGTCTCCGCAAAAACTTTTTGCAGCCAAGCGGAGGCTTGCGAATATTTATATCAGCCAAAATCGTATGGCAGACGCAGAAGAATATCTTTTGGCGAATGTAGCTGCAACAGCCGCCAATTCGTCACAGAATGTTGAGTTGTCGAAATTGGCAGATTTCTATCTGAAACAAGGTCGATCAGAAGCGGCTGCCAAAATTTATCAGAGAATATACAAACAAAACGTTGATGAATTGGGAGAAAATTCGATCTTCACAATCGAGGCCCGCCATCGCCTCGCTGCATCGTTAAGCGATTTGGGTAGCTATGCTGAGGCTAATAGCCATTTGCGAGAGGTAGTGTCTTTTTATGAAAAGCGCCCGAATAGCCAAAGTGTTCTCTATCGAGATAGCCTGAACTCGCTCGGCTATAATCTTGTCGCTCAAGGTAATTTTTCAGACGCTGAATCAGTGATTCGCCGAGCGATTGCTGCTGGAAAAGAAAGTCCCGACACCTCTGACTTTATGTCTTTAACGCAGCTACAAAACCTTGCTGCGACCGTCGCATCATTAAAGCGTTACGATGAAGCTGACCAACTTTATTCTCAAGCGCTGGCTTTGCACAAATCGATATTTGGGATCGATGATCCATTTCGCGCTCAGTTACTAGAGAACATAGGCGTCAATCTTCTCAATCACCCGGACCGTAGACATGAAGCGGTGACCTTTGCTCGCGAAGCGTTTTTAGCCAAGGGAGCTATTTCGAATATCAGGGCGCCGAATATAAAAAGTAACTTTGGCAAAGCAGAAGAGAGCCTTTTCGCGTTGCTGTCCGAAGCCGCTGCCGAGGCGTCATTCAAATTTCCCAACAAGATGACCGAATATCAAGAAGACGCTTTTATCGCCGGTCAGGGCCTCAACCAAAACTCCGCCAGTCAGGCTATCATTAGAACAGTTGCGCAAAACCTTGCTCAATCGAAGGGCAGTAATATTGCAAACATGGTTCAAAAACAGGAGCAATTGGGTGCCCGATGGGATGAAGTAAATACCGAGGTTCGCAATCAGATTACACAACCAGGCAGTTCCGCCGACCGTGAAGCAAAACTTAAAAACCTGTTTGCAGAACGCACTTCGCTTACAAAGGAACGAGAAACAGTTTCAGCATTATTGGAGAAACAGTTTCCTGAATATTCCGCACTTCTCAACACCGGACAATTGGATTTGAAGTCAGTCCAGAATCTACTCAAACCGGATGAAGCTATCCTCTTTGTTTCTCCGACGCTCAATTTCACACAAGTTTTCGCGGTAACGGATAAGGAGGTCCACTGGTCGAGGCCGTCCGCTGGTTCACAGATAATCAACAAGATCGTTCAACGACTATTGTGGGATGTTGGCGCTGACGTCTCCGTTAGTGACACCGACAGCGTGAAATGGTCCGAGGAAGGTGAAGGCGCCTATCCGTTTGATCGAACATCGGCCCACCAAATTTATCAAATTCTTTTAGGCGACGTTGTCAAACAACTTGAAGGCAAGAAGCATCTTTTCGTTGTGGCCGGAGGGAGCCTCTCTAACCTACCCTTTGGGGTTTTGGTCACGGAACCGCCGACTGGATTGGATGGCCGGCCTGAAGATCTTAGAAATACGAAATGGATGGCGGATAAATTCGCTTTGATTCAATTGCCAAGCATCAAGTCATTTTATTTTCTCCGGAAATTTGAGAAGAAACCTGACCAGAAAATTGGGCGTTTATTCTTGGGATTCGGTGATCCCATTTTAGGCGGAACCGCGCAAAATAGAGGTAGTGATAGCACCAGAAAACGGTCCTCGGGCTCTCAGTCAACCAGCAACAACGGGAACAACGCGGGAGACGGTATCGCCAATGTTAGACAGATCAGCAAGATGGCGCGCCTTCCTGGAACCGCGATTGAATTGGAAGCCATGCGATCAGCATTGGGAGCGCCAATGTCAAATGTCGTTACTGGAGACACGGCAACTGAGCGTAATCTCCGTGCCACCGATCTTTCAAATGTCAAAATTCTGGCCCTGGCCACACATGGCGTCCTAGCTGGAGAAATAGAAGGTGTTAGCGAGCCGGGATTAATTTTCACGCCTCCCACGAAGCCGGATAATCAAGACGATGGGATACTCACGGCTTCGGAGATTGCCGGGCTAAATCTAAGTGCAGATTGGGTCATACTATCCGCCTGTAATACCGCGGCCGGTGATGGAAGCGAAGGCGCACCAGGATTGTCAGGATTGGCTCGTGCGTTCTTTTACGCCGGGGCTAAAAACCTATTGGCGTCCTATTGGCCTGTTCGCGACGATGTTGCTGCCAAAATCACCGTGCGAACTATCGAGATAGCAAATGATAACCAGAAATTGTCAAGGGCCGAAGCATTTCAAGCGGCAATGCGTGAAATTAGAAATGATACTTCGGCAGATAGCGACAATGACACGTGGGCACATCCCAATGCATGGGCCCCTTTTACCCTCATCGGCGATGGGGCCAAATAAACTGACATCAGAAGGAATATTGTATGACTTTGCTTGGTAAAAATAGAGAAAAGAAGATCTAGCCCAGTCCTCATCATTAAAAGCCTTATAGGCTGCACGACCGATCGAATTTGCCTTGGCGATATCACTCTCGCCTTTTATCTCCACGCGATATTCAGATATCAGCTTTTCATAGATATCCTTTGCTCGATGCAGCAATGGGGCTGCGGTGACGTAGTCAAAGTCAACGAGCGGAGCAATTGCCGCAATTACCAGATCGCTAGCAAAACCTAACTGGGATGTTTCTCCACGTTCAACATTGGCAGCGGCAGGCTGGGCAGTTGTAACCTGAGCGTGAGCTGCTGGTGCTTGAACTATCGCGGCGATCGCCAAGCAGAGGTGTATCATCGAGAGTCTGGAGATCGTCATGAGTCTGGCGTGTCGCGTTTCGCTTCATCCTCTCTTGCATGCATTTCCGACCAGAGCTTTTTCGTTCCAGCTTCGACCGCCTGGTTTAAGTATTGGGAGGCGACCAACCATCCCTTGACCGGACGTAATGGGAGTAGACAGCCAATTGCCATCAATGGGACCGCAATGGCAAATACCAGAGGCACCGGTAACTCAAGAACGACCTGGAGCCAGACCACGAAAAACAATAGCGGAAATGCGACAAAGCACAGGGAGAAAAATGCTGGGCCATCATCGGGGGTCGCGAAACGGTAATCCAAGTCGCAGTTTTCACACCTGTCTTGGATCTTCAACCAAGTCTGGAACATGCGTCCTTGACGACAACGCGGACAATGGCCTTTCCACCCAGCCTCAAAGATTGCCTTGGCTTTGCTTTTCTCGTGATCAATCATCGGATATCTCCGTTATGCAGTAATGGCAATCGCTGAACCGGACGATCTGACAACCAATAGAAGGAGAATGGATGGGCAGTCATCGCTGCGACACACCAAGAAGCTCCATTACAAATCCCTTAAAGAAATCCAACTCTTCCGCGGTCAAACCTAACGCTAACGCCCTTTCTCTGGCACACTCTCCAGCAGCGGCATCACCATTTTTGAGCGCGCAACCGATGGCCAGAACTGCTGCGGTTCGCACGTCGAAGCTGCGTTCGCCCAACGCGGCATCTATATCGGCTCCGGAGAGCCCCGCATCGCGCGCGTCTTCCTCAGCCTTGGAAAGTGTATCCTCACAGCCGCAATCGTTAAGCAAGGCCAGTTTGAGCTGGCTTAATATCCGTTCGTATCCAGGATCAGCCATTGCAGGGGTGCACAGAGCGTAGACGCGGATGGTCAGACAGGTGGCGCTTAACCACCGCAACCAATGCCACTGCAGTCAGGTTCAAAAGAGCCGCGGTCAGAGGGCCACTGCCCAAGGCCGCAATCACGATCGGCTGCAGTTTGAACAGGGATAGCCTCAGTTCAGGCTCGACAAATTTCGAATAAGTCCATCTCATGATGAATTCCATGACCGCATTGGTGCCGCAGCCTTTTCAGGACGGCGGCACCATCTAGCGGATCAGAAGTTGTAACTGATGCCGACCAGGGCCTGATGCTGGTCATACTGACCGCCATCGTTGCCGAAGTCGGAGTAGCGATATTCGAGACGCGCACTGATTTTGTCGGTCAGCATGCGTTCGACGCCTCCGCCGACAAGCCAACCGTCCAGATTGTCGGATGCACGCGACGTCGCATCATCAGAAACCAATGTCGTGCGAACCCGGGCATTGGCATAGCCGCCGCGCACATAGGCCAGTGTCTTGTCATCGACGAGATAACCGGCACGCGCCGTCAGATCGATGCTGTAGCGAGGATCTATTGTGACCGAAACGCCAGACGTCTGGGCGCGGACTTCATCATCAAATACGCCGCTGAATCCAGCCTCTGCACCGATCACGAAGCGGTCACTAACCTTGTAATTATATCCCGCATAGCCGCCAAGCACGACGGCATCGCGCGACACTTCGGCATCAACAGGCTGAGAATCGATCGTACGATCAGCCACTTCAGCTCTGTTCCAGCCCGCTTGAACACCAATATAGGGACCATCAAAATTATTGGCCTGCGCTGGCACTGCGATGAAGCCTGCAATGCTTGCGAGAGCCGTAACTATTATTTTCGATTTCATTTCTATCTCCATATCTTGCCCCTGAAGCGGGGTCGGATATGCAGATAGGGTCGTCCGGATTTCGTGATAATCGATCTTCAGTGGAAGATATTATTCCATTAAATGAAACACTGAATCAATTGATGAAGCGGTTTGCCCGCAGTCGTTCAGCAGCAAAATCGACGAACGTCCTTACCTTAGCAGACGCATTCCTGCCTTCCGGATGGACGAGATGAACCGGCAAAGGCTCTTCCTCATATTCCTCGAGAACCGTCTGGAGCTCTCCCGATACCAGATCCGGCCCGACCTGATAGGATAGAACCCTGGTCAGTCCCCAACCGGATCGCGCCGCCTCTATCGCCGCAGGATTGGAATTGCAGAACAGACTCGGCGAGACCCGGACAGTCTCCTTTTCTTCTCGACCAAATCTCCAGTCCAGCGAGGTCCAGGCGCTGGTTGCCGCAATTAGCCTGTGCGTCGCCAGATTGGCAGGTCGTGCCGGGACACCCTCCCGATCGAAATATTCCGGAGCGCCGCAGACAACACGCCGGACGGATCCGACCTTGATCGCACTATAGCTGGAGTCAGGAAGGTGACCGATCCGGATGGCAACATCCAAGCCTTCGTCAATCAGGTTGGTCACTCGATCCAGAAACACCAGACGGCCTGTCACCTCGGGATAGATGTCGAGAAACTCGGTAACGATCGGCAGAATATATATCTGTCCGAACATCACCGAAGCTGTGATGGTCAAACTTCCGGTCGGCTTTGCAAAGGATCCGGATGCGGCGGCCTCAGCCTCTTCAACCGCGGCGAGGATCTGCCGGCAGTCTTCGACATAACGCGCGCCAATCTCGGTCAGTTTAACCGATCGCGTAGTGCGCGTGAGCAGACGGGCGCCGACTATGTCCTCCAGTCCCGCGACGGCACGGCTCACAGCAGGCGGGCTCATGTTCAGCTGGCGGGCCGTCTCCGCAAAACTTCCGCTATCGGCAATGCGCACCAGCACGCGCATGGCTTGGATCCGGTCCATTTTCTTCCTCCGTCAGCAATGGAAGAGCGCAGATTAGCGGGACAGCAGAGAGAAACAAGCCATATTATTTCAATTTTCGAAATACTGAATTCAAAATAATCCCGGTTCTTACGGGAACTGGATCGCTCCACATAGAACCTGCCGAACATATCGGCCCCAAATAATCAGGAGCGATCCCATGAAACTTTACCACTTCCCACTTTCCGGCCATGCCCATCGGGCGCGGTTATTCCTCTCACTAATCGATGCGGAGGTTGCGGTCATTGATGTCGATCTGGGCGCAGGCGAGCATAAGCAGACCGACTATCTGAAAATGAACCGTTTTGGCCAGGTCCCGGTTCTGGTCGACGGCGATAAGGTCATCGCCGATTCCAACGCAATTCTGGTTTATGCCGCAAAGAAATTTGGCCGCACAGACTGGTTGCCGGAGACCGCAGCGGAGGCAGCAGCGGTTCAGCGTTGGCTATCGGTTGCCGCAGGACAGATTGCTTTCGGACCGGCCGCAGCGCGATTGATCACAGTGTTCGGTGCCGCCTTCAGCCCGGATGAAGTGATTGGCCGCGCGCACGATGTCCTGACTGTTATCGAAGCAGAACTGGCAGGCCGCGACTGGATCGCTGGCGGGCCAAAACCATCGGTCGCAGACGTTGCGCTCTACAGTTATATCGCGCGTGCGCCGGAAGGGAATGTTGATCTCTCTGGCTATCCCGAAGTGAACGCCTGGCTTTCCCGCATCGAAGCGCTGCCCGGCTTCATCCCCTTCTCCCAGACCCCGGTCGGGCTCGCCACAGCGGCCTGACACCACTGGCGAGGCAGCGGTGCGCATTGTTCTCCGTCCTGCAGCACCGCTGCCCCGCCCCTCAACAGGAACCTTGGCCATGAATAGATTGACTGGCGAACCCGCAGACGGGCTCTTCCACGCAGGCGAAATCGCACTGCAGCGCTCGGTCGGCATGGCTGAACGGATGGAGCATATCGGCGCAAAAATAGTGCGGGATTTCATGCCCGAGCAGCACCGCGACTTCTATGCGCGATTGCCGTTCATCATTGTGGCGACGGTCGATCATTCTGGCGATATATGGTCCACAATGCTGACTGGCGCTCCGGGCTTCATCAGTTCCCCGTCACCCCGGTCACTGACCGTCCGCGGAACGCTTGATGCTGCCGATCCCGCTTCCGCCGGCGCACAGGCCGGCAGGGCCATCGGCATGCTCGGCATCGAACTGCACACCCGGCGTCGCAACCGGATGAACGGAGACATCAAGAGCGCCGCAGACGGTTCCCTGGAAGTTACGGTCGGCCAAGCCTTTGGCAACTGCCCGCAATATATCCAGCTGCGTGATTACAGCTTTTCGCGTGAAACGGACCTGACCAAGTCGGCGTCGGTCGCGGAATCCGGCGAACTGACCGAGGAGGCCCGTGCCATCATTGCGACCGCCGACACCTTTTTCGTCGCATCCTATGTCGACCGCGGTGACATCAGGCAGATCGATGCTTCGCACAGAGGCGGCAAAGCCGGATTTGTCAGGATAGGCGACGATTGTCAGCTGACGATCCCGGATTTTTCCGGCAATTTCCACTTCAACACACTCGGCAATTTCCTCGTCAATCCGCGCGCCGGCTTGCTGTTCGTCGATTTTGAAACAGGCGACATCCTGCAAATCACCGGGACCGCGCGGGTTATCACTGATTCTCCGAAAATCGCATCTTTCAGGGGCGCAGAACGGATCTGGAGGTTCAGCCCGACCAAGATGGTCCTTCGCCGGGGGGGCTCGACCTTGCGGTGGACGATGCGTGAGAATGCCTTCTCGCCGAAATCGCTGAGGACCGGCTCTTGGGCAGAGGTTACGACCGAGCTTGGCGCGGGCCGCGCTACTCACTCCGATGGCAGAGCCCCGCTTTCCGCCGCCGCACGGGCGGCCGAAAGCGCGCCCGGGGAGATCGAACCATGACTATCAGCCTGATAGCTATGCCTGCCGCTGAGGAGCTGGCTATGGATTATTTTCCACCGGATGGCGCCAGCCGCGAGCATGGCGATTTCGTTACCTTTCGCAATATCGCGGGTCTCTATCTGCTGATGTTGCTGCTCATATTCCAGTTTCCATCGGGTGCCCGCTCCGCCGATGCGCAATCAGGCGCGGCAGAGGCGGGGACGCTGGCAGAATTCCCCTGTGAGGATTGCATTCAGCCTCCTCTCTCCCCCCACCAGATAAAGGATTGAACCATGTCACGTCCCCCATTGCCCCCGTTTGACGAAACGTCCGCTCGCGAGAAAGTGAGACTGGCCGAAGATGGCTGGAACAGTCGCGATCCAGCCAAGGTTGCTCTGGCCTATACTGAAGATACCAGATGGCGCAATCGCGCCGAATTTCCCCGGGGCCGCGAAGAAGCCAGGAAATTTCTGGAGCGGAAGTGGGCGAAAGAGCTCGACTACCGGCTAATCAAGGAACTTTGGGCATATAGCGGCAATCGCATCGCGGTTCGCTATGCTTACGAATATCATGATGACAGCGGAAACTGGTTTCGCGCCTATGGCAACGAGAATTGGGAATTTGCCGAAGACGGTCTGATGCAAAACCGCCATGCCAGCATCAATGAACGGCCGATCACAGAAGCTGAACGTCTTTTCCGCTGGCCCCTCGGGCGGCGTCCTGACGATCATCCGGGTCTGTCCCAGCTTGGGCTTTAGCGGACTGCCGATATCTGCAGGCACTCTTGCGCACGTGAGGCAGCAGGTGCCGTTCCCGACCAATGAAGAAAGACTTTGAACTTTTAATATTGGACAACCGCCACTCTCGGCCCTTCACCGCGATAGGTCCGCGGCGTTTTTCCCGACCATCGCTTGAACGCACGAGTGAAGGAGCTTTGTTCCGAAAAGCCGGTCAGGAAGGCAACCTCCACCAGCGAATGGCTGGTTTCGCCGACGAGCTTGAGAGCCACCTCCCGTCGTGCCTCATCGACCAGGGATTGATAGCTGTGCCCCAGATCCGACAAGCGGCGCTGCAAGGTGCGGCTCCCCATGCCCAGATGGCATGCCACATCCTCGAGGCGCGGCACCCCATCGCTGAGGCTGTTGGCAATCTGGATAACCACCTCGCGGTCAATCCGATCCGGTTCGGTAGTGCGAAGGATTTCCTCCATATGCTCACGGAGAAATTTCCAGATATGCTGGTCTCCGACGCGGTTTGGTCGATCAACGTCCTGTTGATGCATGATAATCGCGTCGACTTCAGCGCCGTGGGTCACCGGGCATTTGAAATGCTCTTCAAGCGGCAGCACATCGCCCACCGGCAGGTGAGTGAACTGGACACGCTTGGGGTTGAATTCGTCGCCATTCGCATCGCGCCATAGCGAGACAAAGGTTCCCAGCGCTGCTTCGTTCGAAAGCTTGGCGCCGTCATTATCCGGGGCAGGCTTACGGTTCATCCACCAGCATTCCGAACCTTTGTCCGCCAAGGCGAAGACGGAATAGGGATTGTAGAGTCTGGCATAGCGGTCAAGCCGCTCGAACGATCGTCGCAGCGTTGGCGCGGATTTGATCGTCAGCCCGAGCGGGCCGAACTCCTCACAGCGCATCGAAGCCGACGTCTGCATGTGAAAGCTGATTTGCGGGCGTTCTTCCCGGGCCAATGTTTCAAACAGCAGGTGGTGCTGTTGCACAGGTATGTGGTTCGCGGGATCGGCGAGCACTTCTCGCGCTATGCCGACGCGCGCCAACGCACGATTGGCGACCGCCTGCTCCGCCTGAGCAATCGCCTTGCGGGCAAAAAGGCTCGAAACTTCTAACAATGTGCGTTCTGCCTACCCCGTCGTTGCCGATTCAATGCTTCGTATAACGCATTTCTCCGAATTTGGCATGCCAGATCAAATTTTTGGCAGCCACGGTCAAGAAATACCACGCTCGGTCGGCGTAATCCAGTCATCGTCAACTCCAAGGCGAAATCCGGCGAACAGTAATATTTGACCTGTAGGTCCGGATATATGACCCAAGGCGAGTTGGCAGGTTGAAACACTTGCTGAGGAATGAATGATGAACCACCCCCCCAAGCCTTCGCGCAAGCTGGCCTTTGCCCTGCTCGCGTCTATCGCAACAATTGGCATGGCTACCGGCGGCGCAGCCGCACAGGAAGAATCCCGCGCCGCAACCGCAACCCAACCACCGGTCAACGACGGATTGCCGATGCCCGGATTCGAAATCGATCCTGCAACAACCGCGATCGTCATTACTGACCCGCAAAACGACTTTCTGTCGCCCAACGGTGTGACCTGGGGCGTCGTGGGTGAAAGCATCACCAAGAACCGCACCGTTGAAAATCTGGGAGCACTTTTCAAGGTTGCCGATCAAACCGGCATGCCGGTGTTCGTCTCTCCCCACTATTATTTCAAACACGACCATCGCTGGCAGTTCGAAGGCACGCTTGAAACGCTGATGCACTCCATCGGCATGTTTGACCGCCCGCATGCCCTAACACTCGAAGCTTTTGAAGGTTCAGGTGCTGACTGGCTCGACCAATACAAGCCTTACATCAACAACGGTCGCACAGTCGTGACCAGCCCGCACAAGGTTTACGGGCCTGACAGCAACGACCTGGCCCTGCAGCTGCGCAAGGCAGGGATTTCCAAGGTAATCCTGGGCGGCATGTCCTCGAACCTTTGCACGGAATCGCACATGCGGTCGCTGATCGAGGCAGGCTTTGAAGTCATGGTTGTCACCGATGCCACCGCCGGTGCCATCACCGAACATTATAACGGCTACGATGCTTCGCTTGTGAACTTCCGCATGATTGCCAGTGCTGTCGACAACACCGACAACACCGTCAAGGCGATCAGGGCTGCCTATCGCAGCAAATAGCCCAACCCTTTTGATCTTTGGCTGGAGCCACTGACCCCTCTCCCCCTGCTCCAGCCGAACGGACGGTGACCGGGAATGCCCATTGCCCCCCGATCCCGGCTTCATCGGTCACCGTCCCCCTTTTTGAAAACTCAAAGGAGATAAATTATGCGTATTTTGCCAACCAGCCTTGCCCTCGCCATCGCGCTTTCCGCAGGCTTTTCGGCACCCGCTCATGCGGCTGACGAATATAATGTTACCAACGGCTATACTCTGGATGGCGCCGGATTGGGCGTTCATGGCGTCGACACGGTTGTACTCAGCACGATGAACGCTGTTGCGCCTGGCGAAGCAAGCCATGCGGTCGTTCACGATGGCGTGACCTATTATTTCGCGTCCGGACTGACGGCGGAACGGTTCCAATCCGATCCAGAGCGTTATCTGCCGCAATATGGTGGTTTCTGTGCCTATGCGGTTGCCCTTGGCAAGAAACTCGATGGCGATCCGCGGTATGCGGACATCGTGGAAAGCAAGCTCTATCTCTTCGTCAACGCCGCTGTTTTCCAGAGCTACCTCGCAGACAAGGAAAACACGCTGCGCACCGCCAAAGAGAAATGGCCGACCATCAAGCACAGCAAAGTCGAAGATCTCTGATCCCCGCAGGACGGCTGGCTATCCCGCAAGGCCAGCCGTCCATGCCGGGAAAACACCCTCTCCCGTTCGTGTCTCTCGTCAGGCACGACCCCATTCAAAGGACCGATTGAAATGACATCTTTTACCACCCACGACTTCGAAACCGCACCAGAAGACGCACAGCCACTGCTGAATGCCGCCACAAGCGCATACGGCTTTATTCCCAACCTGCTCGGAACGATGGCCGAGGCCCCGGCCCTGCTCGAAGGCTATATGACGCTGGCCGGGATTTTCGACAAAACCGATCTGTCAGAGGCCGAGCGCCAAATCATTCTGATGACGAATAACCGGTTGAACGCCTGTCATTATTGCATGGCTGCCCACACTTCGATCTCGCAAGGCGCCGGTGTCCCGCAGGATATAATCGAGGCCCTGCGCACCGATACGCCGATCAATGATCCGAAGCTCGAGGCGCTTCGTACTTTCGCCGCCGTGATCAACAAAACGCGCGGCTGGCCCGAAACTTCAGATATCGAGGCATTTCTTGAAGCGGGCTACACCCGGCAGAATATTCTGGAAGTTGTTCTCGGCACGGCCCTCAAGGTCATGTCGAACTATACCAACCATATCGCGGCCACCGAACTGGACGCTGCATTTGAACCGAACGCCTGGACGACCGACCTCGTCGACATGGGCTGATACAAGGCAAATCTGGTCCATTCTGTCACGCACACAGCCGATATCCCTCGGGACGGCTAACCGCGTCCACTTCGACCGCGAGATTACCCGCTGACCAGAGCTTGCCGCCACTGCAGGAGACCTGAAAAATGACTAGACTATTACGCATTGATGCCAGCGCGCGGATCACGCGTTCGCTTACCCGGGAACTGGCCGACAGCTTCACGCAAAGCTGGAGTGAGCGGCGTCCGCAGGATGAGATTGTCCTGCGCGACGTCGGCGCCAATCCGCCTCCGATCATCAGTGAAGACTGGATTGCAGCGGCTTTTGCAAAGGACCGGTCGACCGATCAGCAACAGCTTCTTGCGCTATCAGACGAACTGATTGCCGAAGTGGCCGGTGCCGACATCATCGTCATGGCAACGCCGATGTACAACTACGGCATGCCCGCCGCGCTCAAAGCGTGGTTTGACCAGGTTGTGAGAATCGACAAGACTTTTACCTTCGACCTCACTCGCGGCGATGCCCCGCTTGAGCCGATATTTGCGAGCAAGACCCTTATCCTGCTCACTTCATGGGGGGAATTCGGCTTCGCTGCTGGAGGGCCCAATGAAGGGCGCGACAGCCTGACTCCGCATGTCCGCACGGCATCGCGCTATCTTGGCGTGGAGACAATTCACCAGGTCGGGATCGAGTATCAGGAGTTTGGCGACGAACGCTTTGAAGCCTCGCATAAAGCAGCCTTTGCAGCGCTCGATCCCTTGGTCGAAACACTGGTCACGACGCTCCCCCTGAACTCAGACCGCAGAAAGTCGGCAGCATGATCGCTCTACCTGAAGAACATGCACCTGCGACACGCGAGGCAGATAGGCGCGGCCACAGCATGCTCTTGGCGCAATGATTGGCAAAGCCCAGTGCGTGGGTTTTCACTTACCCCGTCTCGCTCTCTCTAAAATCATCAGGATCTTTTTCCATGACCAATCAAACGGTAATCACCAACAGCTACAGGCCGATATCTGGCGCCGGTGAATTCGATTTCGATGTCGCCATCATCGGCGCTGGCACAGCCGGAATGGCGGCCTATCGTGAAGCTTCGCAATATAGCGATCGCGTTGCACTGATCGATGGCGGGCCACTAGGCACAACATGCGCGCGCGTGGGCTGCATGCCTTCCAAACTCCTGATCGCAGCAGCCGAGGCAGCGCATGCGGGGTCCAGGACTCCCATGTTCGGGGTCCGATATGACGATCCGGCGATCGACGGCATAGCCGTGATGAAACGGGTACGTAGCGAGCGTGACCGCTTTGTCGGTTTTGTCACAGAGGCTGTCCATGGATTCGACAAGGGCGAGATAATAAGGGAATATGCCCGCTTCGAAGACGATCACACGCTTCGGTTGACCAGCGGACGCAAGATTTCTGCCCGCACGATCGTCATCGCCACCGGTTCGCGGCCCGCCATTCCCCAAGCATTATTCGCCGCCGGCGAAAGGCTGATCGTCAATGATGATATATTTGACTGGGCCGATTTGCCCGGTTCGGTCGCGGTATTCGGGGCTGGTGTCATCGGGCTGGAATTGGACCAGGCCCTGCACCGGCTGGGAGTGCGCGTGCGTCTTTTCGGAAGGGGCGGTCAGGCCGGACCACTAACCGATCCAGTGGTGCGCCAATATGCGACCGACATTTTTTCTGGCGAGTTCCCGGCCATCTGGAACGCTGACACCCGGATTTCGCGCAAAGGGGAGACAGTCGCGGTGCGCTGGGGCGAAACGGCGGATCAGGAAGCCAGCTTCGACTATCTGGTCGCAGCCACCGGTCGCAGGCCCAATATTGATAAAATCGGTCTCGAGAATTCCGGCCTGCCGCTCGGAAAGACGGGCGTGCCTCAATATGACCCCTTGTCCGGCCGCGTTGGCGACACCCATATATTCATTGCCGGCGATGCTGCGCTTGACCTGCCGCTGCTGCACGAAGCGGCAGATGAAGGCCGCTTGGCCGGAGAGAATGCAGCGCGCTTTCCGCATTCATACAAACGATCTCGCCGCACCCCGATCGGCATCGTTTTCTCCGATCCGCAAATTGCGATGGTCGGGGCCAGCCATGCCTCGCACTTGGCTAGACAGGGATGCCACTTCGCGACCGGAGAAGTTTCATTTGAGGACCAGGGCCGTGCCCGGGTGATGGGTCTCAACAAGGGTGTCCTCAGGCTTTATGCCGAACACGGCAGCGCACGGTTTCTCGGAGCCGAAATGATCGGCCCTTTAGCTGAACATATCGCGCATCTTCTGGCGTGGTCCATTCAGGCCAACATGACCGTAGAGCAAATCCTGCAAATGCCGTTTTACCATCCCGTACTGGAAGAGGGCGTGCGCACAGCCTTCAGAAATTTGAACCATGCTCTTGGATTTGGCCCCAATCCTCCGCTTGGATGTATTGATTGCGGGCCGGGTGCCTGATCAAAGGTCTATTTGGAAAGCACGATGAATACAGAGCCGAAAGGCAAATTGCGGAAAGAACTGTTCGCAACTGACCTCAAAACGCCAGAAGACCTCGCCGAAAAATTAGCGGGCGCGGCATATCCTGCAAGTGAATGGAGAACGTCATGAAAAGAATAATCGGCATAGCAGCCTTAACGCTATTGGTGATCGTCCTTTGGACCGGATTGATCTTCGTCATCGGCAGCGAGGGATGGCTGAAACGTTCAATCGCCGCTGATGCCTCAGCGCAATCTTTTGTCGCGGCCGCCGCCGATATCGTTGAGCATGACCATCGCGGCAATCTGAGCATGCTGGTGATTGAAGACGGCGAGGTTGCTGCAAGCTATCACTTTTCCACGGGGAATCCAGTTGACGAGAATTCGGTATTTCAAGTCGCTTCGTTGAGCAAATGGCTCGCCGCATGGGGCGTCATGACTCTTGTCGAGCAAGGTGCCATAGACCTGGATGAACCGGTATCGCGTTATCTCACCCGCTGGCAACTGCCCACCGGTCCATTCGACAATGATGGTATAACCACCCGGCGGCTGCTCAGCCACACAGCAGGGTTGGACGACGGTCTTGGCTATGCCGGCTTCGATTCCGACAGCGCGGTGCAATCTCTCGAAAGCTCCCTCGACCGAGCGCTTGACGCATCGCCGGGGAAAAGCGGTGTCGTTAAGGTCGGCAGCGAACCCGGCGCCAGCTGGAATTATTCCGGCGGCGGCTACACGCTTCTACAGCTGCTAATCGAAGAAGTTTCGGGCCAGTCATTTACCGATTATATGGCTGAATGGGTTTTCGAGCCGCTGGACATGTCGCAAAGCGGTTTTGATCACCAGAAAGCCGCCGGACTGGGTCTCGCAGAAAATTTCGATCTCGAGGGGAATGTCGAACCGCTGAAATATTACAGTTCATTGGCCTCCACTTCCCTTTTTACCAGCAGCCGGGACATGGCTCTTTTCTTGGCAGCACAGGGGCCGGGATCAGGGCAAAGCGCCCTGTCTGAAGCCAGCATGCGGTTGATGCGCCAGCCGCACGCGTCCCAGATGGGCGCCGATATCTGGGGCTTGGGAACAATGCTCTATGCACCGAATAATGCGGGAGACTTCATCATCGGTCACGACGGGAATAACGAACCGGCGATCAACACGGCTGCGCGGCTCGATCCTGCCACCGGCGACGGGATTGTCATACTGGAAACCGGAAGCGATCTGCTCGCCACCCGCCTCGCAAGCGAGTGGGTGTTCTGGAAGACCGGTAGGGTGGACAGTCTGGCTTTCGCAATGGGTCTTTCGACCTGGCTCTTATGGGCAGGAGCGGGATCATTTTCCATTCTTTTGATAGGGATTGCACTGGGCTGGAGGCGCCGCAAGCGCTTACGGAATGAGCTGTTGACAGTTTAGTGCGCCGGCTATTGTGTCGTGTCGCTTCAGTGGATTTCATGCTGATAGCGGGCGTGCTGGAGTTTGTTGCTCACTAAACTAAGCTGCGCTTACTGTGCGCTCAACGACTGATAGCAAGTTTGCGCTCGTGACAGGCAGGCCGGCCCGGGAAAAGTACGTGCGGCGAAGCCCGTTGGCCGCGATCATCTGAGAATACTTCGAAATGTCTGCTTCTGGGGCGCAAACGGAAGTTCCTGAAATGCGAACCACAACGTCTGCTTTGTCGGTATCGCAGATTAAATGCAGACAGTCAGCAAGCGGCCCAGAAGCAGCCTTTCTCGCGGGCGTATCTAAACGGCTGCTTCCCATCTGTGGACGCCCCTAAAGATGCAAGCGTTTTTTTG
>LXYP01000060.1 GCA_001650955.1 Sphingomonadales bacterium EhC05
CCGAAATCTGCCCCTCTGCGCACCCGTTCGCTCCTCCGATGGCCCTCGATACCGACGCCGCCGATTTGGAGCTGAGCGGTGCGCTCTGGCGGACCTCCAAGCGAAAACTCACCGACCGGCCAAGGCAACGCTGCGGGCAACGTCACCACCATCATTCATCAGGAGAAATCTAATGTCACAACTACATCTTCATTACTGCCTGCCTGTTTCTAGGCACAACGCACAATCACGATACCGATGGCGGCTTTCAAAGGCTGTGTACCGCCAACGTCGACGCTCCCGTCAGTTCGGGAATCTCTCCAGCCAACGCCCAATCAATTTCCATCAAATCACCACCAATCAAAACGAAAGTTATTCACCATGCCCAAAGCTAAACTCGACGCCGCTTTTTGCCTCACTGCAACGTGCATTGAAGGCAAGCGCAAGACCGATTGGTATTCGGATTCCATGCCCGGTTTTTTGATCGAATGTCGTTCAACCGGACTCAAAACCTACTACCAGCGCTACCATGACCAGAGCGGCCGATTGCGACAGATGAAGATCGCTGCTTACGGCGACATCACCTTTGAAAACGCCAAGAAGGCCGCTCAGAAAATCCGCAGCGAGGCGGTGCTTGGAGGTGATCCGGCCGGACGCAAAGAGAAGCAGAAGGCAATCCCGCTTTATGCCGATCTGGCCGAGCAACATCTGGCCCAGGCAAAGACTTATCAGCGCAGCTATGATAGTACGGAAAGGATCATCAATAATCATGTGCTTCCGCGTTGGGGCAAGAAGCGGTTGGATGAGATCAAACAGCAGGACGTTGCCAAGTGGCTTGCCGATAAACGGGCAGGGGGGTTGGCTCCGGCAACGGTCGAGAAAATCCGGACCATGTTTTCGCGTTCGTTCGTGTTGGCGAAGCAGTGGGATATTTATGACCGCAACCCGGTTCAGGACGTTCCTAGGCTCAAATTCAATAATGCTCGAACGCGTTACCTCACTGCTGAAGAAGCCAAGTTGCTTCTGATGGCCTGTGATTGTTCTTCCAACCAACTGCTCAAGCCGATTGTGCATTTGCTCCTTCTGACAGGTGCGCGGAAGTCGGAACTCCTGATGGCCGAGTGGAAGCATATCGATCTGGAGAAGAGGACGTGGCATTTGCCGATGACCAAGAACGGCAAATCACGCCACGTTCCATTGTCACATGCTGCGGTGGCCATCATGAAGAAACTCCCGCGTCATGAGGGCTGCTCCTATCTTCTGCCTGATAGCAGGACGTTGAAGCCTCTCAAGGACTTCAAGACATCGTGGCAAAAGGCCAGAAAGGAAGCCGGGCTGGAAGATGTTTGCGTCCATACGCTTCGCCACACAGCGGCTTCATGGCTAATTGGCAATGGTGCGGATATCTATATCACGGGAAAAATATTGGGGCATTCTTCTGTGGCTTCAACGACACGCTATGCCCACGTCGCCAATGACTCACTTCTGTCGGCGGTCGATGCAGGTGCGACCATGCTTGATGTGGATTAAAGAAGAAACGGACCTGATCGAGTTTCCTTCGCTGGAACTTGGTCAGGTCCATGTTTGTTGCCCGCTGCTGCTAGTTAGCAAGGATACAGGCTCGAATGGCAGGTTAAGCTCTACTTTTTTAAATTGAAGCTGTTGTGCCTGTTTAAATAATCCGGCAGTAATGAGTTGATAAGGGCAAAGGGGAACAAACAAATATGCGATTTAGCAATCTAATTTGGACTTTAATGATCTTTGCGGCGATTGGTTCTGGTAAAGCCAACGCTAAAGAAAACTGTCAGCGCTTTCAGCAAGATGACGGCAGCACGAAAGTTCTCTGCCAAGATAAGAAGGGCCGCTGGATTGAGCAAAAGCGAGGCTCGAAAGTAAAATACGATCCGTTGAAAAAAGCAAGAGTCGTCTATGAAGGCACTCGCACAGTGCAGGATTTTATGGACACAGCCAACCGGAGAAGGGGTGAAATATCTCTGGGCACTATTTTTGGCACTGCCCTGATGAACCCGGTCGGAAGTCCGACTGTCACGCGAGTGAGGATTACAATCGTTTACGATGGTTCCAAGATAGTTGTAAGAGAGCATTTGCTAGATTCACGTAAAACTTTCAGTTACAACGGTTCGCGGACGAAGAAAAAGTGTAACTATGTAAAAACCTACGGCAAGCTTTCCTTCAAGTTTAATAGTAAATGCGGTCAGTTGCCCTTTAATGCATCCGCAAGTTCGCCCTCAGTCAATGGGCGAGTTACAAGAATAAAATATGAAACTCAGCAAGTGAATTACGTTGATCTTTACCAACAAGAGCGGGAAAGAGAACGACTTACAGCTGACTGTAATGACAAAACAAAGAGCGTTAGCGAGACAATAGCAGCCTGTACCGAATTGGAAGAATTATAACAGCATGCAAACAGCAATCCTTAGAAGCAGCTAAATCAACACCCACGTAGCCGGATCAGATATGCGATGAAATTCATTCAATCCCTCATAATAGCTGCGCCCGCGCTATTTCTTTTTATAGGCGCAAACACACCGGAAGAAAAACAAGGGCCAGAAACCAGCCATGTCAGCACCGACTTGATGACGGCGTGTGACAATGGAAGTGCAACTGCTTGCTACCAATTAGCTATCCAATATCGTAATGGGCTTGGGGTGTCGAAAAACAATCGACTGGCAAATCGATTGTTTGGTATAGCATGCGATGCAGGAAGCTCAGCATCTTGTAACACCTTGGGGCAGGCATATTACCAAGGCCAAGGAGTTAGCCGCAACTACAATTTGGCACATCGGTTGGTTGACCGCGCTTGCAACTCAAATGAGATGTCGGTGCCCTCGCCAGGAGCTTGCAGCACAATCGCAACAATGCTTGCCAAGGGGCAGGGAATTGAACAAAATTTCGAGTTGTCAGTGACATACCGAACAAGAGCCTGTGACCTAAAAGACATGTATTCATGTTACGTTTTAGCGACAGACTTATTCAATGGAGTGGCGACAGGTAGCAACGGAAACCATGCGATTTCTAGCGACCCTGTTAAAGCCAAAAAACTTGCACGATTATCGTGTAGCAGTGGGATTGCGAATGCTTGTAGTTTAGCTGCTTCTATGACGTCCAGACCAAGCGAGACTAAGGAATGGGCTTATTTCCAATCTAAGGCTTGCGAATTTGGAGGAGGCAGTGGCTGCATGCAGCTTGTGCGGGCAATAGATGATGGCAGGATTAAGCGTAATGAGAATGGGCTTCAGAGCTTGAACTACTATCGAAGTAAAGCTTGTAATTTGAAACTGAAAGTTGCCTGTAGTTATAAGGACAAGGCGACGTTGGCACGCGAGGCGCGCGAACGTAGAAAACGCGAGGCAGAATTGGCCCGAAAAAGGGAGGCGGAAAGACAGGCCAGTTTGGCTCAAGCTGAACGTACAAGGGCGGCCAGACAAAAGATTCTCCGCAACCTGTTCGGTGGTTTAGGTTCTACCGGCAGTAGTCCGAGTTCGCGAAGCAGTGCTCAATCTAACAATCAATCGAGTTCCAACCGAAGAGCAGAATACCATACATATTCTTGTACGCTTTATTGTTCCTATGCAAAGACAATTATGGGACGCGAAAGCTTGCCTCCGACGTCAGTCACTATCTCGGCGAGTGACTCGAAAGAGGCAGATAGTTTGCTAACGAGGCGGGCTACGAAAATGTGCAGGCAAATGAGGAGTGATGCGTCGGCAACGACGTGGAACCCTGTTCAGAATTGCCGCAGGTAGTTTGCTAGCAGTATTGTATCGCCTACGATATTTAAGCCTTTTGTCAAAAACGGTCTGAGCGAGGTATCCGGCCAGGCTTCCTCTATCCCCAATTCCGGTCAATTTCGATCCCTGTCCATAGCTGACCGCAGCGACACATCGCGATGCGGGTGCGACCATGCTTGATGTGAAGTAGACCATAAAGCCGGACCTGATTGAGTTTCCATAGCGGGGGCTTGGTCAGGTCCGGTTTCATTATTATTATTTTTTCAAGCCGAATGTGGCTTTGATTCAAGTGTTATACGTTATGGTTTGATGTTCGGGTCCAGCCAACGGTCCAATTCAAAGCTGCCGTTCAGCAATCGCCCCA
>LXYP01000061.1:0-485 GCA_001650955.1 Sphingomonadales bacterium EhC05
CCGAAATCTGCCCCTCTGCGCACCCGTTCGCTCCTCCGATGGCCTCGATACCGACGCCGCCGATTTGGAGCTGAGCGGTGCGCTCTGGCGGACCTCCAAGCGAAAACTCACCGACCGGCCCCGGCAACGCTGCGGCCAGCCATCACCACCATCATTCATCAGGAGAAATCCAATGCCACCACTACATCTTAATTACTGCTTGTCTGTTTCTAGGCACAAAGCACAATCACGATACCGATGTCGACTTTCAAAGGCTGTGTACCGCCAACGTCGACGCTCCCGTCAGTTCGGGAATCTCTCCAGCCGACGCCCAATCAATTTCCATCAAATCACCACCAATCAAAACGAAAGTTATTCACCATGCCCAAAGCTAAACTCGACGCCGCTTTTTGCCTCACTGCAACGTGCATTGAAGGCAAGCGCAAGACCGATTGGTATTCAGATTCCATGCCCGGTTTTTTGATCGAATGTCGTTCAACCGGACT
>LXYP01000061.1:622-1509 GCA_001650955.1 Sphingomonadales bacterium EhC05
GCCAAGTGGCTTGCCGATAAACGGGCAGGGGGGTTGGCTCCGGCCAGTGTGGAAAAGATCCGCACAATGTTCAGTCGTTCGTTTCAGCTGGCGAAGCAGTGGGACTTGTTTGATAGTAATCCAGTGAAAGACATTCCGCGCTTGAAGTTCAACAACGCGAGGGAACGGTATCTTTCGGCGGAAGAAGCGGAACGGCTTCGGTTAGCCTGTGAGTGTTCATCCAATCCGCAGCTCAAAAACATCGTTGGGTTGTTGCTGTTGACCGGTGCGCGCAAGTCAGAACTGCTCAATGCGGAATGGCGGCACATCGATCTGGAAAAGCGGTCCTGGAAGATCCCTCTCGCCAAAAACGGAAGGGGCCGTCACGTTCCGCTGTCCCAAGCTGCCATGGACATCATCAATCAACTAACGAAGTTTGATGGCTGTCCGTATCTGTTGCCAAACCCGCTTACGCTGAAGCCCTATTCGGACATCAAGAAGGCTTGGGAAAAGGCTCGTAAGCTTGCCGACTTGGAAGACGTTCATTTGCACGATCTGAGGCACAGTGCAGCGTCGTTCATGGTGGGTGCCGGGATCGATCTTTACACGGTCGGTAAGATTATCGGCCATCTGAGCATCGCCAGTACTGAACGCTACAGCCACCTTGCCAGCGACACGCTGATGGCAGCTGCGGAAGCTGGGGCTTCAAAGCTTGAAGTGAATTGGAGCAACTGAATTTCAAGCCGGACCTGATTGAGTTTCCACATAGGGAGCTTGGTCAGGTCCGGTTTCATTATTATTTTTTTTTCAAGCCGAATGTGGCTTTGATTCAAGTGTTATACTTTATGGCTTGATGTTCGGGTCCAGCCAACGGTCCAATTCAAAGCTGTCGTTCAGCTAACGCCCCA
>LXYP01000062.1 GCA_001650955.1 Sphingomonadales bacterium EhC05
CTGCTGTTGCCTGGGATAGGGGGCCAATCGCGAAGCTTTTAATATCCGACGCTTGCGCCTGGAAACCCAGCGCGCTGGCGCTCTCGCCTGTCGCTTGCGCTGCAGCGCCTAGCGCAAACGAATTATTAGCCGTCGCACTTGCGCCGGATCCAATAGCTGTAGATCGCAAGCCGCTAGCCAATGTGTCTGCGCCAATGGCGGTGCTATCCTCCATCGTCGCCTGCGCGCCAAATGCATCCGCATCACTCCCGTCGCCGCCAATCGCTACTGTGAAATTAGCCGTGCCTTCTGAAGCGGCGCCAATGGCAATCGCGCTAGTGCCCGAAGCCGTGCTTGCCTGGCCGCTGGCGATGCTGAAATCGCCGCTGGCATTTGCATTATTACCATAAGCGGAGCTGGCTTCACCACCAGCTGAACTGAATAATCCAGTGGCCGTAGCTGCTATGCCGCTAGCCGAACTTCCAGCACCAATTGCGGTGGCGCTGATTACACTTGCCGAACTGCCGGCACCAAGAGCTGTCGCAAAATCATCATTGGCGCTGGCGTCAGCACCGATTGCTATTGAACGTGTTCCTGTCGCCTGTGCGCCATCCGCGTCAGCGTCCACACCATCACTGCCTATGGCAATGGAGTCCGCTCCAGTCGCATCCGCGCCTGCACCAGCGCTGTTGACATCCAGATAAATACTGCCGCCACCGGCTAGAACTGCTGCATCAAGCTGTGTTTTGTTGACCGCATCGGTGCCGAGCGTACCTGCTGCGACATTTTTGATCTGGCGTTCGCTGCCGACCGCGCCCACTGACACGGTGTTGGCGATATTGGCCACAGAATTTGCACCAAGAGCTACAGAATTGATGGCGGTCGCCTGAGCATTAAAACCCAATGCGCTGCTATTCGTCGTGGTCGCATCAGAAAACGCCCCGATACTGGTGGAACTGATGCCGGTCGCCTGGGCAAGATAGCCCACAGCGCTGCTATCCATCATGGTCGCATCGGAAAACGCCCCGATACTGGTGGATTGACCGCCGGTCGCCACAGCACCAAAACCCAATGCGCTGCTATCCGGCGTTGTTGCGCCGGAACCCGCCCCGATGCTCGTGGATCGAAGGCCGATCGCCTGGGCAAAATAGCCCACAGCGCTGCTATCCGTCATGGTCGCATCAGAAGCCGTCCCGATGCTCGTAGACTGGAAGCCGCTCGCCCGGGCAGCATAACCCAATGCACTACTGTTGGTCATGGTCGCATCGGAAAACGCCCCGATACTGGTGGAATTGATGCCGGTCGCTTGGGCATCAAAACCCAATGCGCTGCTATTCGTCAATGTTGCGCCGGAACCCGCCCCGATGCTCGTGGATCGAAGGCCGATCGCCTGGGCAAGATAGCCCGCAGCGCTGCTATCCGTCATGGTCGCGTCGGAACCCGCCCCGATGCTCGTGGATCGAAGGCCGGTCGCCTTGGCATCAAAACCCAATGCACTACTGTTGGTCGTGGTCGCATCAGAAAACGCCCCGATGCTGATGGACTGAAGGCCGCCTGCAAAAGCGCCAGAGCCTAATGCAGTGCTTTGCTCCATCGTCGAACTCGAACCATTTCCGATGCTTATAGATTGCGTGCCGGTTGATTGGGCATTTAATCCCACTGCGACGCTGCTCTGATTTGCGCGAGAAGACGCCCCGATGCTAACGGAATTGCTGCCGGCCGCAGCGGCACTGGATCCAATGGCTATTGACCCGGTTGCTGTTGCCTGTGCAAAATTCCCCAAAGCAACCGAACTTTGCTGTGTGGCGTCTGAACCCGCGCCAATGCTGGTCGCTCCTCCCGCTGCCGCATTTGCCAGATCACCGACGGCGGTGGCGTCGGTTGCCGTTGCCTGAGAGTTGACACCAAGTGCGACCGAGTTAAATCCGGTTGCATTGGCCCCGTTGCCGCATTCCAGACTGCCGACCCCCCCCGGCCCGGCTAGGCAGCGCGCAAAAGCATCGGCCTGTGGTTGGTCAATGATATTGGAGGTTATGGCTCCCGCAGATATCGGATTCGTGTTTGCTATCAGCACCTCTGCCTTCTCTTCGTCTTCTTCCTCGTCTGTTTCTTCCTCCTCTCCGCTATCTTGCAGCGTCAGGGTTAAGCGTTCACGAGCATTTGTATTGACTTGTTGCTGTGCCTGCAAAAGAACCGGGGAGGTGATCCCCGCCGGATCGATGATACTGGTCAGGAGAGAAGTGCCGGGGGAAGATTGCATCGTCGTTTCAATCAAAACTGCAGCCTGAGCTGGCAGGGCAATTGCAAGAGTGGCTGTACTGACGGCAAGCGAAAGCGAACGGATAAAAGCGGAACGATGACTGGACATGAAAAAACCCCATTGATTTACGTGACGTATAGCCCTGTTCGCAAATCCACATTACGACCCTTGATTCGCGATCAGGATGTGATTGTATTTATGAAATTTCTCTGAAAGTCGAATCTGAATGAACAGCGGCAATTACCGATTTATCAGTGCCCGTGTTGTGAACGAATGGCAGTTCTTGGGGATAGCGGTTTTGTCTCAGCATGGCACAATTGGGGCGCTTCCTGCCGGTCTGCTTTTATACCAACAAGATCGCAGTCTTATGTCGCAAACTGGGTGGAAAGCAGCCGTTTAGATACGCCCGCGAGAAAGGCTGCTTGTGGGCCGATTACGGACTGTCTGGTTCTGGCTGCTATGGGCGCAAAAGCGGACATAAAGAAAGCAACAGCAGACATTCCGATCTCGACCCAATTGCAGACATTCAGCGCTACGGCATGTTTGCGCCCCATTTTCGGACATTCCTAAGGAGTCCGCCTCATCCTATTAGCGGACTCGGTGATTGTTACATTTGGCTGAAAAAGTGGGGTCATTGTCCTAACGGTAAAATGAAATCTGCGCTATTGTCTGCCCATGATGACAAAAGACAATCAAAATATTTCTGCAAGCGGAACCAAAAAAGTGGTCATGGTTGCCTATCCCAATGCTCACATTTTGGACGTAGTAGGGCCATTGGAGGTTCTCACCGGAGCGGGACTCTTCCTGCCCGAAGGAACAGTCCCTTACAAAACCGATCTTGTATCCCATAAAAAAGGCAATGTGGAAACGACCAGCGGCCTGACGCTGCAGGCAGATCAATCTTTTGCTGAAGCCGAGCAAGACATTGCGGCAATCGATACGCTGATCATTTCAGGTGGCCATGGTACTGCAGAAGCAATGCAAGACAAAAGGCTCATGAACTATGTCGAACATGCCGCCTCAAGAGCCAAGCGAGTGGTTTCCATTTGCACTGGTGCGATGATTTTGGCCGAACTTGGTCTACTCAACGGACGCCGTGCCACCACGCATTGGTGGTGGTGCCCCATCCTCGCACAGCGCTATCCAAAAGTGACTATTGAGCCCGATGCGATCTTCATTCGGGATGGTGATTTCTGGACATCTGCTGGTGTTACGGCGGGCATGGATTTAGCGCTGGCATTGCTGGAGGAAGATTGGGGGCATGATGTAGCACTGCAGGTCGCGCGGTACAACGTGATGTATATGATGCGTCCCGGCGGTCAGACACAGTTTAGTGCCAATCTGATCGCCCAGAAAGCAGATGATCCGAAAATTGGCGAGACGCTCAGCCATATTTTGGACAATGTTGCTGACGATCTCACAGTGACTTCGCTTGCCTCTCGCGCAGCTATGTCTGAACGCAGCTTTGCGAGGAAGTTCAAGGATGAGACTAGCATGACACCAGCGCACTATGTCGAAGCGGCCAGATTACAAACCGCGCGGGTAAAACTAGAGCAATCTGACACCCCGGTCGAACAAGTTGCCACACAGACAGGCTTTGGCAATGCGGAACGGATGCGCCGGGTTTTTCAGCGTCATTTGGGGATATCAGCCACTGATTATCGCGATCGATTTCGCGTCGCTTCACCCGACAAGCAGGAGGAGCATGCGCCATGAAACATGCTGCTTGAACTCACTTGGAGGCAGTCAGTTAGCCATTAGTTAGCGGCCCTCAAGACACCAACCAATTTAACAAATTCATTGTGCCAACCTCGCTTGGTGCAAAGGATCCCCTCGACCCTAACACATGTAAAAATCAAACAAAGGAATTCAAAAATGAAAAAAGATATGATCAACCTAACATTGGCTCCCCTTGGCACTATTGCGATTCTGACTATCGTGGCAACAGCCTTTTCAACTCCCGCTTATGCGCAATCCGAACGAGAATATTTTGATGGCTTTTCGATTGGTGCTCAAGCCGGTTGGGAAGAGCGATCGATCAATGAAACCGTGTTACCCAACTCTATAAATGTTCCACTATCAGACAAGAGCAGTGGTATCACCTATGGCGGCTTCGTTGGATATGATCGCCAATTCGACAATTTCGTCGTTGGTTTAGAAGCGGGTTTCAGCCCCAATGGTAAGACGCTCAATGCTCCTGTTCTGGGCGGCGGATCGATTGAGCTGGATTCCAAATGGTCGGGCGACATCTCGGTTCGAGCCGGTGCGACGATCACTCCGAAGCTTTTGGCCTATGGTCGTGTTGGTTATGGCATCAATCGCTATCGCGTCTCTGGTTTCGTGCCCGGAAATACGGCGCCCGTTGCGAGCGAAAGCGTGACTGGAAACGGTGTCATTTTTGGCGGCGGCCTAGAATATGCCTTGAAACGAAACGTATCTTTGCGCGCAGAATATCGCCGCAAGGAATTTGATGGCTCCCTGTCTTCCGATCAAGTGCTGAGCGGCGTGACGTTCCGCTTCTAATTCCCCTAGGTCCGGGCAGCTTCCCCCTATCCGGCTGCCCGGACCACCCCAAATTTCAGAAAGGAAACAATCATGATCAAACCAACTCTTTCGGCCTTGTTCATCATTTCACTAACAGCTGGGTGTGCCACAGTTGAGCAACGCTCCACGAAGTTTAGCCACCTATCCTGTGATCAACTAGCAACTGCGTTGGACTATGAACACGGAGCAGAGCGCTCAGCTCGCCGCACCGGCGTTATCACTGGCGTTGCCAGTATATTCGAAAGTGGCAGCGACGAAAATTTGCTGAGTTTGAACTCTGACTTTAGCTTTCTCGAGGCCGATGATCGCCGGACGTCCATACGGGCAATCCAATTTGAACAGCAAAGGCGCTGCCGCTAAACCCAATTATATGCAGGAGGTCTCTCATGGCTAACTCCAGACCCACCATACTGATCGCAGGAGCAACCGGCTATCTTGGACGACATCTCATCAAGGCTTATCATCGCGCAGGATATCGTGTTCATGCTCTCGCCCGCAGGCCTGAAAGCCTTATCGATCTAGATGGTCAGATAGATCATATAGTCTTTGCTGAAGCGACCAAACCTGAAACATTGAAGAATGCGTTGAATGGAGTTGATCTGGTGACCTCAGCACTCGGTATCACACGCCAACGTGATGGCTTAGGCTATGAAGATGTAGACTTCCTGGCCAACAAAAACCTTCTTGATGAAGCTGTGCGATCGGGTGTTCAGCATTTTGCCTACATCCATGTTCTTCATGCTGAAGAAATGCCTCATGTCGCGATGGCTGCAGCCAAGGCGCGTTTTGCCAAAACCTTAACCGCAACGCCCATTAAATCGACCGTGATTTGTCCAAGTGGATTTTACTCCGACCTAGCCGAAATTTTTGATATGGCTAAAAAAGGCCGAGTCTACTTGTTCGGCGACGGACAAGCGCGCATGAGTCCGATTGATGGCGCAGACCTTGCACACGCCTGTGTTAAATCAATCGAGAATGGCAAAACCTGGGTCGATATCGGCGGCCCGCAATCGCTTACACAAAATGAGATCGCTGCCACCGCATTTGAAGTATTGGATCAACCGCCAAGAATAACCAATATACCCTCAGGTCCAGCGCAGTTTTTAGTCAACATTGCCAAGCGATTGGGTTGGAAGCAACAACTTGGCGCAATCGATTTTTTCCTGAACGCCTCTCAAATCGATATGACTGCGCCTCATCACGGACAGATCACGCTTGCCGATGATTTTCAATCGCGGGTCGTTTAGAGTCTCTTTCTGCATCCGAGGTAGCTGTAACCGGACTGTCCGCAATCGACCCAGATGCTGTCATTGAAAACGACCTCCGCTAGTGTCCTGTGTGGATGGCTCCCTCATTGCAAGGATTATT
>LXYP01000063.1 GCA_001650955.1 Sphingomonadales bacterium EhC05
GAGCCATCCACACCATCCGCTTTGGGCGCAAAAGCGGACATTAGGAACTTGTCAAAAATTTACTTGTTTTAGGCGCGCTCAAGTTGTGTCAGAAATGCTTGAATTCGTTTCGCGTTGGCACCTGCATCGACGAGACCATCGCGCGACTTCGATCTCATGTCGATACGGGCCTTGCCATATTGTTTTGAAACGCGGATCACGAAATCGTCTACAAAGCGAAAGACCGAAGTCGTTACCTCACCTTCCAGAGTTCCTTTTACGGCATCGCTGTGCGTGATCACCCAGCCGGACTGGACCTCCAATAGATTTTTGATCCGCTGAAAGGTCTCTGCAGGCGCTTCATCCATAATAAGCGGCTGAACGGTCGAATAGCCCTCGATCACTATAGGCCCGAAATGTTCAGGGAATGCCATATTGCGATCGATATTTGGCAGTGCGTTGAGCGCCGCCACAAAGACGGGTGGGTTCTCGACGTCCGTTGTAACGTCGTTGATACGCGGGTAGCGCAGATCATTGATGACCATGGGTAACGCCACGATGATCGGAACAGCAGTGAGGAACGCGTATACCCAAAAATGTAATTCTCCCAAGCGTATATGTGCGAAAAATATGAAGACGCTTACCCCAAGTCCAATCAACGCGCCCAACGCGCACATAGCCCATCCAACCATCGGTGGGAGCATGCGAACGTAGCTCAGGCCGATACCAAATAGGACAAACAAGAACGGAATGGCGACAAGAATTTTTATAAAATTTTTTCCTTCTCATGACCACGATCATTGGCTGCATGTCATTATGCGCGTCGAAAAAGGCAAACGTCTCTACTAGCGAAAAACAAATTTCAAAGACGCTTTGTATCGGTCAATGTTACAATATATTTTCATCTTGTAAATTTCTGACGCCCCACATCAAAAACCTCCCGAACAGACCAATGTGAGAACAAAATTCCTCGTCCGCAGATGTACGCGAAATCCTGCTGTTTCCTGACTGATTATTGCTCGGCCTGGCCAGCTCATTCGATCGGCAGCAATGATTGTCAGATAAACTAGGGTCTTTATCAGCCATCACACTATCCCGGTGATCGGATCGCGCACTTGGCCCAATAGGAGGCTGCACGCCCGTCCTTACTCTGGTGGTACCTTGTCCATGTAAAACTTTCTCCGTCAGATACTTTATTACCATATGCACGAAGCAATATCTTTTCTGGAGCCGTTTTAGGGTATATTATCAGATTATAGGCCTGACTTTTTTCAGGGCTGTATATCCAGCCACCGGTAAGGCGGTTGCCAAAAATAGACATATCGCCAACCAACTTGGATCCACAGAGTTTACGGTTCAACTCTTTGTTTCCGGTATCGCGGAATCGTGTCAAAAAACCGCAATATTTTTCTTTGTTCTTTGTGCAGGCACCGATAGAAACAACACTTTCTTTGTCGTTGGTCAACCAAAGTCCGGCAAAATCAGTGGCCTTTGCTGCTGAAGGCGCGGCAACAAGCAGTGCGAACGTAATGAGGAAGTTGTCCATGAAATTATTTCCTTAGTTGTAACCAAAAATATTTGACGTTTTTTGCAGCTATTCGGTGGATTTGGTCTGCTTCGTCGCATCCGCAGATGGCAGCCAACCCGGCTTTCCGACGATAAATTTCAATTTGTCCGAAATGGATTTTGCGGCCATTACATCTTTAATTATCTGCCAATATTCATGAAAAACTATGGTGAACGGATTGGCTGAATTGAGGGGCTTGATGATGCCATAGGTTACCGGCTCTTGCTCAGTTTGGTAAGTTCCAAATAGGCGATCCCATATGATCAGCACGCCGCCGTAATTCTTGTCGATATATACATCGTTCGAGCCATGATGAACGCGGTGTACAGAGGGTGTGTTGAAAATGCCGTCGAGCCATCCCAGTTTGCCGACCTTTTCGGTGTGTATCCACGTTTGATAGGTAACGATGGCTAGAAATGCGACAAGCGTTTGGACTGCATCAAAACCTATCAGAACCATAGGTACCAAGAAAATCCATTCAAACAGGCTTTCGGTCCAAGATAATCGTAAAGCGGTGGTCAGGTTATATTCTGGCGAGGAATGGTGGACGACATGATGGGCCCAGAAAAACCTGATTTCATGCTCTAAACGATGCATCCAGTAATAAGATAGGTCGGCCGCGATCAAGGCTAACACAAAGCTCCATCCAGTGACTGGTATAGTGGCCACCGCAAATTGCTCCGCAGCAAATAGGCCGACAAGAAATATCAGTCCATAGAGCGTCCGGTCCAGCAGGTTTGCGACCACAGCGATTGAGACATTGGTCAAGGTCTCTTTGTAGGATTTGCGCCTTTTCGATATTAGATCCCAGATGGTCTCTGCCGCCGTGAGTAAAAGAAAAATCACTCCCACGATTTCAAGAAGATTGAGCTCGCTGGAGAAAGCCGCAAACCGTTCTTCGATTGTTTCGAACATAATATTACCTTTTCCTGATTAACTGGAAAAGGACATAAAGAGCCTCTGTGGTCGATGGATGAAGCGATTGTGGAGGATTTATGGACGCCGTTAATTGTCACTCTTACTTATGGGTAACTGAATGGTAAAAACTGCGCCTCCGTCATTCTCGCTATTGGTTGAAACAAAAACGCGGCCACCATGGGCAGTGACGATGGCACGCACGACTGACAGCCCTAGACCGGATCCTCCTTCCGCGCGCGTTCGCGAAGTTTCAGCCCGCCACCAGCGATCAAAAATGTGGTTACGATATTTTTTTGCTATGCCGGGACCACGGTCGGCGACACGTAGATATGCCTTGCCGTCTGCCTCCTGTGTTTCAATACGAAGATATTTTCCGGAGGCCGCATAACGAACGGCATTTTCCAAAAGAGCATTCAGCGCTTGCCGAATGCGTGCCGGCTCCACCTGGACCTGCGTTGGTCGAAGCTGCTCTTCCAGAACGATGCCATTTTTTTCCAGGCTGGGCTTTACGCTGACCAACACGGTTCGCGCTTCATCTGCCAAGTCTACCAGGCTGGTTTCCGGCTGATATTCTCCCGCAGATAACAAAGATAAAGCAGCCAGATCATCAACGATTCCGGAAAGTGTATCGACTTGCGCGACTAGAGCATCAAACATATCGTTCGACGGTTCGAAAGCGCCATCACTTATGCCCTGCAATCGCCCGCGTAATATTGTCAGCGGGGTTCTCAATTCATGCGCAATGGCGGCGGCAGATGCCGTAGATTCTCGTTCCGCTTGCTCAATCGAGCGTGTCATTTTGTTGAAAGTCTGCATCAGATCACTGGCTTCGCTTGATGCATGAGGTTGATTTGGAACCTGAAAAGTCAACGCTCCGCCGGAAACCTTTACTGCGGCATCGGTAACGGCTTCTATCGGACGGCTTATACGCCGGGCGACGATTATCCCGATTATCATGGAGCACATGATGGCGAGGGCAGCGAAGAGAACAAGAAAATAGACTTCAGTGCCTCCGTAGCCTTCTGACCAGGACGATGAAAATACCGCTACCAATGTAGTGAGCGCTTCAGGGTCGATATCGCCGCTTTGGATTAGAGTCTCTAGATTCTTCCGACTAGCCTTGTCCAAGCCTTCGACCCAACTGACCTCAAGATAAATATAGAATACCAGCATGCCACTGATAAACACAAATAAGGTGATCACCGCGCTCAGAATCATGGCAAAGGACAATTGTGTTCGGAGACGTAGCGGGCGTTGGTTCATCTAAGTGGTTCCAAACGATAACCGACTCCGCGAACAGTTTCCAAAAAGCCTAAGATGCCTGCGGAATTCAACTTTCGGCGAGCATTTGAAACATGGCTGTCAATTGTTCTTTCCAGCGCATCACCCTCGGGCAAGCAAGCGTCCACCAATTCGGAGCGGGAATAAGCGCGTTTAGGCGCTCTGGCCATATGTGATATGAGCAAAAATTCGGAATGTGTGAGACTGATGGATTTGGTATCCTCGCCCACGCGAATGAAAACCGCATGTGCCGCCATATCAATGACAAGAGGACCGACATTTATCGACCTTTCATTGCTGCCTTGCCCCTGGACCCGACGCAATACAGCTTTCACCCGTTCGACAATTTCCAGTGTGTTGAACGGTTTTATAACGTAGTCATCTGCGCCCAGCCGCAGAGCCGAAATTTTCTCGATATCTTCAACCATCGCCGTAATCATGATAACCGGCGTGTCCGATGTTTGACGAATTTCTCGTAAAACTTCAATGCCGTCCCGTTTGGGCATTTTGATGTCCAGCAACACGAGGTCCGGCTTTAACAAGCGATATTGTGTTAGCGCGAGTTCACCATCATTTGCCGTTACCGTGCGGAATCCGGCGCGTTCGAGATAGGCAACAATGATGTTGGAAATCTCTGGCTCATCTTCGACAACCAATATGAAGGCATTGTCCATAAATTCATCCATGTTCAATTATTGTGAGATTCTATGGTATCTTTGCTTTATCGTTCCAACATGGACTTATTGTGGAGATTGTGTGGAGACGCAATGATACTCTGCCATTCAGCGTTCACCTTTTGACAGATAATAGAGTTGCAACCGCAGATCGCACCCACGTCTGTGAAAATTCAAAGACGTGAGTGCTTTCCAGGGACAGACCGTGAGTCCCGTTATATTAAAAGCGGATGGATGCGCCCAAGGAAACCTTGTTCTGGCGAAGATTTTTGTTGAACTTGGTGCGGTTAAACTCTGCGCGGAGCGAGAATTTTTCTGACAGAGCCAACTCAACGCCGCCGCCATAAGTAAATCCCTTTTCGGTCTGCTTGCGAGAGATATTGTCAGAGGTTTGTCCTGCGACAGACTCTTCTGTCCGCAACCAACGATATCCACCGCGTCCGTAAACAGCGAGACCATTTACCGGCGAGAAGCCAAGCCGGGCTGTTGCGTCGTAAGTGAGACCGGGGTTTACTTTGTATCGACCCGGTTGGACAAACGACGCTTGGTCGATTGTCTTGCCACCAAGCCCGAAGCCAATTTCAGCCCCCACAAGTATGACATCTCCGATCACCGCATCATAACCAACATGGACACGACCACCAAAACCGCTTCGAGAGGCGTTCGAAGTGCTCGTTGGCTGACGTGCTTCATTCGCATCTCTGACAACATCGATGCCGACATGCGGGCCTTGCAGCATGTTCTCATCACCACTTGCAGCAAATGCCTGAATGGGAGAAACGAACAATAGTGTAGCCAAACCAAATTTAATAGAATTCATTATATTACTCCTTGTTAAATGGTGGCGATTGCCAACCAATGAGGAGTGTATGAAACGTTATCGTGGAACTTTAATCGGGTGATGATGGAGATAATGTGGAGCAAGGATTATGCTCAACCTAATGTCCTGTGTGGATGGCTCCCTCATTGCAAGGATTATTC
>LXYP01000064.1 GCA_001650955.1 Sphingomonadales bacterium EhC05
TCCACCCACTTTCTGCCGTTCGCGCACAGAATAGAGCCGTCCAAAAGCGGACGTGAGAAAAGACACACTAACGCCCAGGTTGCAAAATTGTGGTTCCCTAAAATTCCTATATTGCTCAAGGCCAGTCAGGCATTCCAGAAGGCGCTTTTGCGACCATGACGTGCTTTGAGCGACGCCAAATAAGTTTCATGGTTGGGCTGAGATCTGAAATCTTCGATTCTTTCAACCAAGTCGCCGCAACTTCTTAGATGTCTTGCTGCATGGGGGTAGCGTTTATAACGTCCTTTATCGAGTGCGAAGTCAATCATGGCCCGCAGTGCAATAGTCGCGGCAAGCGGATGACGCAGTTCCATCTCTCGGGCGGCGGACGTCAATAGCTCATAATGATTGCCGTCGACTTCGCCCCCGCGCGTTAGGATCATCTCTGCCGCCCTGTCAAGCGCAGGCCAGGACAAAAGAAAATGCAGGCCGTGATGAAATTGTGGAAAGTTTTGAGCATGGGCCAAAGCCCTTTCCTCAGATTCCAAATCATCAAAATCGGGTAATTTTTTAAGATATGCCTTGAGATAGTCAGACTGCAGATCTGTCTCAAACAACTTCCAGCGCGCACCTTGGGCGGCGTCTACTTGTCCTGAAGATTCCAAATATTCAATATTGAGCCGGTCCCAGTCAGGCCAATGCCCGCCTTTGCTTCGAGCGTCTTTAGCTTTTCCAAGAGCCACTGCGGCATCTTCAACCCGTCCGGCCTTAAGCAATCGTTCTGCAATCCGCGCCGCGATTGCCGGATTGCGCTGCTCATCTTCGGAATAACGTGCAATATATCCGTCGACATCGCCCAATGCATCGGCGATTTCCGCCAACGCAGACTGGATCAGGCGGGGACGGTGCCGGACTTCAAAATCGTCGTCATAGATCGGATCGCTTTTACCAAAACCGATAGACTCTCTCTCCTGGCGCTCTTTCTCTTTTGGTCGTGATTTTGCGAGGTTTTCAAATTTATCTTTGAGATTTGTCAGCCCGGTCTTTCCCAATGGCGCAGCCATCAGAGTTATGATTCCGTCATATTGGCCGTAGCCGTTATCACACATCGCATCAAAAACCCGGTCAGCCATTTGGGCAGGGGGCGATTTTGCAATCAGGGCGATGCGCGCCAACTCTTCCAGCGCTTCGTACATTATATCGCTGATGGTGCCATTGCTATCATCGCACCGCTCATAGAGGGACTGCGACAGCGCAAGAAACTGCCACAACAGGTCTGTTGCCGTTGCCGGTTCAGTGGGAGCAACATGCTCCGTGATGGCTTTAAGCTGCATCATTAGCTCATAAGCGAGCACGCGTTTTTTTTGCCAGTCAACAAAGGCGCGTGATTTGGCGATATCGGACAGCCGCTTTCGCACTTCGCGGGCTACCTCGCCGCCGCCCCCTTTACTAGCCAGTTCCAGTCTCAGCCGTCTTTTTGCTACGGCATCCCCGTTTGCGAGCTCGAGCAGAAGCTGCGCAAGCCGTTGGGCTCCGAGAGCAGTAAGATTCTTTTGGTTTAAACTCTTTTCTGAAGCCATATCCGTATTTTGAATCAATGCTGTTTCAGGTCAAGTGTGGAATTATATGTCTGTTAGTGTATCGTCATTTGCCCCCGCAACGTCTCTTGAGCCCCCCATAAAGATGGGACGGAGCCGCGTGAGAACTACGCCGCTCTTTGTATTTTTAAACAACTGTTCGAACGTGTAAAACCAAGCCATAACTTCCGCTTTATAGCTCAAGCAAATCGAAGCGGACGGTAATCTATAGCAGATATCAGTGCGTTTTTACACAGCCTCGAGATTAAGCCGCCATTAGAAATCGAAGCTGTTAATGTCAGCTAACCACCCAAATGCGGTAATTGAGCCATCAACAGCGGTTGCGGGCCACGATAATCAAAATACCATAAATGAAAAAAACAATACCACCCAGAATGAAGACGGTACGAGCTATGAAATTGTCACTGCCGTACCCGATTACTACGCCAATCACACCGAAGGCCAAGCTCGTAATGGCCATCTGCAATGGCATAGCCGCCAACAGCTTCCGATAGACCACGTTATAGGGCCTCGGTGGTAAAAGATCTCGGCCTGCGATGGATTTGCGCCAAGCGTGTCTGGAACCAAAAACGGGAATAGCTAGATACGCTTCTCGCTCCTCAACAGTAACAGGCACACCGGATGACCACCGCCAATGGTAATAGATGTAACCGTCGTCATTCGTTTCAAAGCTAAGAGCGAGGGTATCGCGTTGGTTCGACTTCATTATTCGGTCTTAGCTGCAAATGACCACGAAGCCAATGTCCGCTTCCCATCTGTGGACGCCCCTAAAGATGCAAGCGT
>LXYP01000065.1 GCA_001650955.1 Sphingomonadales bacterium EhC05
TGAAACGAAACAAATGATTGCAGCCTTGATGGCGGCCAATGAAGCCCAGACTGCCCGACTAAACAAGCTTGAGACGCAGCTCGCAGCTCTTCAGGGTTCTTCGGCTCCTGAAGAAGCTGAGCTTGCCGCGGCGGATGAGGCACCATCGGAAAGTGCGGCGACCAGCGGCAATGCCATGATAGCCGAGAATGAGGCGCAGGCCGGAACGGGACCTGAACTGGTCGAAAACCAGCCGGTTCCCGGCGAAGGTACTGAGGTGCTGGTATCGGCCGAACCGGCTGGCGTGCCTGCTGACAGCAATGGTCTGGTCAATATTGCAATATCGGGGTCACCCGGCAAAGCGCCAGTCCTGATTGCTGCCATCGTTCCGATTGACGCGCAGCCGCAGGCGGCAGAAGTCGGTAGCGGCAACAGTGCCACAGGAACCGGTTCCTTTGCCGCTGGCAACAACAGCAGCGCCAATGGCATTGGCGCGCTGGCTCTAGGCAATGCAGCCAATGCAGTGGGCAATGGCGCCATCGCCTTTGGCAGCGGCGCATCTGCCAGTGCAGCTGGTGCGGTAGCCATTGGTCCAGGGGCCATCGCGTCAAGGCCCAACCAGGTTGCGATTGGCACCTCGGGTAATACCTACACGCTGGCAGGGATAAATTCTGCCGCCAGCCTCGCGGCGCAATCAGGTGCGCTGCAACTGGTAACCGCCGACCCGCTGGGTAATCTGGGGACATCCTCTTTGAACATCGCCACGCTTCAGGGTTTTGGGACCTCGCTTACCGGTCTGGATACCCGTACCTCTGCGCTGGAACAGGCGGTAGCGATCAACCTACGTCAAAATAACGGCGGGATAGCGGCAGCCATGGCGCTGGGCGGGACAACGATTGTGCCGGACAGCAACTGGTCGATGTCGTTCAACCTATCGACCTATGAAGGCGAACAAGGTTTCTCCTCCTCGATCGTGGGCCGGATGACCGACAATATCTTCCTCTCCGCTGGCATCGCGGGCTCCACCGTCGGTGGCACCACAGGCGGCAGAGTGGGCGTGACCTTCGGCTTCTAGAACAAGCTATCGAGCGGGCGGCGGTGAATATACTGCTGCTGCCCGCTAAACGACCGCATTGTTAGCTTGCCAACCAAAACCAGACGGTCCGCTACCCATCTGTGGACGCCCCTAAAG
>LXYP01000066.1 GCA_001650955.1 Sphingomonadales bacterium EhC05
AAAGTGGGTGGATAGCGGTCATTGATACGAGAAACTTCTAATGGCTACTTCATCCCGAAAGCGGACATTAGCGAATTCCTTCAAGCCTATCGGGACCCTTCTCTTTTATCGGTATCTGAAGAACCGCATCATTGCAGTGCTGATATTTCTTTGAATAACCGTTTGCGGAAGTCGGGCGCAGCATCTGCCGCAAGGCACAAATAGACGCCGGTCATTGATTGTTGGCGAAACTGGCTAAGGTCAAGGTATCCGTTAGACCAGTCCTGACGAGCCAGCCGATAGCTACCGTAGACTTGCTCACCCAATTGTTCCGAAGAAATCTCACCCAACAAAAGTCCTTTGGTTTTGGCATCACGGCAGATTGCAATTGGTTGCGCAACGAACCTTGCAAAAACTCCTGTTTCACTATCATGTTCAAACAGGCCGCTACGATCACCTGCTATAAATGCTGCTCGGTAATAATCTTCATCAGTTGCAAATAACGCAGCCAGCCTATCAATCTGGTTTTCAAAAGCTGTCTCGATCTCGGTTTTCTCAATATTCCCTTGCGCATCCTCAATTTTTGCTAGGAGATCGCTAATTATCAAGTTCAAAATATCGGACTTCCCGCCGATCAAGTTGTAGATTGTTGGCACAGTCACATCTGCACTTATCGCGAGGTCCCGTAGCTTTAGTGCGTCAAACCCTTTTCTCGCGATTGTTTGCCTCGCTGAAGCTAAAATGCGTTCTTTTCGCTTTTTCTTGTTCGTGATGCGGGCCGACGGCTCTGCCAGGTGCGTTGTGGTATCCATTTTGACACCATAAGCAATCTCTGAGCTTGACTCAAGATTTTAACACCGTTAAATATTTTAACAACGTTAAAGATTTCGGAGATTGATTCATGTCCAAGTTTGATTTTAGAAAATCCATCGAAGCCTGTGCCTCCTATTATGGCGAGGAAGCAGACGATGTACGAAATTACATGAATGAAGGGCAGGAGGTTGCCCTTTCCTTACCTAACCGCGGTCCCATTCGTTTCAATGAAGATGGCACTCTGCACCAGGGTATTGCTGATGCTTATTCGCAATATGGTTTCTATGTCTTCGAAGGAGTGATTGATGAGAGTGAGTTAACGGATATCGAGGAAGATATTGCTGACATGCGCAGCCGGCTTCCGTCGCACCCGGGGTCCGAAGTCGATTCAAATGGACGCCCCGCTATCGGTGTTGGCAGTAAGGCACCGGGACTGAATTGGAGCAAGCCACTCAGTGACCCGCTCGGCGGAAGTGAACTTGCCAACGGTCGCCATCAGGTTAAGTTGAAAGAACTTAATGCCGCCGATGATGCACCTGAATCTACGCCCTTCATTCTTTTGGGTTCACTCCGATTTTCTGAAGCTGCTCTGCGCACCTATGGTCACCCCGAGCTTCTAAAAGTGGCCGCAAGCATCAATGGAGAGGATTTTGCGCCTTTCAATGAATCCCTGTTTATCAAGGATGCCGGTGTTGGGGCGGCTGTTTCGTGGCATCAGGACGGTGATACATATTGGGGACACTCGGACTTTGATGAAAATATTCACGGTTTTAACTTCATGGTTCAGTTGTATGGAAGCTCGCCTGTAAATGGTGTGTGGGTTTTGCCGGGCACGCACAAGCTTGGAAAGATAGACATTAAGAATCTTGTCCTTGAATCTGGCTGCGAACGGCTGAAGGGTGCTGTGCCGATTGTATGTGCACCTGGCGATGCCGTAATTTGTAACCGTCAGCTTGTTCACGGATCCTTTGCCAACACTGGTTTTGAACCACGCCTCACTGTAAATTTCGGCTTTCACAAACGATCGTCAGTATTAGATGTTGAAGGCGCAGGAATCCATTGCCCGGCAGCTGTCTATGATCAGGAGGTGATCCGGGAACGGTCAAAGGTCATTGGATATGCAATAGATGCGCGACAGCAGAAGTACCCTGATGAAGAGCCTTATGATTACAAGCCGTTCGCAGAATCGGGTGAGCAATATCTTTGGACCCCAGAGGCGAAGGCCAGCCTCAAAGATTATAACATTTATGATCTGAGTATTTGACGGGCATATTCAACAATTAAGGCCGATAGCCAATTATTTTCAGAGGTAGGTTTACATATGAAACAGAAGACGAAAATTCTCGCTATGCATGCTGAGCTGTCAACGTTGTTCCCCAATATGCCCGATCATTGGTATTTGATTGATACAAGTGGCGGCGTTGAACAGGCGATCGCTCAGAATGGAGATGAGGTCGACATTCTGCTTTCGGCAAGTATTGAAAAACTCGACAAGACAGTACTTGGTCGTTTTCCTAATCTCAAAATGATAGCGTCGGTCTCAGCGGGGTTTAGCAATATTGATTTGAATGAGTGCAAAGCGCGCAACATTTCTGTCACCAACGCTCCTGGCATGAATTCTGGCGATGTAGCGGATATTGCCGTGACCATGATGACATCATTGCTGTTAAGTATGCAGCAGAAGCACGACTATATCATGTCAGATAGTTGGGTTAATAAAGCGCCTCCGCTTCGCCACTCGTTGCGGGATGTTCCGGTGGGCATAGTAGGATTAGGGGCAATTGGCCTGGAGGTTGTTAAACGCCTTACGCCATTTGGAGTTGATCTGAAATGGTGGGGACCACGACCAAAGTCGGAAATTTCACTACCTTACGTAGAGTCGCTAGAAGCGTTGGCGGAACAATGTCGTGGTCTGATTGTTTGCTGTAGGCCTGATGTATCCAACCATAATCTGATAAATCAGAAGGTTTTGGGAAATCTTGGGCCAGATGGCGCTCTGGTTAATGTTTCAAGGGGCAGCTTAGTCGATGAACCGGTATTGATTGCTGCGCTGAAAAAAGGTGCATTGGGCGGAGCAGGCCTTGATGTGTTTGAGTCAGAGCCGACAGATAGTTCCAAATGGGCAGATGTACCAAACATCATTCTGTCTCCTCATCAAGGAGGTGCTACTTACGAGACGTTGTTCGCACAGGCTCAACTGGTTCAGAACAACATAGAGAATTTCTTGAACGGTAAGCCTTTGTTGAGCAGTGTAATCTAATATTTGATGTCCGCTTTTGCGTCCTAGGCAGACTCTAGAGCCGGAAAATATGACTGTCTGCTATTGGGGCG
>LXYP01000067.1 GCA_001650955.1 Sphingomonadales bacterium EhC05
CTGGCCGCCCGCATCTTCGCCCATCGGCACGGCAAGGGTTCAGGGTTTACCAGAAAATATAGGGTAACAAGGCTGGTTCATATCGAACCGTTCGCCGATATCCGCGATGCCATTACTCGCGAAAAGGCGCTCAAAAAATGGAACCGTGGTTGGAAATTGCGTTTGATTGAGGAGAGCAATCCGGACTGGGATGATCTGTTCGAGACACTCAACGGATGACAGGATCGGAAGCGAGCGCCAACTAGATCCCCACCTTCGCGGGAATGACAAGTGAAGGATGATCGCAAGACTCTCTGTCATTCCCGCGCAGGCGGGAAGCCAGTTGGAACAGGCCATAATTACAATCGCTCAGATCAGCTTAGCGCGTCCACGTCAGTGAGCGCCATATCGACAAACGCATCAAAGCTATCGGCAACGAACCTATCGTTCCCATCGATCACAACTACTTTCCCGTAGTTAGGACCAACGTCACAGCAAATCGCCCATGCCCAACACCAAATCAAATAGTCGGCAAAAAACAGATATTTTGGTGCGGATTCTGCAATTTCAGGATTATTTATCTCGTGCTCATACTCATCAGGAATGTTCTTGATCCGGTCAATGGGCCACCAATCGAAATAGTCATTGTCCATAAGATCAGTGCCCGAGCCCGGCACTGCTTTCAGAAGATACTCTTTAAAGTCGAGTGGAATAGAAATTGAATATCGTTTCTCAAGATTCTCTACCGAAGTCTGACATGCTCCGCCATATTGCCTTCCGTCAGGCGAATTGAACCACCGCAATTGCTGTTTTTTCCACCCAACATATCTGTCAGATACACCCATTAGTCCTCATGCGCCAAATCAGTCGGTCCTAAGTCCCCCTGCCCGACCGTCGCGCTCGCCATGTCCATCATCCGGTCGATCGACTTGCGCGCCTGCAGACGGAGCTCCTCGTCCATTTCGATGCGCGGTTCCAGATCGCGCAGCGCGATATAGAGCTTCTCCATCGTATTGAGCGCCATATAGGGGCAGATATTGCAATTGCAGTTGCCGTCCGCGCCGGGCGCGCCGATGAAATTCTTTTCCGGCACCGCTTTTTCCATCTGGTGAATGATATGCGGTTCGGTCGCGATGATGATCGTATCGCCTTCAAATTCCTTCGCATATTTCAAGATCGCGCTAGTCGAACCGACCATGTCGGCGTGGTCGACGATATAGGATGGGCATTCGGGATGCGCCGCGACCGGGGCCTCGGGATGCTTGGCCTTGAGCTTGAGCAATTCGGTCTCGCTAAACGCTTCATGGACGATGCAGACACCGGGCCAGAGCAGCATGTCGCGGCCGGTCTGACGCGCAATATAGCCGCCGAGATGCTTGTCCGGGCCAAAGATGATCTTCTGGTCGAGCGGAATTTGCGAGAGGATATGCTCTGCGGAGGAACTGGTGACGATGATGTCGGACAGCGCCTTCACCTCGGCCGAGCAGTTAATGTAAGTCAGCGCGATATGGTCGGGATGTGCGTCGCGAAACGCCTTGAACTTGTCTGGAGGGCAGGAGTCTTCCAATGAACAACCGGCATCAAGATCTGGTAATACAACGATTTTTTCGGGCGACAGGATTTTCGCTGTCTCGGCCATGAATTTCACCCCGCAAAAGGCGATCACATCTGCATCAGTTTCCGCAGCTTTCCGGGATAACTCAAGGGAATCACCGACAAAATCGGCAATATCCTGAATTTCCGGCTTCTGATAATAATGAGCGAGGATGATCGCATTGCGTTCTGTTTTCAGTCGCTTGATTTCTTCAACCACATCAACCCCGGCCAAGCTGCCACCAATTCCACCACGTGCGTCCATTTTCACTTCCTTATTCAAACTCCGTTCGCCCTGAGCGCGTCGAAGCCAGATGCTTAAGACCCTTCGGCGAGCTCAGGGCGAACGGGAGATAATTGCCTGACAGACATTGACCATCTATCGCCTTCCCCATTCATATAGGAAGCAAATGTGCATTTGTCTTGTCCTGAACCTGCCAATTTGCGTAAAACCCTGTCCAGGTCGTTTAGAACCATGGGAGAATATGCCGATGTATCAGGTCCAGCTCGAAGAATCCTATTTCCCGGCGCAGGCCAATACGCCCTATCGCGAAATGACCATCGCGCAGGTGCTGCGCGAGCAAGCCGAACGGATCGGTGATCAGAAGGCGTTGCGCGAGTTGCTCGATGATGGGGAGATCGGGCGCGAATGGACATTTTCTGAACTTTTGACCGATGCCGAGAAAATGGGACGCGCCCTTGCCTCCCGGCACGCAGCCGGCGCGCGCATCGGAATTTTCGCGAGCAATTGCCCCGAATGGGTATTGATCGAATATGGCGCCGCGCTGGCGGGATTGACGCTGGTCACGATCAATCCATCATTCACAGCCCGCGAAGTAAAATATGTGCTGGAACAATCCGGTGCCGAGGCCATCTATTATCTGCCGATCGTTCGGGGTTCCGAACTGAAACCGATTGTCGACGCCGCCTGCGAGGACCTTGCGACAGTGACAAGCCGTATTCCGATCTCCGATCCTGCCGCCTTGTTCGACGGCAGCGACAGTGGCGAATTACGCGAGACCCAGCCATTTGATATCGTCCAGATCCAATATACATCCGGCACGACCGGATTTCCCAAAGGCGTGCTGCTCCACCAGCAGGGGCTGTTGCAAAGCAATTTTGACGTATTCCAGCGGATCGGGGTCCAGGAGGGCGAGACTTTCGTCTGCCCCTTCCCGCTTTTCCATACAGCTGGCGGCGCGGTCAGCGTCCTGGGCAGCCTGACCACCGGAGTCACGCTGATCCTCGTTTCCAATTTCGATCCCGCCGCTATCGTCAAGGCCATCGAACGCGAGCGCCCGGAAGTTTTGGGCGGTGTGGCGACCATGTATGTCGCGATCATCGAGGCCGCGCGCGCGATGGGAGCCGATTGCTCGTCGGTCCGTCGCAACGTCAGCGGTGGCGCTCTGGTCGCTCCCGAACTGGTGCGTGCCGGCCGCGAAATTTTCGGCTCACCCATTCTTATCGTCTATGGTCAGACCGAATCTTCACCGGGCATCACCCATACTTGGCCAACCGACAGCGAGGAAGATTTGACCCAGACCATCGGCCAGCCACTGGCGCATATGGAAGTATCGATCCGCGATACCGGTGATAACTCGGTCTGTCCGATTGACGCACAGGGCGAAATCTGTGTTCGCGGCTATCACGTGATGGACGGCTATAACAATAATCCCGAGGCAACTGCAGACGCGGTTGACGGCGAGGGATGGCTCCATACCGGCGATCTCGGCAAAATGGATGCACGCGGCTATTGCCGGATTACCGGTCGGGTCAAGGAGATGATCATTCGCGGCGGGGAGAATCTATTTCCCGCCGAAATCGAGGCGGCGATGCTCGAACATCCAATGGTCGCGGAGGTCGCCGTCGCCGGTGTCGCCGATGAGAAATGGGGCGAGCTTGTCGCCTGTTTCATCCGCGCCGCAGAGGGAGAAAAACCGACCGTCGGCGAGTTACGGGCTTTCATCCGCGAGCGGCTGTCGCCACAAAAAACGCCCGCTTATTGGGTGTGGGTCAACGAATGGCCGATGACCGGGTCTGGGAAGATCCAGAAATTCGAATTGGCAAAAGCTTTTGAACGCGGCGAATTTGAAGAGCAGATGGCCTAGCCGGAGACCGACTATTTCGTCTATTCATCGATCCGGAATTTGACAATCCGGCTGGTCACTTGCTGCGCGGCGTCCATGCCGCCCAGAATATAATAATCTTCACCGACTTTGGCGAGGCTGCGATGATCCATGCTCGGCACGGCTAGCCGTCCCAGTTCCACCCATCTGTCGCTTTTCAGATCATAGGCAAAAAAACTATCCGATGGATTGGCGGGCTCTCCGTCATAGCCAATACCATCATAATTATAGGGATTGTCGGCGCCGCCCGCAAAAATGATCCGCTGGCCAGCCTCGTCGCCGATAGCCGCCATCCGGTATCGAGCCAAACCAGGATGGGCGTCGACTCCGCGCCAGCTGATCTGCGTAGGATTTTCAGGGTCTATATCGCCGCGCCAGGTCAGCTCGGCCGCGACAAATTTGCGCCTGCCGTCAGCAAAAATGGAAGCAACACCGTCAGTGACGATGATGTTGTCGCCCGATATCCCGCCGGCATGGCCAAATACCGCCGTACCGGGATAGGGAGTCGCCTCGGTCCACGCGCCGGTCTGAACATCAAACATCTGCACCGTGCTGACATTGGCTTCATCATGCCAGCCGGAAATCAGGTAGATGAAGCGATCCTGATAGGGCACGGCGAGCGTGTCATCGACCGGGGTCGGCATGTCGGCCTGCTGCGCATAGGTCCCCGTCGACGGATCAAAGGCAAAAACCTCCGGCGTCGAGAGTTCATCGCCATTTTCGGCAACCGTATAGCCGCCGAAAATATAGATTTTTCCAGCCACGGTGACCGCTACACTGGCGAGCCGTCCATCCGGGACGGGCACGGAAGCGATCGTCTGGCAGATTTCCGTCGCGATGACGCAGGCATAAGCGGCATTGCTGCTATCCTGCCACGTCTTTCCCGATTTCAGACCATTGAAACTATATAGAGTCGGTCCATCGGGACCGTCTGCCACGGCCACTGCATTATTGCTGATCGGCTCGGGCAAGGCAAAGTCGAGGGTCGAGGATATTGGTTCGGGCGTTGCCGTCCGTTCGCATCCGGTCAGCGCAAGTCCCGCAGCAATCCAGATTCCGCAGCGGACATGACGCCGCCCGGATGTCATGGCCAGGACGGATCCAACAGTCTTCTTCTGCACGTGATCCCATGCTGCAAATGTCATTCGGTCGTTGCCTTTTTCTGCTGCTGTTCTGCCAGAACCTCGTTGATCGGCCGCGAATAATCCCATCGTTCGGTATAGCCGCTGCGCTCATAAGGGAAAAAAGCGTCGACCTTCGCCGCTATGCCAGAGGCCTGTAGCGGAACTGTAAAATTGTGGCGGACCGCCTGGCGGGCAGCTTCGCGCGCCAGCTTCATTTGCAACGGATTCTGGGCTTGCTTGACCAGCGCATCGACGCCCTTTTTGCGGTTCGCCTGATCCAGGATATTATCCGCGTCGGTCAAGGCGATCAGGATACCGCCATCATCATAGGTCTGAATCTGCTCCATATGCACCTCAGGTCGCGCAATTTCGATTGCGGGCATTTCGACGTAAAGCGTATTGTCGCTGGCATCCCAGCGGACATCCTTGGCACCAAGCTTGGCCAGATCAAGCTCATAGCGCACGGTCCCGGGCATGATCAGCGTCTTGCGAGCGGACAGGCCGAGCTTGTTCAGCGTCGATGTGACCGTCGCATTATAGCTCGCCGAAAATACCGTCAGCCGATTTTGTTGCTGCATGTTGCTCAGGCTGGCATTGGCAATGGTCACTGGATCGGGGCTGATGCTGCTTTCGACGCGAGAGAAGAGCAGCCATATCAGGGCGCCAAGCAGGATCAGAATTCCGCTGACCACGGCCACAGGGAGCCAAAGGCGCCGCAAGACCTGATCGTTCATCCCGCCATTGTCCAGACGTCACCCGACTGGGTGATAAGACCACGGCTTTTCAAATCGATCAGATGCGCCCGCACCGACTGGCCAGCAGCGCCGGTCAGGCGGGGATCGAGCCCCTTGTACATTTGGGGTACCATGTCGACGATCTCGGCCGGACTGGTTTCCAGCAATTTCAATATCTGGCGTTCCCGCTGCTTGCGGTGCCCCATCATGCCGCGCACCAGCTGGCGTGGGTTGGTCACCTTTTTGCCATGGGCGGGATAATAGACCTTGTCGTCGCGCTCGTAGAGCTTTTGCAGGCTCGCCATATAATCGGCCATATTGCCGTCCGGCGGCACAATGACGCTGGTTGACCAGGCCATCACATGATCGCCGGTGAACATCGCGCCTGATTCCTGCACCGAAAGGCAGAGATGGTTCGATGTATGGCCAGGTGTCGCCACCGCTTCGATGGTCCAGCCATCGCCGGTCACCGTCTCGCCATCTGTCAGCACCCGATCGGGCGCATAAAATTTGTCGAAACTTTCGTCGGAACGCGGGCCATCATCGGCCAGCACCAAAGGCGCGCAGCCAATGATCGGCGCGCCGGTGCGGGCCGCCAGAGGCGCCGCTGCCGGACTATGATCGCGGTGGGTGTGGGTGCACATGATCGCGCTGATCTGGGCCTCGCCAACCGCCGCGATGATCGCGTCAATATGCGAATCCAGGGCCGGGCCGGGATCAATCACCGCCCGGTCCGACTTGTCCCCCACAACATAGGTCTGCGTCCCGGTATATGTATAGGGACTGGGGTTGCCGGCGAGGACCCGCGCGACAAGAGGTTCCATCTGCTCGCACAGGCCAGTGGGATATTTTGAAGGGTCAAATTCCATGAGTCTGATGTGGCATATTCAGCCCATAAAACAACCATGAAAAAAGAGCGGCCCGAAAAACGGACCGCCCTTTTGCTCGCTCATCACCGGTTTGTCCGGCTTATGTCATCGAGAGCTGTTTCTTCACTTTCGCAATGGAACGATCAAATTCGCGAATCTTTTTGGCCCGATCCGCTTTGCTGTCGTTGCATTTCACGGCCTCGGCACGGCCCTTTTTGAGGCCTTCCAACGCGACCTTGAGCAAGGCAACCTTGTCAATCTTGACTTCAAATCCACCGCAGCCAGCAACCGCGGCCCAAGCCTGTCCGGAAAGGTCCGAGCGACCATTCATCGCGATTTTCTTGTTCATTGCGATACAATCAGGGCCGTTGATCTTGTTGCTGGTTGAATAGGAAATGGTCGACATAATCGCAGCTGGTTTGATGTCGAGCTGCGCTTCACGGGCAGCTGCTTTAGCTTCGCGCTGCGCTTCGCGAGCTGCGGCCTTGGCTTCCCGCTGGGCTTCCCGCAGAGCGCTCCGCGCTTCCCGCTTGGCTTCACGGATCGCGCTTCTGGCTTCGCGCTCGGCTTCACGGACACTGCGTTCGGCTTCTCTTTGAGACTCCCGCATCTCCCATTGAGCTTCACGCCGCGCCTCCGCCTTCTCCTGCTCGAGTTCGCGCATTTCCATCTCGATCTCGCGCTGTTCCTCTTTCATCTCACGCTGGTGCTCGGCCATTTCCAGTTCATGTTCGCGAAGCTCGGCATCCGCCTCAAGGCGCGATTCTTCTGCTTCTGCGACCATTTCACGGATATCCGCCTTGCTCAATTTCTTGTTGGTCCGCAGCACCACGGTCCGACCATTATGCTTGATCCGGTGGACATATTTCTTGTCCTTCTTGAAGTCCTTCGATCCGTGCAACATCGTGATATGGACTTCATCTCCTTCAGCCCAAGGCGCCACAGGTGCGGTCGGAGCAATCGCTGCCGCTGGTGCTTCAGGGAGATTCACCGATGAAGGAGCGACCGGAACGGCCGGAGCGATGGGCGCAACCGGCGCCAAAGGAACCGCCAGATCAACCGGATCAAGCTGCTCCGCATAGGTCACCGTTGCCGTCAGCGGCAATGCCATGAATGCGCCGATAGCGACCAGTCCGGATCCCAACCGGCGACGAAAAGATGATTTTTCCGCCTGCCCCAGCATTTTCAGCCGACCTTTGATCTTGTCCTTCTGATTCAGCGGACTCGCCAAGCCGAGCCGGTGACCAGATACAGATTTGGCAATGGTGCGGCCATAGACAGCGCGGACATCATGCCCGCTCTGGGCCAGCACACGGGCATCGCAGGCCGTCTCCTGGTCTTGCCGAAATGCAATCCATGCAAACCAGGCCACAGGATTGAACCAGTGGAGCGATAGAATGATCAGGCCAATGAAATTGGCGGCCAGATCACCGGATTCGTGATGGGCAATCTCATGCTCGAGCGCGAGTTCCCGCTCGCGCGGCGCATAGTCGCGGAAAAAATTGGTCGGCACTGCGATATATTTTTCAATCACGCCAAAGGCCAGAGGGCCACCGACAGCCGCGGTTTCCAATATCTTGATATTGCCATGGCGACCGACCAGCCGGCCGTCCGCGACGATATCTTCCCGGAACTGCATATAGGAAGCCAATTTGCTGATGAAGAGCAAGCCGGCACAACCCAACCACAGGATCAGCCCAATCAGCATCCAGTCAAGCGAAGCCAATGCACTGGAGCTGGCGGCTGCAGTGGAACCGCTCGTCAACAATTCCGCTCCTACGGGGCTGGGAATGAAAGTAGAAACATTCTCAACCGGCGCAGGTGCTTCGAGTGTCAAGGTCGGCATGAACAGACGGGCAACCGGCAAAATCCACAGAAGATAAGCGATATTCGGACCAAAAAAATGGCTGACCGGTTTGCGGAGGAGCAAGACAAGCGCCATCAAAATTGTCATCGACAACATGGTATCCCAGACCCATTGGCTCATTTCACCGCTCATTTTTTCAACTCCCTCAACAGTTGTTCGATTTCCCGGATATCATCGGCGCTCAATTCATCGGCTTCCGCCAGATGTGCAACCAATGGCATGACTTTCCCCCCGAAAAGACGATCGACAAAATTGCGTGACACGCCGGTCAGATAGGTATCCCGCTCGACCAGCGGTGAATATTGAAAACGCCGACCGTCGCGCTCCGTGCCGACAACCGCTTTTGCGGCCAGACGAGACAATAAGGTCTTGACGGTCTGGAGCGACCAACCCTTATGTTCGATCACCTGATCGGCGACTTCAGTGGCCGTCAATGGCGACTGTTTCCACAGCACCTCCATGATAGCATGTTCTGCGTCGCTAATACGCTCAGTCATAATAGGTCGAACTCCCTCGATGACTACACTTGTAATTTCTATGACTACGGATGTAAACAAGGAATTTCCGGCCTGATGTCGTTGGCAGATAGAAACACGCCGTTTGTCGAAAAGCAGGTCTGTCGAGAATATTGACAGATTGACAAGTCTTAACGACATATCAACCATTCAACTCATTGAAAAATATAGAAGTTGTAAAAATGGCACGGGCGATGCATAGTTTCTGGTGTCTTTAAAGTTTCACAGCCCAATCCTCCTTTTGGGAGGAACGAAATGAGGGGTGACATCGTACTGGTCTCCGTTGTCCCCGACTCATTACCCAGTTTTTACAAGCCTTACCCAAAATCATAACGGCTCGGTCCTCCTAGACCGGGCCGTTCATGATTCGGGCCTTTCATTCGCTGGTCTGAAAGCTATGAAGAAAAAGTGGCAATGAAATTGCGAAGTCAATGGGGCAGAGAATGCGTGATAAAGACAGCGGTGATCTCGCCGAAGATCGTACCGAGCTTGCAGAAGACCGGACGGATTGGGCGGAAGACCGCACAATTTTGGCCAATGAACGGACTTTCGCGGGGTGGATGCGGACGGGTCTGGCTTCGGTTGGGATCGGCCTTGGTTTCAATGCCCTGTTCGGCAAGCTGGAACCCGATTGGTTGCCACGGGCGATCGCGACAATCTTCATCGTCATCGGCATTTTCATATTCTATGCAGCCCAGCGCAACGGCCGCCGTGTGCAGAATCGCCTGACTGCTCACGATGCCGCGCCGATGCCAGGCATGAACCTGCAGCTGATTGCCGCAATCATGGCTTTTGGTAGCCTGAGTCTTGCCGTCGCTATGTGGTTTATCGACCTTTCGGCCAGCTAGACTAGCTTACGGCGGGAGCGACTTTCTTTGCAGCCATCAGTTCGCCAAGCTCGCCCGCTTCGTACATTTCCATCATGATATCGCTGCCACCGACAAATTCGCCTTTGACATAGAGTTGGGGAATGGTGGGCCAATCGGAAAATTCCTTGATGCCCTGACGGACTTCCATATCCTGCAATACGTCGACCGATTCAAAGCCAACGCCAAGATGCTCCAAAATTGCTACAGCCTTGCTGGAAAATCCACATTGCGGAAACAGCGGCGTTCCCTTCATGAACAGGACAACATCGCTGCCGGTGACCATGGTTTCTAGTTTCGCGTTTACATCGCTCATCATAATTCTCCTGTTCGGATCTATTCCGGGACGCCAGTGGTCAGTTGCAGAGCGTGTAATTCCCCGCCCATTTTGCCTTTGAGCGCGGCGTATACCGCCCGTTGCTGATTCACGCGGCTCATACCTTCGAAAGCGGCAGAGACGACCTTGGCCGCATAATGATCACCATCACCAGCGAGATCGGTAATCTCGACAATGGCATCCGGGAAAGCTTCCACGATCATCGCTTCAATATCTGTGCTGGCCATCGGCATGAATATCAGTCCGCCTGTTCGATAAATTGACGCCGCGCTTCGACCATCTTGTCGGTCAGCGCGGTCCGGATTCCGGCGTCGTCGATATCAATGCCTGCCGATGTCAAATCACCGAGCAGCTTGCGGATCACATCTTCGTCACCAGCCTCTTCAAAATCAGCGGCCACGACTTCTTTGGCATAGCTGTCGGTTTCTTCGGCGGTCAGGCCCATTTTTTCGGCGGCCCATTCACCCAGCAGGCGATTGCGCCGCGCCGTGATCTTAAATAGCATTTCTTCGTCGCGCGCGAATTTTGATTCAAATGCTTTTTCGCGGTCGTTAAAATTGGTCATGAGCTTCCCTCAACTGCTGTTCTTTCAAAAATAGGTATGTGATTGCCCCATCGCAAGGGGCCCATCGCATCAATCGGCGACTTTCACCACTAACTTGCCAATAGCACCGCGATCGGCCATTTTCTGGATGGCATTGCCCGCATCTTCAAAGGCAAAAACCTCCGAAACACGCGGTTGAATTTTGCCGCTCTCCCAAAGCTGAAACAGCCGGTTGATATGTGCCCGATTTCCCTTGGGATCGCGCATCGCATAGGCGCCCCAGAAAACGCCGCAGACATCGCAGCTTTTCAACAAGGTCAGGTTCAGCGGCAGTTTTGCGATCCCCGCTGGAAATCCAACGACTAGGAAACGGCCTTCCCAGCCGATCGACCGGACCGCAGGTTCGCTATAGTCACCGCCAACGGCATCATAGATCACGTCCGCGCCATTTGGTCCGACCGCCGCCTTGAACTGCGCCGCGAGGGCTTTGGATTGGTCCTTGTCAAAGGGCGCCCGTCCATAAACCACCGTTTCATCGGCGCCGGCCGCTTTACAGAAAGCCGCTTTTTCGTCGGAAGACACCGCCGCAACAACCCGTGCGCCGAAAGCCTTGCCCAATTCGACAGCTGCAATGCCAACGCCGCCGGATGCACCGAGAACCAGCAATGTTTCGCCTTCTTTGATATGACCGCGATCGATCAGGGCATGGATTGACGTGCCATAGGTCAGGATCAGCGCGGATGCGTCCTCGTAGCTGACGCTATCGGGAATTTTGAAAACACTATTTTGGTCGACTGCCACTTTCTCAACCAGTCCGCCATGGCCCGTCGTCGAGGCCACCCGGTCGCCGACTTGCAATTCGGTCACGCCTTCGCCCACTTCGGCAATCACGCCGGACACTTCACCGCCGGGGGCAAATGGCCGAGCGGGTTTAAATTGGTACATGTCCTGAATGATCAGGACATCGGGATAGTTGATCGAACAGGCCTTAACATCAATGATCACCTGACCTTTGCCGGCAGTAGGTGCTTCGGTTTCCAGCATCTCCAAACTATCTGGACCGCCAACTTTTGTGGACATTAAAGCTTTCATATTATCATCTTCTCCCGATTATTTTTGATCCTAAGCCGCCGCGGGTTTCAACCAGTGCATGGCAGAATCAGTATTTTTCTCATGACGCTCTATGGCATCGCTTTTTGCCATTGTCAGGTCAATTTCATCCAGACCTTCCATCAGGCACTGGTGCCGGAACGGGTCCATTTCAAAACTGAAACGGTCCTGAAACGGCGTGGTGACACTCATGCTTTCCATATCAATCGTGATCGGCTCGGTCTTTGCCACTTCCATCAGGCGATCAATGGCTTCCTGTGGCAAGGCAATGGCGAGCAAGCCGTTTTTGAAAGCATTGCCCGAGAATATATCCGAGAAACTTGGGGCGATTATCGCCTTGATTCCCATATCATCGAGCGCCCAGGCGGCATGTTCGCGGCTCGAGCCGCAGCCGAAATTGTCACCCGCAATCAATATCGATGCACCGGCATATTCCGGATCATCGAAAATATTGCCTTCCTGTGCCCGGATCGATTCAAATGCCCCCTGGCCCAGGCCTTCGCGAGAGATGGTTTTCAACCATTTGGCCGCGATAATGACATCGGTATCGACATTTTTCTGGCCAAAAGGAATGGCGCGGCCTTCAACGGTCTGCACGGATTTCATTCGGCTTTACCTTCATCCGCAGCAATATCTGGATCACCGTCATCATAGTCCGGCTCATTCTCATATTTCGGCATCGGCTTGTCTTTGACCGCCTTGAAATCATCATGTTTTCTAATCTGATGACGTCCGGCGTAGATCAGCGCCGCTGCAACCGCAGCCGATCCAACCGCTGCGCCAACTTTCGCACCGGTCGACCATTTGCTTTTCTTTGCCGCTGGCGCGTCTTTTTCAGCTTGCGCCTCATCGTCAGGCTTTTTCTCGTCAGTCATATCATATGCCCTATCTTGTAAGCTCACGCACGTCGGTGAGCCTTCCTGTGACAGCCGCAGCAGCAGCCATAGCCGGCGACATCAAGTGGGTTCTAGCACCCGGACCCTGACGGCCAACAAAATTGCGATTAGATGTCGAGGCGCAGCGTTCGCCGGGGGGCACCTTATCCGGGTTCATGCCGAGACAGGCCGAACAGCCCGGTTCCCGCCATTCAAATCCGGCATCGGTGAAAATCCGGTCTAGACCTTCGGCTTCGGCTTGCGCTTTGACCAGACCAGAGCCCGGCACCACGATCGCCCATTTGACATTATCGGCCTTCTTGCGGCCATCCAAAATGCCCGCAGCGGCCCGCAGATCTTCGATCCGGCTGTTGGTGCAGCTGCCAATGAAGATATTTTCAACCGCAACGTCGCGCATCGCCTGCCCCGGCTCGAGCCCCATATAGGTCAGCGACTTGCGCGCCGCATCCTGCTTGGATGGATCGGCATAGCTATCGGGCGCCGGGACATTGCCATTGACCGGGACGACATCCTCCGGGCTCGTGCCCCAGGTGACGGTCGGCGCGACATCGGCGGCGTTGATCGTCACGCTGGTATCGAATCTTGCACCTTCGTCGCTGACCAATGTTTTCCAATAAGCGAGCGCGGCATCCCAGTCTGCGCCTTTCGGCGACATCGGGCGGCCCTTGAGATAGTCAAATGTGGCCTGGTCCGGCGCAATCAGGCCAGCGCGGGCGCCCGCTTCGATCGACATATTGGACACGGTAAGCCGTCCCTCGATCGACATCGTCTCGAACACTTTGCCGCGATATTCGATCACATGGCCAGTGCCGCCGGCGGTGCCGATAACACCGATGATATGGAGGATCAGGTCTTTCGGACTAATGCCCGGCCCCAATTCGCCATCAACTCGAATTTCCATTGATTTAGAACGAGTTAGCTGAAGCGTCTGAGTCGCCAATACATGTTCGACTTCGCTGGTACCAATGCCGAAGGCGAGCGCGCCCAGTGCGCCATGGGCCGCCGTATGGCTATCACCGCAAACCAGTGTCGTGCCCGGTAAGGTGAAGCCCTGCTCCGGCCCAATCACATGCACAATCCCCTGATTGATATCGCTCGCGCCAATATAGCGTATCCCAAATGCCGGCGCATTGGCCTCCAACGCCTCCAATTGGGCAGCGCTCTGGGGGTCCGCAATCGGGACCTTATTGCCCTGGCTGTCGAGCCTTGCCGTGGTGGGCAGATTGTGATCCGGCACCGCCAGCGTCAAATCCGGACGACGCACTTTGCGACCGGCTTTGCGTAGACCTTCAAACGCCTGCGGGCTGGTCACTTCGTGGACCAGATGACGGTCAATATAGATGAGCGCCGTGCCATCGTCGCGTTGATCGACGACATGGGCATCCCAGATCTTCTGGTAGAGGGTTTTCGGTTCTGTCATAGTTTCCTATCCAATATGGGATTTCGTTTAACCAGATCAATTGGCCGTGCAAGTGAGAAGTGGCTTCAAAAGCCTATCGAATGCGCCTATCTTCGCTCTATGAGTATTTTCGCCATCCTCGCCACCATAGTTGCATCCGTCCTCGCGATGGAGCTTATCGCCTGGGGCGCGCATAAATATATCATGCACGGCTTCGGCTGGGCCTGGCATCGCGATCATCACGAGCCGCATGACAATAAGCTCGAGAAAAACGACCTCTACGGCATTGCCGGCGCGATGATGAGCATTTCGATGTTTGCCGTCGGCAGTCCGATGATCATGGGCGCGAGCGCCTGGGAGCCAGGGACATGGGTCGGTCTCGGCATTCTGTTTTACGGCATCATCTACACATTGATCCACGACGGCTTGGTGCATCAGCGCTACTTTAAGTACGTCCCCAAGCGCGGCTATGCCAAACGGCTGGTGCAGGCGCACAAGCTGCACCATGCGACCATCGGCAAGGAAGGCGGCGTCAGCTTCGGTTTTGTCTTCGCCCGCGATCCGGCAAAGCTGAAGGCGGAATTGAAGGTGCAGCGGGAGGCAGGGATTGCGATTGTTAGGGATGCGGTAGGCTGAACCCTTGATCTGCAACATAATTGATCATCGCAAAAGCCTGATCACTGGAAGTTCGTAGATGTGTTTGTCGAGGCACCATGCCATGACAACGCGATCAAAAATTCAGATCAAGTTCCAACCGGAGATGCCTGCTGAATCTGGGAAGAATCGCCAACGCATCTCAATCGCGCAAGCGATAGAATGGGCCAATATTTTTGATGGCGATATTATCTTGATCATCACCGACGGTGACAGCGATAAACTGGATTAGGCGGGCCGAAGCATCAGAATTGCCCATGTCAATAGTCCGTCATTGCGAGCGGAGCGAAGCAATCCAGAGCGGAACACGCAATCGCCGTGGATTGCCGCGTCGCTACGCTCCTCGCAATGACGGTTCGCTTAGCCTTGCCTGTGTCTTCGTCCGCGATCCGGCGAAGTTGAAGGTGCGGCTGGAGACGGGGGTTGCGATGTCGCGAGATGCGGTTCGATGAGTTTAAAAAACCTACTCTGCGCCAAGTTTAACTCGACTCTCGAATCCAGCCATCAAAATAATCGGTTTCAGAAAGATAGTTAGAAATTTCGCTGATAACCACCAAATCTTGATCTGGTGAAATTGGGGCATTGTCTTCATGTCTAAGACACAAAAAAGCTTGCCCATCATAACCGAAAGTAACAGTTCTACAGGTCGCAATAGATCGCACATGGCACCACATCTCATCATTTGGATCAATAGATTGTCGAAGCCGATCCATTAGAACTGAGGAGTCTTCAAGCTTCGTCACATGTGGCTGAGCAACATCTTCGCGAAAAATGCTCCTAAGTTGCTCTCCTGGATCAACCCAATCAACAGAAAATTGGAAATTGTCACCACCGCTTCTAAGACAATCAAAAACTAACTTTGAAATCAATTCAATCGTTTTTTCGGTCCGATTGTCATCGGTTCTGTACATCTCGAAACTTGGTTCAATCAAATAGGCCTGCAAAAGCTATCCCCGTCATTATCTGCCACTTAGCTACAATGTCAATTTAACCAGGCTTAGGCAACAACACCGGCCCACCCAGCTCCACCGTCTTCTGATAGCCCGGCCGTGCAACCAGCGCTTCGAAATAGCGTTTGCAGTTCGGGCGGCTTTCGAGCTCGCCCAGCGCGGAACGCCCTTCCAGCATATAGTGCAGGTTGATATCCGCGCCGGTGAATTTGTCCGCGACAAGGAAATCCTTGCCTTCCAGTTCGATCTCGAGATGGTCGAGAATCTTGTCCACTTCGGCCTGCAGAAATCCGCCAAGAAGCTCTGGCAATCCACCGAGCATCGGCGCGATACCGGTGAGGATGAAGCTCATCCCCATCGTACCCTCGGCAAAATGGAGCCATTCGAGATATTTCGCCCGTTCCGGATGATCAGGGGCGACGCCGAGCGCGCCGTCGCTGTGTTTTTCCACCAGATATTCGATAATCGCTGAGGATTCGACCATGACATGGCCGTCCACTTCCACGGTTGGCGCCTTGGCCAGCCGATGCGCTTCGCCGAGTTCGGGCGGCGAGCGGCGGGTTACCGGATCACGATCATAGCTGACCATCTCATATGGGATTCCGCCCTCTTCGCAGAGCCAGATGATGCGGGACGAACGGGAATATTGCAGATGGTGTAGCTTGATCATGTCGGGCTCCTCTTTTGCGGAGCCTTATAGCGTTCGCCCTGAGCTTGTCGAAGGGCTTTTTCGATTATCAGCGCTGCTTCGACAGGCCCAGCACGAATGGGAAAAATGCGCGAAAACGAAAGAGAGAATCCATCGCGATCAGCTATTAATGACCGACCACGCCGAGACTTTCGAACGGCTTGTCATTATCGCTATATTTCTCAACCAGAGTAGCGCTGGCTTCATTCATTCCGATCAGTTCGACGGTCTTGCCTTCATTCTGAAGACGCTCGACAATCTTGTCGAGCATGCCGGTCGCGCTGATATCCCAGAAATGCGCATCATGCACATCGATCACGACATGATCGATCCCCTCTTCGTTAAACTCCATCGCTTCATACATCATGTCGACCGAGCCAAAGAAGATCTGGCCGCCGAACACATAGCGGTGGGTCGTCACTTCAACGAAATCCTGAATGGTGACCAGCTGGCGCACTTTCCACGCGAAGAATATCCCAGAAAGCAGCACGCCCGTGAGCACGCCAATCGACAGATCATGGGTTGCGACAACCATGACCACGGTCGCAATCATGACGAAATTGGATGGCCATGGGTGATGGGTGATCTCAGTAAAACTCTGCCAGCGAAAGGTGCTGATCGAAACAAAGATCATCACCGCGACCAGCGCCGGCATCGGGATTTGGGCCACAAGCGGTCCCAGTCCGACGATCAGCACCAGCAGCATGACACCGGCGACAAAGGTCGACAGCCGTCTGGTTCCGCCCGATTTGATATTGATGACCGACTGACCGATCATCGCACAACCGCCCATGCCACCGATCCAGCCGGTGACAAAATTGGCAATGCCCTGCCCGTAAGTTTCGCGCTTCTTGTCGCTACGAGTCTCAGTCATATCATCGACGATTGACGCCGTCAGCAGGGATTCCAGCAAGCCGACCGCCGCCATCGCCAGCGAAAACGGGGCGATGATCCGGAGCGTTTCCCAGGTGATCGGAATTTGCGGGATATGGAACCAAGGCAGGCTGTCAGGCAGCTCGCCCATGTCGCCCACGGTGAAGACATCGGCGCGGAAATAGATGCTGACCCCGGCCAACACCACAATCGCTGCGAGCGGTGAAGGAATCAGCGTGGTAATTTTGGGCAAGCCATAGATGATCGCGAGACCGGCAGCGACCATTGCATAAGTCTGCCAGGTGAAGGCCTCACCGGTCAGCTGCGGAACCTGTGCCATGAAGATCAGAATCGCCAAAGCATTGACGAAGCCGGTAATCACCGACCGCGAGACAAAGCGCATCAGCAGGTCGAGCCGCAGCAAGGCGGCGATGGCCTGGAAAATACCCATCAATATGGTCGCAGCAAAGAGATATTCGACGCCATGATCGCGGACCAATGGCACCACCAGCACGGCCACGGCTGCGGTGGCCGCACTGATCATCCCCGGACGGCCACCGATCATCGAAATGATCACGGCAATCGAGAAGCTGGCATAAAGACCGACGCGCGGATCCACACCGGCGATAATCGCAAAGCCGATGGCTTCTGGAATCAGCGCGAGCGCGACGACGAGGCCTGCGAGAAATTCTCGTTTCGGATTTGATAACCAGTCGCGCCGGAAGTCGCTATGAATTGCCATATGTACAGCCTTTGGGATATTTGAAAATGCTGCAGCGCAACATGGTTTGAATCTGCCTTTGGACCAAAGACCGGTTTCAATCAACCGCCAATCTGTGGAACAGCTCTAGGCGGTTGCGCGAAAATCCTCGGTCACCTCCGCCGTCACCGCAATTTCCTGTTCATGGCTAATTTCGCGATGGGGTTCGGCGAGAGCCTGCGCTTCCCACTGCTGCATCGCCGGATGCGCAATGATCCGGTCAACCCACGCGCGCCCGGTCGCGCCAATATCGAGATCAAATGTTCGGACGCGGTAGGCCACCGGTGCATAGAAGGCATCGACGATGGTGAAATCTTCGCCCGCCAGCCAGGGCCCGCCAAAGTCAGCAATCCCCTGCGCAAACAGTTCGCCAATCCGATCCAGATCGCGCTGGAGCACCGGATCAATATCATGAAGCTTCGCCCGGACACCGACATTCATCGGACATTGATTGCGCAGAGCGGAAAAGCCGCCATGCATTTCGGCCGTCGCGCAGCGCGCCCATGTCCGCGCGTCGCCGTCTGCAGGCCAGCAGCCATCATGGCGCTCGGCCAGATATTCCATGATCGCGATCGAGTCCCACACCGCCTTGCCATCATCTTGAAGGCAAGGCACCTGGCCATTGGGCGCAAATTGACGGAAATTGGTGTAATTCTCGGCCTCAAACAGCACGATCTCATCCTCAAAAGGAATCGCACGCGCGGTCATCAATAGCCACGGGCGCAAGGACCAGCTGGAATAATTTCTATTGGCCGTAATCAATCTATACGTCATAAATCTGTTGTCTTTGGTTGCTAATTTACCGCCACATCAGATACCAATGGCATCTTAAGTCAAGAAGGAAGATTGGACCATGACATTATCTCGCCGCCACTTTCTCCGCCAGGCCCAAGCGGTTGGTTTGTTCTATGCCTCTTATTCTCTCGCCGGATGCGCGCAGGCCCATAGCGCCAACAATAATTTCCAGCTGATCCCGGACCCGGCCAAGCGGCTCGATTTGCCTGCAGGCTTTACCTATACGCTGGTCAGCGAAACCGGTGGGACAATGTCAGATGGGTTTTTCCGCCCCGGCCGCCCCGATGGCATGGCCTGCTTCGCCGACCCCTCGTCGGCCGACAAATGCATTTTGATGCGCAATCACGAAAATTGGCTCAGTATCCCGGCCGGCAGCCCGTTCGGCAAGGGCAATGAACTACTGGACCGCGTTTCCGAGAGCCAGCTCTATGATCGCAAAGCCGACGGCTCACCCTTTTTTGGCGGTGTGACCAAAGTGGTCTATGATCTCAAGACCAACCGGCTCGAGAGCGATCATCTTGTGCTGACCGGAACAGCCGCCAATTGCGCGGGCGGCAAAACACCCTGGGGCAGCTGGCTGTCCTGCGAAGAAGAAATGCTCAAGCCGGAAGAAGGTCCAGGCAAATATCACGGCTTTGTGTTTGAAACACCGGCGAATGCGACCGGATTGATCGACGCCATCCCGCTGAAAGCAATGGGGCGCTTCACGCACGAAGCCGCCTCCGTCGATCCCAAGACCGGCATCGTCTATATGACTGAAGACGCCCGTCACGGATTATTCTACCGCTTCATTCCTGCGGTGCCCGGGCAATTACACGAAGGCGGTCGTCTGCAGGCACTTGCGCTCAGGAATAAAAAGTCCGCCATTACATCCAATTGGCCCGAAGACTGGGGCGGTCATGGACCCGATTCATTCGTCGTCGGGCAGGATCATATCGCCGAGTGGATTGATCTGGAAGATGTCGAATCCCCCAATGGTGATCTCGCCCATCGCGGCTATGCCTCGGGAGCCGCCCAATTCATGCGCGGCGAGGGACTGGATTATGCGGCGCGCGCCGACGGGAAAACCGGCGATTTCTACTTCACCTGCACCGAAGGCGGCGCCGAACGGGTCGGCCAGATATGGCGCTACACGCCTGATGAAGGCGTCGAAGCTGGCGGCACATTGCAATTGTTCTTTGAATCGACCAGCGCCGATTCTCTCGACATGTGCGACAATCTCGTAATCGCCCCGTGGAATGATATCATCTTGTGCGAAGACGGCCGCGGTGACCAATATCTGCGCGGCCTTTCGCCGGAAGGTATCATCTACGACATCGCCCGCAACGCCCACAAGGACCGAAGCGAATTTTGCGGCGCCTGTTTCTCCCCTGACGGCCGGACGATGTTCGTCAATGTGCAGGAGCCGGGATATACTTATGCGATCACCGGTCCGTGGGAGAATTTGCGGGTCTGATATATTGTTTCAGCAACGCGTTGCGCTGCGCTCTTTTGGAGAAACATAGGACGGGTCATGCTGAAACGGCAATTGTCTCCCTTCCGCGAGCGCTGAAACTATGGTCGAAAAATCGGTTTCACAACGGAAATCGAGCAGGCGTTCGGCTTTTGACGGATCATAAACACGCTCAATTGCATCTGGCAGCACCCAGCCATGCTGGCGATAGATTTCCTCCACTTGCGGAAATTTGCTGATGATGATCGTGCGCGCATTACGGATTAATTGGGCGCATTCGGAGCGATCAAATGGTGGTGGCGCGGACAATATGAAAGTTTCGCAACCCAAATGGACGATCTTCTCAAGTGCGGCAATATGTGCGTGCGCGGCATCCTCGACAGTCAATCGACGGTTCAGAAATTCGTTTGCCTTGAGATTGGGACCGCTGGGATGTTCCAGCGTATCATCGTCTTCCGGAAAAAAGCGTCCGGTGCGCAATATCGCAACAGCCATGCCGTGATTCTGACTGTAAAGACGGCAGAGATGCTCGGCCGACAGCTTGGTCACGCCATAGATATTGCGCGGTTTCGGCGGCCCAAATTCTTCATCCAGCCAAAAAGCTTCGGTGGCGCCGCCGGATTTACCCGCACGCACCTGATCCGATATCATGAGAGAGGTTGTTGACGTAAAAATGAACCGATCATGGCCTGCCTTTGCTGCAGCCTCGAGCAAGTTCAGCGTCCCCGTCACATTGACATCGACAAATGCCTGCCCCGGATAGCGGGCGATATCCGGTTTGTGCAGCGCTCCGGCATGGATGACCGCGTCAATTGGATAGTCCCGAAAGACCTGATCAACCAGCTGGCGATCTGCCACCGATCCGATGATATCGGTCTGAGGTGCTGGAGCAACGTCCAGTCCAGTGACTCGACACCCTTTTTCTTGCAGTTTCGGAGCGAGAAAACGCCCAAGCCAACCGGAAGACCCTGTCAGCAAAATGTGCATTCAGCCCGCCCCGATCAGTTCCCGTCCGATCAGCATCCGGCGAATTTCGTTGGTCCCCGCGCCAATGTCGAGCAATTTACTGTCGCGCCAATAGCGTTCGACCGGCCAGTCGGTGGTATAGCCCGCACCGCCCAGCGCCTGGATCGATTCCTCGGCAACCCGCACGCTGGCTTCAGAGGCAAACATGATCGCGCCGGCCGCATCGAAGCGGGTGGTCTGTCCGGCATCGCAGGATTTGTTGACATTATAGACATAGCTGCGCGCGCTGTTGAGCCGGACATACATGTCGGCAATCTTGCCCTGCATCAGCTGGAACGAGCCAATCGGCTTACCGAACTGCTTGCGCTCGCGGACATAGGGAATGACCGTGTCGAGACAGGCCTGCATCAGTCCGAGCGGGATCGCCGCGAGCACCGCGCGTTCATAGTCGAGACCCGACATCAGCACACCGACACCACCATTGAGCGGGCCCATGACATTTTCCTCCGGCACTTCGCAGTCATCGAACACCAGTTCCGCTGTCGGGCTGCCCTTCATCCCGACTTTCTCGATTTTCTGACCGATCGAGAAACCTTTCATCCCCTTTTCGATCAGGAAGGCAGTTATCCCGCCCGAGCCTGCATCGGGACGGGTCTTGGCATAGACCACCAGAGTGTCGGCATCGGTGCTATTGGTGATCCAATATTTCGTGCCGTTGAGAATATAGCCACCCTGCACGGCATCGGCCTTGAGCTTCATCGACACGACATCGGAACCGGCGCCGGCTTCCGACATCGCCAGTGCGCCGACATGTTCGCCGGATATCAGCTTGGGTAGATATTTGGCTTTCTGTTCCGGTGAGGCCCAGCGGCGGATTTGATTGATGCACAGATTGCTGTGCGCGCCGTAGCTGAGACCGAGAGCCGCGCTCCCGCGACTGACTTCTTCAACCGCAATCGCATGTTCAATATAGCCTAGCCCCAGTCCCCCATCTGCCTCGTCGACCGTGATTCCGTGCAGTCCCAAATCACCCATCTGTTCCCAAAGCTCGCGCGGAAACCAGTCTTCACGGTCCATTTTTTGCGCCAGTGGCATGATCTTCTCATCGGCAAAGCGCCGGGTGGTGTCGCGGATCTGGTCCGCCATTTCACCAAGCTGGAAATCAAATTGTGGGGTAGCTATCATTTTTGGTCCTCAATATTATTCTGGGAGCGGTTTAACAGATAATATCGGGGTTTCCAGCTTCCTGTGACCCGGAAAAATGTGGAGAATATCCTCCGCCAGAGCGTCGGGCTGAAAGCCGAGCATCGGGATTCTTTCCTTCACAGGCCAACAGCCTCGCGAATCGTTGCGCCGGTTGCCCGGCGATGCCATAGCCCGGCTATGCTTTATGATCTCGCCAAACCCTTCATCTTCACATTGGAAGCCGAGCGCGCGCATGGCCTCACGATCGCCGGTCTCAAGGCCGTGCCGATGGGCCCGGCGCCAAAATCAGATCCGATTTTGCGCTCAACCGTCGCGGGGCTCGATTTTGTCAATCCGATCGGGATGGCACCCGGCTTCGACAAAAATGGCGAAGTCCCTGACGCTTTGATCCGGATGGGTTTTGGCTATGCCGAAGTAGGCACGCTGACGCCTCTGCCGCAGGCGGGCAATCCCAAACCGAGAATCTTCCGGCTGGTCAAAGACCGCGCGGTGATCAACCGGCTGGGCTTCAACAATGGCGGTCAGGACGATGCCATGCCGAGACTGGAACGCATCAAAAGGCGGATGGGCCATGGCATGCTGGGTATCAATATCGGCGCGAACAAGGACAGCAAGGATCGCATTGCAGATTATGTGATCGGCGCGAAGAACATGTCCCCGCTTGCCGATTATCTGACCGTCAACATCAGCTCCCCCAATACTCCCGGCCTGCGCGCGCTGCAGGACAAGGCGGCGCTGCAGCAATTGTTGGCGGCGGTGATGGAAGCGCGCGGCGCGCATCACATTCCGGTATTTCTGAAAGTCGCACCCGATCTGCAGCCCTCCGACATTGATGATATCGTCGAAGTTGCGATGGATCAGAAGATTGACGCCCTGATCGTGTCGAATACCACGATCAGCCGGCCTGATCTTCTATCCACCAATCGCGAAGAATCTGGTGGACTTTCTGGCGCACCATTGAAAAATCTCGCGCTCGAGCGGTTAAGAGATTTTCGCAAAGCCAGTGGCGGCACCATTGCACTGATCGGCGTCGGCGGGATAGAAACCGCCGACGATGCATTTGAACGAATTTGTGCCGGAGCCTCCTTGATCCAGCTCTATACAGCGATGATTTACAGGGGCCCCACCATGGCCCGTAAAATGGCGTGCGGGCTGGCTGAAATCCTCAAGAGAGAGGGTTTTACATCGGTTTCGGAAGCAGTGGGTTCATCAACCGACAAATGATTTGCCAAACGTCTAGCCGCCCCATAAACCTCGGCATCATGAAAAAGCTCTGCACATTTCTCGCCCTATTTTTACTGATCCCGCTGACCGCTCCGGCGCATGCGAAAGATCATGAAACAAAAAATGCGGGCACCGCTGCCTCCGCCCATCCGGAAGCTACCAAGGCCGGCTTTGAAATGCTGCAGGCAGGCGGATCAGCGGCCGATGCCGCGATGGCGATGATGTTGACGCTGACGGTTGTCGAGCCCCAGTCCAGCGGAATCGGTGGCGGCGGATTTTTTCTCCATCATGATGCCAAGTCCGGCTGGATGCAGACGATTGACGGCCGCGAAATGGCACCCGCATCTGCCGAATCAACGCGTTTTCTTGACGATGAAGGCAAGCCCCTGAAATTCATTCAGGCGATGCCCGGCGGCAAGTCTGTCGGTGTTCCCGGCAATATGCGCCTGATGGAAATGGCGCATCGGAAATGGGGCAAATTGCCGTGGGCCAAGATTTTTGAACCGGCTATCCGGCTTGCAGAAGAAGGCTATGCGGTTAGCGTACCGCAAGCAGACTGGCTCAAGCGCCTCGAACGGCTCTGGGTGAATTTCCCGGCAGCGCAGGCCCTATATTGGAAAGATGGTGCAGCCGCGCCAGCAGGCACAATCATCAAAAATCCGGAACTCGGACAATTGCTCCGTGAATTGCAGGCCGGCGGAGCGGATGCTTTCTATTTGGGTAAAACAGCGGCCGCAATTTCAGCAGCGGTGGCCAATGCGCCACGCAGTCCGGCAGAAATTACCGCCGAAGATCTCGCCAATTATCGCGCGATCTTGCGCGCGCCCGTCTGTTCAACCTACCGGATTTACAAAATCTGCGGCATGGGGCCGCCTTCGTCCGGGGCCACGACGGTGCTCGGCATTCTCGGCGCGATAGAGCGTTTTGACATGACGGAACTTTACAAGACCGAACCAGCAAAGGCCTGGCATGTCATCGCCGAGGCGATGCGCCTCGCTTATTCGGACCGTGAGAAATATCTCGCGGATAAAGATTTTGTCGCAGTCCCGGTCGATGGACTGATTGACAAAGATTATATGACGGAACGATCGGCCATGATCGCATTGGACCGAGCCCGCCCGCAATTGCCCGGCGTCGCAACCTATCCTGCCGGCAATCCGCCTGGCAGCTCGCCACGTACGGCGGCAATTTCGTCAGAAGTTGCCGGTACAACCCATTTCACCGCAGTGGATGGCGAAGGCAATATCGCGAACATGACGTCGACCGTCGAAGGCCCGTTCGGCAGTCAGTTGATCGCGCGCGGCATGGTGCTCAATAACGAACTCACCGACTTTACCTTCGCGCCTGAGAAAGACGGCGCGCCGGTTGCCAATCGCGTGCAAGCGGGCAAACGGCCGCTGTCATCAATGTCGCCCACTCTCGTCTATGATAGCGACGGACAACCTATTTTGGCGCTGGGTTCCGCTGGCGGCAAACGGATCATCATGCATGTGACCAAGACTCTGATCGGCGTGCTCGACTATGGCTTGTCGCTAGACGAAGCCATGGCTTTGCCCAATATCTATTTCGGCGGTGCCGGTGTCCTGATTGAAAAGGACAGCGATCTCATCTCGCTCCAGACCGATATTTCCAAATTTGGGCATATCGTCGTCACCTCGGGCCTGCCGTCGAAATTGGCAGGCGCGCAGAAAACCGAAAAAGGCTGGATCGGTTCGGTTGATCCGCGCAGCACCGGTCAAGCGGTCAGCGAACTGCCTTAATCAAATTATTGCTCCACCGTTTGAACCGCGCTAGTCCATGCAGATAAGATGATCAGCACCCGACGAAGATGGTGCATATGAGAGGTGGATGTAGTGGCTACGAAAAAGGCAAAGAATCGCTATCTTGAGATTGACGAATATTCGAACCTGGTTTCGATGTTTTTTGATCGCGCTTCACAGGAAGGCGACAAGCCTTTCCTGAGTGCCAAAATTGATGGAGAATGGCGCTCTACAAGCTGGACGGAAGCCGCCAGAAAAGTCGCCGCACTGGCAAAATCATTCAAAAAAATGGGCTTGAAACCCGGTGATCGGGTGATGCTGGTTTCGGAAAACCGCCCGGAATGGTGCATCGCCGACCTCGGCATCATGGCGGCAGGCTGTATCACTGTGCCGACCTACACCACCAATACTCCAGGCGATCATCAGCATATCCTCGACAATAGCGGCGCCCATGCCGTGATCGTGTCCGACAGCAAATTGGCGAAAAACTTGCTGCCGTCTGTGATCAGCTCTTCCGACGCCAATATCATTATCGGCATCAGCGATCTGCGGATCGGCCAATCCGGCGATTTTGAGCTCTACGACTGGGACAAGATTGTTCAGGGCACCGATGAAGATGTAGCCGAGATGACCGAACAAGCTGCGGCAATCGCCCGTGATGAAACGGCCTGTATCATTTACACCAGCGGCACCGGTGGCAAGCCGCGCGGCGTGATGCAGCCCCATCGGGCGATTTTGCACAATGTCAAAGGTCCGACGGAAGTGATTGAAACCGACTTCGGCTGGGACGATGAAGTCTTTCTCTCCTTCTTGCCGCTGAGCCATGCCTATGAGCATAGCGCCGGACAATTTTTCCCGATCGGGCTCGGCGCACAGATATTCTACTCCGAGGGTCTCGAAAAGCTGGCCTCCAATATCGAGGAAGTCCGCCCGACCATCATGGTTGTTGTTCCGAGATTGTTCGAAGTCCTCCGTGCAAGGTTGATCAAAACCGTCGAAAAGCAGGGCAAGATGCCCAATTATCTGCTCGGCAAAGCGCTTGCCATCGGCGAGCGAGAAGCGGAAGGCCAGTCACGCAAGCGCGACAAATTGATGGATATGTTCCTCAACAAGACATTGCGGCCCAAGGTCCAGCAACGCTTTGGCGGACGGATCAAAGCCATGGTATCGGGCGGCGCGCCGCTCAACCCTGACATTGGCGTCTTTTTCCAGTCGCTCGGCCTGACCATGTTGCAAGGCTATGGCCAGACCGAGTCCGGGCCGATCATCGCCTGCAACCGCCCGCGCACCGGCTTGAAAATGGACACGGTTGGGCCGCCGATGATCGATACCGAAGTCAAGATTGCCGAAGATGGTGAAATTCTGGTGCGCGGCGAACTGGTGATGAAGGGCTATTGGCGTAATCAGGATGAAACCGACAAGGTGATCAAGGACGGCTGGCTCCATACGGGCGATATTGGCCTGATCGACGAGGCAGGCCGGATTGCCATTACGGATCGCAAAAAAGATCTGATCGTCAATGACAAGGGCGACAATGTTGCGCCACAGAAAGTCGAGGGCATACTCACGCTGCAACCCGAAATATTGCAGGCGATGATCATTGGCGACAAAAGACCCTATATGGTCGGTCTGGTCGTACCCGATCCGGAATGGGCGCTGGAATGGTCTCGTGAACAAGGCATGGCTTATGATTTCGTCAAGTTACAGGCCAATCCCGCCTTCAGAAAGGCGATGCGCGAGGCGGTTGACCGGGTCAATAAAAGCCTATCGGTCGTTGAAAAGGTGCGCCGTTTTGAATTTGCTGACGAACCCTTTGCGATTGACAATGAAGAACTCACACCCAGCATGAAAATCCGGCGTCACGTCATTCGCGAACGCTATCAAGATCGCTTGAATTCGCTCTATAAAAAGTGATCGTGACCAGGCGTCAGCTTGCGTCTTTCGTATAAGGCACAAATTCGCCAAAGGCACAGCTATCCATCGCCATCCCGGTCGTACTGTCGATCAATTGTACAATTTGTCCGCGGCATAGCGAGGATATCGTTCGGCTATAGGACAGGATATTGCGATCCGCGTTGCGACAGCCGCCATGCGGCTTGTTGACGTAGATTGTGTTGGCATTGCGACGCGATCCGAAAATCAGGATGTCATCACTGATCACGGACATTTCGCGTTGATCATTGCGGCCAATGCAGGATCTGGCTTCGCCAGCGGTCCGGCCTTCAAGACGCTTGTCGAGCTTGGTCTGCTCTTTTTCGGTGAGTTGAATCTTTTCGCCGCTCACTGCAGGTGCCGCAAGCAGCATTGCCGCCGGAATTGCCCAAATCAGTTTTGTCATCGCCAAATCTCCTGTTTCAAACCCCCAACAGGAGTCCTTATATCATGAATCAGGCTGAACTGGAAATGAAGCGCCGTGATCGGATCAGAAATTGTCTTTCGCGGTTCGCCGTTCAGCAAATTCTTCGACCGAGGCCGCGCGCATGAAAGGGTTGGTCGCCTTTTCGAGCTTGATCGTCGTTGGAACAGTCGCCTCGCCGCGCGCGCGCAAGGTGAGGACCTCCGCCATACGTTCCTTCAAGGCGAGATTATCAGGTTCCGCAACCAGCGCATATTCGCCATTGCTCTGGGTATATTCATGGGCGCAATAGATTTTCGTACTATCGGGCAGCGCCTCCAGTTTCCGCATATTATCAAACATTTGATCGGCGGTGCCTTCGAACAATCGTCCGCATCCCATCGCGAATAAAGTGTCGCCCACGAAAGCCGCTTTCTCTGCAGCAACATGGAAAGCAATATGTCCCGCGGTGTGAGCCGGAACATCAATCACCTCGGCAACAACATCGCCGAGCTTTACGCTATCGCCTTCCTTGACCAATGTATCGAGCGTCGGAATACGCTCCTTTTCCGCCTCTGGTCCAGTAATATGACAGCCTGTTGCTGCCTTGATCTCGGCATTGCCACCAGTGTGGTCAGGATGCCAGTGGGTATTCCATATCTGGGTTATTTTCCATCCGCGCTTGTCGGCCTCGGCCAATATCGGTTCAGCAACCGCTGGATCAACCACCATGGTTTCTTTTGATCGAGGTTCATGGACCAACCAGACATAGTTGTCGGACAAGACGGGAATTCGGACAATTTCAAGCATATTCATGATTTACCCATCGAAAACTAACTTGTCGATGTTAAACACATAATAATCATTCAAACCTATTCCTAAATGCCGCTCTCTCAGGAGTTTCGGGAGCAAGGAGAAGGTTGTAATCGTGCGAATTCTGGTATTTTGGCTCGCAACGCTGATGGGGGGGCTGTTGATCGGTTCGCCGGCCGTGGCCGAAACAGCTTTGGCCGATTCAATCTGCACGGCGAGTTCCCCGGTTGGAGCCCCTTTCTCAGAAATCATTGCGCAAAAAGATCGGTTTGACTGCTCCGACGACAAATTATCCATCACCGGACCACGCGTCTGGGTGAAGATACCATTTGAAACCGGCGATCTTCCCGATGGGCAGGTTGAGGTGCAGGGCGACAATAATGGTCTTAGCACAATGGCTATTCTTGCGGTGCTGCAGGACGGCACGATATTGTCACGAGAATATGACCGTCAGGAGGTTAGCGATCGCTGGCGACCGAAGGGATCTTACGGAATTCCCGTTCCCGGTTCAAACATATCAACAATTCGAGATCAGATCCAAACCGTATATCTGGCGATTGACCATCCGCAAGTCGGCAGCTCGGTCTCGCTGATCAGGCTCGCTTCGACCGAAAAATGGGATCAGTTGAAACTGCCACTGTCGGTCTTGTTCGCAATATTGTGCGGCATGGCGATGATGCCATTTTTCTACAGCATGTTCTTCTATGTTGCCCTCAAACACCCGTTCATGCTCTGGCATAGTGCCACAATCATCGCCACGGTTCTCTATACGTTCAGTTCGTCCGGTTTGATTTTCATTCCATTTCCTGAAACCAGCCTGTCGACCAAGATGCTTATCAATTACTGGTCTTTGGCTCTGGGCGTCGGCGCCAGCGGATTTTTTATGCTTGGATATGTCGAACCCGGCAAAATCGCTAGGTCGTTAAAGCCAGTCATCATTGCGACTTCCCTGGCTCCGATAATGGTCACCGGAGCATTCATGCAATTTAACGAAGGCTCCAGCTTGGATGCCCGCAACTATTATCACGCATCGTTCCTGCCTTATTTTCTGGTGATCCTTTATACGATGTTCCACGCCGCCAAAAGAGGCAGTCGCGCGATTTGGTTCCCGATCATCGCCTGGACACCCATTCTCATCTTCTCGTTGGATCGCGTCGCTCGGGGTATGGATTTATATATCGGGTTTCTGTTGCTGGATTACGGCCTATATTTTGCGCTCATACTGGAAACAATCATTCTGGCCTTTGGGGTTGCCACGCGGATTTTACATCTGCGGCGACAGCATGAGGAAACATTGCGCCAACAGGTTGAGCTGACCTTGCTTGCAGATACCGATGGCTTGACCAGCCTCAGCAACCGGCGGGCTTTTGAAGGCCAGTTCAAGCGGAACCAGTCCGAGCGAAACTACAATTATCTCGCGATACTCGACATCGATTTTTTCAAACGGGTCAATGATCAATATGGTCATGAAATCGGCGATGAAGTGTTGCGGGTGGTTGGCCGTGAGCTCGCCAAAACCAGGCATTTTGCTTCGCGCATTGGCGGCGAAGAATTTACGCTGCTGTTGAAAACAGACACTTTGGAAAAGCGCAAGCAACAGGCTTTGTCAGAGCTTACCGAAATCTGCCAAACACTGATCAGGGCGATACATGATCAGGTCCCTGAAATCCGCGAGCCCGTGACATTTTCCGTTGGCATCGCCGCTATTCCCAAACGCGCGATCTTACGCACGGTGATGGCCAATGCCGACCGGCGTCTTTACGATGCCAAAAATAACGGCCGAAATCAGATTGTCAGTTTTGACATGTCACCACCAGGCAAAGGAAAATCCCCGGGGTCCGTTTCCGCCTAGCTTAAGCTGCGGCTTACCATTCGCCAATATTTTCCATCGTCGCCCAGGGCTCTTGCGACGGCAAATTTTCACCGGCCTGCAGCAGCTCGACCGAAATATTGTCTGGCGACCGAACGAAAGCCATGTGGCCATCGCGTGGCGGGCGATTGATTGTCACACCGGCATCCATGAGTTTCTGGCAGATTTCATAAATATTATCGACCCGATAGGCGAGATGACCGAAATTGCGGCCGCCATCATAAGCTTCCGGCGCGCTGCCATCTTCGGGCGGCCAATTATGGGTGAGCTCGACCTCGGCAATGTCTTTTTCGCCCGGAGCTGCCAGAAAAATCAGCGAGAAGCGACCGGCCTCAATGTCATAGCGGCGCACTTCTTCGAGACCCAGGAGATTGAAAAAGGCAACCGAGGCTTCGGGGTCGCTAATTCTCAACATCGTGTGCAGATATTTGATCGCCATAATAACTCCATTCATCGCTATTCAGAAACGGTTCATCGCGGCAAATGCAGATCGAAACCGGGTCGAGAAGTGCAGCCTAAAAGGCTTTTGGATTGAGGGAAAGACTAATGAGCGAGAAATTTATCGAGAGCAGAAACAAAGTCTGGCTGGCCAGCGCGGGTTTGTTGACCATCGGGCTGGTGGTCGGCGGCTATCTTCTGGGCGACGGACTGCTGCGCGCCAAAATGGCGGATCGCAGCGTGACGGTGCGCGGCCTTGCCGAGCGCGAAGTGACCGCGGATCTGGCGACCTGGACGATTGCCTATTCGGCGCAATCCAGCGACCTGCAAAGCGCACAGGCCGATATCGATCGCGATACGGATGCGATTACCAAATTTTTTGGCGAGCTGGGCTTCAAGGCCGACGCACTGAAACCGACCGGTGCCAATGTGAACCAGTATAGCAGCAACGGCATCCCTCAATATACCATCAGACAGCGGCTTTCGCTGCGCACCGATGATATCGACAAGGCCCAGGCCGCGGTCGCCCGCCAGTTCGACCTGGTTCGGCGCGGCGTGGTGCTGGAGGATGGGTCCGGAATGAGCTATACGTTCACCAAGCTCGACGAGATAAAACCGGCAATGGTGGCAGAAGCCACGAAGGACGCACGCAAGTCAGCCGAACAATTTGCCGAGGACAGCGGCACCGACGTTGGCGGGATCAAATCGGCCACCCAGGGCTATTTCAGCATCAACAGCCGAGACGGCGATGCTGGCGGCTATGGCGTGACAGATACGCCCTATAAGAAGGTCCGCGTGGTCACGACGGTGAATTTCTATCTGGATTGAGCTTGCCTTCGATGAGGTCCCTTTTGGATTTCAATGCTTCGACCAGAAAGCGCATCAGTAATTTGATCCGCGGCGTGTCCTTCAAATCCGGATGGGTAAGAACCCAGAAGTCGGCCACCGGAAATGGTGGCGGAATATCTGGCAGTCGCATCAATCGTGGATCCGGATCACAGATGTAACAGGCACTACGGATCATACCCCGACCAGCCACCGCAGCCTGATAATGGAAACTGATACTATCATTCATCAGGCCTGTTTTGGCCTCGGGAAAAGGAGTGTCTTCTACCCATTCAGGTCGCCGGGCTCCGGCCAATCCGAATATCCATCGCCGATCATCCGGCTTGACTTGGTTCAGATAATCCACATGGCAATAATAGCTGAGCGCATATGGAAATAGACGCCGGCCGACAAAATGTTCCGGAGGTTTTTTGGTGCCTCGCACGACCACATCGGCTTCCGAGCGATCCAGATCGGCAAACTGATTATTGCTTTGGATCAACAGTTCGATATCCGGATAATTTGTACGAAATTCGGCCAGATCATCGAGCAAGAGATATTGTCCCAAGACATCAGGAATGGATAATGTGACCGGCCCCGCCAATTCAGTTTCCGCTGCCCTGCGATGTCGATCCGCTGCAAAATTAATCGCTTCCATCTGTTCGGCCGCAGCAACCAGACTCTGCCCGAATTCTGTTTTGCGATAACCGCCAGCAACCCGTTCCATAACCGGCTTGTCATAGCGTGTATTTATCACCGCGAGCCGCCGTGAAACGGTCGAATGAGTAACACCGAGAACCAGCGCGGCACCGCGCACGCTATTCTCGCGATCCAGCGCCAAAATGAATCTATAATCGTCCCAATTTTTCATCGGTGCATTACTGCACCATTATTGAATTAAATTCATCCAGAATCTTTGGAATAAAGACGTTAGAACGGTGCAATAACGCTTCATATTTCTAATTTCGGAAAGACAATCGCCATGGCAAACACTATTTTCACTCTCAAAGCATTTGCTTTTCTCAGCTGTAGCTCGCTGGCCGCAAGCTGTGCAACTGCCCAGCAAGATGCCGCTTCACCGCCATCTCTTGCGCCACAAACAGAGCAGCTATTTCTGAAAAAAGGCCAATATCTCTCGATCACATTACCCGAAGCGAAAACCTCTGAAGAGGCGACCCAAGCGCGGGGAAATTACTATAAGACAGCCTTTCCCCTTGGATCAAAATTTGGATTGAAGCGCGAAGCTGCGCTCAAGATCGATAATGTCATCATTAGTGACTACACACCATCCAGCCTGATTTTCTATTCCTACCCTGACAAGCAATCGGCGGCGGGACTCTCTGCCCATCCCGAATGGCCGGCGATCAAGGCCACTCGCCCGGCCATCTGGAAGGAATTGAATATTTTCGGAGCCGAACTGACCGAGGATATAGATATTACCTTTGATCCCGCCAAAAGCTATACTTTGGTCATTGCCTGGAGAAAGCAAGATTCTGATGGCTATGATCAATATCTGCGCGGTATCGAGCCGGCCGTTCAACGTTTTGGCGGCAAGTTCATCTATAAAATGTTCAATCCGGCAATCGAATCCAATGCAGCATCTGCCATTGCACCTTCCCAATTGACTTTTGTCGAGTGGGATACGCTGGACGGATTTTCCAAAGTTCGGGCCAGCGACGAATATAAGGCCAGCGTTCCCTATTTTCAGGCCGGCGTGAAGAAAATCGAATTTTACAGGATGTCGGTCAAAAATTAAGGATCACGATTTTGGCTTAACCCGCGCAATCCCCAACCCGCTTGGCGGTAAATTCCAATGCCAGTTTCGCGGTTGCTTTGCTTTCCGGATCGGCAAAATCAAAATCCATGCGGCTTTCATAGCCGCTGGCAAATGATTTTCCGGTCATAGTCACTGCAACATCGCCATTGGCCGTGCCTCCACACTGCATTTTCAAGTCCATCCGCGTGGCCGTGCCCTTATCGCTGATCGTATCACAATGTCCGCCCATCACTCCGGCCATTTGTGACGATGCCTCTTTCCATTGGCCACGCGCTTTACCGTCCAAGCAGAATTTGCCGGCCGCAGCGCTTCCCACTGCTTCCATTTCCGTGGTCATGGCGGCTTTGTCCGCTTCGGTGAAACCGGGAAAATCGAGCTCCGTAATCTTGATCGTCTGCTGATATTCGCCCGGCTCCGGCGTCGCTTCCCCGCCGCTGCTGCACGCGCTCATCAGCAACGGCAAGATCGTGAATGCGGTAATGAAGCGATATTTCATGTCATGATATCCTGCTGATTGGTCGCGCAACTTAACGGCAGCAATCCGCCGTGCAAAGCCTCATCAATGGAGGCACTCAATCTTCATCATCGCCCGCGAGACGCGCCAGATATGTGCTCGCCGCCTCCGCTGGTGCGCTTGCCGCGTCAAATTGCACCGCTTGCTGCCAGAATTTTTTCGCGCCCGCCGTGTCGCCAGCCGCATAAGCAATATTGCCCGCTTCGAGCGCCACAGCAGGATCGCCGCCAGCCAATTTCGCTGCTTTTGTTATATCGGCTTTGGCCAGTGCCAAATCTCCCATCCGCCTGGCCAGCGTCGCGGATAACAGCCAGCTCAGCGGGTCTTGCGGGGCCAGTTGATGGACATAGGTAAATTGCGCTTTGGCTTCGTCATATTGCTCCATCGCAACCGCTACCCGCGCCAGATCAAGATGCACTTCGCCTCTCGGCAATCCCTCCAGCCTATTCTGTTGTAGAGCGGCGCTCAAATGCGCACGGGCCGCTGGATAATCACCTTTGGCCAGCGCAGCATTGCCGGCCTGAGCCCAGAAATTGGCGGCGCGATCATCATTGGCAGCTCCCGCGCCCTCTGCGGCTTTGACAAATTCCGGAACCGCCTTGGACCAATCAAGCAGTTCAGCATAGGCATAGCCGAGACAATGGCGCGCCAGATATCCACCGCCTTCAATCTGCCATCTATTGGCTGCGATCACCCCGCTGGACGGATCATCTGTCGCCTGATCGACGCATTGATTGAAACGGATTTCCTGCGGGCTCTTGGGGATCGCCACGGGTGCGGGCGTTGGCGCGGGGGGATTATTCGCGGGAGCCGGTGGACGGACATCCGCAGGCCGCAATAGCGGATCGATCGGCGAGCCATAAGGGTTGGCCGATTGCATGAGTAGGAGCAGGAATAGCGAAGAAATCATCGAGGCGTGTCCGTTTCAAGCTTGCGTATATGGGGCCATTGGTCAGCTCAGCCGGGATATGACATCAATAAGCAAGGCGATATCCTGATCCCGCGACAGCCGGTGGTCGCCATCCTTTACCAGATGAACCTGCACATCATCTGAACGCATTTTCTTGGCAATCTCGAGTGCATAGGCCCAGGGCACATCCGCGTCTTTCTGCCCGTGGAGGAGCCGCACAGTGCCATCAAAACTGATCTCGGAATGGAGCAAGCGATTTGCGTCACCGGACTGCCAGAAGGTCCGCGTCGTGACATAGGGATCGTCTGAATATTCGCTATGTTCCTCGAGCTTGCCTTCCTGCAGGATTGTCATCTTCTGTTCCTGCGAAAAGCCCCAATCGGTAAAGTCGGGCGCCGCGGCAATGCCGACGAGATTTTTCACGCGCATTGGCCGCGACAGTGCAACAAGCAGCATCAACCAACCGCCCATTGAGGAACCGATTAAAGTGACCGAACCGGCCGTAACCTTGTCGATCAGAAACAGCACATCGTCACGCCAGTCGATCAGGCTTTGATCCTCAAACGCCCCGCCGCTGGCCCCGCAGCCGGCATAATCGAGACGAAGCATCGCCCGCCCCTTGGCCTGGGCCCAGCTGTTGACCGCGAGCGCCTTGCCACCGTCCATATCCGACATATAGCCGGGCAAGAATATCAAGGTTGTGCCCTGCACCCCCGGCTGGGCCGGCGTGTAGCAATAAGCGAGCGAGCTGCCGCCTGGACGGTCGAGATATAAAATTTCATCTTCCATCCGCGCGCTCTATTACGCAGCAGCGAAATAGACAATTCCCAAACACAGAAATGCGACAATCAATAGACCAACGCCGGAGAGCATCGGTGACTTATGCTTGGGCAAAAGCGCAGCCAGCTCGGGTGGCACATCGCCCTTCACACGGATCTGCCATTTCGGGCGGGCCTTGATCCCGTCGTCCAGCCCGAAAACCTGGGCTTCCCCTTCCTGGCCGCGATAGACCAGATCGCCGAAAAAATAGGGTCCGCTGCGCCATTCCTGTTCGAAGAGCATGAAGGTCTTGCCGACAATCTCAATCCGCGCACGGCGTTTTATCGGGCTGTCGCCATCAATATATTGCAGTGAAAATGGAATGGACATCGCTGGAGAATAGACGATTTCAGCCGACCAAGCACGATATTTTCGAAATTGATATTGCCATAATTGAACCGCAAACATCCCCCTGCGCCGAGCCAAGTTTTTCTTTCGTAACCACTTGGGAGTCTCGAACGAACTTTCCTGCATAAGGAGAATGACATGACCAAGATTTTTATTAGCTTCGCACTTCTGGCCGGAATCATTGGCACCGGTGTAACACCCGCGATGCCCACGAGCGCGGCAATGGCCCAGACGACGCTCAACACGAGCGGCCAATTCTCTGGTGCAGGCCGCAAGACCGGCGACGGCTCAGTGACTCTGGTCCGCAACGCGGATGGCTCAGCGACATTGACGTTCCAGGATTTCAAAGTGTCTCGCGGGCCCGATCTGCGCGTCTGGCTGTCCGATGCGGACACAATCATTAAATCGCGTGATGTCAAGCAAAGCCAATATGTTGAGATCGGCAAGCTGAAAAGCAGCAAAGGCGACCAAAGCTATGTCATTCCTGCATCCGCGCTCGCCCAGGGTCTTGATCAGGTGGTCATATGGTGCAAGCCTTTCGGCGTGCTATTTGCATCCGCAAAGCTGAATTGATCGCGAAGGTCACTCGCGCTGGAATATCTCCTCAATCGCCATCTCAAACAGATCAGCAATCTTGAACGCCAGTGGCAGGGACGGGTCATATTTGCCGGTCTCGATCGCATTGACGCTTTGCCGCGAGACCTTGAGCCGTTCGGCGAGATCTGCTTGTGACCAATCCCGCTCGGCGCGGAGCACCTTGAGACGGTTTTTCATCCCCGCCTCCACTGAAACAGGGCGGCCACACCCAGACCGAGACACCAGATGACAATGGCATAATAAGCAGGCACATGCGGCACGAGATCATATTGTTCCAGAAATCCGTAAACCGTGATGACCACCATCATGAACCCGGTTGCCATCAGAAATTTCTGTGTTTCGCGCATCCGGACATATTCGTCCTCTTCCTCCAGCAAATAGCGCCCGATCGCCCAGATGAACCCTAGCGGTCCAGCAGCTGGTACCAGCGCCACCGCGACCGCAACGACCCCGGTCAAAGCATAGCAATCAAACAGCAATCCTGCCAGAAACACGCCACCGATATAGACGATGGTGACGAACATCATCCGTTTCATATAGCGCGACGAGGCCTTGGTGCCGGCCGCATTGACTTCCATCAATCGCATCATTGACCAGCCCGCAGCGCACAACAAAGCCACATTGAATATGGCGATCCAGCCCCGCAGCCAAAGCGCCGGGTCCTGCGTAAGGACAAATGCAATCGAAAGCGCGAGAGACAATATCGAGGCTGCGCCAAATCGTTTCAGGCGCCCGCCCCAGACGGCGGTTTGCCTGTCCCGTTCCTTTCCTTGCGTCATCATTGCCTCCATCCGGTAGAGACGGAAAGGATATAGAACCGACCTTTAGCCCGGCCGTTCATATCACACCCAGAAACAATATGGCGAGTGCCGCCCATATGGCGATATTTTCATTTGGGGTCATTCTCCGACCCGAACAGGGTTTAAATTTCATCATCATCCTCCATCAAGTTACATAGATATTATGTCATGCGTCCTTGACTTTATAGCGAGCAATTCTTCAAAATGTCAAGTCTACTTTGCATAATGACAATGGCACTTAGCTACATGAATTTGAACAGTAGCTGGAGACAGTTGACTTGAACGGGTGTTGGACTAAGGCAAAGCCGTGCAAAGGGAGCGCTGAAAACAGGGCTTCCTTGGAGTCACTTTAGTAAACTTAGGATTGTTCCAGGCCCATGACCGAGATGATTAAAATCACCCTTCCCGACGGCAGTTCGCGCGAAGTGGCCATGGGCACTACTCCCGCACAAATCGCCGCCGACATCGGTCCCGGCCTTGCCAAAGCTGCGCTTGCCGCGAAGATTGACGGCGAGATTCGCGACATCATGCGGCCGCTCGAGCAAGACACCGAGCTCGCCCTGATCACTTCGCGTGACGAAGAGGATGCGCTGGAACTCGCCCGCCATGATTATGCCCATGTGCTGGCCGAAGCAGTGCAGAACATCTTCCCGGGCACGCAAATCACTTTTGGCCCATCGACCGATGACGGCTTCTATTATGACTTCGCACCCGCCGGTGATCCCTTCACTGATGAAGATCTGCCCAAGATCGAAGAGGAAATGAAGCGAATCATTTCCGCCAACAAGCCGTTGCGCCGCGAAGTGTGGGAACGTGATGATCTGATCGCCCGCTGGGAAAAAGACGGCGAGACGTTCAAGGCCGAATGGGCCGCCGAGCTTCCCAAGGGCGACGAAATCACGATCTATTGGTCCGGTGATGACTGGATGGACATGTGCCGCGGGCCGCATCTGGCCTCGACCGGCAAGCTTGATCCCAAGGCGTTCAAGCTGATGCGTGTCTCGGGTGCCTATTGGCGCGGCGACCAGCGCAATCCGCAATTGTCGCGAATCTATGGCACCGGTTGGCTCAACAAAAAGCAGCTCAATGCGCATTTGATGCGGCTGGAGGAAGCCGGCAAACGCGATCACCGTAAGCTCGGTCAGGAAATGGACCTGTTCCATATTCAATCCGAAGCGCAGGGCAGCATCTTCTGGCATGCCAAGGGCTTTGTCATCTGGCGCGAGCTCGAGGCCTATATGCGCCGTGCGATTGATGGCGCTGGCTATGACGAGATCAAGACACCCCAGCTGATGGACGTCGACCAGTGGGAACAATCCGGTCACTGGGGCAAATATAGCGAGAATATGTTTGCCGTCCCCGACGAGGTGCCCGATGCCGAAAGCGACGGCCCGGTCGTCACCGGAACGGCAGGGATGATGGCGATCAAGCCGATGAACTGCCCTGCCCATGTGCTGGTCTTCCGCCAAGGCATCAAAAGCTATCGCGACCTGCCGCTGCGCCTGTTTGAACATGGCTGCTGTCACCGCAACGAGCCCCATGGGGCGCTCCACGGACTGATGCGGGTCCGTCAGTTCACCCAGGATGACGCGCATATATTCTGTCGCGAAGACCAGATTGTCGAGGAAGTTCAAGCTTTCTGCGCGCTTGCTGAACGCGTCTATAAGGAAATGGGATTTCAGGGCTTTGCGATCAAGCTCGCGCTGCGCCCGGAAAAGCGCTTCGGATCCGACGAAGACTGGGACAAGGCCGAGCAGGAACTCCGCCAAGCGGTGATTGATGCCGGCATGGCAACCCAAGAATATGGCTGGGAAGAGCTGCCCGGCGAAGGTGCATTTTACGCGCCCAAACTCGAATGGCATCTGACCGACGCGATTGGCCGGACCTGGCAGGTGGGCACGATCCAGTCCGACCGGGTGCTGCCCGAACGCCTTGATGCGAGCTATGTCGGAGAAGATGGCGGCCGTCATCGCCCGGTCATGCTGCACCGCGCGATCTTTGGCAGTTACGAGCGCTTTATCGGTATTTTGATCGAACATTTTGCCGGGAAAATGCCGCTCTGGCTAGCACCAACCCAGGCCGTCGTCGCGACGATTGTGACCGATGCCAACGACTATGCAGAGAAAGTCGTCGGTCAATTGAAAGCCGCCGGCATCCGCGTCGAAGCCGATCTGCGTAACGAAAAGATCAACTATAAGGTCCGCGAACATTCGGTTGGCAAAGTACCAAATATACTGGTTGTCGGCATGCGCGAAGCCGAAGAAGGCAAGGTTGCGCTGCGCCGTCTCGGCCAGAAGGAACAGCAGTTCCTGACGGTCGACGAAGCGGTAACCCTGTTGCGAAACGAGGCACTGCCACCAGACTTGAAATCCGCAGAATAATCACGATATAGACGACAGGGCTGTTGCATTCAAACCACTGCTTGTATGGCTAATATCCGTTTCGCCATCAACAAGGCTTTATTCGCATAAGCTTTGCGGCTAATGAGCCAGCATAAATAATCACTTGGGAGTATATAACATAGCTGCACCACCACGCCGTCCAACGCCACCCGTCAAAGGCGGTCCGCGTTTCAATAATCTGATCATTTCCGACACTGTCCGCGTGATCGACGACAAAGGTGAAAACCTTGGCGTCATGAACACCAGTGAAGCGATAAAGAACGCAGCCGAAGTCGGCCTTGACCTTGTCGAGGTGTCGCCGAACGCCCAGCCACCAGTTGCGAAATATCTCGACGTCGGCAAGTTCAAATATGAGGCCCAGAAAAAGGCCAATGCGGCGCGCAAAACCCAAAAGGTTCAGGACGTCAAGGAAATCAAGATGCGTCCGAATATTGACGATCATGATTATGATGTGAAGATGCGCAATGTGAACAAGTTCATCGACAATGGCGACAAGGTCAAAGTGACCCTGCGTTTCCGTGGCCGTGAAATGTCGCACCAGCAACTCGGCATGCAGCTGTTGCAACGCGTCCAGGAAGACACGAAGGAAACCGCGAAAGTCGAAGCTTATCCGAAGCTCGAAGGCCGTCAGATGCTGATGGTGCTCAGCCCGAAATAGAGTTCGGCAGACAAATCACGCAGTAAAAAGGCGAAGGGCCGGCAAACGCCCCTTCGCCTTTTGCATTCTACGATATTGATTCTGAAACTCAGTCCTCGGACTTCGCGTCACTCGTGCCGACGAATCCAGCTGGCAACTCGATCCGCTCTGGTGGCATTTCCGCACCCGATCCTTTCAGATAAGTGTCCATCCACCGCAGCATCCGGACATTATAGTCATATTGTGCCGCCGCCTTGCGGTTGCCATGTCCTTCGCCCGGATAGAGCACGAGCCGCACGGGCGTGTCGGTGCGCACCTTGATATTGCGATATAATTCATAACTTTGGCTGGGAGCCACACGGGTATCTTCGGCTCCATGCATGATGAGAATGGGTGTCTTGGCCTTGTCGACATGATAGATCGGGCTGACGTCCAGCATCCCCTGCCAGTCTTCCCATGGCCATTTGCGGGAGTGCACGAGATACATCTCATTGGGTATATCGGTTGTTCCGAATTTGGATATTTGATTGGAAATGCCGACAAACATCACCGCGGCAGCAAAATGTTCGCTGAGCGCCGTCGCCCCCCAGGCCGACGCATAGCCGCCATAGGAACCGCCTGTGATTCCAACCTTGTCCTTGTTGGTCAAGCCCATCGCTTGCAGCGGAGCGATCGCGTCGACGAGATCGTTAAACTCCTTGCCCGCATAGTCATTTTGATGCTGTTTCGAAAAAGCCGTCCCATAGGCTGTTGACCCCCGGTAATTGGGATAGAATACGGTATAGCCTTTTCCGGCAGCCACTTGTCCAGGACCGCTATAATTGGTCAGCCAGCCATTGGAATCATGCGCTTCGGGTCCGCCGTGCACGCGGAATATTGTCGGTGCGCCGCCAGCCGGCGCGCCACCGACCGGTTCGATTACAATGCCTTCCACTTCCTGCCCGTCACGAGCCGTGTAGCGGATCGCCCGCTGCGTTCCCATGTCGATATCAGTCAGCCAGGCATTATTATCCGACCAGCGCGTGAAACGATTGCGCTCGAGAACGAATAATTCACGGGGATGGCTCGGCGCGTCGGCGATCGCCGCGAGCTTGCCGCCGCCGGCTTCAATGCTGCGCAATATCAGTTCGCCGGCATCCACCGTATTTCTCAGCCGTCCGCGCGCATCATAGAAACGCAATTCGCTCTGTGCGCCGACATGCATCGCCACCGCCAACCGGCCGTCACCCATCCATTCGGTATCGACGGCTGCATTTGCCTGCCCTTCGGTCACCGGACGAAACGCGCCGCTCGCCGTGTCGACGAGATAAAGCGTGGTTGCGGCGGGGTCGTGCTTGTCCACCGCAGCGATCAGCGACAGCGTCTTGCCGCTGCTGTCAATTTCGAAATCACCAATTTTGCCAGGCGTCTCAACCGACGCCTTTCGTGCGCCGCTTGTCGCATCGATAATATGCACACGGGTGGAGGTCAGTTCGTCATCGACTTGCGTCGTCGGCGCAGCAGCGACGGCCAGCCAACGTCCATCCTGCGATACGCGCATGGCGATGATTTTCCCGTCGACCTTGATCTCGCGCGGATCAGCATCATCAGCAGCGTTCACATCGACTGCAAATAAGCGCGGAAACTTCTGCTCTTCTTCATAGATGATCGCATCAAATCCAGCTTTGCTCTCTTTCTTGCGCGCCTTATCTGTCGCCGCGCTTGCCCGCACATAGATGGTCTGCGAATCCGGTGCCCAGGCATAAGCCGTGACATTGCTGTCATCTATCGATGCGAGTTTCTGATGACCGCCCCCATCAACCGGGATTCCATATAGAGCCCGCTTTGCGTCATCTCCATCCGGTTTCCACAAGAAGCTGATCATATTACCGTCGGGCGAATATTCGAGCCCACTGACATTCATATCTTCCGGCAAGAAAGCTTTCAGCGCATTGGCTGCGGAACCAACATGCAGACGCCTTTCAGACGTTCCATTTTTGGCACCATTGTCGATATCGGGCATTTCCGAGACACCGATGGCGACACCCTTGCCATCCGGGGACACCGCCAGATCACTGGCATTTTTGATATTCAATATATCTTCCGGAGTCATCGGTCGCGCAAAAGTCGGTGTGGTGGCGAGAGCGATCAATGTCGCTCCGGCAAGCAAATGATATTTCATATGAATCATATCCCTGTTCAATCTGGTGCGGAGGCTAGACCATAAATATCCGCACGCAAAGCTTGTTTTCAGGGACTTAGTGATTGATTTCACAAATAGAAGCGGACCGATATTTGCCCATTATTTCAGGATCTTTTGACACCGGATCTGCAGATGGATGATCGGTTTGGAGGCAAGCGCAACCATTCCTCTGGCCTCAGCAAGGTCAGATAGGGCGATCCGGTCGGACTAATCCGCCTGGGTCCGCGCAAGCCATAGAAATGTTATTCCTACAGCCAGAGCGGCAACCGCGATTATAATTTCAAATTCTTGATTGACCATGACTCTGTCTAACAGAGCGAAGCTAACGTCTCGTTAAATGGCGGCCGGGTTCTTAACTTACCGGCACCGCACGATATTGTTTGGGAAAGTAACGCTTCAAATTGGCGATCTTGGGCTTGTCCCAGCGGACGATATATCCCTGCCGCGGGTTTTTCTGCATGAAATCCTGATGATAGGTTTCTGCGCTATAGAAAGCTGTATAATCCTCAACCTTCGTGACAATTGGACGTTTCCAATAGCGTCCCTTTTCCAGTTGCGCGATATAGGCACGTGCCACCTTCGCCTGTTCGGCATTGACCGGGACGAGAGCGCTCCGATAATGTTCGCCGCGATCCGGGCCTTGCGCGTTGAGCATCGTGGGATCTGCAATCACCGAAAAAAAGATCTGCATCAACCGCGCATAGCTGATCTGGCTAGGGTCGTAGACGACGCGCACGGCCTCGGCATGATTAGTGAGACCAGCGCTGACCAGCTTGTAAGAAGCGCTGCGTTTGGTCCCGCCATGATAGCCGGACGAGGCGCTGATCACGCCTTTGGTATGTTCAAACACGCCTTCCACGCCCCAGAAGCAGCCGCCAGCAAAAATCGCGACGGCGCGCGGACCAGTCTCTTTTGCGCGGACCCGCGGCATCGGGATGATCGTTGCTTTTTCGGCGGCATGAGCTTCGCCGATAAACGCGGTCCGGGCCGCCTGCTCTTCCGGCAATGCGGTCTGGACGCCCGCCCAGATCGTTCCGAAAGCAGCGAAGCTGGCCGTGAACATAATCGTCTTGGAGAGAAAGGGTCCCATTCGCGTATCGCCTAGCTCAGCAACTGAGCGGCGCTACTCACCGATGACGAGAGATTTTGTTCACTATCTGACCTGCTGTCCGCAGGCTGGATCAAAAAAAGCACCAGTGCACCGGCGAAAAATCCTGCGCTGAGGCTATATGTCAAATCTGACTTGAATATTTTTAACATGGTCTGTTCCTTGGGGGCTCACATATGGTTCGTAACATTCCACCTGTTGGTTACAGCCATTAATATAATCATCCTTTCTCCGCTGTGAACCTGATCACAGGAAGCTATTCATTTAGGCGGGAATAGGAGAGGTTTATGAGGTGGTTTTTATTTGACCCCAGACGCCGGGTGTTTTTTTGGACCTCAAGCGCCGGGCGCGGGCATCTGCCCGCTTGGCTTTCGCGCCAATAAGGCGCGGCGTCCAGTCGGCCTTGCCTCGCTTCGCTCGGTTGGTGACTATTTAACCGAGCGTAGCGAGGCAAGCGCAACCGCGCGCCCGAGCTTATGCGAGGATAGCCAAGGGAGCGGATGCGACCGCCCGGCGCTTGAGGTCAAGATAACGCCGCACAGGCGCGTTGAATTCTTGTACAGGCCTCGATCAAAATATCTTCCGACGTCGCATAGCTGATCCGGAATGCAGGAGACAGACCGAAGGCCGCGCCATGGACGGCGGCAACCTGCGCTTCATCCAGAAAATAGCCGATCAGGTCTTCATCCGTCGCGATGATCTTGCCCTTGGGCGTCGCCTTGCCGATCAGTTCACTGGCGTCAGGATAGACGTAAAAGGCGCCTTCGGGTGTCGGGCAATGCAATCCCGGCGTGTCATTGATCATCGACACCACCAGATCACGACGCTTCTGGAAAGCGGCGTTGCGATCCACCAGAAATTCCTGCGGGCCATTGAGCGCTGCGACCGCGGCCGCCTGGGAAATGGAACAAGGGTTGGAGGTCGACTGCGATTGCAGCTTGCGCATCGCACCGATCAGCCATTCGGGACCACCGGCAAAACCAATCCGCCAGCCAGTCATCGCATAGGCTTTCGAACAGCCACTGACGGTCAGCGTCCGATCATAAAGATCGGGACAGACCTGCGCGATCGTCGAGAAGGCAAAATCCGCATACCAGATATGCTCGTACATATCGTCGGTCATCACCATCATCTGTTGATGCGGCAATATCACTTCGGCCAGCGCTTTGAGTTCTTCTGCGCTATAGGCCGCCCCGGTCGGGTTGGAAGGTGAATTCAGGATCAACCATTTGGTCCGCGGCGTAATCGCCGCTTCAAGCTGCTCCGGCGTAATCTTGTAGCCCTGATCCGCACCCGCTTCGATCACCACTGGCGTGGCCCCGGCAAAGTTGACGATATCGGGATAGCTGACCCAATAAGGCGCGGGGATGATCACTTCATCGCCCAGCTCAACCGTCGCGACCAGCGCGTTGAACAGACTATGCTTGCCGCCGCTGTTCACCGAAATCTGCTTGGGCGTGTAAATCAGCTCATTGTCCCGCAAGAATTTGCCCGCCACCGCTTTTTTGAGCGCCATCGTGCCGTCGACCGGCGTATATTTGGTTTCGCCATCGCGAATCGCCTTGATCGCCGCTTCCTTGACGAAATCCGGCGTATCAAAATCGGGTTCGCCCGCCGACAGGCCAATCACATCAATGCCCTCGGCTTTGAGTTCGGTTACCCGGCCCGACATCGCCATGGTAGCGGAAGGTTTGATGCGGCCGATGGCTTCGGATAATTTGGTCATGGGACGTCCTGTCTTGGGGAGTTTAAATCATTGCCTAATGTGGTTTGTTTTGCAGTGCAACAGGGCGATTGCATCGATTGCACTTATCCGTTTACCGATGACAGAAGTGACATTGCATCGCCCGGCGATCGGACTCGATTTGCCGATAATATGGAATGACTTCATTTCGTTCGAGGCAGGTTGACAGTCTTGCAAAATGAAAGCCCTGAAAACGCGCTGCGCCCTCGAGTGCGGCTATTATTGGGACGAGGCCAGCAGGCGTCGAACAGAAAAGCCGGTCGGCGCGTTTAACTGTGCCGGGTGCGAGATATGTTTGGGGACGCAATAGCCGGACAAAAGCTCAATCTTAAGCAGCCTGTGGGGTGCGCCGGGATGCTTACGGAAGATATTGGCGATAGCTCTGCAATCAGGAATATAGCCGGAAAGCGGCGGTTAGAAATGGTAGCCGCTAACAGGAAAGGCAAACCGCTCAAATTGCAGAACTGAATTTCGTACCCGCTGCAATCCGATAGGGATCGAATATCGCCGCGATCGTCCGTAAATAGGGCGCTGCATTGTCGCTGCACAATATTTCTGTGTCCTCGATCGTCAGCAATTTCCGTTTTTCAAAGGATTCCAAATAGCCCGTCAATCGGCTGGCATCGCTGAGCGTGCCGATATTCGCGCGGCCCCGGCACAGGACATCTTCGATAATTTGCCGGTGCAGCCTGTCCTCTTCAGAGACTTGCACGCCCAATTGCGCAGGATGTTTTCCCGCGAAAACCGCGTCCCGATATTTTCCGACATTTTTTTCGTTCTGCAATATATGATCCGGGAAGATGCTGATCGCAGAGGCCCCGAGACCAATGAGATAGGGAGCGGGATCGTCGGTAAAGCCCTGAAAATTCCGCGATATTGTTCCGGCACGCGCCGCCTGTGCCATCGGATCATCGGGCAGCGCAAAATGATCAAAGCCAATCGCCTGATATCCGGCATCGACAAGATGCTCATAGCCAAGGGCGGCCATCTCAAATCGTTGAATCTGGTTCGCCATGATGGTCGAATCAATCCGGCGCTGGCGCGGGATTCTGTCGGGAAGATGGGCATAGCCGAAGAGAGCAATCCGATCGGGCTGTAACGCAATAGCCTGGTCGAGACTGTCGCGCAGATCGCTTAGGGTCTGGGCTGGCAAGCCGTACATCATGTCAAAATTTATCGATGACACATTCTTGTCGCGAAGCTGCTGCATCGCGGTGGCGATCAGTATCGCCGGCTGGACGCGACCAATGGCTTGCTGAACCTGTGGCGCAAATGTCTGCACGCCCATGCTGGCGTGAGTCACACCGCTCTCGCTGAGGGTCTCGGCCCAATCCGCCGTAAAATCCCTGGGATCTAGTTCTACCGATATTTGAGAAAATTTGGCATCAAATGATGCGCGGAGCTGATCCAGAATCCGGACAAAATCCTCAGGATCGATCGCGCTCGGACTGCCGCCGCCAAAGGCTATTCTGCTGACATTGATCGGCCCCGCAATCCGTTCTCCGACAAGCTCAATTTCCCTGATGAGCGCCTCGATATAGGATTGGAGCCGCTTCTTCTTGTTGGCGCGCCCGGTGTTGCAGGCGCAATAATAGCAAATCTCGTTACAATAAGGGATATGAACATAGAGCGATATCTGCGCGCCAGACGGGATCGCGGCGAGCGCCGCGTCCATGACGCGATCATGCTCCAGCGGACGAAATTCTACCGCCGTCGGAAAGCTGGTATAGCGCGGGACGGGGCGTTCTAGCAATTCAGGATAATAGGACCACATGCCGTCGTCTTATCAGTCCGACCTTGCGAGTCTTTGATCCCGATCAAATTTATCTGATCAAGCAAATGGACCCTCTCGCAGGCTGCGCCATCATCGTTCAACAATCTCTTCAAGTTGATCTAGATCAACGACAGCCACACTATTAACACTAATGTCAGTAGTGGAGATAGGAATTATTGATGGTAGAAATTTGCTACGTCGAGCACGACGGCACCAGACATAAAGTCAAAGCGAAAACCGGATTGTCCCTGATGGATGTGGCGATCATGCATCATATTCCCGGCGTCGAAGGCGACTGTGGCGGTTTTGGCGCCTGCGGAACCTGCCATGTCTATTTGGACGAGGTAGCGCAATCATTGGTGCCTCCTCTACATGAGCTGGAAAGTTCCACGCTCACTTTCGCCCATGATGTGCGACCGGAAAGTCGGCTGGCATGTCAAATCCCAATAACCGACGAAATGGATGGAATGACCGTGCAGATGCCGGAGCGACAATATTAGGATCTTCCGGCTCATATTTTAGGAGAAAGACAATGGAAATGACTCAGGACAAAAGCAATGCAACCGTATCCGCCTGGATGCGCGACCAGACGCCGGACGACATATATAAAGCGCCGCTCGAAATCGCCTGGACCTTCGACTATTTCATGTCTGGTGATAAGGTAGAGGATCTCTACAAACGGGCCAAACAGGATCAATGGAATAGCGACGAACTTTTGCCGTGGGACATGGACGTTGATCCTTCCAAGCCCTTGATCAACGACGAATCGGACATTTTTCACCGGATGCCGTTTTTCAAAAAACTATCCCGATCACAGCAGGAGAGCTTCACAGCCCATTCGACAGCACAGCTTCTGTCCCAGTTTCTGCACGGCGAACAAGGCGCGCTGATGACCGCTGCCTGTGTCACCCATTCGGTTCCTGATGCAACGGCAAAGCTCTATGCGGCCACGCAGACGATGGACGAAGCGCGGCATGTCGAGGTTTTTGCCAAATATTGCAACAAGATCGCTATGGTTTACCCGATGTCCGGATGGCTCAAGCAACTGATCGACGCGACGTTGAAATCCGATCGATATGAGAAGATCATGATCGGCATGAACATGATTGTCGAGGGACTGGCGCTGGGTGCGTTCAACAACATGTATCGTTCAACCCAATGCGACTTGCTCAAGCAACTGACCTTCAATGTCATGCGGGACGAATCCCGCCATGTCTCCTTTGGCCATGCCTTTTTGGAACCGGTGATCGCAGATCTGCCAGAAGATGAAGTCGAGGATCTCGCTGAATTTGCGTTTCAAGCCGTGAATATCCTCGCTTCAGCTGGGACTGCCGGTACCATCGCGAGCCGGGTTGATCCCGGTTTCATGATGGTGCTGGAAAATTGCAATATTGATCCCGACGATTTTTTTGCAGGCTTGGCGGAAGCGGAAGAGATGGGGATTACGCGGGAATTGCCGCCCGGCCAGATCCACTCACTGGAACATTTGATGCTACCCGCGATAGCCCGGGTTGGCTTGCTCACCCCTCATATCCGTGGGAAATATGAAGAAGCGGGAATTCCGCTGACCGAGGATCCGCGCATATTGCATGCGATGGAAGGCGGGCATCCGATAGCTGCCTAACCTTGCGCGTCTGAGAGCGTCTCGCATGGGCCAATTTTCGCAGAAGGAGAGAGAGGGATGGACTATCATATCGATGGACATTCAACTGATCTCGCCGCGCTGCAAAAACGCCTGCAAAGCACGGATTTGATTCCAAGTCAGGAACCATTGCTTGACGATATCACCGAAAAAATGTCGGCTTTGGCGGCGGTAGGAGTGAACAATCTGGCGGACTTGCGGGCTGGGTTGAATAGCCCGAAAGCCTTAGCTGCGCTCTCCCGCAGTTCCGGTATTAGTGCGGACTATCTGAAATTGCTAAAGCGCACGATCAATGGCTTTTTTCCCAAATCTCGGTTGTTCAAAGATATGGATTGGCTGGACAAAAATACTATCCTCAATCTGAAACAGGCGGGACTAGAGAATACGCATCAGCTCTTTGATGCAGCCTCGCGCGGCGCGATTGGCTCGGCAATTTTGGACAAAGGCATTCTGTCGGAATTGGTGGCAATATCCGATCTGTGTCGAGTTCAGTGGGTCAGCCCCAATTATGCGCGCGCGATTGCCGCCGCCGGATTTAAACAGGCGTCCGAAGTGGCCAGGGCAGACCCGGAAACTCTGACCAATGCAATTGCAAGCGCAAATGAGGGCGCAAAATTTTACAAGGGCAAAGTGGGCTTGCGCGACGTCCGGCGCCTGGTGATGGCTGCGGGATATGTTCCATAGCCGCCCCTGTCCTTGTACATTTCCGGCCTGGCACAATATCCGCTTCGCCAAACGGCGCACGGTTGCGGTAAATGAGCGCCCCGAAAACTAGGTATCTCAGAGACTGTCGTATCTGTCTTCGTCATCATACGGACACTGGCGTCAATGGGATTCAAGCGAATATTCGGCTAAGATTTGGACAGCATCCCGTTAACAGTTTAACGATCGAACGACATGGCTATCATAATCGCGGCGGTTGCGGTTATTCTAGGAAGGAATTGGGATGTCTGATCCGTCGCCAGATAACGGAAAAATCAATGCTCCCGGATGGAGTGAATTGATCGAAGATGCCTTTGGCATCAACCTTCTGGGATTGCAGACATTATGGGCAGCCCTCGCTGCACCAGCTCATCTCTTCGCTGCCGCCCGGACAGTGGACTGGGAAGACCATCAATATTCCCCGACCCTTCGGGTCTGGCTGTTCCTCATCGCGATATTGATGTTTCTGCAATTTATCTGGGCGAATCCAGATTCGGCAACCGGGCAGCAAATGACGTCCGCCTTTGCAGCATATGGCGATCCGCGGCTGACCACGAAGGAAAAAATCGAGCTCGCACTGCAACGATATGTTTTTGTCTACCCGGTCATCTTGATGCTATTTTCTATGATGGCGGCATTGCTGCTGCGGATATGGGGCAGTGGGGCGACAAATGTTGTTAGGATACGGCTCTACTTTGCGGCCATTATTCCCGGCTTACTGGTGACGCTTTGGACGTCATCGCTGACGCTATTCATATCTGTCGATGACTTTGTGATCTACCTCAGCCTGGCGTCGGCAGCAGTCTTTTTTGCCGATTTTCTCACAGCGCGCAGAGGACTTGCGGCGTTTGACAATGTCGGGTCCCGGACATGGCGAGCCATATTTTTGGCGATAATCAATCTGATTGTCTACATGATGGCTTCGACGGTCGCAGCTATCATCATGATGCTATGGCTGGAAAAAGACTTGGGATTGGGCGCCATTCTCAACGCTGCCTAAAAACTATCCGGCCTCGAGGATGAGCCTGGCGGGATCGCCTGGTCCATTGCTTCCGTCGATCCCGGCAAGCTTGGACATTTGTCAGGATCGAACCAGCATTAGCCTGGCGAAAATCGCGGGATGGCCGCTGCCACCCCGCTTGACTTACAGGCCATCAACGCTCTTGCTGACCATGATATTGACCGCAACGCGGCGGTTTTGGGCCTTGCCTTCCTGTGTATCATTGTCCGACAGCGGGTCCGCTTCCGCCATGCCGGTGGGGGTCAGCATGCGATAGGGTTTCCAGCCGCAGGCTTGCTGCATGTAATTGACGACACGATGAGCCCGCTTTTCGCTGAGCCGCTGGTTAAACTCATAATCTCCGGTTGAATCGGTGTAACCGACTATCAGGAGCAAAGCATTGTCTATCGCTTCCGCTCGGCTCGCCGTGTTGCAAAGCTCGACCTTATCCTGAGCGGAAAGCTCTGCCTTGCCCGTATCGAAATTCACATTTGTTGTGCCTTTGATATTATACTGGTCAATATCACTAACCCGGCCGCGCAAAGCCTCGGTTGCCGCGGCCTGTTCGGCAAATCCCTGATTCGTGCCCGTACGGATCATCGTTGCGGTCTTGAGGTCCTTGTTACGTAGCTTGACCCGGCTCGCCACAAGACTACCGCCCCATTCCACCGTCCTGACGGTGACCGGCAGGCCATTGAGCAGCGAGTCCGCCGTGAGATTTTCGCCACCGAACAGGCCCTTGCTCGCCCTGATTTGGGTGGCTTCGGCGACGGTGATTACGATATTGGTGCCATCGATACTCGTGACTTGCATCCTGTCGGCTTTACGCGCGGAAATGAAGCCTTCAATCTCCGGCCCTTCGGTCAAGCCCGACAGGTCGGCGGGCGGCATGCCGTTGACAGTGATGTCGCCCTGCGCTTCGGGCATGTCCTGCTGCGCCAACACGTTGCTCGGTGCGACTATCGCGAGCGTGGCAAGCATCAGTGTGATTTTCGAGCTTGTAGAAATGGCACTCATTATAATTCTCCTTCAAACAATGGCCTTGGCCCCCGCATATTGGTGGCATTTCATCCAACCTGGCCGCTGACGGCCGATACATCTGACAGGGTCCCCACCAACCCGCGCCGCAATATGCAATATGAGGCAGCGTCGAAGCCGCGCATCCTCATATCATCAACCTGAGTGGTCAGGTCATTCTGTCTAGCGCATGAACGCAACCGGCATTCCCCCGCATTCCGCCGACAATCGGAGTGAAACAAGAGCTAGGCCGTTTCCGACTGCGCCGCGCAGATACCCGATTACGGGCTAGTATGGCCGGTATCAACCAGAGAATCGGGATCTCGCAAAGGAAAGCAAAAAGCCATTGGGTCACCACTGCTGCATATCCGTGATCCTGAAACAAGTTCAGGATCACGGAAGTTGGATAGTGGATTACGGACCATGGATTACGGATGATCATTGATCGATGACGCTGACCCAATCACCAATGCCCATAAATGCCGTTCCCTCTAACTCCGCTTTTTCACAAACTCAGCGCGCAGCACCAGGCCCTTGATGCCGTCATGTTTGCAGTCAATCTCCTGTGCGTCGCCGGTCAGGCGGATCGACTTGATCAATGTTCCGCGCTTCAGCGTCTGTCCGGCGCCCTTGACTTTCAAATCCTTGATCAGGGTCACCGCATCGCCGTCGGCCAGCGGGTTGCCGACCGCATCTAGCACCTCCGGCCCGGCGGCCTGGGCGGCTGCGTCATCGGGGCTGAGCCACTCGCCGCTCTCTGCGTCATAGACATAGTCGCCATCCCCGCCGGCATGGTCGGCAGCGGTCATCAAGATTCCAGCGCTTGTTCGATATCGGCGATAATGTCGTCAATATGCTCGATCCCGACCGAAACCCGCACCACGTCAGGTCCGGCACCGGCAGCTTCCAGCTCTTCGCCGGACAGCTGGCTGTGGGTGGTCGAGGCGGGGTGGATGATCAGCGATCTCGTGTCGCCGATATTGGCGAGATGGCTGAACAGGTCGACCGCCTCGACCAATTTGGTCCCCGCTTCGAATCCGCCCTTCAGGCCGAAGGTGAAGACCGCGCCGCCCTTGCCGCCGAGATACTTCTGTGCCAGCGCGTGATAGGCGCTGTCGGGCAGCCCGGCATAGGAGACCCAGCTCACTTCATCGCGACCCTGCAGCCATTGCGCCAGCGCCAGCGCATTGTCGCAATGGCGCTCCATCCGCAGCGCCAGCGTTTCCATGCCGGTGAGGATCTGAAAGGCGTTAAACGGCGCCAGCGCGGGTCCGAGATCGCGCAGCGACAATGCCCGCGCCGCAAGGATGAACGCCACCGGGCCGAACGCATCGGTGAAGACCTTGCCATGATAGGAGGGATTGGGCTGGTTGAGAAAGGCGTATTTTGCGCTCTGGGTCCAGTCAAACTGGCCGCTGTCGACGATCAGACCAGCGATGCTATTGCCATGACCGCCGAGAAATTTGGTCCCGCTTTCGACCACGATATCCGCGCCATGTTCGATCGGGCGACAGAGCATCGGCGAGGCCATCGTATTGTCGACAACCAGCGGGATGCCCGCCGCATGGGCGATATCGGCGATCGCTGCAATATCCTGGACGACGCCGCCGGGATTGGCGAGACTCTCTATGAATATGCAGCGCGTGTCATCGGTAATCGCGCCCCTGACTTCGTCCATATTGTCGGCATCGACGAAGGTCACCTGCCAGCCGAATTTCTTGACCGCATGGGCGAGCTGGTTGAGCGAACCACCATAGAGTTTCTTCGCTGCGACAATATGCGCGCCGGGGTCCATCAGCACATGGAAGACGAGCAATTGCGCGGCATGGCCCGAAGCCACCGCCAGCGCCGCCATGCCACCCTCCATCGCCGCAACCTTGCCTTCGAGTGCGCCATTGGTCGGGTTCATGATCCGTGTGTAGATATTGCCCATCGCGTCGAGATTGAACAGGTCGGCGGCATGGTCGACATCGTCAAATACATAGGAAGCGGTCTGGTAGATCGGCGTGATCCGCGCATTGGTCGTCGGGTCCGGCTCGGTCCCGGCGTGGACGGCCATGGTCTCCAGGCGGGGGGTATCGAGATTATCGGTCATAAGGGCTCTCCGTGGGATTTTCGAGTTGGCGAATATTTGCGGCGGTTGTGCTTGAGCGGCTCGGCTTGCGCAAGAGCCAAGCGCAAAATCATGCGGCAAATTCCGGCTCGCCGGTATATTGGTCGGTCAGCATTGGCGGTGATGTTTCGATATTTGGGCTTTGGCCAAGGAATATTCCGCCTCTCCGCCCGGCAGACACACAGAATCGCTCGCCATTTTGGCTAAATCCCGAACGCCTTGAATATCTCCCGAATCGCTTCCGGCTTTTCCATTTTTTTCAGCGCCGCCAGCGCCGTGCGCACGTCGAGCCGATAATGGGAGACCGGACCTTCGCTGCTGGCGAGCGTCGCGCCGAGGGCGAGGATCAGCCGGCGTGCCTTGCTATTCTCGCTCAGCATATCCATCCGCAAATCGGTGATGCCTTCATGGAGGGCGTGGGCGAAGATGCTCGCCGTCAACAGACGCGAGGCGCCGCGCGACTGATATTCATCCAGAATCGCAATCGAAAATTCGCCGCAATGATCGCCCTCCCCATCGCGGATGATATGCGCCGCGGCAAAGGCCGGACAATCGCCGAGATCGAGATTGACCATGCCCCAGCCGATGTGAAACACGCCATCGACATCCGCGAGCCGCTTGACCACCGAGGGCGGGGCGGCCTTGAACGCGGAGAAGAAACGCAGATAGCGCGACCGGTCGGACATGTCCCTGATACCCTGCTCGATCTGATCTTCATCATCCGGCCGGATCGGGCGCAGGCGAATATTCGTGCCATCGCGCAGCGTGGCGGTAATCGACTTGGGAATGGGCGCAGGCGGGGGGGCGATGCTGTCCAAGAGAGATGCTCCAATCGGTGGAATATTCTACATAGCCGATTTCGGTGATCATTGCATGGGCAGAATCGCTAGCGTTGCAGGGGATTCTACTCGGAAAAATCAATGATTTGCCGCCTGCAATCGTCAGATGGCGGCCAGCGCGCGCTGCCGCAGGCGCCATTGGCATTTGCAAATTGCACTGCTGATCGAAACTGGCCTATTGCAGAGCCAAATCCATCCCCCATCCGAACCGGAGCATTGCCATGTCCTTTCGTAAATCCGCGCTAATTTCGTCATTGGTCGCATTTTCACTCGCGGTCGTCGCGGCACCTGCGGCAATGGCCGCGCTCAAGACCGGAGCGCAAGCGATGGATTTCACCACCCAGGCGGCACTTGCCGGAAAGCCGTTCAGCTTCACTCTCAACGAAGCGCTCAAAGACGGGCCGGTCGTGCTCTATTTCTATCCCAAGGCATTTACCTCGGGCTGCACGATCGAGGCGAATCAATTTGCCCGGGCCACGCCGGAATTCAACCGTATGGGCGCCACCGTCATCGGGATCAGCGCCGACAATATCGAGACTTTGCAAAAATTCTCGGTCGAGGAATGTCGCAATAAATTTGCCGTCGCCGTCGGCAGCAAGAAGGTGATCAAGGCCTATGACGCCAATCTGCCGATCATGGGCGGATCGAACCGCACCACCTATGTCATCGCGCCCGACGGCAAGATCATGTGGAGCTATGCCTCGCTCAACGTCAAAGGTCATGTCCCCGGCGCGCTCGCCGCGGTGAAAACATGGACCGCCGCAATGGCCGGCCAATAGCTATCGGAGCAGCGCCCCCCAGACGGCCCTATCTCAGTTCGACAGCCCGCAGATAAGCGCTCTGCAGCGTCTCGCCGATCAGCTGTGAAAATTGCTCGCTGCCGTTGAGCGCCTGCAGACCCGCGGCCGTGGTGCCGCCTTTGCTGGTGACGCTGTTGCGCAATTGCTCGAGCGACTGATCGGATTGCTGCGCCAGTTCCAGGGCGCCCTGCACCGTCCCCAAAACCAGCTTCTGTGCGTCTGCGTCGCTGAAGCCAAGCGCCTTGGCCGCCTCGCTATATGCGCGCAGCATCTCGAATATATAGCCGGGTCCGCTGCCGGCGACCGCGGTCAGGCGATCGAGCATATCCTCGCTCTCGACCCAGATCGTCGCGCCCGAACAGGCCGCGAGAAATTCAATCTCTTGCGACGCCGCTGCAGGCACTGTTCCATGGGCATAGAGCCCGCTCATCCCCTTGCCGATGACCGCGGGTAAATTGGGCATGATCCGGATCACCGAGCGGCCCGGCGCATGGGCCGCCAGCCGCGCCGAGGAATAGCCGGCGGCAATCGAACTGATCGTCCCGACGGGATCGAGCCGGGCGATATAGGCCGGCAGCACCGCGTCGATCATCTGCGGTTTCAGCGCGACAATCAGCGTGTCGAACAGCGCCTGGTCAAGCTCGTCGACCGACCGGATCTGCCGGACCCCGTCAGGCAGGACCAGTTCGGCCGGATCGGCAACCGTCAAATCATGATCGCTTTTTTCCGCCCAGGCCTTGAGCAGCGCGCCGCCCATATTCCCGCAGCCAAGGAGTAGAATTTTCGTCATATGAATCTCATTATTGGGAATGGGTCACGGTCGAAATATGCTTAGTATTCTAAATATTTATGTCAACAACAGTGCAGATTAGTATAGTTTCAGGCGTTATCAAATATTTGACTTCTAAATTATTGCTACTGATCAAATAAATCCCTACCTCAAAGCCAAGTGAAACAAGGCATGGCATGAAATGATACAGGGTAAAACAATTGTCGTCAAAGTGGGCTCGAGCCTGCTGGCCAATCCGGAGCGGTTGACCCCGCGCTGGGCCTTCATGCACAATCTGCTCGAAGACATCGCGCGGCTGCGCGAAGGCGGCGCCAAAGTCATATTATGCTCCTCCGGCTCGGTCGCGCTGGGTTTCAACATGATCGGCGAGCGGCCGGAAACCGCCGGCCTGCGCGACAAGCAGGCGGCCGCCGCGTGCGGAATGCCACTGCTGCTCAATGCCTATAAGCAAGTCGCGCATGAATATAGTTTCGAGATCGCTCAGGTGCTGGTGACCTTGCGTGATCTGGAAGATCGCAAGCGCTTCCTCAATACCAAGAATACGGTCGATCGGCTGCTCGACGCCAATATCATGCCGATCATCAACGAGAATGACTCGATCACGACGGCAGAAATCCGGGTCGGTGACAATGATCGGCTATCAGCCAAAGTCGCGCAAATGGTGCAGGCCGATGAGCTGATCATATTGACGCAGGTCGACGGCCTATATGACAAAGACCCCTCCGACCCCGATGCCAAGCTGGTCGAGCAGGTTACCGATGTCTCTCCCTATCTCGCGGTCACCGAAGGCGTCAGCAGTCTGGGGTCCGGCGGGATGCTGACCAAGATGCAGGCGGCGCATATGGCGCAAAATGCCGGATGCGAAACCCGCATCGCCCATGGCGAGTTTGAACAACCGGTGACCTCGGTTCTGAAAGGCGAAAGGCCCCATACGAGAGTTTTGGCCAATGAAAAGCCCTCCTCCGCGTGGGCCAGCTGGCTGACCGATCGGCTGCAGATCGCCGGCAGCATTGTAGTGACGGCGGAAGTGACCAAGGCGTTGGAAAGCGGTGCACGCAATATCGGCCGCGCCGACGTGCTCTCGATTCAGGGGCCTTATGTCAAAGGCGACGTCATCCACCTCTATGATGAAGCGGGCAATGAACTGGCGCGCGGCCTGACCAATTTCTCCTCGGACGAGACCATGGCGCTGGCACGCAACCTCGAGATTTCGGCGCTGCAACTGCTCGGCTATGAAACCGGCGGGACGCTGATTACCGGCAGGAATATGATCGTGCTCGATGACTCGCATCTGCAATGGGATGTGCCGGACGATGACGAGATGGCGGAAGTCGCCTTCTAGCCTCAGGAACTGGCACCAGAAGCTAGGGTTCGATTTCACCAACTTCGAGTATCGGAGCGGATTCCAGCCGATCCGCGTCCATCATCCCGGCGATCCGCTGGACCGAGGAAATCAGCAGATTCTGCTCCCATGCTTCCAGCCGCGAGAAGGACAGCAGAAAATCCTCCTGCAACATTTCCGGCGCATTCTCGATGCACGCCCGGCCTTTTGCGGTCAGCACAATGTCCACCGAACGCCGATCCGCCGCGCTGCGTTCGCGCGTCACCATCGCCGATTTTTCCAGCCGGTCGACGATCGAGGTGATTGTCGCATGGGACAGATGGATCGACTTGGCAATCACCGAAGGCTTCGCCCGCCCATCCTTCTCCAGTGCCTTGAGCAGCAACAGCTGCGGCGTCGTCTGCCCGGTCTCTTTCTCGAGCTTCTTCGACTGGAGATCAATCGCCCGGTTGATCTGGCGCAAGGCGACGAGGAGGTTGTTGGAATTGGTCATCGGGCGACTAATACAGAGATTTGATGGGAATGGGGGCGGAATTATGTGAGGGGGTACGTGTCGGCAAGATCTTTCCCTCTCCCTCAAGGGAGAGGGTTGTGCAGACTTGGGAGCTTGCTGCCTAGTCGGAGCTGGGTGAGGGTTTAGCGGACGGCGATGGCTCGCCAACCTTATAGAGGCGCTCCCTCATCCATCTTCATCTAGCCGCCTGCGCTGCCGCTTCGGCGGCAAGATTACCTAATCCTTCTCCCTTAAGAGAGAAGAAAATACTTGTGCATAGCATTGCAGTGACTGCCCAATTCACCGGTCAATCCGAATCTCACCCTTCACCAACCCCCGCACACTATTCCCCACCAAAAACCCGTCCGCCAGATCCTCCGCGCGCACATCCGCCTCGACCGCCTGCCCGCTGTCGAGCAATTCCGCGCGCAGCACGCCCGGCAGCACGCCTCGCTCCAACTTTGGCGTCTGTAACTTCCCGTCGCGTTCGACGAAGATGTTCCAGATCGCGCCTTCGGTGACAAAGCCGTCCGGATCGACGAAAATCGGGTGGATGCCCTCGCCCATTCCGTCGCCCAGTTCCTCGACCTGATAGACCCGGCGGTCGCTGGTTTTGTGGTGGAGGCGGTAATCTTGCGGGTGGGTTTGCAGGGGTACCAGCTGGTATTTTATCGGCTCGGCCAGCGGCGCGGGCAATGGTTTGAGTTCAATCGCGATGGCGCCCGATTTGGCGAGCATCAGGCGGACCATCGCGGATGTCTCCTGATGGAAGGTGATTGCCTGAATCGTGTTGCGCGCGGCGTGGCGGTCAAACTCGAACTCGAGCGCGGCGGCGCTGGTCTTCATCCTTTCGAGATGCGCCTCGAGCCGGGCGATGCCGCTGACCGGATCAAAGGCCATGGTCTCGATCAGATCGATTTTCGCTGCGCCTGCAACTTCTGCCCCCACTTTTGCAAATCTCCCCTTGGCGAGACATTCCCGCCATTCGTCATCCCCGTCCGAGTCCGCCACTATGCCAGAGCCGAGACCGATGGAAAGTGTTTCTTTGCTACCCGCCGCTGGGGCCGCGATATGGAGGGTGCGGATGGCGACGTTGAACGCGGCGTCGGAATGGCCATTGGCTTTGGGCGGATTAATCCGGCCGATCGAACCGCAGTAAATGCCGCGGGGGCCGACATCATCTGCGGCGGCTTCGAGCTCGTCGATAATCTCCATCGCCCGGATTTTCGGCGCCCCGGTGATCGAGCCGCAGGGGAAAATCTGACGGATGACATCGACCGCATCAAGCCCGTCCTGCAGCTGTGCGGTCACGGTCGAGGTCATCGTATGGATCGTCGGATAGGTTTCGACCTGGAACAGCTCTGGCACCTTGACGCTGCCCTGATCCGCCACCCGCGACAGATCGTTGCGGAGCAGATCGACGATCATCAGATTTTCGGCCCGCTGCTTGGGATCGGCGAGCATCTGCGCCTGCACCTCGGCGTCCGCCGCCGGATCGGCGACCCGCGCGGCGGTGCCCTTCATCGGCTTGGCGGTGATCCGGCCGTCTTTCATCGCGAAGAAGAGCTCCGGCGAGAAGGACAGCATCCAGTTCTCGCCGTCAAACACGACGCCACCATAGCCCGCTCTGGCGCGGTCGCGGATCGCCGCATAGAGCGCCAGCGGATGGCCGGCAAAGGGGGCGGTGGCACGGAAGGTCAGATTGGCCTGATAAATATCGCCCGCGAGGATATAGTCCTGCACTTTTTGGAAGGCGGCGTCATAATCTGCGCGCGATATCCGCGGCTGCAATCTGCCGAGCCAGGCGCTGTCCGGGTCAGGCAGCAGATCAATTAGGTTTTCTGGATCTATCTCTTTGTAATCATTATATATTCCAAACCAGAGCAACGGTGTTGGACGCTCTGCCGGCAGCCGGTCCACCAGCCGTCCTTCGAGCGCCAGCCCAGCCTCATAGGAGAGATAGCCAGCGACATGCAGGCCCTCAGCCTGCGCCGCAGAAATCTTGGCCAAAGCCGCCTCCAACGCCTCCAATCGATCGGCCCGGATCACCGCCACCGGATCTGCATAGAGCCGCGCCGGAGCGGCACCGGTTTCACGCGCATCATCGAGCAGGACAAACGGACTATCGATAGAAAACATGCGCCCCTCTAATTGCTTTTACTGCGGTTCGTCCATAAGCATCGCAAAACAGATCAATGGGAGGGCCGCAATATGCGCAATTTGATAGCAATCATGTTGGTTACCGGAGCGATGATCGGGATGACCCCGGCGGCAAACGCGAAAGAGATTGCGCCTAAGCCTGCCGCGCTGGTCGCCGACCAGATACCCGATATTCCCATCGATATCGTCGCCCAAACCCGGCCCTATATGGAATATCGGACAGCGAGCTTTGTCGATTGGGATCCCAAGACCAGAGCCATGCTGATCTCGACCCGCTTCGCCGACACCCGCCAGTTGCACCGGATTGCCACACCGATGGGGCATCGCGAGCAACTGACCTTCGCGGCGGAACCGGTGCGGACGGCGCGCTATGCTCCGGATGGCTCGGCCCTGCTGTTCCAAAAAGATATCGGCGGCAATGAAATCAACCAGATTTTCAAACTCGAAGATGGCCGCCCGGTGATGCTGTCCGATGGCACGAGCCGCCACAATCTGGGCCCCTGGTCGCATAGCGGCAAGACGGTGGCGTTTGGTTCGAACAAGCGAACAGGATTATATAGCGACATCTATCTGATGAATCCCGCCAATCCGGAAGGTGCCAAGATGCTGATCGCCTCGACCGGTGGTGGCTGGTTTCCGATCGACTTTTCGCCCGATGACAAGCAGTTACTGGTATTCAACTATGTCTCGGTCACCGACAACCAGCTCTATCTGGTCGACATTGCCAATGGGGCGTTGCAGCGGCTCACCAATAGCGGCCAGCCGGTGGCTTATGATGGTCTGCAATTTGCCCCTGACGGGCAGCTTTGGGCCTCCTCAGATGATGGTAGCGATGTCAAAAGACTCGGTATCGTCAATCTGGAGACCTCGACTTTCGACCCGATCATCGATGAGAAAATCTGGGACGTTAGCGATTTTGACATCAGCGAGGATGGCCGCTGGATCGCTTTTGAAGTCAATCAAGCCGGGCGATCGGTACTGAAATTCTACGACATCGAGAAAGATGAAGTCAGAATCGTCGATGCCCTGCCCGCCGGGGTGATTAGCGGTATTGAATTTGCGCCATGGGGCGAGCTGGGCATCACCCTCAACAGCAATCAGACCGGCACTGATGCCTATAGTATCAATCCGGAATCCTTGGCGATCACCCGCTGGACGAAGAGCGAAACCGGCGGTTTGAACGCGGCCAAGAATGTCGCCCCCGAACTGATCGAAATCGAGAGTTTCGATGGCGAGAAAATGTCCGGCTTCCTATATCGCCCGGATCCCAGCCTACACAAAGGCAAGCGGCCGCTGATCATCAGCATCCATGGTGGTCCTGAAGGTCAGGCAACGCCGCGTTTTCTTGGACGTAACAACTATCTGGTCAACGAACTGGGTATCGCGATCTTCTATCCCAATGTCCGCGGATCGACCGGCTTTGGCAAACGGTTTGTCGCGCTGGACAATGGGCCCTGGCTGCGAGAAAATTCGGTCCTCGATATCGGTGCTTTCCTGGACCGGCTGCGCAAAGACAAGCGGATCGACAAAAAGCATATTGCAGTAACCGGTGGCAGCTATGGCGGCTATATGACGCTTGCCGCGATGCTGCGCTATGGCAAAAAGTTCAAGGCCGGACTCGAGGTCGTCGGCATTTCAAACTTTGTCACATTTCTGGAGAATACGCAGGCCTATCGCCGGGACTTGCGGCGGGTAGAATATGGCGATGAACGGATAGCGGAACAGCGGGCCAAGCTCGAGGAGATCAGTCCATTGAACCGCGCCCATGAAATCGATATTCCCTTGATGGTCGTCACCGGTGCCAATGACCCTCGCGTGCCCGCGAGTGAAGCCGATCAGATCATCGAAGCGGTGCGCAGCAATGACAATCCGGCCTGGCATCTGCTGGCGACAAATGAAGGCCATGGCTTTCGCAAAAAGACCAATGCCGATTATCAATTCTGGGCGAGCTTGCTGTTCTGGAAGCGATATCTACTGGACGAAAAATAGCCAGCTGATGGAGTTTCTCCTCCTCATTGCGACGGTGATTCTATTTGTACTGGTTTTCAACTTGCGCAAAACCGTCGCATTGCTGAGATCACAAATCTCGGAATTGGAACATCATCTTGCGGTCGTGCGTAATGCCGCCGTCGCATCGTTGGAAGCCAGTTCCCGAAAGGCCGAGGACCATCCGATCAGACACGCCGCGAGACGGGCGGAACAACCGCCAACGCTGACGGAACCGGCCGATCTCGAGGATCAGATCACCGACAATGCGGATATACTATCCACTGCTCCGGGTGCGATCGAAGTGCCGGAAGAGACGAATGAGATCGACGAGATCACAGATTCGCTCTCAAACACGCCGAGCGCTGCAAAACGGTTCGAGGATCTGGTCGGCGGGAAATTGCCGATCTGGATCGGTGGTATTGCGCTGATTTTCGCTGGTTTTTTCCTCGTTCGCTTCTCGATCGAAGCAGGTCTTTTTGGCCCGGTGGCGCGCTGCATAACAGCGATAATATTCGGAATCACCTTGATTGGCCTGAGTGAATTCGGCCACCGTATCCCGAAATTTGGGCAGATATTCTCAGATGATGCGCGCATTGGCCATTCGATCAGCGGGGCCGGGATCGCGATCCTTTATGCAACCTTATATATGGCGAGCGAACTATATGGCCTTTTCGGGCTAACCGGCGCGCTGATCGGCGTTATGGCGATCACCATATTGGCTTTCTTTCTGTCTCAAAAACATGGGCCGCCGACCGCAATCATGGGGCTTTTGGGTGGTTTTTCGGCACCATTTGTCGCGGGCCTTGGCCCTGAATCGGTTGCGCCTCTACTCATCTATCTCGGCGTGTTTACAGGCGGTATTTTCGGACTGGCCATCTATCGGGGCTGGCCGTGGCTTGCGCTTCTGGCAACGGGAGGCAGTGCGATTTGGTCGACCGCCTTGCTATTGATGGATGTCGCGGGTGACGTAGCTTTTGTCGGTTTGTTCATTACCCTATTGGCCGTTGCTGGTGTTTTGACGATCAGCAGAACCGGGACCAGCTTCGGCCTGCCCAAATCAATCATCCAGTCGATTCCACTGGGAGTCGGTTTGCTGCAATTGATGATGCTGGCACCGCTGATCGAATTTTCTATACTCGGCTGGTTGCTTTTTGGAATATTGTCGATCTTCAGCATCCTCTTGGCCTGGCGTGACAGCAACATGACACCGTCCGTGCCAGGCGCATTGGCCCTCTCCTTGTCAATGATCGCAATGGCCTTTGGCATCGGCAATATCGGGACGGTGGAAGTGACGGCAGCGATCGGCTTTGCGCTGCTGTTCGGGATCACAGGTCATGTCTGGTCGCGGCGGGAGGCCGACGGATGGCTATGGGCCATTTGCGGACTTTTGGCACCAACCGGTACGCTCGCCGTCGCTACACTTGGCGACTTTGGTTGGAGCGACAGCCTATGGGCCATGCTCTGCGTTACCGTCGCGATCCCCAATGCGATCATGGCCTGGCGGACTCAGGATATTCCGCTTGGCAAAATCATGCCACTCGCAACCGCGCTCACCGGAATCTTGCTGCTACTCGCGCTCTGGCTATTGACCTCTCACGCCTATGCCGCGATCATGGCAGGCTTGGTGGCCGCCGCACTGGCGGCGTGGGCGCGACATACACAGCGCGATGCGATTGTCACACAATTGGTCATCACCGCCGCACTGGGCGGACTGATCATGTGGGTTTCAGCCTATCAGCTGATCGGAACCTTATTGGCATCGCTCGCGGGCGAAACCGATCTTTACCGCGGACTGCCAGCCGTGTCGAAGATGGTGCCGGAGCTGCTGAGTCCCGCAATCATCATGATCGGCATAGCAGTCGTTTTCCGAAGCGTGCTTGGGAAAATGCCAAGACAATTTGTCGCAACCATCGGATTCAGCGGAACCATCGGTTTTCTATATCTGATGTTGAAACAGCCTCTGGCGATTGGGCCCATGCAGGACTTTGTCCGCTATGGTTTTGCCGAACGGATCGTTTTCACCAACCTGTTGGCCTTGGTGGGATGGCTGTTACTATGGCGGAATTGGTCCGAGAATATTGCCGAATCGTTGCGCTCAATCGGCATTATCTTCGCCGGGCTGGCCCTGTTCCGCTTTGTCTATTTTGACATCTTCCTTTTGAGCCCAACCGCGATGAAGCAACTGCTGGGTGGAGCCCCGATCGCCAATCTGGGAACGTTACATTATGCCGGTGCGGCGCTGTGGTTGTGGCTTTTTGCCCGCCTGGAACCGTCAGCAACGGTCATGCCGCGGGCGACCCGGGCTCTCGAAATATCCAGCCTTGTGGCAGCCATCGCCGCAGTGATGATCACCGTCCGCCAGCTTGTCCATGGCAGTGACATTGCGACCCCGCCTTTCACATCGGCAGAAACCTACCTTTACAGCGCCGGCTTGCTGGTGCTGGCCATCGCATGGCTGTCTCGCGGTATCCAAACAACGAATCCGGTGCTGCGGATCGCCGGTCTTCTGCTGATGACGGCGGTGACGTTCAAGGTCTTCATATTTGATGCCGCGCAACTGGATGGAATACTCCGTATCCTTTCATTCCTCGGCCTTGGCATCGCGCTCATTGGTATCGGCTGGATTCATCGCAAAGTGATGAAATCGGGGGAACCCGAAACGGCGGCGGGTTGAATGCGAGTGTCCCGCTCCACAATCAGACTCGTGCTATTTTATGCGCTGGCTCTGGCGCTCGCCGCATTCGCGCTGGAATGGCTGCAATATCAATATTTCCTGAAAAGCTATCCGGTGGAGATCTATATCGTGATCATTGCCGTAGCCTTTGCTGCGATGGGCCTCTGGGTTGGAAACCGCTTGAGCACCCGCCAAGCCAAGGGACCGTTTGAGCGCAATGATGCCGCGCTGAAATCTCTCGGCATATCGGCCCGGGAAATGGAGGTTCTTGAGGCCTTAGCAGCGGGACAGTCCAACAAGGAAATTGCGCGCCTTTTGGGAATCTCGCCCAATACGGTCAAGACCCATATCGCCCATCTGTTCGAAAAGCTTCAGGTCAATGGGCGGATTCGGGCGATCGACGAAGCCCGGTCGCTGCGCCTGATTCCCTAGATCATTTGGGTGATATCGCCCCAATCATCCATCCGGGTGATTTCCCTTTCTCAATATCAATGCCATAACCGCGCCAACAGCGGAGGAAATATCATGTGGAAAATCGCCCTCGTCTATGGTGTCGTTTCAGGAACGATCGTGATCCTCTCGATGATGCTTGGTATTCTGACCAGCGGCGGCGAAAGCTTCTGGTCATCCGAGATATTCGGCTATCTGATCATGCTCATCGCCTTGTCGATGATCTTCGTCGGCATCCGCAAATATCGCGATAGCGAACTCGGCGGTGTGATCAGATTTTTCCCCGCACTTGGTCTCGGTCTGGCCATTTCGGTAATCGCCGGCTTTATCTATGTCTTTGTGTGGGAGCTCTATCTGATTTCGTCCGACTATCGTTTCATCGCCGAATATGCAGCCGGAGTGATCGAGGCACGCAAGGCCGAAGGCTTGAGCGGCGCAGCGCTCGACACTCTGATCGCGGACATGGAACAGCTCACGGATAATTACGCCAAGCCCTGGTTTCGTTGGCCAATGACATTTCTGGAAATTTTCCCGGTCGGCCTTTTGATCTCGCTGATCTCAGCCGCTCTGCTTCGCAATCCGAAACTGCTGCCGGCGAACCGCTAAATCACTTAAAGGAGAGAGATATATGAAACTCGGTGCATTCTCGATCAGCCTGTCGGTCAAGAACCTGTCAGCTTCAAAGGATTTTTATGAGAAACTTGGCTTCACCAAATTTCACGGCGACGAAGAGCAGAAATGGGTGATCCTGCAAAATGGCGAAACAAATATTGGCCTATTTGAAGGCATGTTTCCCCAGAATATGCTGACCTTCAATCCCGGATGGGATCAAAACGCCCAGAATATTGATGATTTTGAAGATGTCCGGGACATCCAGAAATCCCTGCAGGATGCCGGCCTGGCCCTCGACGCGACAGCGGAAGATGGCGAAGGACCTGCCAGTATCGTGCTCACCGATCCGGATGGCAATCCGGTGCTGATCGATCAGCACCGCTAGACGCTAGTTCCGCAAGTTCGGATGATTGCCGATACTCGCACGGATCGCATCGAGTGCCGGTTTGCGCATCGCCGATTTCTGATAGGCATAGGCATGGCCCGGAAGCTGGGCGAGTTGACCAGCGATGGCCAGCGCCTGGCTAACCACTTTGTCCGGTTCAACCAACATATCGAGATAGCCTGCTTCGACCGCCCCTTTGGGATCATAGATGAAGGCCTGGATCATCGCACGGGTCTGGTGAAGCGGGCTGAGCCGATCACGGGCCAGTTCGACGGCAAAGACCGGCAGTGTCATTCCGGTAATCGATTCATTCGCGCCCAGCTTGAAATCGCCCGCGGCACCAATTCGGGTGTCGCATGCCATCAAAAGGAAAACACCCATGGCAATGGCATGGCCGGTGCAAGCGGCGACGATCGGGACCGGCCCGCCATAGAGCCGCAGCACCAGTTCGGACGCACGGTCCAACAGGCGAACCGAATCGTCGCGGGTAAAGCCACCCATCATGCCCAGATCAAAGCCGCCAGAAAAGCGCCCTGCCCGGCCCGCCAACACGATCGCCTTGGCATCGCTTTCCGCCTTGTCGAGCGCCTCATTCATCGCAATCATTAGATCGAAATTGACCGCATTGGCCTTGCCATCATCCAGGGTGATCAACGCGACATCATTCTGAACATCTACCGAAACGCTCATGTCATATTCCTCCACAGCCTTGGTTTAATTGACCGATTAAAGCGTTATTCGATATCTGGTCAATGACAAAAAAGTTAGGATTTCTGCCAATTATTACCCAGCAACAGTCAAGACTGGCCTTGCCGTAGCGGCAAAGGCCAGCTCAACTTTTTCTCATTTGGATGATCTAGTTGCGCATTATTGCATCGAGCAACGCATCGACATCGGCCGCATCATGATAGATTGCAAAGCCGACTCTAAGAACATCGCCGCGCACGTCGGTGACGACATCATGGTCGTGCAAGTGATCATATAATGCCGATGCGTCCTTACCCTGATAGGCCAGAAAGCGCGCGTGCAAATTGCTGTTGAGAGGGTTGAGCAATTGCATTTCCGGCAGCGGATCTGCGGCAATGAACCTGCGCTGCAAACTTTCGACATGGTCGGAAATGGCCGCCGTCGACAGCCTTTCTTGCTGCAGCATATTCTGCACCGCGTTAAACCGGTAGAGCCCCGAAGGATCGAAGGTGCTCCCCAAAAAGCGGCGGCCGTCGGGCGCATAGCCGACTTCCCCCGGTGGCAGCGCGAGATCGTCAAATGCCGCATACCAGCCGGTCACGACGGGTCGCTCGGCATAGCCCGGCGGCGCATGCAGGAAACAAACCCCTTCTCCAGCCATCGCATATTTATAACCGCCGGAGAGGTAGAATATCTGCTCGGCAATCGCCGATAAATCTGTCTCGATCGCCATGAATCCGTGATAGCCATCAATCACCACCCACGGCCCCTCAGGCGATGCCAGCGCTGCGAGCGGTTCGAGGTCTGTGACCATGCTGCCCGAGTTAAACAGCACGTGGCTGGCAAAGATCAGATCAAAATCACCCGATCGTGCTACGGACAGCAAAGATTCTGGGGCCGCCGTTTCCAGAATGACCTCTCCGGATTCCACCCAGCGGGTCATCTGCCGGCGAAAACTGTGAAACTCGCCATCGGTTGCCAGCACTTTCACCGGCCGCGCCGGAATGGCGGAAATGATCCGTACCAGAAGGTCATGGGTATTGGGTGCGAAAGCTATTGTCGCCGGGTCGGGCAGTTTAAGTTCAGCGGCAACATGCTGCTGGGCTTCCGCCCAGACCGGCCCCATGATCTTTGCCCATTTATGATCGGCAAGAGTCGCGGCATCTTCTCCAGCCTGACAATGACCGGCAAAGGCGGCGTCGGGCCAGAGATGGTGACTATGGGCCGCGAAATGGAGGCGATCTGGATTGGCGGCGAGTGATTTGGAAAACAGCTGCTTCCAGCTCACAATTGAGTCCTCAGCGACCAGAGTTCGGGGAAGGCACGTTTGGATATCGTGCTCTGCAAATAGGAAACCCCGGCGGTGCCACCCGTCCCCATTTTGCCGCCAATGATACGCTCGACCGTCAGCACATGTTTGTGCCGCCATGTCGCCATCGCATCATCGAGATCGACTAGTTTTTCGGCCAGTTGATAGAGTTCCCAATATTTCTCTGGATTGCGATAGACGGTGAGGAATGCCGCCTCGACCTGTTCCGATGGCTGATGGGATTGAGCGAAATCCCGATCCAGCAGATCAGGTGCAATATCAAAATCCGCGCGCGCCAAAGCCGCAATAGCAGCATCCCAGATACTCGGCTGATCGAGCGCTGCCTGCATTGCGGCTTTCGCCGCTGGACGATCCTCCTGATATTTCAGAAAGGCTTTGTCCTTGAGGCCGAGCATATATTCGACGGTGCGAAACTGATCGGACTGAAAACCGGAGCTGGGGCCCAGTACATGACGAAACCGCGTATAGTCGCTCGGTGTCATGGTCGACAAGACGTCCCAGCTCAGCGTCATCACCGCCTGAATGCGGCTGACTCGCGCGAGTGCCTTATAGGCGGGCACGAGGGCGTCGGCTTCTATCTGCTGCTTGGCAAAGCGCATCTCGCGAATGATCTGCTTGAGCCACAATTCCTTGGTCTGGTGAATGATGATGAACAGCATTTCATCGTCGAGATCAGATCGCGGATGCTGGGCGTCCAGAAGCGTATCAAGGGCCAGGTAACGCGCATAGGTCATCGGTGCAATATCGGTCATGCAAGATAGTAACGCCACGATGCCCTGAAGGGAAGAGCCAGCCGATCAGAGAAGCTGGTGATCGCGGCGGGAGATGCGGATAGCTTCTTCGGCGGTGGTCAGGCCTTCGCGGACGAGGGCGCGGGCGGCGGAACCGAGATTGGGTTGTTTGAGAAAGGCATGGGCAGCGATGCGCGCCTCGTCGCCACCGTCGTTGATCAATTTTCTCAGCGTATCATCGAT
>LXYP01000068.1 GCA_001650955.1 Sphingomonadales bacterium EhC05
ATATGGGTGGCTCCTTGTGTTCGCAGTTTACGATAACAACTGCACTATGGCGCATTGCGACGCCGAGATCAGGAGCCATCCACACCATCCGCTTTGGGCGCAAAAGCGGACACTAGCCCGCAAACAAAACAAGTCGCCGATTGTACCAACTGTCGACATATGCAAAAAAAGGAGCGAGTAGTCCCCACCACTCGCTCCAGATGGTTTGACCTTTCGGAAGATGGGGTCAAACCATAAAGATCGTACAAATTTGTCGTTCAGATATCCCTCAAATTGTTGGTCATTTTTTCCATGGCAGAACGCATCATTGCAACATCTGCATTTGAGATACCCTTGAACATGGTCTCATAAACGGCGTTAGCTTCCTTCCGAAGTTGCGGAATAATATCGATTGCTTTTGGAAGCAGGAATATCCGCCAGACACGTCGGTCGCCTTCAGCATGTCGGCGTTCGACGAATTCTAACTTTTCGAGATGATCAATCGTCAATCCGATAGTAGCTCTCTCCAATTCAAGGCAATTTGCTAACTCGGTTTGCGTCATCCCCTCAACTTTGATCAGATAAGCCAGTGTTCGCCACTGCGTGCGGGATAGACCAAAACGGGCAATCGAAACCTCGAACGCCTTGCGCATGACGCGCGGCACTTCCTCCAGCAAAAACGCGAATTCGTCGGTCTCATTGATAAATCCGTCGCGCAATTTGGAACTTATTATGGCTGTTTCATCCATCATGAACGTGTCTATACCATAAAGTGTAATTATAATAAAGCACTTTACTATCTATCACTTTACAGCCTACAAAGCCGTTATGAATCACGAAGAGAACATCTTCACTGGCCACAACGGCTTGAAGATCACGGCAAGCACCACTGGACCAAAAACCGGATTTCCGGTGTTGCTCGCACATGGCGGCGGACAAACCCGTCATGCTTGGACGAAGGTGCTAGATGAACTGGGAAATGCGGGCTATCGTGCCACAGCCATCGATATGCGTGGCCATGGTGCCAGCGAATGGGCATCCGACGGCGCCTATGATATGCGCGATTTTGCACGTGATCTAGTCGCCGTTTCTAACCAGCTTGATAGTCCTCCGGCATTAGTCGGAGCATCACTGGGTGGAATTGCAGGAATGATTGCTGCTGGGCTGTTGGCACCTTCAAGTATCTCGTCGCTAACGTTGGTTGACATCGCGCCGAAGATGGAAGCCGCTGGGGTATCAAGAGTTGTCGGGTTCATGCAGGCCCATATGAAAGATGGATTTTCATCCCCGGATGAAGCGGCCAGAATCATCTCTGAGTACATGCCGCAACGAGAGAAACGGCAAGGCACTGGTAAGCTTGATCGATATTTACGCAAGCGTGACGATGGGCGGTATTATTGGCATTGGGACCCCAACTTTATTCACCATGTGACGCGTACACGCGACAATGCCTCCGATGCACAGGACGATGGATTTTCTAGACTAAGTGAGGCGGCCGGGAAGTTGGAACTGCCGGTTCATCTCATACGCGGAGGATCCAGCGACATGGTCTCTGAGGAGGCTGTGGCACATTTCCAAACGTTGGTTCCTCGGGCGGTCTTTACCGACATTGCAGATGCTGGCCATATGGTTGTCGGTGACCGCAATGACGCGTTTTGCTCGGCCATTATCTCTTTCTTGAATTCGACCCACAATCGCGGTGCCGCAGCATGAAACATGATCCGGAAAATCTTGCTGACTTGTTGCAGATCGCGCCTTTCCATCGCTGGTTAGGTTTGAAAATTGTTCAACAAAGCAACGATCATTTGGAACTGGAAATGCCGTGGCGGGACGAGCTTGTATCTAATCCCGTGATTGGAGCCGTGCACGGCGGCATATTGGCATCTTTGATCGATCTAACCGGCCTTTATACGATTATTGCTGCAGGCGGCACAGCCAAGGCGACGGCCGATCTGAGGGTAGATTATCATCGCGCAGCCACCAAAGGCCCGCTTCGTGCAATTGGGCAGGTCGTGAAGCTGGGAAAAACCATTAGTAACGCTGATACGCGCATTTTGGACGACGATGATCGCTTGGTAGCTAGCGGACGCGGGGCATATTTGAGCACGTAAATGGCTATTAAAAATATCATATTGCTGTTTTCTATAGCCACAATAGCCTTCGTATCCGGCTGCTCGAATGACGATAGCGGCGATGTAAACAACGATGCCATCCAGCAAAATGCTATACTCGAAGTCGAAATTCTAACAGCGAAATCCGTCCCTTTAACCGATCCTGTCGAGGTTTTTGGCACAATTGCGGCCAAGCAAAGCAGCGCAATTGGAGCTCTTGTAGAAGGACCGCTTGAGACCATGTTTGTGACGGTCGGTGACAGGGTGAAGAAGGGGCAAGCACTTTTTCAGATCAGGCAAGCAGATTATAAAAGACGTGTTGCGGAAGCATCGGCAGCGCTGCGCTTGACGGAAGCACAGGCTATACAGGCCCAGCGCCAGTACGACCGCGTAATCGCACTTGCCCCGAGAGGCTTCGTGTCAAAAGCGCAAGTCGAACAGGTCGAAACAGACTTGGCCGTCGCCAGAGCACAGGTATCTCAATCCCAATCTGTACTGGCCACCGCTAAACAAGCCCTTCGCGACACTATTGCACGTGCTCCATATAACGGCGTTGTGACTGCTAGAATGGTTGACGAAGGGTCCTATCTCAACAACCGTTTTTCAATGGGCGAACAATCCTCAGCTTTGCAATTACAGGAGTTGGGAATAGTTGCGGCAATCGTAAGTGCTCCGCAGGCCCGCGTTGATGACTTTAAGCTCAATCAAAAGGCAAAGGTTTACATTGATGGCTTTGATGAGCCTTTCGAAAGCTTTGTTTTCATCATCAATGATCGAGTTAATCCAGAATCCCGGACAGTCGAATTGCGGTTGCCAATAAGAAATCCTGATTATCGGATCAGTAGCGGACTTGGAGCGCGCGCACTAATCGAAACGCCTCCAGAAAACGCAATCATTCTGCCTAGATCAGCAGTGAAAGGCGACAGTGCTGCCGCATATATATTCCTGTTTGAGAAAGGCATTGCACGTCGACGGGATATCAAGACTGAAAGCATAGATTTTGAACGGGTCAAGGTCACCCAAGGTGTCCAGAGCGGCGACAAAATTATCAAAAACCCACCATCTACTTTGCGGGACGGAAAAAAAGTAGAGCGCAAGCAACGAAAGTCTGCAAGCTAAGCTGATGTGGATTTCCGATGTCTCGATCCGGCGTCCAGTTTTCGCGACAATGGTGATTGTTTCGCTAGTCGTTCTGGGCCTTTTGAGTTTTGGCAGGCTTGGTGTTGATCTTTTTCCCAAAATTGAATTTCCTTATGTGTCGGTGACCACGACTTTGCCCGGCGCTTCGCCAGATACGGTCGAAACTGAAATAACCGACATTATCGAAGAGGAGGTCAATAGCGTTTCTGGAATTCGGCAAATGCGGTCAGTCAGCGCGGAAGGCGTCAGTCAGGTCGTTTTGGAGTTTGAGTTATCGGAAGATGCCGACGTGAAAGCTCAGGATGTGCGGGATCGCGTAGCCAGCATATTGAGTAATCTGCCTGAAGATTCTGACGCTCCGGTTGTCGAAAAGCTTGATCCCGATGCGGCACCAATATTGTCGCTGCTGATAGCAGGAGATGCGCCCGTTCGAGAACTCACAGTCTTTGCCGATGAGGTAGTCAAAGAAAGGCTGCAACGTATTCGCGGTGTAGGCTCCATTTCAATTGTAGGCGGGCGAGAGAGAGAAATGCGGGTCTGGCTTGATCCCGCAAAGATGCGTGCAAGCAATGTCAGCACGGACAATGTTATCACGGCATTGAGAAGCGAAAATGCCGAATTGCCGGGCGGCCGCCTTGAGATTGACGGTCGCACCAAGCAATATGGAACCAGAACATTGGCGGAAGCCAATACAGCCTCGGA
>LXYP01000069.1 GCA_001650955.1 Sphingomonadales bacterium EhC05
TGCGCAATCGCCATGACTTCGCCACCGGTCTGCTCTTCATAGCCCGCCAAGTAGCGCCAAAGGTCTAGCGGATTGTTACTGTCTGCTGCAGAAAATGGAATGGTTTGCAGCGTCTTGTCCTTATCATCCTTGAAAACAACGACACGATGCTGATTGCCACCGCCGGGCATCGACGTCCATTCATAGCCGGCAAATGTCGTAAATTTGCCGGGTTGATTGTGTCGCTCAGCTGCTTCCACCAATTCAGACCAGACTGTCCGTCTGAATGCCTTTGGCGGCTGTCCTTCTGCGCGGCCATGGGATATGGATTCCACCACTTCATTCATCGGACCAACAGTGTCGCCTTTGTCGACCATTTCTGCCCAAGCCTTGCCGAGCGCCGTATCTACAATGTCCGGGTTTTCTTGTTCCAAACCCAGAAACACACCAGTATACTCAGCATGATCGGATACCATTAGGAAATCTAGCGGCTGTTCCAGTTTGGCTTTCTTGCCTCCATGCGCTTCAACTTCGTCGCCTTGAGCAAACCGATAGGCATCGTCGGGACCAAGAGTCTTATTGCCGAAATTATAGCTGTCGAAGGAATAGAGCGTGTGGAGATGGAGGTCGCCCCAATAGACCTGCTCTGGGTAATCAGTCACCATCACTGCTGCTTCATGCTTCCCGGCGCTTTCAGATTTTCCATTCTCTAAACAACCCGAAATAAATGCAAACGTAGCAAGCAAAGCAGAGGCTGCTCCCAGCTTAAATGCGGCCTTAGGGCCGCTTTGATTCTTTTTCCTGCAGTTGACACTATTGCTCTTTCGCACGCTCTTCTTCCCCTCACACAGTCGCCCGCTCCTTAAGTTAATCACCAGAGACAGCCTAACATTTTTGGCCTGTCATTTTTGATTATGGAGATCCAATTTATATTAAGGTACATTCATATAAATAGAAAGCACACCACTAATTTAAATAGGTGGCTCGTCGGGAGGAATATTATGCAAACGACTTTCAAGGGATTTAAACGACAACTTGCGATAGGTGTGGCAGTTGGATCGATGGGTGGTTTTGTTGCCCCGGCAATGGCGCAAGCTGATGAGTCTCAATCAAAAGTTAGCACAGGCAACGAAGACATCATTGTCACGGCGCGCAAAGTAACCGAACGATTGCAAGAAACCCCCGTGGCGGTGACTGCGATCGGCGCGGATCGACTCGAACGGATCGGCGCCACCGATATTTCTGATCTAAGTGGCCGCGCACCGAACGTGACGATCAATACCATCGGTAACTTCGGCAGCTCGGTTGCCGTGTTCATTCGCGGCATCGGCAATGGCGATCCCGACTCCACAGTCGATCCTTCGGTCGGCATCTATGTTGATGGTGTTTATATCCCGCGTACCGCCAATAGTTCACTCGATCTTTTCGATGTCGAACAAGTCGAAATATTACGTGGGCCTCAGGGCACATTATTCGGCCGGAATACAACCGGTGGTGCAGTCAACTATCGGACCAAGAGACCAACCGGGAATTTTGACATTCGCGGCGCGGTGACCCTCGGTGACTTTGGCCAGAGAGAGATTAGATTTGCAGCTGAAACGCCTTTGATCGACGGCGTTCTGGCGTTCAAGGTCGCGGCCTTCTCGCAGCATCTCGACGGCTATTATCTCAATACTTTCACCGGTATTCCAGGTCGGCGGAACCCAACTTCGGCCGGGGAAAGCAATACATTTACGGTTCGCCCATCATTGCTATTCACGCCAACCGACAATTTCGAACTAACCATCATCGGTGAATATAGTCGTGAGCGCAGTGAAAACTTGCCCTCGATCAATGTTACGCCGCCGAACAAGCTACTGCAGATTTTCTATAATGTTCCCTCATTTGGACGCGACGAGAATGTCAGGGCCTTTGCGTTCAACGTTCCCGGGCAAAGTGATGTCGATATTTGGGGTGTAACGGCAGAAGCCAATTGGGACATTGGACCTGGCACGCTCACGTCCATCTCTAACTATCGAGAGACGACAAAGGACATCAACAATAACGACACCGATGGCACAACAGCGGGCTTTTTCGAAACCTTGCGCAGTCAGCCGCATGAGCAATATTCAAGCGAACTGCGATATAATACCAATGTCACCGATGATCTCAACATCATCGCGGGCCTCTATTATTTCCACCAGGAATATTTCTTGCGCAGGGATACATTTCTCAATATTTTCAACGGACCAACCACCGCTCGAAACAATGCTATCACTGGACAAGAGCACGAAAATTTCGCGATCTTTGCGCAGGCCGAATATAATATCACGCCAGAATTACGCGTGTCTCTGGGTGGAAGATATACCAAGGAGAAGAAGGACTTTTTCGCAACATTGTTCACTCCCTTCCCGAATCTTGGTCCGGTGTTTGAACTGGATGAGAAATGGTCAAACTTTGGTCCATCTGTCGGAATTGATTATCAAGCCAGCGACGACATTCTGATCTATGCGAAATATTCAAAAGGCTTCAAAAGCGGTGGCTTCAATGGTCGCGGCGGCACTCCAGGCGCGCTTGGGCCGTTTGATGAGGAAAGCGTCAACGCCTTTGAAGGCGGCGTAAAAGCAGATTGGTTTGATAACCGGCTGCGCACAAACTTGGCGGTCTACTACAACAAGTATAAAGACCTTCAACGGACGGTTATTAGAAGCCTCGCTGGCCAGACCGGCGGAAACAATCAGGAAACTGTGACCGACAATGCCGCAAGCGCAACCGTCAAGGGCTTCGAACTGGAGGTATCCGCGGTACCGATTGACGGGCTGAATTTGGATTTCTCGGCGGGTTACAACAACGCCAGCTATGACGAGTATTTCGCAGATTTGAACGGAGATACTATTGTCACCGACAACTCAAATCAGGATATATCGAGAGCGCCCAAATGGACGCTGGGTGGCGGTATCAGCTATGCTGCAGATCTTGGCGGAGCGGGGGTCCTCACCTTCCGCGGAGACTGGACCCATGTTGGCAAGCAGAACCTGCTGACATCCGGCGCGCTCGACGGCCGTATCCCGTCTTATGACGTGATTGATGCCAGCGTCAGATGGGACATGCCCGGCGATCAGGCCTATGTGACAATCTTCGTCAAAAACCTGAACAATGAACTCTATGAAGTGTCTTATACGCCGGTCGGTGGCCTGTTTGATTTCCACAATATCAGCCCCCCACGTCGCTGGGGTGTGACACTCGGCTTTGATATGTGAACTAGACTTCTTTGCGAAGAAAAGGGGCGTTCTCCCAACGTCCCTTTTTTTTTGGGAAAGTACTAATGTCTCGATTTACGCGCTGCAAGCAGAGTGAATGCTTCAACGGTCCATGATGGAACCAAATAGTAGGATGAACGAAAGACTGCTTTTGGGTAATCCAATTTTATCGGTCTAAGACTTATTTTGGGGCGGTTGCTGCCCGGCTGCTTTTATTCGGCATCTAATCAGTTGAATGGCTGCAGTTGGGTGATGGGTTGGACGCCCCGCGACGGCATTAATGTGCCAT
>LXYP01000070.1 GCA_001650955.1 Sphingomonadales bacterium EhC05
CTTTTATCCCCCATTTAGTCCGTCTGAACGGCGACAAGTGGGTGGGGAGCGGACCGTCTGCTTTTGGTTGGCAAACTAACAATGCCGTCGTTTAGCGGGCGGCAACATTGTTCACCGCCGCCCGCTCGATAGCTTGTTCTAGAAGCCGAAAGTCACGCCCACTCTGCCGCCTGTGGTGCCACCGACGGTGGAGCCTGCGATGCCAGCGGAGAGGAAGATATTGTCGGTCATCCGGCCCACGATCGAGGAGGAGAAACCTTGTTCGCCTTCATAGGTCGATAGGTTGAACGACATCGACCAGTTGCTGTCCGGCACAATCGTTGTCCCGCCCAGCGCCATGGCTGCCGCTATCCCGCCGTTATTTTGACGCAGGTTGATCGCTACCGCCTGTTCCAGCGCTGAGGTACGGGTATCCAGACCGGTAAGCGAGGTCCCAAAACCCTGAAGCGTGGCGATGTTCAAAGAGGATGTTCCCAGATTACCCAGCGGGTCGGCGGTTACCAGTTGCAGCGCACCTGATTGCGCCGCGAGGCTGGCGGCAGAATTTATCCCTGCCAGCGTGTAGGTATTACCCGAGGTGCCAATCGCAATCTGGTTGGGCCTTGAGGCGGTCGCGCCCAAACCAATGGCTACCGCACCAGCTGCACTGGCAGACGCGCCGCTACCAAAGGCGATCGCGCCATTGCCCACTGCATTGGCCGCATTGCCCAGAGCCAGCGCGCCAATGCCGTTTGCGCTGCTGTTGTTGCCAGCGGCAAAGGAACCGGTTCCGGTGGCGCTATTGCCGGTGCCGACCTCGGCGGCTTGCGGCGCCACCTCTTGCGGGGCCAAAGCGGCGATCTGGACAGGCGCTTTAATATTCACCAGGCCATTGCTTTCGGCGAGACCAACCAACGGCTCTGCGCTCGCCAGTGTTTCTTCAGTCTGACCCGGCAATGCCGTGTTCTCGACCAGTTCCGGTCCGCCTTGCGTCTGCGCCTCGTTCTCGGCCAGCATTACTTCGCCTTCTACCTTTGCTTCAGCGGGTGCCGGCTCTGGAGTTGCAGCGGTATCTTTTGCTGCCAGCTGTGTTTCAAGCTTGTTGAGGCGTGCCTCGTAAGCGGCCATTTGCGCTTTATTTTGAGCTGCTTGGGCCGCCATCGCAGCCTTCTGTTCTTCATTGGCCGCCATCAAGGCTGCAATCATTTGTTTCGTTTCA
>LXYP01000071.1 GCA_001650955.1 Sphingomonadales bacterium EhC05
CGAATAATCCTTGCAATGAGGGAGCCATCCACACAGGACACTAGGTTTGGTCGTTTTTAACGGCAACAACTGGGTGGGTAGCGGACATTAACATCAACGATTTCTAATGGCGGCTTCATCGCGAAAGATGGTGTGTCACGGCGGCTGCGTTTGTAAATGGAGTATTAAGATAGCAGCCCCTTCATTTATGGAGATATGATCGGGGTCATCCTGAGCGACCAGCGGGAGACATTTCGTCGCCCGCTTGACTGCGTCGTCATAGCGCCAATCCAAATTGCAAATTGAGTTGTGGAGATTTTTCCGCACTTTCGAAACCATCGCGGTTGAGAAGGACTGCGGCTTCAACCTCGAATTTCAGTTTGCCGATATCAGCCCGGAGACCACCGCCGCCCGAGCCTAAGTTCCGGTTTGGTACTCGGACTGAATCGATTTTGTAAGGGACACATCAGCTTCACTCGTGTTTTTGTTATTTTCCAACGGGTCCAAAATAATCTCGAGAGCCTCCGCTATTTTAATCGCGGCGAGAGGAATATGGGCAGCGTCGGCAGCGCGGAGGCAACGTTGCAAATCAGCGGCTATGTTCGAAAGTAGTTCGGTTTGGTAGTCCAACAAAGTTCCTTTCAAAACATGATCTTTACATTGAAAGATTGTTGATATCGGCACTTTGGCGATAACGTCTCCTCAAAACTGAAAAAAGTGCATTCACTAATGAGAAGCGCTCAGCAAACTGCTGCGTTATTTTGTGTCGCTGCGTGTTATTCTCGATAATCCGACGGCGTCTCACCAACTTCTGCCTTGAACACCCGATTGAACGACGGAATAGAATTGAAACCACAATCGAATGCGATTTCGGTTATGGAAGCAGTTGAGAATTTTGGATCACTAAGCATGACCTGCGCTTCTTTTACCCTGTGCAAATTCACGAAATCGCGAAAATTCCTATAACCAAGCTCCTTGTTGATCATTCTTCGAAGCTGATGGGTCTGTATCCCTGTTTCCTCGGCAAGCTTCTTTATTGTTAGATCATGATTCCGGTGAATGTTCGTCGCCATGACTTGCTGTAGCTTATCCAGTTGGCACTTTCTGTTCGAAATTGCGTTGCTCGCGTCGGATATCGCTGCCTCGCTCTTCATTTCGCGCCAATAGTCGTCGATGCAGATTATGACTAAGGTGAGAGCGAGCAAAAGTGATAAAATTGACATGGAAAGATTCAAGGTCGAATAGTAGATGGATTCTCGATAGTCAGCGTTCAATACAGCCCCTTCAAGCCAAAAAAACGTGACGGGCCTGACCAATCCTTGGATCGCCAAGAGAACGAAAAGGACTAATAACCAATATTCGAGTTTAGTATTTTTACGGCTATACCAAAGATTATGTGCGCCAATCAATAGAACTACGCTGTAAGCTCCATTTGCTGCGATCACCCGAATGTTTATAAGATCGCTATTCAAATAGAGCCATAAGATCAATGGTGTCGCGCCGATCAGGATAGCCAGATTCAGCAGGCCTCTGGGCGGAGCATTAATTCGCCTCGATACACCCCAGACCATAGTTATCATGGCAGCGGAATAGGACACATGGGTGCCGAGAACATGGAGCACGCTCTGCGCTGAAATACCGACGTTGGAGATGAAGATACCACATGAGAATGCAAGATATGAAAATGCGATAAGCAATATATACTTACGTTCTTTCTGGAACAGCCACAAAATCACGAAAGCCAGAGCCCAAGTTATCGCCAGTAGCGGGTTTAAAAGGCCGATAATCTGTTGACTCATCTCGGAGTTAATTACCCTTTGCTGTTATGATCGGGGTTTTCCTAAACCCCATAATTAATATCATTCGAAAAAAGCTCTCGCTTCCCGAGTATCGATCTCATGTGAGGACTCATTCGCACTTTCGGCAATAATTTGTGAGACCTTCAATACACCAAGTTCAGTAAGCGAGAGATGACCGTCCAGTTCGCTTACTGTTTCTCCCGATGATTCAATAAGACCCTCCGCCTCCAACACAGCTGTGAATCTCATAGTCAGTGATTCAGTTAAGAAGATCGATTGTGCGAGGTCGCGTCCGGAAAAATCAACACCATCAATCGTCCGCAGATAAATTTCGCATAGGATTTGCCAAACCACATTGCCAAGGGTTGAATAGCATTCTCCCAGCACGCTGATTTTGATTTTTTCAATTTTCCTGATGCTTAGGAGAGCCGACTTGGTTTGTTCTGTATCTTTCATCCTAGGCTAGACTTTCCCTTTATCTTTGTGCTTCGTGTAGACATATCCAACACAACATGTTTGTGATCTTAGCTATGCTCGTCACCGAAATTTAAACTGTTATCTAAAGCCCATTCTTTCGTGTCTTCAAGTATCTGAACAAGTTCTTGATAAGCTTCCATATCGCCTTTTATCAACGCTGCTTATTCGTGCAACATTTGTTGCGTCCGCTTTTGCGCCCTTAGCGGACATTAGCGTTGTGGCTGTTTTATCCC
>LXYP01000072.1 GCA_001650955.1 Sphingomonadales bacterium EhC05
TTGGACGGCTCTATTCTGTGCGCGAACGGCAGAAAGTGGGTGGAAAGCGGACTTAGAAAACGTCTATTCCTAATTGTAGATTCTTTCCTGAAGTGAGTCCGCGAAGCGATGGAAGACGAGTGTACCTACTCAACCACTTGCAGATAATCGGTGTATGTCTGTTCGATGATATAAGCGAGTTCTATGACTCCAAGTGATGTTAGAAAAGCGCTTTCACTTTGCTCATCAAAATCAATCAAGCCCTGGGCAGCCATCACATTGAGATATCGGCGAGTTAATGAAACATGGCGGAGTATCTGTTCCGCGATGGTTTCCAACCTCAATGACCGATCGTCGGAAGTTTGCAATGCCAATAAAATATCAAGGCAAGGGTCGGCAGGGATTTTCAGATGGTCTTGGAAATGCTCGGCTACATTGCGCCGAGTTCTCGCTACCAGCTTCATGTATCGCTCAACTCGTTGCTCCGACAACTTTGATAATGTTGCCGTATCAAGAGGCTTCTTCAAAGAAGAAACTACGCGTGTTTGTTTCATGCCGGAACTAGGCCTTTGGTTTTTCATTCGTTACGTCGAACAATCGACTATAAGAATAATATTACATAGAAGATGCTTTCCAGACAACTAAAAATTGACTGTCCATTCTAATAACCTGAAAAGCGCTTACCGGCGTAGTCGTCTAAGAGGTTGCAAAGACTGGGAAACATACCCTGTAAAATCATGTAACTTTAAGAAAGTTGCTTCTTGCCGTTCATGGAACAATGCAATAGCAAATTTCGAATTCAAAATAAGAACGTGTACGGAAAAAATGTTGCTCAACGGAAGAGCGCACTCTCGGACCAACGATGGGGTGCAACGGAGTTAGCGATGACCGGTAGACAAGACGAAATATCTGACGTTTTGCTGTCACTTCGCGGCATCTTAAATCAGCTAGACGAGTTGGACCTATCGGTTCCCGCCATAAAAGTCGCCGAAGCCATAGATGTTTTAGTGCCATCAAGCGATCAGTTGGAACAGACTCCACTAACTGAAATTGTCAAAGCATAAGGCGCTATCGTCTTAGTCGCTGGATAGCTAACGGGCCAATTCGTGCCAAGTAGCAGACATTGACAAATGGTGGCCAAAACGGCCGCTTCTGGGGCG
>LXYP01000073.1 GCA_001650955.1 Sphingomonadales bacterium EhC05
TCCGAGGCTGTATTGGCTTCCGCCAATGTTCTGGTTCCATATTGTTTGCTGCGGCCGTCAATCTCAAGACGACCGCCCGGCAATTCGGAATTTTCGCTTCTCAATGCGGTGATAACATTGTCCGTGCTGACATTGCTTGCTCGCATCTTTGCGGGATCAAGCCAGACCCGCATTTCTCTCTCGCGCCCACCTACAATTGAAATGGAGCCTACACCGCGAATGCGTTGCAGCCTTTCTTTGACTACCTCATCGGCAAAGACTGTGAGTTCTCGAACGGGCGCATCTCCTGCTATCAGCAGCGACAATATTGGTGCCGCATCGGGATCAAGCTTTTCGACAACCGGAGCGTCAGAATCTTCTGGCAGATTACTCAATATGCTGGCCACCCGATCCCGCACATCCTGAGCCTTAACGTCGGCATCTTCCGATAGCTCAAACTCCAGAACGACCTGACTGACGCCTTCCGCGCTGACTGAACGCATTTGCCGAATTCCAGAAACGCTATTTACCTCCTCCTCGATAATGTCGGTTATTTCAGTTTCGACCGTATCTGGCGAAGCTCCGGGCAAAGTCGTGGTCACCGACACATATGGAAATTCAATTTTGGGAAAAAGATCAACACCAAGCCTGCCAAAACTCAAAAGACCCAGAACGACTAGCGACGCAATTACCATTGTCGCGAAAACTGGACGCCGGATCGAGACATCGGAAATCCACATTGGCTTAGCTTGCAGGCTTTCGTTGCTTGCGTTCTACTTTTTGTCCGTCCCGCAAAGTCGATGGTGGGTTTTTGATAATTTTTTCACCGCTCTTGACACCTTGGGTTATCTTGACCCGTTCAAAATCTATGCTTTCAGTCTTTACATCCCGTCGACGTGCAATGCCTTTCTCAGACAGGAATATATATGCGGCAGCACTGTCGCCTTTCACTGCTGATCTAGGCAGAATGATTGCGTTTTCTGGAGGCGTTTCGATTAGTGCCCGCGCTCCAAGTCCGCTGCTGATCCTGTAGTCTGGATTCCTTATGGGTAACCGCAATTCGACCGTACGAGATTCTGGATTAACTCGATCATTGATGATGAAAACAAAGCTTTCGAAAGGCTCATCAAAGCCATCAACGTAAACCTTTGCCTTTTGATTGAGCTTAAAGTCATCAACGCGGGCCTGCGGAGCGCTGACAATTGCCGCAACTATTCCCAACTCCTGTAATTGCAAAGCTGAGGATTGTTCGCCCATTGAAAAACGGTTGTTGAGATAGGACCCTTCGTCGACCATTCTAGCAGTCACAACGCCGTTATATGGAGCGCGTGCAATAGTGTCGCGAAGGGCTTGTTTAGCGGTGGCCAGTACGGATTGGGATTGAGATACCTGTGCTCTGGCGACGGCCAAGTCTGTTTCGACCTGTTCGACTTGCGCTTTCGACACGAAGCCCCTCGGGGCAAGCGCAATTACGCGGTCATATTGGCGCTCGGCCTGTATAGCCTGTGCTTCCGTCAAGCGCAGCGCTGCCGAAGCTTCCGCAACACGTCTTTTATAATCTGCTTGCCTGATTTGAAAAAGTGCCTGTCCCTTCTTCACCCTGTCACCGACCGTCACAAACATGGTCTCAAGCGGTCCTTCGACAAGAGCTCCAATTGCGCTGCTTTGCTTGGCCGCAATTGTGCCAAAAACCTCAACAGGATCGGTTAAAGGTTCGGCTTCCGCTGTTATAATTTCGACTTGGAGTATAGCATTTTGCTGGATGGCATCGTTGTTTACATCGCCGCTATCGTCATTCGAGCAGCCGGATACAAAGGCGAATATGGCTATAGAAAACAGCAATATGATATTTTTAATAGCCATTTACGCGCTCAAATATGCCCCGCGTCCGCTAGCTACTAAACGATCATCGTCGTCCAAAATGCGAGTATCAGCGGTACTTATCGTCTTGCCCAGCTTGATAACTTGACCAATTGCACGAAGCGGGCCTTTGGTAGCCGGGCGATGATAATCTACCCTCAGATCGGCGGTTGCCTTTGCCACACCACCGGCAGCAATAATCGTATAAAGCCCGGTTAGATCAATTAAGGATGCCAATATGCCGCCGTGCACAGCTCCAATCACGGGATTAGAAACGAGCTCATCCCGCCACGGCATTTCCAGTTCCAAATGATCGTTGCTTTGTTGAACAATTTTCAGACCTAACCAGCGATGAAAAGGCGCAATCTGCAATAAATCAGCAAGATTTTCCGGATCATGTTTCATGTTGCGTCACCGCGATTGTGGGTTGAATTCAAGAAAGAGATAATGGCCGAGCAAAACGCATCATTGCGGTCACCGACAACCATATGGCCAGCATCTGCAATGTCGGTAAAGACCGCCCGAGGAACCAAAGTTTGGAAATGTGCTACAGCCTCTTCGGAGACCATGTCGCTCGATCCTCCGCGTATAAGATGAACGGGTTGTTTTAACTTCCCAGCTGCCTCACTTAGTCTAGAAAATCCATCGTCCTGTGCATCGGAGGCATTGTCGCGTGTACGCGTCACATGGTGAATAAAGTTGGGGTCCCAATGCCAATAATACCGGCCATCGTCTCGCTTGCGTAAATATCGATCAAGCTTACCAGTGCCTTGCCGTTTCTCTCGTTGCGGCATGTACTCAGCGATGATTCTGGCAGCTTCATCCGGGGATGAAAATCCATCTTTCATATGGGCTTGCATAAACCCGACAACTCTTGAAACTCCAGCGGCTTCCATCTTCGGTGCGATGTCAACCAACGTTAGCGACGAGATACTGGAAGGTGCCAACAGCCCAGCAGCAATCATTCCTGCGATTCCACCCAGTGATGCTCCGACTAATGCCGGAGGACTATCAAGCTGTTTAGAAACGGCGACTAGATCACGAGCAAAATCGCGCATATCATAGGCGCCGTCGGATGCCCATTCGCTGGCACCATGGCCACGCATATCGATGGCTGTGGCACGATAACCCGCATTTCCCAGTTCATCTAGCACCTTCGTCCAAGCATGACGGGTTTGTCCGCCGCCATGTGCGAGCAACACCGGAAATCCAGTTTTTGGTCCAATAGTGCTTGCCGTGATCTTCAAGCCGTTATGGCCAGTGAAGATGCCCTCTTCATGATTCATTTCGGTCCCATAAGCTCCAATATAACAGATAGTAAAGAGCTTTATAAAAAATATTCTTTATGATAAGGGGATAAATATGACGGATGAAACAGCTACAGGCCACCTCGAAAAATAGCCCCTTCCCAACGCGGCCAAAGTTT
>LXYP01000074.1 GCA_001650955.1 Sphingomonadales bacterium EhC05
GTTCCTTACAGTCACTACGATGAAACCAAAATACTCCCTTATTCGATGACGCTAATCTGTCTATCGATCGCTGACGGGGGACATTTAACAATGAGGTTGAAAAAATTAAACTGCTGCAACGGATTAACCTTATAACTCCCTCAAATATTCACATTAACGCATTTATGTATGAACCTATTCTAGATATGGGCTTTGGTGAAATACGGGCTCTTTATCACGATGTAAAAGCTGAACTTATTTGATTTGATGTAGCGTGCATTTCTCAAGACTTATGCACGGCCTAAATCCCTCCAAAAATGCGAAGTATTATGCACGCGATTTATGCACGATTTAGAGCTTTGAATTCGTTGGGTTTTGAGAGGCGTGCATAAGTTATAACTTATGACAAAATCAATGACCGCTCAGCAGACAAAGTGAACATGCCATGGGAGTCGCTCAACGAATATAGGATCCATATATTCAATTATTCGACCTTCGCCCACTGGAATTCGAAGTGGATGTTCAGTGTGCAACAAGTATTTCCTGTAAATTTCTCCTCAACAATTTAACATTGTCAAAATAAGTCGTAAAATGTCCGTGACACTACCAGCGTAAATTAGGTTGCCATTTTTAAAATTAGTTAAAAATACTATCAAGATTATTCAGGATAGCGCCCAATAAAACCACACCGCAAATCAACATCGCTAATAAAAATAGATATTGCACAACAAATGTTGAAACTCCCAAGCTCACTGCCAAGTATGAGAGCTGACGTGACTCGTTTCGATATAGACCTATTCCAGCAAGCACTATTGCAATACCAGCGCAACAAAGCGCAGCAAGGGTAATGAATTGGTTGTAATCTCTTTGTTTCGGGGCAGGCTTTGGTGCAGGTTTTCCTTCCAATGCCCGCTTGGCCGATTGTTTTATATCAGCTGCAATCTCGCCAATTACAGAGCCACTGGTTTTTTCCTGCGGTTCAAAAAACGTGGAAAGTTGTACGATAACAATAAGCAGACTTGCTACACTGAGCATAAATGCGACCAATCCAAACTTTGCGGGTTGTCTTGAGATTGCCTGTTCCATCGCAGCGCCTTTGGTTGGAGAGAAGTCTCGAATTCATTCTAAAATTAAGAATTTTTGTAAATTGTATCTCACAATAGCTTTAACAAAATTCTTAGATTCCACTAAAATGCTTGGCAGTATGGTTTTAAATCCGAAACCTATTTTAACTATTTTATAAGCAAATCATGCTAATTAGGTTGCCCAGCGCCCAAATGCAGAAATTTGGTTGATCTTTTTGGAACAAAATTTTTTGCCAGTTATGCCGTTGAAATCGAGAACATCTCAGGGGAGCAAGTCATGGGATTTATTAAGGGCACCTTTTTGTATTTTCGGCTTAAGGCGAACCCATTCCTATGGGCCAATTTCTTCTGGGCACCCATGATTACTCCGAGTAGATATCTTCTGGCAGCCTTTCTCGCCCTATGGCCCTCCCTCGCCTTGGCGTCCGGATGGAACGATTTCTCGAGAGATATTGGTCACGGATTCACAATATGGAAAACGGATTCTTTCCATGTTTGCTTGAGCTACAAAAAGGCTACCATTGTTTGCGGGGATGCAGATATCGGAGATTATGGCCCGATTTCCAGATTTGCCTTCACCGATAAGCATTTGCTGGTCAGAACAACAGGGGCAAAACCTTCCGAGGATTCGGGATCCAGATTCGATTCCGACTGGGATCGTGAGTATTTCTTCATAGTCTTGAAGAAGATTTCCAATCCCTACTCGTACAAACCAATAGGGCCACTCGACCGCGAAGCATTTCAAGCCAACTCTGCAGTGCCCGCTCAAATTCAATGGGAATACCCAACCCGTGACGATATTTCATTCGCCTTCATGATCTTTTTCATCATCGTAGTGCTGGTAGTCTTGGGGTCAGTGCTCCTTTCACCGGTCATCTTTTTCTTTGTTGGGCGGCGCATTTACCGATGGGGGCGATCGAAAGTCCAAGGCAACAATTAATAGTCCAGCCTGAACAATGCCGCCTAGTGTCGGGAGTCCAATTACCGGAACCTTTTTCACTGTACAGCGTGCGCGCTTGCAATTGATTTGACCTGCCAGAATGACAATGTCGGCACGGAACGATCTGCAATCTCAAGAGTGGGCTATTGCCCCAAAGGCATATCAGGCACGGTACTCTAGGCGCGCCTCCGCCCGTGCCAACCGCTTCATCCTTGACACTCCGCCCTCAACGTCAACACTTGGTAGGGGTTTAGGGTAAGACTTCACCCCATACAGAATTTAAGGTAGCTGTCGCAAAACCGAAGATTTCAGCAACGGTTCTCGCGTCCTACCATTTCAAAAGCATGGTTGTACAAAAGATTGCTCAAATTCCTGGTTTGAACGTTTAACGAGCCTATTCGTAAGAGCCGCAGAAAGGATCCTTATTGCAACGGTTTTTGTTGATGAATGAAATCAAGAGCTTGGCTGTCGCAAAAGTTGATTGCAAAATTCCTGCTAAGGTCAGGGTTGGGCTTATTCTGTTGAAAAAGCCCAAACTTGGAAATTTGCTGAAATTTTTTAGAATGTTTTTTCCAAATAGACGATTTTATGAAATTGAATTTCGCCTAAAGGCGTTTTTTGAAAACCGTTTCTGCAAATACTAGCGCTGCGCTCTGAGTATCGACTTTTTCAACAGAATAGGTTGGTTTGCAGACCGGCGGGCTTTGCTTGAGAATTAGGAAAACGGACTAAATAGAAAAAACCTATCTGACTTGACTATCCTACCCAATTGGAGAAGCCTGTTCGTTCACAAGCGAGGTAAGAATATTGTCCATTTTTCGTTCTGCTCCATTCCGGCGAGACGTCAGACCGTTTTTAGAGGTCATCGGCCGAGATGCGATAAAGGGCGAATTCTTGATTGCGCTTGCAGTCTGCTCCCTGTTTCCGGCAAGCGCAATGGCGCAGGTCGTCGCTACTGAAGCGGAGGCAGTACTTTCATCAGACGTTAAACGGGATCGCGCTGTCCAACTGAGCCAACAAGCAGCCCGACTTTATCAGGTGGGCAAAGCGCGGGAAGCCGAGCCGCTTGCTGCAGAAGCTCTGCGGTTGTACCGAGAGGTGCTGGGCGAAAAGCATTCTGATACGCTAGACAGCCTGAACAACTATGCCTTTATACTGGAGGCATTGGGCCGCGCCGGCGAGGCCGAACCGCTCTATGCAGAAGCTCTGCGGTTGAGGCGAGAGGGGCTGGGTGAAAACCATCCATCCACGCTGGTCAGCCTGAACAACTATGCTGCTGTGCTGAATGCATTGGGCCGCGCCGGTGAGGCCGAGCCGCTATTGGCAGAAGCTCTGCGGTTGAGGCGAGAGGTGCTGGGCGAAAAGCATCCTGATACGCGTGTCTCTTATACACATATCCCAGCCCACCTGACA
>LXYP01000075.1 GCA_001650955.1 Sphingomonadales bacterium EhC05
AGAAAATCGGCGCACACGAAAGAGCATTTTTAGAGGTGGCCTATATCATGTTTTACCACATCCTGGTTTTCTGTGCCAAGAATTGATGGCTTGAGGGAGCCGCCTCCGTCGTCTTCAGGACCATAGCTGTAGATTGCGTCTATGTCTCCGCCGGGGCGATCTGAGTTTACAACGAAACCATGATCGATTGGCGAATCTTTAAACCCCGCTGGTCTGCTTACGTAGAAGGATTTTTCTCCACTCGGATCAATCCGTCCAACCGGATCATTCCCAACATAAGCGTAGAGATTATACTGATCCTCATAACCAATAGGATCGGTCTGCAGGAACCTTCCCAGATAAGGCGAGTAAACCCGTGCCTTATAGTGGTAGAAACCAAGCTCGGGGATGAGGATCTGGCCGGTATATTGGAACCGGCCGATATTGGTATCATTGGGGTGGTGCTTATTTGGTGTATTTAGTAAACTGTCACCGTAATTGGATAACAGGAAATGAAACTGTAATGTCACTAAGATTAGCGTTGAGAATCACACCGATAACTAAGCCCTGTCAACGATTGGCCATGTTCGAGGAAATTTCAAAAATCTTCTAATGGTTGAATTAGCCTCTAACAAAAGAGACTCATCCATGTACTTTTTACAATTTCCGCCTCCGACGTACAAACATTCATAAAATTGACAAAATAATCTGACATATTGACTGTCCGGGTCGGACTTGCCTCCCAAAAGATCCTGACACTCCCTTAATCTCTTTAGAGATTCATCGTGACGATCCTCGGCATTCAGAACCATGGCATCGAAAGCGATTACAAAACTATAGAAATCGTATGATTGATCGTAAACGCCCAACACTTTGTCAAGATAGAGACGAGACCGAAGGGAATCATCCCTTTTTAGGGCCTGTAGTGACATCGTTAGACGATAATCTATTAGTATTTGGCTTTTAAAATCCTGAAGTTTCTTCAAAATTCTTAAACTAAATTTGGTTTTGAACAATTTCATTACCCTCTAATTTGTCCCTTTATCCTAACACGACCTAACTATCCCCGAATTACGGTAGTAGTGACTTTATTTCGATCCCACTTCATCATTGTCAACTAGCGGACTGCCACCATAAATTCCAATTCCCGTAATTTGCAATCGCCACATTGCCCCCTGCAAAAACATCCCGCATAGCCGATCATGATGGCGAAAAAGCGATTTCCAAAATTACGATCTTTGCTGATTTTTGCATTGGCGCTCGGCTGTGCCTGGGCGATCCAGCAATATACGTTCAGCGAAGAAATCATCCGGGTTGATGGCAAGGCCGTGCGGGTGATTGACGGGGATAGTTTTGCGGCGGATGAGGACGAATTTCGGATCTATGGCATAGATGCGCCGGAATATCGGCAGACCTGCCTTGATGAAAATGGCAAGCCGTGGCTTTGCGGCAAGGTCGCCAGAAACGCGCTCGAGCAGATCATGCGACGGGACGACCTTAGCTGTGCCGTCCACGCGAGAGACCAATTTGGGCGAGCCGTCGTCAAATGCACCGGCCAGAAAGGCACCGACCTGGGGTCCTTGCTGGTGGAACGCGGACTGGCCGCCTCCGGCCATCATTTTGACGAGACGATTTACGCCACCAGCGAAAGAGAAGCGCAAAAGGCGAAGCGCGGAATCTGGCGCGGGGAGTTTATGCGCCCGGATGTGTGGAGGGAGCGGAATCCGCGAAATTAGGATGATCTATCGATCGGCCGTGATACCCGGTTTACCCGGGGATTCGGTGTCAGTACGATGCTGATCAGTGCGTAAGAATTTTGATATCCAGAACCAACTAGATTGATGCGCCTTGGGTGTTCCGCTTCACCCGATCTCGGCATCTTCTCTATGTAACAGCATATCATCCATTCACCCTCCAGTCACCTTGACTGCGGCACCCTTCGTCACAGGGTTGAATTGGGAGGGACTATCATGCGGGACCATCATATTTTTTCGAAAGCGCTTTGCGGCCTGGCCGCGATTGGGCTGATCGGGGCGCCAAGTGCGCCGCCCGCGGATGCACGTTCCATTGCGCCGCCGTTGGTGGTGAAACCGGCCCATCCGGTGAACTGCAGCCTATTTACACGCCCGCAATATGAGCGTCAGGCCATTGGCGGTAATCGCGCCCGTGCTGGCGCTCTAGGGGCCCAACCTGCGATGGCTCCGCCACCGCCTCCTCCGCCACCACCTCC
>LXYP01000076.1 GCA_001650955.1 Sphingomonadales bacterium EhC05
GAAGCTGGAGATTATCCGCATCGTCGAACGTTCACATCTGCCTGTATTCTGTTGAAAAACTCCCCTTGCAAGTGGAGTAAAATATTGATTCAATGTGTCTGCAACTATGCGGAGACAGGCTGATGATGGGCGAGCGGACGGTGATGCAGGAGGCTTTGTTTTACAGCTTCCGCATCGAGGATTATGTGCCGCAGGATCACCTGCTGCGTTCAATCGACCGGTTCGTCGATCTGTCTGGCATCCGTGAGCACCTGAAGCCGTTCTACAGCTCGACCGGGCGACCTTCGATCGATCCTGAACTGATGATCCGCATGCTGATCATCGGTTATTGCATGGGCATCCGCTCGGAGCGTCGGCTGTGCGAGGAAGTGCATCTCAACCTCGCCTATCGCTGGTTCTGTCGGCTCGATCTGGACGGCGCAATGCCCGACCACTCGACCTTCTCCAAGAATCGCCACGGCCGGTTCCGTGACAGTGATCTGCTGCGCAAGCTGTTCGAGATGACCGTCGAGCGCTGCATGGCCGAAGGGCTGGTCGGTGCCGAGGGCTTCGCGGTCGATGCGAGCCTGATCCGCGCCGATGTCCATCGCCAGCGCTCAGTGCCGGGCGAGCAAGGGCTGCCACCTGAAGCAGCGGGCCGCGCAGTTGCCGAGTATCTGGAGGTGCTCGACGATGCCGCCTTCGGCGGCGCAACGCCTGTTCAACCGAAGCGAATCAATCTCACCGACCCTGCATCCCGCTGGACCGCGGCAACCCGTGAAGCGGCCTTCTATTCATACAGCACCAACTATCTGATCGACCTCGATCATGCCGTAATCGTCGATGTCGAGGCGACCACATCGGTGCGGCAGGCTGAAGTGACAGCCCAGCGCCGGATGATCGAACGAACGCAGGAGCGCTTCGGTCTCTGGCCTGAGCGGCTTGTGGCAGATACGGCATATGGTTCGGCCCCGAACCTCGGGTGGCTGGTCGAGGACAGAGGCATCGAGCCGCACATCCCCGTCTTCGACAAGTCCGGCCGAAAAGACGACACCTTCGAGCGGTCTGCCTTCGCCTACGACCAGGAAGACGACAGCTATATCTGCCCTGGCGGCAAACGGCTCCGTTCCACCAACCGCAACTTCAAGACGCCGCGGCCGCTTGCCAATGCCGATGGCTTCATCCGCTATCGAGCGAGCCAGAAAGACTGTCAGGCCTGCCAGCTCAGACAGCGCTGCACGCCGAACATGGTGGCTCGCAAAATCATGCGCTCAGTCCATGAAGGCGCGCGCGACATGGCTAGGGCTATCGCCACCACCGACGCCTATCTCGTGTCACGCCGGCAGCGGAAGAAGGTCGAGATGTTGTTCGCGCACCTCAAACGAATACTGAAGCTGGACCGCTTGCGCCTGCGCGGTCCCAACGGAGCAAAAGACGAGTTCCACCTCGCCGCTATGGCTCAGAACCTCCGGAAAATGGCCAAGATGCGACCGATGCCAGGCCTCGAACCCGCCTGAGCGGGAAGGCAACCCCGTTCGTCCACTATCCGCACCGCATGTCGATCATTGCCGCAACCGAGTTCTTCAACAGAATACACCCAGTTTCGGTCGTTCGAGCTGATTTGATGGAAAGTAAAAGCGGCTGGTCCGGAAACCGTCCAAAATACGACATTCATTTAATATGAATATGGTTCCTTCTCCAAGGCCAATTCAGGCCGAAGGAGAAGTGAAATGGGATTATCTCAATACGACCCTGCGTTCAGGGAACGGCCGATTTGGAATGCTGGAAAAAAAGTTGGAGCAAAACGTCCACTGAAGCAGCGCCAGGTTTGGGAAATACGCTTTCTACTGGATCATCATCGACGGATGCGTGACCGTGCCTTGTTCGATCTGGCCATCGACAGCAAATTGCGCGGTTGTGATATAGTCAAGATGAAGATTGGCGATCTTGTGAGCGGCGGCTCTGTCCGTCACCGTGCAATCATCACCCAGCAGAAGACGGGACGGCCGGTGCAGTTTGAACTAATGGCCGATGCACGTTCCAGCCTGAATGCATGGCTGGATCAACGTGCAGGGTCAGTTGAAGATTTTGTCTTCCCGAGCCGGATTAATCATGCTCGCCACCTCAGCACCCGACAATATGCACGATTGGTCGATGAATGGGTAACAGGCATCGGACTGAGGAGAGAAGACTATGGGACCCATTCATTGCGTCGCACCAAGGCCTCAATCATTTACAAAGCAACAGGCAATCTGCGGGCTATCCAAATACTACTTGGACATAGCAAGATCGAAAACACCGTTAGATATCTTGGCGTCGATATGGAGGACGCATTGATTTTGGCTGAAGGTACTGAAATCTAAAGTTACCGGCTCCTTGCCCTCAGCGAGGAGCCGGACAAGCCACCTTTAATAATGGCAAAATCGGGGCAGCTAAAACATAATGCTCTATGACTGCTTTTGGGTGGAGAGCGAACATTGAGAAATGCAAACGATGAAGGCGGCTGTATCCTGAAACCTGAAATTTGGGCCGTACTGATTGGAGCGGCAATCGTGGGAAATTGATAAACAGCTTTTTGATGGTATTGCATAAGCCCATGGAGCTGCAAAAACCAATACCGCTCTCTAGCTTTTGATAAAATACGAGGAAATGTCATGACAATATTAATGAGAGTATATCATTTGCCAGCGATAATCGGACTGGCCGCACTTACCACACCTGTTTTTGCGCAAGATCTCAGCAATTGGACACCTACTAGCTATGCTGAATTTGAAGTTACTATACTGGCCTCGGCGGACCGCGAGAAACATCCAATTTATGCGCTTACCATTGGACCGAAGAAATTTCATGATGAAGTGAAGGAGGGCTACGTTGAATATCTTAAATTTACGCGCACTCCCTTCAATCTAGACGGTGCTCCAGGCAATGTGAAAGAAGCCTTTGTCAGACAAGAGTTTTTTAGAGATCAGACTACTAGCACGGGTTCTGTGATGGATGGTACTAAGGCTGAAACCACCTACCGTTCGGTGCAAAAGGCTTTCGTAGTTAATTGTACAACGCGCGCCATCGCCAATAACGGATTTACCAGGTTTGAAAACAATGTGACGGAAGGAAGGGCGCAATATTTCGAGGAAGGCACTACAGAATATTCTAAGTTAGATCTAGCAGTTCCGGGTAAGCAATCGGTTGGTGCAGGCCTTGTGAAAGCGGTGTGCGACGGCCAATATATTTACACGCCAAAGACTTAGCAACACTGCTTGCAGATGACTGTTCTCATATTGCGGCTCTAATGAGACGACCGTCACACGACTTTAGCTTTTACCCCGTCGAATGCGCGAAAGTTGACAAGAGGTGGGGGTTGGATCTGGTCATTCCTTGACTTGAGAAATGTTATTTCGGTTGGCAAACCTAGTCCGTCAAAACTGCTAAAAGATGTAACAAGCTCGGTCTGGCGCTTCCTATATATACCCGCTTAGCACAGTTTGGGGTTTACACTTCCCTTGCTGAGCAGCTGGCCAAATCATGCCATACCCTTGGGACAAAGAGTCTTTCATCGAGAGCATAACGGTTCCAGGTAGCAAATATTGCGCTATTTCCATACCCTCAGCATCGCTCAATATGATCGTAATGTCGATGTCCTCGCGCGGCCTGCTAAGGCGCTTACCTAAATCAAACGCCTCGATCGTGATCGGATCCATACCTGCGCTATCGGTGACAAAGAGCACGGTGCCGTCGGGAGAGACATTGCGGACGCCCAATTCGACTGAACCCGACTTGATTGCGATTGTAGGTTGGCGGCCCTTATGACCTGAACCCACGACACCGGGAGCTTCGATCACCAACGTCCGGAAGCCAGGTTTTCCGTTGACAGGTTCACCTTCAGCCAATTGTACTACGCTTAACTTAATCGGGTCCGGTGCGGTGGAACCTGCCTTGTGCGTAGGAGCAATCGCCAGCCGGTAACGTCCCTCCATCGTAGGTTTTGCACTGATACCAATATGCACGACATGAATATCCGCAGAAGCCGAAACGGTCCCTGCAATTTCAGTGGTATCGCTAACTTCGCAGGAACGGAGTTCTTCTGCCATAGCCGTCGCAGCAAATGCTGAGATTGCCAGCGCGATTGGACCTACTGCAGTGACTAACTTTGTTGTGGTGCACATTGATATCTCTCCGGTCGCCCGAGCAACTGTATTTGCTGAGTTAAGACTGTCAGGAATTGCGGGCTAGCACAACTGAAATTGTCAAAATAGAGCGACGCTCCAGACCGCAGAAAAATGCAATCGCGACAGATAGCTAAAGACCTTCAACTAGCGCCGCGCAAACGTGGAAATGGAATCTCGGTCAATCCGGAAATCGCTCAATTTGTGCGCTTGGTCGACAATTTAGATGACGAATGCCTGATCGTATTTGGCAAGGATCAACTGCTGCGCGTTCGTGGCTCATTGGAAGAAGTGACCGACATACTGCGGGACGGATGATGGGTTGGATCGCGTTTTGTGTTTTTTGTGGACATTACAGCCACCCTGTATAACCGACCGCAAACTGGGCGTTGGCGGACGTTATGTGTCCTCTATCATGCGTAATCTATCAGGATTTGAAGAGACACTATCAATGACAATTGTCCGGCATCAAATGTCGGTAAATATAGTCGGGGACACCGCCATCGGACATTTTACAGTTCGTCTTGTCGCCACTTTTATTGGAGGATAACGAATTTCTCCGATCAACAATAACGGCAGCCTCAAACAGCATTTTCTTGAAGATGTTATAATCTGGTCCTCTAAGTTTTGATAACTTTGCCATCCATCTTGCCATCACCGACTTCATTTTTGTTTCTTGGTCCTTAAACTCTCCCAAAAGCATTGCGTCCTTCAATGGTTTTCCGATCATAATCAGAAGTCTTCTTCGATCTGGTGTTGAGCCCCCATAAATTTCGATCAATTGTTTCAAATCAGCTTCATCCCCGCGCATCCATTGTTCTTCCATTGGATCATCAAATGAAGCAGAAGTGACAGTTCTTAGGATTGTTTTGGCGGAATCGGAGACCGACTTATTGAATGATAAATCATTGGACCCTGACCGATTAGATTTGATCGTGAAGCTTTGTCCGGCCAGCAAATATTTCAACAATAGAGCTTCACCATCATCTACAATTGCATTCGCCAAAATCGCTCTTTTGATCTTCTGGGCATCTAGAGCGGTGAGCTCAGAAACAGAACTTCTGTTAAGATGATTGATCACGTTGTAACCATTTTTGCTAATTTCCGAAATAACCTTCTCTTCTGCCGATGCAGGGGAAACCAAGATATTACAGCAAAGACACATCAATAAAACCAATCGGGTTTTTCGAAGTGGTATGACAAAATGGGGCATGTAGTGAGCCTTGCATTGATTATGGTTCTGCCAATTTCTAGGTTTCAAAGTCGGCCAAGGCCAGAGTTATCTTGCCTTCAGATACTCAGTGTCTGCTTTTGCACCATCTCTGCCGTTGAAGACCATAAGATTTAATGGCCACTTCTGGGGCGGAAGCGGAACGACATATGTGGACGGCCTCCTTCTTACAAGGGCCTGGAGGGATAATTTGATCGGATCGCTTGCACACATATGTCCGGCCTGTTGATGCGCCTGTTTGTAAACGCTGGCCAAGTTGGTTTCCGCGGCGCGTGTTCCAAACAGCTTAGCGGCTTCAAGAGCCACTGCCATTCACGGAGTGTCACGCGTCATGGATCGATCGATCACACCATCTGTCTCCTTGCAAGTTCACGCATCAGTTCTGCACGGTCGCTTTAATATTATGCGCACCGTGACAGGCTGATCTCTTGTGCTGCAGACGCTATTGCAGGCGGCGCAGCTTTGTTCTGATAGGTTTCGCCGGTCAGCATGAGCTTCCAGGCGATCCGGGCGATTTTATTGGCCAGTGCAATGGCGACGAGCTTGGGCGGCTTGCGTTCAAGCATATCTTGCATCCATGGGGTGGCGTGTTTGCTTTTGCCGAGCCGGACCTGGAACAGCAGCGATGTCGCTCCTTGCACCAGCGTGCTGCGCAAGATTTCATCTCCCGCGCGCGTTATCCTGCCAAGCCTGAGCTTGCCGCCGGTGGAATGATCTCTTGGCGTGAGACCAATCCAGGCCGCAAAATCTCGGCCCGAACGGAACAGGCTTGGTGCGGGCGTTTTCATTAGCAGCATTGATGCCCCAATCGGGCCAACGCCAGGTATCTGCGCCAAGCGGCGGCTGCATTCATTGCTGCGGTGCCAGGCTAATAGCTTTGCTTCAATGGCTTCGAGTTCGGATTGCAGATGAACATATTCATCTTCCAACAGCGTAAACATATCATGCGCCAGTGCAGGCAACGCCTGATCGGCAGCGATCCGCTCAAACAGCTTTCTAATATGCGACAGGCCGCGCCCAATAGTGATGCCAAATTCTGCTGCATGGCCGCGAATGGCATTGGATAGCTGGGTACGCCTGCGCACCAGGCGATCTCGAACCGTGACCAGCATCAACGCCGCTTGCTGCTCTTCCGTTTTGGTAGGCACGCAGCGCCGACATCGCTTCGCACAAAGCTTCGGCATCAGATGCATCATTCTTGCCGCGCTTTACATAGGGCTTCACATGCTGCGGCGACAGTAACCGCACTTCATGCCCGAATGATTGCAACAAGCGCGACCAATGATGCGATCCGCTGCATGCTTCAATCGCCACCACGGTCGCAGGCAGCTTCTCGAAAAACGTCACCATTTCGCTGCGCCTCAGCTTCTTGCGCAAAATAGGCTCCTCAGCCTCATTCACGCCGTGCAGTTGAAAAAATTATTTTGATGTATCCATACCAATGCGGCTAATCTGTTCCACGGACGGTCTCCTTCGCTTGAGTTTTAACGACTCACTCTGGCACATTGCGATGCCGTACGGAGGCCGTCCACCCCAACAGCTTTCCATTCAGTTTCAGTTGTTCGAACTGATTGGATGGGAAAAAGCGGGCCAATCAGCAACCGCCCCAATTGCAGTTGTTCAGATTATCCGGCCATAGTGTCCGCTACTGGCGCATCAGTGGAAGGCGATCTTTTGGCAAGTTCTTTTGAGGTTTTGGATTGGCAAAACAATAATTACTGTTGAAGTTTTCTGGCTATGTCTCCGCTCTGGGTTGCGCCTTGCGCATAAGACCGATCCGTAAGCTTGATTTGGTAGCGCGTGCCCAAGAAATCATTGATCGTGTCGAACATTTTTTGTTCAAAATGCCATTCATCGAGCCAATAAGCTTTGTGCTTAGGGTCGCAGGCGTTTTCATGCTTGGTTGCAAAGTAGGTCACTTCCTCCTGACAGCCATTGCGCCGCTCAATCGCCACGTCGAGGCGCTGTTTTTGTTCTTTGGTCTTTGGACCGTCAATCCTCACATCTCCCGTGTTCGGATTGATAATGATATCGTCGGGATGAGGAATGGGTTGCGGTTCGGTTAGTCCGGCTGATCGGCAACGTTCAATTTCTTCATCCCAGCTTTGCTTATATTTCACAAAGTGCTCAAGATTTTCGATTTTGAGCTCCCGATCTTCAGCTTCAATGCCGCGAACCATTTCGGCAAGTGTTCGCTGAGCAAAACGGTTCCCTTTCATAGCAGCAACGCCCATTGCGCGGAACACAGCCTGGATAGCAGGAAGCTCTACAATATTGTTGCCTTCTCGCACTACAACAGGCCGATATGCCTCTTGGCGCAGTAGTTCTTCAGCAGGACGGCTACCAAAAGGCATGGCCTGTGGTTTTTTGTTTTTAGAACCTTTCGGGCGCCCGCGCGGGTTTCCCGATTTTCCCTTCTGGAACTGATGCTGGGCTGGGGGCTTTGCATAACCCACTCCATATTTCGCTGGAAGGTTAGGAGGGGAGGTGTGTTGCGCCGCTTTCTCTTTACTACCGCCATCCATCAGGAGATCATCCGCTCTAACTTGTGATCAAGATCACCATCTGCGGTGTCTTCAAACGTCTGATTTGTTCGCTCTAAAATTGCATGCTTGCCGGTAAACTGTTTCCAACGCTTGATGATAGTATCGCAGTAAAGAGGGTCAAATTCTATGAGCCGCGCTATGCGCCCCGTCTTCTCCGCTGCAATCAAAGTGCTTCCCGAGCCGCCAAAACAATCAAGAATAGTATGCCCGCGTTTCGAACAATCACGGATGGCATCGGCTACCAGCGCAACTGGTTTAACAGTCGGGTGCATAGCAAGCTCGTCATTTCGATCAGCGCTTATGCTGCTAATTCCTGAATAGTCCCACACGTTGGTACGGTACCGCCCCGTCTCCCCAAGACCAAAGCTGTTGATATGTTCAGCGGTGCCCTGTTTGAATACAAATATCAGTTCGTGCTTTGAACGATAGAAAGTACCCATGCCGCCGTTGGTCTTGTTCCACACCACAAGGTTCTTAAGCTCGGTAAAAACTTGGTTGCCTGCAATCTGCAGTTCGCCCATATGCCGCCAATCCATGCATACAAATGCGATCGCGCCGTCTTTCATATGGGATGCCATGTTGCCGAGCGTTTCAGATAGAAAGAGAGTGAAAGCGTCAACGCTCATTTCTCCGGAAGCAAATGCGAACTCCCGATGTTTAACGCTTCCTGACCCGCAAACATTGCCATCGATTTTTACATTATAGGGTGGGTCAGTAAAAACCATATCTGCCCTCACTCCATCCAACACGGCTGCCACGTCAGCTTTGTTCCGCGCGTCGCCGCAAAGCAGCCTATGGCGGCCCAGCTGCCACACATCACCTGATTTGCTGACGGGAACGCCTCCATGCGCTGGGATGGCATCCTCTGGCGCGTTAGCTCCTCCTGGATCAGCTTCACTTGCTTCATCCAGCACGATATCAATTTCCGCCAAGCTAAACCCTGTGATTTCAATCTCGAAGTCTAGGTCGATCAACCCTTGCAGTTCAATTGCCAGAACCTCTTTGTCCCATCCCGCATTTTGAGCAAGCTTGTTATCTGCAAGAACATAGGCTCTGCGTTCTGCTTTGCTCAGATGCGATAAAGCCAATGTCGGCACAGCTTTCATGCCGATAAGTTTTGCAGCTTCCACTCGGCCATGTCCGGCAATAATCTCACCATCATCTGATACCAGTACAGGATTAGCAAAACCAAATCGTTCGATGCTGCCGGCAATCTGCCGGATTTGTTTTTTTGAATGTGTACGCGCATTACCCGCATAAGGCCGAAGCGAGGCAATCTCACGTTCGATTAGGCTCTTTGATAGACTTGTCATTAAGTTCACCTGATTATAAAATCTCCCAAAACTAACATAGGAACAGCAGGTAATCATAACAAGATCATAAAGAGAACAAATATCGCTCAAAAAGCACGGCCTGTCTCAATTTTGTGGTGGACTTGAGTGAAATGATCAAAAGAACCTCACAGGCGCGCATAAATTCCCAGCGCTGCAACTTTCAAATAGCTCTATTTTTGTATTCGCTGTTCAGCGGAGTGCTTTCCCTGTTCGGGACGGTTGCATTCCCTGATATCCGATTACAAATTCCCTGTTAATTGTTTAGGGAATTTCACCGGTAAATGGCGGATTGCCGAGGGTTGCGACAGACGCTAGGCATTGCACTTAGGTCAAAAAGTAACATTTACCCTGTATTTCTCCTATTAACAGGGAAAATACAGGGTATTCCTACTGAGACCCGTTCGCTGAAGACTGCGTCGCGCACCATTTTTGCGCGCAGGAGTTGATCGAGAAGATCAGCAACCCCGACAATCGCGCAGCCCACATCAAGGCTTCCTGACCAACAGAAATCGGAGTTCAGATTCCTGGAGCCGGGCTGGCCCGACTGGACTGCGTTGGTCTTTTGACATTTTCGGCCTATGCTAGGTCATGGTCAGCCGCTATTTTTCACCATTGCTCGTCATTGCGCTGGTCCTTTCGCCGGCAAAAGCGATGGCCCATGGCGGTCGTACAGCGGCCGATGGATGCCATAATGATCGGAAAAATGGCGGGAAGCATTGCCACGGCGGCGGAACAGAAAGGCCCCGGCCCGCTGCTCCAACCGGCAGCAGGGACTATTACCCCAATTGCACCGCAGCACGCGCCGCTGGCCCGACACCGATCATTCGCGGGCAGCGCGGCTATGGCGCCCATCTGGATCGAGATGGCGACGGGATCGCCTGCGAATGAGACCATGGACAAAAGCCCCGCCGGTTTCCCGGCAGGGCTTCCTTCTAGTTCAACCTGCGAACTAAACTCCTAGAATTTGATACCAGCTCCGATACCATAGCGGCGTGGGTCCAGCGTAAAGATATTCGTGAACAGACCCGAAGATGCGTCCGTCAGATATTGACCCGTGATCGAGTTGCTATCGAAGATATTCTGTACGAACAATTTCACGAACCATTTGTCGTCATCGCCGTTCAGCTGCAACGAAGCATTCGCCTGTGTGAAGCCCTGGATCTTATTGACATTGCCGTTAAAGATACTGGCGGTTTGATCACCGGTATAGGCAATATCGACCCGTGGGACCAAGGTCCAGCCACTGTCGAAATTATGGGTATATTGCACACCGGCAGACACTTTGACATTTGGAGCCTGTGGCAAGTCATTCCCGCGCAGATTTACCTGAACGCCAGGGCTGATCACTTGAATACCACCAAATGCGGCGCCAGCAGCTCCAGCAGCGGCTCCTTCAAGAACCCCGCAAATGCCAAATGCACCGGTTGACGCGATATTACCGTCGGTCGGGAAAGCTTCCGGCGCGCGCAAGCCGAGACCGGCATTGACCGCAGCGACGAAGCCATTGGCGCCCGCAGCATTGCCCGCGGTTGTTGGTACAACAGCACAATTTGAACCATTGGTGATGTCTTTGATGATCACGGCATCTGCACGTCCGCCGCCTGGATCACGCGGGTTGCTGAAGAACTGATCACCCGAGACCTTGGTTTTCAGATAGCTGAAACCGAGATTGATAATCCAGTCCGGATCAGGGCGAATGAAGCCTTCAAGCTCGACACCATAGATATCCGCATCAATCGTATCGTTGACCGCCGTTCTTGCGATAATCCGGCTGAGTTGCAGATCCTTATATTTATAATAGAAAGCCGTCGCGTTCAGTTGCAGCGCACCATCCGCAAAAGTATTCTTGGAACCAACTTCAAATGCGTCAATCTGCTCTGAATCAAATGATTCTGGAACCGCGAAAATTGGCTGCAATGGCGGGTTGATACCACCGGATTTATAACCACGCGAATATGATGCGTAGATCAGATTATCGTCGGTAAACTGCCAATCGATGACGAAACGTCCGGTAATCTCGTTAAACGCGACGTCGCGTTGCTGGACAATCTGGTTGCCCGGAGTACCTGGATCCGCATCAAATCCTCCGACAAATGGAGATGTAAAGGCATCTGTGGTCTGTCCGAATGGCACAAGGAAACTGGCCAGGGTCGAACGGGCTTCCACTGATTTCTTGTCATTATTATAACGCAAACCACCGGTGATCTGGAGATTGTCCGTCAGATCGAAATAGACCTCTCCAAAAATACCGTAGGATTCAAGTTGAAATTCCCGGGTGTTGTTGCGGAAATAAGGCGTGCCCAAAAAGCCGCCATTGGCTGCACCCAGAACCCCGGCAATATAGTCAATAGCAAATGCGTTTACATAATAGCTATTCTGACCAAGTTTATTTTCCGCGTAGATACCACCCAGCAGAAAGTTAAATGGTCCATCGAGATCGCTGTTGATAACAGCCTCGATCGACCAGCTCTTATTATCCTGATTGGAACGATCCAGAGAAATCGGCGTATTCGCACAGATTCGGTTACCGCCATAAGAGCCCAGTCCATTGGTGTCCGTATCTGACGTACATAGCTGATTACCCGATGTCACCGCACCAAGAACTGGTGCAAATCCCGCCAAGGGACCACCCGCGCCCGATAGCGCGCCCAGAAAACCCAATCCTGCGTCGATCGTCGTGCGATCCAATACCGAGAGGTTATAATCTTGCCGGGAATCGACGGCCGTTTCCTGATAGAGACCGGTTATCGCCACCTGGATCGGGCCAAAATCATGCTCGATATGGGCCTGCAACTGGAGCTCATCGGTGAAATATTCAGGATTGAAATCGGTATTCACAACCCGCACGTCATTCGGCTCATCAAATCCGGCATGTGCGTCAGGACCGTAGAGACTGTTCAGTCCAAGCCCTGCAGGAAGACCATTGATCGCAAAAAACTCGCTCGAACCCAAGGTTCCGGTAAAGTTCGCATTGGTGTTATTTTTATCAAAGTCGAGGCGGTTGTTCAAACAACCCAAAACACCGGTTGGATCGCGCTGGCACAATTGTTTCTGGATGCGCAGGCGATCATCATCCTCGCGGAAATAATAAGCCATCAGATTAACGGTCGTGTCAGGCGTCGGTTCCCATTTCAACGATCCGCGTACCGCATACATGTCGCGGCCATCAATGCGTGAACCGTCAAACAGATTTCGGGTATAACCGTCACGCTTCTGATAGAAGCCCGCAGCACGCAATGCCAATGTTTCGCCGATTGGCACATTGAGCATGCCTTTGACCTGATAAGAGTTGAAATTGCCATATTGGCCTTCGAGCGAGCCTTTAAACTCTCCCAGTTCAGGCTTGGCGGTCACAACATTGACCACACCCGAGGTCGCGTTTCGGCCAAATAGAGTGCCCTGAGGACCACGAAGAACCTCAACGCGTTCGAGATCAAAATATTCGGTTTCGAACAATCGTGTGTTGAACAGAGGCGAGTCATTCAAGTGAATCGCTGTCGCGGTGTCGCATGTCACGCCGACGCAGAGGTCACCAATGCCTCGAATGGTAAAGCTGGATGACGTAAAGTTGCTTTTGGTAAAAGACACATTGGGCAAAGTCAGCTGCAAATCGCTGGCATTTTCAATCTGCTGTGCTTCCAGTGCCTTACTGTCAAAAGCGGAAACTGCAATCGGCACTTCCTGAAGGCTTTGCGCCTGACGCTGTGCGGTTACGATGATGACATTGTCGTCAAAATCGCCCTGATCCTGTTCCTGCGCATATGCAGGCATTGAAATTGCAGTTATAGCTGTGGCGGCCAATAGTAGCGATTTACGCATCTCTCTCTCCCAAATCCCGTTATCTACTGAAGAGTGAAGCTTTTGCTCATCCCTCCAATGTTTCAATCTTCAACTAATCGATCGATTAAGTCCAGACAGAAATGCGAAAAACGCAAGTTTGAGTAGTATTTTTGCATCTCAAAAGGGATAAATGGCGCAATTATACCGCAAAAAGCCCCGCTGGTTTCCCAGCAGGGCTCATTGTTGTAATTATATTTCAAACTAGAATTTGAAACGAACGACACCGCCATAAGTGCGCGGTGCGCTTGGGTAACCGGAAACGGTTCCAGCTTGCGCAACACCGTCGAATACGGTCGTGATAAACTGGTCGTTGAGCAGGTTACGGACATAGCCGCCGATTTCGAGACCATTATCAAGCTTCAGCGTCATCGAGCCGTTGACCAGATTGACCTCGCGATCAAAAATCTGGGTGTTGCCCAATGCAGCGTTAAACGTCGGCAAGCCGTTGTTGATCGGCGTATTGCTTTCGTGGCTGTAATCAATCCGGGTAATCAGCTTGTTCCCGCTGGCACCAAATTCATGGGCATAGGTTGCCGAGGTCGAAATCGCAATCTTGGGAATGCCGGCCGGTGTTACGCCGCTCAGGTCGCCCAAAACACTTCCTGGGAAGTCATCAAACAACGGATCAAGATAGGTCATCGCAAAAGTGAAGACCAATCCTTCGGTCGGGCTGATCGTACTGTCAAACTCGACACCTTTAACCGATTGCTGACCCGCATTTTGCAGGGCAAAACCGGTGCCGGTGAAGGCAAGGCTTTGGAAGCCCGTGATGGTCTGGTCGAACAATGCGAGGTTGAAGCCGAAGCCTTCCCACTGACCTTTGATACCAACTTCATAGACGGTAGCATTTTCTGGTCCAGCAAAGCGCGAACCGCTGCGCAGATTTGGCAGCGCCAGGCCTGCATCAAGGATTGGCGAGGATGGAGCGCCAAAAGTCGATCCGCCAGGGCCGGCTACGAAATCAGTGCTGGAAGGACGGCTGTCGCGTGACAGATTGACCGAACTTGCCTTGAAGCCCGTTGCATAGCTACCATAGATATTGACTTCATTTGAGACCGAATAGGATGCACGGAGCAAATAGGTGAACTTGTCATCGCGGGTCCTGCCGTCTTCGACCGCGTTAGGGATGGTCAAAAATGGTGGCTGGAACTGGAACCCGGCAAGACCGGCCAACGGATTTACAGCCGGATTGGTCGCCGCCGCAAGCAGAGCCGCCTGATTAGCCGCAGGAAGCGCCTGAAATTGCGCTCGCGAGGTCACGGTGCCCCCGGTTGCACCGACAATGAACGCATCAATCAGATTGACTTGACCCAATGGATCGAAGCTTTGCTGAGCAAGTGCGAAGTCCTTCTTATCGTCGGTGTAGTTGAAACCACCCGTCAGGACGAGACCATCAATCGGTTCAAAATCAACCGTGCCGAAGATCGAATAGGACGTATTGTCCATCGAAAACTGCTCGGCTGTGAGCAGTGGTGTGAGAAAAATGGATTCCTGCGGAAGACCAAGACCTGCTTCAACCCCGTTGAATACACTCGGATTGCCGGCGATGACATCTGCCGGGTTCCCACCAGCCAGAACTTCGAAGAAGTCGCGGATTTGGGTACCGTTTTCGATCTGACTGATCTGCGAGATGCTTTCATCGAAATAATAACCGCCGAGCAAAAAGTTGATTGGACCGTCAAAGTCCGATGCAACGCGGAATTCCTGGGTGAGCGTCTTGACCTTCTGGTTGCGGGTTTCGTTCGCAACATCCAGGCTGCTGTAATCAATGTCCGAAATGAACAGGTTCTTCAATTCTCTGTAAGAAGAAATCGAGGTCAGAGAAAACGCCCCTGCCTGATAATCGACCTGCAGCGAGCCGCCATAATTGTCGACTTTGTTGATCGGAACCTGATTGAGAAACGCATCATAGCTGAACCGATCGGTCGAGAATTGGCCGCCAAGCAACTGGATAGCGCCGGCAGTTGGCCCAGCAACAACGGTCGTTACCTGACAACAAATCTCGTCAATCTTCGAATAATCTAAAATCCCGCGAATCGTCAAATCGGATGTTGGTTCGAACAAAAGCTGGCCACGAGCTGCCCAGCGATTGCGGTTATTCTGCTCTTCATCCAGATTGACAATATTGGAGTAACCGTCACGACGGTTATAGCTACCGTCGACCGAGAAGGCGATAGTGTCGGTCAGCGGGCCTGTAATATCGCCCTTGAGAACGACATTGTTAAAATTGCCGTAAACGGCTTCAACCGCTCCACCAAATTCGAATTGTGGCGCACGCGTGATAACCGAAATAACACCAGCAGAGGCGTTTTTGCCGAAAAGCGTCGATTGTGGGCCATTCAGCACCTCAATGCGCTCTACGTTGGGAAGATCTGACAGAGCCGCAGCTGAACGCGAGCGGAACACGCCGTCAATGAATACGCCAACCGATGGCTCAATGCCGAAGTTGTTATCGCCGTTACCAAAGCCGCGAATGATGAAAGTCGATGCAGACGAAGTCTGGAGCTGACTGACACGCAGTGAAGGTGTGACCGTTTGCAGGTCGAGTACGTCACGAATCTGTGCCGCTTCGAGTGTTTCTCCGGATGTCACGGAGACCGAAATCGGCGTTTCTTGGAGCGTCTGCGCACGTTTGGTCGCGGTTACAATGATGACATTATCATCATTTGCTTCTTCTCCCTGTGCATCCTGCGCATAGGCCGGTGACAGAGCTACCAAGCCACCAAGAGCGGTAGCTGATAAAAATTTTGTGATGTTCATGATTCTCTCCTGGGATCCCAATACACGGATCACTACTTTTATTGTTAGTCCCTCATCGATCGTCGGGTTAATAGTTTTTACAATCGTGTCTACCAAAACACGCACGGATGCTCATCCAACGGTATGATTTTCGTCCATCGTTGGGAATAGTTGCAACTTAGTCACAATCCGTGCGGGTCTTTGACTGTGGTGCCCCTGGCCCGACTCGAACGGGCACTCCTTGCGGAACTGCATTTTGAGTGGGACGAGACAACCGTAAATATTTGATAACAAATTATAAATTTCTCGTCAAACTAAAAATGTGTAAGGTTTTGTGTAAGAATACCGCCCAAAATAGCGCCACCGGCTAGCCAGAAAACCCTGGATTCTGGAATCAACGAACTACCCCCCGCCCCTCCTCTGTTGTTTCGCTTAGAATGCAGAAAGCTACTTTCCGATGGCCGATTCGCGCACAATTATCGTCATTACCACCATCGAAAATTGCGTTTGAAAGCGGACGCGCAGTGCGTGCTATTTAGTCCCGTTTAATGCCAATAACTGCCAGATAACTTCGCGCGAACGCGGGTTTTTAACCGAGCATAGTCATCCGGCAAGGCATAAGCAGCAGGCACGACCAACAATGTCAAAAAGGTAGATGTCGCTAATCCGCCCATAATGATGAAGCCCATGGCATTGCGCCATTCAGCTCCATCGGATTGAGCAAAAGCAACGGGCATCATGCCAAAAATTGCTGCCAACGCCGTCATTAGCACCGGCCTGAGCCGTTCTGGCGCGGCTTTTTGCATCGCATCTGCCGCGTTCATTCCATTTCGTCGATAATCATTTGCAAGGTCCACCAGAAGAATACCGTTTTTCATCACAATGCCCATCAAAGCGATTAAGCCAATCTGTGCAAACATGCTCAATTCCTGATTGGAAAGCCAAAGCGCGATAAACGCCCCGGAAAAGGAAAGAGGAGCGGTAAGCATGATCAGGACCGGTTGACCGAAGCTGTCAAATTGGCTGGCAAGGACAATGTATAGCGCTACAAACGCAAGCGCGAATGCGAGCAATATAGCAGAAGTTGTGTCTGCCAATCTCCGCGCCATACCTTCCATTTTGGTCGACATTCCTTCAGGTGGGGGATGATTAGCCAAGATTTTGTCAACCTGAGCAACAGCGACACTTAATGCTACTCCGGGCGGTGTGTTTGCCATGATTGTAATTTGTCTGGCGCGGTCCACGCGATCAATCTGAGATGGACTGTCCGCAACCTCAATATCTGCAACTGCAGCCAAGTCGACTAAACTCCCGCTCCCTGATCGAACCGGGAGCCGGGCAACGTCATTCAAGGTTTGCCGTTTATCTTCATCGACTCGAACCCTAACATCATAGCGCCTACCTTCTGCTTCAAATGTTCCCGCATCTCTCCCGCCGATTAAAGTCTGCGATGCTGCAGCGACGTTCCGCGCCGTTACCCCTAAATCTGCTGCCCGATTTCGATCTAACCTAATCTGCAATTCCGGTCTGCCGCCTTCATAAGTAGAGGCAACATCCACCAATTCTGGAACAGCGCGCATTTTCCCCGCCAAGATGTCCGCATATTCATTAATGGTTGTAAGATCAGAACCTGAAATAATCAGCTCTATCTGAGCCGATCCCACACCGGCACCGGAAACCCAAGGGACTTCTACAGCGGATATATCCTTGGCTTCTGGTAGTGTCTTTGCAAGGACTTCGCGGGCTTGGTCCATGATCGCGCCCTGCTTGACAAATCGACCTTGTTTGGGGGTGAGATCGACATAAAAATCGAGCAGATTGGTTTTCTGATTTGTTCCTGCTCCAGCGGTAACAAACACATATTCTACATCTTCAATTTTGCGCAACGCCTCGTCGGCGCGCAACGAAGCCTCTTTAGCGGTTTCAATGCCAGTTCCCAAAGGTAATTCAATACTTGCGAGGAACTCTGACCTGTCCGTAAGTGGCATGAACGTGGCAGGAACCATCCCTGCAAAAAGACCGCCTATAAAAAGGCTTATAGCCGCTCCTAGAAAAACGAGATATCGTCTTCTGATCGACCAGCCTACAAGCTTTTCATAACGCTTCCGCATATTCTCGTGGAAGCTTTCAATTTGTCCTAACCAGCCTGTTTTTTCTTTTTCCGATTTGAGGAAGCGCGAGGCAAGCATCGGCGACAACGTAAGCGCAACCAGCAATGACACGCTAACCGAAAATACAATCGCCAAACCATATTGAAGAAAGAAGCGTCCTACTAATCCGTCCATAAAGGCGATAGGCACAAAAACAGCCAATGTGGCAAATGTCCCGGCAAGCACAGCCAAGGCGACCCGCTTTGTTGCTTTTGGTGCTGCCTCCATTGG
>LXYP01000077.1 GCA_001650955.1 Sphingomonadales bacterium EhC05
TCGCTATATCAGCCGGAAATCGGTATTGTTCGAGGTGGCCTTAAGCTTACGACCCCACTCCGAGCTCTTGTTCGACAAGCAAGGTTTGAAAGCAGATTCCCATATGACCGGTTGCCATCTGGCGTTGTTTTATTTGATAGAATGGAAACCTCATTCGAGGCAGCGATACAAACGATGGTTTCCACTAAAATGCTTGTTTATCAAAAAGATAGTAACTTATTAGTGGCTGAGAAAATTCCTACTGATCTCAGCGAACGAGCTATGGAACTTAATTCTAATGAGCAAGAGTTAATCAAGATATTATCGGATATTGAAGAGATTTCATTGCTGGGTGCGAATGGCTTGAAAGATAGAACCAAATTGATGGATTACAGATATGACTTTGTTTGAACCAACAATAAGCGTGCGGCGTTTGGTGGTTTATCGGAACCTCAGCGAGGTCTATAGCTGTGAATTTCACGATGGTGTCAACATACTAAGCGGAGAGAATAGCAGTGGAAAGTCAACGATAATAAGTTTCCTAGTCTATTGTCTAGGTGGTGACATTCATGATTGGAGCGAACATGCGCGCCTTTGCGATCGGGTGGCGATAGAAGTTCAACTAAATCATCATATCGTTACAGTGATGAGAGAAATCTCGACCAAAGCTGGGCAACCAATGATGATTTTTCCCGGCGACTTAGATAGCTCGATAGCAGCTCCAATGGACGATTGGAGAAAATATCCATATCGAACTACATCATCGAAAGAGAGTTTTTCTCAAGCCATCTTTACGTTTCTAAACATTCCCGAATTGGAAATGGAGATGACTGGTAAAATAACTCTCCATCAACTTTTACGTTTGATTTATTCTGATCAGTTGAGCTCGATTGAAAGAATTTTTCGGGATGATAGTTGGGACACACCAGAGCTCAGAGAAGCAGTAGGTCGATTGCTTATCGGCGCATACGAACCTGAAATCTATACTAATCAACTAAAACTGAGGCAACTGAACAAGGAACTTCAAGAAATTCGAAGTGCCCTAAGGAGTTTATATCTGCTGTTATCAGGCTATGAACACAGTTTAACTCTTGACTGGGTAGACGCAGAAAAAGCGAAGTTAGCTTCCCAACTGACGAAATTACAAGAAGAACTTCGTGGCCTAGAAATATTGGAAAGCAGCGACGAAGGCACTTCTGATTTCACTTTGGACCCCCAGACCGAGGAGTTTGAAAGCCTGCAGAAGATCCAAAAAGAGCTTGGAAGCGCTCGGGATCAACAGCGAATGTTAGAGTTAGAGTATTCTGATTCAGAGATCTTTCTAACCACGATTGAGCACAAAATAGATCACTTAAGAGATGCCAATAATGTCGCAAGTCTAGTTTCTGAGCTGAAATATGCTCGTTGTCCAAGCTGTTACGCGCCGATTAAGGCTACCGACGATGAAAAAGCTACCGACGATGATGTCTGCAGATTATGCAAAGAACCCTTCGATCACGAAAGAATGAAGTCTCGCGCAGCTAGGCAGTTGAATGACCTAATATCGCAGCACAAACAATCCCTAGCTTTGCAAGCCGATAGGATTATCGACATTAAAGTAGCTCGAGAAAGAGCTAAAAAACTGATCGGACAGTGGACTTCAACAAACGAAAACTTGGTTCGATTGAGATCAAGTCCTACATCCAGAGCACGTGAGCAGGCGAAAAATTTGAATGAACAAGTTGGCTATCTCAAACGCGAACTAGAAGATGTCGATGAGAAAGCAAATTTGATTGGCAAACTCGATGAACTCTCAAAGCGGCAGGATCAGATCAAATCTGACGTGAGCGAGATAGAAGACAAAAATGAACGACTTAAAGCTGCGGAATCAGAACAAATCCAAAAGGCTCACAGCGCCATTGCCGATGAAACGCTAACCTTTCTACACGACGACCTTCAGCGCCAAGACTCTTTTGAAAATGCTAAAGTTGTTCAGTTCAGTTTTCGTGAAAACAATATGGCTATCGACGGAGAGAATTATTTCTCAGCGAGTTCGAAGGTCTATTTGAAAAATAGCCTCCTGTCGGGTTTCTTGTTTGCTGCTGCAAATAATTCAAAGTTCAGACATCCAAGGTTGCTGATTCTTGATACGCTCGAAGACAAAGGGATGGAGCCCGCACGAAGTCAAAATTTTCAAAGACTTTTGGTAAAGCAATCACTGCTTGCCAGTGCTAATCATCAAGTAATATTTGCTACCGCAATGATCGATCCGGAGCTAAATACGCCCGAATATGTCGTGGGTGAGTACTCCACCCATGACAAAAGAACTCTGGCAATCAAGTAGCCCCACCCTTTGATTACGGTGACAGGTGCAATAACCCCCAAATTACAGTGACAATGCGCTTCTCCCCTATCTGACGATGACGGCCCGAGATGACGCAGGTCGCGAGAAGCCCGTTTGCACTGAGCCTGTCGAAGTGCACCTATCGACGCGCAATGCCCTTCGACAAGCTCAGGGCGAACGGAGACACACACCCGTCATCCTGCGCTTGGCTCAGGACCTCCATCGACAACCCACAATCTCACGCAATCCCCGATCCAGCACGGGATGACGCAACCGACCACCCACCCCTAACCTCTTGCCCAATTCCCAAAATCCCTTAACACTCTGGCAAAGCTGATCATCTGCGGAAGGGCGGAGCGACATGGGCGATTTTTATCTGGCCAATGAATATTGGTTCGCGGTGTTCCAGCTGGTGACCGCGATGCTCGGCATGGGCGCGACGCTGACGCCGGGCGATTTTCGCGAGATTTTGCGCGAACCCAGGGCGGTGACCAGCGGCACCGCGATCCAGCTGATCATCGTGCCGCTGGTCGCGCTGGCGGTGATATGGGGCTTTGGCATTGTCGGCGGGCTGGCGGTCGGCATCGCGCTGATCGCGGCGATACCGGGCGGGACGACGTCGAATATCTTCACCTTTTTTGCCCGCGGCAATGTGCCGCTGTCGATCACCATCACCGCGGTGACGACGCTGGCCTGTCTGTTCACCACGCCGCTGATCCTCGAATTTCTGATCACCCAATATATGCCCGCCGATTTTGCCATGCCGCGCGGGCAGATCATGGCGGAAATCGCGCTGACCTTGCTGCTGCCGCTGGTCCTTGGCATGATCTATCTCCGCCTGTTCCCGCAAACGGCGGCGCGTTTTTCCAAATGGGTGGTGCGCGCCTCATTATTCGGCATCCTGATGATCGTGATCGGGTCCGCCTCCTCCGGGCGGCTCGACTGGCAGGCCTTTGGCCTGACCAATATCGCATTGGTCGCGGTGTTGATTGCGCTGCTGGCGCTGGTCAGCTGGCTGGTCTGCAAGGCGCTGCGCCTGCGCCACGCCGACCGCACTGCGATTGATATCGAGGTCGTGGTGCGCAACATCAATCTCGGCTTCATGCTCAAGGCGTCTCTATTCCCCGCGGTGATCGGACAGCCCGATCCGATTGGCGACATGGTGCTGTTCACGCTGCTGCTCTATGGCACGCTGCAATTGCTGATCGCGGTCGGCCTGATCATGCGCGGCAAGCGGGGCGCCAAGCGGGAGGCTGTCGCTGCCGCCTAGGGTTGTGGTGATTGTGATGACCGGTGTGACAATCCCCAGAAAGGGGGGGGAGTAATGAATTGGCTTACACATCCCGATCCAACAGGCTTTCCTACAGCCCCTGCCCTCTGATATGTCTTGGCCATGGCTAAGGAAAAACCGACCACATCTAGTACCGTTCGTGCTGAATCCAGTACCGTTCGCGCTGAATCCAGTACCGTTCGTGCTGAGCTTGTCGAAGCATCGATGAAATTCGCGCAAGGTCCTTCGACAAGCTCAGGACGAACGGGGTTGAGATCAGGACGGACGGGATTGAGCTCAGGACGTGCGAGGAGACTCAATCCCGTCATCCTGAACCCGTTTCAGGACCTCCCCCGACAACGCGCAATCTCTTGGGGTCCGGAACCGGGCTCCTCATGACCAATCTCCCCAAAAAACCGCGCCATGACGGCTGGACCGCGCAGCGCCGCACGACATTTCTCGCGGCGCTGCGGCAGAGCGGCTGTGTTCGCGATGCCTGCCGGGTGGCGGATATTTCGAGCACCTCCGCCTATCGGCTGCGCGGGCAGGATGCGGGCTTTGCGGCGCGCTGGGACACGGCGCTCGCCAATGCCAAGCGCGGGCTGATCGCGGTCGCCCATGAGCGTGCAGTGGTCGGGCGCGAGACCGTGATCATGCGCGGCGGCAAGGAATTTGAACGGCGGATCACCCCGTCCGATGCGATGCTGGCGCTGCTGATCAAGCACGGCGTCGGCGGCGCGCCGGGGAATGAAGGCGCGCACGGACGGATCGGCGGGCGGACCGGCGGGCGGACCGCTGACAAGGTGATCAGCTGGGAGGAATGGCAGGATGGCATCCAGTTTGACACGGCAGGCAAGAAATATCAGGCGATGGCGCCAAGCGAGGTCCGGGCAAGCCTCGACGCCAAGCTCGCGGCGATGCGCGAGCGGCTGGACGAGAGCGACCTGCGCTCGATCAATATCCGCACGGGCGAAGGGATTGACGAGGAGATCATCGCCGCCGTCCTCCGCCACGCCGGCGACGACGCGCGAATCGTCCAGGGTCGCGCGCCGGAGGGCTAGCGGTGGCGAGAGGGGTGACCGATATCCGCCCGCTAACACCATGAAAAAACATGAGAAGATACGCCGTACGACGGAGCGGAAAGATTGGCAGCGGACATGATTCAGAGACGGGCTAGTGATGATAGGCACATATTTTCTGTGTCTACAGCATCCGGCCGACGGACATTAAAATGTCTCCGGAAAAGAAAAGCCGGTCGATGTTTCCACCGACCGGCTCCCCGGACGAAACGGTTGGTTTCTTGCTCAGAACTCAAAACGAACCCGAACTCCGCCCGAATGGGCTTGGTAGTCGGAAGCGAAGCGACCCTGATATTCCGCGCCAACACTAAACCCATTTTTGTTGATCAGATTGAGACCAGCCCCGAGGTCAAATCGCGAGTCTGAAGATTCTCCGGCGGTCAGGCGGAAACTGTCCAAACCATTGTTGAAGCTGGCATTTGCACCAAAGCCATCGCCAATTAGATCATAGCTATAGGCAATGTTGGCAAATGGAACGACAGACAGGTCTTTCGAATCGTCCTTTTTGCCCTCGATGTTCAACCCCAATGACGCTTCAAGAAACTCGGCGCGATCGATGTCGAGAGCAAGGCCCAATCCGCCATTTTCTGTGAAACTATCGCGGGACAGGCTTGCATAGCGCAGGCCAGCGGTCGGAGTGATCGTAAAATTGCCGGAGTCCAGTGTGTAACCACCGGAAATATCAGCGATGAGTCCATCAACATCAGATATGCTCGTTATTGCTGCGCCGAGCGCTCTACGCTGGCTTTCCGCATCATTGAATGAATAGCCCAGTTCAGCGTTCACGAATGCCGCACCAAAATCCAACCCCGCATAAGCAGAGATTTGATAGCTATTGATGTCATTCTGTTCCGTCGCCGGACCATAGGCATCAACATTGATATCGGCATAGTTGAGCAGGACGCCGACCTTGGCATTTTCACTCAGCTGCCTATCCAGTCCGAGAGTGAAGCTGATCGCATCGGCATCATAGCCGATCGCGCTCAGACTCGCAGCATCCCGGTCTGCATTGCGGTAAGAGATTTGGCCCCAGATACCAGTTTGATCACCGGACAAACGACTGTTGAGAAGATCGCTTGCAGCACGCTGTGTTTCGAAAATCTCTCTTGTCACACCGTCGTTGATGGCCGGCAACAGGCTTAGCGATGTTGTTTCAAAAGCTCCCGTATCTGCCGAACTGTTCAGCGCGGAAAACACGGCTGCAGGCAAGCGGTTGTTGCCAACGGCAGACGCGACTGCTGAACCAAAGCTGTTGATATTGGCATCGGCCGAGACATTTGACAGATCAGTTGCCGTTGGCGTGATGCGCAGGGATCCCAATGCGACGTCATAGTCGACGAGAAAGTCATCATCAGCCACATTCACGGTAACGCCATTGTTTGTAAAGGCACCGGTTTCGGTAATCACCTCGATCGCCGATCCAACAGATAGCGCGCTATTGGTGGTCGCCACGTTGATAGCGCTGTTACCGCCCAATGTGACATCACCGTCTACAGCCAAGCTGTCGAAGCCAAGGTCAAAGGCCAGCGTACCGTTGCTAGTCAAATTGCCCGCAATTGCCCGCGGACCAGAAACAGTAACCGTGGTTGCGGCATCCGTTGTCACATCAACACCGCCAGTGATATCACCGGCAAGGGTGAAAGCCGGGCCGGTGATAGCCAGTGTATCGGCAAAGGCCGAACCAACGAAGCGACCCGCCAGCGCACCACCATTTTGCACGAAGTTTAATCCGGAGAGCGCCGTTGAGGCATCTACTGCAATTGGTCCCGACAAGGTGCCATTATTGATGAAACGACCGGTAAAATCGATATTTTCAATGAGCAATGCTGGCCCGGTTTCAGAAGAAATCGTGCCGTTGTTTACGATGTCGTCGGCAACGCTTACCGTCGTTCCGGCACCAGCACCGTTGAACAATCGAAGACCCGCAGAAGCGCCGGATGCCTGTGCATCGCCACGGCCAGCAATTGTTCCGTCGTTCACCAAGGTGAAGCTGCGTGTGTCGCCGTCGTTTACACCCAGTTGAAATGAAACACCTGAACCGGCGACGCCCGCGTCAATGGTTCCTGTGTTGTTCAGGGTGAAATTATTGGCTGTGCCATCTGCATATACAGTGCCGTTGCGTTGTGCGCCACTACCGAGGATCGAACCGCTGTTGTTAACAACCAATCCGGTACCATCGATGTTCAGCGCACGGCTGCCCGAGCTGATTGTGCCTGAGTTGTTGACAATCGCTCCGGTGAAGTCACCGCCACCTGCAGGAGTCGCGTTGCCAAAATAGAGGCCGTTTTGTACACCAGAGATGGTTCCGCTATTGTTGATGGTTCCGTTGAAGGACACGCCATTGACAAAACGGATACCAGCTGTCGTTCCGCTATCGCCTTCTGACGCAATTGTACCGGAGTTGGTAATGCTGCCAGCAAATAAACCGGATGAAGTTCCATCCAGTAGGCCCGCATTGCGTGTACGCTCAAACCGCAAGCCATCGCCAGCGGTGGTGGCACCAGC